>JAWKTR010000009.1:0-397807 GCA_041398985.1 Pirellulaceae bacterium
TCCGACTAGCGCAAACGATACGTCAAGCACTTGGTAGCCCGAGCCTGTGAATCCCACGCTCGGCCCCTGCGGGTGCTTCCCATATAAAGACGGACGAGATGCCAAATTCTTACACCGATCCCCTCACTTTTTTCCGAAAACTTTCCCGCGTCAGACTGCTGCACCCACACGCTTGTGTCGACGGGCCTCCTATCGGCCCATTGATCCGTCGATATTTTTTTCATGCGAATTAGCAGTCTCACGCTCATGGGTGAGGAGCAGTGGGAGCAGTGGGAGCGGGAGCAGCGGGACAGGGAGCAGCGGGACACAGCACTTGGTGGTGGGGAAAGGGATATCGCAACAAAGTGCTGTGTCCGCATGGGGGCAACACGCATGGGGGCAACAGAGTGCTGTGTCCGCTGTGTCCACACGCGGCGACAAGGGACACAGTGGACACTCGGACACTGCGCTGTGTCCCAGCGCCTTCGATACTCGTCAACCCTCACCAAAGTTTCTGTAAACCCAACCGAAGGCATGTGTGCGAAACTGCAAGAGTTCCCATTCGCTGTTGCATGCGGGTGTGAACGAATCGGGGCAGAAAGATGTTAAGGCAGAAATATGCCATCGACATTCAACGAAGAATTTTTCTGCCCGAGCATTTTTTTGCCCCTCTCACGCCCCTGATCGCCACGCGTATTGAACAGTGCAACCTACCATCCGGATCGATCGATGTACCTGCGACTCCTCTTGACGCAAGGTCATCCGAGCGGGAGCAGCGGGACAGGGGAGCAGCGGGACACAGCCAATAGTGTTCGGCACGACGTTTGCGAAACTGCAAGAGTTCGTATTCGCTGTTGCATGCGGGGTGTGAACGAATTGGGGCAGAAAGATGTTAAAGCAAAAATATTCCATCGCCATTCAACGAAGAATTTTTCCGCTCTAGCATTTTTTTGCCTCTCTCACGGTCATGCTTAATCGACTGGGCAAGTAAGAACTATGAAGAAGCATCTATTTTGCGGGATGATCTTGGCCCGCTTACGTCAATGGATTGACGGCCCGATCACCCGTGACGCTTCGACAACTACTCCATACGAAAAAAGCCGCTAAGGCACTTATAGAAAGTCCTCAGCGGCCAGATCGAATCTCCCGACCGACGGCGGCAAAATCGGAGCCGCTGCGAGACTGACGATGATCGAGCGTGCTTCTGCACGAGCTGCTGATGATCAAGGCCAACGCAAAAAATTGGTCCCTCTGCCGGAATAAGGCCGGAAGTTCATTTTTGTTGTAGGCTTATCCAGCCCACGATTTTTATCATAGGCCACGATGAGCTGACAGCAAGGTTCATCGTCCTATCATACGGCGATTCCTTGATGAAATTCACCAAATATTTGCGGACGCCCCCAATGGACACCCGTCGGAGCGAGACAGCAGATGCCGTACCAAAAGTACGGTTTTCTCCTACTTTCATTCGCGCTCGTGACATAGCCTCGGCTTGTACGATAACTCGAAACCGCACATCATGGATAGATTCTCGACAACTTCCAAATAGCAATGGACCCAGGCATGACATCAGGAGCGGGGCTAAATCAAGCAGCCCATGCGGTATTTGCGACGGCCGCCCGCCAGGCTAGCGAACTTCGCATCGCAGCTACCGAACTACCGTGTGGTGCTCACGTCCTGGATTTTGGCGTCCATGTACCCGGTGGAATCGAAGCCGGCCTGCGGATGGCTTCGATTTGTATGGCCGATCGGGCAACCGTGAGCATCACGACAGGCGACCGCGAGGTCTGGGCTGGACCATGGGTGCAAGTAGCAACGGACCATCCCATCGATGCCTGTATGCTGTCCCAGTACGCGGGCTGGCCGGTGAAAGTCAACGATTTTTTTGCAATGGGTTCCGGCCCGATGCGCGTGCGACGTGGCCGAGAAGAATTGTTGAAATCGCTGGATGCTACCGAAGTGCACTGCCTGGCGGTTGGAACGTTAGAATGCGACACGCTCCCGAGCTGTGAAGTGGCTGCGGCCATTGCCGCCGATTGCAACGTCCCAGAGCAGGCTGTGTGGCTGGCCGTTGCGCCGACGCGATGTATTGCTGGTTGTGTTCAAGTTGTGGCGCGCAGCGTGGAAACTTCATTGCACCAATTATTCGAACTGGGGTTTCCTCTGCGCGGCGTGCGCAGCGCCTATGGCAGCGCGCCGCTTCCACCTCCAACCCCAGATTTTGGTGCAGGAATCGGTCGAACCAATGATGCTATCCTGTATGGTGGGCACGTCACACTGTGGGTCGAGGCTGACGACGAGCTGATCGCTGACGTCGGTCCGAAACTGCCAAGCTTGGCGTCTCGCGACTACGGGGCTCCCTTTGCCGACATATTCAAACGCTATGGATACGACTTCTACAAAGTGGATCCCGCGTTGTTCAGCCCCGCCCAAGTGGTCGTGGTGAATTTGCGCAGTGGTCGCAGTTGGCGATTTGGTGAACTGCGCGAAGACTTGGTCGCCAGCTCCTTTGCGACGGAGTTGACTTGAGTGCTGCACTCCGCACCGCCGACACGCATGGGTATTCTGGGAACCCCCGACAGTCCATATGTCATTGACTTGCAACGGGCCGCCCACGAACGGTCGATCGAGACCGTAGTATTGCGTTATGGCGACTTGCAAGCGAGTATCGGCGTTGTAGACAATTCACTACTCAGCCCTCCTATCGATACGCTAATCGTCCGCAGTATGCCGCTGGGATCATTGGAACAGGTGATCTTCCGCATGGACTGTTTGCAAGTCTGGGAATGTCGCGGCATAACAGTTCTCAATCCGCCCCGGGCGCTGGAAACCGCGATAGATAAGTGGTTAACATTGCATCGATTGAACGAGGCTGGAATTCCTGTCCCAGCCACCATCGCTTGCCAATCACGGGCAGCAGCGATGGAAGCTTTCAGGTCACTCGGCGGTGATGTGTTGGTCAAACCCCTGTTTGGCGGTGAGGGACGCGGCATCGTTCGATTGCAGGACGAAGACACTGCTTGGCGCGTCCTTGGTACGCTGCAACAGGTTGGTCAAGTATTGTATGTCCAACAGTTCGCCGAACATTTCGGTTACGATATTCGAGTGTTGTTCATTGGCGACCGAATCTTCAGCGTAAAACGCCGCGCAGCACCTGATCAATGGCGTACCAACGTTGCTATTGGCGGTTCCGCCGAGCCACATCGCTTGAGTGAGACAGAAATGGACCTCGCCCAACGTGCCGCGACAGCCGTTGGCGGGAGTATACTCGGTGTCGATTTGTTACCGTGTCGCGATGGTCGCCTCCTGACGTTAGAAGTCAATGCGGTCCCCGGTTGGCGCGGATTGGGAGCTGCCCTGAACGTAGACATCGCAGCAGAAGTTATCTCACATGCCCTGCAAGAAACGGGAGAGATGGGCCAAGAGTCACCTATCGTTAGCTACTAGCCAGCCACTCAACAAGACGCAAGGTACGGAAAATCACTACGTCCCCCATGCAAGACTCGACAGTTTTCCAAAGTTTGGCGACGGATAATATCGCCTCGCGACTGCGTGTAGTGGCGTCGATGTTTCCTGCGCAAGTCGCGCTTGCGAGCCCGACTGGACGTTTCGAACCAGGCCGGACGCGATCTTACGATTCGCTGTCGTTCGCTGAACTCGAGTTGCAAACTTCATCGATCGCTGCCGGACTTCAGCAGATGGGCATCGAGCCTGGCATGCGAATTGTGATGCTAGTCAAATTCGGTGCGGATTTTATCTCACTCGTCTTTTCTCTGCTAAAAGCCGGAGCCGTTATAGTACTCGTCGATCCAGGCATGGGACGTGGAAACCTGCTGCGATGTATTGAAGCAACCAACCCAGACGGTTTTGTGGCGATTCCAGCAGCGCAAGCCGTGCGGATGGTGCTCCGTCACCGCTTCCCAGCGGCCCGCTTCAATGTAACCGTCGGTCCCAGGTTTGGCCTGCTGCCCAAACCCACGCTGCAGCAATTGGCTGGCACCCCATCCGCTCTATATCAACCCCCGCCGATCACACTTCAATCTCCGGCAGCCATTATCTTTACCACCGGTAGCACAGGACCGCCCAAGGAGTGCTGTACACCACCAAACATTCAATAGCCAGGTCGATCAGCTAGTTCAACAATATGGTCTGCAGCCCGGCGGCAGCGACTTGTCGGGCTTTCCGCTATTCGGTCTCTTCAATGCAGTGATGGGTACGACTACGGTGATTCCCGACATGGATCCGACGCGCCCCGCAGACGTGGATCCACCGCGTCTGCTCGACGCTGTCGATCAATGGGAAATTGATCAAGCCTTCGGGTCTCCCGCGCTGTGGACTCAGGTGGGCCGCTATGCGATTGACCAAGGGCGCCGTGCGAAAAGTTTGCGTCGAGTATTCTCGGCCGGTGCGCCTGTCTCGCCGCGAGTGCTGCAGTGGGTAAGGCAGTTGATCGCCGAAGAAGGCCAGGTGTTTACACCGTACGGTGCAACCGAGGCGCTGCCTGTTGCGTCAATTGAGTCTCGCGAAGTGCTTGGCGAAACCGCTGAGCAGTGCGCGCGTGGTGCAGGCACTTGCGTAGGCCGACGATTTGCTGGAATCCAATGGAAGGTGATCGCCATCGACGATGGACCGCTCGAATCCATAGATCAAGTACGGGAATTGCAAACCGGCGAGATTGGTGAATTGATGGTCCGTGGTGATGTGGTATCAAAGTCCTACGTGACGCGCACCGACCAAAACAGCTTACACAAAGTTCAGGATGGCGACACCTTCTGGCATCGCATGGGCGATGTGGGTTACCTCGATGAACAAGACCGCTTCTGGTGTTGCGGTCGCAAGTCGCATCGCGTGCGAACGGGAACCAGTGAAATATATACTGAACCCTGTGAAGCGATCTTCAACAACCATCCGCACATCCATCGTGCAGCTTTAGTTGGCGTGGGAGAGCCTGGGCAGCAACTGCCTGTGATTGTTGCCGAGCCTTGGCCCGAACACGCACCAGCCGATTCACTGGGACGTGAACAACTGGAAGCGCAATTACGTGGCCTGGGTAAGGAGCATGCCACCACCCAAGCCATCGAACGGATGTTGATCTATCCCGGCCGATTACCCACAGACATTCGCCACAATTCAAAGATCTTCCGTGAACAGCTTGCGCCCTGGGCCACCAAGCAGCTCGAACAGCGACGAGGCACCTAGGAACCGATCGACTGCAACGCAATCAGGACCAGCTCCATGGATTTATTCACACAACAGGAAACAGAAAACAGAGAACAAAACCTACCGTTGGCGGCGCGCATGCGTCCACGTCGACTTGACGAATTCTGTGGGCAGCAGCACTTTCTTGGTCCAGGAAAACTACTCAAACGATTGATCGATGCGCGGCGCCTGGGCTCGGTACTATTCTACGGACCACCGGGAACAGGCAAGACGACGTTGGCTCATTTGCTGGCCATTGAGACGGGCGGGACACTCAAGCAGCTTAGTGCTGTTACGAGTGGCGTAAAAGACTTACGGGAGATGCTCGCCTGGGCGCGCGATCAAGTATCCTCGGGTGCGGCACGGCCGCTACTCTTTGTCGATGAAATCCACCGCTTCAATCGCGCGCAACAAGACGCCCTGTTACCGGATGTGGAAGAAGGCATTGTATCCTTGATTGGTGCAACGACTAGCAATCCCTTCTTTGCAGTCAATGGTGCCTTGCTCAGCCGCAGTCAGATCTTCCAGTTTCAACCGCTAAGCGAAGGCGACATTTTGCAGTTGCTAAGCCGCGCACTAACTGATCGCGAGCGAGGTCTGGGAAGCTGGCCAACAGAAGTCGACCACGACGCCCTGTCGCATCTAGCTGTAGCTTGTGAGGGCGATGCGCGGCGAGCGCTGAGCGTCTTGGAAATTGCTGTTCTATCCAGTGCAGCCAGTGGTGCGCAAGCATCCGCGCCGATACGCTTGACCATCGAGCTTTTCAACGAATCGATGCAACAAAAAACCATCCAGTACGACAGCACGGGCGATGAACACTACGACGTAAGTAGTGCCCTGATCAAGAGCATTCGCGGAAGCGACCCAGATGCGTCGCTGTATTGGCTGGCGCGCATGCTGGAAGCCGGAGAGGACATTCGCTTCATCTGCCGACGATTAGTCATTTTGGCAAGCGAGGATATTGGAAATGCGGACCCACAAGCCTTGACGCTCGCCGTGGCCGCAACTCAAGCCTGCGAAATGATTGGCCTGCCAGAATGCCAGCTTACGCTTTCGCAAACCGTGATCTATTTGGCTTGCGCCGAAAAGAGCAACGCAGCGACCTCCGCCATCGGTTTAGCACGTCAAGAGGTCCGTGATGGGAGCCTAATCCCAGTGCCTGTCCACCTCAGGGACCGCCATTATGCCGGTGCGAAGCGCCTCGGGCACGGCGAAGGGTATCAATATTCTCACGACACTCAAGGTGGCGTGGCCGCCCAAGACTATTTGGGAGTCGATCGTGAGTTCTATACGCCGACCGAGCGTGGGTGGGAAGGCTCGATTGCGCAGCGATTGGTCGAAATCCGCGCACTTCTCAAAACGGCGAAGCACGGCTAGCATACGCCAGCCGATTGCTACCCTCGCAGGTCTGCCTGAGGGGCTTCTGAGACGATTTTCGATCAAATTTTTTCGGCTCGGGACGAAACCTTTTTCCCTCGGGCGGGTTTGAATCGGGTTAGACCAGTATCTCTCCATACGCAAAACACTCCATGGACAACATTCAAGTGAAACTATTGATTGTGGAAGATGATCAAGTCCTTGGCAAATCCATTTGTAATGGGTTGACGCAGGAGGGTTATTATTGCCGTTTAGCCAAAACTGGCACGGATGCACTGAATTTTGCCAGCGAAGAGCAGTTCAACATCGTTATTCTCGACCTGGCATTGGAAGATCTGTCAGCCCTCGCGGTATTACGCAATCTTCGCGAATCCCACGAAAATGCTAATGTAATCATGCTTACTCCGCTCGAGTCTCGGCAGGAGCGCAAAGCCGGCTTGGAAGCTGGGGCGGATGATTTTCTGGTCAAGCCTTTCGCCATGAACGAAATGCGGGCTCGCGTAGAAGCCGCTCTAATACGCTCGCGGATGCAACCACGGACCGTCTTGGAATGCGGTCCTTTGAGCATGAATTTGACCTCGCGCCGCGTTACAAATTCCGGTCAAACGATGTCCGTGACCCCTACCGAATTCCGTATCCTGGAAATCTTGATGCGGAATGTAGGCAAACCCGTGTCGCGCACCATGCTATGCGAAATCTTGTGGGAACCAGAATGGGAAGGCGTTACCAACGTCATCGAAGTCCACATGAACCGGTTACGCACCAAGCTGCGAGGAAAGTCCGAATCGGAATTTATCAAAACGATTCGCGGCGTCGGCTACATGCTGGTCGTTGATCAGCCCACCGTTAATGCGGCCGAGACAGCTCCCTCAGAAGCCAGCAAGTAGCCTCAGCAACGCGATGGGACCGTTGCGATTGGGTGACAGGGTCGGGACTCTTTTCAGCCTAAATCGCTTACCCCATTAGCAACCATATGCTCCTGCCAGCGGCATCTCATCGGTGGCGGGCGCTGCCAAAAAGTCTCCCGCCTCCAGTCGAATCTACCAAATCTAATCCACCCAATCTAATCCACACTAGGTACAGTAGCTTGCGGGGCTCTGAACGGCTAAATTTGTGTCTGTGATGATCCAGCCACTTCAGCTTCACTGCCCCTGTCGATGTATCTGACCGAAAATCCTGTTTTACAGCGCGAACTGTTAACGAATCTCCGAGCCAATCGGGCGTTCGTGTTGATGCTCGTGTATCAACTTGCCTTAGCTGGAGTTCTGTTGGTGGCTTACCCCAGCAACCAGCGTGTTGATTTGTCAAGCGATTCTGACCGTAGCAGCGGCAATTGGTCGACTTTTTTTCCTTGGTCGGTATGTACTCGCGATGTTGATGGCTCCAACTCTTGCTTCTGGAGCCATTAGCGGTGAGAAAGACAGAAGACTTATGAGATGCTGTTGGCAAGCCCACTCCGACCGTGGGCGATCGTCATCGGTAAAATGGTTGCATCGTTGACGCACTTGGCGGTACTTATCATCGCCTCGTTGCCAATCATTATGCTCGCCTGCCACTCGGTGGCGTGAGCATCTACGAAGTGCTGGCAGCCTATCTCTGGCTCTTGATCTCAATCGTACTTTTCGGCTCGATCGGCTTGGCTTGTAGCTGTGTCTTTCGTCGGACGTCAGCCTCCCTGGTCGTCTCCTATCTCGTTATTTTGCCCTGTGTGATCGTCGGTGCCATTTTCTGGCGCGGCTTGGAGAGCAATGGCAACCTGCGTCTGCAAATTGCTTTATTTATTCTGCCACCCATCTACTTGACGATCAGTGCAATGCTTTGCAATTGGACGGCCATTCGCCTGTTGTATCCGCCAGATGTGGGTAGCGAAGGCAATGACGTGGTCGACTTGGAAAAGGAATCTAAGGAAGCGATTGGTATGATTATCCAGCGTGATCAGTTCCCTGATCGCCTGTTTGCGCCACCACGTCGAACGTCCCTGATGAGCGATGATGCCAATCCGGTCTATGACAAAGAGATTCATGCCGAGCTGTTTAGTCAGGGCACTCTCATGCTACGGTTGGTCATCCAGATTAGCATGCTGTTGGCTATTCCGCTGATGGCGTATTTCTTGTTCATCCAACCGAAATACTGTCCTTGGTACATTTGCTACGTGTTGATTTTCAACATTCTGGTCGCGCCCGTCTTCTCAGCGGGAGCATTAACCAGTGAGCGCGAACGCCAGACGTTGGAGTTGTTGTTAACGACAACGCTGCAACCCTGGCAGATCCTATGGGGCAAATTGCTGGCGGGCTTCCGCGTATCCTATGTATTAACCATGTTCCTGATGTGGCCCATGGTGCTGGCGTTTATCCTGAATATGGTCGTTTATGGCAGCAATTGGTTAGCCGTCGTAACTTTTTTTGCGATCGTCTTGGTCGCGGCCATATTCAACTCAGTCAGCGCTCTGTTATGCTCGGCAGTTTGCCGCAAGACGTCAGTAGCCATGTTGATTAGTTATTCGTTGCTAATCGTGGTCTACTTCTTGCCCGTTGCCGCATGGTACTTGGCAATCAATGTCGCCGGCACTCAGGAGACGCTTGATTGGATCAAACAGATGGGCGTCGCTAGCCCACTGATGGCCAGCTTCTGGGTCCCGTTGGACGCGAATATCTTGGAAGCGCAAGACCCGCTATATGTAACCGGCGAGTGGGCTGTGGTCGCAGCCTATTTTGCGGTTACCTTGATCTCCATCGCTGCGATGTTTGCCGTCGTCGCTGCATTCCTACGAAATCGTTGGGGCATGACCGGCCGCTAATGGCTCGAGGGGAAGGAGAACGATGCAGCAAAAAATCTCACTTTCAGCCGTTGTACTCGTCACACCGCTCTTGTTAGCCGTCGGGTTAGCTTGGCAAGGCCTTTCGATGCTGGCCGTGATCGGCATAACCCAGTTAGCGATTCTGGCTTTTTCCGTACACTTACTGTCTCGAAATCTCCCTCGGAAGCTCAGGTTGATCGCAGAGAGTAACTGCTTTCGACTCAACGAATCGCGTTCTACACGTCGGACCCACATCGAATCGCGCGCCATACGGAAGCTACAAACAGACATCGGCGGCAGCCTCCTGGTGGTCCTACTAGGCGGAAACGGTTTCGCGCTCGCCATCCACCACTTCGTGATTCCAATTCCATTAGCAGCAAACGCAATTTCATCGTTTCATGTCGATCGACAGGCATGGAAAGAAGAGATTCAACGACAGCGCATCGACGACCAATACAAGTCTGCTTATCAACAAAATCTGCGGGGCAGTCCGCAGGAGGCCGATCAGGCTGCGAACCAGTTGTGGCGCAGTTGGCCTGCCGTTGCACTGGCAGGCATCCTAGCAGCTATGGCAGCCCAAGCTTACTTGGTGGGCATGTACCGCAGATCGCTCGCCGCGTATGCCAGGGGCTTGGCCTTTCGTGCCGAGGAATATGCCCAATGCGATATATCTCGATTGCAACACGAATTGGAATTGGAAGCCGCAGCCTATCCCAGCAGTCGAAGCGGCGTTAGCGGCGCGACAAACGGTTGATACTGGTGGTACGCGTTTTGCTCACAGTGGTTTGGTTTCCCGCAACGCCTGGTGGAGTCTAACATGCAAGATGTGAATCAAAAGTCAGAAAGAGCAGTGTCGGCTACCGGTCCAGTTTATGATGCGTTGCTCGCCAGTGACGCAAGCATTCCCCCAACCTCACCGATCCAAGAAGTGCAGATCATTCATTGTGAACATGCTGAAACTGGCATCAAAGTCGACGTTGTACGACGCTACCGCTCAAAATCGACCAGTCGTAAGGACGCCACCATCGAATTCGCCTACTCTAGCACCACCGGGCAAGACGTAGTCGCCAATAACGGCCAGTTCTGGCTGATTACGCAATGCGGCGAGCAACCGCTCAGCGTCCTGCAGCACGAATCATTGGAGTAATCCTAGCTTGCAAGGTACGCAGAGAAGGTCCCGCAGAGATCGAACAAGGTCATATTGCTGACGCTTCATCCAGTGGAGCTAGATCGGCTTGTGCACTCAGCACGCAACGTGGACGATCAGCGACCAGTCGAAAAGTGCTTCTCGATGTACTTTTCCAGCGAGGAACGTTCATCGCTTAGGACGATTAGATGATCTCCGTTCCGCAACGCATAGTTATGGCCAACACTGGTCGCGCGGCCCTTGCTGTTGGTGCATGCGTCTAAACGCACGGGCGGCTGACCAGGGCCGTTAGGCCTCATGATCGAAATGTTTAAATTCCCAAAGTGCTCATGCAGCTTGGCCTGCTGCACCAGATCCTCTAGGAAGAGTGGTTGATCGGCGACTAGCGGAATACTCTCGATATGACGCTCGTCGCCACGGATTTCCAAGATGACACGTGGTTGGCCGTTGTTGGGAGGAGCCACTGGGGACGGCATGCCACCCGGCGGCACCGAATACCCCTGCATCTCCAGCAGCGTGGTATCCAGCGTAGGTGAGCGTTTCTGGCCCATCAAGGCGCTCAGCGTTACACAGCCGGTCTGCGAAGCTAGCAATACGCACAAGAAGCCTGGAACAGTGAAGCGTAGCGAAGCGAACATCTTGCAGCGGATTCCTTCCGACAATGCGCGAATAATTAGACCGCAAATTTTCCTACCCGCAGCCTGGGACACCTCTTATCTTCGGCACAACAACTTGAGAAATTCAATCCAAGCCGGAATATTCTGCGCATTTTCACTCGACGCCCGCCGGCGCGCGTTGTCGGTACAGTGCCATCCGGCATCGTAGATCATAGCGCTGTTATCGTGTCGTCAGCTCAACTCAGGCAATACACTAGTTTTGATCCCACGGATGGCAAAGCCGACCGACGGATGAACTAAGCGAACTGAACTAGGCGCGAAACATCATTTATCCGTCAACTAGCCCAACAGCCCGTAGGTGCGAAGTGTGGCGTGCAGTTTGGCTGCTTCGGATTCGGTTAGATCGGTCATCGGCAAGCGAAGCTCGCCTGCATCGCGGCCGAGCATCCGCATTGCAACCTTGACGGGAATTGGATTAGTGCTTAACCCCAGCATGTCACGGCACAGGGGAAACAGTTTGTGATGCCACTGACGTGCCGTTTGAAAATCGCCGCTTGCGGCTGCTTCGACCATCGCGATCACATCGTAAGGCACGATATTGCCCGCCACCGAGATGACCCCTTCGGCCCCGACGCTCATCATGGGCAGGGTTAAACTATCGTCACCGCTCAGTACCGTTAAGTTGGTCGTATTCAAGATCTGGGTACACTGATCGAGCGAACCAGTCGCTTCTTTGACCATCGTGATGTTGGGAATATCACCTAACCGCGTGATGGTTTCCGCTTCGATATTCTTGCCTGTTCGCCCAGGGATGTTGTACACACAAATCGGCAGCGCCACATCCTCGGCGACGGCTTTGAAATGTTCGTAAAAACCCTGTTGAGTTGGCTTGTTGTAGTAAGGTGCCACTTGCAAGGACGCGTCCGCGCCTTCCTTGGCCGCCCAGCGTGTCAGTCGCAGTGCCTCAGCGGTGGAGTTGCTTCCAGTACCCGCCATGACTTTGACGCGACCGGCGGTGATCTGGACAACTTCACTGATAACACGTTCATGTTCTTCGTGCGAGAGCGTCGGTGACTCGCCCGTCGTACCGCACGGTACCAAACACTTCGTTCCAGCGGCGATCTGAAACTCGACTTGCTCTCGCAGACGCGCGATGTCCAACACGTCGTCCTTAAGCGGAGTCACAATTGCCACGGAGAGTCCTGCGTATTCAGAGCCTTTGCGTTCGGTCATGGGGTTCAGAGCCTTTTGAAGTTTATCTTTCGTTGTCACCAGCAATCCATGCCGTGATCAGACCTAATTGAGCATCAACAGTAGTTCGAATGGTTTATGGAATTGAGAAAATGAGTTAGCGGGAGCTTCTCCCCAGGCCCCAGCAGATTACGCAGTGAGCGGATCGTCGATGGACCAACTCGCATCTACCGCTTGCACGAGTCGATCAAGCGTTTCATGTCCGCCACCGCTTGTTGCAATCCAGTGAATACGGCGCGAGCCACGATACTGTGGCCGATGTTCAGCTCACACATGCCCGCGATACTCGCCACTGGAATTACATTTAAGTAGTTCAAGCCGTGACCCGCGTGGAGTTGAAGGCCCAGCTCGATACAAAGTTCGCTGGCGGCGATAAGCCGGCGCAGCTCCTGCTCTTGCCGTTCCCCCGTAGACAGGGCATAGGTGCCCGTGTGCAGTTCAATGGCCGCCGCGCCCAATTCGGCAGCTTTCTCGACTTGAGCCAAATCCGGGTCGATGAATAGGCTGACTGGAATATTGACTTCGTGCAACCGTTCCACCGCCTCAGCAACTCGCTGAGGGTCGCCGATAACATCCAATCCACCCTCGGTCGTGACTTCCTCGCGACGTTCGGGCACCAAGGTCGCCTGGTCCGGTCGTGTCACGCAGGCGATATGGATAATCTCAGGCTCGCAGGACATTTCCAAGTTCAAGCCGGTGGGGACCGTTTCGCGCAGCACCCGAACATCGCGGTCCTGAATATGACGCCGATCTTCGCGTAGGTGGATCGTGATCACGTCTGCGCCCCCAAGTAGTGCGTCGGCCGCCGCATGAACTGGGTCGGGTTCATACGTGTGCCGAGCCTGGCGGATGGTAGCTATGTGATCAATATTGACGCCCAAGCGTGCCATAGCCGGCAGTTTCATCAAAAGGGGTGTGCGAATTGGAGCGATTTAGATGTTACCAATTCAGAATGAAGTGTACAGGGTTAGGCGACTTCTTTGCCAAGAAAGTCGAGTCCGGATGATTGCAAAACCAGCCGATTTAGGTGAGCATATAAGGGCTCGTTCCCGCAAAGTTGCCTACCTCCCACCGCGCACAGGATTTCAAATGGATCCCACCCTCTCGACCTCTACTCGCGGGCTGATCCTCAGCACCCTCCACTTGGCAATTCTAGGTGCTGCTACGGCAAGTCTGCACATCAAGGCTGCCTGGGCTGAAGATACCGACATCCAAGCCGGCCATTCGATTCACGGTGAAGCGTTCAATGAAGGGCCACGGCAAGCGGCTTACCTAATGCCGGGGATGGGCAACGTAGTTTTTGAGGCGACCACGGACAATTCCTTGGCACAGCGATTCATCAACCAAGGTGTGGCGCAATTGCACGGATTCTGGTACTACGAAGCCGAGCGATCGTTTCGCCAAGCGGCCGTACATGATCCGGACTGTGCCATTACCTACTGGGGTATGGCGATGGCAAATATCGAAAACAGGTCGCGTGCCAAAGATCTAATCCAGCAGGCAGTAGATCGCAAAGCTGGTGCGTCACGGCGCGAGCAGTTGTTCATTGACGCTTATGCAAAGTACTGCCTTGATGAAGACGACAAGAAGAAGAAAATAGACAAGAAAGCCCGAGCACAGACTTATACGCGAGATTTGGAAACGATCGTCGAAGAATTTCCGGACGACATTGAAGCCAAAGCGTTTCTGGCGGTTCAACTATGGATGAACGCACGCGCGGAACTACCGATTGTTAGTCACGTGGCGATCGATGCCCTCATCGAAGATATCTTTGACGTCAATCCCATGCATCCGGCTCACCACTATCGCATCCACTTATGGGATGCGCACAAGGCGGAACGAGCCTTGGCCAGCGCGGCCGACTGTGGACCAAGCCTGCCAGGCATCGCACATATGTGGCATATGCCAGGGCATATCTACTCGAAGCTGCATCGCTATCAAGACGCTGTCTGGCAACAAGAAGCCTCGGCTCGAGTCGACCACGCACACATGATGCGCGACCGCGTCCTGCCCGACCAAATCCACAATTTCGCGCATAACAATGAGTGGCTCATTCGCAATCTGATCAAAGTGGGACGCGTCGATGATGCAATTGCATTGGCCAAGAACATGCAGGAGCTACCACGCCATCCAAAATATAACACTCTCAAACGCGGCAGCGCGAAGTATGGACGCGAGCGACTACTGCTGACACTTTCCAACTATCGCCTTTGGCCCGAACTCATCGAATTTGCGCAGACGGACTATTTATCGCCTACCGACGACGAAGACTTGCAGAACGAACGCTTGCGGCATTTAGGAGTTGCCTATGCCCTCAATGCCGATGCCAACGCTGCTGCGGACATCCGGCAAGAACTGGAAGATCGGCTAGCCAAAGTTGAAACGACCATTGAGGAATTGAAAGCAGAGAAAGAGCAGGCTGATAAAGAAAAAGCAGACATAGAGAAGGCGGACAAGGAGAAGGCAAACAAAGATGACACCAACGAGATCCGGCCACCTCGACCTGAGTCGGAGACAACCACGCCTGGCGAGAGCGAGGTGGTCGCGCAAAGCTGTAAAAACGAGGAAGCAGATGCCAAGAAGGCATTAGCCAACCGTCAGCGGCGCGAAAAGGAGCGGGCCGATAAGCTCAAGAAAGAGCAAACAACACAGAAGACCTTGATCAAACAAATTGCTGCCGTACGGGCCGCCGAGGCGGCCGCGAACCACCAGTGGAACGCAGCCCTCGATCACTGGTCCAAATCTGACCTCGACGACAATCTACTCAAATCCGAGTGGCTGACTGCTGCCGACAAGTTTGATGAAGCCATGAAACTGGTCGACAAGGAGATCAGTAGTAAGCCGGGCGAAGTGCTACCGATGGCTACCAAAGCTTGGATTCAATTCACACACTCCGGCAGCGACTCCGCTCGCGAATCGTTCGAGGAAGTGAAAGCGCTGGCCTGTGTGGCGGATCTCGACACTCCCCTGTTGCAACGTCTGCTGCCTTTAGCTCTCGCCTTGGGAGCACCCGAAGCATGGGCTGCGGACTACAAACTGGCCGACGATCTCGGGGCACGTCCCGATTTGGATTCGCTTGGCCCCTTCCGCTGGCACCCCTATATGGCTCCCAACTTTACCGCCACCGCCGTCGATGGCAGCTCGATCAGTTTGAAGCAACTCCGTGGACGACCCACACTCGTAATTTTTTACCTAGGCTTTGGCTGCCTGCATTGTGTCGAACAGTTACACGAGTTTTCACCTCGCGCAAGCGAGTTCCGCAAAGCTGGCATCGACATCATCGCCATCAGCTCGGAAGACGTCGATTCTTTGAAGAAGGGAATCAGCAATTACTCAAATCCGCTCGACATTCCTCTACACGCTGACCCAACGCTGGAATGCTTCAAGGCCTACCGCTGCTTTGATGATTTTGAGCAAACTTCGCTGCATGGTACATTCCTGATCGATTCAGACGGACGGGTGCTGTGGCAAGACATTAGCTACGAGCCCTTTATGGATGTCGAGTTTGCAATGACAGAATCGCAACGATTGCTGAAACTCGCAGACAAGTAGCCACTTGCACGGAGACTTCTTGCAGTTCGTTGGCATGGGATAGCACACGCGGAGGTACACTCCGAACACACCGCCACACTTACGATGCGCAGCAGACCATGCCTGAAACATACGACGGCCTTGGGATTTCGTTCCTGTACCCCGAAACTTGGAAGCTGTACGAAGACGAGGAGGCGGGTACCGTCTCCTTGGAAACGCCCTCGGGATCGTTCATTACGATTACGGCTTGTGCAGACCTGCCTGCCGCTCTCAAGCAGGCGCAGCAAGCAATGCAGGCCGAGTATGAAGAAGTCGAACAAGAACTGATCGAAACAGAAATTGCTGAGCGAACACTGCGCGGAGTCGCGCAGCGATTCGTTTACCTGGATCTAATCGTTACATCGCGGTTGCTCGGAATAGACGTTGACGACAATCGTTTCTTAGTTCAAATTCAAGGCGAGGACCGCGAACTGGAAGAGCAACAGCGGGTCTTCGATGCGATCCTCACCTCTCTTATTCAATCACTAAGCTCCGCCTAGCTCTGCGCCAGCCTACGCTTTAGCCCTGCGTGCGGATTTCGATCTTCTTGGGTTGTTGCTTGGCCGACTTGGGCAGCTTCACATGCAATACGCCATGCTCGTAGCTTGCATCGATTCGCTCCACATCGACTTCGCTCGGAACGGCAATTGACCGAAAGAAAGAACCGCTGGTGCGCTCAACGCGATGGTAGTTCTTCTCCTTGTCCTCGGTCGTCGATTCACGCGAGCCGGAAATCGTCAGCTTGCCCTCGTGCATCTCGACCTTAACATCCGCAGGCTTGACGCCAGGCAAATCGATAGAAATCAAAAAGTCTTCTGCCGATTCTGTTACGTCCAGTGACGGTACGAACTTAGCCGCTTGGCTAGATCGCAACGCAGTTCCAACCGTGCGACCAAGCAGTGAATCAAACACGCGTTCCATGTCTGAAGAAAACTCTTCGAGTACATTTAGTCCGCGATTACTGTAATTCGAATTGCTCATTCTTTTATCCCCTTTTTGTTGTGAATTGTACGCTGTCAACTTGGCAGCCATCCGGACAACTTGTCACTTTGGAATTGCAACAAACGTGCCAAATCGCATTCTCGGATCGATAAGGATGATGCGGATTGGTAGCAGGAAAGGGTCGGGAGTCTTTTCAGCAGCGCCCGCCACCGATGAGATGCCGCTGCTAGGAACATGTGGTTTCTAATGGGTGAACGATTTAGACTGAAAAGACTCCCGACCCTGGCACACAAACCGACACATCGTGAACGGTTACGCGGAATGTCTGGTACAAGCCGTTTTACTCAGCGCCAAGTTTGGCAAGCAGTTGGGATAAATAGCTGCGAGGCTCGATATGGTCCAACCCCAGCCTTTGCGAGAGCGCGGCGATGCGCTGTTGCGCGAGATTTAGCTCGTCGCGATTCTGGACAAGTAGTTCGACTTCCGCAAACTCGCCGAGTTGTTCGACCTGGTCAAGCGCTACGACAACGTTCCTCCATGCAGAGCTGGCTGCTGAGGGTGCGAATATACGACGCGTCTTCGTGACCGTGGGCACCGGCTGGAAGCCGAGGTGTGCAAACATGATTCGCCATTGAGATTCTTCAGCGGCTACGATGGAGAGTTCAATCTCTGGCCTCGTCTTCACTTCCGCATCAATGCAAGGTCCTTTGTAAGTCACGCAAGCTCGTTCGTCCACGAGCCGCAGCCGAAAGGCCTCGCCACGAGCGTTGAAGTCGCGGCTGGGATGACGAAAGTAGGTGTCGGCGTGCTGCTCGGTGTGCATCTGCACAAAACCGTGCTCCGTAAGTCTTTGGACTAGGGAATTGCCATCAGCAACATGATACTTCTGTTCGACTTCCCATCCATTCATCGTCGTCTCTGTCTAAAAAAGGAGCTAAAGGCGGGACCTATTGGCTTTGTCCTTGCTTCCGTGCTTCATCCAATCTAATTTTGAGGCAGCAGAACTGGTTGGGAATTGCAGCGTTTCCTGTCGCCGAAAGTCTCTACGACATTGGGTGTCTGGCCGTGTTGGAAATGGAATTCAACCGCCAATCCGTTGTTTGCTAGCAAACATTCTAACGGAATGACCTTGCCTCGCTATGGAAGCTCCCAGTAGTTTGCATAACGGCAGTTTCAGAAACGCAAATCGCTTACCCCCTTAGCAACCACATATTCCTTTCAGCGGCATCTCATCGGTGGCGGCAATGCTGAAAAGATTCCCGACCCTTTCCTGCCGATTTACGTATTGAATTCCTCGATGAACCGGACAGCCCTATCAACCACATTGCGGAATTCTTGGTTCATTCTATTAGCGGTCGTGCTATGTTGCCCAGGCTGTCGATCATTGCGATCCGTTCGTCAAACCCGCGAGCTTTCTGCTGCCCGCCAACGTTCGCTGCGTGGTGCCGATGCACTACAACAACAGAAGTTTGACGAGGCGGAAGCGTTATTCGCTGACGCGTTGCGCCGCAGCCCTGCCGATGAGCGAGCACAATGGGGGATGGCAGAAGTGCTGTGGCAGCGTGACCAGCATGAAACTGCCATCGAACACATGGAGCAAGCCGCGCAGATCAGCGGCGAAAACCCTGAGTTGCTCGTACGACTGGGCGACATGCATCTGCAAGAAGGGCGATTAGACGACGCACTGCGGTACGCCGACCAAGCTCTACTCGGCGATCGACAACATGGCGACGCTTGGGCGCTGCGTGGCAGAGTTCTACGGCGGCGACAAGAATTGAACGAAGCCATGCAGTGCTACCACCGTGCGCTGATTTGCCGGCCAAATTTCCCCGCTGCACAGATGGAATTATCCGAAGTCTATTGCGAGTTGCGTCGTCCACAGCGCGCGTTAGCTACATTGGATCGGATGGTAGATGCACAGACGGATGGAGAGGTTCCGGCACGCGCTTGGATGTTACGTGGGCAGGCCCTGGCGGACTTGGGACAGCGCAAAGACGCTCAAGACTGCCTGCGGCACGCTGCCTTATGTGCCAATGACGAAGAATCACCTCTGCTGATCGAGTTGGCGCAAACACAATTCGAATTGGGACACTTGGCCGAAGCTCGCCTTTGCTTGGGCCGCGCCATGCAGCGCGATCCGCACAACGCGCAAGCTTTAGCAATCCAGGCGGAGTTGGATCGGCGTTTTGACAGTTATGCCAATCAGAACCGGATCGAGCCCGCCATCAGCGCTCAACCGGCTGGCTGGGCCAGGCCCCCCATGCCTCAATAGTTTTAGGCGAATCTACGGGATACCGTTTGCCCGACTGCAAATCGCGAGCTAGGTTTGCGTTGGTTACCTTGTAACCGTTGACGAACTTGGACAGGACAGGGTCGGGAGTCTTTTCAGCATCTCCCATGCGATACCGCTGGTAGAAACATGTGGTTGCAAGTCGGTTGAGCAATTTTGGGCGGAAAAGACTCCGACCCTGTCACGAGCTGGTACATCGTGAACGGTCACGTTACCTTTAACACTTAGGCGAGCGAGGCACAGCATGTCAACTCTTACCAACGCACAACCCAACGGCGTGGGCGCGGCAGCTCAAGAGTTTGTCGAACGCCGGGCCGTCGACGTAGCCAAGCCAGGCTTCGAACGTCGACAGTTTGGCAACTCCCACCACGGTCTATCGCCGGCGGCACGCGAACTGGCGGAAGCCATCGACGCCTACAAACTGCAGCACCGCCGACGTTTCATTACGTTTGAAGAAATGCTGCAAGTCATCACCGAACTAGGCTATTCGAAATAGTTCTTTAGTCCCTGCGAATCGTGTTTGCGCCTCGGGAATACACGGCTAAGTGCATTCAAGGAACAGAGCCTACTGTTGTTCAGCCAAGAGTAGCACGCTCAGCCTTTCGCGTAGGGCGATGCCAAGCAATCGCCCTTGACCGTCGACGACATAGGCGAGTGGGCTTTGGCGACTTTGCAGTTTAGTCAGGACTTGAATATTCGAATCTGTGGCCAGGACTTCGCAAACAGCCGTCATGGGTGGTCGTTGGTCACCGACGGACAGTAGCACATCCGAGACATGGTAACAGCCGACCAGTCGTTTCCCGTCCATGATGCCCACCAAGCGTTGATTCATTCGTTCGGCGCGCTCCAAAATCTCCTCCTTGCCGGCTTCCGGTGCAACCAAGGGAATGGCGCGAACCGGCAATGCAAACTGCCGAACTGGCCTGGTACCGTAGGTAAATAAGTTCTGCACCAATTCGCGCTGCACGGGCCTGACTACACCAGCTTCTTGGCCTTCGAGCAAAGCCCGCTGTAGGTCCTGACGTTCCAAGCGTTCGGCTGGCGGACCGACGGCGGTTCCGGTTAGACGTGCCCAAATACCTTCGATGGCTAACACCACGCTCGATACTGGCAAGAACACCGCAGTGCACAACATCATCAACGGCGCAGTCGCACGCAATAGGCGATATGGCACGTGGTAGAACAAGTATTTGGGCAGCAGTTCCCCGTAGATAAACAATACGGGGGTCATCAAGACTGGCACAAAGGTCTGCACCTGTTCGCCCCAGTTGGACAAGAGCGTCTGACTGGCCATAACCAATCCCAACGATACCAGATAATTGGCGATGTTGTTGCCAATTAACACGGTGGCAACGACCACCGTGCTGTGACTAACAAGCCATAGTAGCCCTTTGGAAATCAGACTGCCAGACTTGGCGTCCATGATCAGCCGGACGCGCGTCACTCGATAGAAACCAGTTTCGCTGCCACTGAAAAAAGCGCTCAATGCCAAGCCAAGAATCAAGATTAGGGCAATGAACATCAATCTTCTCCCGGGGGCTGGAGAATTCGGATTCGCACTAATATCTCACCGCGTAACCCAGCTTCGATCACCTCGAATGACAAATCATCGACTTGACATATATCGCCAACTTCGGGCAAGCGGTGCAATTGCTCTTGAACGATGCCACCCACCGTCAGGTTGGTCGTATCGCTGATGCGATGCTCCAGCACGCGTTCGAGCTTACGCAATTTCGTCATACCAGTCGCAATCCATGCGTCCTCTCCATCGGGATCGGGATATACTTCAGCTCTCGCAAATTCACGATGCGATTCATTGCTTTGAATCTGCAAGACTGCGTCGAAGATATCTTCTCGCGTCAGAATACCGACAGTTTCGCCAAATTCGTTGACCACAGCGGCAACGCGCCGATTGTGTGAGATCAATTTGGCCAATACGTCAGCCATCGTCGCGCACCATGGTACGATCACCAACGGTTGTTTGTACGCTTCTAGATCATCCGTTTGATGCGGGCGTAGCGTCTTCAAGTCAATGACGCCGACGATTTCGCGTCCCGATCTGTCGCTGACCAACATATAGCCACTGGGAGTCCGCTGGCCACCCAACTGCTTGAAACTAATGGGCGGTTGGAAGCTGCGATACTGGGTTCGAGGACGCATCCACTCTTCAACCCGAATTTCTCCCAACTGAATGATATTTCGAAGTACTTGACTCTCTTGTTCAAACAGCGTCCGATCTTCGGCAGACAACTCGACCGCCCGATCCAAATCGGCCAGTTCCAGATAGGCTTCGGGCTTCAACCCCGGCCACAGGACGCGTCGGGACGCTTCATTGACAAATTTGATCATCGGCAGAATCCCGTCCAGGACGCGAATCGCGACCGCCAAGGGTACTGCAACCCATTGGGCGACAGCGATGGGGTACATCACGGCCAAGCTCTTCGGACCAAACTCACCGACAATGACGATTAAGATGAGAGCGCCCAAGGTCACCATCGCGGCGGCTGAATGGTTGTTGGGCTGGGCTTCGATCGTCAACGCAATGCGTGAAACCAGTGAAAAATAGCTGATGTTGATCGCTAAATTCCAGAACAGGATCCCCATCAGCAGTCGTTCGGAGCGATTCAGCAGTGCGTGCGCGATGCGCGAGCCGCGATTGCCTTTGGCCAAACTCTGACGTTCGGTCAATGTCAGCGAAAAATAGGCAGCTTCACTTCCGGAGAAAAAACCACTCAAGGCCAACAGAGCTAAGATCCCAGGCAAGTAAGCCCATACCACGGGTGGCATTCAAATTTAACCTTCGTCGTCGGCAGAACGTGACTTACCCATCGCGAAGTCGAATTCGCTGAGTGCAGGCACGATCATGGCCAGGGTGGCAAAGCCGTACGCTACCGTTAGAACCAAGAACACGACGTGCTCCTGATCACGCAGGATAAAGGTGGTGATGGCAAAAAAGGTCAGGAAGGGCAGGCCAAAAGCAGCCAGCGCTATTGCAGGACTCGGATTTCGACTGCCCATCGCCACGAACAGGCCTGTCCCACCACCCAAAATAATCGCCAGGAACGGAGGCAATTGACGCTCGAATGAACCGCGAAAACTCATCATGATGAGCATGCAGGTCACGATGCCCAAGAACAAAAAGAACAAGGTGCCCAGACTCGTGCCGATTGCCGTTCGAGACTGGCTGTAGATCATGCCACAGTGGATTCCGAGCATGGCCGCAAATACGTCCATCACCAACAGGCTACAGAGAGTAAAAAATAGGTTTTCACCGGACATGCCGCCCTGCCACCACAAATAGACGGCCAGGGCAATCGGCAAGAGCACCATTTCCTTGGTCACGTAGAGCACCCCCAGCAATTTACCGAGGAGAAACTGCGGAGGCGAAATCTGCGTGGCTAGCAGCAAATCGAGCGCTTGACCGTCCCGCTCATTGGTAATGGAATTAACCGCCAAAGCGTTGATCATTACCAAGGAAATCACGAAGAACGGTGCCAACAACCGTGCCGAAATCGGCAACAATTCGTCGGCTAGGCGGCTGCGCTGCAAGGCTACGCCACTTGTTACCGACCAATATAAGCCGGCCACCGCCGCCAAGAAAAGCGCCAAATAAACCAAGCGGATAATCATTAACTTGCGACCATATGCCCACGTGCGCATCTCACGCCAGAGCACTGGATTATTCCACATCCGCCGCGGCCCACGCACTTTCCAGGAACGCATTGGCGTGGCAGACCTAGCGCTTATATCGGTCGAAGTGCCCGCGAGTAAATTGTCGCCACCGGCTAGCATGTAGTCCTCGTCGGGTTCCGGTGGCTGTTGACGCAGTTGTCGCGATGGATTCCACACCCGTAGTCGCCAGATGGCGATTGAACAAAATAAGATCGAAGCGAGCAGGCCCAGCCAACAATACGCGCCCGCCGCGCCGCCCGGAATCACTAGCCAAGGCTCTTCCGCGATTGGCTGACACACGCTCCAAACGGATCTTAAGGGACTCAACACACTCGCCCACCGCGGTGACACTGACGCCAGACTCCCGGCGGCAATCGCTTCACATATGGCCAACCAACTCACGATGGCGAGCAGGGTAATCGCCAGCGTTTGGAAAGTCTTTTCGCGCCAAAAGGCGATGACGTTAGCCAACGCGCCACACCAAGCCGCCGTCACCAGAATAATGGCCGTTGCCATCATCACTTGTTGAATGCTCACTCCACCCAGAATGGCGATCAAAAGCAATAATGGAAACGCGGCAAACACGAGATTAGCGATACCAATTAAGCTCGAAAATAGCTTGCCCAACACAATCTGAGAACTCGTTAACCGCGTCAGGAGTAACAAGACGAGTGTGCGACGATCCTTCTCTTGGGCTACGTTACTGGCCGCTGCAACCGCCGCCAAGAACATGGTAACAATGAGTTCCAAAGGGACGACAATCTGAAAAACCAGCACGCCAAAGCGCGATAGGTCCCCCATATTGCGAACCTGCTGAATCCCAGCCATGAGTGTCCAGGCTGTACAAACCAGACTAAATAGCACCAATACAAAAACTACACGTTGCAAATAAAAGCGGACGCGGCGAGGTGCCACCATCCACTCGCGAGCCAGAATCGGTCCGGTCATTAGGGGTGATCGCGAAGAGTTACTTGAATGTCAACCTCCCGTCCGCGGGAGGGAACCAACACGGGTAGCCAGCGGAGGACTCGCTGAGCTCAATTGAAAAACGGTGTCCAACAAAATCAATTGTAACGGCTGTGCTAGGCGATGAGGATATCCACAGGGCGATTTTCTAGACTCTCGGCCACCACACGGACGTAGTGCCCGTAATAAAGCTAGGTTTTACCCAGCGGGCGGTATTTCCGAACGTCACAACTAGCTAGTTCAAGGGTAGACCAGTGAGTTCCAGCTGGACACAACGCATACTCCGATTCCTGGAAAACGAAGACGGTCCAACAACCGTAGAATATGCGGTTCTTCTTGCGATGATCGTTGGCGTTTGCATTGGTGCTGTCCAAACCATGTCTACCGCGACACAGGGTAGTTTTGACACATCCGCCAACGCCATTTCTAATGCAATCGGTAGCTAAACATGGTTCTCAGGCAGAGATTCTGGATCGACCGCAGCGTCCAAGGCGTTCTGATTGGTCGTGTCATCCTGTACTGACGATCGGCATGCTTTATGTCGGTCTCGGTTCGGCCTGTTTTCAGTACTACAAGCACCCCGATTGGACATTTATCCAGCATACAGGCGGCTATTTGATCAATTCTGGCCTTGGATCCCAAGCCTGATCCTTTTATGCCTTTGGTCATCCACGACATTCTCAAAATGAGCAACTTGTTTGCTGGCCCGCTGGTCTACCATGCGCATGCCTCGACTGAATTGATGGAAAACCCTGGTGTCGTCCGCTAACATTCCGCGAAGACGACTACTGGCAAGACCTGGTGCCCCAATCAACCATTTGCAGAATGAAATCATCGCACTAAGGGCTGCTTTGATGGAAGTCAAACGCGAGCGGTATGTCGAACCTGACGAAGGAGCGTCTCAGCCCGACGAATACGATCTCGCCACGGCTGGCGCTGCAGAAGCCACTGTACCGTCGATCAGTGTCGGCCCCATGCCCGCGATGGGTTTTAGCGACAACCATATCTAACTTCCTAGCTCTCAGAGCTGCTTCAGATCTCAGCATCCGTGCCTACAGAAACTGAAGTGGAGACGCCGCCAGACCGACGACAGCGGCCCGGGATGACAACTCGGCCAGTGCGTTAAGGCCGATTTGGCCCATATCGACGGTCCATTCGTTCACATACAGGTCAACGTGCTGCATGAGGACCGCGTCATTGAACTCTTGTGCGTACTTGCGCATCGTCGGCAGCGGTGCCGCGCGATTCGTCAGGGCGTAGCGAATCGAGCTTTGAATCACCGCTTGAACCTGCACTAGGAGTGTTCTGGTCCAGCTCAATTGATGCCAGGATGCCCCCTAAGGGCAATGGACAATGCGTTGTTGTTTCCCAGCGTTGCCCAAGGTCTTCAACCAGGTGCATGCCTGCAGCCTGCCACGTGAAGCGGCCTTCATGAATACAGACGCCAAAATCCGCCTGCGCTCTTTGCAAACGCGGCATGATCTCCGAAAATACTACCTGCTCAATGCGCGTCGCTTGCCGATAGAACAACTCAAACAACAATGTGGCCGTCGTATCCTCACCTGGGCACAGCGTCAGTTGCTGGTAATTCGATGGCGATGTCCCCGACTGCGACGCTAGCAGCAGCGGGCCAACGCCGAAGCCAAGCGCCGATCCGCTCGGCAGCACGACCATCCGGTCAGCAACTTTGAGTGCAGCAAAGAAGCTGGCCTTGGCGACATCCAATTCCCCCGACGCAGCCGATTATTCAGCTCCTGAATATCTAACAGCTCGACCGAGAACTCCAAGCCTCGCCAATCGACCAAGCGGTGGAGCAGAGCGTGAAATGCAAAAGTGTCATTCGGGCATGTCGAAATCCCTAGTCGAATGCTGGTCACTTTCGATGATCCCCTCGAACATAATGGGTTATGAAGTCGATATACTGAGCGCTGCTGCGTGGCTCTGCGCGCCACGCTAACCTAGATTACCAGAATGAGATCTAATTCAGAATGACGAATGACCCGAACTACTCACCCTACCAGGTCGATTCGCGTCCTTTCGCCCCACCGACGCGCAGCAAACGCCGCTGGTACTTGGAATCGTAGCGGCGTCCTGGCGGTTACCATGCTAATTTGCTGTGGTGGTGTGTTCATGCTTGGAAATTCGGTTTGGACGTCATGAGCGTTGAAGTCCAAGATGAGCTGGCCGGGCGTCCCGAAATCCAAGAAAACATTGGTGACATCGAATCAGTCAAATTCAATTTTACCCGTAGTACCAATCACGAAGACGACAGTGTATTCGTCTATGACATCCAGGGCACCCAGGGCAAAGGCTATGTAGAAGTAGAACAGGTCACACTCGAAGATGGCACGGAGACATTCGTTTCTGCGGAATTAACCATGAGCGATGGTCGTAAAATCACCATCGATCTTTCACGCGAGCCCCGCTATTAAGGTAGAGAACATCCTGCCAACGAATTGATGACAAATTACAACGATCAATATGACCAAGCTCTCCAACGCTTCGGATTAACTTCGTTTCGTCCTGGCCAGCGCGAGGTAATCGAAGCGATTGTGGCTGGCCAGGATTGCATGTGCGTAATGCCGACTGGAGGTGGCAAGAGCCTGTGCTTTCAGCTACCCAGCTTGATTCGTCCTGGCCTGACCATTGTTGTCTCGCCTCTCATCGCGCTGATGAAAGATCAAGTTGACAGCCTCGGGCGACATGGTATTCCCGCTGCCCTGATCAATAGCACCCTTTCGCAAGGGGAGCAGCAACAGCGTTTGGAAGACGTAGCTGCAGGCAAATACCAATTAGTCTACGTAGCGCCAGAGCGCCTACGCAACAATCGCTTTATGGAAGCGATTCGGGCAACCCCCATCCAACTGCTGGCGATCGACGAAGCACACTGCATCAGCCAATGGGGCCACGACTTTAGACCTGACTACACGCGCATCGGTCGTTTCCGTGAATGGCTCGGTGGAGTGCAAACGGTGGCTCTCACGGCTACTGCCACGCCGCGCGTCCGCGATGATATTGTCGAAGTACTGGGGCTGAAACGTCCCAAGCAATTTATGAGCGGTTTTGCACGCCCCAATTTGCATTTCGGGGTCGTACAGAAACCCAGCGATCGCGAGAAGGATGAAGAGGTTGAAAAATTTCTGCGCCGCATCACGGGCTCAGGCATTATTTATGCCGCCACACGAAAACGTTGCGATGCGTTGGTCGAGCTGATTTCTTCAAAGTTAAAGATGCCCGTTGGTGCCTATCATGCTGGATTAATGGCTGATCAACGCCGCGCCATTCAAGAGCGATTCATGCGCGGTGAACTGCAGATCATCGTCGCTACCAACGCATTCGGTATGGGAATCGATAAATCCGATTTGCGATTTGTGATCCACTATAACATGCCTGGCTCCCTCGAAGCCTACTACCAGGAAGCGGGCAGAGCAGGGAGGGACGGTGAACAGTCGCAATGCGTCATGTTGTATTCGTTCCAAGATCGCTACATCCAAGAGTTCTTTATCGACAACAACTACCCACCGCGCGAAGTCATTCGTAGCGTTTACGAATTCTTGATGGAGCGCAAGGAAGATCCAATCGAATTGACGCTGGAAGAGATTCGCGACGCGCTGGGCCTTAGCATTTCTCCAGAAGCCGTTGGCAGTGCGCTGCAGGTTCTGGGAAGAACGGGCGTGCTCGAACGATTCGAAATGGGCGGTGGTTTGGCGATCGTCACGATTGACAGCGATTTGCCAACCTTGGTCGACCTACTACCTCGCGAAGCGACGGTGCGACGCAAGGTTATGCGCCTGATTGAACGAGCTGTGGGTGATCGGCGCCACGAACAAGTGCATTTGCACCCACGTTGGCTGCTGTCCGAATCAGGCATGGAACGAGACGCACTCAGCCGTACTCTACGCGAGTTGTCCAAGCTGGATGAATTCGATTACGTGCCGCCCTTCCGCGGTCGCGCCGTCCACTTCCTACGTCGCGATGTGGCCTTCGACGACTTGGATATCGATTTTGAGAATTTGACCAAGCGCAAGGAGGCTGAATACGATCGACTGAATCGAGTGGTCAACTACGCACAATCTCCGTTGTGCCGCCAAGCCACGATCTTGAATTATTTTGGGGACACATCGGCGGAAAACTGCGGACAATGCGACCGCTGCGGCCGTAGCCCAGGCTGGCCCAAATTCGATGTTGCGCCGCTGCCCGAGACAAAACGAAAATCCTTGGCAAGCACTAGCCAAACTCTAAACCGCACTGGGGCAGACGACGCGGCATCCACATCCGCCCCCGCGAAATCGACGGCCCCAGCGGCCAAACGCAGCCTATTGACGCCTGAACAACAATTGCAGTTCTTGACCGAGGTCATACGCGCCATCGAGCGCATTCACGGGCGACTCGGTAAGCTGCTGATCTCCCAGTACTTGTGTGGCTCGCAAAGTGCCAAACTACTGAAACTGAATCTACACCGATTGGGCAGTTTTGGCATGCTCAAGAATTTCCGTCAAGCTGATGGCGTAAAGCTGCTGGACATCCTGCTGAGTGTCGGTGCCTTGCGGCAACAAGAGGTCAATCGCAATCGCCCCACCGTCTCTGTCGCCCCCGAACTGCTGGATGTGGCCATGCGAGACAAACTATTGTCGAGTATTGAACTCCCACCGAAATTACAAGCACAAATTCTGCCGCTTGTGAGTAAGAGTTCGGCCTCAGCGAATGCCGCTGCACGGTTGACAAATTCACAAACTCCACCGACATCGACGAAACCAACGAGCCAACCTTCAACCTCGCAGTTGGGAACAGCCGCAACATCCAAGGCAACACAACCAGTAACGTTGCATCCCCCGCACCTGAATGCGAGTGTCGAAGCCAAACCGCCGATCCCACAATCGCTGTTTGATCATCCCATAGAATCGGCCGCTCCTACTCAAACTAAGGACACAGCAACGGCCGACTGGCAATGGACGCTCAAACTCTTTCAAGCACGACATGCCTGGCATGAAGTCTGTCTGATTCGCCGCATGAGTGATGAAGAGTTGGCGACAAGTTTAAGTCTGGCCATCCGTGCCGGCGGGCGCATCGAGCGCAGTTGGTTATCGCCCGTCGGCGACGGCTTGCGCACCAGCGGCCAACAGCGCATTCTACGCGAGCTCCAACGCCGTTCTTCCGCTGGCGTTTAACCCGTTTTTCTACGCGATTCAGAACGATTTTCAGGTCACCTAGCCGCGTCACACCGAGACGCGATCAAGAACCGCAGCTTCAGCAGCTGGGCGCGCGAGTCTGGGACAGACTCGCCTACGTGTGTGTGGTAGACTCGCCTACGTGTGTGTGGCAAGGCCGACTCCAAGTTCGTGAACGGCCGAGCCATCTACTTGGCTTGCGAAACAACTTGAGCGATCCAATAAGCTGCGCCGACGGACCCCGCGTCATCGCCAAGTTTGGCACAACGGACCTCGAATTCATCGCGATAGCATTCGAACACGCTTTTTTTGGCCGCCTTCGAAACCTCTTTCAAGAAGAAGTCGGGCATGGCTTCAACGAGCCCCCCGCCGAGAACGATACAGTCGGGACAGATTAGCAGCACCATGTTCGCGACGGCATGTCCGATGGTCTCACAAGCGGCCGCCAGTGTACGGATCACTTCCTTGTCTCCCTTTTCGACCGCTTCAGCGATGACTTTGCTGCGGATGGCACCGAGATCGGTACCAGCCGACTTGAACAAATTGGGAGCCTCGCCGCGATATGCCAATTTGGCCAATTCGCCCGCCAATGCCAAACGGCTGGCTTCGCTTTCGAGCGTGCCAGTCATACCGCTGGCCCCCATGCGTGACGAGCCGGTGATTTTGATGTGCCCAATCTCCATACAACTGAGCACCTTGCCCCTCAGGATTTGACCATCGTAGACGCAACCGCCGCCAATGCCGGTCCCTGGAAAAATGCCGACCGTCGTCCTCGAACCCCTGCCAGCGCCAGCTCGATATTCGCCATAGACACCTGCATCAACATCGTTCAAGACGGCTGTAGGACACTTGAACTTGTCTTTCAAGAATTTGCCAACCGGAACATCTTTCCAGCCCAAGTTCACCGCAACGCGTACGATTCCCTTCTGCCATTCGACTGGACCTGGGCAGCCGATTCCAATGCCGGCTATCTGCGAGATGTCCACACCCTCATCTTCTAGCAATTTGGAGATGGTTGATTCAATCCGACTTAGACCACCCTCCACCCCCAACTCGCCCCGGGTGCGTCGGCGTTTTGTACCGATTTGTTTCATCGATTCGTCAAACAGTACACACTGCATCTTGGTACCACCCAAATCGAAGCCAATCCAGACTTTGCCGATGTGCGGTGGCTTGTCCTTGGCCTTAGCTGCCTCAGATTTCTCCTTGCTGGCTTTTTCCTTATCTGCTTTTTCCTTTTCAGGTTTCCCCTTATCTCCTTGCTCTAGGGGAGCAGCCAACGTATCGATTGCGGGGCTTTCAATTGGTTCTGACTGTTCATTTTCTTGGCTCACCGCAGGTATTCCTTGCACCGGTTAGTCGATCGATGTTTCCCAGTTGGGCAGTTGTGCTATTGTGACGGTTCACGACGAAACTGGAAACCGGCCTAGTACAACCATTGCCAACGGACACAACGGCTAAATCCAATTTGCGATTAGGCCGGCCGCCGAAAACTAGAAGGCCCAATTTTTCTCGAATTCGCTCACACCCGAGTGAATAATTGGTGGCCCTGGAGACATACCTAGTGAGACTCAACAGATTTCGAAGGCGGCCAGAGTGAGTTTGACGCCGGAATCGGCCGCTGAAGTCGAAGAATTACACACGGAGCAGTCCGCCGTATTGGAACGCATTGCCTGGGCCATCCTGCGGGATTGGCCACTGGCATCTGACGCTGTCCAGGAAGCGTTCATTTTGCTCACCCAAAAATGGTCGGAGATTCCTGCGGAAAATCGTCGCGGTTGGTTGGTCCGCACGGTTCAGTTGACTTCACAGAATTTAAGGCGGAAGCAGTCCCGAGCAAACCGACTGCCCGAAGAACTGTACAGTGCTGATCGGCATCATGCGGCTTCCCAGCCTGATAGCCGCCACAATGAACAAGCTGAACAACTGCGATCAGCTATTGCGCAGTTACCCTCGGCCCAACGACAAGTGGTCCTGTTACGACTTGAACAGGAACGCAGCTTTGCTGAGATAGCGGATGAGTTAGGTGTGCCATTGGGAACTGTGCTATCGAGGATGCGACTGGCACTTGAAAAACTGAGAAAGCAACTCGACCAATGAAAAATTTCAAGGCAGCCGACATGCGGTGGGAAATCGACCGCTATTTGCTTAATGATCCTTCTTTTGATTCTGCAGCTTTTGAAGCTCGAATGCTCGACGATGAAACATTGGCTTTGACCGTCGCGGACGAATTAGCGCGCATCCAGCAAATCACACACGCAGCGCAACTCAGTTCAGCGAGTGAGTTCGGCGGACTCCTCCCGCAGGCTCCGCGCCTGCGGCAATTTTCTGCAGCAAATTGGTTGCCAGCGATCATGCTGGCCGTCGCCGCATCCGTGGCTCTTGCTTTGGCGGTCCTGCGCATCGGCGACGGGCATTCCAACGTACGCGCCCCGACGGACGATGCCCAACTGACGGCGATCGCCCAAAACTGGCTGGCTTTCGACACAGTAGTCCAGGACCGCCCGTCCGAAAATACCGAGTTCGTTCCACAAGACTTTGCAATTCAAAATGCAGTTTTCGAGAATACCGTATTCGGGAACACAGCCTTCGAGAACACAGTCTTTGAGCATCCTGCCGATCCCGTCGAAGACGTTAACAGCGAAGATTGGGTCATGGCGGCTTCGGCATTCTTCAGCGAGGCGGACATTTAATGCATAGCCCTCTGGCGACAGCCGTTAAGTTGGTTTGTATCTGGTATGTATTGCTGGCACAGCCACCGTGTTCGGCAGATGAATTCGTGACCAACGGGCGTAGCCTGGCGGTTGCTCTTCAGCCCGCCAATGCACTCAATAATGCCAAGCCGTCTAAGGATGCTTCCAAGGAACCCATCGACGTCCAAGCCGAACAGCGAGCATTGGAATTTATTGCCGAACACCAGCCACGTTTGTTGAAGTTGATGGAGTTCCTCAAACGCAAGCAACCAGCCGCCTATCAGCCCGCCCTGCGCGAGATGATGCGCAGCCAACAACGCTTAGAATCGTTGGCTGGCCGCGACCAGGAACTGTACGCCATCGAGCTTGAGCTATGGCAAGTCCGCTCGGAATTGCGTTTACTAGCCGCCGAGATAACGGTCGCAAAACCGGAACGGCGCGAAGGACTGACGGATGCGTTGGTGCGTCTAATCGAGAAAGAAGCTGCCAACGATCTAGCCCGCCTGACGTTAATGCAACAGCGGGCGGAAAAACAACTGGCGAAACTGACTGCAGAAATCAAAGAACGCACAGATTCTAAAGAGGAATTGGTCGCCAAGTCCTTGAAGAATTGGCAAAACAAAATCAAACGCCAGACAACGAGCAAGAAGTCTGGCAAATAGACCTAGTAGCACAAACGAATCGTAGTAGACATCGAATCGTAGTAGACAAGCGTAGTAGACATCGCACCGGAGACGAACTGTATGCGTTACCAATGGATCCTCACCCTGACCTTGCTGCATGCGATTACTGCCAGCGCAGCGATCACCGCCGAGCCGCGCACGGAAGTCAAACCGCCACTGTACGAACGATTCGCGCCTGACGGTGAAAAAGTTGGCACAGATGAAGTTCCGGACTTTCAACAGCATGTCTCACCACTACTGGGCCGTTTGGGTTGCAATGGTCGCGCATGCCACGGCTCGTTCCAAGGCCAGGGTGGATTTCAGCTATCTCTGTTCGGGTATGACTTCAAAGCCGATCATGCGGCTCTGCTTGAGGAAGGTGCCGACCGCATCGACTTGTCAGACAAACTAGAAAGCCTGATATTGACCAAGCCGGTTGACGCCAATGAACACGAGGGTGGCAAACGATTCGAACGCGGCGGCTGGGAATACTGGGTCTTGCGATCCTGGATCGAAGCCGGGGCGCCCTATTCAACCAAACAATTGAAAAAGCTCGATCGCGTCGAAGTCACTCCAAACGAATTGCAATTCACAGCCGCTGGCCAGCAAGTGCAGCTTCGAGCCATTGCACGTTGGGCCGATGGAACGGCCGAAGATGTTACTTGCTTGTGCCGCTTTCAATCCAATGACACTTCCATCGCTGAAATTGACGAATCCGGTCTCGTGACTTGCGGCGATCCAGGTGACACGCATGTCGTCGTCTCTTATGACAACGCGGTCGTCCCCATTTTGGCACTCCGTCCAACGTCCAATTTGATCGGCGATCGATATCCCACGATCGCAGCCAACACCAAGATTGACGAATTGGTAGCTGAAAAACTGAAAAAGCTAGCCATCGTGCCTAGCGAGTTGTGTACCGATGAAGAATTCTTGCGACGCGCGTCGCTGGACGTAACCGGCACGCTACCCACAACGGAAGAAGTCCTCGCGTTCACTGCCGACAATGCTGCCAACAAGCGATCCAAGAAGATTGACGAACTGCTCGAGCGTCCTGGCTATGCCGCACAATGGACTACGTTTCTATGCGACATGACGGGCAACAACGACGATCAACTGCGTAACTTCTTGCCGCAGGCCGTACGTCCAGAGAACCAGTGGTATCAGTGGATCTACAAGCGTGTGGCTGACAATACTCCTTACGATCAAGTTGTCGAAGGCATCGTTACCGCCAACAGCCGCTTGCCAGACGAAACGTACAGCGAATATTGCGCTGCGATGAGCGAAATCTGCCGTGATTCGTCAGGCGAGCAATTCGCTGATCGCCCCGGCTTGGTTCACTACTGGGCTCGCAACAATTTCCGAACTGCCGAGGAACGTGCAATCGGCTTTGCCTACTCGTTTCTAGGAGTTCGTATCCAGTGCGCACAGTGTCATAAACACCCCTTCGATCAATGGTCCAAGGATGATTTCGATAATTTTGAAAAGTTGTTTGCCGCTGTTCAAGCCAATCAAGGCACGCTCGCGCCAGACGCCAAAGATACTTTTACCTCGATGGTATCGGATCTGGGTGTGGCCAAGAGCCTGAAAGGCAATGAGCTCAGAAAGCAACTTGGCGAAAAACTGAAAGCTGGCGAAGTCATTCCATTTCCAGAACTGGTCGTCCGCGCTGCTCCAGCCAATCGCAACAAGAAAGCCAAAGGCAAAGCCGCTCAGCCCGTGGCAGCTCAAGCCAAATTGTTGGGTGGTGAATGGATCGACATGGATGCCGCCGACGCGCGCGGCAAACTCATGGACTGGCTGCGTGACCCCAGCAACCCCTACTTCGCCAAAGCAATTGTCAACCGCGTTTGGACTCAATACTTCAGCGTGGGAATTGTGAACCCAGCCGACGACTTGAATCTAGCGAACGCGCCCAGCAATGCCCCCCTCCTGGATTACCTCGCAACTGGATTTATCGATCACGGTTACGACTTGAAGTGGCTACACCGTGAAATCCTCACTAGCGACACGTATCAACGCAGTTGGATTCCCAACGAGACCAACAAACTCGATCGGCGCAATTTTAGCCATGCTCTACTCCGACGCTTGCCCGCCGAATCGGCCTACGACGCCGTTCGTGTGGCTGTAGTGAACGATGCGACGGTGGCCAAGGCCATGGAGTTAGATGTGCCACGTGCTATCACGCAGCCAGGCGCTAGCGCGCGAGCCAACAATCGTGACGACCAAAGCTATGCCCTGTCCGTTTTCGGGCGTAGCGTGCGAGAGTCGAATTGCGACTGCGATCGCTCGAGCGAACCTAGCTTGCTACAAACGGTGTTCTTGGCCAACGATTCCGCAGTACAGAGTTGGATTAGTGATCCCAAGATCAGTTGGGTTGGGCAGGTCGCCGACAAGTATGGATGGGAAAAATCTGCCAATGTTACTCCCGCGGCTGAACGTGCCCAGGCAGCTAACTTGGACCGCTTGATGACTAGCTTCCAGCAACGTGCCGAGCGCGTAGATACTCGACTGGCAGATGCCAAGGCTAAAGGCCAAAAGCAGCTCGTCGAAACGCTACAAAAACAAAAAGCAGAGATGCTTAAACAGGCCCGAGCCGCCGCCAAGAAAAATGGCCTCGACGAGGATGGGCTTCGCAAGCTGGTAGGGCGTATCCGGAGCGGAGATGCTGCAGAACCAGAGGCTACACCGTCCAAACAAGCCTCGGTGCCAAATTCAAGCGCTGGCATCAACGATGAACAAGCGATGTGGATTGCTGAGCAAGCCTATCTGCGAACGCTAAGTCGCAAACCGAGTTCCAGCGAACTGTCAACGGCAGTCCAATTCTTGAAAAGTGAAGAAAAACCCACCGTTGCCGTCGAAGGCTTGGTGTGGAGCTTGATCAACACCAAAGAATTCATTCTGAACCACTAGTACTCAATCATCTATTTCCAACTTATTTCTGGAGATCTCCTGTGGCACTACATCGCACTTGTGATGGTCATTCGCGACGCGACTTTTTGCGAGTTGGCTCGTTGTCGGCAGCCAGTTTTACTTTGGCAAACTACTTGCAACTGGCTGATGCCGGTGAAGTCGGTACCGCCAAAGCTAAATCGGCGATTTTTATTGACCTCAGCGGCGGTCCATCCCACCTCGATTCGTTCGACCCCAAGCCCGAGGGGCCTGCAGAAATCCGTGGTCAATTCGGTACGATCGAGACCAACGTGCCTGGCATCCGTTTTAGCGAACATTTGCCAAAGCTTGCACAATGCGCTGACAAATTTGCGGTATTGCGCGGAGTAAGCCACACCCTAGCCGCACACCGCTTAGGGCAAGAGTACGTGAACACAGGTACCAAGCCCCTCGCTTCGCTGGAATATCCAGGATATGGCGCGGTCATCACCAAAGAACTGCCAGTCGCGCCCGAGCTGCCACCGTTCGTCGCCATTCCACGTGGCGCACAGCGCTCGGGCTTTCTCGGCATTCAATATGCGCCACTCAACACGGGACAGACACCGCAACCCAGACAACGGTTTAGCGTACGTGGCATTTCCCTGGGCAATGGCATGACAGTCGAACAAATCGAGCGCCGCCAAGGCCTGTTGTCAGACTTGGACCAAACATTCCGTCAACTCGAAGCCGACGATCAACTGCTCGTTGGGCTAAATCGTTTTAACGAAAAAGCGTTCAATATGATTACCAGTTCCAAGGCCCGCGAAGCCTTTGACATCTCCAAAGAAGAACCGAAGTTTGCCAAGCAGTTCGCCGATGACGGGTTTTCGCAAAGTTGTCTGCTCGCCATCCGCTTGATCGAATCTGGTGTGCGCTTTGTTTCATTGTCACTTGGTGGTTGGGACACACACACGGACAATTGGACGAAGCTCAAGACGAAGTTATTGCCGGAACTGGACGCTGGCTTGTCGGCTCTTTACACCGGACTTGAACAACGCGGTTTATTGGAGGCGACTTCGGTCATGTGTACTGGCGAATTCGGGCGTACGCCCAAGATCAACACGCGTTCAGCCGAAGGCGGACGCGACCACTATCCGCGCTGTATGTTCATGCTCATGGCAGGTGGCGGCATGCGTGGCGGTCAAGTCATCGGCGAAAGTGATGAATCTGGCGCGGGGCCACTACACTCCGCCATCAAACCCGATGACGCGGCCGCTTCGTTCTACCATTCGCTCGGTATCGACACCAAGAAAGAGTATCACACGGAAACTGGACGACCCATTACCCTCGTTCGAGATGGCGAAGTCATTCGTCAACTCTTTGCGTGAGATCGCATTTTGGACTGCGGCGATTTTTGGACTGCGGCGATTTATCGCCGCTTTCCTATACCGACGAGTTAGCTGGGCTCGGAGTCCGGCAGTCGACAAGCTAAAGGAGCGGAGACGACAAAAGAACAGCAGCGGCTACATAACGCCTAGCGCTTTATCACCGCCAAACTGTATCATCGCCATACCAAAGCTCCGACAAGTCGGAGCACTCCATATTTTGGACTGCGGCGATTTATCGCCGCTTTCCTATAACGACGAGCTGACTGGGCTCGGAGTCCGCATACCAAAGCTCCGACGAGTCGGAGCACTCCATATATTTCTGCTCCTGGTGGTGCAGCGGTGCTGTTGTTCGGCTACGCTATGGCAACCCAAGAAATGCAAATCCGTTCTTCGTTGCCTCTTACCCCCTCGCCTCTCATGCTTGATTCACCACCTCCTGCCAGTTCCTCGGCCATTGATCCCACTGACAAGACACCCTGGTACCGCGAAATGACGCGATACCATTGGTTCGTATTTATGGTCGCCGCGCTAGGTTGGTTGTTTGATTGTTTAGATCAGCAGCTATTCACGCTTGCGCGTCCGACGGCCATGCGAGATTTATTGGGAGTAGCAGAGGGTAATCCACAAATTGGCGAGTGGGGTGGCTATGCGACAACGGTGTTTATCCTGGGTTGGGCAACTGGCGGCCTGATTTTTGGCGCCCTGGGTGATCGCATTGGTCGGGCCAAGACGATGCTGTTGACCATTCTGGCCTATTCGATTTGCACTGGCCTCAGTTCGCTCAGCGTAACCGTGTGGGACTTTATGTTCTATCGCTTCCTAACGGGTTTGGGCGTCGGTGGCGAGTTTGCGGTGGGCGTGGCCTTGGTAGCGGAAGTGATGCCGGACCGCGCGCGACCGCGGGCGTTGAGTTTGCTGCAGGCCTTGTCAGCCATCGGCAACGTCTCGGCGGCGTTGATTGGCTGGGGGCTGGCTCCTTTAGAGCAGATGGGAGCCATCACTGCTTGGCGCGTCATGTTCTTGATCGGCGCATTGCCGGCCCTGTTGGCGCTCGTGATTCGCTGGAAGCTCAAGGAGCCCGAGAAATTCCAACAAGCAGCCAACCGCACGGAAACCGCCGGTCAACGCGGCTCCTATGCCGCACTGTTTGGTGATCCACGGTGGCGCAAGAACGCGATCATCGGACTATTCATGGCCATACCTGGCGTGATCGGTTTGTGGGGTATCGGGTTTTTCAGTGGCGATTTGACGCGTGTCGTATTTCGCAAAGCGGTTGCTGAGCGAGCCTACCAAGTTGCCATCGAGAAAGCGGAGGGCGACGCCAACAAAATCGCACTCTATGAAAAACAGTTGGCCTATGAAACAACATTCGTCCCCAAAGACAAACGTGATCCGCTGAGTGATTCTGACACGGAGTTGGCCGCCACGGTCGAAAGCGAAATCAGCGGCACTCTAACCTATTGGCAGAGCATGACTCTGCTGTGCATGCAACTGGGCGCATTCCTGGGCATGTACTCATTCGGATTTATGGCGACCAAGATTGGCCGGCGCCCAACATTCTTGATTGCCTATTTGGCGGCGATGATCATGACCGCCTTCGTGTTCAAAAACTTGAGCGGCCCATACGACTTATGGATGCTCGTATTGATGGGCTTTTTCCAGTTATCGTTGTTTGCAGGTTATGCGATCTACTTCCCGGAAATATTCCCAACGCACTTGCGCAGTACTGGCATTTCGTTCTGTTACAACGTCGGTCGCTATATTGCTGCGTTTGGCCCCACCGTGTTCGGCTTGCTCACGGCCCGCGTATTTACGGGGCCCGGTTATCCCGTCCCGGACAATTGGCGATACGCTGGCATGTCGATGAGCTGCGTCTTTCTGATTGGTATTATTACGCTGTGGTTCGCCCCAGAGACAAAAGACAAACCGTTGCCCGAATAGGCGCAGCTCGTTTCGCAGAGTTACATCGCCGGCTGGGAATGTTCGCTCCCGAGCGTTTCGTGCTCGGTTTTATGGAACCGGGTCGGGAGTCTTTTCAGCCCAAAATTGCTCAACTCACTAGCAACTCCATGTTCCTACCAGCGGTATCGCATGGGAGATGGGTGCTGCTGAATAGACTCCCGACCCTTCCTGTCTGATCCGAGTGAACGGCGATGAATCGCCGCTGTTCACGAATTACTTTACGAGATTGGCGGGCGAGTCGGCTGCGGCTTGAGGCTGAGGAACAGCCAGCGATTCATTGGTTTCGCTGGAGGCGGGCGGGGCAGCCAAGTTACTCAGCGGAAAACCAACAGCCATGGATGAGTTGCCGACTTGTGCTGGATCGAAGCAACCATCGCTAACAGGGCAGGGGACCTCGACATCTTCGGGATTGCTGCGCGGTGCGAAGAAACGTCCTCGCTCAGCGGCATCTTGGTAGGCGGCGGCTGGCCATGCCCCTTCACTTAGGCCGACTCGGTTGTAATTGAGCAACGAGCCCTTCTCGCGGTGGAAGTCGCGTAGTGCCAGTTGATAGTCGACCAGCGAGCGGAAATAGGCCGTTTGACTGGCGGCCAACTGCTGCTGAGCTTGCAGCAAGAAGTTGATGTTATCCAATCCGGCTTCGTAGCGAGCTTGCAAGGCTTCGACTTGGTCAGCATCAGCTCGCTGGCGATTGAAGTTGGATTCCATCAGTGTAAAGGCCCGCGAAATACGGCGAGCAGCGCTACTCAAGTCATGGGAAATGCGCAGCTCTTGCTCTTGCAGCAGCGACTGTTCACGAGCTAGATTCCAACGCGCGTTAGCCACCGCCGCACCTGCTTGACGCAAGCCAACCGGATAGCCTAGCTCGACGCCGGCTTGCCATTCCTGGTAGTCACCTTCGAAAATGTTTTGATACAGGCTATTGAAGGAATTGTTGGGATCACGTGATTCGATGAGTGAATCACCGAGCCCGACATAGCGGTATTGTCCTAGGAAATCAAGAGTAGGCCGACGATTCAAGCGAGCGGCAATCATCTCCAACTCGCGGCGGCTGATATTCCATTTTTGGCGGCGAATTTCGACACGGCGTGTCAGTGCATCCCGAAGAGCTGCGTCCCACTCGAAAACAACTTCGCCCTCCATCGGATCGCTGACTGGCTTGAGCAAGTTGCCATCGGTAGGTGGCAAGCCTAGTAGATAGCGCAAATTCTGCTCGGCAGTGTACAATCCGTTGGCACCGGTCAAAGCTTCTTTGACGGCGACTTCGAATTGATAGTACTGCGACCGCGCTTGGGCATCCGCCGCAGCTTCGCCACCTTTTGAACCCGCCTTCTGAAGTTCTTTCACACGTTGCCAGGTTACCAGAGCCGTGTTGCGTCCTGCTACTTGAGCTTCGAGATTGTGATAGGCAAAGAACAATTCCCAATACGCTGCCTCGACGTCATTGATAAACGCAATGATGCCATTCTCAAAATCGGCCAAGGAGATATCGGTATTGATCCGAGCAATGAGGACCCCGTTATATTGACCAACGAGAGAATTTGGTCCGGCGATGCGATTAAAGTCAATGCCAGCCCCCTGCAGCAAAGGCTGGCGATATTCGGCTTCGAAGCCGCCGGTATACGAAGTGCCAAATAGTTGGTTGGGTGTATTCGGAGCGCTATAACGAATGTTGTGCCGAGCGGCGAAGGTCGCCCCAGTCGCTGTACGTTTTGATATACCGTAGTTGAATTGAGCCGCTGTTTCTTGAAAAGCTTGGCGTTGGAATTGTTGCAGAATTGGATTGGTACTAACCGCCACGTTGTTAGGACGATTGTTGACTTGCCAGAACAATTGCGACGTAACTTGTGCGTCAAAGGCGGACAAAGCTGCTTCGACACCGCCCAACGGATTCGACTCGACCAGAGCTGGATCGTACTTGCTACTAATAATTGCGGGAGTTTGGACAACGCTTCCACCGAGCGAGCGTAAGATGTCGCTGTGCGTCATGGCGAGCTGAATCGCATCGGCCAGAAGCAATTCTTGGGTCGGCAAATCCGCAGGATTCTCCAAGCTCAGCGGCTGCGGGGTCGCGACGACGCTAGGCGATAGACAACTCTTGACGTTTGGATATTCAATTTGAGTTCCTACCGTAGCGTGGTAGCTCGGCGCCGACTGCCATGAATCAGAAAAAGTAAACTTTTTCAGATTTGTGCAACCACTCGAGGCAACTAGACCTAGGCAGAGCCAGGTGAGTATTTTTTTATTTCGTAGCGTGCGCATGGAAATCCAATCTCAGGCAAGAACTCGTGCGGCGGACATCGCGGTCCGTCGAGTACCAGACGGAAGCTATGGGTGGGATGGAACGATCGCCAACCCGGGCAGAGCCGCCCCAAGTGCTATCGGAAGAGAATTCCCTGCAACTCGAATGTGCGGAGTAGATGTCAAAGAAAGTGCTAACGCTAGCACTAGAGTAATGCGTACAACCAGCAAAAATTAACATAGCGACCATCTCGACCCTGTGAGCGACTATCATGTTAGACGACTCAAGAGTTTTTACAGAATCTTGATCGGCTTCGGCTAACTCCAGAGAAAGTTGATCCATTCAAAAACTTTAGATCAACAAACCGGAGTTCACTTTCTGGAGTTCACTTCCAAAGGGGCTGCCTATGAGAACGCATTTGAAACACAGGCCATCATCCAAACCGGGCAATCGACAGACCGCAGACATGCCCCCCCCCTGGAATTACAAGTCGGCGAAACACAACTCAGAACGGGACAAGTCCGTACAACGCGTCGCTCCATGCTTGAGTCTTGCTTGTTTGATATGGCTGGCTGGAACGGCATCCGTGGTGGCGATTGACGAGTTTGAGGACGTAAAAACGATTTCTAAGCTACCGCTATCATTACGTGAGATTGAGGCTGAGTTTTCACGTAGTCGGCGAGATGCTTGTGAAATTATTCCGGCTGGGGAATCACTAGAAATAACATCGTTTACGAAGATTTTGACCGAGCGTGATCGTCGCGAAAGTCAATCCAAACGCTTAATGCCATCCTCTCGGCGCGATCTATTCAGCGTGGGCCTGGAGATGGATCGAACCGATCGCGAATCGCTGCCTACGGTCAGTCGTGGCACAATCATCGAATATCTGGAGCAAAATTATGTTTCGATTCAAGCGCGTGTACGGCGTGATTTGCTCGATCAAAAGCTCTACTTCCACCATCGACCGCTGGCGATGACCGCCAAGTTCCGAGGCTCGCGACTCACCCAGGGCTTTGAGTCGATTGTCGCGCAGAGCATCCGCGACTTCCACGGCCTGGGACTATTCATGCACGAAGGAGATTCTCGCAAAAAGCCGGAATCGTTCCGCACACTGGTCCTACTGTTTCGGACTGAGATCCTGCCGCCAGGCAAGACCCGTCCGCGTGATGTATATGAATTCGCGTTTGTGCGCGGCGAGGAAATAGCTGGCGGTTTGGAATTGGAACCGCACGTATTCGTGACCTCTCAAGATCGCACAAGATTGGAATACTTGCGTAGCAACCGACGCCCGAGTAATCCTGCAAAATGCAGTGTATTGGGCAACATTACGGTCACGGATTACGATTCGAGTGGACTATATCCCAAGAAGAGTGCCACTCGCAGCTACCGGTTGGATCAGCGTCAGGCATTCGCGATGGAGGAATTGGATGCCTATTGTCGTTCCCGTCTGCTACGCGGAGGTTTGGCTGAGAATCTGACAGAAGTACTGGATGCAATTATTGCTGGCGAGATATCTGTCAGCGCAAAATAGCAGCATGTTGGTTGTAACGTCTTGGTAAACAGTAGGGAACATGCCGGAAATCGCTGATTATTGGGTTGCACGCCCACGGTCTGTTTTGCTCGTTTGGCAACGTTAGCAGGGCCGATCGAAATCCCAGGAAGAATGTCGGACGGATCCGACTTGCCATCAGCCACGAGCGCGGAACGCTTATCGGCCGGGGCACTTCGAACGTGTCATGGATGACCAAGGAAAGGTGTGCGCATGCTCGCCCACAGCGGATGCATAGTTAGCAGTTCGACTGCTGCACAGTCTGGCCAATTGAAGTGGCCGCAGTATTGGAATCGAATGCTACGGGCGGGATGCCTGATGGCTTGCTCTTTCTTTCTCAGCGGCTGCGTAAGCGTTTCCACACTGCAAGACTGGCAATTCAAGCGCATCAACAAGTCGCGCGCTAATGACGCATATCGAGACTGTTTCACGCGCCAACAGCGTTCGAACAATAGCCCTGATTTTGAATCTGGCTACAAGACAGGATTTGTCGACGCCGCCACAGGCAAAGACTGTCATCTACCAGCCGTACCACCGGAAAAATACTGGTCAGCCAAATATCAGTGCTGCGAGGGGCAGAGCTACATTCAAGACTGGTACAAGGGCTATCAATGTGGCATGAGTGCCGCCGAATCGCGAGGTTTTCCGAGTTTTCATGAAGTCCCCTTGGGACCTTGTGCTCCTGTGTTGAACAAAACCGGTTGTGGCGCGTGCTATGCGGGTGATCCATGCCATTGCAACGTTTGCAGTGGTGACGCTCCGATGCAATTTGGCCATCAGAGCCCTGTCATGGAGCTATCCGAAAACTACACTCCAATCCAAAGTCTTCCTGGAAGCCCAACCATTAGATCAAGTAATGAGTCAACCTCTTCCGAACTGCCGAATGCCTCCTTTGACGACAGCCATGTCTCGACGGCTAGCGCCACAACCCGTCTGATCGGACCGGTAGATCTTTGAGTCAAGCTTAGAACGCAAGAATTTGAACTCAATAAGAACACCAGTACATGCTCCGCGAAATTCGCGGAAACCTAAATGCTCATTTGTATTCACCGACGGCGAACACCGGGGTGATAGCCGACAGAAAAACCAGGGAAGGTTTGGCGATGACGATAAATCACACAACGCGATTGGCTTGGATCGTAGCCGTCTGTACGACACTGGTAAGCAGCAGTGGATGCATTACCTTCACACGACATGCGATTCCGGCAAGTCGTTTGCCACATCAATTTGAAGCACCGAGCAGGTGCAACTTGAACCCCATTAACTTCTCGATGCTAGGCAGCAACGCTCAGAACGAGCATTTGCTAGGTGCAGGCGATCTAATCTCGCTCACGGTCCAAGGCGTCATCCCACCCGATGCCAAAACGTTACCACCCATCATTACAGGACAGTCGACACTTGCTCGGGACTATTTTCCACCCAACGGTGTCGTTAACACGCCCAACTACGGCGTGCCAATCGAAGTTCAAAGCGATGGCACCATTCACCCACCGCTGATTGCCGCAATTGAAGTCGATGGACTGACGCTAATCGATGCGGCTGAAAAGATCCGAAAAAGCTATCTTGCCAAAGAAATCGTCCGCGAGGGCAATGACCAAATCAACTTGGCTTTGTTGCGCAGTCGCGTAAATCGCGTCTTGGTTCTGCGTGAAGATTCGTCGCTGGAATCCGCGCAACTGATCAGCAAAGGTTCTGTCGTACTACACAAGCGCGGGAGCGCGAACGTCATCGACCTGCCCGTTGATCAATCGGATGTCCTGCATGCATTAGCAGCCAGTGGTGGCCTTCCAGGCGTCGACGCATACAACGAAGTCTGGATCCTTCGAAAAACACAACTCGAAGCCGGACAGCAAGAGTCCATCAAGAACTTAGTCGAAAATGGCGAATCTCCTTCGGACGTGATTCGCTCGATCCCTTCCCATGTGGAAGCGATCCGAATACCTCTGAAACTTTGTCCCGATGAGCCCGTGCCATTTGCGGCCGACGATGTCATTTTGCGAAACGGCGATGTCCTCTACATCGAACCTCGTCGAGCAGAGTACTACTACACCGGAGGCCTCCTACCAGGTGGTCAAATCCCCATACCACGTGACGAAGATCTGGACGTGTTGGAAGCCATCGCAGTTGCTCAGGGTAGCGTCGGCGGCTTAGGGGGTACTTCATCCGTGGCCGTACTGCGAGCCGGTGCGGGCTTGGGGAATATCATTCCACCTACACGCGCCTTGGTGATTCGCAAACTGCCCAACGGTCAACAACTGCCGATTCGCATCGACCTCAACCGCGCTGTACGGGACAAGAACGAGCGAATTCGGATCATGGCTGGCGATTATGTAATGCTCTACTACAAACCCGGCGAAACCGCCACCAATGCCCTGTTGAACTTCTTCAACGTAAACCTGGCAATCCGTGGTAATTAAGTAGCGCCCCTATTATGATAGTTCTAGAACCCTATATTCCAAGGAATCAGACCAGTAATTCGCAGCCGTGCCCTAAAACACGCGGCTTCCATGTGGGAAACCGAACTACGCAGGCCGCTATTGGCTACTGGTCTCGATACTGGGCGCAGAACATCGTAAGACAAGACGCATGAATGAATCGGCTCTAACCGTCGGCGAAGACCAAAAGACCCTCGATTACTTCGACAACTTTACACCGCACTACAATGCGGAACGCTTTCGATTTGCAATAGACTACTTGAATAAGCATGGCAATGCGGAGCAGAGACTGCTCGACATTGGGTGTGGCGATGGCGGGACATTGGCCTTGCTCAAAGAGCATACAGCTATCGTTCATCTATGCGGCATGGATATCAGCGCAAACTATTTGCGCAAGGCCGAGCGCCTCCTCCAATGCGAAACGATTGAAGGCTCCATCTTGGACGACGATCTCGTAGCCGAACATTTTGAGCAGTTTGATTACTGCACCCTGGGTGCGGTGATTCATCATTTGATCGGTGGAACTCGGCGAGAATCCTTGCAGTTTGCGGTGAAGTGCGTGGAGAATTCTTTCAAGTTGCTCAAACCCGGCGGTTCACTCATCATCTTCGAACCGACCTACAAACCAGCCTGGATGATGTCCGCAGCTTTCTGGATCAAGAAGATTGTCAGTCGACTTTCTTCCAAAAGAGTGGAAATGGGGCGTAGCTGGGCAAATCTAGGACAACCCATCGTTTCCTATTACACGGCTGAACAGTTGACTCGATTCGTGGAAGAACTACCCGAATCGCGCGTCCTACTGAACGAAGTCCAAGACAAGCTTCGTTTGGCAGGTGTTATTGAGCGACAAGGCATGGCTGTCATCGTGCAAAAAACCGACGGCTAGCCCTATCTGCATTGATTCAGTTGCATAAATCGTAGCCGTATACAAACTTGGATCAGACAGCAAAGGGGCGGGAGTGGGTCGGCAGTCTTTTCAGCAGCGTCCGCCTCCGATGCGATACCGCTGGTAGAAATATGTAGTTGCTAATGGTTGAGCAATTTTGGGCTGAAAAGACTCCCAACCCTGTCATACAAGCCGGTACATCGTGAACGGTTACAATAAACTCCCGTCTGAGCCGGCCCGCCAGTTACTACCTCTACTTCGACATGCGCGGATCTTTGCCGCTCGATGCACGAGCGTCGGCGGGGTGGTACTGCTCAATATCGTACTGGCACGTTGCCTCCCCAAGTCCGAATATGGGCTGTTTGCGGTGTGTATGACCGCCCTAATCGTACTCTCCATGTTAGTTCGGTTCGGTTCGGATTCAGCCCTTTTAAGATTCGGCGGAGCAGCTTGGCAGGCACAAGATCGGCCTAAATTCAATCGCTTCAGTTTCTGGGCCATCGCGCTGACTTGTCGTAATTCACTGGCGGTGGGCAGCCTAGGCTGGATCGTGCTTAATCTCGGCCCCTCCACCACCTGGGACGGATCGTCTAGCATGCAATGGCTCTTAGTTGCCTTGCTACCATGGTCGACCATCTTCACGATTTCGTTCATTCTAAAAGCCTGCAATCGACCTGCCCTTGGTTCGTTGCTCGAAGTCGGCATGGCCTCTCTGCTAACCGCGGTGTGGGTAGCGATAGCCACTTGGCTGGGACGCGATATTCGGCTCGAGTATGTTACGCAGGTTTTGTTGATATGCTCAGCCATAGCATGCGTTATCGGCATCACCCTTTTGTATGTATTCGGAATCCTGCCCAAGGTCACGCGGAAAGACCACCCTGACCACAGCGATTTTTCTCAATATTGTCGAAACGCAATTGTGATCGCATTGGCTCAGTTGCTCGCGAACTGGGGCACCTTGTTCTACCTGTATTACCAATGGGGCACGCTTCCTACCGCAGATTTTAATGGAGCGGCACGATTTGCAGCGGTTACCGTATTTCTTGTCAATTTGATTGTGGTTGTGGTTGCACCGCGATTGTCTGGTCTATCTGCGCATGGCGAGCTCGAAAAGTTTAGACAGCTTGTCCAGCGCAGCTCGCTCTTGGTTAGTGTCGTCACCATGCCAATCCTGCTTACGATGGTAGTCGCCGCGCCGTGGGTGCTGCTTATCTTGGGGCCCAAGTACGCCACGAGTTGGCCGCTGCTTTCAATCTTGGCAGCGGGACAACTTCTCGGTTCCATCGCAAGTTTTGGCCCCACAGCCTTGCTGATGTCAGGGCACGAAAAAGTGTGGCGAAATGTGGCCGTGACGGTTGCGATCTCCTGCGTCGCACTTGCGATCTTGCTGTGCCACTTTTGGGGCGCCTGGGGAACTGCGATCGGCGTTGCGTGCTATCAAGCCTTGTACAACTGGGCCGCCGTCCTACTGGCCCGCCAGAAACTAGGCGTCTGGGCATTGCCAAACCTCACCCGGATCACCAGCGGACGGACGCGGTAGTTCAGGAATCTACTTCCGAGGTAGCCGTTCACGAACTTGGAGTCAGGAGAGGTCGAGCTATCGCTAATTTGTACGAGCAGACAATAGCGATACTTTTCTCTCTGGGCAATTGTTGCGGCAGATTGCAGCCTGATAAACCTCCAGCGTGTTCGCCAACATGGCGGCTTGCGTGAAACTACGCTCGAACAGTTGTCGGCTATTTGCTCCGTACGTATTTCGCTGCGTTGGCGAGGTCATCAGCCGATGTAACGCCGATCGGACCTGCTCTACATTGCCACGCTCCGTCAAGAGACCGTTGTATTCGTGAATCACGCCCTCTCGCACACCGGACACGTCTGACGCGACTACTGGCAAGCCAAAGGCCAGTCCCTCCAGAATTGAAATTGGCAAACCTTCCCAATTAGTCGTTAAGACCATCAAATCGGTGGTCGACAGATACTCCGGTACATTGCTAACGTTTACGGCCCCCAAGAAATGCACTTGATCGGCCAGTCCAGCGGCAGCCACTTGTCGCTCAATTGTGGGACGCAAATCTCCATCACCGAGCAGGTAAAGTTGCCAAGGTTCTTCCACCTCCAGACCTGCCAGAGCGCGAATGAGTGTCGCGTGATCTTTCTGCTGGCGAAAGCCGGCCACCATGGTCATGGTAAAGACATCACTGGTTTGCCGCTGAAAGTACGGACTCTGGTCGGCAACACCGTAGTAGACGGTTCGGACCTGATTGGATGACGCAACGCCTTGCTCGACAGCAAAAGCTCGACCAATATTCGAAACCGCAATGATTGGATCGCCTGACTTGGCTGCCAATCTCTCGAGGCGACGAAAGACGTTCCGTTTAAGTGCAGGGATCCCCTCTTCGAACGACCAACCATGGGCGGTAAAGACGTTCGGGATACGCAGCGAGCGACAGGCCATACGCGAGGTGATGCCAGCCTTACTGGAATGAGAGGCCACGAGATCTGGTTGGAAACGACGTATAAGCGTCTTCAGCTCTCCAATGCTGCGAAAATCTGTCACTGGACGGATCGGTCGTACCAAGCTGTCAACGACGGCATACGGAATACCACACGACGCCAGTGCGTCTGTCAGCGGACCTTCGGTGCCAACAGCCACCTGTACTTCATGCCCTGCTTCGCATAGCAGCGCACTGAGGTCCAAGACGTGCTTTTGGGCACCATACAGTTCGTGCCCGATTGTAATAACTTGCAAAATTCGCATGGAGTGGCGGCCGACGGTTTCAATTCCAACTGACAAAGGTTAAATAACTACTTATTGCAACCAAGCGGACAAGTCACGGTCAAGCATCGCTTGCAACCTTTCGGTGTCTGGCCGCAATTGCTCGATGAGCCATTGCCGATCTTCGTCCAGAAGGCGATCGAGCCGCTTTTTGCCTGGACGACCGTAGACGAGTTGCTTGAATCCCATCTGCTTGGCCAACTCGATCGGCCAATACAGTCGGTAGTCCCGCAGGAAGTCCCCCGCCTGTCGGGCAAGCCTTGCCACGCGGCCTGATGCTGGCACAGCCGCTTCATTCACACGGCTGTGGATATCGAATCCCGAAGGAACAGGTGGTAGATCTAAAATACGATCAAGGCGGCTGGCAAATTCTACCGGATTTTGGGCCAGATCTTCCTGAAACAAGACATGGACGTGCGACGCCCCCACCTGTTCATACCAACGTTCTAAATGTTTGGCATAGCGACTACTGTCTACAATCTGAGGAAGCTCAATCACTGCTCTACGAAGGGGCAAATCATGAAATCCATATCTCCTAAGATGCAGGAACAGCGAAAAAGCACGCTCTGCTGGGTGCCTCAACGTAACAATGATGGGCACTTGCGGAAGCGTTTGACTGATGCGGGCGGTTGCCAGATCTGACTGAAAATAGGTCGGCGCGACCTCGATCGTTTGACGGGAATTACCTGTCGGCTGAAAATGTGCCAGGTACCAATCTAGTCCTTTGCGTTCAAACCGGTCATCGAAAAAGAACGTCTCTTTGACCCCGCGTGGCAAACAGATGTCACCGCGAGCAGACAAATACTCATGAATCCAACTCGTGCCCGCCTTCTGCGGACCAACGAATACACACGTCGGTAGTCGGCAGGTAGTCGCTGTGGCCGCGTTAATCATTGCAACCTCCAGCTTCGATTGGGACCGGCACTCGGGGGCCCCAAGCCGCGACCAAGTCACGTTGCAGCCAATCGCTTAACCGCTCCAGGTCCGGAAGGTAATACTCGCGCAATCTCCGTTCAACTGCGGGAACAAGCTTCGGCTTGGACTCCTTTTTCAGCGGCTTGAAAATGAGTTTGGGCAACACCCCTTGTTTTACACGGGTCACAATGTCGGGAAATCCCAAACGACGAACAACTTGTGCCGAGGCCACGGTCGCCTTCGCTAGCCAGCGACTGCGCGCCTCGCTGGCCTCCAACACTTTGGTATGCAGTAGATCCGGATCGGCCAGGTCAGCGATATCTAAGAACGAAAACAGGCGGTGCGCATAGTCTTCTACGTCATGCACCAAGTCGTCAAACACAAAGACGGCCAGTTGCTCACTCGGAAACCTATCCCGATAGGGTTGAAGGTGTTGATGGTAATTTCCCCGCGACACTAAATCAGGACGTTGGTCGAGTGCCTGCTCAAAATCACAGTTCACTTCGCCATTGCGACGCAGGAAGAGATAATGTGAGAAGGCACGTTCGGTCGGATCACGCAGAGTGGCAATGATCTTCATCGCGGGAAAGTCTCGCGCAATGCGCTCGGCAGCCAACTCCGAGAAAATATAGGTATTGGAAATTTCACCGATCGCGTGCGGCTTGTTCAAAACATGACATTTCTTGAAAAACCGCGCATACCAATCCAATCCCTTGTGGTAATAGTCTTCAAAGTACAACGTTTCTTTAGCCGTCGACATACAAACTTCGGGGTGCTGCCCCAAGACATGATATAGCCAACTGGTCCCAGACTTGCCTGGGCCAATCACAATAAAGTTTGGAAAGTGCTGCGGAACTGAAATCATAGATCACTCATCACTTTGTAGCTTGAATACCGGAATCGAGCGACAAAAGGCACCAGCCACCAGCAAAATAGGGACGACGCCAAAACGCATGCGAAATCCATTTCCTGCGTTACTGATAATCACACCCATGCCAAGCAAGGCAACACGACGACTTCACGGATGCTTGCCGAACGCACCAAATCAAGAAAACCAACACCGTTGGAATCGAAATGAAACTGCGCTAGGTCGGGCACCGATGCCCAAGCGGCTACATGGTAAGTCGATTGTGATTGATGCGCAACTGCCGCCATTTCAGCCACTGCATGCGGCTCGCCAATCATCAGCACTCGATGCAAGTTCGAAAGCTTCGGGCCAAAATAAGCAAAGCCTGTTCGCCACAGCCCTACCAATGCCGCCATCGTTGGCAGAAACAACAATACAAAAGTTCTCGGTGCGTAGTCGGGTAAGAGATAGTAGGCCAAAATTCCTATCCCCAGCGAGCTTCCCCATATCGCAATAATCTGCTGCGCCAAATTGCGGCCGGTGCTAGCTCGCGTGGCGTCGTACATATCGTTGACCCAAGCGAAAGCCATCCACAGCAATATAACCGCAGGAAACCAATACAGCTTGCTTAGCAGAGTCCCTGTCTCAAAGACCAGCGACTGACGGACAATAATATGCCAAATCGTATAGGCCAAAAAAGTTGCACAGAGTGCGGCTAGGATATCGCCACCCAACAGCAACAAACCACGTTCGCTAAATGGCGAACGATAGTTGTTTAAACGCCGCCTGGAACTTGCAACATCAGGAATCAAGTCCGAAAGGTGCGGAGCACCATACAAGACTTCCCTCGTCTCGGGAATCGAAACGATCGAGCCGAATTCCTGCGTGGTCTCGGTCGAGGATTTGGGCATGGGGCGAAAGACAAGTTAGGCGTTTTGGGGAAAGGCTAATTCTAGTCAAACGGTTCGCCGCGGAGTACCACTCAACCGGCGGGGCACCAAACTAGTGTCAACCACATTTAATATTGAGTTTGAACGTAGTGCACAAACCTACGAGTCCCGTTCAACAGCCAAGGCGCGCGGGGACTCGTAGCCTCGTCCACTACCCTAATTCTTGATGGGGTTGAAGCACATACCAGCCCCGCGATCTGTGCCATTCACAGTCGATGTGCCATTCATAGTAGTTTCGAGTGGCAAGATTGCAACCAACTAACTACGAACGCGAAAAGAGGCCATTCCGCTCACTTATTTGTCGAACGAAACTAACGGAAGTGGTGGACACGTCCGCTTCCCAGCAAACGCGTCCACGACGAGAAATTGTTTCTCCCGAGGCCCTAGATGGACACCTGCTCGGGTTCTCTTTCAGAGACTTTGACCTGCGGTTGCTTGTATTCCTGATAGCTGTACTCGGAGTAACCGTACTTTTCGCGAAGGTTTGGTGAGCGATTGATGACCAATCCCAGCAAATTGGCAGACACCCCTTCCAGGATATCTTTGACGCGTTGGGACTGGGGACGGGTTTGGGAATCAACCTTGATCACGACGATGGTCCCATCAGTCTTGGGGGCAATGATCGATGGATCGGACACTGGCAATACGGGCGGGCAATCTAGGAACACCAAATCATACATCTCGCGCACGGTCGCCAGAAAATCATCAAAGACCCGGCGGTCCAACAGCTCGGCGGGATTCTTGGGAATCACACCGGCAGTGACTACATGTAAATTTTCCGCTTCAGTGACCTGTATCGCTTCCTGCAGCTCCACGGTTCCCTCAAGGACTTCCCGCAAGCCTACTTTACTGGAAAGCCCCAGTAAACTCGCAACTTGTGGACGCCGCATGTCGCAATCAACCAACAGAACCCGCCGACCGGTCTGAGCAAGCGAACACGCTAGATTCGAAGCTACGGTAGACTTACCCTCGCCACTCTTAGCGCTGGTTACACTCAAGACCCTCGATTGGCCATTGGCAAACATCAATTGTGTCCGCAGACCACGAAATATTTCTGCCATCCTGGTTTGTGGCGCGTGATGAGCCAGGACCATTGGATTAATTGGACTCTTGGATCGTTTGGCCAATCGCATGGCATTGCGTGACTCGACATCCTTAGAAAACTCCGGAATGGAGCTAAATACCGTACTTGCAAAAATGCGCTCAAGTTCTTCAGATTTATGGATGCTGTTATCGGACAATTCAGCAACGCCTACCAAGCAACATCCAAATAGAAGCGTGCCAAACAAGGCGATTGCCGCACACGTTAGCAGGTTGGGTTCAACCTGTTCTCCCAAGCCTGGATATTCCAATACCTCGTGTACGTAAGTCCCAGCACCGCTGGAAAGTGCAAAAGCTCGCAAGTTATCAACGGTACCATCATACAGATCCTGCTTGCGAAGCCGCTCGTGTAATAGCGATTCGCCTTCGAGCTCAAAAGCCACTAAATCGCGGACTTGCTTTTCTACTTCGCTGGCGGCCAGCAACAAACTCGACTTGCGCTGTTCAAGGGCAGCCAGATCGTTGCTAAGCATGTTGACGTACGCATCGAGCACATCATCGGGAGTCAATTCGGGTTTATCTTCAACCACGCTGCGGTTTTTGGCCCGCGTCTCAACGAAAGCTTCAGCCAACTGAATCTGCTCACGTAGTGCGACCACGTCCGGGTGGTTATTGCCGTGCGTCTTCTCCATGGACACGAGCTGAGAACGTTTCTCTAGGAGCGAGGAAAACTCGGACGTCGCAGAGGCCATGCGCTCTGGCTGCTCAGCCTGGAAGCTAGCGGACTCGGCTTCGCCACGGTCGACGGCCAGTAGAATTGCCATTCGTTCGGCGCTCAGACCATCGATCAACGTCAGTTTCTGCAGATCAGGCGAGCCGTTTTCATCGTAGCGTTTGAGCCCATCCCGCACCAATTGCAGCCGCGCGCTATCTTCGGCGATTCGAGAATCCACGTCGGAAACTTCAGCCAACAGTTCTTCATACCGCTGTTCGTAAACGTTGGAAGTATCTTCCGCGCCAATCATGATGGGCGCCCGTTCTCGGAACTCACGATAGTCGGTTTCCAGTGCGCTTAGTTCCTCCTCCAGTTCTTTACGTGCATCGTCAATCAGACTGGTAACCTTCGAATTATCGCCTTGATATTTCTCTATCAGGAACAGTTGGTATTGTTCGACAATCGCCTCTAGAACTTGGCGAGATAAGTCTGGGTCGAGATGCCGAAAACTCAAATTGATGACATTCGCATTTCGATCAGCGGTGGTCACGTATAGGTTTTCTCGAACATATGGGACGATGCCTTCGTCGCCAGCAGCCTCCAGCAACGACTCCGAGGTTGCGAGGCCCGTGCGCTCCAAAGCCTCCTCAACAATCCGAGCACTTTGCACAATTCGAGTATGCGTCGCCATGACTTCGCTCGACACGATTTTATCGCCCCCGGAGTTACCACCGTCGGGGTTAAAACTTGCGTCACGTCGCTCGACGAGAATCTCTGCTTTGGACTCAAATTTGGGGGGATACAGGAAGTAGTAGCCTGCTGCCAGCCCGAACGAAGCCAGCGCTGCGACAACTACCAAGCCCAGACGTCGCACGATGAGATCGGCAATATCGCGAAACGCTATATCAAACTCCGCCTTTTTAGCCTTCGGTTTCTGAGGGCGACGCTTGTTCTTTGGACGCGTAGAATTCGAATTGCTCGGGTTGCTCATTAGATTATTCTGTTAAAGTTCAGGAAATCACCGCGTCCAACTTTACGCAGCAACTGCTGCTAAAGGAAGTGCTCACTGGAAATGTGCGGCGGTAGGGCTCGGGGGCGGTCTTCAATCTGATCGGGCTGCGAAATGATGTCAATATCTGCCCCACTGCCAACTGACAGTTGCCCCTACATCATAACACCAAGATCCAATTTATCGTTAAATTCGACACGTCTTGCTGAATTCACCATCCCCAGCACTTCACGCATGCGCCACGTCGGTATTCCACACAGAGGCCCTGAATTCGCCATGATTTCACTCACCAAGACAACCCTCCGGAAGCGGCAGGACAATTAATGAGCTGGATCATTAACCTCGTTCCTTTGGTTGCCTTATTTCTGTGGCTTTCGTGGAGACGGCGTCCTGCAATTGCCCTTGGCAGCATCATTCCGCTGGCGTTTGCGTTCCCTGTATGGATCCAATGGGTTCTGTTTGATGTACCAGCTGGAACGATCGTAGGGGCTGGAGCGGACCTGAAAGTGCTCGTTGGCACGTCTGCCCTGTTGCTTTATTGTTTCCTGCCAGGTGCACGGTTTACCGTGCGATTGGTTGCCTGCGATCTGGCGGTAATCGCCCTTATCCTTGTGCATTGCATCAGCGACTTTCGCGTCGATGGCATCTCGTTCCACCCTTTGATGCGAGCTTATGGTGAGTGGTATGTCCCTTATCTCTGCGGACGGTTGGCTATTCAAACCGAAAGCGACTGGCGCGAGTTGTGGCCGATCATCGCCAGCCTCTCAGCTTTGCTCGGCATCATGGCAGTCATCGAAGCGGTCAGCGGGACCAATCTTTACGAACTGCTCTATGGTTTGCGACCGATGGAGAACACCCCACGCGATAGTATTCGTTGGGGACTGCGGCGTGCCTACGGCCCCACTCTCAACCCTATCTATTTTGGAGTACTGCAACTGCTTCTCCTCGGGTGGAGTGGATTTGCAGCCCACCAAGCGGTGCGTCGGGAGGCAGCTGGCTATTGGCTGCTCGCCCCTGTACCAGGTGTGCTGGGGATCATTTGCACCGGATCGCGCGGGCCAATCTTGGGTTGCATCTTAATGTGCGCCATGGCGGTCTTCCTGTGGTTTCCAAGACTCAGGCTCGCCTTTCTTGCGATGGGGATCTGCCTTGTTCTAGGGGTTGTTGTTAACCGCGATCGTGCCCTGAACCTGCTTGAGGCTTGGTCGGGCGAAACGAGCCATGGTGCAAACGAACGCGTGGTCGAAATTGACGACGAACTCAAGACGTACTCGCGCACACGCACGCGGCTGCTCATGTTCGACGTCTACAAAATCGCTTTCAAACGTTCCGGGCTATTCGGTTTTGGCACGACAGCGGTGACTGGCTTCCCGGTCAATGTACCGCTGGGACCACGCGAAGCCGCGACGATGGAAAAGGTACCGTATATCGACAATTCGTACGCGCTTATCACGCTCCGGTTTGGCCTGCTGGGAATGGCGGCGTACGCGGGTGCTTGCCTGCTGGGGGTTTGGCACGCCGCACGATTAGCCGACTACTATCGCGGTGAAGAAATGGCTGGGCTGCTCATCATGATCGCCGCCGCCCTGACCAGCGCCCTCTTCGTGCAGGCCACTGTCTGGCTGGCTCCCGATTTCGCTTTTCCACTCATGTGGACGATTGGCATCTCCAGCGGCTTTGCCGTCGCGCATCGCTATGACGAGTTATGAACCGAGTCTCTTAGTGCAACTGCAAATCCCAATCCGCATCACCCAGTGGACGCCGCATCACGCCAAATACGATCATGATGCCCAAACTCGCGGTGTGTATTAGCCAACAACTATCATTGGCCATCACGGTTCGCACGGTCAACCCGGCAATCATCAGCAGTGTCGCCAAGTAGAAAACTTGCGTTACATGACATGGGCTACCAGCGCGAGTCGAATAGAGTCCAGCAATAGCCCAAAGTGCAAGCAGAGGCACCACAAGAACCGCAGCTAGAACAAAGTACTCGATGAACGGTTGCATGTGTCTGCTTTCGATGGAAGAGCTTTGATGGAAAAAGCGAGAGAAGAAAACTCCTCATTCGTTTACCAAAGTCACGGTCACGCCGTCAGGGTCGAACTTGAATAATTCTGTCAAATTCTGGCGAAAAATCCCCAAACCACTGTGGGAGTCCAAGGAAAAAAACGACAACTGCAGTTAGCTACTGCAGTTGTCGCCAAGTTTTCTTATCGGTCAGTGGGAACTAAGCCAGCTATTTGACCAAGCCTTCGATAACCGATTCGAGCTCAGTCCAATGAACGCCAGTTTTGACAACCTTGCCTTCTTTGTCGACGATAAAGTTGGCGGGCAACGTCAACACGCCGTAGCCAACCGCCAGCGTACTTTCCAATCCACCTTCGTCGTACAAGTGCACCCATGGAAACGAATTCTGTTTGAGGAATGCTGCGCCTTGGGCAGCCTGATTGTCGAGGTTGATGCCTACGACTCGCAACTTCTGCTTGGCGTACTTGGCTTGCAATTCCTTCAAGGCTCGCATCTCAGCCTTACACCCCTCACACCAACTTGCCCAGCAATGGTAGACAACCGGGCCGCCGACATAGGAGTCCGAGGAAAACCCACGACCATCCAACGTGTTGCCTTTGATACTGAAGGGTTTTCCGGCGAGATTCAAACGACGCAATGCGCCTTCGGCTTTCTTGCCTGCAGTCATATCGCCAAAGTTCTTCGCCGCCTGGGCATACCACTCCGCCGCCTCCTTGACTTCGCCTGTAAACTCGGCCGAAAGAGCGATTTGAATCATGGCCTCAGCAGCATCCTGACTCGCGGGGTAATCGCGAACGTATTGGCGCAGGTTCCCCAAGTACTCCTCTTGTAGCTTTTCGTATTCCGCCTTGGGTTGTTGCATCCGGTAGTTATGCTCTGCGGTCAGTGTCCGAAACGCGACATAGGCCAAATCTTCGGTGGATGCTTTGACCGTTTCGAGCTTCTCAGAAAATTCTTTGAGACGCGCGACGCCAGTTGGATAGTCCCCCGTTTGGGCAGCAGTGCTCACGGTGTCTGCAAACTGTCGAATCCAAGTTTGGCGTTCGTCTTCGCTGGCCGCTGCCGAGATCAGCTTTTCCAGTACATCTGCGCGACGCGCTTGCAGGGCGGCGGTATCGCCTTCGCCCTTGACCAGCTTGCCGTCAACTTCCTGCAACTCGGTAACCAATCGTTCCATGGCCTTGCTGATACCACTGGTTGCGATTGGTCCGCCCGTGGCACCTTTGGGAGTAAACGTGGCAGAGAAAAACACGCCGGAATCGTCCATCACCGCTCCCTCGGAGATGCCGCGTGGCAAATCGACTAAGCGCCAGCGATTGCCGACTTGAATGATCGTCCCCACCAGCAACTGCCTGGCTTCGCCCGCATCTTCGAGCAGGGCGACAGCATTTTCATAGACCACGACGTCCTTTTTCGAGCCGTCGGTGCCTGCCGGTACGATGCCCGGTTTATCGGCACCAAAGTTCGTCCACTGCCCCTTCGGAGAAACCACATTTTGACCGCCTGACCAAGCTTCAAATTGCTTCTTGGCATCGGCAATGCGCTGCAACAACAGCTCCTGCTTCTCAGTCCCCAGCCCCAATTCGCGGATTTCTGCCTCGGTGATCAGCAACCGAGAAAACCGCTCGCTATCGCGGTTGGCGGTGGCCCGCACCGCTTCAGCGGTCACTTCTTCGGCAGAGATCATGCTCCACGAATCGATTTCGCCATCTTCATCCTTATCGCTTCCCCAGCGCAAACCTTCGGTGCTCAGCCAACGATACTCGTCTGCCGTTCCATTGGGACGGCTCGACTCAGGGGATCCGATGTCCGACTCGCGGTAGACTTCCACGCCAGCATTGTAATAACTCCAGCGATCCAGGCGTTTATCGCCATCGGTATCCGCGAACCAGCGCAGTGGTTGTCCAGCGGGACCTGAAACGAGGAAGCCCGTACCATCGTCGCGCGTGACCTCTTCAATCGAACATTCACCAAGCTGGGGTTCAGCCACTTTTTCATACTTGACGTCGGCTTGACGCGGTTGATAAGTCAAAGCCTTGACGAGCTGAGGAGAAGGCTCTTCGGCTGAGAGGTTGGGTAGGGCGGGGGCTGTCGAGCCGAGGCAGATAACTGGGACCAGCCAGCGACAAAGCCAGCGGGACTTGGCCGCGTTGGGTAATTGCCAAACTTGACGAGTCATGAATTTGGTAGATTCGCAGTGCATCCCTACCTGCTCCTTGGTGTGATGGGCCGTGCGTAGTAACTCCGGTCGCGCCGGATGGTAAACAAAGTGCGTTGTAGCATCTGTGCGGCTCCGCGCGAATCTCGTTTTCTTGGATATTCGCCTAGGACCTTGATTTTGCAGCGCTGGCTTCATTTTGTAGAGTTCGCGTGGCAAAGTCCAGCGTTACCGGCCTGGGAAGTTTGCTCAAGGAATGACGGGCGGGCGACCGATGGACTGTATTTCGCGAACAGAGTTCATGGAAAGGTTGACAGGTGCGAACCTTTCGATAGGATTTTGCGGTCTGCTTGGTGGACTTATCGAAAGTCTACGCAATTAGAGCGGGCGTGTAGCTCAGTTGGTTAGAGCGCGTCGCTGATAACGACGAGGTCCCAGATTCGAATTCTGGCACGCCCACTGCTTAAGTTTGAAGTGTTATGAGTGAAAAAAGCAGATGAAAGTTAAAAGTGGCCACGGCCCCTTTACTTTTCATCGAGCACACTCCACACTTCAAGCTGCCTGGGGGTGTAGCTCAGTTGGGAGAGCACCTGCTTTGCACGCAGGGGGTCATCGGTTCAAGTCCGTTCACCTCCACTCAAGCCCTGCCATAGGGGCTTGAAATTCGGGCCCGGAACGTCTGGGCTTGAAACTCAGGCACTGAAATCCAAGTCCCGGAAGCTCTGGGGATTGGAAATCAGAGGCCTCCGCCAAATCAAGTGCTACTTTTTTAATAAAGTGTGAAACTTGGGCTTGCGGAGTTGTGGAAAATCGAGATGATCTTCCGCTCCTCGCTAACGGCTTTCGAGCCCGAGCGAGAGTTGGTTTTGCAAGTTGATCGCAAACTTAAAACTTTAAGATTTGCCGTTGACGACACTCGACCGACAGCTTAAATTACTGGGCTCCCCTGAAGGGAATTCTTCAGGTGGGCCAGCTGATCTTTGACAATTTGGTTGATTGGTAATAGGCATCTTAAATGCAATGCAACTGGTGGGTTTTTGACCTACTGGGAGGCATTGCGACTACAAGACGCTGGAATCAGTGAAGTCGAGTAAGTCTCTGCTTGCAGAGCCAACTTGACGAGCTGATACAGATTTGAAAGCGAGCGCTGAGAGCTACAACTTTGGTTGTAGCAGCAAAAGATTGAGTTGCCAGCTGCGGCTGGTAACGCAAGAGCTAGGTTAAAATCATTTCCTAGCGACGCCGAGTTTTGATTGTTGTCGAGTTTAAACTTTGTTTGGCTGGCAAGAGTTCGAAATTTCGGTGGTCAAGTTACTAAGGGCGCATGGGGGATGTCTTGGCATCAGAAGGCGATGAAGGGCGTGGAAGTCTGCGAAAAGCTTGGGGGAGCTGACAAACGAGTGTTAATCCCGAGATACCCGAATTAGCTAGTACTGAATACATAGGTATTAGTGGCCAACCCAGGGAACTGAAACATCTAAGTACCTGGAGGAATAGAAAGAAAAATCGATTCCGTAAGTAGCGGCGAGCGAAAGCGGAGTAGCCCAAACCGTGAGGGTTTTCCCTCGCGGGGTTGTAGGGTCTTTCACATGGGAGTTACAAAATTCTGGTTAGCGGAAGTGTCCTGGATACGGCACGCCATAGAGGGTGACAGCCCCGTACGCGAAAACTTAGAATCTCCCGAAGGATACCTGAGTAGGTCGGAGCACGTGAAACTCCGACTGAATCCACGGAGACCATTCCGTAAGGCTAAATACTCTCTGATGACCGATAGTGAACTAAGTAGAGCGATCGAAAGGTGAGAAGAACCCCGGCTAGGGGAGGACACTGAACCTGAAACCATGTGCCTACAAGCGGTCGGAGCACGATTTAACGTGTGACGGCGTGCCTTTAGCAAAATGATCCGGCGAGTTACCGTTTGCGGCCCGGTTAAGCCTCTCAGGGGCGAAGCCATAGGGAAACCGAGTCTTAATAGGGCGAAATTGTCGCGGGCGGTAGACGCGAAACCTGGTGATCTACCCATGAGCAGGTTGAAGCGCGGGTTAAACTGCGTGGAGGACCGAACCCACTTGGGTTGAAAACCGAGGGGATGACTTGTGGGGAGGAGTGAAAGTCTAATCAAACCAGGAGATAGCTCGTTCTCTCCGAAATATATTTAGGTATAGCCTCGAGCAACTATTCATTGGGGGTAGAGAGACTGAATTGGATGGGGGCCCTTTCCGGGGTACCTCACTGAACCAAACTCCGAATACCATTGAAACTATCTCGGGAGTCAGTCTACGGGGGATAAGCTCCGTGGTCGAGAGGGAAACAACCCAGATCGTCGGCTAAGGTCCCTAAACTATGCTCAGTCACTAAGGAAGTTGAATCTCCGTGACAGCCAGGATGTTGGCTTAGAAGCAGCCACCATTTAAAAAGTGCGTAACAGCTTACTGGTCGAGAGATTCTGCGCCGATAATGAACGGGAGTAAGCATAGTACCGAAGCTACGGATTTAACATTTCTCCGGATTTGTTAAGTGGTAGGAGAGCGCTGTAGGGGAGATACAAGCCATACCGTAAGGAGTGGTGTCGGCCCCTACAGGTGATTATGCCGGAATGAGTAACGATAAAACAGGTGAGAATCCTGTTCGCCGAAAGCCTAAGGTTTCCTGGGGAAGGTAAATCCGCCCAGGGTTAGCCGGTGCCTAAGACGAGGCCGAAAGGCGTAGTCGATGGATAGAAGGTTAATATTCCTTCGCCATGTGTGTGGAGCGATGGAGGGACGGCATCCGAAAAGCATGCGGACTGTTAGAATAGTCCGTTGCTCGGCTTTAAGAGTAGTGGTAGGTAAATCCGCCACAGATACGCTCAAGAAGCCGAGCTAACAGCACCTAAGATCTGGATGATGTTGGCAGGATGTCCAAGAAAAGCTTCTAAGCTTTGAAGCACACGTGACCGTACTAAAACTGACACAGGTAGGCGAGATGAGAAGTCTCAGGCGCTCGGGAGAATGGTGATTAAGGAACTCTGCAAAATGGCCCCGTAAGTTCGCGATAAGGGGCGCCTAGCAATAGGCCACAGAAAATCGGCTCTAGCGACTGTTTATCAAAAACACAGGACGCTGCTAACACGTAAGTGGATGTATAGCGTCTGACGCCTGCCCGGTGCTGGTAGGTTAAGGAAGGCGGTTAGCTCTTCGGAGTGAAGCTGGCGACCGAAGCCCCAGTAAACGGCGGCCCTAACTATGAGGGTCCTAAGGTAGCGAAGTTCCTTGTCGGGTAAGTTCCGACCTGCATGAAAGGCGTAACGACTGGAGCACTGTCTCAATCACCAACCCGGTGAAATTGTAGTCGTGGTGAAGATGCCACGTACCCGCGGTTAGACGGAAAGACCCCATGAACCTTCACTGTAGGCTGATATTGGGTTGAGGTATGTCTTGTGTAGTATAGCTGGGAGGCTGTGAAACGGGCGCGCCAGCGTTCGTGGAGCCATCGTTGAAATACCAGCCTGGTCATGCTTTAATTCTAACCCTGTACCTTATAACAGGTCAGGGGACAGTGTCAGTTGGGCAGTTTGACTGGGGCGGTCTCCTCCAAAAGAGTAACGGAGGAGTACAAAGGTCCATTCAGCCTGGTCGGCAATCAGGCGTAGAGCGTAAAGGTATAAGTGGGCTTAACTGCGAGAGCTATAACTCGAGCAGATACGAAAGTAGGTCTTAGTGATCCGGTGATTCCGAATGGAAGGGTCATCGCTCATCAGATAAAAGGTACTCTGGGGATAACAGGCTTATCGCATCCGAGCGTCCACAGCGGCGATGCGGTTTGGCACCTCGATGTCGGCTCATCACATCCTGGGGGTGAAGAAGCTCCCAAGGGTTTGGCTGTTCGCCAATGAAAGTGGTACGTGAGCTGGGTTCAGACCGTCGTGAGACAGGTCGGTCCCTATCTGCCGTGGGCGTTCGAAACTTGAGGAGGTTCAACTTTAGTACGAGAGGATTTGGTTGGACGAAGCTCTGGTGTACCAGTTGTCACGCTAGTGGCACGGCTGGATAGCTAACTTCGGAAAGGATAAACGCTGAAAGCATCTAAGCGTGAAGCCCTCTCCAAGATTAGGTTTCGTTTCCCTTTTGGGTTGAAGTCCCCTGGAAGACGACCAGGTTGATAGGCTGGATGTGTAAGCACGGTAACGTGTTCAGCTTACTGATACTAATGGACGAATACTTGACCACCGATATTTTGCACTCTTGCTCTCGGTTTCAATCTGGCTGCTAAACACAGCCAACCCGCTGCACGGCCCGCAAAGCCAAGCAGCAACAGCGTCAATGCTTATTACCAATCGACAATTGTATACGGATTCCCCCGAATCCAGGCTCCAGCGAGCGAATAGGTCGCTGAAGTCTCTCCGGTGACCATATCCGAAAGGTTATACCTGTTCCCATCCCGAACACAGAAGTCAAGCTTTCGGAGCCGATGATAGTGCCCACAAGTGCGAAAGTAGGTATTGCCGGTTTTTTAAAAGCCTCCTCAGATTTATCTGCGGAGGCTTTTTTCGTAGTTTCCTTGCATCTTTCAAATTTCCGATTACAATCCCCAAACTAGGTAAAATTTCAGCCTGGCTATTCCACTCTTTTTCGTTTCGCATATAGGTCAAGTTCCATGAGACCGCTCGCTGTATTCCTACTATTGATTTTGACCCAGATCCCAGCTTCAGCCGGAATCGTTGTCAATGTCGTCGAAATAGGCAATACCTTTGTTGGAGCGGGCGACTCCCAACAAGAATTTACCCTAGAGATCCGCGCCGGCAGAGATGCCACTGCGGTCGATGTCGGAAGCTACAGCTTTACTTTTACTTCATCCGTCACCCCAGCAAGCTTTAGTCTGGACGTACCGCCAAGCGTTCCGCCGAATGAATCATGGGCTGGGGAGTACAATTTTGCTAATCTCCCCATTCTTGCTGGCCCGACTCAGGTCGGACAGTTGTTCCGTGGCGACGTAAAAGCGCTCGCTGCTCCACCCGCAAATGATCCACTTTCCCACTTGGTCACCTGGACTCCAGAAAGCGCAGAGGGCTTGTTAGGGACGGTTCGACTCGTATTCGACCGGCAAGCCAACGATGTTCCCGTCGACTTCACGGTGGCTGCAGTTGCCGACTCGCGCAGAGCGGGTGCGACCGGATTCGTGACACACGGCGGAGCCGGCGGTGGCGGCGGAGGCGTAACTTATACACAAGTCACCACTGCGTATAACTCTGGTAGCGGTGTTATTCTGGGTCTGAATGCCGTTCCCGAACCCAGCTCATTGCTGTTGTTGTGCAGTACCTGCCTTGTCGGAATTGGATACCGCCGTCGAATTCGATAGGGACTAGGGCAAGCTCTTCGATCAAATTTCTGTTCCGCCTCGCTAGGTCGGTACGCATAATGCGAATGCCAATTTCTAGGGATTGGCTCATTCTTTCATTCCCTTGGAGGGTCGGGGCGTAATCGGTTAGAATGCGTACTGTGTTCACGAACCGAGTTGGTGCCTTTCTTTTTCCCAAGGATCTCTCCCAATGCAAAGCTCCGTACATACTCTATGGGCTTTTCTGTTCGCTGCGACAGTTGTGCCTGCCGAATTAGTCCCCGCGCAGGAACTCAAACAGAACTTTCTTGCTAGCGGCGTTACACGCAAAGTCGGCGGTTACAGTCCCCAGCGAGCCGAAATGAACCAAGAAGAGGAAATTGTCAAAGTCGCTCCCGAAGGCTTGCAGGCGCCCAAGTACGGCAAGATCGAAATTGGAGATCGAAGCTGGGCGTTCATTCTCGACGAGCCTGAGGACGGTGAGGCGCGATTGTTTCTCGACGCTAATGCCGATGGGGATTTAACCAACGATCCCGAGGTTAAGTGGCAGGGAAAAGAACAAAACAATCTGACTCAGTACAGCGGCGACGGGAAAATTGACTTGGGCGACGATCGCTTAGGTGCCATCAACTTTTATCGTTTCGATCCTGAAGACCCGCGCCGTAAGTCGCTCGCTAACACTTTGATGTACTATGGCGACTACGGCTTTGAATATTCTTTCGAGTTGGACGGCCAAGAATTTAGTACTTTTGTAGCCGGCCTACCCTCTGAGTCCACGCGTTTGCCCATCGATCGCGATGGTAACGGCAACATTAGCCGAAATTTTGAAATGACTGCTGTCGGCAAGCCGTTTAACTTCACGGGCACAACTTACGTGATCCGCCTCAAGGGCGACAGCCTGGCTCTAGAAAAGGCAGACGAAGAAGTCGAACAACTGCCGCTGCCCCCAGATCTTCGAATTGGTAAGCCAGCACTCAAGTTCACTGCGACTACGATGGGCGGAGACAAGGTTCTATTTCCATCGTCCTTTGAAGGCAAAATCGTCATGCTGGATTTCTGGGCAACGTGGTGTGGACCATGCATCGCAGAAATCCCAAATATGAAAACCGCCTACGAAAAGTGGCACGACCAAGGCTTTGAGATTCTTGGCGTAAGTTTTGACCGCGAGAAAATGGAAGAAAAGATCGAAGAGTTCTTGGAAGAACGTGGAATGCCTTGGCCCCAAATCTACGAAGGCAAGATGTGGGACACTGAAATCGGCGACATGCATGATGTCAGCGGGATTCCGTTCGTTTTACTAGTTGATGGTGATAGTGGAGAAATTCTCGCCACCGCTCGCGAATTGCGCGGCGCCGGTTTGTCGAAGTTCATCGGCCAACAGTTGAAGAAGAAGTTCGGCGATAAGATTGTCGAAGAGGAAGAAGACGCCAAGGAGCCAGAGAAAAAACCACAGAAAGACGACTAAGCTGTACGATCGAGTCTGGAGTACGGCGATTTGTAGCGAGATTTATCGCCGCTTTGGTATCGCTGACTGCGACAATTGTTTTGATTGGTTGTCGCCGCAGTTTGGCAATACAGCCGCTTCAGCTTGACAATGCAGACTGTCGAACGCAATTGGCTATACGATGCCTGTCGAAAGAGGAACCGGCTTACGTGGAATTCAACTGGTACAATTTATCTTGCTCGCACAGCATCTAGCCTATAGGAAAGCTCCGACAAGTCGGAGCAGTCCAAAGTTTGCAACACGATTAGTAAAGACCTCGTTCATGCTATTTTCGAATAATAATCGACGAAATTTCTTAAGGGCGGCGGGAGTCTGCATTGCATTGCCAACGCTGGAATCGTTGTGCATACGGCGGACCTGGGCAACAACTCCCTCTCCAGAGAACGCCCCGCCCCAGCGCATGCTTTGCGTGGGCAACGAATTCGGGATGTATCCCGGCGCGTTCTGGCCCACCCAGTCCGGCCCGTTATTTGAAATGACACCGTTGTTAAGACCGTTGGAAGAGCACCGCCATGACCTAACCATTTTCTCTCACTTAGATCACGGGCTCAAAGGCGGTCACTTCGCCGTTCACACGTTTCTAACCGGTGTGAAATCGACTGAATCCAAGTCGGTTGAAGATGGAGGGATCAGTCTCGACCAAAGAGCCGCAGAGTTTGTTGGTTCGCGAACGCGGTTTCCCTCGCTTAATGTCGGTTCAGAAGGCGGTTTGCATGGCGGCTGCCAAATGAGTTGGACGCGAACGGGCACACGTGTGCCGCCAATCGAAGGGCCACGCGAACTGTTTCGGCAATTGTTTGTTGACGACTCGCCATCAGCCAAGGCGCTTGCCACCGAACGCATCGCGCGGCAAGAGTCAATTCTGGATAGCGTACTTGAGGATGCGCGGGCGCTGGGGCGACGCATCAATTCCGCCGACCACCATAAGCTTGAAGAATACCTCGCTTCGGTGCGAAGCGTGGAAACCAAACTTGCACTCGACCAGCACTGGCAACGCATTGCCAAACCGCTGCCGACGCTTGCCGAGCCGGAAGACGAAGGGCTCACGCTCGACTTGCCAAAAATCTATGACTTGCTCGCGCTGGCATTTCAAACCGACTCAACGCGTGTCGCCACACTGGAAGTCGGTGGCAGTTTCATCGCCGCAGACCTAGGCGTCAAGCAAGGGTACCACGGACTCTCACACCACGGTCAAGTTCAAGCGAACATAGATTTGTTGATTCAGCTTGAACTCTATCAAGTGCAGCAACTCGCGCGTTTCTTGGACAGGCTCAAGTCGCTCACCGAACCCAACAGTGATGGTAACCTGTTGAATCATACGATGGTGCTATTCGGCAGCGGGATGGGTAATGCGAATTCACATACCAATCACGACTTACCGATCATCTTGGCTGGCGGCGGCTTTCGACACGGTGAACTCAAAGAATTTCCAAGTGAGAACGCCCGACGAGTTCCCTTGTGCAATTTGTTTGTGTCCATGCTGCAAAGGTTTGGCGTCGAAACGGATCACTTTGGAACCAGCACTGGTACACTCCGCAATCTTGACGTCGGCTAGACGTACGCTTCCCCATCAATGATTTAGCTGCCGCAATTCGTAATGGCAAACACCATGTTCTGGAAACAATTTGCTTGTTGTGCGACATTGTTAGCGGGCATCTGGAACGGCTCTGCTGGCTCAACGGTGCATGCTCAATCTCAAAAACTAGCACCGGAAATCCGGCAACTCCTGAATTCATACTGTGGCCAATGCCACGCAGCGCAAGAACAAAAAGGCAATCGCCGTTTTGATACGTTGGCGGAATCCATCGAAGATGACAATGCGTTGGTGGACTATCAGGACATTGTGGACATGTTGAATTTGGGAGACATGCCTCCCAGCGATGCTCGGCAACCGACAGACGAAGCTCGCCAGGAAATCATCGACTCACTGTCGTTGTCCATCCAGGAATACCACGAGTCGCAGCGAGGTGCCGCGCAATCCACTGTTCTGCGGCGTCTCAACGCGCGTGAGTATCGCAACACGATGCGTGACCTGCTGCATTTGGATATGACCATGTTTGATCCAACGGTCGCATTTCCCAGCGATCAACTGTCGGAGCACTTAGACAATAACGGCGAAGCTCTCGTCGCGTCTGAGTTCTGGCTGGCCAGCGCGTTGGACGCTGCAGAGTCGACTGTTGATAAAGCATTTGGGACCGCTGAGAGGCCCACCGAACAAGAATGGAAGTTCAACAAGAATTTTCGGCAGCAGCCAGAGATTGACCAAGTCCACGGCCGTTCCAACGGATTTGCCCATCTAACGCTGTACGATGTGACCGGCGCGGACAAGCACGAAGGCGCTTATGCGGCGATTGAAGATTTTGCCGACGGCGTTCCGCACGACGGCATCTATGAAATCCGCTTCCGGGCCGAAGCCAAACATCGCTTGCATCCCTACGATGACAAATTTCTCAGACGCGATCGCCATGAACCGTTACGAATAGGAATTGTCCCGGGCAATCGTAAGGCGGGAAAACTCTATGTCCCGCAACCAATCGAACCACTGCTAGTAGAACTGGAATTGGCAGATGACATGCAGTGGTACACCGTCCGCATTCCACTCGACGCAGGCTGGACCCCACGCTTTACATTCCGCAACGGCCTGATGGACGCGCGCAGTTTGTGGACTAAACTCCCCAAGGCGTATCCGGAGCTGTTTGCGGAGAAGGTCAGCCCGAAAATTGTAGAAAGTCGCCGAGCGTGTATTACTGAGGGGCAAGTCCCTCAAATACGCATACATGAAGTTCACATTCGTGGTCCCTTGGTCGATGCTTGGCCGACTCCGGCGCAGCGAGCCGTCTTGGGAAACGACTTTGAAGCAGCCATGCAGACTGGCGAGCTCTCGGAAGCTCAAATTCGCAGTCACTTGGAACGCTTCGCTACACTGGCTTACCGCCGACCAATCCAAGGTGCGGAGATTGAGCGACTGATGCAACTGGCCGCACGGCGTCAACAGGCTGGTCGATCGTCGCTGGAGGCTTATCAAGATGCATTACAGTCCATCCTCTGCTCTCCCAACTTCCTGTATCTTTCCGAAGGCTCGGAGGAGTCGAACAAGCTGTCCGCCTATCAACTTGCATCGCGTCTGTCGTATTTCTTGTGGTCATCCATGCCAGATGAAGAATTGCTGAAGCTCGCAAGTACCGGCGAATTGCACGATCCAGCAATACTCGAATCGCAGGTTGACCGCATGCTTCACGATAAGAAAGCCGCCGCCTGGGTCGATGGATTTCTAGACAATCTACTGACCTTACGCGATTTGGGATCGATGCCACCCGATCGTAGCCGTTACGTCGACTACTACCAATTTGAATTGCACGTCGCCATGCGTCGGGAAACATTTCTGTTTATAGAGCACTTAGTGCATGAGAATCTAAACCTCAGGCACTTGGTGGACGCGAACTTTACGTTCGTCAATAAGCCACTGGCGAAACTATATGGCATGACTCCTCCAGCAGGCTGGCAATTTTGCAAGGTGGATTTGCCCGATGGTCGGCGGGGAGGTCTGCTTGGTCAGGCAAGTATCTTAACCGTGACCGCCAACGGGATCGACACATCTCCGGTGATGCGTGGTGTTTGGCTGCTCGATCATTTGCTTGGCACGCCCGCCGCGCCGCCACCGCCGGATGTGGAACCACTAGACCCAGATGTGCGCGGGGCCATTACCATTCGTCAACAACTGGAGAAGCATCGCCAGTTTTCGAGCTGCAACGAATGTCATCGCAAGATCGATCCACTTGGATTTGCTCTAGAGAATTTTGACCCGATCGGCCGCTGGCGCGACAAATACCCGAGTGGCAGGGAAATCGACGCGTCCGGCGAATTGCCACAGGGCGATACGTTTAAGGACATCATCGGACTGAAAGCAATCTTGCTCGAACGAGAAGCCCTGTGGACCCGTGCGCTAACTGAAAGATTGCTGGCCTATGCGACCGGACGTCATATCAGGGTGACCGATCGACCACAGGTTGATGCTATTCTAAGGGAACTGCATCATCGCGGCTCCGGGCTTGGCGACTTAGTCAAAGCAATTGTGGTTTCGTCGACATTTCAGCACAAGTAGCTGCCGTTACCTTGTCTATCGAGAAAACCACTCCCTCAAACACTCAAACTGGCAGTGCCAGCTCGGCTGAAAATGGCATGCACATTATCTATCTATGTTCCACTGGTTCTCAGTAAGCAATGCGCATATTAGCTAGCAAACTTCGGTCAAGCTGACCTTTCGTGTCGAGAGCCACTTTGCTATAAACCGGCACTGGGTGAACAAGCTACCCACGGTGTTTACGTCAAGGTTGGCTACACTTTCATGCATCATCGACTTCGATATGCGAAGCCTGTTCCGTACAGCACAGGAGCCGTCATGGACGCGGTGTCGACCGAAGATACTGAATTTCTGTTTCAGTGCATGCAACACCGGCGGGATATTCTGCGCTCGTTGCGGTTGCTTACCGACTCACACGCCGCTGCGGCACAAGCGGACGACATCAACGTAACACTCGGCATCCTGGCTCGCAAAGAGAGCCTCCTGGACGAGCTTGCTCAAGTCCTCGCCAGCCTCCAACGTTTTCATCATGACGATCCCGAACGGCGACAATGGATTTCGCCCCAAAGGCGTCAAACCTGCCAAGCCCTGGCTGATGAAGGCGATCGACTCCTCAATGAAACCGTGCAGCTCGAGCAAGCAACCCTCGAAGAAATGCAGAGTCAACGCGATGCCGTGGCCGCACAGCTCCAAAATGGTACCAATTCCATTCTGGCGCACAATGCTTACACGGCCGGCGAACAGCTTGAAAGTTCGCTCGACCTGAGTGATCTGTAGATAACTTTCAGCGGAGTTCAATCTGATGTGGGATGCGTGGCTAAACAACTCAACACTGCCGGCGCTCGAGCAGACTGCCGCATTTGCGCAAAAACGCCATGCTCTATTGGCTGGAAATATTGCCAATCTGGATGTCCCCGGCTACAAGACTCGCGATATTTCGGTTGCGGATTTTCAAGAAGCGCTAAGCGATGCAGTAGAGCAGCAGCGCAATCCGAGCGGCAGCTACAACTACGTTTCAGGCAATAGTCCATCGCCAATTTCAGGCATGGCAGCGCCTTCAGCCATGGAACGAGTACGGGATGTCAGCCGGCAGGTCATTTTGCATGACGGCAGCGACGTTAGCCTGGAAGAACAAGTCACCGAGATCAGCAAGAACCAATCCATGCACGATATGTCTATCGCGCTCATGCGTTCACAGCTTCAAACCATGCAAGTCGCCATTCGAGAATCCGTGTCGGTATAAGCCTACATTGACCGGATGAAATCTGCGGAGTGTTTCGAGAAGATGCGGACGGCACACGGAGTTTTTCGAGAAGACGCAGACGGCACACGGAGTGTTTCGAGAAGACGCAGACGGCACACGGAGTGTTTCGAGAAGACGCGGACGGCACACGGAGTGTGCCTGCTACTTTCTTGAACCAGCGATCAGCGGGGGTACATGGATTGGGGTTGATTTTACATGGGTACATTCCCTAAGAATAACGGGCGTCTCAAGACGATTGGGCAAATTTTTCGGTTTGGATCAACTTTTCGCCTGACCATTCCGATTCAACAGATAAATCAGAGCTCGCGCACGAGGCGCGAGCTGGGCAGACTAGCCGTCGAAGGATCGATGCAATGAAGTTGAGTAATTTCTCACGTTGCCAGTGGGGACTTATGTTGGCCCTCGCTACGGGTTTAACTACTACGGGTTGTCGCTCTGCGGGCGGCTGGAAAATGCCAGGCACTAGCATGTTCGCCTCGCGCGAACCCGACGCAGCCACCTTGGTTGGCAGGGACGACGTGCCAGAATTGCCGGTCAGTCCTGCCAGCAAGTATTCACCTGACAACATTGCTTCGGTTGGTACTAAGCCCAACAGTTCGACGACCACACCTACGACAGGCGGCGCTTACGGCTTTCCTGCTCAGACGGTTTCCACACCTAAGGCGGGCCTGGCCGCAGCCGCCAACGGCTATCAAACTGGACCGTATCAAGTTGGTGGGGCTGGTTCAACTGCTGCTAATACAGCTGGCCTAACAACAGGGACAGCAGGCGGCACGACCAGCGGTTATCCAGGCACTTATGGCGGTAGCTACGGCGGCGCCAGTTCACAACCCAATGTCGAATTGCCCAAGAGTGTCACTGGTGCTCTAGCTCAAGCGCAAGCTGCGATGCCTAGTTATCCGTCGAGCTATGGCAATTCCACGCCGTCCTACAACGGTACCGGCGGCTATGGTCCAGCACCTGAAACGACGGCTGCTGCACCACCATCGGCGAGTACACAGTATCCCGGTTATCCAACATCGCCCACCTACAATCCGACAGCTAGCATGAGCGCTGCAGTGGCTGCAGCGCCGGCAATTCCGAGTCCCTCCGGCTTACTACCCAGCGTAACCGTTGGCTCGCGTACGGAAGCTACATTGACAATCCCCCCAATGTCCGGGGCGAACGCCAATACCGCGTCATACAATAGTGGTACGACAACCAGTATATCGCCACAGCCCTCCAGTGCTTATCAGGGCGCGACAACTTTGGGCGGTTTCACGCCGGGCACTACCGGTCGCTCGACAACCTACGATTTCAGCCCTGGCGCAAACAACACATCAGCCGCATCAGGAACTGCACAGCCGGCTACTACTAACACACTGCCTCCAAATACTGCTACGCTGCCTGGCTATCAAAGTTCACCATCGCTGCGTTAAGTCTTGGACTAGGATCAACGTCCAGCGCAAGTTGATGAAACGGGTAGCTTGCTCGAAAGCGCCGAACTACCAACGCCTGCCTGACGTCAATGCCATTGAATGTCCGCGGCATCAAATACGGGACCTTCGACACAAGTACGTTTGTAGTCCCAGTCGTCCGCAGTGCCGACTTTGGCCACGCATGTAAAGCAGATGCCGATTCCGCAGGCCATCGGCGTTTCCAACGAAACCTGGCAAGCGACCGATCTTTGGCGAGCCAACGCGGCGACTGCTTCCATCATCGGCTCAGGGCCGCAGCAAACGATGCGGACAGCTGATTCCTGCAATCCTTCTGCAGTTTGGCGGTCGAGCAAATCGGCGAGCAGTTGTGTGACCCGCTGGGGCGGACCAATCGAACCATCCTCGGTAGCAATTGCAACTTCGACGCCTGCTTTCTTGAATTGCTCCACGCCTGCCAGATACTCAGCGCCGCGTACGCCGTAGCACAAGCTGACTCTTTCTGCGTAACCGCCACCGCGCGCGGGTGATCCGAATGTTTGCTTGCCCAAAGCCTCTTTGGCTAAAGCCATAAATGGAGTTTGACCAATGCCGCCGGCTACCATCACCAAGTGTTGCACGGGAGTTGTGGCAAAGCCATTACCTAGTGGTCCCCACAAAGCCACTGGCGCGCCAGCTTTCAGTGGTGCCAGGCTGCGAGTCAGCTTGCCTTTAACCACATAGACCACGTCGATCCAACCAGCAACGTTTGTGTCTCCGGCCATTTCGTGGGCAGGTTGCGAGTCGTAAAGTGCAAACGCGCGACCAATCAGCGGGTCGTTTCCCGTCGGGTTGCGAAACATGAAGAATTGCCCCGGAACCACGCGACGCGCCATCTCGGGCACAGCCACACGCAACCGCATCGTGTCTTTGGCGATACACTCGTTATGAACGATTTCGGTCGTTACGGACAATGCTTGATCAGCAAACGTGGTCATGACGTCTTACGTATCCTTTCGCTCGTGGCACTGCTGCGTCTGTCCTGTTCCGATTATTTTCGATTTCGAAGCGTTTTCTTATTCGACCGAGCGGACGACTTGGCGGCCTTCGGGCCGCGTGCAGATGCCCCTCCCGTGCTTTGGCGATTGCCCGTGGATCGCTTGGCACCCGACTGCTGGCCAGACTTGCTGGCTGAACGGGCGGTGCTGCTACGGCTGTGCGATTTGACTTTGGTGCCAGCAGCGTTTGAGCGACGCTGAGCGCCGCCGGACGAGGCCTGTTTTTGAGTACCGCGAGCCGGTCGCCGCTTTGGCTTGGGAGTGGGGCTTTCGTCGCCGTCGTAACCAAGCACTTTGCCAGCCGTCGAACTGCCGAAGTGGCCAACAAAATCATCGTCATTGAGATTTTCGGGGTCAAATTCGTCGCCAATTGCGCTTGCCAGACTGAATTCGTCATCTTCATCCAGCTCTTCGGAACCAAATCCAAAGTCGTCCATTCCAAAGTCGTCGTCATCTTCAATGCGACTCGACCGGCTCTCGGGCGCGATAGGCGATTTTGCGAGCTTAGCTGGCTTGTTCGACTGGCTTAGTGAGGACGATGCACTTGCGGGCGATTTCTTCTTAGCTGCTGGCTTGTCGGTAATCGCGTACAGTGCGCGCACTTCCGTTGCATTCAATTGCCGCGATGCACCGACGGGCAACTGGCCCAGGCGCAGAGGGCCAATAGCGATGCGACGCAGCACGACCACTTTGTGTCCTGCGCGAGCCAAGATCCGTCGAATCTCGCGGTTCTTACCTTCGGAAAGCACAATTTCGAGTTCCGTACAGCCCTTGCGTTGGCGACGAATGGTCGCACCATCAATACGCGCAAACCCCTCCGCCAAATGCACTCCTTTGCGAAGCTTATCCAACTCTTCGCGCTGCATCACGCCCGACACGACGACGAAATATGATTTCTGAACGCTAAATTTCGGATGAGCCAAGCGCTGTGCCAATTCGCCGTCATTGGTCAACAGAATCAGTCCCTCACTGCTGCGATCCAAACGACCAACGGAGAAAACGCGTTCTTTAATCGGCAGCAGATCGATCACCCGCATGCGCCCATCGGGATCGCGGTTGGTAGACAGAACGCCAGTAGGCTTATTCAGCGCGAAATAGACCAACCGTTGCTTTTTCAGCACGCTGCCATCGACTTTGATGGTCACGCTATTCGGATCAACTTTGCGACTAAGATCTGTGACGATCTCACGATCGATCTCCACACGTCCTTGAACGATCAGTTCTTCGACTTCGCGACGACTGCCCAAACCGGCGGCGGCGAGGATTTTGTTCAGGCGTTGTGCGGTTGGATCGCTGATAGCTGAAGGCTTTGAGCGTGCCTTGGGGCGTCGACTTGCCTGTTTTCTTGCTGGAGACGTGCGAGGTGATTTCTTGAATGCCATGAAAACATCGTTTCTGAAAGTATCACCAGTCCGATTTCGCTGCAACAGTCGACACGGTTTTCAGCTACGACGTGTAGCAAGTAGCGTGCTTTTTACAGGCGATGGAATGATAATAAAGTGACCTACCCACTGGTAATAAGACAGTCGGCAGCACGCTAAACGTCATCGCGACGGGTTACGTGATTAACTTGTGAGTCGGTATTGTAATCCTATCGGTCATTTTCGCAAGGCATTCTCGCACCAGCCCGGCGAATCCGGGTGCAGTGAGCTTGAAAATTGGTATCCGTTCACGAACTTGGCGTCGACAGGAAAGGGTCGGGAGTCTTTTCAGCAACGCCCGCCACCGATGAGATGCCGCTGGTAGGAACATGTGGTTTCTAATTGGTGAACGATTTAGGCTGAAAAGACTCCCGACCCTGTCACACAAGCCGACACATCGTGAACGGTTACGAAAATTGAAAGCATCCACTACCTGTGCGCCCCTGGTGGCCCATAGGGATTGTCTGGCGTGACGTTCGACGGCCCCACCGATTCGAATTGTCGTTCGCTGCGACTGGTGAAGGCTGCGACCACGAGTAGTGCCACGGCGGCGTAATGCATGACATGACTGAGTAACGAGACGACCATGTTGGCCATCATGAACTGCTCCGTAGAGAACATGCGGCTAAGCAATAAATTCGCCACGGGGTGGAGAATGCTTGTCAGCATTAAGATGACCATTGCCAGCCCGACCAGCCGCGCGGGCTTGGGGTGCTGGGCCAGTTTCAGCAGCGCAAAAACCAAGACTACCAGATAGAAGAAGAAGCTGACGAAGGCCAGCGCCCCATAGAACATACTAATCCAAGTGGTCGACATCATCTCTTCAAAGCTTTCGTGGTGAGCACATACGATTCGACTGTGTCTGGTCGATAAGTCTCTACCCAAAGTAACCAATATTCCACGGCGGGGCTATTGCTTGGCGATGTTCGCCCCGCAAGAATCTACTCTTAGGATGGAGCGGAAAAAATTGTCGCCTTTCGCTCCGCGAAAGTACACCACATACACACTTTCGCGCAGCGAAAGTCCACCATATGCGCCCTTTCGCGGAGCGAAAGGCGACCATAACCATAAATAACCGCTCGATCCTTACTCTCGACAATGGTAACCAAACTGCGGTGTAGACAATGGCAACTTTGGCGACAGTTTCTATTGATGATGCGTACATCGAATCAGCGGCGCCAAATGCGGCGGCAGCGAAGAATGGACGCGGGTTGGTCTTGAAGAGAAAATTTACTTCTCTGCATCGCGCAGCAGATGATTCACTGCTATTTGGCTATTGCGCAGGCAGCGGCAAGACACCTTATCTTTGTTCGGCAGATTTCGCTGTGCCCAGCGCGCCAGTATTTCGCTGCACTTGTCCCAGCCGACAATTTCCTTGCAAACATGCGTTGGGGCTGCTTTATGCTTTTGCTGACGAAAACAGCTTTAGCGTCGCCGATGTGCCAGAAGAATTATCTTCCAAGCGTGAAAAGGCCGCGGCTCGAAGCGAAAAAAAGAAGGCAGCTGCGGACGCTCCTCGGACGGTCAACAAATCCGCTCTTGCCAAGAAAATCAAAGCGCAGCTCGACGGCATCGACTTGTTAGAAAAACTTACGCGCGACCTTGTGCGACTAGGCATAGGCAATATGAATGCCAAGTCCGCGCGGGAACTCGAAGAACAAGCCAAACAACTGGGCAACGCGTATCTCCCTGGTGCGCAGGCCGCCTTGGGTAACTACACCAAACTTTTCTACAATATCGATGGCGATGAACTCAGCGCCGCCGCGCGGGAAAGCGTCTATAGCGAAGCTCTCGATCAATTGAGTCGACTACACGCTCTGATCGGGAAAGGCCGTGCGTACCTGCAAGGTCGTTTGGCCGACCCTGAATTGGCTCCAGAAACCGATACGCCCATCGCCGCTTGGCTTGGCCACGCATGGCAGCTGCGAGAACTCAAAGACGTAGGGCTGGTGCAAGAGAACATTGAACTCATACAACTGGCGTTCAACAGCTACGACGACGTTGCTCGCAAGGAATTCGTCGATACAGGCCTGTGGATGAATCTTAGTACTGGCCAGATTCAATTGACCCAGAATTTTCGACCTTACAAGGCGGTCAAATACATCAAGAGCGACGACAGCTTTTTTCAAATTGCCCAGATCGAGCAGTTATATGTCTATCCTGGTGACATCAATCCTCGCATACGCTGGGAAGCTCACTTGGCCCGGGCTATCGCGCCAACGGACTTGAAACGCGTTCGCCAACATGCGCATCAAAATTTCGCAGAAGTAATCAAGACGGTCAAATCGACTTTGAAAGCCCCACTGGCCGACAAACATCCGGTATTCGCGCTGAATTTTAAGCGAATCGGGCAAGTCGATACGCAGTATGTAGTCGAAGATGCACAGGGCGATCGATTAGTCATGACAGACCAAGGCATGTACGAAGAGCCGCGTAGCGCGCACTTGATATCGCTCTTACCACCAACACTGCTCGAGAATCAGACCATGTTGGTTCGCTTTCGCCATGATCTGGATTCCCGCAAACTGCAAATCAAACCATTGAGTATCGTGACAAACGATGAAGTAATTCGACTGACTTACTAGCTTGCATTGGCTTTCATCGAGGGCTAGGACCACCTCGAGGGCCTAGACACTGTGCCTGAACTTCGAATTGGAAACCGCGAATCGACCGGCAGACCGCCACCCATCAAGGGCAAGGAATGAAAACATTATGAGTATCGCAGTTATCGCGCAGGTTTATGACGAAGTTCGGCGGTTGGCCATAGCGGGATCCGTGGTGGCCCCAGGCGACTTTCGCCTGAAGAAACTCGTCGCCCCCTTGGAGCAGGCCGGCCAAAAAGCGCCAGTCTTTGTCAAAGTTGCAGAGGCAGTCACGAAGCTGGTCGAAAGCTCGGAAAAGACTTCGTCTGAGGCGTTACTGGATTTGAGTACATTGGTCGGAGCCATTCTTTACACACAAGGCGAAACTGGCGTTGACGGCAAACTACATCCCGTCAAAACGACCAACTTGGGTATGCAGAAGACGCAAGCTTCTGCGCGATTGCTCAAACCGCTGCTCGAAGCACTCACCACTACTGGTTCTGGACGTTTGGAGATCATCCGCGACGCCTACGAACGCGGCTCATTTCGCGACCTGCGGCTCATCAGCCCTGCGCTGGCCGCCCTGGATGATTCCTATTCCGAAATCAGTGAGCTAGTTGCCAAAAAAATCCTGCCACTCTATGGTCAAGCTATTGTGCCCGAGTTGATCGACAAGTTCCAAGTTAAGGGACGCGGTGGACACGTGCGTCGCTTGCAGCTTTTACACCGACTCGATCCGAATGCCGCTCGTCCCCTGGTGAAACTGGCCCTGGAAGAAGGATCAAAAGAAGTGCGCGTGGCAGCGATCGAGTGCCTTGGCCAGCAAGCCGAAGATTTGCCTTTCCTACTCGAGCAAGCCAAGTCAAGAACCAAAGACGTACGCGCCGCCGCACTCCGTGGACTGACAGCCAGTTCGGCCAAAGATGCTGTGGAAGTGCTGTGCAAAGCCATCGAGGGTAGCGATCTGTCGATCGCTGCCGAACCACTACGGACTTGCGAAAACCCAACCGTGCGGCAACTGCTGTGCGCGGCAACCACTGCCAAAATTGACGAACTACTCTCCGGTTCGCTGAAGGACAATAAAAAGCTCGGGCAAGCCATCGAGCGGTCCCGGCTACTACTAGAATGCTTCCGTGGTCGCACTGATAAAGACTCTGAGAAGCTCATCCAATCAGCATTTGCCAAGTGTGCTGCCCTTGCGGGCCTCAAAGCTCAACCGAGCGGCACCGATCTCGTCGAAACGCTTGTCTCCTTGATGGTGGTTGGTTCACCAGGAATGCAGAAGACACTCGTCGCCGCTCATACGGACCTGCCTGCCGAAAGCCTTGGCGAAGCTTTCGCAGCGGCCTGCCGAGCGCACCCGCCGCAGGAAGTCTTCGCGATGTTCAGCCCTTACCTGACAGCCAAAGTAGACGAGAAAAAGAAGGCACGCGATCCAGCCTACGCTAAGCGCGAAGTACTAATCAATCGCATCGTACATGGTCGACAGTGGTGGTATTACGAACGCGATACTATGGACGAATTCGATATCCTCCACAGCCTTTCTCCCCAGTGGTTAGATCTAGCGGTCAAGTTACAACATCCGGCGCTCGTCTTGACTCTCGCCGCCCCCGGTCATGCACCGTCAGCGAAAATGTTGCTGGACCTGTTCAACGCAACCTTGGCAAAATCTAAAGACCTACATGCTGTCAGCGAGATCTTGTCAGCTATGATTCGCGCCAATCATCCCGCCGCCACCGACTGTATGGTGGCGGCAATTGAAAAGCGTGCCAAGTTGACGCACAGTTACGGGTTCTATTGGATTGGTCAGTTGATCACACTCCTGCCTGCCGCAGAAGCCGTCCCTAAGCTAGAAGCTTTACTTGCCAAACTGCCTGAAAAAATCATTGATCAACTGATGGACTACTTGGTTGAGCTGAAGAGCCGTGGTACAAGCGTTTAACGGTTGGTGAAGGCGACCGGAACAACGAAGCAACTGAGGCTAGTGCTTCAACCACTTTAAGAATTAGGAAAGGGTCGGGAGTCTTTTCAGCAGCGCCCCCCACCGATGAGATACCGCTGGTAGGATCCTATGGTTTCTAAGGGGTGAACGACTTAGGCTGAAAAGACTCCCGATCCTGTCACACAAGCCGACACATCGTGAACGGATAATCTGCAACAAGCAATGTTAGTGAGATCTGTATGCAAGTTCGATCCAGAATTGGTACTGTCATCCTTCTGTTGGGTTTTAGCTGTAGCTGGTCTACGATCACTTGTGCGGCCGAACGACCGAATGTGATTGTCATCATGGTTGACGATATGGGATTCTCCGATATCGGACCCTACGGCAGTGAAATTCCGACACCCCATTTGGACGCCTTAGCCGCCGGCGGTGCCCGCTTCTCGCAATTCTATAACACGGGACGCTGCTGTCCGACGCGAGCCTCGTTGTTGACCGGCTTGTATGCTCATCAAGCTGGAATTGGACACATGACGCAAGACCAGCATGTGCCGGGGTATCGTGGTCAACTGAACAACCAATGCGTCACGCTCGGTGAAGTCATGCGATCCGCAGGCTACTTTACCGCCATGACTGGCAAATGGCATGTTGGATTTGAGCATGGCGTAACGCCGTGGGAACGCGGTTTCGGGCGTAGTCTGAACTTGCCCGCTGGTGGAGTTCACTTCTCCAATCAAACAGGCTCTAAGGGCAATTCGAAGCTATTTTTGAATTCACAAGAGATCTCGCGTGAAGACCCGCGGCTGAATCCACCCTGGTATGGTTGCGATGCGTGGACAGAGCAGGGCATCCGCTTTGTGGATGAAGCGCTTGCCGACGGCAAGCCGTTTTTCTGGTACCTGGCCCACACGGCTCCCCATTTTCCGTGCATGGCTCCCGAAGAAACGATCGCCCAGTTTCGTGGCAAGTTCATGCGAGGCTGGGACGAATTACGCAAAGAGCGCTACGCTCGACAGCTTGCCTCTGGCTTAATCGACGGATCTTGCAAGCTAGAACCGCGTCCCGAAGGCTTACCAGCTTGGGAATCCCTTAGCCGCGAAGAGCAAGTGCGTTATGACGACATGATGGCCATTTATGCCGCCATGATCGTCGAGATCGATAAGAATATCGGCAAACTACTGACGGCTTTGCGTGAGCGTGGGCAATTGGATAACACGCTGATTTTGTTTCTTTCCGACAATGGTGGCAACGCAGAGGCCGGCATTTCGGGCAGATACGAGGGCGAGCATCCAGGCGACCCACACTCGAATGTCTTCATCGGTCGTTGTTGGGCGCACCTCAACAACACTCCCTTTCGCAAGTACAAACACTACGTTCACGAAGGTGGAATTGCCACACCGCTGATCGCCCATTGGCCGGCTGCGATCCGGCCGAGCCATAGCTGGATCGACACACCAACACACGTGATTGACATTATGGCCACCTGTGTGGATCTGGCTGAGACGCAGTATCCGCAGCAGTTCGAAGGCCGCCAGCTCGTCCCGCTGCAGGGCCAAAGTCTGCGTCCACTGCTGACCGGTGAAGGCGAATTCGCACAGCGCCCACTGTATTGGGAACACGAAGGCAATGCCGCCATTCGAATCGGTGACAACAAACTCGTACGCGAAGGTTTGAAGGGCAAATGGGAGTTATTCCGTATGCAAGCCGATCGTACCGAGCAAGACGATGCCGCACCAGAAAATCATGATGAAGTCCAATTGCTCAGCGCACAGTGGCGAGAGTGGGCGAAAAGTGTCGGTGCCATGCCAAAACCGAAGTCTGTCCGTAAGAATTAGAACTGGCGACAAGTGTCGCCTTTCGCTCTGCGAAAGTTCCGCATCTGTTAAGGAATAAACTTTCGCGGAGCGAAAGGCGACCATAAATAACCGCTCGATTCTAAGCACCATTCAGTGATCTCATTGCGCCGCAGCTGCGCGAGAAAAGATGTGCCGTGACGAATACCATTCGATTTGCTACCACTCTGGCCTTGGCCTGTCTGGCGATAGTACTGCCATGTAGCGCACAGGAGTCCATTGCTCTGAAATGCGCTGCTTTAACAGAGAGCAGTGGCATTGCGGTTTCGACGCTAGATCCGAATATCGTCTGGACGCACAACGACTCTGGTGACAAGCCCCGACTGTTTGCGTTCACACGTACTGGGGATTGGGTTGCCGAGGTCACCTTGGTAGGCATCCGTGCGAACGACTGGGAAGACATGTGCAGCTTCCAGCGCGATGGCAAACACTACTTGGCCATCGGTGATGTCGGCGACAATTCGGCGGGGCGTTCTAGCGTCGATATTCTACTTATTGAAGAACCCATACTCGGCAATACCCCAAGCGAACTAAAGAAACTCGAAGTCTCCGCGCTATCGCGTATCAACGTCAGGTATGAAGGCGGCGCGGTGGACTGCGAGGCGCTCGCCTACGATTCGATCCACAATCAGTTTATTTTGCTCAGCAAAGAAAAGCTGCGTTGCTGTTTGTACACATTCCCCTGCGAACTATCCGCGCGCGGAATTCGAAACGCCCAAGCCCGTAAACAACATACTTTCTTCTTGCCGATGATCACTGGTGGCGACATCTCACCCGATGGTCAGCAACTTGTCTTGACCACTTATGGTCCAGCCTGCATCGTCCATCGCAATCAAGACACAACCTGGAACACAACACAGTTGCTGACAGTGCAACTCCCCGCCCGGCGGCAGGGAGAGAGTATTTGTTTTGCTGACGACGGCAAGACTTTCTTGGTTACTAGCGAATTCGCTCCCACGCCAATGTGGAGTTTGGAAATTGCCAAGCTGCGAAAAGAGTGAGCTACGGCGGCAATTCACCAAACAGCAGCAGCATCCAAACCAGCGCCGGCTACGATAAGATCTCGTCAACCGGGGCCGCGGGTTCCACGCCAGTGAGCCGTTGATCGAGGCCCTGAAATTGGAAGGTGAATCGTTCGTGATCAATCCCCAGGCATTTGAGAATGGTTGCGTTCACGTCGTTGATATGGGCGGGGCGTTCGATAATGTTGTAACTGAAGTCATCAGTCTCACCAACGGATACCCCAGGCCGCACGCCACCTCCGGCTAACCACATGGGAAAACACCGCGGATGATGATCACGGCCATAGTTTTGACGCGTTAGTCCGCCTTGGCAGTAGACGGTTCGTCCGAATTCACCGCCAAAGACAACCAAGGTGGAATCCAATAAGCCGCGTTGTTTCAAGTCCTTGATGAGCGCAGCGCAGGGCTGATCTACGTCACCACACTGTGCTGGCAGATCTCGCGCAATGTTGCCATGCTGATCCCAGCCTCGGTGCAACAGCTGCACTACGCGGACACCTCGTTCAACCATCCGCCGGGCCAGTAAGGTGCTAGCTGCGAAGGTTCCGGGCTTGTGCACATCGGGGCCATACATATCAAGCGTGGCCTGACTTTCATCGGACCAGTCCGTGAGATCCGGTACACTCGTTTGCATGCGGAACGCCATCTCGTACTGCGCGATGCGCGTCTGAATCTCAGGATCACCAATTTGCTCTAGACGATGTTGATTCAAACGAGCCAGGCTATCCAGCATTCGTCGCCGATCTCCGCTGGAGACTCCCGGCGGATTGGGCAGGTACAGCACCGGGTCACCACCGCTGCGAAGTGCCACGCCGTTAAACCGCGTGGGCAAGAATCCGCTACTCCACATCCGAGTGAAGAGCCGCTTGAGCCGAAGCCTGGCCAGACCAACTGGGCGTCAACACGACAAAGGCAGGCAAGTCGTTGCTCTCGCTACCGAGACCATACGCCAACCAACTTCCCAAACTCGCTTTACCCGGCACTTCACTGCCGGTCATGACAAAGGTACAAGCAGGATCATGGTTGATCGCGTTGGTATGCACCGACTTGATCAGCGCGATATCATCAACGCATTCCGCAGTATGCGGTAGCAATTCACTCACCCAACGTCCGCATTGACCATGCTGCGCGAATTTGAACTTGCTCGGCGCCACAGGCAATCGCGCTTGGCCGCTCGTCATCGTCGTGATGCGTTGCCCCAGACGGATGGAGTCCGGCAAGTCCTGGTCAAAATGCGCGTCGAGGCTGGGCTTGTAGTCCCAAGTGTCAATTTGTGAAGGACCGCCATTGGCATGCAAGTAGATTACCGCCTTGGCTTTCGCCGCAAAGTGAGGCAGCTCCGGCAGCCCCGGATGCATGCGCTTACTAGGCGGCGCAACGGCCACAGCGGATCGAGAGCTAGCCAGCGAGGCTAAAGCGACGGCGCCCATTCGCAAGCCGACGCCACCAAAAAACTGCCGGCGCGATAAATTCAGCGCATACTCTAGTCTTGGGTCCATGGGATGTTCCATGTGTGAGTGGGTTTCTAAGCTAGGAGTCGTTCGTAAAAATTCAACCTCAGGCGCTAGCCGTGGGCACTAGCCGCGCCGACACTTCGCAGTCAACCTCAGGCGCTAGCCGTGGGCTCTAGCCGCGCCGACACTTCGTAGTCAACCTCAGGCGCTAGCCGTGGGCTCCTAATTGGCCAACGCCCCCCAGGGCCCACGGCTAGCGCCTAAGGTTGACCTGCGCCCTGCCGCCTGGGATTGTCGTTAGTTGCGAGTTATGGCTTCGTCTAAATTCAAAATCAGGTTTGCCAGCATGGTATACGCCGCCAGCTCGCTGACAGCCAGCGTTGGATCAGGTTGTGATTGACCAACTCGAATCAGCGCTTCGGCATCCGCCGGATTGGCAGCGTAGCGGGCGTGGAAATCAACGAATGCGGCAGATAGTTCCTGTTGCTCACGGTCGTCCGGGAATCTGGCCAACACGGTGCGAAACATGTGATCAATTCTGTCGCGCCGCTGCGTTCGCGATTTTAGCGTCTGTGCAGCTAGGGCTCGAGCAGCTTCCACATGCTGCGTGTCGTTCATCAGTTGCAGTGCTTGTAGCGGCGTATTGCTGCGTTCGCGGCGCGTACAAAACATCTCGCGGTTTGGTGCATCGAAATTGCTCATAAACGGCGGTGGAGCAGTGCGTTTAACAAAACTGTACAAGCTCCTCCTGTAGATATCGGCCCCGGAGTCACGCAGGTAATAACGAGTGTTGCTATTGCCGTACCCCACCGGCTCCCAAATGTTCGGCGGCTGGTAACCGCGAAAACTCTCGCCGCCGAGCCGCAGATTGATCAAGCCGCTAACGGCTAGCGCTGCGTCACGAATCTGCTCCGCTTCCAGACGCACACGCGGTCCACGCGCCAGTAGGCGATTATGCGGATCGATGGCTAGATTTTGCGGATGAATGAAGGTGGATTGCTTGAAGGCTGCTGTCGTCACCAGACTGCGCATCAGTCGGCGAACATCCCAATCACGTCGAAAATCGTCAGCTAACCACTCAAGTAGTTCCGGATGGCTAGGCGGCGAACCCTGCGCACCAAAGTCGTCACTCGTTTCCACCAAGCCGACTCCAAAAACTTGTTGCCAAAATCGATTGACTGTCACGCGAGCTGTCAACGGATGATCATCGCGCACCAGCCAGCGCGCCAGGTCTAGACGTGTGGCACGCTCGGTTGGCGGCTGGCCAAGCGGTGGTAAACAGGCGGGCGTTATCGGTTCCACAGGTTCGCCAGGTTGATCATACTGCCCACGCGTCATGACAAAAGCAGCACGCGGTTCAGATAATTCCCCATAGATCAGCGTGCCTGGGATCGAGTCTTCCAAGGTGCGTAGATCCAAGCTGGCCTGGTGCCAATCATTCCGAGCTCGCTGTAGTTCAGACGGAATGTCGCGGGCGATATGCTTCAAGAACTGGGTGCGAACTTGGAACAGGACACCTTCGCTAAGACTCGGCTCAACCGTTTTCGTCGCGTCCGGTGCTGCACCTACGGACAGGGCACCGCTTTTTAAGACATCAGCGACTGCTTTCGGCACGACCGGGACCGCTTTCCCTTTGCCGTAGTTCAGCCAGCCGTCGAGGCTCGTCCTTGGATCGGAAGCAGCGGGAGCCGAGCCGCGTACCGCGAGGCCATCCCAATAACACACGCCTCCGAACTCGGCCAAGGTAAATGAGTCCACGATGGCGCCAGGTGTCAAGTTGAGTGCGACTGCGTCGATCGTCAACTGCGTCCATTGCCCAGGTGGAGGCAAGTCACCGATACGCACATTGTTCTTGTCTTTGAATGTGCCTTTGCCAAGCTGCTCTACGCTCCCCCAGCCAAAACGACGCGTGCCTTGATCGGTTCGCAGTTCGAGCATCACGGCGGCTGGTGTGTGCAATGGATCAACCCGCAGCCACAATTCGACACGCGGCGTCTCGGGGATGATGCGCGGCAATAGTCCCCCCGTCACGTCTTGATTATGGTAATCCCCGTAACTTTGCTCTAGCGCGCGCTTACCGAGCGGGATATTTCCCAACTGCTGGTCAGCCGCAGTAACCCACTCCTCAGAATTCCGCGATGTATTGCTACCACTGCTGCCAACCGGCAATGCATCGTCAAGCCAAACGTCGAAAATCCCATCCTCCTGTTCACAATCACTTGGCTGCACAAGCCACTGGTCCCAACCGCTCGCCAAATCGCTGGCCGCAGATTGCAGTTGCTCCTCGGCAGCCCGAACCCGTTTCTGCAACTCTTGCAATTTCTGCTGCTGAGTCGCGGTAGCCAAGGACAAGAACGGTGGCGTATCGCTGCGATTGCCATCCATGGCCGGATCGGCTGCGCTATAGTAGAACGCATAAACCTGATAGAACTCTTTGCTTGAAATCGGATCGTACTTATGGTCATGGCATACTGCGCAACCGCCAGTCAATCCTAGCCACGCTTGAAAAGTCGTGCTGGCGCGTTCGACCGCATAACGATACAGGAATTCCTCAGCAATCGACCCACCTTCACTCGTTGTCACATTGCATCGGTTGAAACCTGTCGCAACAAGCTGATCTTGGGTAGGCTGCGGAAGCAAGTCACCGGCCAATTGCTCAATCGTAAAATCCTTGAAAGATTTGTTGCTGTTATACGCATTTACCACCCAATCGCGATAAGGCCATATCTGGCGAACGTTATCTAAGTGCAAACCATGCGTGTCGCCATATCTGGCCACGTCCAACCAATGCCGCGCCATTTCCTCGCCATAGTGCGGCGACTGCAAATAGCGATCAACCATGCGTTCATAGGCGTCCTCTGCATCATCCAACAGGTATGCCTGAATCTCCGCGATGGTTGGCGGCAGCCCAGTCAACGTAAACGACACGCGCCGAATAAGAGTTTCACGATCCGCCGGCGGTTGGGGGGCCAAACCGCGCTGCGTCATTGTGGACAACAAGAAACGGTCGATCGCGTGCTGTTGCCAATCGTCAAACCCAGTCGTCGCTGCAGGTGGGTCGCTGGCCTCAATCGGCTCAAACGCCCAATGCCCTTCGAAGGTGCCCCCCTGTTCAATCCAACGGCGCATCAACTCCTTTTCATCGCTCGAGAGTTGTCTATTTTCGTCCGGCGGAGGCATAACCACATCCGGATCGGCTGAGACAATTCGCTGATAGAGTGTATTCTCAGCAGGCTGCGCGCTCGTCATCACTTGGGACGCGGTGTCCGCAATATCCAACCGCAAGTCGGCTTGCCGCGCATCTTCGTCGAAGCCATGACATTTGAAGCAAGCCGCACTCAGCAGTGGTCGAATATCACGTTGAAACGAAATGGTGTCTTCAGCTCGGAGCGCCGTGGGCGAACCGACCATAGACTCAATCGCTAAAACTAAGCTGAGCCATCGCATACCAATGACCAAGGTGGGGTAAGGATGGCTGAGAAACCGGCAGGAGGGGAGGGCAGATGTGTTCATTCCCTTATTATAGCAGCCGATCCGTACCGCTGCATTTTGTTCGCAGGCCTCGGCAAAACAACTCGGGTAGTGGACGAGGTTGGTTTCCGGAGTTCATTTGGGGGGACTCGCCGCCCTCGTTACCTCGCCCACATGCTCCCTGCCATGAGCTGTATTTTGTCGGTCCATCGCAAGCATGGCTTGTGGCCTTGCCAGATGGCATGCCGCTCGTGCATGGCGCGATCAAGGAGCCGTCGGTAGCTGCGCCACATTAGCGCAAACACACGACGACTGCGCGGGGTTAAATAGTCGATCGTCGTCCAACCCTGTACATAAAGCGTGCGGGCTTCCTCTGCCACTTCTTCGAGCGCTGCATGCCAGTCGCCGCTCGGTTCGCCAGCCAACCATGGGGAGAGTTCAACCTGGTGTGCAGCCAGCACGGACCGCGGAATGTAGACGCGTCCCTGCCGAGCATCTTCGGCGACGTCACGCAGAATATTGGTCAACTGAAATGCAATACCACAATCGATCGCAGCTTGCCGAAGCGTTCCGCTGGGTCCTTGTGCTCCGCTGGCTACGTTTTGTTCTCGTTTTGATTGGTCAAGCCAAATATGGGTACAGGCTAATCCAACTGCTGAAGCAACATGGTAGCAGTAGTGCCGAAGTTCGGCCCAATCTACCGGTGGCTGATGATCAAGATCCATCATGACGCCAGACACAATATCCTGCAGAGTGCTTTCTGGAATGGCATAACGACGAACCGAGTCGACCAGCGCTGGCCATAACGCGGCGAATTGACTAAGGCTGATCGCTTCGTTGCTGAATGGATCGCCTGCGATTGCAGCGTGCAATTGCTTAGACCAAACCTGTAGCTTTGCGCGGCGTGCTTCAGTCGACTCGTCGCAGTCACTAAAGTCATCGGTGATTCGTGCAAAGGCGTACAGCGCTTGCATGGCTCGTCGGCGAGGTCGGTCTAGCCATATGAATGAACCAATAAAGCTGCTTCCACTCTTTCGGCAGATGTCAGCGCACCACCGATAGCTGGTGTTGAGCGCTGCATTGGACATTCCCATGGAATTAGACATGTGGCGATTCACTTGGTCCCCCGCGATGCGTGCAGCATACACCGCGCTAGGGACTGGCCGAGCATCTGTAACTTGCGGAACTTGGAAACCGTTGGACGCCGCGTCCAAACGTCGTACTCGGCCTGTTCAATGGCATCCAGGATAGCCAAGCCGCCACGCACGAATAGATCCACGTCGGTGGCCAACCAACTCGGCACGCGATCAACCAATGGCCACCCCGCGTGAAAGCCAGCCCGCGTGGTTGCAACCCAATCGGCCAGCATGTGGCGCAATTCCGGCGTGGGCTGGCGTCGCAACAACATTGCTTCTTCGACCGCGTGCTCCGCACACAGCGACTGTGGCACGTAAATCCGGTTGATGCCTGCATCTCGCGACAAATCCTGGCAAAAATTGGCGAGCTGCAACGACGTGCAAATTTGGTCGCTGAGTGCAATATTCTCCCCATCGGAAGCTTGTGCCAAGTACAGCAGGATGCGCCCCACGGGGTTGGCCGAACGGCGACAGTAATCCTGCAAATCATCGGCAGTCGCATAGCGGTTAACCGTTTGATCTTGCCGGAAGGCACTCAACAGATGCTCAAATGGGTCGAGGGGCAGTTGGTGGCGCTGGATGGTATCTTGCAGCGCAACCAGGACCGGATGCGCGGGGCGGCCAGACCGGCAGAGCAACAACTGCTGCTGCCACCAGTCCAACAAACGCAAGCTTTCCTTCGGCTCTGCGATTTCGTCGGCCAAATTATCGGCCCACCGGCAGTAGGCGTAGATATTCTGGAAATCCTGCCGCAAGCGACGCGGCAGTAGATAGCTCACGACCGTAAAATTCTCATAGCTGCGATGCGCCCAGTTCCGACAGTACTGCTGAGCTTCGGTTAGAGACCAAGCGCTAGGCGGGTGGTCTGGGCCGAGAACAGCCAATTCCCTCTGGAAAAATCGAGCTTCTACGCTCGTGCTTTGGTCCGATTGCACCATAATAGGTTTTAAGACTCAACTTGATATAAGAATAATGGCAAACAGCTAGACTGTCCCAAACCCGCTGTCCCCAACCCGATTCCCCATTAGCAATTTACGGCAGGTCCGCATGGAAATAATCTTGGCAGCTCCCAGAGGATTTTGCGCAGGTGTCAATATGGCGGTGCAAAGTCTCGATCTGGCGATTCGGAGTTTTCCGCCGCCGATCTACGTATATCATGAAATCGTGCATAACCAGTATGTAGTTCGCTCCTTCCAATCCAAAGGGGCTATCTTTGTTGACAACATGTATGAGATTCCGGAAGGAGCAACCGTCATGTTCTCCGCGCACGGCGTTTCCCCCGAAATTCGGCTACTGGCCAAGGAGCGCAAACTGTTCGCGATCGATGCCACTTGCCCGCTGGTCACCAAGGTTCACTTAGAAGCGATCAAGTATGCCAAAGGTGGATATACCATTTTGTTAATCGGTCACGAAGGCCACGATGAAGTGATTGGCACCATGGGCGAAGCGCCAGAGGCGATCGTCCTGGTGGAGGACGAAGCGGCCGTCGACCAGCTCCAATATTCGCCGGATACGAAATTGGCTTATCTAACGCAAACAACCTTGAGCGTGGATGATGCCACCAAGATCATCAAACGGCTGCGTGAACGGTTTCCTTGGATTGAGAGTCCCCCCAAGGATGACATTTGTTACGCCACTCAGAATCGGCAGGAGGCTGTAAGACTGTTGGCCGACCGAGCCGATTTAGTCCTGGTGCTAGGCAGCCAAAACAGCAGCAACAGTCAACGCTTGCGCGAGCTGGCGGCAGAGCAGGGGAAGCAAGCGCATCTCATCGATTCGCCCGACGATCTCGATCCCGCTTGGTTCAACGGAATTGACCGAGTGTTGGTAACTGCCGGAGCCAGCGCGCCAGAGTCGGTCGTCCAAGCCACACTCGATTGGCTTGTCCAACGCTACGACGCAACCGTACACGTAGAAACCGTTCGCAAAGAGGAAGTGCATTTCCCTTTACCCAAAGCCCTACGCGAATTTGCCAAGGCGACGAGCAATTAGCACACCGCTGAGTGAAAGGGTCGGGAGTCTTTTCTGCACAAAACTTCAAGTTAACGCGCAGAATAAAATGTAATGTAAAAACCACTCTGCAGCCCGACACCACCAAGCTGAAAAGACTCCCGACCCTGTCCTTGCGCGCCCGCGAGGTTGACTACGTCTCGCGAAGTCAGTGGATTTGACTTACAATCCGAAGCGGGTGTGGCAGGTAACGACCGAGAGTTCAACGTGGATGACTGAGCAAACTGGCAATACAGATCTAATTTTCCCAGAAAACTGGCGGCATCGGCATTTGCTAGATCTGGAAAGTCTCTCGGCTGCCGATATTACGACGTTGCTGGATACGGCCCAAACGTTGATCGAACGCTTTCGGCACACAGGGCGCAAACTGAACTTGCTCAGCGGGCGAACCATCGCCAATTTGTTTTTTGAAAACAGCACGCGAACGCGTAACAGCTTCTCATTGGCCGCCAAACGCCTCGGTGCCGACACGATCGAATTCTCTTCCAGCGGTTCGTCGGTCTCCAAAGGCGAAACGTTTATCGATACTGCAAAAACCATCGAGGCGATGGGCGTCGACGCGGTAGTGACCCGACATGCCACGCCGGGTACCAGCCACTTGCTCGCGCAACACCTAGATTGCTCGGTACTCAACGCTGGCGACGGTCCGCACGAACATCCCACGCAAGGTTTACTCGACATCCTGACGGTCCGCCAACAGCGCGGCAAACTGGCAGGACTGACGGTGGCTTTGGTGGGAGATATCGCGCACAGTCGCACCGCACGATCCAATATTTGGGGGCTACGCAAACTCGGTGCCCATGTCATCGTTTGTGGGCCGGCTACCTTGGTCTCCAAACAATGGGAAGAGTTTGGCGTCGAAGTTTCTTACAGTCTCGATGCAATCTTGCCGCGTTGTGACGTACTCAACTTATTGCGTATTCAATTCGAGCGACAGGCGGCTAGCCCCTTCCCCTCGGTTCGTGAGTACGCGTTACTTTACGCCATGAATGCAGAGCGCATGCGACGCAGTAAACCAGATATTCTGATCATGGCACCGGGCCCCATTAATCGCGGGGTAGAAATCACCCCCGAAGTTGCCGATGGGCCTCACTCGGTTATCCTGCAGCAAGTCAGCAATGGTATTGCCGTGCGTATGGCTGCCCTTTGGCTCTTGCTAGGCGACCGTAGATCGGGCAAAACGACTAGCGGAACAGGAGTGAGCTAGTGGCTAAGAAAGTTACCGAAAACTGGCTCATCGAAAACGGGCGCATGATCTGTCCGCGCCAGAACTTGGATCGCGTCGGACGCTTGTTATTAAGTGAGGGTGTCGTCAAAGCGATTGATCCGACTGACGGCGATTTGCCCGCGAATACCATACGTGTCGACGCGGAGGGCTGGATTGTCGCCCCAGGGTTGGTCGACCTGAATGTCGAACTAGGAGAACCAGGACGCGAAGAAGATGAAACGATCGAGTCCGGCGTCCAAGCCGCAGTGGCTGGCGGTTTCACTTCGATCGCATGCACTGCCAATACCGATCCACCCATCGATACTGCTACGGCGGTCGAATTCGTGCGGCAGAAGGCAGCCCGGGCCGATGGCTGTCGCGTGTATGTGATCGGCTGCGTCAGCAAGGGGCGACAAGGCGAAGAGCTGGCCGAAATCGGCTCGCTAGTTGATGCCGGAGCTATTGCCTTAAGTGATTCACCGCGGCCGCTGAGCAATACTGCGCTGTTACGGCGGGCTCTCGAATACTGCTTGATGTTCGATCGCCCCATCCTGGATCGCCCGGAAGTTCCCAGCCTGACGCGTGGCGGCGTCATGCACGAAGGCAAAATGCAGTTAATCCTCGCCTTAGAGCCGATGCCCGCCGAAGCGGAAGACCTCGCAACCAGTCGAGATCTACGTCTGCTAGAAACGACCGGTGGCCGGCTGCACTTGAACAGCATTTCGACCAAAGGCAGCGTGGAATTGGTCGGTCGCAGCAAGGATCGTGGCACGGTGGTTAGCGTCGGCATTCGCATTGGCAATTTGTGCTTTGACGATGAACTCATGCGATCCTTCGACTCGAGCCTCAAAGTCAACCCACCGCTCCGCAGCTCCGAACACCTGCAGGCTTGCTTGGAAGCTGTAGCCAATGGCACGATCGACGTCATCACCAGCGGCCACCAGCCGAAGTCGCTCGAAAAGAAGATGCAAGAATTAAGCGCGGTTCCCTTCGGCATGACCGGCTTGGACACCGCCTTATCCCAAGTCATCACGCATTTGATCAAGCCCGGTAAACTGGATTGGAAGCGGGCCATCGAATGTATGTCGTGTGCACCGGCCAGCGTGCTGGGGCTGGACGCCGGGTCGCTCGAAGTCGGCAAACCTGCAGACGTCATCCTCATTGACCCACAAGCAGTTTGGACGGTTGAACGCGCCGAAATGCTCTCGCGCAGTTGCAATACTCCACTGTTGGGCCAATCTCTGGAAGGCCGCGTGCAAATGGCATGGGTCGGCGGTCGGCGAAAATTCACACGAGACGTCTAAGTCCATCGAACGTTACCAAGTCGCAACCTTAGGTGCCCTATGACTGCCCAACGATTCCTCTCGTCCATGGCTGTGTTATGCATTATCGCCGCTCAAGCGCTCGCCGACCAACAACTCCCTCGAGAGCTATTTGTCTTCGGTTATGCCAACCAGCTCAGTGTCGCTGCCGGCGAAGAAATCAGCTTTCACCTTTCCTCCAACGCTGCACAAGCTGACATCCGTATTGAGCGTTGGGGGCCAACGAACCAACTCGTTTGGGAAAAATCAGGTGTGGCGGTCAGCCCACAAGTCATTCCTGACCGAGCATCCTCGCACGGGTGCGGTTGGCCGAGTAGTCTTGCCCTAACGGTGCCGGAGGACTGGCGGAGCGGGTATTATCATGCCACGGTGAGCGTTCAAAAAGATGACGCGCGAGCTTCGAGCACTTTTTTCTTCATCGTGCGTCAGGCCACGCCGGGCAGTACATCCAAAATCCTGCTGCAACTTTCAACCAATACCTACAACGCTTACACCGTATGGGGCGGCCACAGTCTGTACAGCTACCATGATCGTGACGGCCTGCAGGGCCATCGCGTCTCTTTCGATCGCCCGCTAACGTCACAGTTTGGAAATTGGGAAGCTCCTTTTGTCCGTTGGGCGGAAGCCAGCGGATACGTGTTAGAGTACGCAGCCAACAGCGACTTGGAGTTTCATCCAGAAATCTTAAAACACTACCAACTGGTACTCAGCGTCGGTCATGACGAATACTGGTCTAGCCCCATGCGCGACTCGCTGGAAGACTTTATAGGGCAGGGGGGGAATGTAGCTTTCTTCAGCGGTAACACCTGCTGTTGGCAAGTGCGCAGCGAAGACAAAGGACGATCATTGACTTGCTGGAAACAAACACCCAACATGGACCCGCTGTTTCGCACCAATCAAGATCACCTACTCAGCACTGCTTGGAGCCACCACTTAGTCCAGCGCCCCGAGAACCAATTGACCGGTGTCGGATTTTTGTGGGGCGGTTACCAACGCAGCCATGGACAATTTATGGATGGCCCGGGTTCCTACGAAGTCCACCGCCCGGCCCATTGGTTGCTGGAAGGTACCGATTTAAAACAAGGTGACCGTTTTGGCGGCCAAGACACCATCGTAGGCTACGAGTGTGATGGATGCGAAATGCGTTGGGAAAACGGCCTGCCCGAGCCAACGGGTAGCGATGGCACGCCAACCAATTTTGAAATCGTGGCGACCTGTCCCGCCAAATGGGCACCAGGCGATAGCTTGTGGTATGACAGATTTCCCGCAGACCGCGTAGGAGCGTCGGTGATGGGAGTCTACCAGCGCGGGGGTACCGTGTTTACTTGCGGCAGCACCGATTGGGCCCACGGCCTCAAAGGCAACGACCCAACCGTGATTCAAATCACCCGCAACATTCTGGATCGCCTTACCAAGTGAACCTTATAACCCCTCCCGCGCGCTAGCCTTTCCATGGCAAGGCCGATCATTCGCGGGAGGGTAAAATTCCATTCGTGGTGGCGATCATCAAGAAATGTCTGAAGAATAAGGTACGAATATGTGCGGACGGTTTACGTTAAAGACGCCGCCCGACCAATGGGTGCAATTGCTATTACCGATCGCCAATCTGGCTGAAATCAAGTCATCGTGGCAACCGCGGTACAACATCGCGCCGACGCAGAACATCGTTGCGTTTGCCATGAATGATCAGCAGGAAATCATCGCAGACTATTATCGCTGGGGATTGATTCCCAGTTGGGCGACGGACCTATCGATCGGAAGCCGCATGATCAATGCGCGCAGCGAAACGTTACAGGAAAAGCGTTCGTTCAAAGGCCCGTTGGCCAAGCGTCGTTGTCTCATCGTGGCCGATGGATATTACGAATGGCAAAAGCGGTCCGATGGCAGCAAGCAACCACATTGGATACATCCCACCGACGCGGATTCTGACGAGCCCCACCCGTTAATACTCTTCGCGGGGCTGTGGGAGCACAATCGCCGCGCGACCAACCACCCGATCCGTTCCTGTACGATCATAACCACAGCGGCGAATTCTCATTTAGAACCCATCCACGACCGCATGCCCGCCATACTCAGCGGCCAGGCCGCCCAGCGCTGGTTATCCGACGACTGTACCGTGGAGGAAGCTCAAGCGTTCTTACAACCCGCTCCGCCAACCCTGCTTCGCGCCCAATCAGTCAGCACGCACGTCAACAACGCCCGGCATGAAGACCCCAACTGTCTAAAGTAGCACCAAAGTAGCACCAAAGTAGCAGGCACATTCCATGCACTCCGCGCTTCCGAGCAGCCCGGTGCCGTCCCAAGCCCAGTGGGTGCTCGCAAAGCTCACATTCCATTGGTTTTCTGCGTTATTTTGGCATATGGATGCTCAACTTTTCACCTTCCTGCAACCACACCTGTCGCAGGTACTCGCAAAATGGCATATAAACGCTTATGCTGGAAGGAGCGTAAGGAACCCTACTTCCGCGTTCGATTGAACGCGGCCTCATTGAAGCCGATGACTGCGAACACTTCCGGCTTCGCCTCGCTGAGTTGGATGCGGGCGTACGACCCTGCCTGTTCAATGAGCGGGTTCCGTAGAAATCGAGGCCTTGTGCGGATCATTGCTGTGCCGTCGACTAGTTTGGTAAGTGATCTTCAAGCAAGTCGATAATGGCCTGCCGGTCGCGCATTCGCTTGTCCACGACATCTCGCGCTGATCTACCTGACTTGTCTTGGATCGATGGGTCGGCTCCATGCTCTAAGAGTATCTCTACCGACTTTCGTTTGCCGAGACTCGCCGCGCGAATCAGCGCTGTTGCCACAACAACGCTGTCGCAGACGCGATTTACGTCGGCGCCGCTTTTCAACAGCAGTTGGATGCATCGCGGCTCGCATGCGGCTTGGATTAACAGGGAATTTCCCTTCACGTCTGTCGTTTCCGGAGGCAGCCCTGCTTTCAACAACATCCGCAGCAGCTTGGGATCGCTCAGGTTCCCATACGGGTATTCACCGTCGACAACCGTACTCAGATCATTTCCGCATACTTCCAACTCTGCTTTGATTTGATCCATTAACTGATTCCGCTCGGGTTTCGCCAGCAGGCGGAAGAGTCTCTTCAGATTCGATTCTTTGTGCATTTTCAAGTCCATGTTCCGACAGTACGCATTGCCATTTGCAGCCTATGCGTCAAGTCTAGTGTGCATTGGATTAACCGCGATGTTTTTTGGGTAGGACAACACCATCGTATTGTAAGTCAATGCAGACTAACGACAGTCCGAGGCAAAGGCCCAAAGTCACGCAAGTTCACTTGCGGACGGCAGACAGTGCGGACGGGGTACGGACGGCAGATAGTGCGGACGGCAGATAGTGCGGACGGCAGATAGTGCGGACGGCAGATAGTGCGGACGGCAGATAGTGCGGACGGCAGACGGAGTCTGCCTGCTACTTTAGCAAAGTCAGGAGGTGGGTGCGGCGGGTCTGTCGGCTACCTTGGATACCCCCCAATGGTTTTTCTTTCGTAAATGCAATTGAGAATCTGTTAGAATGTCCTCTGCACAGTGGCTCGTGCGTTCGCTTGGTAGGTTCTTTCGAGGTGAGGCGATGATCCAGCATTCTGATGAATCGGACGATTCCTCCGTTGATTCGGTGGCCAATGTATTAGATGACGGTGCGCTGGAGGACGGTGCGCTGGGGGGCGGTGTTGCAGGCCCTCATGATCTGACGGTCGACATGACTGATATACCCAGTTCGTTCGTGCCGCCGCCACTGATGACCATCGGTGAATATGAAATTACCAAGGAAATTGGCCGTGGCGGCATGGGCGTTGTCTATGAAGCTACTCAACAGTCACTACAGCGCAAGGTGGCCTTGAAAGTCCTGCCAATGGCCGCCAAGCTGGATTCAACTCGCGCTAAACGATTTGAAAACGAGTCGCGGGCGGCGGCGCAATTGAGCCATCCAAACATCATTCCCGTCTATGCAGTTGGTACCGCCGATGGCGTTAGCTTCTTCGCTATGCGCTTGGTTGAAGGCAAGAATCTCCATCAAGTCGTCAAAGCAATTCGTCGCGAAATTGCAGAACGAGACACCAAGACCAACTCCGAACGAGCGCTCGTTTCCACGCAACACGACAAACACTCGACTGTGAATTCGGAAGTTGTCTCTGACAGCCCCAGTCCACGCCGAAAATCTTCGCAAGTCCCCCGTAGTGATCTGGTCGACGATGCACGGATGGAACTATCCGCAGCCGACTTCAGTACGCGCTCCGGTCGACACTCCACCACGCAGCGAGTCGCCAAGACGGTTGCGCGCATCGGCATTCGTGTGGCAGACGCATTGCAACATGCTCACGACACGGGGATCGTACATCGCGACATCAAACCATCAAATTTGATGCTCGATAATGCGGGCAAAGTCTGGGTCACCGATTTCGGCTTGGCCCACATCCGCAATTCACCTTCGATGACACGGACCGGCGACCTGCTTGGCACCTTACGCTACATGAGCCCTGAACAGGCAACCGGTGTCCGAGCGCTGATGGACCATCGTACGGACATTTATTCGCTGGGCGTAACACTCTGTGAAGTGCTGACGCTGCATCGGGTTGTACAGGGTGAAAGCAACGAAGAGGTCATGCGGCAAGTGGTGTACGGTGCACCAACGCGAGTGCGGAAGATTGATCCAAATGTACCTTCCGACTTGGCAACCATTCTTGAAAAAGCCATGTCAAAGAATCCGCTCGAACGCTACGCTACGGCGGGTGAAATGGCGGAGGACCTGCATCGCTTTCTGCACAACGAGTCAATCAAAGCCAAGCGTCCCGGTGTCGTCAAGCGCTGCAGCCAATGGCTCGGTCGCCATAAGACGATTGCTGCCACCCTTGCCGCGTCACTGGGGATCATTCTCGTGACGTCCCTCGTGGCCACCGGCTTGGTGACGTACGCTTGGAAAGCAGAAGCCGCTCAATTGGAGCGCACCCAAACGGCGCTTAGTCTGTCCGAAAGCTTGCGACTACTGGTGAATTCCTCCGCCGTCCGTAACGCAAGTCCAGGTCTAAGCCTCGCGTTGGCAAAAGCTGGCGCACCGCTGGCACCGGGACTGGAAGCGAATCAAACGCTGCTGGCTGCCGCCGATGTCAATCATGAGTTCACCATGCTCGAAGCTGACCAAGCTATCAAACAAGTGACGATCAGCACCAATGGAGAATGGGCCATCACGTGCGCCGCGCCACTAAAGGGCACGGTAGCACCAGCAAAACTATATAGTATTCGCGATGGAAGCGAGCTGCGCACCTTTGGCACCGGAAACACCATCACCTCGGCTGCGTTCAGTCCAAACAACCAATTCGTGCTGACCACCGAACAATCTGCGGCGGGTGAAACTCAGCCACCAGCCCTGTGGGACGTCAATGGCGATAGGTTACACACGTTTTCGAATTCGCAACTCGATCAGGTTCACGCAGGTATTTTCAGTCCGGACAGTAATCAGATCTTGCTGTGGCAAGGCAACGAGACTGCTACCTACGATACCCACGGCAAACCGCTAGTTGTTTTCCGTGGGCATACGGACCAAGTCTACTATGCTGAATTCAGTCCAGATGCAACGCGAGTTGTGACGATCTCGAGCGACGGCACCATCCGCGTCTGGGACAGCAAGACTGGCAAACCCATTCGTGAACCAATTCCTTGGACTGGCGAGGGCCGGGCAGCGGCCCACTTTACTGGCAATTCCAATCGCCTAGTCGTACAAGACATGCAAGCCATTCAGCTCTTCGCCGCTGCTGCGGTGGCCGACGAAAATGCTGTTCAAGTCACTTTGCCACGGCTGTTTATGGAAGTGAGCCGCCGTCAGAACCAAGCTGCTTTTTTTGGCATCCACCACGTACAGATCGTCAGTGGTGACAACCTCCAATCCATTTGTGAATTTGATTTTGAGCAAGAAACGATCCGCTTCGCTCGCTTCCATCCAACCGAAAAACAATTGCTCGTCGTCTGCGAAAAGTCGATGTACCTGATGGATACCGAAACCGGCCAGCAACTGGGTGAGTTCCACGGCCACGATGCGAGCGTCACGGATGCACAGCTATCGTCGAGTTCGCGCTTCCTCGCTAGCGTATCTGCCGACAGTACACTCCGCCTCTGGAACACCGAGTCGGGCTATGAGCAACGCGCTTTTGATCTACTTGCCGATGAGTTTACTTCACCGGTAACGCAACTGAGCGCAACCAGCGCAGACGATCAGTGGGTCGCGGCATTCCCCGGACGCAGTTTTTTTTCGACGGTACGTCGTTTGAATGGACAGCTTGAACCATGCCAACTGAAGGGGCAATTGAGCGCGGGACGTGCGGACTGTCGGCACTTGGTCACAATTCACGGTCGCGTCGTTACCGTTACCGAAGTGGACACCTCGCGTGAGATTTATCGCGGCGTGTTTGGCGGCGAGTTAACCAGTTGGGGAACTCAATTAGTCGACAGCCAAAACCTGCTGGTACACACCATAGATGGACCTGCGATTCTAGTCGATCTGGCAAGTGGCGCGCGACGGCAGATTAGTGAACCTGGTGAAGCGATCCGTGGCGTGTGCGTAGCCGCCGATCAAAAGTTCTTCATTCTGCATACGGGCGGACTAGGCCGTGAACGCTACTTCGCGATCGATTCCGCTACGGGCAACATCAAGTGGGATCGGCGCCCAGATCGACGCATTGTCGATTTGCAACTGAGCCCGGATGCCAAGCACCTGGCGATCGTCGATTCCGATAGTCGAGTGGCAGTGACCACGGTGGAAAACGGTGAGTCCGTTTCCGTTATTGCCGCGGATGAGCGTCCGGTGAACCGCGTCGCGTTCTTCGGAAATGGACAGAGCCTAATTACCTGGCACAGTAGAAACAATCAATTTGTACGCTTCTACGAATCGCTCGCCGCCGAATCCCATCTCGACTTGGCTGCTAATGGCCCTGTGGCCGTCGATGTCCATCCGTCGCAACCATGGGTCGTCGTGGGCTCGAGCGAACAAGCTACGCTCTGGAACGTGGAACAGAATCAACCAACTTCGCTGATCGATCGACCGTGCTCGAGCGTTCGATTCGCCGATGACCATGTAGCTCTCTTGCTGAAGCGCACTGAGTCGGAATTGCCCGCTCTGCAAATTCGCGCGCTGGAGTCGCAGGAATTGGCTTACGAAGAGCAGCTTGACCTCTATCCATCGAAGATCGACTTCGATGTAAACTCGCAGCGATGGATCGTCACTGAATTCGGCAACGCTGCGCACGTCTTCGATTATGAGACAAGCGAGTTTGCGTACAGCAGTGGGGCGCATCCGTCGCCTGTCCTATGGGCCGGCTTCTCAAGCTCGCTCGGGCGCTTGGCAACCGTTTCCGAGGACGGATTGATTCAGATTGTGGATGACGCAGGCAATGTGCTGCAGCGAGCCAACGCGCTGGGATCGCCAGCCAGCACGGCAGCGATGGATGAAAGCGGAGAAGTATTGCTAGTCGGCGGAAACAATGGCGAGCTGGTGATGTGGAGCGTTTCCGATGGATCACGCATTGGTAGTCTAGACGGGCATCAGGCCGCCATTCGCGCGATTCGGATAGATCGCAGCGGCAATAAAGCTGTTTCGGTGGCTCAGGGCGAACCGGTACGATTGTGGGACCTGAGGAAGCGCACGGCCACTGAGTTTGCTATTGAGAATGCCCTGCACGCCGAAATATCCAGCACGGGCACGCACTCCCTGGTTCTATCCGGCGTAGAAGCTGGGCGCGGAAGTACTGTTTGGTTGATTCCGCACACCGCTGGCCAACCGATCGACGTTACCCAAGACCCCACTGGCACATTAGCTGCGCAGTTTAGTCCTGACGGGCAGCGCATCGGATTACTCGGAGCGAGCCGAGTTCTGAAAGTGATGCAGTTGAACGACCTGCCCGCGACCGAGTGTTCAGTGTCCACACCGCGCGGTACCTTCCGCTTTGCATTTTCGCCGGATGGCGAACGGTTGCTGACGGCTACTTCGCACGCCTACACGCTGTGGTCATTGCCGAGTTGCGAATCCAACTTAGTAGTCGCTAATCGGCGTGGCGCCCGGCACAATATCAACCAGGCGTGGCATCCGTTCAGTCGCGATAGTCAGTGGTTTCACACGGACGCCATTCCCGCCAAGCACCCCTGTGAGCCGCTGAGCTACGCCGAAAGTGTTTCCACTCGCAGCTTAACCCCCGCTGAGCGTCAACGATTCCATTTGAACCTCATCGACGCTGCCAAGGACTGACCAGGGTCGTATGTGACAGGGTCTATGGGTCTGTGTGGCAGGGTCGGGAGTCTTTTCAGCTTGAATCGCTGAACCCATTAGCAACCACATGTTACTATCGGCGGCATCCCATCGCTGGCGGAACTACTGAAAAGACTCCCGACCCTAGACTCCCCGGATTCTAGCGACGACCAAATAGTCGGCAGCGAGGTTGTCGGGGAGTGCAACGAATATCTGGAACACATGCACGAATGCAGTTGCGTGTGTACGGCTGAATCACTGGACTACATGCTGGCTGGCACATTCCGCACGGCACCGCATTGTGGCACGGAGCCAAGTGCGATGCAACTTCACCACATGGAGTCGCAGGGCAACTGGAGGTCTCAATAGAACTTTGTAGCGGGCCGTATTTCGTGCCATTCATGCCATTGACGTAGTAATTCTCCCAAGCCGCACTTGCCACAGCGACGGCATCGCGAGCTTGGCAATAGGTAGCGCCTGTACGTTCTACGCCGATCTTACGTAGTACGTTATCCGTACCTAAATACGTGTTGATCCATTTGACTTTACAGACGGTATACGCAGTCTTGACTCCGCCCATGGCTGGAATGCATCCTAGATCAACATAGATCGCTTGTTCGCCACCCATTCCACAGAACGGCGTAGCGTTCTGTTCAAGCCAAGTCTTGTTGGTGGCATGTAAGAGATCGCAACCGTAGCCATATTCGCCCCTATCATCACTCGTTTGATTGGGATCGTTTTCGCACTCTAAGCGGCCTGTGGCCACCATAAATGGCTCCTGCGCCATCGCGACCGACGAAAGTACGAATACGCAAGCAATACAAACAGCAGCGCGCAAGCAACTCATGGTGTCTCACTCTTGTTGAACAGTAACTCTTGGTAATGATCCCAGATGGTCTGAAATACTGGTTTTCCCTATCGCCGTCCGAAAATCCGGCAGCGTGGGCGACATGGCGTGCATGGGACGGCTGGTTGACTACAACGTGACACACAACGGTTTGGCACACAGGGTTGCGGCACACAGTAGCTCGGCATGCAAACTGCTGGGCTGCCGGGCAACACCGGAGAGTGCAGGGCAGGGCAGGGCACACCGTAGTTCATCGCAGTGTGGCCATACATCGGCACGCCACCCATTGGTTGGCCGTAGTACAACGGTGCGGTGGAATACGGTACGGGTGCATATTGCATAGATCCCATGTTGTAATTTGGATCCGCAGGATAGACGTACGCGTGTGGTTCGATTGCCGGTGCTAACTGAGGAGTTCGCAATTCGATACGATCTGGTACGTCCTGCATCTGTGGCACCGCCTGCAAGGCCATCGGCGGTGCGCTCATGTCCATGGTCTGCTCGACGGTAACTTTCTTGCTATTCATGTCGCGCGCACCGAATTTCGTGCCTGCGGGCTGCCCTGGCACTTGCCGCGATTCCCACAATCCAGTCACCGTGTCAGCAGCCGAGGTAGCCGCGGCCTGCGTTTGACCTCGGCGCTCGGCACCCACCCGCATGCCGTTGGCAAACGTATACACAACCTTGACGAGATAGGGGCCCGTACCTGGCGGGCTTTCTCCTCCACCACCCATCGTCGAGATGCACCCCTCGTCGACGTAGATTGCGGGCTCGGCTGGTTGAGTTGGATCGAATTGGCACGAGGGTGCGGAAGGCTGTAAATTGGCCATATTCTGCGTGTGGGCGGCATCACAGCTCGTGCCATCGCAACTTCCAGCGCAGGTGCTTGATCCTGGCGAGTCTTCGCACTCGAAGCGCCCGCTGGCCGTATATTGCTGTGCCAATGAAACCGGTGCGGAAGACAGCAGGAACAGAGTAAGGGCTAACCCACAACGTAACATGTGCAACTCCAGGGATATCGGCAGGATGTATATCGCTATAGCCTAATAGCAAAACAGGGGACTTGGGTTGATTTTACTGCCTTTTATCGAATTTTAATATCTCTAGCGGGGGGGTGGTAGCATAACCGGGTCGGCAGTCATTTCAGCCCAAAATTGCTCACCATTCGCCACCAAATGTTCTGCCAGCGGTATCGCATCGGAGGCGGGCGCTGCTGAAAAGACTCCCGACCCCTATGTGCGGACCTATGTGCGGACACGCTAGAATGGCAGGCCCCCAGTTTCAAATAAAGCCACGGAACGCATGACTTCCAGATCGCTAGTCCGAATTTCACTTGCAACACTCGTATTCGCCCTGCTGGTGAGATCTGCTGTCTTGTTCCCGAATATGAGCGGACTAGGTGATGACTGGGATTCGTATGGCCGGTTGGCTGTAAATTGGTCCGAGTCAAGCGTTTATGGATTCGAAGCGAGCAATGGCAGCGTCCGTCCGACCGCCTTCCGACCACCACTGTATCCATGGCTACTGAGTTGGTTGGTAGAAGATGGCCAAGTATGGCTGGCGGGGGTTGCCGCCCTGCATCTGACATTGGGCCTAGCCAGTGTTTGGTTGACTCTCTCGATCGGGCGAAAACTCGGACTAGCTTGGGCACCCTTGGCCGCCGTGGCTGTAACGCTTGATCCACTTCTGATGCGAGCTAGTCAGTTGTTGATGACCGAAACGCTGGCAACCCTACTGGCGCTGGCAGCCTGGCGAGTCTGGTTAGCAATCGGTTTGACCCCGCAAGCGTCCCGCGATTCTAAGAGCGTGGATGAATGTGTTCAGACGAGTATTGGTATGGCTTGTGGGCTGGCACTCGGTCTAGGACTGCTGCTGGGAATGGCCGTCTTGGCGCGCCCCACGGCGGCACCTTGGGCGGCGGGGTGCACCGCGACTCTCTGGTGGCTTGGCAGCCGGTCATGGAAACAACGTTTGTGCAACTGTGCTATGGCTGCAGTTGGCGTCAGTATTTGCGTCCTCCCTTGGACGCTTCGCAACCAGGCGCAGCTTGGTAAGTCGATTTGGGCGACCAGCCATGGTGGTTATACGCTGATGCTCGCCAACAATCCGTCGCTCTATCGCCACTTTGCGCAGAATGGACCGTCGCGCGACTGGGACGCTGACTACTTTCACGCTGCTTGGGCCGCCCGCGATCGCCATTCGGCAAGCGACATGCTGGACGCGGCGTATTGGCTCGCACCACCAGCAGCTCCGTTGCCGCCCGCTTTGCAAGCCGCTGCCGCTGATCAACCAAAGATCCTTCAGCCGGGCGAGCCACCCGTCGAACAAATAGATGTTTCTGCACTTGATCATACCAACATCAACGTAACTAGCTCAGTGTCGCCGATCGCCCAAGAACTGTCTGATGACCACTTGGCTTACGCGGTAGCAAAAGCCACGATAGCGAGGCAGCCAGAGACGTTCGTGCTGAGTATTGCATACCGCATCGGCTGGTTTTGGGCTTGGTGGCCCAACGATGTTTCCATCAGCTCGACCATTGCGATCGGCGGTTGGTATTTCCTGTGGTTCGTCGCTGGAATCGGTGGGCTGTGGTTTCACCGAAAACGGCGAGCACTGTTGGTCGGCTTTCTGCCCGCCCTGATACTGATCTTAACTTTGACTGTCATCCACAGCGTTTATTGGAGCAATATGCGCATGCGGGCACCGCTGATGCCGATCGTGTATTTGCTGGCGATTTGCCCGCTGGCAGGGCGAACAGCCGTTGCTAGGAACTGAGTTTGGCGGTAAACTTCGAGGTTCCGAGGAATCGTCCAGGCCCCCACTGGGAGGGCTTTCAGAAATAATTAGGTTTGGAGAAATACAATGACGCTCGACAAGAGCCTCAAAGTGAGTGGCGGTGCGATTAAATCTCGTAACGTGCTGACTCGCGTCGAACGCATCAAGCGACTCAAAGAACTCGATCGATGGAACGAGGGCGATCCCGTTTTGGGCATACCCAAGACGCGAGTCGTCAAGGTTTCGCTGAAGAAGAAGAAGAAGGTCAAGGAAGAAGAAGACACCAAGGGCAAGAAGAAGAAATAGAGTTTATTTCGGCGAGTGCCACCTCTATAGCTCGAACGAGTTCAACCAACCATCAAGACCGCAGTGTGCCACACTGCGGTCTTTTTTTTTCATGATGTGGGTTGGAAATTCTGCCATTGGGGAAGAACGCAGTTTACCTGTAGAATCCGCAGAGGTTCCGAATTGGTATAAAGCGGCAGTGCCTCCAGTGAACCTCAGGCAGCTGGGCTCTTAGTGAACCTCAGGCTAGCCGTGGGCTCTTAGTGAACCTCAGCGCGCTTTGGACTCAGGGCGTAGCCGTGGGCTCTTGGGGCCCAGTTGGCCATTAGGAGCCTGCGGCTAGTAGGCTAAGCCGCCTGAGGAGCCCACGGCTAGCGCCTGAGGTTCACTGCGAAGTTGCGGCGCACTAGACCAACAACCCACTCGCCGCTAATTCGGTAACTTAGCCTTTTCTGAGCGGCCAGCTCCAATGGAGGCGAGGCTGTGCAGACGAAACCACAATTACGGAGTGTTACGAGCTGTGAATCCAAAACAACTAAAACAGTTAAAGCAGGCGCAGAAACGCCGAGACCGCCGACCTGAACCGCAAATCATTCTGCATGAGGAGAAACTGACAGTCTCGAACGGTCAGCGAAGTCGATTTACCAACCAGCACGCTCCCATGCTGGCAGCCGTCGAAAGAGCTCTCCAAGCTGCTTACCGCCAAGACCCGGAACTAGATGACCCCCAAATTGCCAAAGCTCTTGAATGCGCATTTGCGCCAAGCAGCCACGTTCCGAAAAGCTTTCGCAAGTGCTGGTCCAGCTTGCCATCGCATCCGAACAGTACCAAGCTAATGAAGACGACTGGAAGGGTAGCCATGCGAATCATCCACGAATCGGTACAGACGCATTCCAATGGTCCCGGCAGCCGCAAGTACTTGGACTACGCCGCCAGGTTCTTAAAGCGTGCCCCGGCTTTGAGATGAGCCTTTAGTGAACCTCAGGCTAGCCGTGGGCTCTTTTTGCTTTTAGTGAACCTCAGCGGCGGCAGCCGTGGGCTCTTGGGCCAAGTTGGCCATTAGGGAGCCCACGGCTCGCTGAGGTTCACTACGCAGTGGCAAAGCGCCTGAGGTTCACTACGCACTGCCGAGGTTCACTACGCAGTCGCGACGATGGAAGCGAGGCTGTCTTTTCAGCCCAAGACTGCTCAACGCCGTTGGCAACTACATGTCCCTGCTAGCGGATCGGCATGGGAGGCGGGCGCTGCTGAAGAGACTGCCTACCCTGTCCTGGCGTGTTAGCGGCCTTGGCGAAATCGCACTAGGTTTTCTCGATAGTGGCTATCGCGAGGATCCAGTTGGACGCAGCCGCGCATTGAAACAAGGGCGCGTTCAACTTTGCCTAGTCGGAATTCGACTTCGGCCAGCGTATCGAGAAAGACCGGTGAGCTGGGTGCCAGAGCGACGCCGCGTTTAGCCAAATCCAAAGCTTCGTCCAACTTGCGGTCACACTGCGAATACATCCAGGCCAAGTTGTTTAGCGCGGTTGCATCAGATGGCCAAGCCGCGATCTGTGCCCGCAACTCTGCTTCGTATTGATCGAATAGTTCATCTGCAAAGGCGTGCTCACCAGCTTTGACGAGCCGCGGAAAACACTGAACGACCACCTCGATATCTTGCGGCTGTAGCCGATGCGACAATTCTAGGTGACGACGTGCGGCTTCGATGTCGCCCTGATCAATACAAGCAATCGCCCGCGCCAGCCGCTCTTGCTGAGCTGAATACCGAATGGAGCTGGTGAACCCAGTAGCCACCATATATTGCACAAAATCCGACTGTGGCTTGAGCGCCTCGACCAAGGCTGCACGCTGAATATTGGCAGACAGCAGATAGTCCTTTTGCTCTTCAGCCAATCTGGCGTACCGACTACCCGCAAAATAGAAAAAGCGGCTACTGGTGTCGGCGAGTTGATAGGCTGGCTCCGCATACTCCATGGCGAGTTCAATCTGTTCACGTTCCTCATAGTGCTGAGCCACGTCGGCGTAACTAGCAGCATAAACGCGTTCGGCTGCTAGCGGTCTTAGCCATCGCGATTGATTGAGTAGTGCCGCGCGATCATATTCGCCCGTCATTACCAGCGCTTCGACTTCGCACACATAGGCGGTCTGCATGTTAAAACCATGTTCACGCAATGACTCAAGCAGTGGCAAAGCTGATTCTGGCTCGAGTTGCTCGTTAAACATCTCAGCCGCTTCGAGCCAATGCATGTTGAGAGCTCCGAGACCGCGGACTTCGCGCAAATCCGTTGACAACAGCTCACGAGCGAGATCATCCAGTCCAAAATTGTTCGCCAAATCCGCTAGTCGAGCGAGATGATCCGGCGTTAAGTCTTCTGGAGCAATATTCTGTCGTGCGGTGCGCAGCCAATTGGCAATCGTCACGTCTGCATCGGCACCAAAATATTCACGATCCCAGACTCGCAATTTTTCCAGCTTGATCCAATTAGAATCCAGCGGATGGTCTGCAATCTGGGGTGCAGAATCGAACAGTTTCAGCGCCACGTCTCCCAGTTCTTCAAACAGCTCGCTGAGCACAATCCGTTGACAGTCGTCGACCATCCCATCAAAGTGCCTCTCAGCCATTTTTAGGCACAGCATTCTTGATTCGTGGCGGCTAAGCCAACGGAGAATGGCACCCTGCCATATCACGGACTGCGTTTCAGGATCGTTCAGCACATTCTGTTTGGGGGTAATTTCCGCCAGCATGTCAATGGCCATAGCCGCTTTGTCCGTGTGTCCTAAGCCGACCAGGGCGGCCGCCACACGGGCCACGAGATCCAATTCTGTGCGATTACTACGTAGCGGCTTCGAAGAGAGTAATTCGCCTTTCGCCCCGAGCCACGCATCAAAATTCGACAGGTCTCGGCTGAGACCAACCTGCTCAAACGCAAGTCCATAGGCATTGCGTGCAGCGTAGAACGAATAGCCTTCCGCCGAATTAGGTAGCGAAGCCATGAATTGTTCCACCGGCGCAATGCGTCCACTCATAATCAACGCTGTAATAAACTGATTCAATTCGAAGCGGCGAGTTGGATTGCTGAGTTCACCTAGCAACCGCAAGGCAACCCGCGACTGTAGATCCAGCGGCGGTGCCTCGGGCGCGAGCTGGGGAGTTGCTTCTTCGGTCTCGTCCAGTCCATCTTCTGGCGAATTCAATTCTGCGGATTGAAGATCGCTCGGTGTGGGTTCCAGAATCTTGTCCCACAGCGCGTCGGACTGCGCCACATTACCACCAATTTCGTACAGTACAGCCCGCGCTGCCATGTGAGCGGGTCCCGGCGTGGCACCTACCAACATCCGCTGCGTTTCTTCTTCAGCAAACGCCGACCATCGAAAACTGCGAGTCAACATCGGAATGCGCGTACTGGGTGATGTGGCAAGTTCGAGCGCTGCATCGACTTCGCCTCGATAGAACAACTGGAGCGCTCGTTCGTCGTCGCCCATGCCTTCGCTAGGAATTTCATACTGCAGCTTGTTCGCCATCCAAGCAGTTTGGCCAGCGGGAGTGACCGCCACAATGATCGGCCAAGCTTGCTGCAGATCCCCCTGCTGATAAGCCGCTTCGACGATTAGATTCATCGAGTAACGACCGTAATCGTCACTAAGGGCCGCATGTAACGCACGATTGTCCTTGACAAGCTGTGTCGCCAATTCCCAATGGCCCAACTTGCAGATCTCCACAATCTTCTGTGGGTGGAGATCATTGAGGAGTTCCACCAGCTTGCGTGAGTCATTGGAAGATCCGGGTTTGATGCCAAGTTTTAACAGGAGCTGCAGCGTCGCGAGATTCTCCATCAACTGTCGGTTCTCGTTTTCTGCAACTTGCGTTGGTTGCGCAGCAGCCAACACGGGCAAAGCGCTAGCACCCATATTCCAGATTTTCAAAAAGGCTGTCCGGCGCGTCACAAAAGACGAAGAACCCAAGTCGACCACGACGCTCTGCAACTCTGCTTCCGAAACCAAGTGGTGTGTGTCGTCTACTGGAAGCTGGAGCACACCCGATATACTAGCGCCCTGCTGCGTACCTTCATCGGCGTCGCCGCGCGAACATAAAATGACCGACGCAACGCAAGTGAAGGCCGCGATGATTAAGACTCGCATCGTTGATTCCAAAACGAAAAGTGTCGCCTAAAGATAGCGCGAAAAATAAGTGTCGCCATTCGCTCCGCGAAAGTCCACCATATACATCCTTTCGCGGAGCGCAAGGCGACCATAAACAACCGCTCGATCCTAAGCTAAGCTCGGATGCAGAAGTTTGACTCGCGTGTTGCCGACGCCTGCGGCAATGCCGTTAAACGCAATGCCGTTCAATGAATGTAATGGAAGTCGCCAGACTTCCCATGACACAGGGATCTCTGGCGAGATCCACTACATTGTCTTGCTTCGATGAACGGTATTGCCGTTAAACTAACGAATCCAGCCACATTCTATCCGATGCGCAACGCGATGCACAGTTCGCGATCAATTCGCCGCAGAAGTCAACGATTGCATGACCTACGACGGCAGACGCAGGACAACCCGAGCACCATCAGAAGCAGCGAAGATGGCTCGGGAACAGCAGTAATACGATTCCAGCCAATCAAATCCAGAGCGCGAATATCCGGCTCGCGGATAACGCCTAATTCACCTGGTGCCAGCGTGGGATCCAGCAAGCCAATGCCCAGGCCATCCTTCCAGTGACTTGCCTGTCGGCCATCGCCGGTAAGCCGCCCTGTGGAAAAAAGGTATTCATTCTGGGTATCATCAAAGACCGCTACAACATTTGGCCGCAAGCTGCGAGTTGCCATGGAGAAATCTACGGCAGTGTCAGGGTCGTTGGCGGTTCCGTTCTGAAATCGAAAGAGGTCGAGCGTAGCCGCCACCACACTCGTGGCCCCTTCATCAATGTCATCCACCGTCGACACGAATCCCAGTGCATGCCCAATTTCATGAGCTGCCACTGCCACGAAATCAAAGGCACCGGACGTAATACCATCTGAAGGATCAAAGTCGAACGTGAAACTAGTACTGAACGCGATGGCAGCATCGATCACGTTTGAGTGGGCGGCCACAAGTCCAAGCGCCTTGGCGTTGGCCCGGGTCATGTCTAATAGCCCGGCATTCACAGATACGCCTGCTGGCACATCATACTGCACCGCGTCTGGCAGGAAATTGAGAATGGCATTGTCAACGTACGGCAAACCATCTGCCATCATCGCAGTCCTGACATCACTGTAGTCGTCGCGAAACACTGCCGAACCAGCTTGCCCCAGTATGCCGGGCCCCAATGCGCGAAAATCGGCATCGATTCGCACAGTGACATCATCATCAAACAATGCTTCCCATTGGTCAGCCGCCAACAGGAAAGCGTTCAGTGCGTCCGGATTTGCGGACAGAGCTTCCGTAGGCTGAATATCGATCACAAATTCCGCAAATGACTTACAGGCCATGGCTTGCAAAATTGCAAGTGCAATTAAGACTCTCAACATAATTGATCAGATCGACTGGAGGATTGAAGAGCAGTAAACACCCACTATACGCCAACGATCGCAAAAGGCGCTCAATTTCGCAGCGGTCCCGCGCAAGACCCCGCATTTCAGAGGGCATCCCCCAGACTACTGGGGCATTTTTTTGCCATCAATACTCTTTACGTGCCACGTACACGCAACTAATACCCAAGATGACGAGCACAAAGGCGAGATTGCTGTAAATAGGCTGCCAGATGTCCAATTCTCGCTGCGCCGAACTAAGGTCCCCCGAAACAAGCTGAGCGTTCATGGTACGGCTACCTGTCAATAAGTAGCTTGTTGCATTATCGAGCGCCGAAGGCTTGGGGTTTACCAAGTACAGCGGCTTGATGATTCCGCTAAATATGTACTCTAACCGTGTCTTTGTCGGCAAATACGCTTGGTCGACTCGAACTGCTTCCATATCGACTAAACGAACCTGGTTAGGCTGCGATGCTAGATAAACATGACTCTTGTCCATCCAGCGCATGCTTGTGCACTTCCCTGAAAACGGCAGGCTAACCTGGCTCAGTTTCTGGGTCGCACAGTCCAGCTCAAACAGTTCTCCACTCTGCAAGATGATTGCCAGCCGATCCGACCCGGGTACCCAAGAGATTTCACGTACTACAAACTCATCGGGTATCGCGACTTCATGTAAGACCTCGAACCGCGGATTGAAGATCAATATGGGCATTCCGACACGAGCCAGTACGCAATAGTTTTCATTCATTTCGACTAGCGCCAAGTCCCGACTATCCTCGGAGTTCAGGACCGTCTCATCGGCCGCAATGTCTTCGTTAGCAGGTGTGTTCACTAGTTGGCTGACCGGGACACTGTCGCCGGACACAAGCATGTCGTCTTCCTTGCGCATTACCGTCAATTCGCCCGATGTGTAAACCACGCAGCCACTGCCGTCGGCAAGGACAGAGACAGTCATGCTTTCACCAAAATAAAAATCCGGCGGGGAGATTTTCTTGAACGCTTGCGATTTGACCCAAGGTAACTTAAATCCAAAAATCCCACCCTGTGCGTCCTGCATGGCATCTAGCAAATCAAAGTCCAGTTCATACAGTCCACTGCGGCAAGCAGCGACGACCGAATCACCCATTTGCAGCAAGGCAAAGACTTGCTGCGGCAATTCGGGCCCCAAGTCGGCATTCCAGACAGGTTCGCGTCTGGCTGCCGCAATACTCTTGACGCCCACTTCAGCTTGATCGCTTACTTTATCACTTAGTTGGTCAGCTTGGTCATCTTCAGCTTGGTCATTCTCGTCTTTAGGCGTGCCACTCTCAGCAGACTCTTCGTCGTTGTGAGATTCGCCTACTTCCGAACTTGCCGGAGGCTGCCCACTATCCGAAAAACGCACTAGGGAGATTTTGCGTGCATCCGAGTTGGGACCAAACGGCGTCATTTCGAATGCCTTGACCACGGCAGTACGCTTCTGAGCAATGTAGACTGGCCCGTAGGTTCGCCATTCCCCGCGAGCATCGCTTTCCAGCGCAGGTTGCCAGACCGAAAACTGATCGTTCCAAACCCCAACCCGCCCGCGTTGATCAACGGTCACGAGTCGGCCATCGATCACTTGAATATTGCCGATTTGGGGGCGAATCTCGACGGCGGGCAACATGAATTCATATACGAATCCAAGCCCAAAACAGAACATCCAAAAAATCATGCAACACACTACGCTAATGATCGGATTCCCCCAAATCAATCCGGTCAATGACGACACGCTATAAAAGATAACGAAGACGAACATCAGTAAAGGTATGCAACCCAGCAGCCCTACGTTCCAGATATCGAGTCGCCAGCCAGCGATAAAATACAAGCCGATCAGAAAGAAAGAAATATTCACAAATACAAAAATGCAGCCGCCGAGAAACTTCGACAGAAACAACCACACTCGAGAAATGGGCTTGCTCAGCAACAAGTGAAGCGAACCCGTGCGAAACGTATCAGGAATGATCGAGCTGGTGACTATCAGTCCCACAAAGACAGCGACGACGCCCAATCCCAGCTTGATGATGATGCTCAACAACACTGGCTCAAAGAACTCTTTGATCTGCCGGCGCGAGACACCCAATGCGTTGCCCAACTTGAATCCGGCGTAGCCAATATACAACTGCTCGATTCGTGGCGAACGCAGCTCCAGCGGGAACGCTAGTTTAAGTAGATTTCGATTAAGTTCCTCCAATTCCTCGGAGCCCAGTTCACTGGATGGTTGTTCAATTAACGGTTTTAGTCGTGTTCGACGCTGGGCGCCTGGGAAGGCCTCAGCTGAGTAAAGGGTATCGTCTTGCAGGGAGAGATTCAGTTGTTTGGCAATTTCGCTTTCATTGATTCGGTTCCCAGGCTCGCCACTCGCCTCTTGCTCCACACGTCTTAAGAAATCTGCATCCATGCTGCGGACCACAGCGCGTACATCTAGGGCTCCCTGTCCTTTGGCAGCTTTGGCCAACTGCTCAAGCAAACGTGTTCGGTTCTGGATGTCACGTGCGGTGAGTTGGTAGCTGCGCTCGGATATGTAACCAAACGGGGCCAGTGCAGCTAAGATCATGGTCCAGCCGAGCAGTAGGACCCACAAAACGCGGCTACCCACTGCCTCCCAGAACGAATCAATGAGTATGGCAATATATGGTTTCATAGTCGTACGATTCTGGAGTATTAAAATTGGAGGGCAACAATTAGAGATCAATCTGTTCAGGCCTAGGGCTGAACTTCTGCAGCGAGAATCGGTTGCCCCGATTGAATGGCCGAAAGAAAGACTTCTTCGAGGGATGGTCTAGTGCGTTCGAGTTGACGAATACTCAGACCCAAGGCGCGCATGCGATCGATCGCGCGGTCGATATCTTCCTGCGACTCGACGCTGGCGGTGAACTGCCAGCGTCCGTCGGGCAATTGCAGAACTTCACATCTTTCAGTTAGTCGCAGTTTGTCGATCGCCGCGACTTCGCCAGCGATTTCGATGCGCACCAGCGTCGAGAGCGCTCCGTGGAATTGCTGGGTAAGTTCATGGGCCGTCCCAACGCCGCGCAGTTGTCCGCCTGCGAGAATGGCCACGCGATCGCAAACCAATTCCACTTCTTGCAAAATGTGACTATTCAGGAAAACGGTTTTCCCTTGTTGTTTCAGCCAAGTTATCAACTTGCGAATTTCCGATCGTCCCACGGGATCCAGGCCATCAGTTGGCTCGTCTAAAATAAGCAACTCCGGTTCGTGCAGCATCGCCTGAGCCAAGCCCAATCGCTGACGCATACCCTTGCTATATTTGCGAACCAATTCGCGTTCTCGGCCCAAAAGTCCCACGCGCTCGAGCAAATCTTCCGACCGCAGGCGGATCTGTGCCTCGGGCACATAGCTCAGCCGTCCGTAGAACCGCAGCGCCTGAATGCCCGTATGATGCGATGGAAAACTGAGGTTTTCGGGCAGGTAACCAATCTTGCGCCGCGCCGACTTTGACCCCGCTCGATCGCCCAGTAAGAATGCTTCGCCGCCGGAACCGCGGACAATGCCCAGCAGCGTTTTGATCAACGTCGTTTTGCCAGCCCCATTGGGGCCCAACAATCCGAATACTTCGCCACGGTTGACCGTCAAGTCGATGCCTCCCAAGGCAAGAAACCGCCGCTGACCAAATATTCCGTCTTTGTATTCCTTGCGCAACTGGCGAACGTCAATTGCTGGAGAGTCAACCATACGTGTATCACTGTGAGTAGTAAGAGAAAATTAAAATAGCGGAAGTCGCCAGACCTCGGACGCGCCCATACAAGACCTTCAATCTCTGGCAAGATCGGCTACCAAAAACTTTCGTGATATTCCAAACCCCTAGGATAGCCGATCGAGCGGCTATTCGTTAGGCACTGGCCAATATTGGGCCTCGCAGCACCAGATGACTATGCTAAAGTGTGACGGTAGAAAAGCGGGACAGGCTTCCAGCCGGTCATTTCTCCAACGTCCTTGCCTATCGCACCCAAAACGAGAACTTGCCATGGCGTCGGGATCACCCGAACAAACTGAATCGCTGCTGCAAGCCTCAGCCCTTGTCAGTGGACTGGTCACTGCCCAGCAACTCGACTACTGCCTGCGTGTCGCTCGCCACCGCCAGAGTCAGCAAGGCGTAGCGACATCGAACGTGCCGGATCGCATGCTCGCCGACTTGCTGGTTGAGCAAGAAATCTTGACGACCTACCAAGCGGACCAGTTGCTGGCGGGCCGAACAAAACTCAACTTGGGTCCTTACATTATCACCGACTGGATTGGCCAAGGTGGAATGGGGCAAGTCTTCAAGGCGGTACACCAAGTGATGGGGCGCGAATGCGCGGTCAAAGTCCTGCCTCTGACGCGGGCAACCCAGGAATCTCGCGAGAGTTTCAACCGGGAAATTCGCATGCAAGCTGGACTCGACTGCCCTTACCTCGTTCGCGCCTACGACGCTGGCCAAGACGGCAAAGTACATTTCTTGGTCACCGAATACGTGCCGGGGATGGATCTGCGAAAGCTGGTCAAATCGCGTGGAGCGCTGCCAATGCAGCAAGCTGCCAAGATCATCATGCACGCCGCACTGGGGCTTGAATACGCGCACAGCAAGGGCTTGGTACATCGCGATGTAAAACCTGGAAACATCTTGGTGCTTCCGTCAGGAGATGCCAAAGTCTCCGACGTAGGGCTGGCTGGCTTTGCTAAGGATCTGGTGAACGATCCGCGCGCTGGCAAAATTGTCGGTACCACCGACTACTTGTCTCCCGAACAAATTCGCACGCCCCTCGAAATCAAACCCGCCTCGGATATTTACTCGTTGGGCTGCACTTTGTATTACGCCGTGTGCGGTAAAGTCCCGTTCCCCGGTGGCGATACCACCAGCAAACTTCGTCGACATATCGAAGAAACGCCCTGGCATCCGCGCAAATTTGCTCCAGATATCTCAGAAGATTTTGTCGACATCATCGCCGACATGATGGAAAAGGATCCTTCCAAACGCATTACAAACGCCGCCGAAGTCGCTGCACGACTCGAACCCTGGGTAAGTGAAGCATTGGGCGTTGGCGCAATCAGCATGTCACGCTCGCCATGGATGGCCCCGCCGCCCCCTTCACACGAAGACGACCGGGTGCCGCCTACGCCGAATTCGCACACGTTGAACCCGCCACCATGGGAGCACGGAAGTTCCGAATTCGGAAGCTCCGTGAACGATCTCGCACAGAACAATACCACCGCGGGGGACGACTCGCGAACCAGCGCGGGCAGCGCATCGTCAGCATTGCCACACAGCGGTGGTTCCGCAACGATCGCTGCAATCCAGCCACCCACCGTCAGCAATACACCCACCATGGAAAAACCAGTCGGTGCGCGCATGAGTACTGGCATGTTGGTTGCAATGACGATGGCAATCGTCATCCCGCCCGCACTCCTGCTGGGTGCTATCCTAGGCTACATCGTCGCCAGTCGATAGAACTAGCTGATAATAGTTATCGCACCCGACGATAGGACTCGTAGAACAGGCCTCCGAAGACATGGTGAATCCAGAATGGTTACCGGCGATTCACGTCCATCTGTATGCGTGCAACGCACGCGCAGGCGAACTCCCGTCGAGCGAGTCCATACTCATTAACGGCGTCGAGTTGCCTACGATCCAGTGCGAAGATCTTTCGCAGAGTCGATTCAGCATCTCGTTTGAACAAGCCGCTGAGGGGTTGCAGCAGTTAGATCGTTTCTACTTTGAACCTGATGGCTCTTTCGCCTGGGCTGGAAGCACCGAGCCAATCAACAACACTTCTAGCCTTTGGCAACTATACGGAATGCTCTACGACTACGGCGGAAGACTCCAGCGCGTCGAGGTTCAAGGCGCGTGCCCGCTAGAAGCTTGGCGGTCGCTGCTGCGCGTCCTGGACGACAAGCGACAAACGCTCATCGCGCAAATCCAAGTGCCAGTCTGCCTAGTGGCTGCGCGTAGCTTAGAAAAACTCTGGGAGCCCACGCATGCTTGAGTCCGAACACCGCGATGAAAGTGCTGCATTGGACCACAATCGTCGCGCTTGGAATTCGATGGCCAAGGCGCAACACCCACTGACACGACCGGCGCGCGACGAAGAGCTGGCCAATCCGCTTAGAACCGTCGATGTCGCTGGCTGGCTGACCGGCGGTATCGCAGGGTGGCGCGTCTTATGCCTTGCTGCAGGTGGTGGGCGACATGGCCCATTGTATGCCGCCGCTGGTGCGCACGTTACCGTGCTAGATTTGAGCCCCAGCATGCTGGAACTGGATCGCCAAATTGCTGAGGATCGGCGATTTGCCGTCCGCACGATCGAATCCTCCATGGATAATCTATCGATGTTGGACACAGGAGAATTCGACTTGGTAATTCATCCCGTCAGTACTTGCTATCTGCCTTCGATCGAGAGGCTGTTTCCCGAAGTTGCACGGGTGACGCGTCCAGGTGGACTCTATATCAGCCAGCACAAACAACCCACCAATCTCCAAGCTTCCCTGGAAACGTTTACGGGACAATACGTGATCGAGCAAGCTTACTACGATCGCTCGCCAGTCGCCAAAGCCAAATCCCCCAGCAAACTTCGTGAGCCCAATACGCAGGAATATATTCACAGCTGGAATTCGCTGCTCGGTGGAATCTGTCGCAGCGGCTTCGTCATCGAGGATCTCACAGAACCGCTGCACGCCAAGCCCGACGCGGTTGTTGGCAGCTTCGGTCACCGTTGCTATCACATTCCGCCTTACATCCGCATCAAGGCCCGCCGCACCGGCATCACCTCACCCAGCCTGATCCTCGCCTAACAAAATTTGTAACCGTTCACGATGTACCGGATTGTGACAGGGTCGGGAGTCTTTTCAGCCCAAAATTGTCCACCCCACTAGCAACCACATGTTCCCACCAGCGGTATCGCATGGGAAATGGGTGCTGCTGAAAAGACTCCCGACCCTTTCCTGTCTGATCCAGGTTCGTGAACGGCTAACAATATTTTCCTAGTGCCCGTTCGCAACCTCAGCCACGTCTTTCTCAATCTGCGCACGCAAGTCTCCAACGGATGCAAATCGGCGCACCTCGCGGATCCGTTTGGTCAGAGTACAACAGAGCGATTGTCCATACAACGTCCCGGACCACCCCAAGATGTGAACTTCAACTTTAGCTTGTGCCTCATCGAAAGTCGGATTGGGACCAATGTTGATCGCAGCTTGGAAACGTCGTCCTGCGATCGTAACGCAGCCCGCATAAACGCCATGGGCTGGAATGAAAGCGGCGATGTCAGTGAGGTTCGCTGTTGGGAAGCCCAGCTCACGACCGCGCTGTGCGCCAGGTGAAACAATGCCGCTGAGCTGGTAGGATTGCGTCAACATCGCGTTAGCAGCGGCTATGTCACCATCGGCTAGCAGCCCGCGAATTCGCGTACTCGAGATCATACCCGTTGCGTCCGCTGCGGCCTCCACAACGCTAAAGCTGATCGCCTGGTGGCGACACAGCTCGTCCAACAAATCGACACCGCCGGAGCGATCGCGACCAAAGCGAAAGTTCGGACCTTCGACCATGCCGCTAGCGTGGAAGGTGTTCACAATAATTTGCTGAAAAAAGTCGCGCGCCGACAGTGATAATAACTGACCATCGGTTGGGTAGGCGACGACCATATCGACGCCAAGCTCCGATAACAAGTCGGCTCGGCGCGGAATGGGAGTCAGGGGTATACAAACGTCAGCAGGCACCAAAATCGCTTGCGGCGGTGGATCAAACGTCATAACCAACGTCGGTGCTTGCAAGCGGTCAGCCTGGGCGACCACCTCCGCGATCAAGCGGGCATGCCCACGATGAACTCCATCAAAATTTGACAGCTACGACGGCACCACGCAGTCCCTGCGTCGAAATCCCTAATGTCGGTAATCAGCTTAGCCAGCGTGCTGCCCTCAAGTGTCGAACGCATGCTTCATTGGGTCGTGTTAAGAAGTACAGAATGCAAATGGGAAAAATTAGACTAAAGACAGTACGCCAACTATCCCACCAATTACACCGCCGATCGCGCCAGCCGCTTCTGGGCCGTTGCCTGCATTCTGCATCATCGGCATCAACACGAAGATCGTCATAAAAATCGGTGTCAGCACGGCCATAACAATGGTGTAGAACGCATATAGGAAAGCCAAAGTTCTCCCAGCTTTTTTCATCGCCAGCAGCAAGCCGCCAGCGACCACCAGCACGATCGCGATGATCAAACCCAATACGCCGACCACGTTCATGAAGAGCCCATAGGGCCCATCATACATTGCTTCCATGACTGGATTGGGAGGCATCCCATCCATATTTTGCACAGCATACATGAATGCCATCGACACCAAACCGCCAAAAAATCCCCACAGGCCGAAGGCAATCGCTAGGATGCCAATGACCGTTACGCTCGTCGGTCGCACCTTGGCTGCCGGACCAGAGGAAGCGTATGAATGTACAGGCGGTGGTGCATAGGGAGAAGTCGACATCCTGGTATCCTGCTATTGTTAAAGCATCTTCCGCGCCAAAAGTCAGATAGTCAGTATAGACATTTTCTAAATCGCTGGAACTATCCCGCCAACAATCGATGCAGCACTCTTCCCGCTGCGATTCGATGCGGGCGATGCTCACGATCCAGGAGCGAAGCATCAGTCGGCAGACCCAGTGCGTGGAGGATTGTGGTCGCAAAATCCTGCGGACTAACCGGGTCCGTCGCCGGATAGGCAGCATGTTTATCGCTGCTGCCACATACACGCTACCGGGTTGATCGCCACCGGCTAACAGGCCGCTGTAACAAAATGGCCAGTGTTCGCCCAGCATTCTGCTGGGAGATCTGGGGGCCGCCGGACCAACCACCGACCCAGACGACCAGCGTTTCCTCGAGTAGACCTCGTTGCTCCAAATCTAACAAGGCCGATAGTGCCAGATCGGCTGGCGGAATCAAGTCATTCTTCAAGCGATTAAAGTTATCTCCGTGCGTGTCCCAAAAATTCTTGCCATCGTTGTGCCAATTGACCGAGACGAGCGGCACGCCGTGTTCGACCAAGCGTCGCGCCATCAGTACACATTGGCCGTGTATGTTGCGTCCGTAACGTTCGCGCGTCGTGTCGCTCTCCTTCGTCAAATCAAACGCACTGCGCACCTGGGACGATCCCAGCATTTCCATCGCCCGTGTTTGATGATTCTCGTAGGATGACGCTTGCAACGACTGATGCAACTGCTCGCGCTGCGCATCAAGTTGCTGCAGCAGGGCTACGCGTGATTCCAGTCGCTGCAGTCCGATGTCGGCGGGCAAAGCCAGGCCCTGAGGCTGCCAATTGGGATCGTTCAAATCGCCGCTCAATAGCATTCCATCGTAGGCTGACCCGAGCCAACCGCCGTGTTGTCCAGGAGCCTCACCGCCCGGCGCTGCTGGATGATAGGCTTTCCAAGGCATTGCCACAAAATCGGGCAAGCCAGTATGACTTGGGCGCATTTTGGAAATCAGCGATCCCAGGTGCGGAGAGTCTTTAGCACTGGGCGGATCAGCGTCGCTCTTTAGAACTGGTGCAAGCTGGCCCGTCAAAGTCGCATGGCCGCTCGACAAATGTGCTGGATCATCGTGAGTCAGCGAGCGGACAATCGCCAGTTTGTCCGTCAAGTTGGCCAAGCGACTAAAATGCTCGCAGATCTGAATCCCAGGAACTTTGGTCGCAATTGGGTTGAACTCACCCCGCACCTCACTCGGCGCATCTGGCTTGAGATCAAAAGTCTCAAGCTGACTCGGACCGCCCCACATGAACAAGAAAATACACGCTTTGGCGCGTTGAACCGGCAACTGCAATCCAGCCTGTTCAGCCAGCGCTCGGCCTGCAGCAACACCACCGAGCCCGAGCCCGAGGGCAGATAACGACCCAGCCTGCAACAAACGCCGACGGCTAAACGCCGTGCTCCGTCGAAAATAGCGACACCCAAATGGATGGCCTATGGTGGGGTGTGACATAGTCAGTCAGGGCAAATGGGAGGGAGTAATTAGGCAGGAACATCATTGTACCCTAAATTGTTCTTGAGAGGAGATCAAAATCGAACCGCCCCACAGCCATTTGAATGTTACCCCGGGCTCAACCAAGAATCTCACGTTTGCGGTCGATGTAATCCCAGACAACAAAGCGATCCAGGTCACGACCTGCTGTAAAAAAGACCCGTCCACGCGTGTTTTCGGCCACCCGATAGGCGAAGCGTATATCCTCTTCGGACTGCGACCAGCTCGGGACCAAGAACATATTGATCACGATGCCGTCCCGCTGGCAGAGTGTCGCCTCGCGCATCGTCGCTTGCTCGGTCTGCGCGTCAGGGGGATACAACATATACAACATCGAGTCTTCGAAATGCGCCGTAGGCAATCCGTCCGTTATCAAAATTACTTGCTTGTTGGGCGTATCAACGGTCGCCAAGTTTTGCCGAGCCAACCGCAGGGCATGCTGAATATTCGTAAAGTGTGGGTGTATCTGATGCTCACTGATATCCTCGCGACTCATGTCGGCCCGCAACCGGACCCAGGGATCATGAATCGTGACTGGCTTGGGCATCAGTTCGACGATTTCGCCCGGCGTTCGCAACTTGGCAAAGGTATACATCTCGATGAACCGGAGAAAGTCGCCGGGATACTCGCTGGTGATTAGACCTTGTAACGCCAACGCCATGCGTTTGACATTGATGTATTGCCCGTCGTAGCGCATCGATCCGCTCATGTCCATGATGACCACCGTTGCACACTTGGGTGAGTTGCGGGTGCGATGGACTTCGATATCATTACTTCGCAGGCGGACGGGGCTCGCATCGGGATCGCGCAACATCGCATTGATCACGGTTTGCGTAGTATCCATATTGGCTAAGCTATCGCCAAATTCATATTGTTTGGTCTGGGGCAGTTCGACACTCCCTTCACCCACGATGCGCCCAGTGTGGCGGCCACTGCGCCCGGGCTGGAGCTTGGAAAAGATGCACTCTAACAACCTCCCTTGAAAGATCTTGTATGCCTGCGGTGTCAAACGAAATGCACCACTGGCGTCGCGTTCAAGCCCCTGGCGTTCAGCCATCTCGCGAACCATATTCTCCACCTGGTTGCGCAGCTCCTCCAGACTCGACATATCTTCGGTCGATGCGAACTCACCCAATTTGGCCATATCGATCACGCCAATCTGCGCCGTTTGCGCGGCTTCGTCCAATTGCTTGAGCAACTCATCGATCGCTTCCAACTCCTCCTTGACCTCCAAAGCCTTGTCGATACTCATGCGCTCCGCACCCGTAAAAACGTACTTGGATGCCAATTCGTCAATTTGGTAATGATTGCCAAGGCTCTCAAGGACCTGCACCAATTGTCCAGCAAACGCATCGGTATCATCGCCGATCTGGTAGTAGATGCGTTCGAGCAAGTAGATTTGGCGATCTGCCACGGCTTTCTTGAAGATACCGCGCAGCTGCTTAGGCGGTTCGGCTCGGGCGGCACTCTTCTCAAAAACTTGCTTGGCTTTCCTTTCCACCGAATCGGTTTCATACCTTTCGAGAATCTTGCGTTTGCGTTCCTCCAGCAGAGCCTTGAGATAGTCAATGCTCGGCCCCAGATTTGCCAATTGACTCGGATCGATCTCAATGGCCCGCGCCAGCTCCTCATCCGTCAATTCGCGATAGCTACCGTACATCAGCGCATGCTCAAAGGCAGGCGACACAAAATCCGGAGGCGGTTTCGTAGGACTGGGGAATTTAGCCGGATCGTATTTTTGATACGTGTGGACTACGCCACCCAAGGTAGATTTGCGAGAGAAACGGTAGTTGGTCTTGCGCGACATAAGAGCCAGGTTTCCAGCAAGTGGTTGAGTTACGTTTCGTAATGAACCTGGCCGTGCTTTTGAGAACGGCTGATTTGATCGCGTGAGTAGAGTCCGGCCAAGACGAATTCCACGCATGACGCACGCACGGCGGCATTGTCGCTGGCGTTGACTTCGAAGGCCTTTTCCCAGGCTGGCGGTACGACTTGCAACCGGTCGGCATAGGCGACGCTCGGTAACATATCGCCGACTTCAATCCGTACCCCCTTGCTGAAAATCTCTGCGATTTCCCCAAGCCCGAACTCTTCAATGTACTGCTGAAACACCACCTTGATCGCTTCGGCCGTGATCGCGTCGATCACCTGGCGCTCGCTCATTTGATGGCTGCCCATCAGGTCCAGTTCCAATTTCCCCAGCGACGAAGCGTAAAGGTGCCCCAAGTCACTGATGCGTGGTACGGCTGGAGATTCGCCCAACACAATCGCTCGCTGCCGAGCGCTGGCGATCATCGCACGGTAGTTCGCCAAGCTAAATCGGGCCGAAACGCCCGACGCTTGATCGACATACTTACTTTTACGCGCCTGTCGCGTGATCTCTTCGATGATCTCCGCCATGAAGTACGGCACTTGAACCGGATACGCACCATCCAAATCAGCGTGCGCCTCTTGCTGTGTAATCTCAATCCCCAGTTCGCGATCCTGCGGATAGTGCGTTTGGATCGTCGAACCGATCCGGTCCTTCAACTGCGGGATGACTTTTCCGCTACGGTTGTAGGTACTGGGATTGGCGGAAAATAAAATGAAGATATCCAAGTCGAATCGAATCGGGTAACCGCGAATCTGCACATCGCGCTCTTCGAGAATATTGAACAGGCCAACCTGCACGAGTTCATCCAGTTCGGGCAACTCATTCATGGCAAAGATACCACGATGCATGCGCGGAATTAGCCCAAAGTGCAGCGCCTCTTCAGCACTCATGCTTACGCCGCCCGTTAACTTCGATGGGTCAATTTCGCCGATGATGTCGGCAAACTTTGTGCCTGGGCTCAATCGTTCGGCGTAGCGTTGCTCGCGGGGCCACCAAGCGATTGGCACTTTTTCTTCATCAGCGTGCTCTGCCAAGAAACGTTTGGCAAGGTTGGTTACGGGCTTTAGTGGATCTTCATGGATCGGCGCACCTGGGATGTCCAAGAACGGAATGAATTCGTCCAAGAATCGAACCAGCGAGCGCATCAAGCGGCTCTTGGCTTGCCCCTTCTCGCCCATGAACAACATGTCGTGCCCAGCCAACAGGGCAATGTTGATTTCGGGAATGACCGTGTTTTCGTATCCCACAATCCCCGGAAACAGCTCCTCGTCTCCCGCCAACATACGCGTGAAGTTATCGAGGATCTCCTGCTTGACAGTCTTGGACTGCCACCCGCTGTCTCGCAGTTGTGCAAGCGTCTTGGGAAATGTTTGCGTTAAGCTAGTCATGTGCAATCTGGGGCAAAATGAATTTCCTGGCAAGTCGAAAACTCATTATACCGAGGCGGCGAGCATTGTCGTGCTTCTCGCAATTTTGCAGTTCGGTCGAGGCTGGCCCTCCCCCGCGAATCAATGCATTTAATATGTCATGTCCAACGCAACGGACGGTGCATGGGAAGACGCGAGGTAGCCTTTCACGAACTTGGATCAGACAGGAAAGGGTCGGGAGTCTTTTCAGCAGCACCCATCTCCCATGTAATACCGCTAGTAGGATGATGTGGTTGCTAGTGGGTTGAGCAGTTTTAGGCTGAAAAGACTCCCGCCCCTGTCACAAGCGTGAACGGTTACGACGCGAGAAGTACAGAAAATCTGGCCTAACCCACACACAGCCCTGAAGTCTTACGAGCAGACGGTTATAACGGCTGACGCTAGAAGGACTAGCATGGCCAACAGACTGAGCGTAATGGTTCCCACACGACGCGTGGTAGCTCGCGTCTCACTGAGAAGTTGCTGCACAATCTCACGCTTGATTTCGCGAAGCTGCGATTCCTCGTCGCGCGAACGTTCCGGCGTGGCCAATCCCAGCAGTGGCGTGCGTGCTAGTTGCTGTCGCTCAAAGTCGACTTCACCAAATAGACTCAATTGTATCCGTTCCATGGCCTTTTGACGGCGGCGCGGATCTAACAAACGATAGGTGCTGGTCGCTAGATCGCCCAGCATTGCCTCGCGGTCATCGTCATCCCCGGCAGCTGCTTCCTGAATGCGTTGCGCCGTTTGTGCAGCCGCCTTCCGAATGACTTCAACGCGAGATTCCCGAGCATTTAGACCCAACAACGCAAAGTCGAACCCGAGCGAGCGGGTAAGCCCCGTCGGCGATTCTGGAACGGCGGGTTGAGCATCTGAGGCGATCATGATTTTAGATGGTGTGAGCGAAATGTTGAGGTGTTGCTAGTTTCTATATTCGGCACGATAGAGACGAATATCGGGCGCGGGAAGGGGTTTTTCGGCAAGCTTTCAGGCAAAAAAGAGGCTATATACCGCTTTGCACGACGACAGGCCTATCCCGAAGCTTTGCCAGCCAACTAAGGTGAAAATCGCGACCATCGCCAAATGCCAGCTTTTCCTCACTATTTCTAGAATTCCAGCTAGTCGAAGGCCCTTTTGTCGTCACCTTGATAAGTAGACGGGTGATTGCCTGCTAAGGTTCCCCCTTTTTGGACTGCGGCGATTTATCGCCGCTTTCATACATTTCAGTATCGGCGCAAAAGCGACAGCTTCGGGGCGAGGCTACAAAATTCAAGGCGAGGACAATTGGCATCGGCCAGGTTACCCACGCCGCGACAAACGCCTGTGCGAAAGATCGTCGTATAGGAAAGCTCCGACAAGTCGGAGCAGTCCAAAGGAGCACACGCTTACCGCGTCGGTATACCGGCCTCGCGGACGACCGCGCCTCGCTTTTCGTCGATCACAAGAATGGCGAATTTCTGCGCGGTGTCCAGCTCGGACGTGCTCAATGTGGCATAGTCGAATTGGCCGCGGAGGTCCGTGTAACCGTCCTTGTAAAAACGGACGGCACCGTCAGCGTGTTGGGCGTAAACTTTCACGTACGCGCCTGTGACTGGCACGCGGTCGTCGCCCAAGACCTGCAAGCGTCCCATGCGCTCGACCAAATTGACATTGAGCGAGTTGGCGGTGATGACTGTACTCCGCGAGATGCCTTGCCCGCTAACTTCAACTAGCAAATTGCGGTTGCGAATTTCCACTGGGATTTCGATTTCACGTGAAGTCGCTGTACCGTCGAGCGGTAGTCGATTGGACAAGTTGGCTTGGATCACAGGCACCTTGTCCTGTCCGCGCACCACAAATGGATTGCGACTGAACAACAATTCAATATCCATCAAATAGAAGTTGACTTGCACTTCATCCAAATTGCGATGTGTAAGTACGAGCCGCCCATCCGAATTGTCTAATTCGAGAACAGGGCTCACCGCTGCGGCAGCTGCTTGTTGCGCTTCGCGCGTATCGGTCAGCATGCGTTGCCCAGCATCTTGAGCCGTGAATCTACGATCATCTGGCAGCGATTCGCCAGCCAGCAGCGTCTCCCGCTCGCGAACTTGACGCACAATCTGTCCGAATAGCTCTCGCCAACGCGGCACAGGGTGCTCGGCATATCGTCCAGCCAACTCAGCAGCCCGCGTATACTCACCGCGATAAAAATCCAGGTAAGCGGTAAAGTAATCGTACTGCATTTTCGTTTCCAAGCGATCGACTTGCACGCTTTCAAACCAAGTCAATGCTTCGCCGATCCGGTTCTGCAAGAGCATGTAGTAGCACAGGCTCAGTCGCTGTTCCGGGGTGATCTCGTCTTGGTGCGCGATCAAATCCAGCAAGCGATGGTATTGCGCGTGCAAGCTTGAATTGAGTATCTTCGGTTTCAGTCCAAGTTGATGCGAACGGGCTGCGACCAATGGTCGGTAATCCAAGTGTTCATAGTGAGACTCCCATTGCGGATCGACGCGAATCAGTGCACTCGAGAAAGCGATCCCCAACTGCTGGACAAAATCTGGGCGATTGTGCAGCAACTGGGCGATTTGCAGCGGCGCGTTGTGCTTAACAGCGTAGGCCCACAGCGCAGCGTTATAATCCCCGCTTTGGGAAAGCAAGTCCGTAACGCTGTCGAAAAACTCACGATCTTGCATCCGAAAGGCGATCAGCCCTAATTCCAATTCACGCAAATTAGCCGTCTTGAGGTAGTCCAACACCTGAGTGTCAGTGCCCCATGCTGCGACGTAGTTCCATGTCGTTTCATCGACACTCTCAGGTTCATCCAGTACCCGAAGCGTATTCGACTTGGTCGCTGTGACAAACTGCGTGGTACCGTTAGGTAGCGTCTGATGGATCTGAGCGGCATAGTGTTCGAATTCACCTGCCGCGGGAAAATAAAAGCGATATTCGATTTTCCCAGTGCTGTACGGACCTAGTGTCAGCGTTTGGCTCTGCGTTAATTTACCTCCAGCCAGAGGCAAAGCACCGGCGGGCAACTGGGTCAATACGGCGACCACCCGCTGCGAGCTACTCGGATTGGTAACGACCACGCTCGCGCGGTAGGGGATTCCGGTCAGCAGTGGTTGCTCAACCGGCTTGTCTGCCGACTCAGCGATTCCTGGCAACCCGAGATAGATATCTTGACCGACCAAAATCGACTCACTTTCGTCTCCTTTCGATTCAGTGGCTTCGATACTTTCGACATAAGCAATCGTGGGCGTGTTGGCAGTCACGAACAACTGGTTTTCTTCGACTGTAAAAACGGGCTCGGTTGCATCCAGTGGCAGATCGATCACGGCCAGCGCGCACAAGGCCTCATGGAGATTGCTACATGGAATATCCAACTGTCGAGTTAGGAAAGGCTTCCCGCCGTGTTCCAACAACTCTCGCCAGAACGGGTTCGCAGGAATCAGGTCAGCAACTTGCCCGCTTAGCCGAACCCTATAGAACTGAGTGTCAGCCCATTCGCGAGTCTGGTCTAGCGATTGGAAATTGGGAACAAAGCCTCCAAAACCTGGTACAGCCATGCGTTCCATCTCAAAAGCCTTGCCGCCGCCGCGGGCGGGCGACCGGCGGGCACCGCTAGCACCCATTCCGCCCATATCAGCATCCGCTGGTCGCTCGCCGAGCGACATGGCTTCTAGCCTGCCGGGGTCTGTCTTAGCCAGTTCTCTGCCAAAGCGTCCTCGCATCAATTCGCTGGTGCGAACTACCAACTCGCTGCCACTGAGGGCGGTTTCGAAGCGCTGTTGCCGCCATTGTGGGTCGAGATCCGGTAGCTCGGAAAGCCAGCGGAGGGTGCCCGCGCGTTTAGCTTCCAGACGTTCGGCCAGCAGCACACGCTCCAGGGTATTCAGCCGCTGTACGCGCCACAGTTCGGTGTACTGGTCGAGCGGCCTGCCCAACAACCAATCATCCACAAGCTGTTTGTCCAGCTTCTGCGCAATCAACGGCTTGACCACTGCGTCAAAGAACTTGCGATCCTTGTGGTACAGAAAGAAATTCAGTTCGTGACAAGCCATCTCGTTGTAGTGGGCTTGCCGTTCTTCATCGGAGAGATTGTGCCAATCAGCGATAAATCGAAACTTGTGCCAATCGCTGCCTTCACCAAGTAGGGTTTCGTACAACTGAAACACGCTTGCGATATTTGCATAGGTCTGCACGCGGCGCGTCCGTGCGTCTCCTAAACCCACCTTCTCACCAGCCGGAAGTACCTGGATCTGTTGAGTTTGAGCCAAGTGCTGATCTGCGGCAAAGGCGTTGGCCAAGCGTTGGTCGCGTATCCCCAGGTCTGCGACGGGTAACGTTACCATGCGTGAGTCAACCGCTGTTGGATGCACGGCAACTACCGTTACGGTTCCGAATCCCCTCAAATCGACCAAAGGCACTCGAGCACTGCCGTCGGAGATTTCAACATTCGCGAGTACTACAGCTCCACGAGACAGAAAATCGTAGCTTTGCGAAACGTTGGAGGGATCGGTGTCCATGGCACGGGACTTACGACGCGAGTCTGGGCTTTCGGCTGCAGGTGCGGGCATGGCTGGAATGGCATCGCCAGCCATCGCCGCCTGCGTCTCATTCTGCGTAACCGAAACCTCCCATGGATTGACCAAGAGCGACGGTTGCGTCAGCATGTTGCCGGGAAATTTCTGAATGCCTTGGCGATTGAGAATGTAGCTGTATTCTTCGTCAAGTCGCAGGGAATCGATATATCTGTTTGTCGGTGCCGTTCGCTTGCGGTACGCGAGAGCAGGGTAGGGCAGTTGCAATGTCGCAGCCCGCTGCGTTCCTGGCCAAAACGGATCGGCGACAACATGTACGCGCGAGAATTCGTTGGCACCATCCACGGCCATCACCAGCGCGTCGCCCTCAACCGCGGCTTTACGAATCACCAGCGGAGCGCGAGTCTCGGTTTGCAATATGCGATGTTCGGCTAGCACGTGATTGTGCTGCGTCGTCGCTGCAGCCACGCGAATCATAACTTGCTGCCCAGCTTGATGATCATGGAGCACATAGTCGCCAGCTGACAACCCCTGAATTTTCAACGAACCGGATTGTGATTCGATCTTGGCTGAAGCGTTGGCATATGGAACTCCCTCACGCATTTCGATCAGCGAGAAGTGGTCTCGGCTAGTCGTCTCCATACCCAGCGGTAGCTCAATGGCCTGCGTGGTATCCGTGTGAACACTTGTTGGCCAGTTACGGTGAAAACGGGTGAGATCGAACCTAGCCGCCTGATTCCCAGCCGCGCTAGCAGTTAGCCAAGCCACGTTCTGGAGATCCCCCAATTGCACAATGCCGTTTGCATCGGTGGCCAAGCTAAATTCGAGCGGCTTGGTAAGCTGCTGCAATTTAACTTGGATAGAAACTGGCTGGCGAGCGTCTGGCTCACCATTGCGTCCCAAAGTCAGCAGTTGGAAGCCAGTGGGCGTAGACTGCAAAAAGTAATCGGTAATCTGGTTCGTACCTGCAATACCGTTGCATTCGAGGTCATATTTGGCTTTGATGACATCTCTGACACCACGACTGCGATTGTCGACGCTACCAGAAAGTTCAAAACGCAGTCTGCGCAAGCGCTGGGGCACCAGAAAATTGTGGACGAATTCGTCCGAGTCTGACAATTCCAATGAGCCGACGTGCTGGCTGGTTTCGATGCCATCACTATCGGTTGCCACAACCGTCAGCTTTGCATTGTCAAGGAGTTCTATACTGACGGGAACCTGGTTAACCGTCAGCCGAGCGTTAACGACAACTTGCGCCTGTTTACCAGCCACCAACGCTTGACGATCGACCAAGAACCCCGCTTGTAGTTCGTACTGCTCGATGTGATTCAGTACGATCAACTGCGACGCAAAGTCATCTTGGACCAGCAGCAGGTTGCGAGTCAAATTCTGCTCAGCATAGGGCAGTAAGACATCGCCCTTGTCGTTCGGTTGGTAGGCACGCCCATTCATTTCAATGTACGCATTGGGGACAGCCTGACCCGCTTCGTCGACAATACGATAAACCTGCCCGGCATCACTCAAACGTTCGAGCGCCGTCAACTGGCCCTTCTGAATCAATGCACGCGATCGCCCACCACCGCCGAGAAAATCGACGATCCATACACCGCGTCCCGACATCTCTGGAAAATCAAAATGCTCGGTGTGCCGACGATCGGCTGGCTGCTGATATTGAAACTTTCTCTCAGCGTTCGCCACCAAGCCATCCAAATCAAGATCGGCACCAATGGCTGTGGTTTTGTTGCGGAAGTAGCTAAGCGTGCTGACTTCGTAGATTTTAACGATCAGTTGATTTACATTCTTCAGTTCGACCGCCAACTGCACGTCGTCCTCGACAGCATAACGGAGTTCTTTTTGCGGCGCAAAACGCAACTCAATTCGCTCACGCAACATCTTCTGATCCACCGGCGGTAGCTTGGCATACCAAGTTGCTGCATCGCCGATCCCGTACAAAATCATGGTTTCTGCCAGTACGCGATCGAGATACTCGCGATTGAGAAATTCGGCAAATGCATCGGCACTGGCATCCGCTTGTAGAAAATGTTCCAGGTAGCGTCGAACTATTTCATGATCGTCGCTGATGGGAACTAGTGGTACTTGGGGATTGAGCGCATACCCAAGGTCAACGGGAGCAACTCGCAACGTATTGATTCGCTGGACGTTGTAATAACTGGCTTGACGTGGCAGCGCCAAATACTTCAAGAATAAATCGCGATCGAACTTGCCTTCGGTCAAGCTCAGCCGCAGCAAATGGCCAATCACGTACGCTTTAAAGCTATTCTGTGATGTTGGCAGGCGATCACTCCACGCAACCAAACGCTGCAGGTATTCACGCAACTCACTTCGATCCGCTAGTGAACTACCTGCCGGTGGTGCCAGTCGCGCCGCATAGGCTCGAATGAACGACTCGTTTTCAATGAGTGCAGGCACAAGCTGCAACAGTTCATCGAGTTGCTGCAGTGTTAGCAATGCATGGACACTTGCCCAACCAAAGCCTTTGGAATCTTTGAGTTTCAACTCTTGTGCAATACGTGCTAACACGCCTGGTGTATCTGCGCGAGTCAGCCGACCGAGCAGAGACCGCAACTGGGAATCACTAAGCTTACGATCGAAGAGCAACGGCAAGGCACTCGTTTCAATCCCCCCCAAGCTTGCATCTTGCGCCAAGGATTGCGTCAGATTACGGTTGAGTTCAAGTAGCCCATTATCGAGTACTGTGGGCAACTGTGCGGCTCGATCGCGACTGGGCGCCTGATGGTCTAGCTGCAGCCCCAACTGCTCGCGCAACATAGTTAGAGTCTGCTGAGGGTTATTGGGGTAGTTCAACAATTGCTGTCGCAACCACATACCCCGCGATTCTGAATTGTCGCCTAGCTTGGTCCGCCAGGCATTCAGCATGGCGTCAGCTTCCCCGAATTGTCCTTCGTTCTGGAAATGCAGGCAGTGAAAGTAGTAATAATCCTCGGTACCGGGAATCAGCTCAGCCAGAAACTGGCGTCGATCTTCAGCCAAGGCAAATTTTTCGACAAAATCAACTTCTTGCCCGAGCACAACTGATCCCTCCACGATTCCGAGCCCGAGTACGGCCAAACTCAACCATGACCGTAGTCTGCATTTCATTTCAGGCGAAAGAAACATCGTAACACTCCAGAGATCGATTCAGTTGGACAGCAAAAAGAAAATCGACAGCAGTTGTTCGGACACACTTTAACCAGCATGGTCACTGGGCAGAACAAATGCAGAACGAATAGACGAGCCCGACCGCCGAACGGTTCCCGAAACTTAGGATACAAATTTGGACTGCGACGACTCGTTGCCGCTTTTGGTGGGGTTATATTTGGACTGCGGCGACTTGTCGCCGCTTTTGGACCGACTATGCCCTAAAAACAGACACTTGCGCCACAAAGGCGGAGGGTAGCAGCTAATTCCCATTTCGGCCAACAACTACCCATACCAAAGCTCCGCCGAGCCGGAGCACTCCATATTTGGACTGCGGCGACTTGTCGCCGCTTTTGGAACGACTATGCCCTAAAAACAGACGCTTGCGCCGCAAAGGCGGTGGGGTAGCAGCTAATCCCCAACTCAGACAACAACTACCCCATACCAAAGCTCCGCCGAGCCGGAGCACTCCATATTTGGGTTTAGACTAGGCGAGCATCTTCAACGCTTCATCATGCACGAAGCCATTGCTACCGATGCCATTGCCGCCAAAGACCGTGGCTTGGCCGCTCCAGTCGGTAAACTTCCCGCCGGCTTCTTCAACCACGGGTTGCACGGCAGCCAAGTCCCAAGGATTAGCGATGGGATCGACCATCACTTCTGCGCGGCCGGTAGCTACCAAAAGGTAACCATAACCATCGCCCCAAGAACGCGTAATGTAGGCGGCGCGTTCCAGTTTACGATACGCCTCGGCGGCATCCTGCTTTTCAAAGGAATCGACTTGTGAAACCACGAACAGACCTTCCGCTAATGAGCGGCTGGAAACACGACAACGCGTGGGCGAGCTACCGCGTAGGCTATGCCAAGCCCCTGCCCCTTGAGCTGCAAAGACGATTTCATCGAGAGCCGGTACATAAATCACCCCCGCCAGACACACCTGATCACGAACCACGCCCACCAACGTGGAATAAAGTGGCACACCAGAAATAAAACTCTTCGTGCCATCAATCGGATCGACAATCCACTGGTACTCGCTCGTCCCAGACTGCACACCAAACTCTTCGCCTAGAATAGCGTCGTTGGGAAATTGTTCTGCTAATTTCGCCCGAATCAATTGCTCGGCGTTCTTGTCGGCTTGCGTCACCGGCGAATCATCGCCTTTGCGTTGAATGTCAATGCGATCGGTGCCAAACAATTCCAGCGTTTGCCGACCAGCCAGTTGTGCTAGTTCAACTGCAGCCTGCAATCGTCCGTCCAATGCGAGAGCTAGATTAGCGTTGAGTTTCATGGAAGTTTTTTCGTGTCTGGAGTTTTACCGCGGATTGTTGGTTAGTACGCCGCGACTTCGGAGTGAACCTTCGGAGTGAACCTTCGGAGTGAACCTCAGGCGCTAGCCGTGGGCTCTTAATGGGTAGCCGTTCACGAACTTGGAGTCGAACAGGATAGGGTCGACACATCGTGAACGGTTACCATAATGGCAAATGGCAACCTCGCCCCCAAAGGCCCACGGCTAGCGCCTGAGGTTCACTGTAAGCAGCCACGGCTAGTGTGTGAAGCTCAAAGAGCCCACGGCTAGCGCCGCTAGCGCCTGAGGTTCACTAAGCCAACAGCCTCGCTTGCGGCGTTCGATAGGTCGATAATTGAAGCCATTGCTGACCGTCAACTTGCAACCGGCCAAGCACCGACAGGTGCGCAGCCGGACGTGATTGTTTGCTGGGTTTTCTCTGGCGCAGGCGGATTAAGGAAGAAAGAATGGATGGCCAACATGATTGCACCACAGACCAACAGACTATCGGCGATATTGAAGTTTGGCCAAACGTGGCCTTGGTACTCCAATAGAATCCAGTCGCGCACGCCACTCTGCCAATCCGGCCTGGAGGCTGGTGGATTCCACAGCCCTAGTCGGTCATAGAGATTTCCCAAAATCCCACCGGTTACGCAGCCCAATGCAGCAATCAGCCAGCGACTCTCGATGGCGCGAAATTTCCACAGCCAGATCAGGATTCCCACGGCGGCTACCACAGACAGTGCGGCAAAGACGAGTCCGAATCCTGCCCCCATCCCAAACAATGCACCGGGATTGACGGCTGTTTCAATGCCCACGTAGGGCTTGATAAGCCAATAAGGTAGCGACTGGCCAGGCAGCCCCATTTTCTGAAAGACAATTTGCTTAGATATCAAGTCGACTGCGGTACCAGCGACCACAATCTCAAAGAATACGAACCAACGTACGCCTGTTCTTATAGCTTGAGACTTCTGCTGGTTTCGCATCGCCGCGCCTATGCCTGGGCTCGTTCGCTCGCCAGCTGGAGCCATGCTATCGTTCCAACTTTGAGGCGCACTTGACACAATACGGGACATCAGGAATCAATTCCAATCGAGCCTTTGGAATGCGCCCACCGCATTCCTCACAGGAACCGTAGGTGCCATCGGCAATCTTTTCAAGAGCAGCTTCGATTTGTTCTAGCCGATCTCCATCCGAAGATAGAAGATTCAAAGTAAATTCTTGTTCGAAACTATGCGAGCCAACTTCGGCGGGATGAATCGGCGCATGATTGTCGGCTGCACCATCGGAGCCGCCCAGGGCTTCTTGAGACATCATTTGCACGTCGCCAATCAAGCGACTACGCAGACTAAGCAGGAAATCGCGGAACTTCGAATAATCTTCAACGTTCTTGGCCTTCTTGGGCCTTACCTGACTGCTGGACTTGGAAGCACTGCTCAACTTGGCAACACTCTTGACCGCAGTCCCAGTCGCCAGCTTTTGGACCGGAGCTTTCTTGGCGACAGCCCGCTTAGTGGACGCAACTTTCTTCACCGCTTTCTTAACAGTTTTCACCGGTGGCGATTTCTTGGCCGCTGACTTGACAACCGACGTCTTGGCAGCCTGCTTCTTGACAGCTTTCTTCTTGGAAACCGCTTTCTTGGCTGAGGCTGACTTGGTCACCGCGACTGCCGCCTTCGCCGAAGTCTTCGCTGCTCGCTTGGCCGGTTTGGCTGCCGTCGCAGCTCGTACCGATTTCTTGGTTGTGTTTTTCTTGGGACTCAAAGAACTCGCCCAGTCAACTTAGGGGGGGTGTATGGGATTAGAATGGTAGGCAAAACGGTTTTTTCTGTCAAACTGAGTTATTCAACATTAACCAGTACACTGTAGAAAAAACGCGATAGCCTCATAGGGTCTCACTCGGCTATAACGGAAACTTGGGTGGATGTTGCAGTCAATTACGTTAAAAACTAGTTGTTTCGGGGTAAAAGCATGGCCGACACCGAGTTGGCGCGGGGCACGTCGAAGGCGATTTCAAGTGGAGTTGCCCACCAAAAATGCCTCAATCCAATCTGTGGAGCGACGTTTGACGTAGGTCAAGTCCGCACGGCCTGCGATCGTTGCGGCGATCTGCTTGATATTATCTACGATTGGGACCGCATTGCGGTTCCGAATCGATTGTCAGATTTTGAACAAAGGTGGACGGAACGCCATAATCCCTTGCGATTTAGCGGTGTATGGCGTTTTCATGAACTTTTGCCATTTGTACCTGCCAGCCAGGTCGTCACCGTGGGTGAGGGACAAACCCTTCTGCAACAGGCCAATACGGTTGGCAAGTACGTGGGCATGGAAGCCGGACAACTGTATTTACAATACGAGGGCATGAACCCATCCGGAAGCTTCAAAGACAACGGAATGTGCGCGGCCTTTACGCATGCCAGGCTGACGGGTGCCAAACGAGCAGCCTGCGCCTCGACGGGCAATACGAGCGCCTCGCTGGCCATGTACGCCTCGGTCACCGGGCTTATGCAAGCGGTAATCTTCGTTGGCAGCGGCAAAATCGCCTACGGAAAACTGTCGCAGGCGCTCGAGTACGGCGCGCTCACGCTTCAAATTGCTGGCGACTTCGACGATGCTATGATTCGAGTTCGTGAGGTGTCGACCGATCTTGGTATTTACTTGGTCAACAGCATCAACCCCTTTCGCCTGGAAGGCCAAAAGACGGTCATGTTCCGCGTGCTCGAAGCGCTGCGATGGGAGGTCCCAGACTGGATCGTCGTACCCGGCGGTAACCTGGGAAACTCAAGCGCGTTCGGAAAAGCCTTCGTTGAGCTGAAGCAATTGGGGCTGATCGACCGGCTGCCGCGATTGGCCGTCATCAATGCCGCTGGTGCCGACACACTGTACCAGCTGTACGAACGCCGCAATCTGCGTTGGAACGCCGGCCAGCCCGATATGGCCATCACCTGCCATTACTACGACGATTTGGACAGTCGCAAAGCCAAAGCGGATACCATCGCCAGCGCGATCGAAATCAATCGCCCGGTCAATTTGAAAAAGTGCTTGCGAGCACTCGATGTCTGCGACGGTGTCGTGCGTAAAGTCACCGACCAAGAGATCCTCGACGCCAAAGCTCAAGTGGGCGCAGGCGGCATCGGTTGTGAACCCGCTAGCGCGGCCAGCGTCGCGGGTGCTAAACTACTGCGTGAAGAAGGCATCATCGCTGCCTCCGATCGCGTGGTCTGTATTTTGACAGGGCACCAGTTGAAAGACCCCACAGCCACCGTCGCCTACCACACAACCGATCAAGAAAAATTCAACGAGGTCCTAGGTAGTCGGGGCGTCAGCCGTGCTTCGTTTGCCAACCGCGCCGTCGCTGTGCCTAACGAATTGGACGCAATCATCCGCGCTATCCAAATGTATTCGTAACGACGATCGAATTGCCAACGAGTATTTGAACGTCGATTTAGCGGAGAGGCTTCCAGCAGATCGGGAGGCCAGCAGATCAAATAGGATGGCGGATTGCGTTGGTTCAGATTTTCAAGGGGTAATCGCGATTGTGTCTGAGTGGGCTGGCCATTTTGCAACAACACAATGGACGCTGGTCTGGAACGCAGCGAAAGAGGATCCGCAGGCCGCCCGCCCCGCCTTTGCCGAACTGTTTGAACGCTATCGGCAGCCACTCTATTTTGTCGCCCGCCGACAAGGCCTGTCGCAAGAAGACGCCGAGGATGCGATCCAAGATTTCTTCACCAGTCTGCTCGACGATTCGTTCCTAGGTAAAGCCAATCCGGTTTCGGGTCGATTTCGCAACTACCTCGGCATCGCCTGGAAGCGTTTTCTAATCGACGACTACCGCCGTGGCACGACGGAAAAGCGAGGCGGCCATGTCAAACATCTAACATTAGACGTCGACGTGATGGAATCCGCTTGGCTAGCCACGAGGCAACATACTTCCGAAGTTGACCGATTGTTTGCCAAGACCTGGGCCGAAAATGTACTGGCAAGCGTGCGTGAGCGTTTAGCTACCGAATACACCCGACGTGGTCGCGGGGACCTTTTCGCAGTACTGATTGCATACGTCAGTACGCCGCTGGATACGGTGGGCTATGCCGCCTTAGCTACGCAGCTTGCTACGACCGAGGGAGCTGTGAAAGTAGCCCTGCATCGACTGCGACGACGATTTGGTGAGACCCTCCGCGACACGATTGCCGAGACAGTTGCCAGCCCCGCCGATATCGACGCCGAGTTGGATGAGCTGCTGGCCGCGCTGACTTAGTCCCAATTCTGTTGGCTCACAGGCTTAGCTGCGCGCCTGTTCGTTGAGTTCTTCGGCAGTGATCGAGAGCAACTCGCTACAGTGAGTTGTCTTGTCTTTAACAACATGAATGTATGTGCCAACGTAGGGTTCGGTCACTCGGGCTTTGGCATCCAGCGGCGCGACGATGAGCAATTGCAATCCAAAACGATCAAACAAGTCCAATGCGTATTCCGCATGTTGATCATCGCTCCGCGAAAACATTTCATCAACCATTACAAAGTGGAATCGGTCGCTGCTCTTGGCATCAGGGTCCAAGTCATATTGGTAGGCGATCGCCGCCACCAGCACGAGAAACGCCAGCTTGCCTTTCTCACCGCCGGACTGCCCAGTACCACCATCGTAGTAGCTGCGAGACTCATTCGTCTCGGCCACGAACTCGCGTGCTGCGAAATTGAACCAGTTGCGGACGTCGATCACTTTCTGGCGCCAGCGGTCGCTGCCTTCATCTCGAAACTTCTCGACCAACTTTTCGATACGCAAAAAGGTTGTTTCATTGGCTTCAGCTGTTCCATCGAGCGTTCCGCTTAAACAACCAGCCAATTCGCGGCGGAAGTCTTGGATTTCGCGATCGGTGACATCGCTGGGCTCAAGTCGCATGAAGGTGCCTGGCTTCCATTCGAGCAGTCGCAGAGCCGTGTTCAGTTGCTCGATCTTATCGCGTATTTCCTGTCGATCGTTTTCCAGTGAACCATGCAGCAAGCCCACTTCATGCAGCACTTTCTCGTTCAATCGCTTCTTGAAGCGCGCCTCGTGTTTGGGCAAGTCATCGACGGCAATGCGCTCGTACAACGCCTGAAAACTGCTCAACGAGTCGACGTCGGCATCCAAATCGGTCTGCTCGTCGGGAAACTTTCTCAAGAACCGGGTCATAGCGCTGGTTACATCGCGGGCAATGGGCACCAAACGGTCTTGCAATTTCTCAAAGCGTTCACGGAGTTTCTTCGCAGACTCCTGCGGCAGTACCGCCAAGTTCTCGATAGTTAGCTTGGGCTTGAGTTCTGTTTCCAGCGTCTCAAACTCGGCTTCCATTTCCTGCCGACGGCCACTGGTATCGATTTGATCGACCAATCGCCGGGCGTTGGCCAGCAAGCCGTTGCCGCTGCGCAGTTCATTCTCTTTAAGCGTTCGTTCTGCAATGTTACGATCGCGATCCGCCTTATAGCCAGATACTTCGGCCTCTAAGCGTTTGCGGCTGGCTTTGAGCTCCTGGATTTGATCGTTGGATTCCTCCAGTCTTTGCTTTTCCAGTTGCATTTGCGAAGCATCGAACTCATGCTTTTCGAAGTCGATAGTGTCAAAATCCTCGACGGCCAGCGCCTGATCCAAGTCGGCGATTGCGGCGGTCACCCGGTCGACCTCTGCCACGATCGTTTCGTCACGGGTCGTTAGCTGCTTGAGCGCCTCTTCGGCATCTCGGATGGCATCCGCCAATGCTTGTCGTTTTTCGCGGTTGTCCCAGCCAAGCACAAAATGGCGGCGGTCATCGGGACTGCTGCGGTCGTCCTTGGAGTGCTTGTAGCTACCCGACTTCAAATGACGGTTCTGCGTCATCGCGGCACCTTTGGCGCGCTGAAACGCTTCGACCGAATCGCAGGCTTGATAATCGAAGCGGGCCGCGATCTCGGCTCTTACCCAGGCCGCCAAAGGGTGGTCTTCGCGATACTGCAGTTTGTCGACCAGTGAATCACCGCGCGTTTTCAGCTTGTTCAGGTTTTCAGCCGGCCGACCGACCTTCAAATAGACCAACCGCTGTCCTTGTCCGCGATTGTCTAACAGACGTGTACTGTCGACATACCCGGACACGCGGGCGTAAACATCTTGGGGAACCAACAAGCTGCGCGCGAACCCGTGCAACACCTGCTCGACAGACGACTCCCAATCACGTTCAGCGGGTGCCACGGCCACCAACTCCGCCGCATAAGGCAAATCGCTGGGTGCGAGCTTCAAATCACGACACAACATGTCACGCATCGACATCAGCGATTCTGGCAAGTTATTCTTGCGTTTAAGCAACGCCTCTAGCTCACGTCGATCGTCGGACAATTGCTTCTCGCGAGAACCAATTTCGAATTGAATTTTGTTGCTCAGTTTTCGATTGACGGTCCGCTCCAGAATCATTTTTGCTCGCCGTTGATGCATCAACTCACGCGATTTGTGAAATTGTTCGGGAGAAGTAATTCGCGGCTGCATGCCCGCAGAGCGCAACTGTGATTCGAACCGAGTGCGCGATTCCAGCTTGACACGTGCCAGTTCCTCAGCCTGCGCAATCAGTCCTGGCAATTGTCGCAACCGCTGACCACCCGCATTTTCGATTTCGATGTTCAACCGTGCGATTTCGTCGCGGCGTTGGTCCTGCAGCGTATCTAAGCGATGAATTTCGCCGCTCAGGAAATCGATTTGCGTCCGCCACTTATCGCACAACGGTTCTAATAGCGCAAGCGTTTGGACGGAAAAATAAAGTTCGCAAGCGTCCAAGCGGCGCTTCGCCGCAAGCTTTTGTTCGACTTGATCCAAGTAGCGATGACCGGCTTCGTTGATCGGCAGTAGCAATTCGGATTGTTGCCGAACGCGCATCAGCGTGCGATGCGCCTCGCTCAACTCGCTAAAGTGGTTCAGCAGCCGATCCACTTTTTCTTTCCACGGCTTCGACTCCAGCATGTGTTGTCGAATAAACAAATCTAAACGCTGCACGTCCTTGACGGCCACCGTTTGATTAAAGATATCCATGGCCTTGGCTCGAAAGCTCGTCTTGCGCTGGATCCAGCTTGCGTACTGCTTGTAGCTAGCGGTCGTTTGAAATCCACGGTCGCGCATGTGCCGAGCCACACCGCTGGCTGAGTTGATGTTGGAGATATCCTCTACAATGCCACGCTCGCCATCGGAATACGCATAGACCCGCTCGACAGAATTGTCACTCGTCAAATACAAGACCTGGCAAATTGTGAACGCCGACCGCGTGGCTGCGTTGCTAAAACAAGCCAACAGCGCCGTATAGTGACCTGCGCCGCTACGCAAATACTGAATTTGTGGACGGCCACTTTCGCCGATCGTACGGTCGTAGGCACCACGAATATAAGTACGGTCATCGCGCTCATTCTTCATCGCGCCAGCGGCCACGTTGTAATTCCGCGTTTGTGGCCGCACCAGCAGTGTTAATAGCGCATCGACCAGCGTCGACTTGCCCGAGCCATTCTCGCCGACCAACAACGTCGTTTGCCCGCGTGGGCAAACCGAATACACAGCGCGATCAAACGTGCCCCAATTGTAGATCTCCAGCTTTGACAGTCGGTAGCCTGGCAGCGGTGGGGCTTCATCGGCGGAGTGATCGAAAAGGTCGGGCATTTTTTGAAGTTTGAAGTTTGAAGTTTGAAGTTTGAAGTTTGAAGTTTGAAGTTTGAAGTTTGAAGTTTGAAGTTTGAAGTTTGAAGTTTGAAGTTTGAAGTTTGAAGTTTGAAGTTTGAAGTTTGAAGTTTGAAGTTTGAAGTCTAAGGTCTAAGGTTTAAGGTTTAAGGTTTAAGGTTTAAGGTCCTGGGCATTCTGCTGTAGTCCATCGAGTAGACTTTGACGCAGTCGTTCCAAATCGGAGAGTGGCAAGCGAGCTTTCAGGATCCGTCGGATCTCCCAACTCGGTGGATCACTTTCAAACTGCTTGACGAACTTTAGATCTTCCAATTTTCGCAGCGCCGCTCCGAGGCTGCGATTGAGTTTTACGCCGTCCTGCTCGTCTGGAAAGAACGCTTGCCAGACGCTCAGCAAATCACTTTGAGCGATCACGCAGCGTTCGTTCTGCACATCTTCCTCTTCAAATTGTCGCAATTCATCTCGCAACAGCACGCACAGCAGTGTTGTGTCGTAAGCGAGCTGCGTGCGACGAAATAGCCGTGGTACGGAGGCATATTCATCTGGCACTTCGTCGTCATCCGGTTGACGCAAGTAAGCCATGGCGTCGGCTTCGCTGACCACCAGCAATAACCCCAGCTTGGCAAAGTAGTCAGTCAGTGGTGAAACATTCTGCAACAGCGTTTCCCACGTACTGCGATTGTCGTCGTTGTACACGACGCCTTGCAATAACCGCACGGCCACACCACTCCATTCAGCCGGCGGTGGAAGCGATTGTTCGTCCATAGGGTTGCATTTTTCCTGGCAAGAAATCAAAACGTAACTGTTCACCATGTGTCAGGCTTGTGGGACAGGGTCTGGAGTCTTTTCAGCCTAATTTGCTTCACTCAATAGCAATCGCATGTTCTACCAGCGGCATCTCAGCGGTGGCGGGCGCTGCTGAAAAGACTCCCGCCCCTGTCCTGTCTTATCTACTTGTCTGTTTAGCGGGGGCGGCGACCAGTCGTCTTGGCTTTGGGATGGAATACTACGTGAGGCACGCGGACATGGAGCGGACCGTTGGGACCACGACCAAACCGCAGTCGCGGCTCTTCGATACGTACGGTCTCACCCAACGACGTATCGATTTCATGTCCATCATCGTGGGCGATCTGTAGGTAGCCCACCAACTCCATCACACCGCTCTGCACAGGAGTCTGCGCGAGCAACTGGGCCAACGTGGCCGAATGTCCCGCGTAGGTAGCCTCGCGAATCGAATGCCGCAACTTGCGAAAATCTAGGCGCTGCAGCCGCGCAAAGGCCCCCGCAATCTCATGCACCTTGTCCAAATCGATCACGTGTTCAGTCGGACCGCTCGTCTCGTCAAACGTCGTACTCGGCTTCCAAAACGTGCGGGCGAATGGGGAACCAATGGCCGCATCGGTCACGATCGACAATTTCGCCTCGTCCGGCGCGTGCCCTTTGAATTCCATCGCGGCCTGTTTAATATCGCGCAGCACATTGGCTAAACGAATTCGATGGGCTGCGGCTTGGGCATCTAGCAATCGTCGCAAGGTGGATGACAGGCGGGCGGTCGTCTTCATCACTTTGTCCGCTTCGGCCAGCAGCGCAGGGACCATCCGCTTGACGCGGCCCATCGATTCATGCTGGTCGGAGAGCGCCGCTAACTGCTGGACTTCTTCGATGTTCTTCCGCAAGGCGGCTTGCTGCGTTGGTGAGAATAAAAATGCCACAAAAGCAAAAAAGCTAATGCCCTCGTCCTGCTGTTTCAGGAGATCTTCGGCGTCAAGTGCAAAACCGAGAATACCACCGCGAGTGTGGTCGCCGGTTGATTGCTGTTGCTGCACGTCACGCGTAATCGCTTGAAAACGCTCTTCGACGGCGCGAAAATCAGATTGCAAGGCTTTGAGTAGCTCGACGGCCGTTTGAAATCGTTCGCGGATCTGAGCGGGACGATACACTTGAACCGACTTGCCTGATTCAATCGCTTCGATTTCAGCGTCAATCAGTGCCCGCTGCTGTTTCAGATAATCCAGTCGACGGTTGGGGTCAGCCGATGCACCACGGACGATGTCCTCGAGCGTCTCGATCACCAGCCGTAACCTGCTTTCAGTGCCCACCATGGCATTGCCGCGTGACAAGACCGAATCGACAAAGCGAATCGCCTCTTCGGCGTAACGCGTCAATTGAAACTGCGGCTCGATGGAACTGGCTTCGAGAAAGCGACTGAGCCAGCCCGCCTCGGACCATTTGGTCAAATACTGTTCGGCTGGGCCCACCATCACATCCGGCTCAATTTCATGTAGCTCCTCCTGGTAGCTGGCCAACTGCGTTCGTAGGTCCAGTTGCCCAAGGGAAATCGCTTCGCCCGACTTGAACGTGCGGTTGAGAAAGTCGATGACCAACGGCGCGTGGTCCGAGCGCAGCAGCCGCGCAGTAGGCGAGGCGTCGAAGAAGTTGCGGAGGGATTCTCTGCGCATCGAAGCTAGGTATTTGCTGTCGGACATTGGTTACATGATTGCAATAGCCAATGAAAAGGATAGAGATGTATGGTGACTCGTTTGGTCCCAGAAACAAGCAAATCAGAAAAATTTGCCTTTCTTCCCCGAGAAATTGCCGAATTTGAGAGTCCGGAAAAGTGCACCACGGCCCAACCAGCCTCCCAACGACACTTTTTCCGAACTGAGCCACGCTCCTGGAGACTACTCAGCCCTTCGGTGATTTTCCCCTCGGGACAGAGCCGTCCCGGATAAATAGAGCGAAAAAAACGCTTTACTTCTGCGGCAGCGTGATAGGGCGGAAACCTTGGATGCGCCCGCGCGGGGCTAAACCGCGAATGTCGATGGGCAGATCCAGCCGATGAGCACCAATGTTGCCAGCCTTGTCGACGACTTCGAGTTTTAAGTAAATGCGATCGGGCAGATTGGGATCAGCCTTCCACAAGTAAATGCCCGTGTCTTTTAAGCCAGTGGCGATCGTCGTCCAGGGCCCGTCGAGACGTTCGCTAAAGGACAACGTGATAGGACGGTCCACCAGATGACTGTCATTGCAGGTGTAATCGATAACCAGCAGCCCATCTTCGGGTCCTTCGCCGTACACGGCCCGCGTGATCTTGGCGGTGGGTGTTTCGGTATCGATATTGATCCACACGTCGGAACTGTCACCGTCCTTGGGGCGGTTGGAGACCACCCCGTTTGCACCCACAATCACCATGCGAAAGCCAAACAAACCATCGTTGCCGACTTGGACATCAAACGGAGTTTGCCGATCGGGATCGGAGCCCCACATATTCCAGGTTCGGCCTCCGTCTTCGGTGCCCCATAGCTCGACGTCCGCTAAGGCGGTTCCGCCCAGCGCCTCGACGGAGTAGTCCAGGCTGAAGGCTCGAGACGAGCAATGGTAGGCTTGCCCAACGGCCGAGCGCTCGGGATCGGATTCAGGAGATTCGCTGCCGGACGAATGCGATTCGGGATTTGCCGTCTCGGTCTTCTCCATACGTTGAACGCCGGGTGCGAGCATATCGCTGTCCTGGGTACCAGTGACGCTCGTCGGTATTTCGGCGGCTGGTAAAGGCAATTCCTCGGCGCTGCCCGACAACTCCAGTGACAAGCCACTGTCGCCAACCAGCCGACCAGGGGACCGTGGCGAGTTGGCTGCAGTACCTTCATATTTCTTGGTGGGATAATTGCCTGCGGGATTCGGCTCCCAGGGTGTCGCACCCGCGATTGGAACCAGCTTGGAACTTGGTACAAAGCTGTTGGATTGGTTGCCTTGAACGCCCGTGCTGGCCAGCTTCATGTCTTGTTCGCCAGCCGCCGTTCGCGGCATCGTCAGCTTGAAGGTCGCCTCCCCAACGTTGTTGGCTTGGTCTTTGACAACGAACACAATCGCCACTTCGCGACATGGTCCGACGGGTACGACGGCTTGTCCCTCAAACAGCTCTCCGGCCGGGGCTAACGATTCGACCGCGACTTCTTTCCAATCCGCGTCTCGATCCGTTCGAATTCGCAGGGCCGCCGTCTGCGGCTCGAGGAAACTGTCGATCACGCGCATATCGACGACAATCTTGCCTTCACCATTCACATCAGCGCGAATGGCCGCCTTGGGCTTGGTCGTGTCAATTTGAACCCGTAGCGGCGGACTCTCGCTCGGGAAACTAGCTCCGGTGGCGTCGATGGTGTGTACCGAGAACAGGTACAAGCCTTCTGAGGCGGCGCGGAAATCAAAATGTTTCGTCTCAGGTTTGGCGCTGCCGTGCAATTGCCAGCTTGCCCCCTCGTCGGTCGAAACCCACAATTGAACCATGGCTGGTTCTGGACCAGAGGCGTCAACGTTAAAAGGAATTTGAAACTGTGCGAAAGGCAAGAACATCGCGGCCTCACGTGCCGCGCTGGGGGCAGGCTGCGCAGTGTGTCCACTTTCGCTTACCGTCCGTTCCTGACAGAATGCCCAAGGGCTGCAGGTTTGCGCAATGCTAAACGTGTATCCAACTACGGCAAACTTAGCCAATTCGGCGAACCCAAGGCGTTTCATCGTTTGTCTTCTTCTTAAGCTTTGTTGCAGAAAACGGTGCAGTACCTATTTCCGTAGCCGTTCACGAACTTGGAGTCGACGGTTACCTTTTCCCTAAGCTACCCAGGCTATCAACACGACGGTGCAGCGCGATCCCTGGAATGTGGACAGATACGACTTGTTAGATCGGTCTCGACGGCTGAAACGCATAAGTAAAATATACCGATCGCTCCATAACCTATCCTTTGCATGTATTTGAACTCATGTCCGCTCCATCAATTCACTCTTGCAGCTATCCATTTGATGTTGTCGTTGTCGGTGCGGGACACGCTGGAACGGAGGCTGCTGCCGCCGCTGCACGTATGGGCGCTCGCGTGGCGCTGTTGACCGGAAATCTCGATACGGTCGGACAAATGAGCTGCAATCCTGCGATCGGCGGCGTGGCCAAGGGGCAAATCGTCCGCGAAATCGACGCTCTGGGCGGGCTGATGGGGCAAGCCATCGACGCGACTGGAATTCAATTCCGTTTATTGAACCGCCGCAAAGGCCCGGCCATGCACAGCCCTCGCGCGCAAGCCGACAAGCGTGCCTACCAAACGGAAATCAAGGAAATTGTCGAAGGTTATCCTGGCCTGACGCTGGTGCAAGAGTTGGTCGAAGACCTCCTTGTCGAGCAGACCAGCGCAGGGACTCAAATCCGTGGCGTTCAAGTCCGTGGCGGAGCCATCTACCAAGCCCGGGCGGTCGTACTGACCACCGGCACGTTTCTACAAGCCATCATGCACACCGGTGAAGCCAAAACCGAAGGCGGTAGAGCAGGGGAGGGCACGACGCGCGGAATTAGCGGAGCTCTGGTGCGCCTCGGATTTCGACTCGATCGCTTCAAGACCGGCACGCCGCCGCGACTGAACGCCAAGACCATCAACTTTGCAGCGACCGAGGAACAACCTGGAGACGAGACCCCGCAGCCGTTCTCGTACTTGACACAGCACCTGCCCGCCCCGCAAGTGCCTTGCTACATCACCTATACCACTCACGCCGTCCATGACTTGATTCGGGATAACCTCCACCGTGCTCCCATGTACAGCGGCCAAATCAACTCGACTGGCCCTCGCTTCTTGTCCGTCTATCGAAGACAAAGTGGTTCGTTTTGCTGACAAAGATCGACACCAATTGTTCCTCGAACCAGAAGGACGCAAGACAAGCGAGGTCTATGTCAACGGCATCTCCACCAGCCTGCCACGCGACGTTCAAGATCGTATGCTGAAGCTCATCCCTGGTCTGGAAAACGCGGAAATCATGCGTTACGGCTACGCAGTCGAATACGACTACAGCCCACCCGAGCAATTGCGTCCAAATCTAGAATCCAAGCTCGTCGCTGGTCTGTTTTTCGCCGGTCAGATCAATGGCACAACCGGTTATGAAGAGGCCGGTGCGCAAGGGTTGCTAGCCGGTGCTGGTGCAGCGCTCAAATTGGCTGGCAAAGAACCACTAGTCTTGTCGCGAGACACATCCTACATGGGTGTTTTGATCGACGATTTGGTGACACGCGGTGTAGACGAACCCTATCGAATGTTTACTAGTCGCGCCGAATTTCGTTTGTTGTTGCGACAAGACAACGCAGACCGTCGCTTAACGCGTTTGGGACACGCAGTGGGTTTAGTCAACCAAGCGAGAATCGATACCCTCGAACAGAAGGAAGCCGCAATTGCTCGTGCCGTCAAGCTGCTTGACGAAGCTCGTATCGATATGGTCAGCGGCACGAAGTACCTGCGCCGCAATGAAGTGACGTGGGAGGAGATGTGCACGCACATCCCGCAGCTTGGCGAATGCTCGGACGAAGTGGCCAATCAAGTCCTGTGGGATATACGCTACGCTGGCTATGTTTCTCGTCAGCAGCAGCAAATCGATCGCCAGCAACGCATGGCACTAAAGCAGATACCGGATAGTTTTGATTACAACATTACCGGCCTGCGAACCGAAGCGCGTCAAAAGCTTTCGCGTGTGCGGCCAGTTAGTCTCGATCAGGCCAGTCGCATTAGCGGCATTACGCCAGCCGACCTAGCCCTAGTCTTAGCACACGTCGAAAACCGCGCCAAAAAGTAGCAGGCACACTCCGTGTGCCGTCCGCTCCCTCTTCCCTTTTCCCTCTTCCTTCCGCTTTTTGTCGCCAGTCCAGGTATTGTTAAGCTACCCAGCACAGGTCATTCCAAGTGTCTGAGTGGGATGGACATACTTTGAGACTGGCGGTATCTGGGAGGTTTTTTGCAGCCAGAAACCGAACGAACGACCGTAAGCCCTTTCCACACAAAGACTTAAGCCAACAGAATCGATATTGACCCGGCCTACGCATCCGCTATAATCCGGCAGTTCAGACAAGCTCGGCAAGCTTGGCTGGCGCGGTGATTACTGAAGGATATAGAATAGGCGAAGGTTGTATTCCACATCTTTGCCAACCATTTAACGAGCTAGACAATCTGATCAAGATTGTTGCATCGGCCACGGACGGGAACGGCCCCTCTGACATCCGAATGCATTCTAGCGTGGCCATCGAATAGGAAGGATGGTGGGAAGCATGTCGACGACGAAGACTGTATTTACGACGGGCGAGGCAGCCAAGATCTGCAAGGTTAGCCAGCAAACGATCATCCGCTGCTTTGACAATGGATCACTTAAGGGATTTCGCGTACCGGGCAGTCGCTTTCGCAGAATTCCGCGAGACCAACTGTTTTCCTTCATGCGGGATAATGGGATCCCCACCGATGCCTTGGAAAACGGCAAGAAGAAACTGCTGATTGTGGACGACGAGCAAGATCTCGTGGACTTGATGGCAGATGCCTTTGAACGCGACGGTCGCTTCGATATCCGCACGGCAAATAATGGCTTTGATGCGGGCATGCAGGTCAAAGAGTTTCGCCCCGATATGGTGGTTCTCGACGTCATGCTCCCCGATATCAATGGTAAAGAAGTCTGCCAGCGCGTTCGTAGCGACAGCACCCTCGACTCTGTTCGCATCATTTGCATCTCTGGCATGATCGAAGCAGACCGCGTTGACGACTTACGAGCTGCCGGCGCAGACGATTTTGTGCAAAAACCGTTCACGGTCGATCGCTTGATCGAACGCGTTTGTGACTTGTTAGAAATCGACAAGCCTGTCGCACATTAATTCACACTCAGAGATTACCCCCTGAGTTGAGATTTCTCGGGTTAAATCCTTGGGGGTAATTTCGCGGGGTGGTTTATTGGTAGAACCTTGGTCCCGGTAGGGCTTGTCCCGGCAAGCGAGTGACGGGGCGCGAAGTGGAGTCCCAAGTGCCAAGAACATCGGCAAAGCCATCGCAGTGTTTTTCCAAAACCACTTGCGATCGGCTCTTGCAGCTTATCATCGATCCGACAGTTGCTCCCAGCCAGCTTCACGATCAACTAGAAACGCTGGTAAGTAGTGACGGGGAATTTGAGCAGTGGCTCGCAACCAAGTCGCCAGGAATACTGGACGCGGCGGGCGAATTCCACTTGCCATGGCTCGCTTCCCACCTGAGTTCCGATCCAGATTGGACGGCTGGCGAATCACACGAGGCGACCACGCTACGAAAGGCAGCTACACTCGTTGATCGCGTGCATCAACTGGAAAAGCGGTTCGACGCGACTTTGCAAGCGCAGAAGAATCAAGCAGTCTATAACTTGGCCTATGGCCTCAGCCACGAGCTTAATAATCCGCTCGCAAACATTGCGACACGGGCGAGTGTGTTATCCAAGGGCGAAACGAACGCTAATCGCTGCCAGATGCTCCAGTCGATCATGGAAAATGCCATGCGCGGCTGCGAAATGCTCGGCGATCTCATGTTGGTCGCCCGCCCTCCGCATGTGCAGGTTGAACCCACCGATGTCGCGGCATTGGTTCGTGATATTGTCACCCAAGTGATGCCTTGGGCAGAACCGCGCGATATTACCGTCGAGTCCGCATTGCCCGACGAAGCGCTGCTGGCGATCGATCCAGTCGCGATCCGCGAAGCAATCTGGGCTCTGGTGCGCAATGGAATGGAAGCCATGCCTGATGGCGGGAAGGTGTCCATCAAGGCGATTTACCGAGACATCGTCGGTGCTTCAGGCACCCAGCAGCATTTCGTCATCGAAATTGCCGATACCGGGGCGGGCCTGAGCGACGAAGCTCTCGCAAATTGCTTCGACCCGTACTATTGCGGCCGTGAAGCTGGCCGCGGCCTCGGGCTAGGACTTACCAAGGCGCAACGATTCGTAGAGCTGCACGGTGGCCAAGTCACTTTAGCCAACGGCAAAGCGCAAGGTTGTGTCGCTACCATTCTATTGCCTGCCTGAGGGCAGGGAAAAAGCGTTTGCTGAGAGCAGGGAAAAAGCGGACGGCACACGGAGTGTGCCTGCTACTTTGGGCACCAGTCTGGGTGTGTGGGCGCGGCTGGGGCCGGCTTTGAACCGCGAATGCCCGCCAATTCTGCTGCAATCTGCGCGACTCGATCTTCGTGGGCGATGCCTTCGAGCCGAAGATGGAAGTCGCGACTCTCGCCAGCGGCTAGCGCGACCGTCCGGCCTCTGGCTTCTTCAAAGGAACGTGGATTGGGAAAACCGGTAGCGGGCTCCAAACCGGTAACATAACCATCGGCCTCGGCCACCGTATTTTTCCACTGGCTGAAGTAGGGCAGCGTGGTCGGTTGGTAATGCAGCGCAAATCCTCGTTCAGCTTGGCTATCGGTCAACAATGCAGTCGACCATCCATCACGGCCGGCTACCGACTCCGAAAAGTAGACCTGTTCTGCATAACCGGTGGTCGGCGGTAAGTAGGTATCCCACTGCTGCAAGTCTTCCGCCGCACGATGATCTCGCGCAGCTATTTGGGCCGCAGCTAAATGTAGCTTGGCCCCCCCTTCTAAAATCGGCTGCCCAATGTTGACGTGATATAGAATTTGCATCGACGTTGGGGTACCACCTGCATTGGTAACGCGATCGCGAACTTCGATGGTTGGTTCGTCGAATCGAAAAGTGTAGGTCGAAGTTAGTCGCAGGTTGTACTGTAGAAAACGCGTTTCATTGACTTCGCCCAGCACGTGCAATTGCGAATGCTGCGGCTCAAAATGGACCTGTACGTTTTGTGCGGGCAAGTTGCCAACCCGACCATGTACCGCAAATTGGACGCGTCCGGCCGCATCGAAATCTGGCGCACCAAAGCTGCGCAGGCCACAACGTGCCAGCAATTCATCGAAACCGTCGAGCCAACCGATGCCACTTGGTTCGGCGGAGGCGACAAAGCTTGGGTGAATTGGTCCCTGCACGGGTGACTTCCACCCAAAATCCAGGTTGTCGAAACGGGCCTTCCAAAGACTCATCCCACGCGTTGGGCAAATCGCTGCACGTACTCGACCGCTGTCAACGACCAACAATTCCACACCTGCGCGGGGTCCATCCGTGAGCCGAAATCGCTGCAGTTGAAACGTGCCTGCGGAGCAAGAGAACTCAGTCGCATGTTCAAGGCGGTCAGCCAAACGCGGTGGTTCGGCAACTTCGTTCAGTTCAAATTCTTGGATACGCATAGACTGGCGTGATTAAAAGAGTGGTGAAAGTGTCCGTGATCGGCTCAAAATTTGCGTCCTTACTTGTAACCGCTGTCCTCTGCGAATAAAACAGGCTTTCCCAATTTTTGACCCCAACTCCCCCAACCGTACGCTGGTCCCGCCATGAGCACCGTGAAACTCGACGAAGGTTTAATTGAGAAAGACAACACTGCGGCCATTCTAGACCGTGCCATGGATGCCGGCGAAGGCCTCTTGCGATTGACGCCGACCTGGGTTCCGCGGAGCTTTCTTCACCCGGGGCGTCGCATCAAGCTCAATCCGGCCGATCTCTATGCCTTCGGCGCAGATCGAGGTGGCATTGACGAGCGCTGGTTTGGCAGCACCACCGAGGCGGCCAACGAGGGACGTGTGTGGCACGAAGGCCTGAGTTTTTGCCTTTTCGAAGGTCAAAAATTCGTGCTGCGTGATGCGGTAGCCGAAGCCGGAGAACGCTTGGTCGGCAAGTCAATCTTCGCCAAGTACAACCGTTGGCCCGTGTACTCCAAATTCTTCGATAACATGGGCCCAATCCCACACCACATGCACCAGTCCGCCGAAGACGCCGCCTTGGTTGGACAGGAAGGTAAGCCTGAAAGCTATTACTTTCCGCCGCAGTACAACAATGTCGACAACAATTTTTGCTATACGTTCATGGGACTTGAACCAGGCACAACCAAAGACCAACTGCGCCGCTGTTTGGAAAATTGGAATAAGGGCGACAATGGTATCCTCGACCTTTCCAAGGCCTATCGACTAAAACGCGGCACCGGCTGGTTAATTCCTCCGGGCGTATTACACGCCCCGGGATCCCTGTGTACTTATGAACCGCAGTGGGGAAGCGATGTGTTTGGCATGTTCCAATCCATCGTCGAAGGTCGTTATGTCCCTTGGTCGCTGCTCGTCAAAGATATGCCAGCCGACAAGCACCAGGATCTTGATTTCATTATCGGTCAACTCGATTGGGACAAGAACGTCGACACCCACTTCAAAGACGAAAACTACATTGAACCGATTGTCGACCAAGACCGTAGCGGTGACGGCTATACCGACAAGTGGATTGTGTATGGAACGGTCGGCGGCAAGCAATTGTTCAGTGCCAAAGAGTTGACGGTTGAGCCAGGTGCGAAATGCACGCTCCAGGATCCAGGGACGAGTAGTTGGATTACCGTGCAGGGCAAGGGCCGTATCGGCAAACTTGCATTGCAAACGCCGGCCATGATCAACTTTGGCGAAAACACGGAGGACGAAGTTTTCATTTCGCACGAAGCCGCCACTCGCGGAGTGGAAATCGAGAATACCGGCAGCGAACCTTTAGTTGGCCTGCGGTACTTTGGTCCCGATACTCACGACAACTTGCCAGCCAATGGCGCATGGCGAACCGACCGTTAGACACATCGTCGAAATCGTATCAGGGCAGCCCCACACACCCACACCCACTTCCCATCGGAGTTCACCATGACCAGTACCTCGACGACGCACCGTTCCCCCAAGCTTCACAATGCGATGTGGCCAGGCTTGGTCGGCAAGGGCACCGACGAAGGCCAAGAGCCGCCAATCAGCCTTGAAAAGATGTTGGACTTGACCGCTGCGGCGGAAGTAGATGGCCAGAAATTTGAAGGCATCGACTATTTCTTGTTTCTACCCCACACGAACCCTGAAGCATCCGACGAAGAGCTGAAACAGATCGCCGATTTGATTCAAAGCAAGGGTTTTGCAGTAGGTTCGTTGGTTGCTCCCGTATGGCCTGGGACCGTCGGCGATTCAGCCATGGGTGATGACGAACAACGCGGTAAGTTCCTCTCGGCCGTCAAGATGGCTTGCCGAATCGCCAAGGTCTTCAACGAACATGGAGTTCGCAAGTACGGCTGTATTCGCATCGACTCGGCGGAGTTCGGCGTCGAAAAATGGCGAGCGGATGCTAAAGCCAACACTTCCAAAATTGCAGCCACGTTCCGCGAAGCAGCAAAAATTGCAGCGGACAGCGGCGAGCGATTGGCTGCCGAAGGTGAGATTTGTTGGGCAGGAATGCACAGCTGGAAAGACATGCTGAACTTACTGGAAGAAGTCGGCATGCCTGAAACACTTGGGTTTCAGGCCGACCTGGCACACACCTACCTATACCTGATGGGCTACAACGCCCCGGAATGTGCGCTGCTGCAAGAGGGTTATACCGAAGACGAATTCTACGCCGCCTATGAACAGATGACCGACAAACTGCGTCCCTGGACGATCGACTTTCACGTGGCTCAAAACGATGGTCAAGTTCATGGGGCAGGCGCGCATGACAAGACAGGCAAACATTGCCCAGCGGATGATCCCAATGGCAAGTTAGACATCGTGCGCTGTGCCGGATATTGGCTCAAGGATGCCCAGCAACGTGGCATCGAACACATCTGTTGGGATGGTTGCATGTTCCCCAACGCCATGTTGGAGGAGCCCAAGACATGGAATACGATTCTAAATTCCATGATTCAAGTTCGAAACGCCCATGGCTGGTAAACAGTTGTGACGCGAGCCCCCAACACCATCAACGAATACGTCAACTCCCCACTTAGGATTCCACAATGAGCGAACTTCGCATCGGTATGATCGGCTACGGTTTCATGGGTAAGACGCACTCCAATGCTTATGTGCAAGCGGCCCATTTTTTCCCCTCAGAACGCAAACCCGTCCTCAAGGCACTGTGCGCGCGGAATATCGAAAAGGCTAAGCCGTTTGCGGACAATTGGGGATACGAATCGGTTGAAACCGACTGGCGAGAGTTGCTCAAACGCGATGACATTGACGCGGTAGATATCTGCACGCCCAATAATCTGCACAAAGAAATTGCCATCGAAGCCGCCAAGGCGGGCAAGATGATTCTGTGTGAGAAACCGCTCGCCATGGACGCAGCCGAAGGCGAAGCCATGTGCGCTGCCGTTGAACAAGCGGGTGTACCGAATATGGTGTGGTACAACTACCGCCGCGTGCCCGCCGTCTCGCTGGCCAAACAAATTCTCGATTCTGGCAAGCTAGGACGCATTTTTCACTACCGCGCAAATTTCTTGCAGGACTGGACGATCAATGCAGATGTACCTCAAGGCGGGGCGGCGACGTGGCGATTGGATGTTGAAGCAGCCGGTAGCGGTGTCACCGGTGACCTACTGGCACACTGTATCGATACCGCGATTTGGCTCAACGGCTCCGTCAAAGATGTCTCCGCGATGACCGAAACGTTTGTCAAAGAACGCGTCCACGCTGAAACCGGCAAGAAACAGCCGGTCGGCATTGACGATGCCTGCGCATTCCTGTGCCACTTCGAAAATGGTTCGCTTGGATTGTTCGAGTCCACACGTTATGCACGCGGTCACAAGGCTCTGTACACGCTAGAAATCAACGGTGAACATGCGAGCATGCGTTGGGACTTGCATGACCTGCATCGGCTCGAATACTTTGACCATAGCGATGAATCCATTGTTCGTGGTTGGCGTAGTGTACACGTCTCCGATGGGGACCAACCCTACATGGGGAACTGGTGGGTGCCAGGCTTGCAAATTGGCTACGAACATTCGTTCACACACCAAGTCGCAGATTTCTTGAAGAGCCTGGAGACGGGCGAACCAGCACATCCCACCTTCCGGGACGCCCTGGAAACACAAAAGGTGTGCGATGCGGTGTTGGCCAGCGCCAAGGATCGCCAATGGAAGAATATCCCTGCATAAAGAATTCTGTTGAACTATCTCGCGCACGCTTATCGGTACTTAGACCGCCCGTACTTCGCCGCCGGCACCGCCCTGCCGGACTGGATGAGCGTGATCGACCGCAAGAACCGCGCTCGGCGGCAATTTGCCGAGCCGGTTGCCGATGATGATGATCCAGAAATCGCCGCTTTCGCCCGCGGTGTTATGCGCCATCATGATGACGACCGTTGGTTTCACAGTTCCCAGCCATTCGTGCAGTTGAGCACAAAGTTTGCCGTCGAACTGCGTGAACGGCTAGCCAAAGGTATGGGGCATCAAGCTGGATTTGTCGGACACATTGCAGTGGAACTATTGCTCGACGCCGCCCTAATCCAACGTCATCCCGAGTTGCTGCGCGAGTACTACCAAACGCTCGAGGATCTGGACCATCACAAATTGCAAACGGCAGCCAACAAAATCTGCCGCAAGCCCATCTCGCAGCTAGTTGTTTTGGTACCACGCTTCATCCAAGAAAGATTCTTGGCAGACTATCCCAACGACAGCTTGTTGTTGAATAGGCTAAATGGCGTCATGCGCCGAGTCGGCCTGCCACCTCTGCCCGAAAACATTACCCCATGGTTGGCCGAAGCGCGACCACAAGTCTCCGACGCCGCCGACGAATTGCTGCAAGAACCAACCATTCCAAAGTCGTAAATCAGTTACCGAATTAGCGAAGCGGCTAGCCGTAGGCTCTTGGCGCAAACCTCAGGCGCTAGCCGTAGGCTCTTGGCGCAAGCCTCAGGCGCTAGCCGTAGGCTCTTGGCGCAAACCTCAGGCGCTAGCCGTGGGCTCTTGGGGCAAACCTCAGGCGCTAGCCGTGGGCTCTTGGAGCGAACCTCAGGCGCTAGCCGTGGGCTCTTCGCGTAAACCTCAGGCGCTAGCCGTGGGCTCTTGGGGCGATGTTGGCCATGAGGAGCCCACGGCTAGCGCCTGAGGTTCACTACGAGGCGGCACCTAACTCGCCAGGATCCGTTCAAACCAGGCCGCGATCACGGACGTTACGTAGGGCAAATCCGCAGGTTGCTTGATCAGCAGATGGTCCGCGCCAGGGAGACATACCAAACTTGATGGTGATGGGGTGGGATCGCTACCGGTTCGTTGAGTTAGCAAGGCAAAGAGACGAAGTACGTGCTCAAAACCCAGCGTCTCATCGTTGGGACTGTGAAATAAGAGTGTGGGTTTGCTAAGCTGGCGCAATTGAGCGGGCAAATCGTATGCGCGAAAGTCGGCGAGCATGCTATCGCGAATCGTATACTGCCGCCCACCAATGGTCACAGTCCCCATTCCCGATGAGGCAACTTGTGGATCCATGCGGTGCAAGAGATCTGCCAGGTGTTGCGTATCGCTCGGTGCGGCCAAGGAAACCACTCCGCGAATTGTTGGCAAATCCTGCGCGAGTGACAAACTACAAGCTCCGCCGAAACTGTGCCCAAGTAAGAAACTCGGTGCGGCAAGATATTCGCTGAGGAAAGTCACTGCGGCCTGCAAGTCGGCTCGATTGGTCGAGAAGTTACTGTGGGAGAAATCGCCTTCGCTCGATCCGAGTCCAGTCAAATCGTAGCGCAGCACAGCAAATCCCTGTTCAGCCAGCCCACGACTGATCCGCACGATTGTTTTTAGATCTTTGGTACATGTAAAGCAATGCGTGAAGACGGCGGTAGCACGTGGGATATCGTCGGGCAAGTCCACTATGCCACTTAACGTACTTTCATGGCCAGGAAAGTAAACACGCTCGCTACGTCGAACCAAGGCAATTCCTTTATTGTGCCGTTCGGAGCAAACTTAAGCGCTGGCACCCAGGTTGCCTTGCTTGAATGCCAATGCCATGGCGCGTGGCACCTCGGCTTCAGCAAGTACAAGATTAGCCCGATTCTCGGCAACCGAGGCGCGATTCTCCTGCTCGGTGGCAATCGCCTCTGCGCGGCGTTGTTCAGCCAAGGCACGTGCGACGCGGACATCGGCTTCGGCTTGATCGGCTCGCAGACGTGCGCCAATATTATCACCGACGTCGATATCAGCGATATCAATCGAGACGATTTGGAAAGCGGTCTGCGCATCCAAACCGCGCCGCAGAACCGTGCGCGAAATAAGATCTGGATTTTCCAAGACCGTTTGGTGCGTTTCGCTCGACCCGATCGAGCTAATAATGCTCTCGCCAACGCGGGCGATGATCGTGTCCTCCGTAGCGCCACCGATCAGTTGTTCCAGGTTGGTGCGGACCGTGACACGAGTACGCACGCGGAGCTCCACACCGTCGCGGGCGATCGCACTTAGCGTGGCTTTGCCACTGCGTCGTGGATCTGGGCAATCGATGACTTTGGGGTGTACGCTCGTGCGTACCGCATCTTGGACGTCCCGGCCTGCCAGGTCGATCGCTGCCGCACGATCAAAATCCAGGTCGATGCCAGCGCGATGCGCTGCGATAATGGCTTGGATCACTTTCATTACGTTTCCGCCCGCCAAATAATGGGCTTCCAGTCGCTGGGTCAAGATGCCATTTTTCGATGTAATATCCAATCCAGCTTGAGCGGCCATGATCTTGGCATGCACGATGATGGGTGCTTTGACTTGCCGAAAATACATGCCAACCAGACTTAGCATGGACACGCGCGCGCTAGCCGCAAAGGCTTGGACCCAAAGGGCACCAAACGCAAAGAATGAGATGACCACAAATACGGCCAACAAAATAAGCAGCCCAATAATCACCCACACCACGATGGTGGTTGGGTTAATTTGCTGTGCAAGTAGTGGTAACATGATGGGAATCCGTGGCGATAATGAAATCAAGAGCAAGGATAGACCAAGCAATATAGCAGGTTTTCCGTCTGAACCATACAAGTGGAGGCCTCCCGGCGAGATCGGCTTCCACTTATGCCGCTGGCTATCGATTTTTGCGCTGCTGCCGAGCGGGGCGACGACTTGATAAGTCGGTGATCTCCTGGGTAATGCGCTCCCATTCGACCTGCAATTCAGCGGCTTTTTCGGGCAGTCCAGTAATCAAGTTCTGCTCTTCGGCCCGGTCTTGGGTTAAGTCATACAATTGCCAATCCTCGTCTTTGGCAGCAACCAGTTTGTAGTTGCCTTGCCGCAGCGCTCGATTTCCTTCGTGCAACCACCAGACTGTGCGTGGCTCATCGGTCGATTGCTGCAACGCGCTCACGAGACTCATGCCGGGCGGGGGAGGCACCGATTGTCCAGCGACTTTGCTTGGCCACGTTCCTCCAGCCAGGGCGACGATGGTCGGTGCCACGTCAACCACGTGGCCCACCTGGGTTCGCAATTGTCCGGGATCGCGAATACCAGCCGGCCAGTGGGCGATCAGCGGAGTCGAGATACCGCCTTCGTGAACCCAAGTCTTGTGACGCCGGAACGGCGTATTGGCGGCACTTGACCAACCGGGTCCAAGACACAAATAGGTGGCGGCCGACCCAGGCGGCGCGGCGTTGTCGTGCCCATCACCGCGGACCATAATTTCCGCGCTCGCTCCGTTATCCGACAAGAACAGGATCAGCGTGTTTTCGTAGGCGTTCATCGTCTTAAGCTGCTCGATGACCCGCCCGATCTCTTGATCCATGCGATCCACCATGGCCGCGTGTATCTCCATTTTTGCCGCTTGAAACGCCCGTTGCTCGTCCGTCAACGCGTCCCAGGGCAATTCGCGGTTCACTTCCTTGGAGCCCAAGATTTCGATGGATTCGGGAAAGTGATAAGGGGGGCCGATGTCCGGTTCCAGCGCCGACAGCTTGCCCTTGACCAAGCCTATTTCTTGCATCTTCGCCCATCGTTCTTGCCTGACGGTATCCCATCCCGCGTTATAGCGATCTCGGTATTTGGCAATGTCAGAGGCAGGAGCATGCAAGGGAAAATGCGGACAGGTAAACGCCAAGAAATGGAAAAAAGGCTGGCTGCTATGCTCCGTCGCGTGCTCCTGCAAACACTCGATCGCATGACTCGCCACCGCGGTCGTCGCGTAGTAATCGCTACCTGGTTCAACAGGTGGCTGTGGTTCGTCATCCTTCGTGGTCTTTTTGGGGTAGAAAAAGCGGTCGTGGTCATCCATGGTGAAAGCGCGATCAAAACCGGCTTGAATCGGTAAACCATCGATGTGCCATTTGCCAGAGTGGTACGAGCGGTAGCCGAGCGGAGCGAGCATCCGCGGCAACAACTGCGCCCAGGCTGGACGACCGCTGCGGGCACCGCCAGCAACGTCTGGCAATGCGTCGCGACCAACTTGCTGCGCGTAGTAGCCCGTCATCAGCGCCGCTCGGGTCGGCCAACATCGGGCTGTGTTATAGAACTGAGTAAACCGCAAGCCTTCACCAGCTAAGCGATCCAAATTGGGCGTTTCAATCTCGCTGCCATAACATCCCAAGTCGGAGTAGCCTAAGTCGTCCGCCAGGATCAACAGCACGTTTGGCGGTTTGCCAGCGACATCTTGCGCGATAAGCGAACCACCCAGACAATGAAGACTGAGCATTAGCATGAACAAGTGTATTCGCAAGTTTTTCATCTTTAATATTCCCATTCGAAAAACGTTCAACGACAGCCGTAGGAGACTGCTGTTTTAGTGAGCCGTGACGCGTAAGCGGCCGAGTCCTAGCGCACTGCCCGGTGCCTCACCGCCCACCGCTGACCCTCGTGTTCACAAATTCGATTAAGCCAGCAAGCTCCGCAGGCGTCGGTTCTCCTAACTACTTTCTCGCACATCGCCTACTTTACTCGAATGACTCGGCTTGTGCTGGAAAGCTGCCCTCGCGCACGGCTGTATTGTACTGGCCAACCGACTGACGTATTTGCTCGGCCAAGTTATTAAACGTTCGCACGAACTTTGGGACGCGACCTAACGAAATACCAAGCAGATCAGGCGTAACGAGCACTTGACCATCGCAATCAACTCCGGCACCAATTCCAATGGTCGGCACTTTCAACCGCTGGGTAATGGCTTTGGCTACAGAGCTCGGGACACATTCCATCAGCACGCAAAAGGCACCTGCGGACTCGGCGGCCAGGGCATCCTGTTCGATCCTTTGCTGGTCACGCTGCACCCGATAGCCTCCCAGTGCATGGACGCTCTGCGGACGTAGGCCCACATGCGCGATCACGGGAATGCCAGCAGACACTAGCGACTTGATCGTCTCTGCCTGCTCGGCACCGCCCTCCAACTTGACCGCTCCGCAACCGGTGGCTTTCATGACTCGCGCCGCGACGCGCAACGTCTGACGTACACCCAACTGGCCGTGTGGGAACGGAAGATCGACCACCACCAAGGCTCGGCTGGCGGCCCTGGCCACCATTTCCCCGTGATAGATCATCTGCTTGAGCGTGACAGGGATCGTCGTTGAACGCCCCTGGACGACCATCCCCAGGCTATCGCCGACGAGCAAGACATCCACACCAGCCTGATCGAGCAGAGCCGCCATGGTGTAGTCGTAGGCGGTTAACATACTGATCCGCTGAGCCTGCTGCTTCATCTTGAGCAGCGTGGCAATTGTCACAGACTTGTTATCGACGGGCATAGAGCTGACTCAGTTGAACTCCGCATTGGAACGGAATTGTGGGTATAATCGGAGGCCAGAAAACGCTCTCCAGTAATCCGCAAGGTTAACTGCCAGTGCCTCTTCAAGCAATGATGTAGCGGCGCTACCAAAATAACTTCCTGTCAAAACAACTTTCTCATCACAAACGGGTGGCCTCAATGTTGAAGTCAAAGACCTTTCCATTTCTAATCGCAGGCTGGTGCGCCTGCTGGCTTCTGGTACTCGTCGCACACGCTCAAGATGAGGGGTTGGTACTGGCCACCGTAACCGGCACGATGGAGGCTGCAGCGGGCAATCAAATTAAATTCAAATCGACTGATGGCCAGGATTACATGGCGGTTATGAACACACCGAAGGCGAAATTGCGTTACTCGGGAACGGCAGATCCCAAATTCTTGCAACCTGGACTGTTCGTACGCTTTACCGCTGCCTTTGATCAAAAAGCCAACATTCACGCGCCGCTCAGCCAACTCGAGATCTTTGTCCCAGTCCAAGAACGGCGCATGAGCCCCGAACAAATCCAAGAGCAAACGCCAGGGATTTATCCAGTGGCTCAGGCACAGGCCGACGGGGAAGGGAAAGCAGGGGACGCCGAGAAAAATGATGTCGCCCCCGCACCGGCTGGATTCGAAAATTATCGGATCGTAGGCAAGTTAGCGGCAATTAAGGGTGAGTCGATGCAAGTCTTCGCTGGACGCCCGCTGACAGTCACCTTCGATCCAGCCGTCCAGATTACGGTCACCGCAGGGGACGCCACGTTCTGCGCAGTCGGTGACACAATTGAAGTCAGTGGGCTGCAAGTGGAAGGCCAGCAGAATTGGATCAGCGCCTCGACCGTTACCATAACTGGTGCCAAGCCCTTGGCTCCGCCCGAAAAGAAGTCTCGCAGCCCCCGCAAGCGCGGCAAAGCCGATAATGCCCCCGCCGCCAACGACAAACAGAAAAAGTAGACACAATGCCGAATCGACTTAGCGACAGCTCAAGTCCCTATCTGCGGCAGCACCAGGACAACCCGGTCGATTGGTATCCCTGGGGCGACGAAGCGTTCGAGCGAGCACGAACGGAGGACAAACCCATCTTCCTGTCCGTTGGCTACTCCGCCTGCCACTGGTGCCACGTGATGGAGCACGAGAGTTTCGAGAATGAACAACTGGCAGCGATACTGAATGCAAACTTTGTGGCGATCAAAGTTGACCGCGAGGAGCGGCCAGACGTCGATCAAATCTACATGCAAGCCGTGCAAATGTTGACAGGCAGCGGCGGCTGGCCCATGAGCGTCTTTATGACGGCCGATGGCACACCATTCTACGGTGGCACCTATTGGCCTCCTGACAGCCGCTGGGGACGCCCCGGTTTTGGACAAGTTCTGATGGCAGTAGCGGACGCGTGGCACAATCGCCGCGCAGAGATTACTCAGCAAGGGCAACAAATCGCCGAGCACTTACAAGAGGCTTGCCGTGGCCCCCGCCCAACCAACGAGACGCTGGATCCACAATGGATTGATGATGCGGATCGCTGGTTGATTCGCAATCATGACCCAACGCATGGCGGCTTTGGCGCCGCCCCAAAATTCCCCCACGCTATGGATTTATCCCTCTTGCTGGAGTTGGAAGCTCTCCGCCCAAATGCGGCACGTTGCGATGCAATCCGTATCACACTCGACAAAATGTCGCGCGGAGGCATTTACGATCACTTGGCAGGCGGCTTTGCGCGTTACAGCGTCGATGAAAAGTGGCTGGTACCACACTTCGAAAAAATGCTCTATGACAACGCCCTACTCGCCAGCGTCTACGCCGACGCATTCCGCCTGTGGGCGCACGAGGAATACGCCCAAGTCGTCCGTGAAACGCTCGACTATGTGATTCGGGAAATGACTAACGAGCAGGGTGGTTACCACTCTACGGAGGATGCGGATAGCGAAGGCGTCGAGGGCAAGTTCTATGTCTGGTCGCGCGATGAAGTACTGGAAGTGCTGGGACCCGAACGTGGCGAACGCTTCTGCGACTGCTACGATGTGACCACGGCTGGCAACTTCGAAGAATCCAACATCTTGAACCTGCCAAAATCTATCGAACAGTTCGCGAGCTTGCGAAACTTGGATCCTAATCAGTTAGCCAGCGAACTACAGGCAGACCGGCAACGACTGCTCGAGCGTCGTGCGCAGCGAGTGCGTCCCGGACTGGATGACAAAGTACTGCTGAGCTGGAACGCCTTGATGATTACGGCAATGACTCGCGGTTACCGAGCACTTGGCGATCGGCGTTACCTGAATTCAGCGCGGCAAGCCGTGGATTTTATTTGTAAACACATGCGCCGCGGCGATGGTCGCCTGTGGCATACGTGGCGTCATGGCAAAGCGACGCTAAACGCCTACCTGGACGACTTGAGCTATCTAGTTGATGCACTTGTCGAACTTTTTCAGGTCGATAGCCACGCTCAATATCTCAAGCTTGCGAACGAAGTTGCCGAGCAAATGCTCAGCAGCTTCCGCGATCCCGCTGGCGGCTTCTTTTTTACCGCCGACGACCATGAACCACTAATCGCTCGAAGCAAAGACTTGGCCGATAGCAGTGTTCCCAGCGGAAATGCGATGGCTGCGACCGGCTTGCTGGCACTTGGAAGACTGACGGGCCGCGATGATTTCCTGGAAGCGAGCGAAAGCGCTCTGCGAGCCGCCTCGCGCATGATGTCGGATTCGCCAGGTGCGGCTGGCCAGTCACTGCGCGCCTTGCTGAGATTCCAACAACCGCCACGCGAGTTGGTGCTGCTCGGGGACGACAATTCAATGGGTGCAAATATCCTAAAACGGTTTGAGCCGCATGCTTTGACGTTGGTTGTCTCTGACGCGACGGTTGCAGAGCAATTGCAAGAGCTATGCCCACTGCTCCAACAGCGCGCGGCCGTCGACGGCAAATCAACGCTGTACGTTTGCGAAGGGGGCGTCTGTCAAACGCCACTCGTAGGTCGAGAATTAATGGATTTTGTTCAATGAAAGAGAAGCCGCCTGTAGTCCAGCCGTCACCCGCTGAACCGCCAGTCGCCCATTCCCCGGTTCGCGCGCATCCTGGCCAACAGACGCCCCCTAAGAAATCCGTGCTGGACTTGCTCGACAATCGCTGGGTAATGTTCGTAATGCTCTTCGGCGTAACGGCCGCACTTGGCCTGCCGCTTCTCTGGCGCAGTCGGGGTTTTTCGCGAACCGAGAAGATTTTCTGGTCGGTCGTCGTAAGTCTCTACACGGTGCTCATCTTCTGGATATTTTTCAAGATCATGTATTGGTCTTACAGCAACATTGTGAATTCGCTGGAATAACCTACGGTAGAGCCCGCTGGCTTAAGCCGAAACTTAAACCAATTAACCAGTGGACGCCAAGAGAAACTTCTAAACGGTTGTCGCACGGCCCAAGCCACGCCTCACTTATTGCGCGATGGCCTCAATGCGCTCGACTAAGCGTGGCACATACGATTGATAGCGGCTGGACATGCCTGGTACATTGCTCGGAATGCTCGTTAGTCCATCCCCGACTTCCGACTTGGAGGGCTCGCACCAGTCCAGGCTGTTCATGGCCGTCATGGCCACGAACAAGCTGCCTTCACGCGGATCGCTAGCAGCCACTAAGGCCTTGATCGCTGCAGCTCGATCACCGCTGGTTCCAAAGCGTGCCACGACCTCGTTGGCAATACAGCGCACATAGGGCGATGGATCCGTAACCATTCCACGCGCTGCTTTGACAGCCGCTTCGCGGCCTGCGTCACGCGTGGCGCGAATCAGCAAACCATTGGCTACCCAAAATCGAATCGTACTATCAGATGCAACTCGTTGCTTGAGCAGAGCATCCGGTTCCACCGCTGGGCGGCTGGCCAAGTCGGCGGCATCGTAAATCGCCTCCAGCGGGTATAGGCCTGCATTGTGGCCAACATCATAAGGAGAGCTGCCAACAGCCCGCTCAAGCATTTCTCCTTCAGGCATGAAACCCACGTCGCGAATATCCAACATCCAACGCTTGGCTTCAGCTCGCAATCGCTCGAGCTGCGGCTTGTGCTCGGCTGAGTCAGCCAAATTGTTGACTTGATACGGATCCGCCTCGATGTCGTACAACTCTTCGGACGGTTTCGGAAGCCAAAATGCACTCTGTGCGGCGTTCAGCTTGCCTGCAGCGAACAGCTCTTGCCAAATCTGCGTCGTAGGCGTTTGGAACATGTAGTTCAAATAGGCTCCCTGTGGGCGATGCGGGTAGAAGTTACGGATGTAGAGAAACTGCTGATCCCGAACGGCACGCGACATATCGTATCGTTCATCCATCCGATCGCGAAAACCATAGATATACTCCGGCTCAGGCGTTGCAAACTTACCCAAGAAGGCTTTGCCCTGTAGATGGGCCGGCGGACGGATACCGCACAAACTAAGTACGGTGGGCATGAAGTCGACGAAGCTAACCAAACGATCGCTCTCCGTACCTGCCGCATATTGCGACTCAACTGTCGACGTCAGTCGCTCCGGAACGTGTACGACCAAGGGAACATGCAGACCGCTTTGATACAACCAACGTTTGCCGCGAGGCATGCCACTACCATGATCGCCGTAATAGAACACGATGGTATTGTCTGCCAGCCCATCCTCTGTAAGCTGCGCTAGAACTCGTCCTACCTCGCGATCCATCTCGGTCAAGCGATCGTAGTATTGTGCCCAATCCCGCCGCACTTCTGGCGTATCCGGGTGGTAGGGAGGCACGTTTACCGTTGCCGCGTCGTGGACGGGAGTATGTGGGCGATTGCGAATCTTGCTCTCGTGGCTGATCGTAAAATTGAAAACCGCAAAGAATGGTTGCCCTGGCTGTCGATTGCGCCAGTGGGCTTTGTTGCTGGAGTCGTCCCACAGATCTTTGGGAACGTCCAGGTTGTAGTCTTCCTTGGAGTTGTTCGTGCAGTAGTAGCCAGCTTCTTTGAAGAGTTGTGGATAGAGTTTGGCGACGTCCGGCAAAGCAACTTGGCTCCGCATGTGCTGGCCGCCCAGTGAATTGGGAAACATGCCGGAGATCAGTGTTGTTCGCGCGGGAGCACACACCGGCGCGTTCGACCAACAATTGTTGTAGATCATGCCCCTGGCTGCCAATGCATCGATGGCGGGGGTATCAGCATACTCGTCGCCATAACACCCCAATTGCGGGCCATTGTCTTCGGAGGTTACCCACAAGATATTTGGCTTCAGCCCGCCACTAAGTGCGGATACGACATTGGGGCCTTGGGAAAAAGCCGGCGTGCACAAAGCACTGAGTACTGCACAGCAGATAGCAGCAGCGGAGAATCGAATGGAGATCTTGGGATACGACAAAGTTGAAGACGACATGGAACGAATGGTCACCATGGGGAGTATGCCTTGCGGAAAGTTGCGGACGGATTTGGCTTTATGCCTGATAGGCCTTATCATACCCGTTGTTAAGCAGGCAGCGACCACAAGTTGGCGTTTGCCCCATTCTCTCCACCCAACAGCGCGTTAAAATGGCGAAGCTGTGACACGTACGTCAAGTTATCTACCTGTACCCACTTTCACTATTCTTGAGAATTACGACCATGCCTAAATCGCTCTATTCTTGTTTGCCTCTTGTGCTTCTATGTTGTTGCGCAGCGACATTCGCCCAGGACGAAAAAGTTGTCGAGCAAGAGCAACAACAGATCAAAGACATCAAAGTTGTCTTTAAGACCGATCGTGGAGATATTGAAGCGGTGGTGTATGCTTCCCAAGCTCCCGTTACTTCCACAAATTTCTTGAATCTAGCCAAGCGTGGATACTACGATGGCCTAACTTTTCACCGAGTGATCGAAGAGTTCATGATCCAAGGCGGCGACCCCACGGGCACAGGCAGCGGTGGGCCTGGCTACAAGTTTGAGGATGAAACGGTGGAAGCTCTGAAACACGACTCGGCGGGCATTCTCTCCATGGCTAATGCTGATCCACGCGGCAAACGCCCGTACTCGAATGCGGGCAGAACCAATGGATCCCAGTTCTTCATTACACATTTACCCACTCCACACCTGGATGGGCTGCATACTGTCTTCGGGAAAGTAACCAAGGGGCAAGACGTTGTGGATGCGATTCGTCACGGAGACAAGATCAAAACGATCGAGATCCAAGGCGACGTCAAAGCACTCTTCGAAAAAAACAAAGATCGACTTGCTGAGTGGAATAAGGTGCTGGAAAAAACTCAGAAGAAATAGCTCCAAATTTCCCCAGTTATGCCGCGAACGCGCTGCGGCGTTGCGTCACTTTGACTTCTCAACGGGCTAGTTGAGAACCACCCCTTTCTAAGCAAGGAACTAATTGCGTGCTAATCCTGAAGACCAGCGAAGGCGATATTAGAGTGGAGCTATTTGCCAAAGAAGCGCCGCTCTCCACCGCGAATTTCTTGAACTACGCCAAGAGTGGCTATTATGAGGGCACGATATTCCATCGTGTGATCGATGGCTTCATGATCCAAGGCGGGGGATTTACTGCCGACATGGATCGCAAACAAACGGAAGCCCCCATCAAGAATGAAGGCGGCAACGGACTGGAAAATAAAAAGTATACGCTAGCCATGGCTCGTACCAACGTGCCCGATAGTGCCACCAGTCAATTCTTTATTAACACCAGCGACAACGGTTTTCTCGATCGCGCCCAGTCCCAAGATGGCGTCGGTTACGCCGTCTTCGGCAAAGTCGTCGAGGGCACGGATGTAGTCGACAAGATCGGCAAAGTCAAAACTGGCATGTCCGCTGGAATGAAAGACGTCCCCGTGCAGCCCGTGGTTATCGAAAGCGTCGAAATTGTCGAGTAGTTAGCTCACAAGAACTTGGAGTCGACAGGAAAGGGTCGGGAGTCGTTTCAGCAGCGCCCGCCACCGATGAGACACCACTGGTAGAAACATGTGGTTTCCTTAATGTAACTGTTCACGGTGTGGCGACTTGAGTGACTGGGGGCCGCAAGCGGTCCTGCTCTGTTTGTCTTCGTTAGATCAAACGTGCGTGGTAGCTAGAACGATCGCTTCGCAGGCGGCTTCAATGTCTGCGCGCGAGACATCCATGTGCGTTACAAAGCGTACATGCTGCGGCCCGAAGGGCATGGCCGCTACTCCATGCTCGGCCAACTGTTGGCAGTACAGAGCCGAGCTACCCAGTTCCGGCTCAATGTACGCCACGACGATATTCGTCTGTGGTGCAGGATCTAATCGCAGTCCTTCCGTGTTGGCGATCGCTGCCGCCAACAATTGGGCGTTTGCGTGATCTTCCAGCAACCGCTCGCGATTATGCTCAATCGCGTACAGAGCCCCGGCGGCGATGATCCCTACTTGCCGCATGCCACCGCCGTACAACTTGCGGGCGCGTCGAGCTTGCTTGATGAACTGCGCAGAGCCAGCCAGCGCAGAGCCGATCGGTGCGCCTAGCCCCTTGGAAAAACAAACGCTGACCGAGTCAAAGCAATCTGCCCATGTCTTGGCGGGAATGCCCGTCGCCGCCACTGCATTGAAAAGTCGAGCACCGTCCAAATGACGCGTCAATCCGTTTTGCTGAGCCCACTCGCAGATCGCTTGCACGTTCTCCAACGGCTGGACCGTGCCGCCACCTCGATTATGGGTGTTTTCCAAGGTGAGCATGGCAGTACGTACCATATGGTCGCCAGCCGGACGGATCTTGCCCAGTACTTGCTGCGGCTGCAAAATCCCATGTTCGCCTTGAATCGTTCGGGCAACGATACCGCTAAGCTGGGCGAAGGCGGCTTGCTCGTAGTTGTACACATGACAATCGGCTTCGCACAGGAATTCGTCGCCGCGATTGCAATGCAGGCGGATGGCAATCTGGTTGGTCATCGAGCCACTGGGCATAAACAAAGCGGCTTCCTTGCCCAGCAGCTCGGCCACGTACTCCTGCAGTGCTTCCACGGTCGGATCGCTGCCAATCACATCATCGCCGACCTTAGCTGAAGCAATCGCAGCCCGCATTTCGGGTGATGGCTGGGTAACCGTGTCGCTCCGCAGATCAATTGTCGAGGCCATAGGGTACTTTCGTGTTTTTGAGTGCGCGGACTGCCGCAATTATTTCAATCGGTTATTTTAAGCCCTACTAGCGAAGTCAATCGCAGGCTCACCCAGCGGGATACTATTAGGAGAACTAATACACCCCCAGAGTCGAATATTGATAATTCCCTCAAATCCTAAAATCCATTTCCCAGAATTGTAATGACTGACGCGACATTCAACCAGAATCTGCAGGTGCAGACGATTGACGCTCGGCGCGGCGACGTCAGTGACCAACTGCTCGCTTTGCGTCGACAATTGAGTCCATCAGGCAATGTGGTCAGTCCGGCTGGTCGAGAGCTGACGCAGCGTGTGTTCGGCGAACCGCTGCTACCCAGCCAAGTTGTGGAACGGATTTGCCGGGCTGTCAAAGGCGAAGGGCTTGAGGCCCTGCTGCATTTCTCCAGCGAACTAGATGGTGCTCAGCCGAACGCTAGCCACCTGCGACTGGAAGTGGATCAATTAGCAGCGGCGCACCGCCAAGCGGCACCAGAATTTCTGGCTTGTATTCGTCGCATCCGCGAGAACATCGCCGCTTTTCAGCAGCAAATCTTGCACTCGTCGGTTACGTTTAGCCCGCGATCTGGGGTCCGACTGGATCAACGCTATGTACCGCTACGGCGCGTCGGCGTCTGTGTTCCTGGCGGTGCGGCAGCCTATCCGTCGACTGTCCTGATGACTGTCGTGCCCGCTCAGGTGGCGGGAGTAGATGAGATTGCGATTGTCGCGCCCCCCACTCCGTTTGGCGCTTACAATCCGGATGTCTTAGCTACTTGTTTTGAGTTGGGAATCCGCGAGGTCTACCCGATCGGCGGTGCACAAGCCGTCGCAGCGATGGCCTATGGGGTCGCAGGCTTGCCAGCGGTAGACAAAATTGTTGGACCTGGCAATTTGTTTGTCGCGTTGGCCAAGAAACATGTCTATGGCGAGGTCGATATCGACTCGATCGCTGGGCCCAGCGAAGTCGTCGTGATCGCAGACGAAAGCACCGATGCAGCCTACACGGCTGCCGATATGTTGGCGCAGGCCGAACATTCTCCTGGTGCAAGCATCCTGATTACATGGGACGCCAGTTTGCCCAACCGCGTGGAGGAGGAATTGCGCCGGCAATTGCAACAACTGAGTCGAGCTGGACTAACGCTTGATAGCTTAAACGCTTTCGGGGCGTTTATTGTCGTCAACGATGCCGAACAGGCTTGCGTGCTTACCGACTCCATCGCACCCGAACACTTACATATCGCTTGTCGTGAACCACGCCTGCTCGCCGATCAGATACGCAACGCCGGAGCCACATTTCTAGGACCATTTACGCCTGTTGCTTTGGGTGATTACGCTGCTGGCCCATCCCACGTACTGCCGACCGGCGGCACCGCGCGGTGGGCGTGCGGACTATCGGCCAATTCATTTTTGCGCAGCGGCAGCATTTTAGAATTCTCGCAAGCGGCCCTGGCCGAAATCGCGGGCGATGTTGGCCAACTAGCAGACATAGAGGGTTTGACCGCACACCGTCACAGCGTCGATATACGCACTCCATCTTGAAATTACCATTGATGTCAGAATCATACTTTCGCGACGAAATCCGGCAGATGCAGCCGTATGTGCCTGGGGAGCAACCGCAGGGTGGCAAGTTCATCAAATTGAACACCAACGAGAATCCCTATCCGCCATCGCCACGCGTCATTGCGGCGATTCAGAACGCCGCCGCCCAGCGGCTGGAACGTTATCCCGATCCCCTTGGCAGCGCCTTTCGTACACGTGCCGCCGAGGTCTTGGGGGTCGAGCCAGATTGGATCTTGTGTGGCAATGGCAGCGATGACATTCTGACGATCCTCACGCGCGCCTTCGTGGGTCCTGGCCAGTGCTTGCGCTTACCCTATCCGAGCTACATTTTGTATCGCACACTTGCCCAACTGCAGGGAGCACGCTGGGAAGAAGTCCATTTCAATAATGATTACTCGCTGCCCTTGGCCTTCGAACAATCGTCAGTCGACCTAAAATTGGCCTTCCTACCCAATCCCAACAGCCCCAGTGGCACGGTGATCGCGCCTGAGCAAATCGCTCACCTGGCACAAAACCTAAGTTGTCCATTGTTGGTTGATGAGGCTTATGCCGATTTTGCCGATACAAATTGCATTGAATTGGTCAAAGACAACCCACGCATTATGGTCTCGCGGACGTTGTCTAAGTCCTATGCGCTGGCGGGGTTGCGCTTTGGATTCCTGGTCGCGCAACCAGACATCGTGGCGATGCTGAGAAAAGTAAAAGACAGTTATAATTGCGATACACTTAGTCTAGCTGGGGCAACGGCGGCGATCGATGATCAAGCGTGGTTAAGCGACAATCGGGCGAAAATCGTAGCCACGCGTACGAGGATGACCGTGGAATTGCGCGCGTTGGGATTTAGCGTTTGCAATAGCCAAGCAAATTTCGTGTGGTGTACGCTCGCCGATCAACCTGTGCAACCGCTGTATGAGCGACTGAAGCAAGACCAGGTATTAGTGCGATACATGAACTATCCTGGCTGGGGCGATGGCCTGCGAATCAGCGTTGGCACCGACGACCAAGTCGATGCGTGCATCGCATTTTTGCGCAATTATTTGGAGCGGTAAAGTTGAGCGAGCGAACAGCGAAAATCCAACGTGAGACGAGCGAGACCAAAATCTCGCTGTTGCTCGATTTAGATGGAACTGGGCGGAGCGAAATTCACACGGGCGTTGGTTTTCTCGACCACATGCTAACACTATTTGCCAAGCATGGACTGTTTGATCTCGAAGTCCAATGCCAGGGCGATACGCACATCGACGCGCATCACACAACCGAAGATATCGGAATTGCGCTGGGCCAAGCCTTCGCTCAAGCGCTGGGAACCAAACGCGGAATTGCCCGTTACGGCCACGTTGTGCTGCCGATGGAAGAAACCTTAGTCACGGTCGCGGTCGACTTGAGTGGTCGCAACTATGTTGTGTTCAATGCACCGATCCCCGCGCCAAAGATGGGCAACTTTGACAGTGAGTTAGTCGAAGATTTCTGGTATGCGTTTGCCAGTAACGCCATGTGCAATTTCCACGTCCTGTTGCACTATGGCCGCAATAGTCATCATATTGCGGAAGGCATTTTCAAGGCTAGCGCACGTGCTCTGCGCGCAGCTACAACGATCGATGTGAGACAGCCAGGTATCCCGAGTACCAAAGGATTGCTTTAGCAGCGCAGGTGCAATAAGTGAGCGGAATGACGCTCACCACAAATCCGACATTTATTGAAACGTCTCGCGTCTACAGCATTCTTGCGTGGCGACGGAGAAGCCATTCACTCGTAAGTAACAAGACAAACAGCAACGCGATCAAGTGGCTGTTCCAAAATGGCTGGGCAGGTAACGTGCCTAGACGCGTCGGCTGGCCCGCTGGCAATGCGTCAAACAGTTGTTCTGCGTTGCGGCTGGTAAAGAAACGTCCTCGCGACTGTTTGGCGAGCGCTTGCATGGCAGCTTGATCAGCGCGCAGATTGGCTTGTTCACCAGGCGGCGCGACGACTACAAACTCGGCGTTGGTCGGCGGAGTTTCGTTGGGACGTACGAGCCGAGCTCGGTAGCTTCCTGGGGCGAAGTCCTTGACGCTTGCTTGATATATCGACGCATCGCGTTCACTGCGCGGTAACGTTAGCGTGCGTCTTACACCATCACTACTTTCAACCAGAACCTCTGCTGGCTCAGGAAGAGTAGGGCGGTTACCGCCGCTGAGCGTTAATTGAAATTCGATAGGCTGTCCAAGCTTGCTCTGCTTGGGCTCCACCAAGAGCACGGGGACGCCACTGGCTTCTTTCAGTTTCCCACGACTTAGCCAACGCAACATCTGCCCCCAATATCGCTCGTAATATTGATCCGTCCCGCCGTATGTCGACCACAGATAGGTCTCATCGGTCGCCTGCAATGCGGAGCGTCCAGCACCAGCGAATTGGGTTATTAGCAGCGGCAACTCGCTGCTCGTATGGATGTCGATCGCGTTGGCCAAGACTTGTGCACCGGGCTTCAGTTGTTCAACACTCGCTGCAGTGTGCAGCAGCGGCAACTGCTGCCATAAATTCAGTGAGTCGCCTGGCGAACTGGCGAGTTGCATGGGCAAGGCCGATGTACCCAACGAAGTGGGTTGCCAGCGGAATGGGCCATTGGCAAGTGACTGTCGCGCATTTTCGCTAGACGATGCGTGAATTTCAGCAGGCAGCAGCTTGCCCAACGGCCAATTCTGCAGTTCGATAGCGGGAGAACGTCCTCCGACGATAAAGATACAGCCAGAACCACCGTTGGTGACGGCATCGAAAATAGCCTGCTGGGAACTGCGGCTAACCAAACTGGGATCAAAATCGCCAAATACAAAAACGTCGAAATCGACGACTGCTGCAGCTTGGCTTGGTATTAGGCGCAACGCTGTCGCGTCCTGCTCGACGTACTGTGGGTCAGCATCTTGGAGCACACTTTGCAGCGCAAAGCTGGCAGACTTTTTTTCGCCCACCTGTTGCGTGCGTTCAAGTAGACTTTTCAGGAACCGAAACTCGTAGCTAGGCGTTTCGAAGACCATCAGGACTTTGATCAATTTATCTTGCACCAGCACACTTGCTTGCTGCACATTGTTGGCATGATTCACTTCACCCTCGACAGGCTCCATGAATAGTTCCAGTGGAATTTCGCCAGACCGATCTGGCACGAACCCCAGGCGAACCTGTTGCTGGTTGCGACCACTCGATAAATCAACGACGGTGGAGTCCAGGACTCGATTGTTTGAACGATCGCGGAGCGTCACTTTCGTTTTGACGTCAGCAATATCACTGGCCACGACCGAAACTTCGGTGGTGACCTGATCACCCAAGAAAACTTGGCGATCGACGAGCAAGTCGACCAGGCGCAGATCTGGCTGGGAATACTGTTGCCCGACGAGGACGGTGTAAAAGGGGATCGAGGCGCGACGTGCTTTCTGCGCAATGTCCGCCAGGGAGATTCCCGACGTGGTAATGCCGTCGCTAATGAAAACAACCGCCGCCGTACCGCGTCCTGCCTGGCGATCGACGAGCCGACTCAGCGCATCACCGAGTCGACTGTGTGCGCCGTCGGCCTGCAATTCCGACAATCCTGCGCCGTCGGAGTCTTCCGACTGCGCCTCCAGCCCCTCGGCCACGGCATACCACTTCAATTGATATCGCTCGTCGAACGCACTCCGTTGTCGACTATCAAGATTGGCAAACAAAGCCTTGGCGATCTCCAGTCGAGGCTGATTATCTTCCCTGCCGAGCGACTCGTCAGGTGTATTCATACTGGCAGAACGGTCAACTACGATGACCAATTCCGGATGTTCACTCTTAAACCGCAGCCAACTCCATCCCGCCAACATCCACAAGACCAGCATCAACAGCACAAATCGAAGACTAATGAGAGCAAGGCGAATCGACAGACGCGCCGAGCCGCGTTCCGAAACGTATAAGTAGCCTACTAGTGCTAGGACTGCCGCGATAATGAGGAATGTCAACCAAAATGGCAATGGCCAAGTGGCATTGAGCACCGACTCCACGGTAATGCTCGTCGTTGAATCACTTTCGGTTAATTGGAAGAATGCAAGTGGCATCATCCGCTGCGTCTCCCCAATAACCAAGCCAATAGTGATTCGCCAATTAACATCGCGAACAGGGCACTTAGAAGAAATCGTGCCAGTTGATGGTCCTGCCCAGGCGGCTGTGTGCTCGCGACAACTTGGCTCGGCGGCGCAACATCGCTTGCAGGCTTGGGCAGTTCGGCCAAATCGATGCTTTCGAGTCCGCTTTCAATCGGATCTACGTTAACCGCGAAAGATTGCTGGCGTCCACCGGTGGAGCGAACACGATACACGCCACGTGTTTCTGTCTGCGTATAGGTCCATGGCAGGTTGCCTGCTGCGTCCATCGTTACAGTGGCGATCTGATTCTCCGTTCCATCGGGCCGCTCGATCGTGAGAGTAGCACGATCGGTGGTCTCTTGGACATTTCCCTGCAGCGCTTCGCCAGCTAGCAAATTAACGTGGGCTGCATTCGAACCTATCGTGACTTGCAACAGTTGCTGCATCAACGGCAAGAAGCTGGGCCAGACAGCCAGGGCATTCCACTGACGATCTGCGCGACCATCGCCCAAACCATCCTGCGGTGCCGAAAGCAGGCTAGCCACCATGCCGTCTCCAAGTCGATGTCGCACAAGAAGCGGTTGCCCCACCGTCGTTGCCAAATCAATCTCCAAATCCGCCGCTCGCGCCCCGATTTGCCACAAACGAAAAATCGGTGTCGTCAACAAACCGCTGTCGGGAAATCCTGCAAAGGGGGCCACGATTGGACTTCGATAGTCGAGTGGATCTACGGTCCATTCACCGATGGGTGTGGGCTGTGTCAGTTGGAAACCCAGCAAGCTAGAGATTTCCCCCGCGTCGGACAACCAGGCGTCCGCTTGTGTCTGTGGTCCCAGCAGCGCGACCAACGATCCTCCTTGGCGGACAAACTGCTCAAGTCGACTTAACTGCGATTCCCCCAGACGCGGCAGATCGACAAGCACAATGGCGTCCCAAGTCGGCAAATCGATCGAATTCAAATCTAACTTGTTGATGACCTCCAAGCGAGGTGCCTGACCAACTTGCTTGATTGGCTCTAGCGCCAATTGAATCAGCCGTGATTCACCAGGTTGATTTTCGACAATCAACACTCGATACTGATCGCTAACTTCAATGATATGTTCTCGACAATTATCGGTGGATAAGAAATCGTCAGGAATCGACACGGCCAGGATTGCGTACCCAAGCACCTTTGGCGTAACGGCCAAACGCACGCTAGCTGGATTATCCGGTGTCAAAATCCACGCCAATCAGACGCAACCGTCTGGCCGTCGATTTCAGCTGCACGGGCAACCGATCAACGTTTGCGCCCGGCACTGACAAAGTGACATCTACATAGGCTCCGCTGTCCACGGCAATTGCGACGGTAGCTAAGGCTTTTCCGCTTCCAATAGCCACATTGAAACTGGCGAATCTGCAACCGACTCAAAATCGACTCGATGCCTACCTTGCAGTTCTTGCAGTATTTTGCGCAGTGGGCCATCGATGGCAGCTTGCCACGTATCGCGCTTAAAATCACTCAAGACAATAACATGCACCTGATCGGGCATGCGGCCGATCTGAGCGGCACAGCGTTCACCAATTTCACGAATAGCCGATAGAGCCTGCGGCAAGTCGCTGCCGGTGTCCAGCTCTGCATCCCGGCCAACTCGCCGAAGAAGGCACTCGCGATCAAAGGTAGGCAAGCCGATTACCGCCCGCAGCTGGATCGCTCATCGCCACCAGGGCACCAGCATCGCCCGGCAGGGTGTTTGCTGCGGCAACTCCAGGGGCCGCGCACGCCGCACCCTGGAACCGCGTGCCAGCGGCACCGCGATAACCATCGAATGGGACGTATCGATCATAATAATCCACAACCTGGACGAACGCCCAAAGCGACCGGTGGCATCGTCACTGCGCATGAACGGAGCGGCCCAGCTGCTGCCAATACCGGGATTAGAACTCGCAGCAACAGCAGCAATAGTTGCTCCATGCCAGCGTTTGGCTTCTTGCTCAACAACTTGGCCGGCTGGTGCATCGCTGCCCCAAGTCCTGGGATGTTGGCGGCGATTGAAAGTGGAGTGGCAACGGTATGGCAGCCGCGGCCGGCCCACAACAGCATCACACTGCTGGAAAACCCGGCGACACCAGCCGCAGATGCTGATCCGTTGGCGAATCAGCTCGAACATCCCTAAACGCCTCGCAGCAATCGTCGGGACGGTTGTGGCAGTGCAACCGCCAGCGATTCGTTGGTCTGCCGAAAGTAATCCCACGCTCATCTGCTGACAGCCAGCAGCCAATCGTGCACAGAAATCGCTGACCGCCTGGCGATAAGCGCCCGCCCCGATCAACGGGGATCTGTAACATTAGGTGAAAACCCCTCGAGGCCCTCAAATCGCGACATGCGATCGAAGGGAACGTCAATTCGGCTGGATCAGTACATGCAACAGCAGCGCATCTTGGCCTGCAAAACGTAGCAATTTCAGTGCGGTCAGGAGCCGCTCGACGTCGTCAAACAGATCGCTAATACAGTACTACCAAGCCCTTGGTGGTGAAACGACGCACCGCTTGCTCGATCACCTGCGGCAGATCCGTGCGGCGGCTGTCCGCTAGTTGCCCTCAAAGCGCGAATCATGTCATCGAGCTGATGCGGATTGCTGCTCGGCGGCAGCCAATCGTCGACACCGCTGGAAAATGTAAGTAGCCCGCACGGTCACGCTGCCGACCACGAGGTAAGCCAAGCTCCAGGCAACGAGCTGACCGTATTCGAGTTTGGACGAGCTCGCTGCATCACTGCGGTAATACATGCTTTCGCTTTGATCCAGCATGACATTGCAGCTCATTCGTTTCGTCTTCGTACTGTCGCAAGTGATATTTGTCGCTACGTGCAAAGACCTTCAGTCCAACTTCGCCGTACATCGTCGCCCGGCACATATTCGCGATGCTGCGAGAACTCGAGCGATTGGCCGCCGGCAGACTGCGATGCACAAGCCACTTATCAAGCCTTCTGCCACCGTTCGAGCCCGCAAACCGAGCGGACGAATGCGGGCCAACGTTTCAGGATCGAGAAGTACTTTTGCAATTTGTTCACGTGTACCACTGCTCTCTGAGGACTCGTCGACACCGCTGAATCTCGTCGATCAATTGATCAATGGTCACGCCTTCCGCCTCGGCCTGAAAATTCAGTTTGATGCGATGTCTCAAGACGGGTGCTGCCACTGCCGCGATGTCTTCACGACGCACGACCGGACTTCCGTGCATCGCCGCGCGGCCTTCGCGCCCCAAGACGATGTACTGACTAGCTCGTGGACCAGCCCCAGCGCTGCAACGCCGCACACGTTCACTGGACTGCGGATCATCCGGTCGTGTCAAACCTGGCTATCTGCGCGTTGCGACCAACGCCAAGCCAGGCGTAACAGCGATGCGGCCTTTTACCTTACGCCCAGCTCTAACAATCGATCACCGGATATCGTTGTTCCAACACAGGCTGCTCATCGCTAGTTGTTCGCAGCACGATTTCCAATTCGTCAGCTTGACTGGGATAATCGATAAGGATGTTGAACATGAATCGATCGAGCTGCAGCGTCGAGGCAGCGGATAAGTTCTTCTTGTTCAATGGGATTCTGTGTGGCCAATACAAAAAACGGAGTTGGCAAGGCATGTCGTCGACCACCCGCTGTAACCTGCTTTTCTTGCATCGCTTCCAGCAACGCGGCTTGCGTCTTTGGCGGAGTGCGATTGACCTCATCCGCCAGAATAACGTTAGCAAATACTGGTCCTGGAATAAAACGGAATTCGCGAACACCACTGCCACGATCTTCTTGAATTACTTCGGTACCAGTAATATCCATGGCATCAAATCCTGGCGTGAATTTGTATTCGATTGAAATCAAAACTATCGCCTTCGCCAAGCTCAGAAATCAAGGCGTTTTTGCCAGCCCCGGCACGCACCAAGCCAGTAAGCAATGACCACCAGCCAGTAGAGCGACGAGAGCAACTGGCGCCAGTCACGTCATGCTGCCCAACGATGATTCGCTCAAGCTCACTGCAGATCCGCGTCACAGTTGCACTAAGTTCGATGAGTGCCTGCCGATCGTCGGAAGGGTTTTTGTCTTGTCCGCCCGCCACGAAAGCTCTAGCGAGGGTAGTGTATGATGATAAGGCTTGGCAGAATTCGTTTAACCCCGTATCAACTGCATCTTTCAATATGCCGTCGCGTTGGATGACGAATCCACCTGTCATCCTGCCCCATCCCCCATGGTAGAATCAGCCCCCGTGTTTAAGCGCGACCATCGGAGTAGTCCACTGGCTATCGATCCCAACAACACAAGCAAGTCCAACGTGCGAAATGGGGTTTCGTATCCGACTTGCACCTGTTCAGTCCTCGGAGCGTTGCGCTATGCTACCAGACATTGTACGTCACCCTTTGCTTGGCCAAGGACTGCATTGTACTCGGCGGCGATATTTTCGATTTCCGCTGGAGCGTTCAGGGCAGCCATGCAGCTACACTCGCAGCAACGCACCAGTGGTTGATAGAGCTGCTGTCGACGACGGAGCCGAATGTCGAAATCGTCTTTCTACCAGGAAACCATGATTGCCATCCAGATTTCTTAGCCCAATTGCAGTCGCTGGCCAGTTGCCAGCCACGTTTTGGTTGGGCCGAGCATCATCTCCAGATTGGCGATACGCTATTTCTACGGGGACGTCCTGGACGCAGGTAGTGTCGAACAGTTGCCGGAATATCCGGCGCAGATTCCACCACGAACTCCGCAGTCGACGATGGCCCAGCGTGCCTACGATGCTGCGGTTGGCATCATTCATAGCTCGTGCCACTGGTGCGCCCATCGTCCCAAACGTACTTGTGCTCAGATGAGATCGATACCGAGAGACTCATGCTCGCCCGTTACCGTCTACTTTGGGCACACACATGTCGCCATTGATGGATTAGAACTCGACGAAATACGTTTCTACAACCTGGAGCAACGCACGCCATATGCAGTCACGCATTTTGCGAGTTTTCAAATCAATCCATAACTTGATTCGGGTGAGAAAGAGGCTGCAAATTCGAAGCCGAAGTGCTCATCGACGCGCCACTGAAGTCCGCTCATCACCGAGCATCAGTGATCATTAGTGATCATTAGTGATATAGCGGCGGCATATGGTCAAAGGCTAGTCAGAGTGCCGTTTTCTGAGAAATTTTGACACTTCTCGCTAATCGCCACCACGTAGGTCAGCCTCTCCGAGGCTGACGCCGCAGCGATGCTGCGGTTCTTCCGAGTCTCGGAGAGACTCGGCTACGTGATTTGCCGACCGACAAACTCACATCGAGAGATCGCAAACTGTGTTTCTGGCCGCACTAGTTTGAGAGGATCGAACAAAAAAACCCCGCGTGTGCTATTAGCAAGCCCACGCGGGGTCAAATCTTTCTAGGGCAACGACAAACTTACAGAGTAAGGTCAATCGTATTGTCGCCCTCGGTAACCGTCTTTTGCAGAGTGGTTGTGGTGGCCGAAGAGTACTTTTCAGGCAAGAGTGAACCACTGGAACCCGTTGCTCCAGGCTTACCACCACGCGCGTGTTGCGGTGCAGAAGGACCGCCACCTTGACCAGTCGGATCGTGAGCGGGTTCGCCGCCAGCCGCCCCCACGCCCGCCGACTTGAATACCAGGATCTTGTAATCGCCGGCGACCGCACCGTCACCCGCCGCATAGGTCGTCAAAGTGTAGACGCCAGCCGCATCCGTCTGCCCGAGAGCGGGTGGCTTGCCTGCCGCTATCGGTGAAAACGTAACCGACGCCAGAGGTACCGGAGCACCATTCATGACCACTTTGCCGGTTACCGGATGCGTCGGCAACTTAGCGGCACCTCCACCGGGAGTGCAACCGAGAAGTGCCACGCTGCAAATAAGTACGGAAAACAAGCTCTTGTTCATGTCGTTCGCCTAAAGGGAAGGATTCTGTGAAGGAAGCGTAGTTTGGCGTAAGTACTACGCCATATTATTTTTCGAGCCCCAAAAACTGGGAAAGGCACGTGGGGCACGCAGAACGCCCGGATGATTAGTGATTTGCCCGGGTTGGTTAACGATTTGCCTACCCATTCTGGACGCTACGAGCAAAAAAAGCAAGGGTCAGCCCTGCTGCGGCCTTGCCACGGAGACGCAGCGCTACGAACTGGCACTTCGGTATGCGAGCAGGGAACGATTGAAGACCCAGCGACTAAAAAACAGCGCGGCAGCGGTGGCCAGCAGTGTAAATGCGGCCAACGGCCATTCCCACTGGGCACGCGGGGTCAAGGGTTGGGCCAGTAGCCGGGCGGGCACGTTCACCACGACCAAGACTGGGATCACAAACGTAAACAGGAGGAACAGTGGCAACCCCCAGCCTCGCGTATAGATCTCCATGGGATAACGTGAAAAGTTGGTGATATAGAACCAGAAATCGTACAGAGTCTGATTCCGTCCCAGCCACACACTCGTCGCCGCTAAACAAATCATCAAACTGTACAGGATGGCTACGCCACACAGGACATATAACGGGTAGAGGACTAGGATCGTCGGCTGAAACTGCCATGGATCCGTGGTGCGATAGGCCAAGTGATTCAAGCTAATGCCAACTAACACCAACCCGAGTAGCAAGTTTGCCAGACTGGACCAATTGACCTTACGAAGCGACACAAAGAATTGGGTGTCGATCGGCTTAAGCAACGCAAAGTCTAAACTGCCTGTGCGAATCAATTCACTAAATTCTTCAGAATTGGGCATGAAGAAAGCTTGGACAATCGAATTGATTATCCAAGTGGTCCCCATAAATACAAAGAATTCGTACTTACCCCACCCCGTTTCGTTGCCGATGGAACTCGCGTGCTCGAAGATAATCCAATAGAAACCGATGTTCATGATCGCCCAGGCCAGGCTCGACACGGCTTCAATTAGAAAATTGGATCGGAACATCATATCCCGCACCAACGAGTTTCTGGCGAACGTCAAGAAGACTCGCAGATAATTCGGGTGTTTGGTCCGTGGTGCTTCGCTCACTTCGCTCATCCGCCAAATCCGCTGTAACGTCGTACGCCGCGAGCATACAGCAAGCGGGACAGAACGATCAAACCTAGCAACCAGGCTGCTTCTAGGCCTACTTGCTGCCACAATTCGCCCCGTTCAACTTTGCCCAAGAAAATCGCAGCGGGAAAATAAGCCAAGTACTTAAACGGCAAGATGTCGACCAGCGTATTCCACGGCTTGGGCAACAGGTCCAACGGAAACATGTGACCGGACAGGAAAAAATTCAACAGCATGTACACAAACAGCAGCGAACTGACTTCCAGAAACCAAAAGCCGATCAGGCCAATGCATAGGTCCATGAAATAGCCCAGCAAGAATGCAAATGCCAATGAAATCACGAACGCAACCAGGACTTCCGCGTCCGGCCAACCGCTGGTGAAGTAGCCGCGGCACAGGTAGAAAACTAAAGCGAATGGCAACGTTGAGACGGTATAGTAGGCAACTTTGTGGGCTGCGCGACCGAGCAGCATAAAGCCAATCATATCGATCGGCTGGATGAGAAACTTCTTGATCTCGCCTTCGCGAATCTGTTTGGCGACCGACGACGCCAACCCTGGCATGCTCGAGAAAGCACGACCGAGCATCGACAGCAGGTAGTAGGCGACCATATCGTGAAAGGAGTAGCCAACCAAGCGACCTTGCTCGGCACCTTGGTTGCCTATCGAATCAAAGACCGCCCACCACAAGAAGATCTGTGTCACAATCGGCAAAAATCGCATCAGCGTTCCCAGCGCGAAATCACCGCGATACGCCAAACGCTCCTCCAGCGCGATGCGGAATATCATCCACCAGCAAGCTAAGCGAGCGCCCACTGTCATTTTCCCAATCGTCCGAGCTGTAACGGCAGCTTCCATTACGCCTCAACCTCAGTCGTCACGGCGGCTGGTGGAGCAGCGTGCTGCTCGAACAACTTGGAAATCGCCTCTTCGAGTGGTGGATCTTCGACAGCCACATCCTCCACTTGATATTGCTGAAGAATTGCGGCGAGCATCTTGGGGACATCTTGCCGCTCGCAGCGCAAGGTCACTTTCGGCAATACGACAGAATCCACTTCGGCAAAACGCTCCAAACCGTCGGCCGACTGTCCCTCGGCCAGACGCAAAGTCAGAATCTTGGAACCACTAAAGTCGTCGATCACGCTCCGCAAGGAACCATCAAATTTTACTGCTCCATCGGTGATGACCACCACGCGCTTGCACAACGCAGCGATATCTTTCATGTAGTGACTGGTGAGCAGGATCGTAATTTGCCGTTCAGCTTGATAGAAACGCAGGAACTGCTGAATGTTATGCTGGGCAACCACATCCAATCCGATGGTCGGCTCGTCGAGGAATAAGACTTCTGGCGAGTGCAACAAGGCCGCGATCAACTCCATCTTCATGCGTTCGCCCAGCGACAGCTCCCGGACCGGGCGTCCAAGCAACTTGCGAACATTCAGCAAATCCGACAGTTCATCCAGCGTTCGCTGAAATGCTTGGCGGTCGATGCGGTAAATCTGTTCATGCAGTCGAAACGACTCTTGCGCTGGCAAATCCCACCAGAGCTGGTTCTTTTGTCCCATGACCAAGGCAAAGCGTCGGCGATAATCATTGTCTCGCTCCCAAGGCACATGTCCTAACACCTGAGCACTTCCGCTGGTCGGATAAATCACGCCGGAAAGCAGTTTCAGCGTAGTCGTTTTGCCAGCTCCGTTTGGCCCCAGAAAGGCGACGAATTCTCCTTGCTCGACCGTCAAGTCGATCGAGCGCACCGCCTCGACGTCTCGATATTCGCGGTGCCATAGTCCACGTACCGAGGCCATGAGCCCTTCTTGTTTCTGATAGACTCGATATGTTTTGGTGAGCTTCTTGATTTCGATAGTTGCCATGCTGCCGAATTATAAGTCGCGCTGCAACAACTCGATAGCCTGACTTGCCTACACAGGATAATCTTCAGTACGCGGAGACCACTGTTGCCTGAGAACTTGCGAATTGGATTGGGGCACGACACGCATCGCTTAGAGGCGGGGGGGCCGCTGCGCCTGGGCGGAATTGATATTGATTTTGATTTCCATCTGGTGGGGCACAGCGATGCCGATGTGCTGCTGCATGCCATTACTGACAGCCTACTGGGCGCAGCCAACCTCGGAGATATCGGCGAGCTATTTCCCGACACCGAGCCCTCCAATCGCGGCCGAGATTCGGCGGACATGTTGGCGATCGCGGCGCAGCAAGTAAGTCGCGCTGGTTGGAAGATCGTCAATCTAGACTGCGTCGTCCTAGCCGAGCGTCCAAAATTGTCTCCACATAAATCTGCGATTTGCGAACGCATTGCAGCAATCTTAGACATTGAGCCCACGCGCGTTGGACTCAAAGGCAAGACAGGTGAGAAGAGTGGCGAAGTCGGTCAAGGAAAAATCATCCAAGCCATGTGTGTCAGCTTGTTAACAGGCACCAACAGCCAGAGCTAGTGATTCGTGCTTCGGCTAACGCTCTGGCTGCCATGGCACTGCGCCACCGCGTTGGATGTGCAACATCAGGGCATCCATCAACTCGCCCAGCTTGCCGGGTTGCTGCTTGGCTAAATCTCGTTGCTCCTGGGGATCATTGGCTAAGTTGAATAACTCAAAACCCTGGGTGGGGAAATTATGCACCAGCTTCCAATCGCCTCGACGCAGGGCTTCGATGGTCAAACCACTGTAGCGCCGGCCACCTTCGCGACGCACAAAGTAAATCTCACGCTCAGGGGCAGAACGGCCTGGCTCACGCAACCATTGCGACAAGTCCACGCCATCGATGTTCATGGGGGGTGTAGCGCCAGTCAATTGACAGAGCGTAGGCATCAAATCCATGGTGACTCCCACCGCCGAACACTGGGAACCAGCCGGGATGTGATCTGGCCAGTGAAAAATGGCTGGGATGCGCAGTCCGCCTTCGTAGTTCGATTGCTTGCCGTCACGCAGTGGACCATTGTTCGCTCCAACGTCCACTTGTCCGCCGTTGTCGCTCACGAAAGCAATCAACGTGTCACGTTTTTTTGATTCTGCGTGTTTCAAGACACGACCTATCGCAGCATCCATATCCTCGATTAACGCAACCAGCTTAGCCCGTGGGAGCGGCATATCCGGATGACGCGCGCGGACAACCGCCAGGGCAGCGTCGGGCGGCTGAATGGGAGTATGAGGCGCATTAAATGCTAAGTACAGGAAATAAGGCTGCTCGGCTTCCGTCATACGGTCAATAGCACCCATCGACCACTCGGCAAACAAGCTAGTCGCATGACCTGGCGGGTCAATTACCTCCCGCTGGTTCCGCATGTAATTGTTATCGTGTCGACGATGATGGAAATAGTCGTCCATCATGTCACCCAAAAACCCCTGGAAATGGTCGAATCCGCGGTCGAGCGGGTGGTCGCCCGCCTCGAGGCCAAGATGCCATTTGCCAACACAGGCCGTTTGATAACCACGATCCCTGAGTAGCAACGGCAACGTTGGGACGTCGGCTAGCTTGCCCCAACTGTTGGCAGCATGTGTGCGAATCACTCCCGGCACTCCGACTCGATCAGGATAGCAACCCGTCATGATTGAGGCGCGCGTGGGCGAGCAGACGCAGCAATTAGCATAGAAATGGGTCCACTTCTGTCCGCCTGCGGCAAGCTGATCGAGCGCCGGTGACTGGATATCTGTCGCGCCGAAACACGCCAGGTCCCCCCAGCCGAGGTCGTCAGCGACAATCAGAATGATATCCGGTCGTGACGTTTGTAACGACTGAGCCCAGCTTGGGTTTAACCAACTGAGGCACAGCACCAAGCTAAGAAATCCAGAAATCGCTGCAGTCCGCAGGCATCGTCGTTGAGGTCGTTGAATTCGTGGGGGGCTCACGCGTGCGAATACTCCTGATTTGTTTGACGGTTCAAGCAACCGCATTTATCCTAGAATATAGCAAAAGTCCCAGTTCGGTACTTACTTACGGACGTATCGCCCTGCCTTAGCGCTTGGGCTTGATGAATCAGCCGTTTGGCGATGTCCACGGATTTCGACGCAACCGTGGCTACCCCAACAAGGCTAATCCCAACAAGCCTGGACGATACACTAAGTGCCACAAGTGATACCCAAGCTCCGTCTGGAACCATTAAGAACACCCTCCGAGGTCGGGCATGGATGAGTAAAGCAGTTGATAGCGGGTCGGACTCCCAGCATCCGCCATTGTTCTCCGAGCTGGCCAAGCCGTCCCAGGATTCGCGGACGGTATCTTATGTGTCAGCAGCCCAGGACTCGCCACCCGTCAATGAAGATGACAAGACCGTCATCAGTCAACGGCCCATAGCGCCGCCTGAAGAATTCTATCGCGCGATGCCGTTGGCCGAGTTGGCAGCCATGCTGGAAGGCAAGCAGCTCGACCACTTCTTGGTAGAAACGATGATCGGCGGCGGAGGGATGGGAGCTGTCTTTCGCGGCGTCGATATGCGACTCGATCGGGTCGTGGCCATCAAAGTCATACCGGGCTCCAAACGCGATCCCGAAACTCTCCGCCGCTTTCGACTCGAAGCCCAGGCCGCAGCAAGATTGGATCATCCAAATATCGCCCGCGTGTACTACGTTGGCGAAGCCGAACAATGGAATTACATTGTCTTCGAATTCATCGACGGGATTAATATTCGCGATCTCGTCGAAATGGAAGGAGCGTTGAGTGTCGATGACGCTGTCTTCTACGCTCGTCAAGTTGCCGAGGCGCTGCAACACGCCCACGAGCGGGAAGTAGTTCACCGCGACGTGAAGCCCTCGAACGTTCTGGTAACCGCCGGTGGCATCGCCAAACTGGTTGACATGGGGCTGGCCCGAAATACATCCCTCGACAAGTCTACGGCAGACGCAACGGCCAGCGGTGTCACGCTGGGAACGTTCGATTACATCTCGCCAGAACAAGCCCGCAATCCGCGCGATGCCGACGTCCGTAGCGACCTGTACTCGCTTGGCTGCACTTTGTTCTACATGTTGACGGGCCACCCACCGTTTCCAGAAGGCACGGCGCTGCAGAAGCTGCTGAACCATGGTAGCCAACCGCCACCGGACCCGCGCGGATGGCGCGACGATTTAAGTGATGAACTTTACGAAGTCATGATGAAACTCATGGCCAAACGCCCCGTGGATCGTTATCAGAAACCTGCTGAGCTGGTCAACGATTTGTTGATCTTGGCCCAAATGGAAGACCTTCCGCGGAGTCAAGGCCCAACCACACTGATGCTAAATCCCAGCGTGGCGCAGCGATCGCTACTGGAAGCCAACCTGCCTTGGTTGGTTGCCCTGTCGTTCTTGCTTGGTAGCACGCTGTGGCTGCAGAGTTTTCAGTCGCTGTCGAGCGGCTTGACGCTGCAACCACTCAAGTTTGCCTCCGCTATCAATGCCACGAAGAACAGCGAGCCCGAGCTCGGCGAGCCCAGTCCGCCGTTCATTCCCACGCCCGCTGCGGAAGCGAACCCGAATTCGGCCCAACCAGAGCCAGCGACAATGTCTCCTAGCGCATCTGGCCCCAACGCCGAAACGCCCCAAGACATTCAGACAAACACGGAGACATCTGACAATGGGCCCTCGCGCACCGGCGCGAATTCCGACCAGCCAAGCTTGGACGCCGGGAATGTCGTTTCCCCGAAACCCAATACACCAGGTCTGCTAGTCGTCTCCTCGATCCGTCCAGAAGATGTTGCGGATGGAATGTGGGAAGCCACTTTGGCCGGAGCGCTCAGACGCGTCCAACAAAGCGCGAACCTGGAAACCAATCGCATGATTGAACTGCGCGGTGAAGCCCTGCTGGAGTCACCGCTGCAGCTCGATGGACTCGACGTGACCATCCAAGGCGCATCTCGCTCGGGCGCGACCATTCAAATCTCTCCCAGCTTACTGGAGGAGTACGAAGGCAATGCGGCGTTTGAACTTAGCAACGCCAAATTGCGATTCGACAACATCGCTTTTCGCGTGCGCGCTTCGCCGGAAACGGCTGTGGGGGCCTGTATCTTTGAATCGGGAGTTGGGAGTGATCTGCAACTGGAAGACTGCTCTGTCACAGTCTCGACCGATTCGCCCAATCGCATGGTCGTCTTTCGGGCCGTTGGAAAATCACAATCCGGTTTAAGAAGTGATTTCCGATCGGACCTCATCGTCACTCAAATTCGCAATTGCTTCATTCGCGGGGAAACCTCGATGATGGCGATTTCACTGGCTGCGGATGCCGGCCCACGCTTGGAGTTCAGCTTTGAAAACACGTTGGTGGCGGTGGACGGCATTGGCATCGAATTGATGTCCGGTAGTGGTCCCAATGGCGTGGAGCAACCCGTTCGTGAACAGATCGTACGCGTACGGTGCGAGCAATCAACCTTCATCACTGCCGAAGGATTCGCGAGACTAGAATACTCCGGCACCGGCATGCCTAACGTGGGCCTAAATCGCGCCAGCGAGTACTGCGTCTTTTGGTCGCTGTCGGAAGCTCCCCACATAGCCATATCAGGGGGTGCGGCTGGTTTGCTCGATAACCCCAACCTGCTACTACTGCAGGGCGCTAACAATGCCTATGACAGCCATATCGAGCATATCTGCCAAACTCTTGCTGACGGGATTCCCTTGTTCGACCTGAGCTTTTCAGATGGAAAACAGGAAGGTTGGTTTGCTGAGCGAGCCATCGAGAGCGTCGTGCGGTGGAAATCAAGTGTCGAGCAGGCACGGCCATTTTCTCAAGCGAAAATTGAAGATTTTGCACTTGTGCAGGGCATGTACGCCCCCGGCTACCAGGGCGACGCCGCGTCACCCCCCAGATTGGAATAGCCGCAACAATTCACCAGCTGCTGTTGGTTGGCTTAGACCGTGCCGAAAGAAGATATTCCGGGTCAGAGTTGGTCGCAGTGCACTCCTGGCCCCCTGTTGGTCGGCGATTCATCCGCCCACGGTTTTCTAGCCAATTTGGAGACAATGAGAAATCATTCCGACGCAATCAACCCTTGATTTTGTTTCCATCTGTGCGCAAACTTGCATTACTAAATCAAGCTGCCCCGCAGCGAATCATGGGGTTCGTCGCTGTTCAGTAGGTTCGAGGAGAGATTGAATGAAGAAGTTGTTGTCTGTCGTGACGTTACTCGGTTGTTCACTTGTTCTGGCTTCCCCAGCCATGGCCATCAAGCAATTCAACGATCAGTTCAAGGAATTGTATGCCGGCGAAAAAGCCGATAAGGAGCTCGTTGCGCTCATCACCGAGGCCAAGTGCAACGTTTGTCACGTCCAGAAAGAGAATAAGAAAGTTCGCAATCCGTACGGCGAAGCCTTGCATGAAATGATCGAGAAAGACGAATTCCCGGTCAAGGAATTCAAGGCCGATTCGAAGAACGAAAAGCTGGTTGAACGGCTCAACGGCCTGTTCAAGAAAGTTCTGGACGAAAAGAGTGGCGACGAAAAGCACAAGACATTTGCCGCTCGTATGGAAGCCAAGTTGTTGCCTGGCGGTGACACCGACGGCAAGGGACTCGGCAAGAAAGACTAGCTCGTCTCCTGACCCAAGTGAAATTTGAATTAAAATCACGAGCCAAGCACTTCCACCGAAAGTGCTTGGCTTGTTTTATTGTACGATCGTGCGATACCACTCCAACAACACCAGTGAGTTTTTATTATGAGATCATTACTTGCGTTAGGCCTATGCCTGAGTTCGATGTGCCTTGCTGCTTTGGGACAAGAAAAAGACGCGAAGGCCACGCAACAGGCAAAGGCTGAAACGGGATGGATCGAAATGTTCGACGGCCAGTCGCTCAAGGGTTGGCGAGCCAACGAAAATAAGGATAGCTGGAAAGTTAAGGATGGGATGTTGGTCTGCGCCGGTCCACGTTCGCACTTGTTTTATGTCGGCCAGGACAAACCAATCAAGAACTTTCATTTCAAGGCTGACGTAAAGACAACCAAAGGCAGCAACTCAGGAATCTACTTCCACACCAAGTTTCAGGACGAAGGCTGGCCTAAGTTTGGCTACGAATGCCAGGTCAATGTGTCCCACACCGATCCCAAGAAATCGAGCGGACTGTATGCGGTTGAAGACGTGGCCGATCCAGGTGTCAAAGACGACGAGTGGTACACCCAGGAGATCATCGTCAATGGTCGCAATATTCAACTGAAAATTAACGGCAAAACGATGGTCGACTATACCGAACCCGAAGACAAGGCTTCCTTCTCAAAAGACTTTGAACGGCGATTGGGCGAAGGTACCATTGCCCTCCAAGCTCATGATCCTGACAGTGTCGTGTATTTCAAGAACCTGCTCATCAAACGTTTGCCGGAGTAGGTTTCGCAATGCCCGTCGGATGTACTTATTCGGTATCAATCTGTGGATTTCTACATGTTTGGCTGGTTTAGGACAGTCTGCGTCGCGTGGTTGGCCGTGTTGTGGTTCACCGCTGGCAGCGCTGAGTTGGCGCGGGCTCAAACAACGCCTCAGGACACGTCGCTCGTTTCAGCGTCGCCGCTAAAGGTTTCACTTGGCCTGGGGGGCGCGTGGAAACTGGGGCATGTTTGCCCAGTCCGTGTTTCAATCCCTTCGCAAGAAATGGACGGCCGATCCCTCGAAATCGTCTCCGTCGACGGTGATGGCGTGGAAGTTGTCTACCGCCAGTCGCTGGCCGATGATCTCCAGATCCAATCGGAGATGTGGTTCCCAGTCCGCATCGGCGGACAAATTGAACAGCTGAAAGTGCGGCTAACGGGCACAGGTCAAGCTTTAGAAACAACCCTCGATCCTAGCGCAGATGCCAAACGATATAGTTCAGCGCAACCATTGATTCTGGCCATCGGCTCCCCCATGGGCGTTGAAGAGTTGGCTAGTACAAGCGCCTCTGGTGAACGCACTTTCGCCACAGTCGTCATTGATCAAGCCGAACAATTGCCCACGCATCATCGAGATTTGGAAGCCTGCGACTTGATCGTCATTTCGACGAGCAATCTAGATTTGTTGCGCGACCTTTCATCTGCACAATGGACGGCAATCGCTGGTTGGATTCGACGCGGAGGTGGATGTGTAATTTCACTAACCGGGGCAGGGGAGGAATTGCGAAGCATACAGCCGCTATTGGATTTGCTGCCTGGTGAACCAACAGGTGTAGGACAAGTCAATAATCCGGCGGCGCTCGAGTCGCTAATGTCGACCGACGAACCGCTAAGCGGATTCCCCATCACACTGCTCGAGCTTACGGCGGCGGAATACGATGTGCAACTTTCGCTCACCGATTCCTTGTCGCGCCGCGCGCCATGGTGGATTACTTATCCAGTCGGGCACGGAACCGTCCGGCTGATCACTTCAGACTTGGACCACCCCTCGCTCAGCCAGTGGAAAGATCGGCGGGCACTGTGGGAACGCCTGATCGAGCCCTACTTCAGTAAAGAAACGCTCAGCGGCCTGACAACAGATAATGCCGTTAGTACGTCCAGCTACCTCGGCTATGACGATATGGTAGGACAACTGCGCGCAACGCTGGATGTATTTTCCAAGGTGCGCGTGGTATCGTTTGGCCAAGTCGCCGCGATGCTCGTGGGCGTCCTGCTGTTGATCGGACCGTTGGACTATCTCATTTCCGTAAAGTGGCTGAAGCCGCCCCGAATTGAGCTGGATTCTGGCCACCCTGATGCTAGCCGCTATCAGCTCCGGTCTCGTCACTCTGTATGCCAATATTCGTCCCAGCGAGGTGCTCGTCAACACGGCACACCTGGTCGATGTTGATGCGCGCAGTGGTTCGCTGAGCGGGCACTTGTGGAGCCACGTCTACTCGGGTGATGCCCAGCAATTAGATATTCAAGCCAAGGTATCGCCCACAGACATCCAGCCGTCAGCCGGCGACGGTAACGTATTCCTGGATTGGCAGGGCTTGCCGGGCCGTGGTCTGGGAGGACTGCAGTCGCAACTCCAAACCGACCGCGGTATGCCAAGCTATGCAATCGAACACGTTCGATCTGGCACTCGTGTTAGTGGCGTCGGCATCGCTTCGGCAGGCACCAAGGCGTTTCGTGGCGACTGGACGGGCAGAATCGAACCCACAGGTCAATCAGCACTGCAGCAACTGCCTGGGGTTGATCAACTCCAAGGCGAAGTGGTCAACCCGCTGCCGTTTGATCTCTACGACTCGATTTTGTTTTATCACAATTGGTACTATGTGCTGAATAGCCGTATCGCGCCTGGTGAACGCCTAGCCGTTTCGGCAGACACAATCCCCAAAACACGCTCGCGACGCCTGAACCGTCAACGCACCGTCGATGGCAACGTCAATTCGACGCGTTGGGATCCCTCCGATCGCGCGCAGTTGGATCGACTGCTAGAGCTGATGATGTTCTACAAGGCGGCTTCGGGTAAGAACTACACCTCGTTGGAACACCGCTACCAACCCCACCTCGATCAGAGTAACTTACTCGACACCGATTTAGCAATCCTGGTAGGCCGAGTGGATGTACCTCCGGTTGAGGTGGTGGTCAAGAAACATGTGCCAGCGGACCATGACGCAAACGCAACTGAATCGAAGCTTGGTGGCGCGACTGTCGGCGCGACTGTCGGCGAAGTCGTGGCTCAGTCCGGGGGCTCAGCAGACCGAGCTTGGTACCGCATTACCATTCCAGTCGCGCGACCATCAGGAAAATAGTGCGTTTGCCCCAATGCGTGCGCAGACCTAACACATCACAACCCGCTACCGATCTCAACCAACCGAGTAAGGCAAGAACTGAGTGATCAAGACAACCAACTTGACAAAAAAATACGGCGATATGTACGCAATCCGAGGCATTGACCTCGAACTGGAGCAAGGTGATTTGTTTGGGTTCATTGGGCCCAATGGCGCAGGCAAAACGACGACGATGCGGATCATTGCCACGCTGCTCACGCCGACCTTTGGTGAGGCCTACGTGTGCGACAATTCGATCTACACGAGCCCCAAAGAGATTCGGCGGTTGGTGGGCTACATGCCTGACTTTTTCGGTGTCTACGACGACATGACTGTGATCGAGTATCTCGAATTCTTTGCCGCCGCTTACCGCATCCAGGGTCCTGCTCGGCGCAAACGCTGCGATGAAATGCTAGATGTAGTCGACCTGGACTTCAAACGCGATGCATATGCCAACACTCTCTCGCGTGGACAAACGCAGCGTCTTGGCCTTGCGCGTGTGTTACTGCACGACCCGCAGGTATTGTTGTTAGACGAACCGCTCAGCGGGCTCGATCCACGGGCTCGGATCGAAATGCGGAATCTGCTACGGAAGCTCGGCGAAATGGGCAAAACGATTATTGTCAGCAGTCACATTTTGCCTGAGTTGGCCGACATCTGTAACAAAGTTGGCATCATCAACCGTGGCGAAATGGGCTTCAACGGTTCCATCACCGACTTGATACAGCTCGTGCGCCCACAGACGATTCTCGAGGTGCATTTGAGCGATCCGACGCGAGTCGGCGCAGCCACCCAAGTACTCCAAGCCCATTCGTCGGTTGAAAAAGTTGTCGAAGACCGTGGGCAGATCGAAGTAACGCTACACGTCGGCGTTGACGATTACAGTCAGCTAGCCAGCATTCTGGTGAAGGCTGGCTTGCCGATCAAGAGGTTCTCTGAAAAGGAAACCAACTTAGAAGCTGCCTTCATGGCCCTAACCAAGGGTTCGGGCAGCAAGATCTAAGTTTCTTCGCTGCTGCCGACGGCAACTGGCTCTTCGATCTCGCGTTTTTCGCCACGGAAGCCCAAGCGAATCACCTTGCCGTTATCGTCCTTGATAGCGTCGACGACGATCGTGTTCACGCCCTCAAAGGCTCCTCGCAGAATTTCTTCCGCCAACGGATCTTCGATACGCTGCTCTAATGCTCGACGCAACGGACGGGCACCGTAATCGAGGTTTGCACCTTTGGAAATCAAGAATTCCTTCGACTCTTCAGTCAGTTCCAAGCCGAAGCCGCGTTCGAGCAATCGCTCGCGGACCTTCGACAATTCAAAGTCGATGACCTTTTTCAAGTCATCTTTGTTCAAGTGTCGGAAGATGATTGTATCGTCCAAGCGGTTTAGAAACTCGGGACGGAAAACACGTTCGATCTGCTCCATGACCCGCGCCTTCATACTGTCGTACGAAGAATCATCGTCGGTCTTCTGGAATCCGAACGCCGATTCGTTCTTGATCGCGTCAGCACCAGCGTTGGTGGTCAGGATCAAGATCACGTTGCGGAAATCGATATTGCGTCCAAACGAGTCAGTCAAACGCCCTTCTTCCATGACTTGCAACAGCATGTTGAAGACATCTGGGTGCGCCTTTTCGATTTCGTCGAGCAAAACAACCGCGTATGGTCGTCGGCGAATCTTTTCGGTCAACTGGCCGCCTTCTTCGTATCCTACATAGCCAGGAGGAGCTCCTACCAAACGGCTGATGTTGTGCTTCTCCATATACTCGCTCATGTCGATATGCACCAACGCATCGGCATCACCAAACATGAACTCTGCCAAGGCCTTGGCAAGCAGTGTTTTACCGACACCGGTAGGACCAGCGAAAACAAAGCAGCCCGTAGGCCGACGCGGATCCTTCAGACCGCTGCGGCTACGCCGCACAGCCTTAGCCACCGCAGCGACCGCCTGCTCTTGGCTAACAACCCGTTTGTGCAGGCCTTCTTCCATTTGCATGAGCCGTTCGCTGTCTTCGGTACTCAGACGCGTCAGTGGGATTCCGGTCATCTTCGAAACGACCTCGCTGATCACGTCTTCGTCAACAATTCCGTCGGTTTCGCGACTTTTTTCCCGCCATTCCTTGGTAATCGTCTCCTTCTTCTTGCGCAGCTTGTCAGCCTTGTCGCGGAGCGAAGCTGCCTTTTCAAAGTCTTGATTGGCGACCGCGTCTTCTTTGTCCTTGTTCAGCTTTTCGATGTCCTCGTCCAATTCCTTCAAATTGGGTGGCTTGGACATATTGCGCAGTCGAATTCTTGCGCCGGCTTCATCGATTACGTCGATCGCCTTGTCTGGCAAGCAACGCGCAGTGATGTAGCGTTCGCTCATCTCAACGGCCGCTTCAACAGCGTCGTCCGTGAATTTGACGCGGTGGTGCTCTTCATATCGGGGCCGCAGTCCTTTGAGGATTGAGACGGTTTCCTCTTTGCTCGTGGGCTCCACAATGATTTCTTGGAAGCGACGTGCAAGCGCGTTGTCTTTTTCGATGTACTTGCGATACTCGTCGAGCGTCGTGGCACCGATACACTGAATCTCGCCACGGGCCAAAGCAGGCTTGAGAACGTTGGCTGCGTCAATTGCACCTTCAGCTCCACCAGCACCAACCAGCGTATGCAGTTCGTCGATGAAAAGAATGGTATTGCGTGCGCGACGTACCTCGTTCATGACCGCCTTGATACGCTCTTCGAATTGCCACCGATACTTGGTACCGGCCACCATCATGGCCAAGTCGAGAACGACGATACGTTTGTCAGCCAGGATTTCTGGCACTTCGCCGCTGATAACGCGTTGCGCAAAACCTTCCACGATCGCGGTTTTGCCGACGCCCGCTTCGCCGAGTAGCACTGGGTTATTCTTGCTGCGACGACAGAGGATTTGAACAGCTCGCTCAATCTCGCGTTCGCGGCCAATGACCGGATCGAGCTTGTTTTGCTTGGCTAGCTCGGTCAAGTCGCGACCAAAGCTATCCAGAGCAGGCGTCTTGCTTTTGGTACCTTTGGACGATCCGCTGGCCTCACGACCTTCACCGCCGCCATCACGGCCGCCACGCCCTTCTTCGCCGCTGTCCATACCGTGCCCCAGCAGATTGAGCACCTCTTCGCGGACGTCGTCCAATTTCAAGCCCAAATTCATCAGGACCTGTGCCGCCACGCCTTCTTGCTCTCGCAATAGTCCGAGCAAAATATGCTCCGTGCCGACGTAGTTGTGGTTCAGTTGTCGAGCCTCTTCCATCGAGTACTCGATGACCTTCTTGGCCCGTGGCGTCTGCGGCAATTTGCCGATCGTGACCATCTCGGGACCACTCTGCACCAGCTTTTCGACTTCGAGACGAATTTTGCGCAGATCAACATCGAGATTTTTGAGAACGTTGGCAGCCACGCCGCTGCCTTCCTTAACCAATCCCAACAGAATGTGTTCGGTGCCAATATATTCATGGTTAAAGCGCTGCGCCTCTTGGTTGGCGAGCTGCATTACCTTGCGGGCACGGTCAGTAAATCGTTCGTACATGTCAGACCCCTCATGCTTCCGAGTGGCGCGGCCATCGGTTGGGATAACGTGATAAATTGAAAAGTGCTAACCACTATGTCGTCCAATTGAATCGAATTTCATAGTAGAAAGGCGAAGCGTTTTTCGGATGCAAACCGTATGCCATTATCCACAGAGTGTCAAAATGGCGTAGTTATGGCAAGTAGGCTTGAGGACAAACCGCAGACAATTGGCCGGTCTTAATCGTATGGTACCTACTTTCGCGAATTCCTGTGAGATCAGCTTATTGGTTTTTCGTCAGCCTCGGCCAGCATTTCAGCAGCGATTTCACGTTCGATGATCTTTTTCTCGCTCACAATCTCAAACCGCCATGTGGCAGCCGTGTCGAGCAGTTCGAGCTGATTGAGCCGGCGTAGAGCAGGCCGCCAACGTTTGGTTTGCCGTAAAACACCGACCAAGAGCAGCAAAGCTTCCGCGTCTCGCGGCTGTCGGTGAATGATGTCCAACAAGATCGCCTCTGCTTCGAACCAATTTCCACACAAATATTCGCCCTGGGCGCGCTCGAAACCCTCCAAATCTTCCGCAGAAGTCGTATCGACTAAGCTGCCAAACCGGACATGCGAGACAACCGTGGTCACCCCCCATACCACAATGGTGATCATCCACAATCCACGCACCAGCCACGGAGAACACCAATCAGGCCAGACCCACGTTGCTAGCAATAGCACGCATAGCAGCCACGCAAAGGCAATAGCGAATACCAAACTGCGCCCCATGCCACGATGCCACGCTCCAGCCAAGCCTGGCCACCAACAGGTTGCTCGAATCCCAGACATTTCCATTGTCCATAGGAAGGGGGTGATATCGGGTAGCCGTTCACGAACTTGAGGTCGAAAGAAGAGGGTCGGGAGTCTTTTCAGCGGCGCCGCCACCGATGCGATGTCGCTGATAGGAACACATGGTTGCTAATGGTTAAGCGATTTAGGCTGAAAAGACTCCCGACCGGTCATGTAAGTCGACACATCGTGAACGGTTACGGAAGCAGACATCTCACAAGCGACGTATGTTCCGTAGATTTCCTTCTACAGGATCAGCCGCTTTTCCCGCTAGTGCCAAAAGTCCAAGGAAAGCCTTTGATCACGCGTGGTCTTGGGCTGGCTCACTTCTTGAGCGCTGCCAGGATCGATTCAGCGACTTGACCGGCAAGCACTTTCGAACCAGCAGGCGTGTAATGCACGTCGCGGGGGCGCTGAATCTCCCCCAGTTTTGGCGTTGCAAAGGCGTTCAAATCGTCGACCCGGACCTTGAATTTTTTCATGACGCGTATGGCGGCCGTATTGTACAGCTCCACGTCGGCTGGCACCCGCCCCTTGGCACCTTCCGGTACCGGGGTGGTAGAACACCAAATCAATTCCGCCTTGGTTTGCTGAAGTCGCTCGACGATCTTCGTCAAATTTGCTTCGTATTCGTCGATCGGCACTTGTCGCTGGGCTCCGTCGGTGTCGACACTTACTAAGGCAGCTTTGTCCCCCATCACGTACTTCAAGTCGTGCAAGCCGAAGTTGAAATGGATGACATTCCATGGCTTTTCGCCCAGCCACTTATCGAGCTCGGCCAAGCCCGTCCGCGTCGAAGAGCAATTGGTCGCGGGACGGTGCACATTGGCTTTCCCCTTGAGCGCCTCGCGGGTGGCAACCGTATAGCCGATGGAAATCGAATCACCCAGTAGCAGCACGCGTGGCAAGCCAGCCTCGTCTTCGATCTGCGCGTATGCCGGATTCTGCTGGGCGGGTTTGGCTGCCGCTGGCTTCTTCGTCGCATCGGCGGCTTTCGGTTTGGCTGAAGACTCCTGCCCCCACGTGATACCGCTACCGAGAAGGAAACAACATAGGACCGAAACGATCGTCTCAATGCGTGTGGAACGAAGCATACGTAAATTGCTCATCATTGGTAACCTTGCTTGATGTGGGTTGAAGGGGGCAACTACTCAACTGCCAGTCTCATTCTGGGTGATGACGTGCAATTGGTCGATGGCTGGAGCCGAGATCACCTGTTGCTGACCATCCGGCCACTGGATTTCGATCTGATCGACCCCGGTTTGGTTTCCCAAGCCAAAGGTCAGCGTCGCTTCACATTGGCTCAGATAGCTGCGAGTGGCATTGACGAAGCGACGTTGACGCGTGGCTCCGCTGACCAATGTAACCAGTGCACCGTAGGCGTTGCGGTTCGATTTCCCCGCACCGACAAGCTTTAGTCGCAACCAATGATGGCCGAGCTGTTGATCGTTCAGCAGCACGCGCGGCGGTCCACTATTCTCGACGAGCACGATATCGAGATCACCGTCCCCGTCAAGATCACCATAGGCGGCACCACGTCCGACCATCGGCTTGGTAGCCTCAGGTCCAACTTGAGCCTCGCTGAGTGCGATCAACTCGGTATCACCTTTGGCTCCTGCATTCCAAAAAAACTGGGGCGGCTGCGCGTACTCCTGCGTGGATTGTACTTTAGATATCTCCGCCTCCAAATGCCCGTTGGCGCAGACGATATCCTGCCGTGAGTCGAGGTCGAGATCGGCGAAGAACATCCCAAACGTCAAATACAAGCGGCTGACCGGCCCCAGTCCAGTAGGCAACGCGTTGTCAATGAACAACATTTCGCGTCCACGAGATGTAAAAAACGAGGAAGGCTCATTGGCAAAGTTGCCCACGGCGATCGCCAAGGTATCATCATTGCGAAAGTAGCTGCAATCGATGCCCATCGCGCCCGTCGCATTGCCACTTCGATCGAAAGCAACTCCACATGGAATAGCAGATTCGATGAAGCCTTTACCTTCGTCGTTAATGAACAGAAAGTTTTGGACGGTGTCATTAGCGACCATCACGTCGATCCAGCCATCGTGATTGACATCGACTGGAGCGACGCCCATACCCTTGCCGATGGGAACCTGGACGTTCGGATTCTGAACTTGCACCCCCATCACTTCAGAAACATCCAAAAAGCGCCCTTCGCCCTCATTGTGATACAACCGCGAATTTGTACCCGTGAATGAGGTTGGCTGTCCAAACGCGCGGCCCAAGCCCGTCAGGGAAAATCCTAACGAAAGATCCAAGTCCCGAGACCAAACGACATAGTCGCAGACGAATAGATCCAGCCGCCCGTCGTTATCGTAATCCAACCAGCTCGCCCCTGTGCTCCACGCATCCGCTGGACCAGCGGTCTGCGATTGCTGCGAGACATCCTGAAACTTTCCTTCAACATTGCGAAACAACAGGTTTTCACCAACAGCGGTGATGTACAGATCATCCCAGCCGTCATTGTCGAAATCTCCCACAGCGGGTCCCATGCCGTACAGAGTCTTATTCAGTCCAGCCTGGACGGTCACGTCGGTGAAATGCGCGGTACCATCGTTTTGATACAAACATAGACTACGCGGATTGGCTATCGGAGTCTGTGCCCAATCCCAACTTTTACCACCGACGAATAAAAGATCTAGGTCGCCGTCGCGATCGTAATCAAACACGGCCACGCCACCCCCCATCGTTTCGGGCAATAGTTTTTCGCCAGCCATACCGCTCACATGGACCCAATCGAGGCCGGCTGGCGCAGTTGTATCCCGCAGCGGCAGACTTGGTAGGGCAGCTCGCTCCACAGTTCGCTGCTGTGGCAGGGTAATATCGGTCGACCTCTCTTCCTGCACGGGTTTGCCGATAAGAATTTGATAGCGAAACCACCGCCAACGCAGGCGAACACCACGAGCGCGGCCACCAATGACCACCGCACGGCGTGGCCTATGGCTTCGTCGTTCTCAACGTCTTGTCCCGCATCGCTATCGATGTAGGTTTTTCCTTTATTCGGTTTATTGTTCATTTCGTTCAACTTTGCTTCGCGGTATTTAGGGTTGATTTCCGTGCAGAGGGTAAATAACGAGCGGTTCGGCGGCGTGGTTGGCTGCGGGATAACGCCGCCGTCCCTCGGGGATGGCTACGTCGACCGCGTTGTCGTCCATTTTGTATTTCAACTGTAGATCGCTATGCCGTTTCGCATTTTCCAAATCGCCGAGTTCCTGGTAGATCGCTGCCAGGTTTGCATGGGCGGTCACGTTCTCTTTATCGACGTCGAGAACTCGCAGAAACTCTTGCTGAGCTTCTAGCAACAAGCTGTGACTGCGTTCTGTCTGCTGCCGTGCGGCTGCCTTCTCCGCCAAGTCGACCAGCGTGCCGCCCAACGAATTGCGAACACGGTAGTCAAGACTAAAATCGAACTTTCGTTGGCGGCGTTCAACCGTATCGTCTTCCAGCACGCTACGGAAACTAGCTGCGGCATCCTCCAGGTACCCCTGCTGTCGACTGACTTCGCCACTAAGCCAAGCCAGCGTCCAAGCTGGTGGAGCGGGCTCCATTGCGGCGGCACGCTGCAACGATTCGGTGGCGCCGTCCAAGTCTCCCTCAGCGAACTGGACGCGTGCCAAATTCAATGGTCCATCATAGCGTCCTAACTTTTCTACTTGTCGAAATGCCTCAGCAGCTTGCCGCAACTGCGACTTGCCTGCCAGCAACATGCCGATGCCGTAATCGTTCCAGCGCTGCCACAGTTCGGGAGTCTTGCGTTCGCTTCGCGTCGCCTGCACAACTTCGCCATTTGACTTGCGGACATCAAAGACGACGCGATCTTCAGCCATGACGACGATAGGCAACCCGTTGGCCGTAGTGCCCGTCGGCCCCTGATCTCGAAATGGGAGATCACCGTCGCGCGCAACGCGATTCATGAAGTCGATGTAGCCCTTGTCGAATTTACGATAGTTCAACTTGATGGTCACTTCGATGGGCTCGACCAAATCCTCGGGAAGCTGCAAACCGTAGTGAACGGTTTGTCCTGCACCGGGCGGAATCTGATGGTTGTATAAGGGCACAAAGATATCTTCAGCGTTACGCTCTGCCACGCGATTGCCGAGTCGGTCGAGCATGAACACGTTAACAAAGTGCGACCACGGATCGACGGCTCCGAAGTCATCACGCGCGCCGCTGCTGCCAAGTTGGCGTGGGCCGCTCGTGACTTGCACTTCCAGCCACAGTTCATTGGAATCGACCGTACCCTGCGTTAAGTGATGCCCGAGTTTTGTAGTTCGAATCACCGTTTCCAGCAGGTAGTTCTGGCCGGCTTCGAGTACCGGATAGTCCGGTCCCAGCGGGGCAATCAACTCGCCATCGATCTCACCTTCTTTGCGCACGCCGAAAATATCGACGCGCGTGACATCGATCAACAGTTGCTTCGCTCGCTCGACCCATTCATCTTCGCCACGCCACCAGGGTAGGGCAGTGTTTGCACCTGGTGCGAAGTGATCGTGGACAGCCAGCCCACCAACCTTTTCCGAGTACTTGGCACCGAAGTCGTTAGATGCCAAGGGCGGCATGTGGCACTCATTGCAATTGGTCTCTGCTACCGGTGGGTAATAGAAACTTGACGCACCATGGCCCGATACGCCACTGAGCAAATAAGAATCATAGTGGTTCTGTCCACGCAAGAAGTCCTTGTAATCCGTCAGCGCTCGTGGCAAATGCACTTTATGGCACGTTCCACAAAACTCTGGAGTCTTGTGAAGAGGCTTGAGAAAAGTCTTCTTGTGGAAGCTCGGTTTGGCTTTGACCAGCAACTCATTAACTCGCTGCAGGACGGGGCTCTCGCTAAAAGTAAACGGATATTGAATGGGTTCTTCAATTACGTAGTCTGCATTGCCCAATGTGGTTCGTAGGCCGTCTTCGTTAATGTCTCCCACGTGCGTGATCGCGTGGCAGACCGTACACGTGATGCCCGCTTGGCTGGTGGGGTCGTGCACATCGTCGTAGTCGGTTTGATCAAAGGCACCGGAAAAGAACGGCACAGGGTCATGACAACCGGCGCACCACCGCGACGGCTGGATCGTTCCATCCCGCTCCAGCATCTTCTTGCGAGTTTGACGAACGGCGTAGAGATAGGCAGGGTTGTTGAATGAACTGAAGTGATGGGCACTGTGAAACCAACCCTCATAAACGTCTTGATGACACTTCATGCAATATTCATCATTCTGCAGTGACCGAGCCGGAATAAAATTGCCAGAGCTGGTGCGTGCGAGTGATGGTTCAAAGTACTGGGCACCTTGTCTGGGCGCAGCCTGGTTCCACTTGCGAGGATCTTGAGTTTGAATGACCAGCATGATGCCAACAACGATCGCTGTCGCCAAAGCGATGCGTCTCGCCACGTACCATTTGATGCGCGGCCCGACCAGTCGATGTAGCCAATACAGCCAAATCGCAGCCAGGGGTCCAACAATGTGAGCCCAGTAGACGACAGTTCGTGCCAGCGGCTGCTTTAAATCAAACCCGAATTGACGCGTCAGCAGCACTCCAGACAGCAATATCACAATTGAGATTACCAACAGGGCATAGCCAATCTTGACGCGCGGCGATTGCGTCGATTTTTCGCAGCCCACATATGCAGAAAGCCAAACACGATGACCGCGCGATCAGAATGAAACCTAATACCAAGTGAGCCAAGAACATGAATTGATAGAACAAGTCCTCGTAGACTTCACCCGTAAAGTGCTGCAGCCAAGTGATAACGCTGAGGTAAACACCGTTGGCCATCAGTAGTGAAAATAAGCCCAGCACGATGATCAATAATACGCGCAAACGCGGGCCGATCACGCGCCGCGTCTTAGGCGCAACCTTCGCGCCCGGCACTTCCATAGAAGCACTCATAAGATATTTCCGATAGGCAATAGATGAAGTGAAGAAGAATGCGCCGAAGCTCGCCAAGAGGTTCAGCAGCGCGCCAATGCATAACAAAATGAAGACTCAATGGACGGGTCTTCGTAACCGTTCACAATGTCTCGGCTTATGCGACAGGGTTGGGAGACTTTTCAGCCTAAATCGCTTAACCCATTAGCAACCACATGTGCCTACCAGCGGCAACTCATCGGTCGCAGGGGCTGATGAAAAGACTCCCGACCTTTCCTGCCAACTAGGCCCGAGGTGGGCGTAAAAGACATTCGAGGACTGGCGAAAGAGGCGCATGATCGTCGGCACGCACCAACGGCCCGAGTGGCGCCATTTGTTGGGGCGCGCGGCTGGAGCGATGCAGAGCTGGTGATTGGCGCTGCAATTCAACATTTGCCGCATTTTGGAAACTGTCCTGCGGCGTGTTGCCCCGACATCCCGGCGCGTTGCAAGGCAGCGAAGGAGTCGGCACTTGGTAATACTTGAATTCACCGTATTCATAAACGCAGTAGACGGGGCCAGTGGCCCACCAGCGACCCTCGGCAAAACGGCCAGGCTGGCTGGTTAATTGCTGGGAACTATGATCGTAGTTGCAACCAGCGGCTGAAGCTGCCTGCGGAGTCCACCAGCCACAGGCGATGAGTGTGCAGAGAAAGACCGCCCTGGAGAGGATATCTTTCAATTTGACTTTGCATCGCGGCATCAGATCCCGCATTTTGAAAAGCACACCCAAAGTGGTGAAAAACCACCGCACTCGATATCCAGTGCAGTTGAACCCCATGCCCCCATGCTAACGGCACCACCTGTTGGCGTCAATGAAATACACAAAAAGATGTCGATTCAACGAAAAACGGCCCGCAGGCTTTCGCACTGCGGACCGTTAATTTTAACGTACCTAGAGTCTACCAAGGTTTGCGAAGCCGAAGCCTAGCGAACGTAGCTGGTAGCCTGGATGACACGTCGATTGCTTTGCAGGTAAGCACTTGGATCTACGATCGGTGCTGGTGGCATTGGAGCTGCGTCGCTGTGCATTACTGGAGCAGCGATAGGTGCAGCCGAGCCACTGGCACAGCTGCTGCAGCCGCCACAGCTGCTCGCTACAACTCCGCATCCGGAGTCGCAACCAGAGTCACAGCCACAGCTGTTCTTACGCTTGAATAGCTTGCTGAGCAGACCACCGCACTTGGGAGCGCATCCGCTGTCGCAACCACAAGGATCGCACGAGCTGATTTCGCAACCGCAAGTCGGAGCAGCACATCCACCACCGCATGAGCTGATTTCACATCCGCAGGTTGGAGCAGCACCGCAAGCGTCGCCACAGCCACAACCAGTGTCACAACCAGCATTGCAACCACGGCTGCCGATACGGCTGAGCATTGCGCGCTTCTTGCACTCGATCTTGCCCAACAATTCCATCAGTGGCTTACGACGTGGCTTGCTGCAGCCAGAATCGCAACCGCAAGGATCGCAGGAAGCGATTTCGCAGCCACAGCTTGGCGCTGCGCCGCAACCGCCACCTAGACCACATCCTCCACCGCAGGAAGCGATTTCGCATCCGCAGGTCGGAGCAGCACAACCGCCACCGCATGGAGCAGCGATTTCGCAACCACAGCTAGGAGCTGCGCAGCCACCGCCTAGACGACCGAGAAGACGGCCACCCAATTTGCATCCGCCGCTTGCGCCACAAGGGTCGCAAGAGCTGATTTCTACGCCGCAGGATGGCTCGCAGCCACCACCACAGCTCGACAATTCACATCCGCAGCTTGGGTCAGCCGAGCATCCGGTGTCACAGCAAGCGCTGTCACAGCCGGCACCCTTCAGACCGAGCATGCGATCCAAAAGTCCCCCACCAAAGCTTGGTGTGCAAAGGCTGGCGCCTAGCATCAGGGATCCAACTAGCATGTTCAATTTCATCGAGCCACAACTCCCTAAACGATGAATATTCTGTTCTTGGCGTGGTTGGCCTACACGGGGGTGATTTGGCCGAGACCGGTTTCGACGTACGAAGTCGCCGCCGAAATCGCCCTCAAGCCGGGCCGGCAACGAACCAATTCGCGTCACTCGCTTACAGTTTCTCGAATTCGTTCAATCTTCGTGGGTGCCGGTGACGGATTCACGCTGCGGGTGCTGCGTGCATCACTTTCCCACTCAACCTGGGTCGAATCCGCGCCAAGGTACCGGACGAGCCTTCCATGGGCTCAAAATTTGTTATCCGGCCTTGTGAGTCGGCTCGCTGCATCCGTCGTGCAGCAGAACCTCGTCAGTGTTGAGGTATCGGCCACTACAGAAGTAAAGGTTGAGGTACCTCCAAGCTTTTTTATAGCAAGGAGTTACGTCGACAGATCGCTCCAACTTTAGCGAGAATACGGCGCTTACCAGGTGGGTAAGACATGCGGCCCGCAAACTCCGCTTAACCAGCAGATTTTACTGCCCTGGGGGGTAGATGTATTCATTTGTCCACTTACATTCCCAGGCTCCCTGATGGAAAATTCGCCCTTCGTGGTCAATAGGCTATCTTTGTTGCAATCCGAACACGTGGTGCAAATTACGCATTCAGATCAAATCCAACCTCTGTAACCGGCGAGCCTCGCACATTGAGCCGCAATGCCTTCGAAATTATCGATTTCCAGCATCTACCTGGTACGGCCTGCCCCTGCGGTGTTGCGCGACGCGGGCTCATGGATACCCCCAGCGTTCCGTATTCCTTACACCTAACAGACATCTCCGTGGACGCCAAAGTGCATTATCACAAGCACACGACGGAAACGTACTTTATTCTGGATTGTGATCCAGATGCCGCACTCGAGCTGGATGGTCAACATATACGTGTTACGCCGCATACCGCAATTACGATTCACCCCGGAACGCGCCATCGCGCCGTGGGAAAAATGAAAATCGTGCTCGTCGCCTCGCCGAAATTCGACCCCGCTGATGAATGGTTCGACTAGCAATTTGATTGACTTGGCGGTGTCGGACCCAGCAAACCAAACTACCATTGATTTTCATGATTGCTTTCATGCACAAAGTTTAAAATCTTGCTTTTCTCTTCTCTCTTTTCTCCTTATCAATTGAAATGAAGAAACAAACGATTGCTTTCGCGCTGATCTCGCTAGCCTTCTTGTCAGGTATGGTGTTAACCGCGGCCACCAGTGGCTGCGATTCTCCGAAGAAGCCAGCCGAAACAGAATCCGCCGACGCGAGTTCCCCTGACATCTCGTCCCCCGCATCTATCCTCTGACCTGCCGCACGATTGCATGACACAACTGGTACTCGACGTTGGTAACTGCGCCCCAGACCACGCCTCAATTGCGCGCATGTTGCAAAAGAAATATAGTGTCCGAGTCCTGCAAGCTGACGGGCTGGACGATACGTTATCCATCTTGCGCGAGGAGAAAATTAGTTTGATCCTAATCAATCGCAAGCTGGATATGGATTACTCTGACGGCACGCTGATCCTACAGGCGCTCAAGGCAGATCCTGGCTTGCGAGACATCCCCGTCATGTTGGTGACCAACTACGAAGAGCATCAAGCTGCTGCGGTCGCTCTCGGCGCGCTGCCTGGTTTTGGTAAACTCTCGCTCGATACGCCTCAGACGCACGAGAGATTGTCCGCTGTACTCTCATAACCACTTCATTTTCACCACAACTAAAAAAAACTTCAAATGCAAAAGTCGTTAGATGGAAGCGTGGCGATTGTCACCGGAGGAGCGCGCGGCATTGGCGCCGCTGCAGCCATCGCGTTGGCTGACGCCGGGGCGCATGTCTTGGTCAACGACATCCTACCACCCGATGAAGTCCTCAGCACGATTCGTGAGCGCGGGGGAGGCGCTAGTGCCGCCGTGGCCGATGTGACCGATCGGGCCGCCGTCGATCAACTAGTGAAACAAGCCGTGAACGATTTGGGGCATATCGACATTCTGGTAACGAACGCTGCCTACAGTGACCGTCAGTTATTCTACGAAGCCGATTTAACTGGCTTTGAGCGAACGATCGATGTGTGCATGTGGGGACCCTTCAATTTCATGCGAGCCGTTGCACCAGTCATGATCCAGCAGGGGCAGGGCGGTTCGATCGTATGCATCAGCTCGCCACACGCTTACAAAGCCATTCCTGGGTCCATGGCATACAACATGGCGAAGGCAGCCGTAGATCAAATGGCACGAACGGCCGCCTGCGAGTTGTCTCAACATCGAATCCGTGTCAACATCGTACATCCTGGCTGGACGGACACACCCGGCGAACGCAAGTTTTTCTTTGAAGATGAATTGCGTCAGCGCGGTAGCGAACTGCCCTGGGGACGCTTGGCCAAACCTGAAGAGATCGCTCGTGGCGTTCTTTTCATGTGCGATCCGGCGAGCGAATACATTAACGGTGCCACTATTTCCATTGACGGCGGCGCTCTGCTGCCTCACGATCAACTCTTTCGAGTTCAAGACCGCCCCGCGAATCACGAAACCGCCTAATTTTCTGGTAGTAAATCGAATGAACATGGATGGTACAGCCCCGCTCGCCTCTGAAACGTCGGACGTTCCAGCCAACGCCGCCCCTCCGAAGCCTTTGAATCAGCGTCAACGTCGGCTGCTAGGCGTGCTGATCGAGAAAGCTCGCACCACGCCCGACGCCTACCCTCTGTCGCTCAACGGTCTCGTCACAGGTGCAAATCAAAAGAGCAACCGCAGCCCACTTATGTCGCTCACTGCTGAGCAAGTCGAAGACGAGCTGATCAAAATGCGCGAAGCGGGTGTCGTTGCTGAAGTGCATTCTGGTGGACGTGTTCCCAAGTACCGGCATTTCGGCTACGACTACCTAGGAGTCAAAGGCGTTGAAGCTGGCGTGATGACCGAGTTGCTTCTGCGCGGCGAACAGACCGCCGGCGAATTGCGTACGCGGGCCAGTCGTTTTGAGCCGATCGCCGATCTAGCGACTCTCGACAGTATTCTGAAGAATCTCATCGAACGCAAGTTAGTCATCACGCTCACGCCTGCAGGCCGCGGGCAGTTGTTCACCCACAATTTGTATTTGCCTGACGAATTGGAATACCTCAAGAAGCGAGTCGCTACGCGAACGGAGCCCACCGAAATCGTTGATGCGGGTACTCCCAGCCGTAGCCTAGTGGCGACAACTGCCGCCAGCCCTGGAGTCCAAGACGATCTAGATGCATTGCGGGAGGAAGTTCAACAACTGCGTGAAGAAGTCAAAGAGCTGCGTAGTTTGCTTGAAGAATTCATGGCCTAAGGCCTCTCCGCAAGTTGAGTGCATCTCAAGCTCTGAACCTCAGGCGCTAGCCGTGGGCTCTTGGGCCATGCGCGTTTGTGAACCTCAGGCGCTAGCCGTGGGCTCTTGGGGCCAGTTGGCATTACGAGCCCACGGCGCTCTAGTGGGCTAGCGCCTGAGGAGCCCACGGCTAGCGCCTGAGGTTCACGCGGCGCGTTGAACCAACAGCCCGTACCAGCATCCTTTGCCTGAGAGACTCGGCACTATGCTCAACCGTCTGAAAGCTCTGCTGTTGCTCTCTGAATGTACAGGCGATGAAATCTGGTCGGTTGAGCACTGTCGTCTACGAGGTGTCCCGGAGGTTTGGATCGACGAATTGTCGGACGGATTTGAATCTGGATTTAAGCACAATTCCCAAACCATTTATGTCGATGAAGCAGTCGTCAATCAGTACGAGGGCGTCCGCGATGTCGACCTGGCCCAGCGCTTGGGTGCTTATCTCGGTGTAGAAATCGAGCCGCTGCAGGAAATCTGTTTCTCACGGGCGGCACTCGTGCGAGCTATCCAACAGGCCGTCGAAGATGACTAAGACGAATGGACGCTGAACGTCAGCTGGGTCCCGATCATTCTTCGGAATCATTGCTTTCCAGATCGTACTCCTTCAGCTTCTTGTGAAGCGTATTACGATTGATGCCAAGCTTCGTGGCGGTCTTGGTTTGCACAAAATTGCAGTTTGCTAAGACTTGAGCGATCAACTCTTTTTCGACTCGATTTACAACAAAACTATGAATCCCCTGTTCGGCTTCTTCAGCAGAGCGTACGCCCTGAGCTACAACTTCTTTCGTCAACGTCTCTAGATCGACACCACGAATGCTAACTGTGCTACTTGCTCCGCCGCCTCCACAACGGATGACATCGGGCAAGAGGTCAAGTGTCAATTCATCGCCTTCGGCCATGACTACCGCCCGTTCGACGTAATTCTGCAACTCGCGGACATTTCCAGGCCAATGGTAATTTTGCATGGCAGCAATCGCCTCGGAGCTTACATGCACTACATAGCGATTGTTGGCTTCACTGTAGATATTGAGAAAGTGGACGACCAATTCGGGGATATCTTCGCACCGTTTGCGCAAGGGGGGAATGTCGATGGGCACGACATTAAGTCTCCAATACAGGTCTTCCCGAAAACGTTCGGCTCGGACCGCTTCGGTCAAATCTCGGTTGCTGGCAGCAATTACCCGCGTGTCTACGGTAATGGTCGATGTATCTCCCACACGTTCAAACTGGCGTTCCTGCAGAACTCTCAACAGTTTAACTTGCAGGATCAACGATGTACTGTTGATTTCATCTAAGAAAATCGTACCGCTATGGGCAGCTTCGAATCTGCCAGTACGATTGGAGATGGCACTGGTAAATGCTCCGCGGACGTGGCCAAACAATTCGCTTTCGAGCAGACTCTCGCTCAGCGCTCCACAGTTGACTTTGACGAAGGGCCCCGTTGCTCGGTCGCTTAGATAATGCACTGCACTGGCGATCAGCTCCTTGCCTGTCCCGGTTTCTCCCAATAAGAGCACCGACGCGTTGCTTCGGGCAACCCGTCGTGTCATGTCATAGACAGCCTGCATGGCTGCGCTAGAGCCAATGATGCCAGCCACGGGTGGTCCCGAGGTTGGTGGTTGAGGTTGGAATCCGTACCTCGACATATTCCGTAAGCCGATGCAGTTGGGCCATGAAAGCGAAACACTGGCGGGCGGCAGCAAGATTGTAAGATGTCTACCAATCTCGCGAAGGGCCAATGGCGTTGAACCTGCCGCAATTGTCGCGAACCAGCAAGCCGTTGCAACTACACGCCAACTCAAGAATATCGGAATGTTTCCCGATTGCCATGGTAGTGCTCGCGTCTGTGTGGACAAAGCCAGGAGTCAAACCAAACGATTCACGCTGCGCGCCACTCCTCCACTTTCGGCAAAGTCGGGAAGGCGGCCCATGATCCGAAAGTAGCATCAAATCAGAGCCCTTCAGGCCATTCCGCTTTGCCAATATGCGCTTCACGTACATCCAAGACATAGCCCAGCGCTCTTGCTGCGGCGGGATCGGTTGGCCCGAGTTCGTTGTACAAAGCGTACGTATTGATCAATTCCTCGTGATCCACGAGCAATCCAAAACGGCGTACCGACTGACCAAAGGCGCGAGCGGCCGCCAAGCGGTCGTCTTCTCTCAAGCTACTCACCGCCGCGAGCCCAATTAGCTTGCGTTGCCCCTCCGCAGAGCCCACTGCCGCCATCAGTTGAATCTGCCCGCCAAGCGGAATAGCTCCCGGTTCGTTAACCAGCCGTTCTCGCCAGTCGGTCAAAGGATAAAAAGCGTAGGTCTCACGGTCGCTGGCAATCGTTTGCAAGAATTGGCCGCCCGCGCGTGCGAACGCCGTGCGTTCCTCGACCGAAAGGGGTTGAGTGTCCAGCGTTTTCAGCATGGCATGCGTTACCCGCTGCATTTGGTCTGCGTCTCGCGAAAGCACAGCAGTGACGACGCTTGGAGAGCGCTCAATCAGCTGCCGTTCGTGTTGGTAGAGTTGGTCGGTGAGCACGGCGATAGGCAACGATTGACCATATTTCGATTTTCGTAAACGCTGCAGCAACTCAAAAATACTCTGGTCGGAAACTCGATCGACAACAAAAATCAATTCAATTGGCGATTCACCGTTAAGCGCCAGCAAGGCGGCTTCTGCGGAATTGGCTTCAATGACACTGCCACCGGTTTGGGCTGACACCAGTTGCGCGGCGGCTTGCCGCAAGTCACCGTGCAATCCAATTACCAACGACTGCGGGCCACTACCCAGACCTGACATTTCCAAGGCGACCGCCACAGCCGTTTCAGCGCCAGCATACCGATGTTGCGGATTGATTTTCGCGATGGCCCTCAGAGCAGCATAGCGAATCACGGGTCGCGCATCCCGCAATCGACCACTAAGGAAATCAAGTGGAGCCAAGAACTCAGCCTGACTGGCCCGCTCGCCAATCAACTGAATCGTTCTCAGAGCGGCACCGTGCATCTGCCACTCATCGGCTTGAGCGTAGACTTGCTGCCAAAAGTCAACTTGGCTAACCAGTTCTGCATCCAAGGGCGACAGCAACCCTGCTTCGATCTCACCCGCTTCGACGTTGGGTTGGCGATGGTAAGCGCGGTGTAATAATGCCGCACTGGCTGCCACCATATCGTCGCGCGACGCATTTCGCAGGTTCATACGATGGGCGGACAACTGTGCCAAACGTTCCAGTGCGTACTGGGGCATCGGGGCTTGAATGTGCTGGATCGATTGCCCGTCCGCGGTCGGCAACCAAACAATCGTGTCCAAATTTGCGGCGGTAGCACGACGTACTTGATATTCATCCAAAGCAGCCATAAATCGCTTTTCCAAGTGCGCACTGACTGCGGCAGCATCGGGCAACCGGCCAAATTTCTGCATGAGGATATCGGCCAGTTGTAATTGCGATTCGGCCGGCAACGTCCGACTATTCAATGCACCGCCCAGTTCAACACTAAAACGATTTTCCGGCAACGCGGCCATCGCCAGCACGACGCGACTGGCGCGCTGCGGATCGCGGACCAGACAGGCGGCCCGCAAGGCATCTTCGCCATCCTTGCCGAAGGTAGTAACCGTGCTCGCCAAGATCGCAGGAGCCACTTTGGAATCGCCAGCCAGCAGCCGGTCTACGAGACGTCCGATGGCGACCGTGCCGCCGTCCTGCAAGCGAAACTGTGCCATCTTGCGCTCAGCCGCTCGGGAATTTGCCAAACCGTCAATCCAAGAGTCGATCGTATTCGTATCGCGCGCCAATTTACCTGGCGCCGCCAGAATTTCGCGCAGCAATTGCGTCTGCTCATCGGTTAATTCTGCTTCGGCGACTCGCATCCGTAGCCAAATGGCAGAACCCCCTGCACGAGCCAGCGCGGCTTGACGATTCACATTCCAGTTTTCTGAGCGGAGCTGATCCAACAGACGCCTAACTTCGTCCCAACGTTTGATGCGGGTCATCCATGTGAATGCATCAGCCCATTGCTCAGCAGTTTGCGGAGGCGACAGATGCAACAACCGTACCACGGGGTCTTTCTCGTCGGCCAGCGGGCTGGCAGCTGGCGCAGTATTCTCCGTTGTCGAAGTAGGCGCTGGCGTCCCAAAGACTCCCATATCTGTTTGGCCGCCGAGCGGTGCGCCGAATACATCTGTATCGTCCGGATCACCAAACGGATTCTGCGCACACACGATGCTGGCCGTACCCGAGCACGTCAGCACTGCAGCGATCGCAATACGTAGGGCAACAATCGAAATTGGGTTGCGCATGAATTCTGATTTCTCAATCTTGGTTGATACAGTCGGTCAGACCCATCGTAACACTGAATGCTTAGGCGAGTCTCTCCGAGTCTCGCGAACACAGCGTCTCGGAGAGACGCTGCTACGTGGGAGAGACCCTGCTACGTGGGGACACGCGATGAGCCAATGACTATTGTAATTGCTCGCGCCAGCGATTGATCTGGGATCGAACTTGATCGGGATTGCTTGAGCCGTACGATTGGTAGGCATGTACGGCTTTTTCCACTCCTAACACTTGGCGGAGCGATCCATCCAGGCTGCCGTGTGCCGATTGTAATTGCTCATCGCTCAAATCCGCCAGGCGCAGCCCCTCTTCCTGGGCCATTCCGACCAATTTTCCGACCAAATGGTGGGCTGTACGCTGGGGAATTCCCTTGAGAATGAGATACTCCATGAGCGTTGTGGCGTCCAAATAGCCTTGGTCCAGGCGGGCAGCGATTGAGTCTCGCTGCAAGGTAGACTGTTCAACGATGGGAATGGCCAGTTCCAGGCAGGCCCGCACGGTTTGGAACGAGTCGAACAAGGGCGGCTTATCTTCTTGCAAATCGCGGTTGTAGGCCAGCGGCAAGCCCTTCACCAGAACCATCAGCGTTTGCAGGTTCCCTAAGACGCGAGCCGACTTGCCCCGCGTCAACTCGAGCGTATCCGGGTTAACCTTTTGCGGCATGATCGACGAGCCGGTGCAGAATTGATGAGGCAATTTGATAAAGTTGAATTCCACGGTCGACCACAAGATCCACTCTTCGGCCCAACCGCTCAAATGCTCCGCAACCATGGCCAGCACAAAGGCGGACTCAAGCACAAAGTCGCGGTCACTGCTGACATCGATGCTGTTGGCAGCAACCCGTTCGAAGCCCAACTCCTTGGCTGTTGCATTGCGATCGATGGGAAGAGTGGTTCCCGCGCACGCGGCTGCGCCGAGCCCACACACATTGACTCGGCTTCGGCAGTCGCGCACCCGCTCGCGGTCGCGGCTGAATTTCTCGATGTAAGCCAGCCAATAATGCGGTGCCAGGACGGGCTGCGCTCGCTGCAAGTGCGTGTATGCCGGTAGGATCACGTCGAAGTCCCCGTCACAGCGTGACAAGTAGGCCCGTTGTAGTCCTAGCAAAAGTTCATCGAGTTCATCCAAAGCATCGCGAATCCACAAACGAAAGTCGGTATTGACCTGGTCATTGCGACTACGAGCCGTATGCAACTTGCGGCCCACGTCTCCTAAACGCTTGATAAGCGCGCTTTCGATATGCATATGGATATCTTCCAGCTCATGCCGGAACTCCATTTTGCCTGCGGCAATCTCTGCTTCGATTTCGCGCAGCGCCCGCTCTATCTGCGAGAATTCGTCATCCGTTAGCAGGCCCGTTTGCGTGAGCATCCGCGCATGTGCGATCGATCCTCGAATATCTTGGCGATACAGTCGGTAATCAAAACTAATACTCTCGCCAAACGCCTCCAAACGCTTGTCGGATGCGGCTTGAAAAACTCCACTTCGAGACGGTGATGCGGTCAACTGGATAGCCTTTTGAGTTAAACAAACAAGTGATGTCAATGCAGCCCATAGCGGAAGTTCAATGCATCTTCAACGCTAAAAAAAACTGGGTTGCAGGGATCTTCGCCAAAATCCTCTGAAACCGGAATTCTGGCGAATCCCACTACCCCAGATTTAAGAGTAACAATCGCTAGTCGCCATTCTGCGGCCTTCTAGTCTAAACGCAACGCCCCCAAACTCCCAGCGGAAGTGAGCCTCCAGGTGCTCCAGCCCGCAGGGCTCCCACGAAAGGATGTTGAGTAGCACTTGCTAACGGAGTAAGATCGCATCATCCAGCACCACAGTTATTATGGGGACCACGCATGTCCATTCGATTGTCCGTTTGCTTTTTTTCATGCTTGGCTACTCTGGCCACATCACTGAATACCACAGTGGCCGCAGATGCAGCCCGTCCAAACTTTCTGTTCATCCTGACGGATGACCAGTCACCGCATTCGCTGGGCGCATACGGAAACACCGAATGTAGCACGCCGAATATCGATCGAATCGCCAAGATGGGCATGCTGCTTCACGATGCGCATCATATGGGCAGTTGGTCAGGCGCCGTTTGTCGGCCTTCACGTACGATGATCATGACCGGCCGCTCGGTATGGCGGATACCCGGCGCAAAACCTCAAGCGGCGGGTAAGTCAGGAAGACTTCAAGAACAGGAACTTACCGACTTCGTCGCTCAGCGGAGCATGCCGGCGGTGTTCAATGCGGCGGGCTATGACACCTTTCGGACTTGCAAGCGCGGCAATACTTTTCCGCCCGCGAGCAAGCTGTTTGATGTGTTACACGAAGGCGATATGCGAGAGGGTAATGATGAGCATGGAAGCGCATGGCATGGCGATCGTGCGATGGATTTCTTGAATGAACGCGAGCAGGCCCAAGATCCGGATCCGTTTCTCATGTTTCTCGGCTTTTCACATCCACACGATCCGCGCGACGGCAAGCCTGAGTACTTGGACAAATACCACGCGGTCAACTTGCAAGAACCAACGGCGAAACTCAATCCGCTAGCCCCAAGCTGCCAATCAACTACTTGCCTGAACATCCCTTCCATCACGGGCACCCCGGACTGCGCGACGAGACCAAAGTGCCCGGTGTCTTGACTGATCGCTCCGAAGCAACAATTCGCAATGAAAAGGGCCGCGAGTACGCTTGCATCGAAAACATTGATGTGCAAGTTGGCCGGGTCTTGCAAAAGCTGGAAGCCATGGGGCAACTCGAAAACACCTACGTGTTCTATACCGCTGACCATGGAATCGCCATCGGGCGGCATGGTCTGATGGGGAAGCAGAACTTGTATGAGCATACGTGGCGCGTGCCATTCTTGGTGAGCGGTCCAGGCATCAAGCCGGGCAGCCAATCCTCCGGTTTCATTTATCTCATGGATGTGGTTGCCACGATGTGCGATTTGGCTGAAATCGAACGTCCCGAGGGAATGGAAGGCCTTAGTTTTCGCAGCGTACTGGAAGGCAAACAGCCACGCATTCGTGACACTTTATACGGCGTCTACTGTGGAGGGACCAAGCCCGGTATGCGGAGCATCAAGACGGCTGACGGCTGGAAACTGATCAAAGTCGACTGCTTGGACGGCCAGGTACAGGAAACCCAGCTCTTCAACCTCGCTGAAAACCCCAACGAACTGCTGGAAGAACATCAGGCTGCGCCAGTGAAGAAACTGACTGGCAACGAGCCGCGCGCGGAACAAGTCAATTTGGCCAACGACCCGCGGTACGCTTCCAAACGCAAAGAACTGGAAGCTTTGCTACTTGCTGAACAGATCCGACTGGACGATCCCTATCGCTTGTGGGATCAACCGTCGAAGTAATTCCATGAGAGTCCCGCCGGCTGCAAAGCTCGGCGGGTAACTCGTTGCTGAATGGTCAAACGTTCGTACGCGCCGAGGGCCGCTTACTTGTGTGGTTTGTGGCAGCCCGCGCAGTCGGCAGCTTTCTTCAGCTCGTCGGTGGCACCCTCGCGTCCAACGACGACTTTGGCCGCAGCCAAGGCTGCGCCCCCAGCCAGCTTTTGCCAGGAAGCTGCTTCACCCTTCTTGGGCTCGTTCTCGACGAGGCTAATGTATAAATCCAATAGCTTGGTTTTCTCTTCGGCGGACGCATCCCCCGCAATGACTTTTTCAAGCAGACTATCGCCCTTCTTGTGAGCCTCTTTCATGACTTGCTTGATCGAGTACTTGGCCTTGCCCGCTTCTTCATCAGCGGCATGCCCCAGCGACATCCATGAGCAGCAGCCAATTGAAAAGCACACGGCCACCGCCGTCCATTTCTTCCAAGATGTGAAACGCATGAGCTACCCTCGTATGAGTGAATACCTTTGCCAAGAACCGTCCGGACAACGGGTGCTATCCAGAAACGACGGAACCGAGCGGTCCCAGTATAGCAAGATCTACTGCGAAACGAGCAACGCGGCCAGATTTGGTATCATCGTGCTGGGCTCTATTTCTAAATGTGTCGTCACGTCTCTCCGAGACACGAATTGACTGCCTCTCCGCGAAGAGTCAGCTACACGGCAACAGCGATAGAAACGAAGCCTAGCATTGGGAAGACCAAGGTGCTGGCAGCGCATTCAATTGGCCTGAGGCAATCACTAGATAGAACCAACTCAAACTATGTTCGACAACGTATTTCAACGGGTTTCGCAGGCACCGACCAATCCGCATCGCGAGCCTGAGCAGCGAGGTTTCGATGTAGCCGACTTGTACCGCGGGCCAGCCACCGTGGAAATCCCCGCCAGCGAAGCGTTGCCGCTGGACGAAAAACTGCGGCAAGCCTATTTCTGGATCGTTAACCACGCCATCATCAGCCCGTTCTACGATATCGAATACAACGATGGGCCGCCGCAAGTCTTTACGTTCGGAGATACCAAGTGCGCCATCACGATTCCGTCCGGACAGAGCTACTGCAGTTTCGTATTGATGCCGCTGTTGGCATTTGCCGTGCGCGCCAAATGCCTGTTGGTCGGCGGGCCAGGACGTGGCAAAACGGCCAGTGCTACCTTAATGGGTGTACTAGCAGGCTACTCTATCCAAGAAGTGCGCCGGGCTATTCAAAAGGGTCAGCCTCAGATGACCGTTTCGGATTTGCTGGGGACTCCATTACCCGCCGATATCGTCAAAGCGCAACGGATCGACGAAATTGGAATCGGTTGGCGACGCTGGTTGGGCATGCGCGTCAAGATTATCGATGAATACAATCGCATTCCTACACGAACTCAGTCAGCCCTGTTGACGATCATGGCTGACAATTATGCCGAGGTTTTTGATCAAACGTTTCAGTGCCCCGATGCGGCTTGGTACTTGACCGCCAATGATGACGCTGGCGGCGGCACCTATCAAGTCATCGAAGCGCTGCGTGACCGAATCGACATCGTCGTTAAATCGCTCCACTTTAACACGCGATTCTTGAGTGATCTCCTCATGCGGATCGAATCGGGAGTAAAGCCAGAAGAAATCGTGCCATCGCAAATCGTATTTCGTGAAGAAGAACTGAATCAACTCTACGCTGCTGTCATGCGTGTCCAGGTCCCGCCGCCGATCCTGCGCCGCTTGGAATTCTTTGCAGGACAGTTTGAATTCTGCGACCACGCAGCCGCCCAACTTGAGTACAAGACCAAAGACACCGCCAAGCTATCGTCACTCGACTGGAGCTGGATCGCTTCGCTGGATACGGGTAAAGACAAGACCAAAGATATTGGCGCTCAAACTCAGAATGGCATGTCGGTACGCAGCCTGATGACCATCCTGACGTTTGTTAAGGCGATGGCCTATTTTCGAGGCAGTGGCACCGTCGAAATTGAAGACGTGCGACAAATGGTTCCCTTTGTGTTGCATGACAAACTGAAACAAGACCCTGATTGCCCCTACTTTGAAACCGGCGATCATTCCGCGCTGCGGATCGATAAGATCAGTTGGATCCGACAACTTTTTGATACAAGCTGCGCCGAATACGAGCGTCTGGACCTAGACCAGGACGATCCAGTTGCAAGCCTGACAGCCAAGTTCGAAACGGGGCTGGACGGCGTCTCGCAGACTGAAGTCCGTAAGCGACTGGTAGAGATCGAGAAAGTGCTCAACGGTTGGAGCAAGTCCAGAAAATTCTACGGACACATGTTCGATGACGTATTGAAACTAAAATATCTCCATCAACGCTACACCAATTACCTGCGCTGGCTAGAATGGCAAAAGTAGGCACGAACCAACAACTCGACGTCATGACTTACAAGATTTCCGATGCCTTTGCCGCTGTGCTCCGCGAACAACGCGAAGAACTTAACCGGCAGTTCGTGGCCAAGTCTCACTTTACAGGCGGACTTTCAGGAGCAGATTTTCGGCAAGTGCTCGCCGACTTAGTCGACCCCATCGTTGCTTCCGTGGCAGAAGTCATGCCCGAGTGTACGCGGGGCGTTGCGACCGAGTTGTTTGAACTGTCCCTCGAACTTGTAGGCGCTGGAGCGCTTGGGCAGGGAGCAACGAATTCGGCGATTGCCAGAGTCTGGTCGAATTTGCTACCAACAATACCAAGGCTGATGTCACGTGATGCGCGTGTTGTGGCTGGTTCACTTTCCAATGCAGCCTTTCATATTTCCCGTTGTCAACCCGACCGTAGTGAACTCTGGTTCACAACAATGCATCGTTTGGTAGAGCAATGCGATGGCGTGCCCAAGTTGTTGGATTGCGCGGCGATCGCGGCCTGGCGATCGGGTATGGTCCAGTATCGAAACGCCGCCATCGCCGCGGCTGCCAAACTGCCAGCCACCTTGGCGTGCTTGGCGCTAGGAATTCCCGCCGACGCTGATCAAGACTTGCCAGCCACCTTGACACACTTGCAAACATCGCCCTGGCACAACCCGCAAATCAAGCACGATCCACCTACGCTCCAACTCACACGACGAGTCGGCGACTTCCGTGGATTCGGAGGACCGTTTTTGCGCCCGCCCCTTGTTTGCGGCACCGCATCACGGCTGTTTGTCAGCGATGGCACCGCTACCTGGGAGCTGCTAGCGGATTGCTTCGGCACGTTGTTCCATCGCTTAGGTGATGCCAACATCTTTCGGACACAACAGAAGCAATCCACTCGTGCGCCGCGGCCAAATCGGCATGGCAAATTAACCTGGCAAGGTTTTTGCGTCACCCTGCCCGTACAGGCGACCCTGGCCTGCAATGATCATACACTGCTCGTTGCCACTCCTGACTCGCACCGAATTGACTTATACGCCGCGATCTAAAGGTCTTCGCTATCGGGGAACTGCCCGGACCTTGTCACCCAAGTACTTTATCCAAGTACACAGGAGAAAAAATCACACGATTCCTAGCTTATGCGAAAATACCCAGAGAATTCTGGCGAATCCCACTACGGCGAGACGACAGACTCGGATCACTTATCTAAATACGAGACTTCTAGAAAAGGTACAACAGTTTGGTAGTCCAAATTGATTCCGTGACCAAGACATATGGCAAGCATCGGGCCGTACATGATCTATCGCTAGCGGTCCCCGAGGGTTCGCTGTATGGTTTCATCGGTCCCAACGGCTCAGGCAAAACCACCACGATTCGGATGATTTTGCGAATCATTCATCCCGACACGGGTACGATCCGCGTGTTGGGAAACGAGTCGGCTGCGGCGGCCAATGACCTGCTCGGCTACTTGCCAGAGGAACGTGGCCTCTACAAGAAACTGACGGTCAAGCGAATGCTCAACTATTATGCCGCGCTCAAGGGGATGAATTCGAGCGACGCACGGGCTGCCGTCACGCAGTGGCTCGAACACTTTGAGTTACGCAACTGGGCGAACAAGAAGATTGAAACACTGTCGAAAGGCATGTCGCAGAAAGTGCAGTTTATTGCGTCGATTGTCGCCCGACCTAAACTCCTCATCCTCGACGAACCCTTCTCGGGCCTAGACCCTGTAAACACCGAAGCAATCCGCGCCGCAATTCTCAAGCTGCGCGAAGACGGGACCACCATTATCTTTTCAACGCACGACATGAGTGTTGCGGAAAAAATGTGCGACTTTGTCTTCATGATTTTCAAGGGCAATAAAGTCTTAGACGGAACGCTGTCAGCCGTCAAATCCCAGTACGGTGCGGATGCAGTTCACTTACGTTGGAGCGGCACTCGGAACGAACTTGCGTCCATGCCCGAAATCCAGCGAGTCGTCGACATGGGCGGTTACCAAGAATTGCAGATCCAAGGAGATCCACAGCGAGTGTTGCGGCAGTTGATTGACAAAGGACAAGTCAACTACTTTGAAATCGCGCGCCTTCCTTGCACGACATCTTTATCCGCATCGCCAGCCCTGAAAAGAATAACGCCGCCATGGCAGACACAGCTATTGCAGGAGAATCGCTATGAACAAAGTGCTTGTAGTGGCAGCGAACGAATACTTGATTGCAATTACCAGCAAGGCATTCTTGATCGGCGTAGTTATGATGCCGGTTTTTATGGGTGGTGCGATTGGAGTCCAGTATCTCACTCGCGATCAAGTAGATTTGACGGCGCGAAAAATCGGGATCCTCGACAAGACTGGACGACTACTCCCGATCATTACTGAACAAGCCAATGCACGTAATCTTGCGAGTTCTGACGGCGAAGGCGATTCGCGCAAACAGACACAGCCTGAGTTCATTGTGGAAACTGTCGAGTCTAGCACCGATCTGTCCGACACAGACGAACAATCCACTGAGCTAGAGCTTTCCGAACGCGTGCGCCGTGGCGAATTATTTGCTTTTGCAATCATTGAACCAGGAGCCTTTGAGGCGGGAAGCGGAAGTCGAATTCGCTATTACTCGCAGTCGCCGAGTTACCAGTCGCTATCAAGTTGGCTGGACGGAGTTGTCAACGCAGCGGTCAAGAGTGAACGGATTGCCAAGCTAGGTTTGGCGCCAGAGAGTATTGCGGAGGTGAGTCAACGCGTGCCTGTGAGCACCTTTGGACTTGTCGAGAAACAAGAAGACGGCGTGGTCAAAGATGCCAAAGCAGAAAATCGCATCTTAACATTCGCCGTACCCTTCGCAGGCCTGATGCTAATGTTCATGATGATCATGTCCGTAGCTCCAGCTATGCTCAACAACGTACTCGAAGAGAAGATGCAGAAAATTTCCGAGTTCCTCGTTTCATCGCTGTCGCCGTTTCAACTCATGTTTGGCAAACTGCTGGGTTCGATTGGCGTCGGACTGACGCTCTCTGCAATCTATTTGGGAGCTGTGTACGGCGTAGCCGTTCACTATCAGATTGCGGACAGTATCCCCCTCAGCCTATACGCTTGGTTCGTTTTCTTCCTGTTCATCGCGTTGGTGATATACGGCTCGATTTTCTCGGCGATCGGAGCCGCCTGTTCGGAAATCCGAGACGCTCAAAGCCTGATGACACCGATCATGCTGCTAGTCATCATCCCCATGATGTGCATGGCACCCGTACTGGACTCTCCGTCGAGCAACTTCTCGCGGGCCATTTCCCTTTTTCCACCGGCCACGCCAATGCTGATGTTTGTACGCATTGCCATACCACCGGGACCAGCGATCTGGGAGATCGTCTTAGCAACCGCGCTGGTCATCGTGTTTGCGATCGGCTGCGTGTGGGCGGCAGGCAAAGTCTTTCGAATTGGCATTTTAGCGCAGGGCCAAACGCCGAGCTTAGCTGGCTTGGCGAAATGGATCTTTACCAAAGGTTGACGCCTGTACGCCCCGGGAAAGGGTTGGGAGTCTTTTCAGCGGCACCCATCTCCCATGCGATACCGCTGGTAGGAACATGTGGCTGTTGTGGGTAGAGCAATTTTGAGCTGAAAAAACTCTCAACCCTGTCACCAGCCAGTACATCATGAACGGTTACAATTATCGTAACCGTTCACGACCTTCGGCCTTGATTGGTTGCTCATAATACAAATCGTACTCGTACTCAGCCATCGGCGGTACTCTTGCTCGTGCTCGATCAGTACGCGGTTTCGAGTGCGAGCACCATCTCATTGAGCACGAGCACGATTGCTTCAATCAGTACTTACAACAGCCAGAAGTTTCTGCGAATGGCGATCTCGGACCAAACGCGTTTCGATCAGATAGCTGCCCCGAGTAAGCTCGGTGCGGGCTGTCCAGCGAGCTTGGCCGTAATGGAGTCTTGAAGAAACGAGAACACGCTGCGGTTCTGTTTCTTGCACGTCGCAATCATCGTCCACATGCGTTCGTGATATCGCTGGCCAGCTTCTCCGCGAGTCCCTTGGGTGATACGTCGGTCGATCACACAATGGCGAATTTGCTGTTCGCTGTGATTGTTGGTTGGCTCCACTTCGTCTGCAAACATGAATCGGAAATAGTCTTCCGATAAATCGTATTTGGCAGCTTCCTGGTTATCGCCCTCTATATAATCGATGACTGCGAATCGCGCAGCAAGATTCGCGGCCTCCTTCGCCGAAGGAGGATTGCGAACCAGTTCCAAAAAACGGTTGCGGTGTGTGATCATCGAGCGGTGAAAGCCCTCTTCACTCATCTCATCACGGCAATGCCAGGCCGAGAACAACTTCCGTGATCGATCCAAGAGTTGCTCGGCCCAGACTTTTGTTTTCCTGTCCGGGTGTTTTTCGGCCAGAAATCGGATGTCGCGTATCAAGTGAGCCCAACAATACTGGGCCTTGATCCAGTAGTTCCAAGCGAACGAACAGTTGGCTGAGAAATAGTCGAAGTTCAGGTATCCCTCGAACTCCCTGCCCACAAGTTTTTCCAGCACTTCACGCGATCGTGTCTTGGCGATGTGAAAGACCGTAAACGTGGCAGCGGTGATGCACCAAATCCATTGCTTCTTGCCGTTGTCCTTAATGCTTGTTTCATCACTGCCAAGTTGCTGCTGCGTGGGAATCGTTTCGCTCAGCTCCTGATAAGCGTCCGCGAGCGAAGCGGAGATGGTTCCCGTGCAAAGCTTGGCCAGATAGCCGCGTGAGACAGGCACTTGCAAAACATCTTCTACCCAAGTTTCGATCGTTGAATAGCTGCAATGACCGACAGACTTCAGCCATCCGATCATGGCCAACATTCGTGGTCCGAAGATGGGTCCTTTCAGCTCCGGGCAGTCGGGGACATACAAGTTGCCATTGGCATCACAGTAGACGGCCAGTCGATGTTCGGTGACATGGATGGGAGTTTCAGGCAGTTCGATATGCTGGATCGCGTCGAAGTCACCCGTCGGCTTCAAACCTAACCGTTTTTGCTCGGCGTCGTCGATTTTGTATTCAATCGTTTCGTCAACTCGCTCTGGAGGCAAGGGCTCTCGCAAATGGCGTTCATGGCAGCTTGGCCACCTTGCCGACGCTTTGTAGGTCTTCCAGGACGTTGCTTGGGCTTTGGCTTGGCAATACCGCTCGACGGCGGTTTGGACGAAGTGGTCGAGTCCTTCTTCGCCTTGGCAAGTTGTAATTCCAGCTCAGCAATCCGAGCCGTCAGCTTCTCGACCAAATCGCGGAGTTCTTCGATAACTTTGTCTCTACTGTCCATTCCGGAACAGTAGCAAATTTGGCTAAACTAAAGCACTATCAATTCTTGTACCGTGAACGGTTACCAATTATCTTTTCCAACGACTAACGAGCTGCGCGGGTTTGGCAAGAGTTTGCAAGACGACGCAGTAGCGTTCGGTTAACTCGACCAGTTTGGAAAGTTTGGCGTCTTCGGCTGAGGAGTCGATTTGAAATTCTAATTCGACGGACGTCATGCCCACCGCCACATGGCGATCAACGCCAAGCGTACCTCGGAAGTCCATCTCACCGCGAGCTGTCACACTGGCAGAGTTGATGGGAATGCCCATAGCGATAGCCACCGCCGAGAAGGTGACGCCACTGCAAGCCACCAACGCTTGGAGCATCATATCGCCCGAGCAAGCTTGGCTGCCATCGCCACCGGCAGCAGGGTGCAGACCGGCGACCAGCGAACCCAAGTCCGTGTTGACAGTACAAGCTGGGGCAGCGGTATGGATCGCACCGCGAGCCGTCATCACGATCCGCGCGGATGCCGGATCGTCTTGATATTGCTGCTTGAGTGGAGCCTGCTGGGCTCGCAGAGCATCGGCATCCATACTGCGTCTACCGATTCACCGCAGGTGTAACTTGACCGGTAGATTGTGTGCCGGCTACGGGCACGACCGGACCACTCATCTGTACCATTGGTTCAATGAAGTTCTCGATCTGAGCCGCTCCCAGCATCGTATCCAGTTTTTTCGACATGGCGACACGCAGCTTCTTTTCGCGAATTTCTTTTTCAAGTTCACCACGGACCGCTTCAAAGTCCTGCACAATCGGGCTGCTTTCTCCTTGTTTGTACAGCACGACGTACTGGTCCTTCAGAGCGATCACACCGGATATCTGGCCGGGCGCAAGTTGAAACGCGGCTTCCTCCAATGTCGGTTGGCCACCATGACGTCGTAGCGCTGGAACCTTACCAAAGTTGCTACGTGAGACCGGCTCGATCGAATATTGAGCTGCCAACTGACCAAAATTCTGCTCGGTCAGCTCTTCGCGCGCTTTGCGGAAGACTTCTTCGGCAGTACGTTGATTGCTGAGTACGACCGCTAGCACTTCCGCGCGGGGTCCAAAATTAGCTTCGAAGCCTTTTTGCAAATCTTCTTGCGTGATCTGCACTTCATCTTCAACCAACTTCTTCAACGCTACGCTTGGCCACACGGCGTCGGCAATATAGAGTTCAACCGAAGCGCCTTCTTCTTCCGTGATACTCTTGAGCCACGCACCTGGATCAGGCGTACCGTCGTTCTTGATGTAGCCCATGGTGTCAGCCGCGCGAGCGACTTCGTCCGTAATGTCTTGCTGGCTCACGACCTTGCTCGCCGTCTTCAGGGCATTGTTGAGCAGCAGACGATTGATCTCGCCGCGCAAGATCTCTTTGCCATGCCGCGCAATACACTCGGCAGCCAACTGGGTGCGTGGAACGGGTTGCTGATTGATGTAAGCCGCCACGCCTGGGTACTTTTGCTCCAACTCAGCGTTGCCAATGATCGTTACGACTTGGCTATTCTTTTGCAGCGATGCAAAGATCTCGTCAGCAGCAGTGCCGAGGCGCGCGTCGCGCAGTTCGTCTGCAATGCGTTGCTGAATAGCTGGTAGCAGTTGTGGACTTGGCGGTGTCGCTGCCAAGTGCTGATTACACTGCAACATGACATGCATTTCACCAATTTGGAACACGTGTGAGATTTGATTGGGTTGCAGTTGAAAAGCGATGCGTTCCAGTTCGTCCTGTCCACCGTTATTGCGGATCGGAGGTAACAATCCGTAGACACTAGCACTGGCCGCGTCTTCGCTCTGCTCTTGGGCCACACGTCGGAACTGATCGGGATTGGCAGTGACTTCGGCATGCAATTCCTGGGCTTTGGCAGCATCGGAAACCGCAATCATCCGTACCTGCACACGCGGACCATACTGACTGCGAATAGCTTGCTCAATTTCCTGGTCAGTGACGTTGATCTTGTCCGCCGCCAGAGCGCGAAGGGCTAACATGGGCCACACAATTTCGCTCGAATACTGCTCGGCGGTGATGTCGCGTTCTTGCTCAATCGCTTGCAGAAACAGCTTGTAGGTCAACCCAAACTTGCTGGCCACACGATTGATTTCCGCACTGATATCGGCTTGAGTAATGGAGATTCCCTTGGCCTTGCAAGCCTGCAGAATCAAGTGTTTGTTGAGCAGGTTGTCCAGGACAATCGTACCGTACCGCTTCAAACACTCGTCGGCCAGCGTATCGCGCGAGATGGTTTGGCCGTTGACGACCGCTACAACTTTGGGAATCTTGTCCAGCGGCGACGTCGTAGCCGGTGTTTGCCCCGTCGGCTGGGCAGACTGCTGAGTCGTTTTGCCCTGCTGCGCATTAGCAGTCTGTATTGGCCCTGCGATGGACAGTGTCAAGGTTGCGGCGACAAACGTGGCCACGCCAAATGGTGTACTGATTCTTGGCATTGGGTTCCTCCTGAACCATTTATTCGTTCTTATTAACTACTCGCCAGCGGGGCAAACTGCAGCTTGGGTCTACAGCCGTCACACATATTGCAGCCGAATGTTAGTTGAATTACCAAATCGGATACAATACCACTTGATTTGCTAGCGATCGCAAGCGTTTTCATTCCTGGGCACTATCCGTCCATACCAGGGTTTTCTAAGCCAAATCCATACACAAACTGGGAGACCAAGCGATGCGCGTGACGCAATCCATCCTGCCATACACCGTATTGCTGCTCGGCTGGGCAGCCTTCGAATCCGTCAGCGCAACTGAGCCACCTGCTTTTCGAAAACACGTTATCAACGCCGAATCGGAATTCAGCGCGGGAACGGCCATGGATGTTAATGGCGATGGCAAATTGGATATCGTCAGTGGCGCATGGTGGTACGCGGCACCGGACTGGACGAAACACCATTTTCGCGAAGTACAACAGATTCGCGGTCGTTACGACGATTATTCGAATTTACCGTTGGATGTCGACCGCGACGGAGACTTGGATATCGTGAGTGTGAACTACCGCAGCAGCAGTTTGTACTGGTCTCGCAATCCAGGCCCGTTGCCTGCGGATCCAGCCGATTGGGAAAACATCATCATCGACCAACCAGGACCAAGTGAAACAGGACTGCTCGTTGACATGGATGGCGATGGTCGGTTAGACATCCTACCCAATGGCGCCAAGCTGTTCGCCGCTTGGTATGAAATTGACACAGACGTTTCAGAAAATGGAGCGGTGCGATGGCTGCGACATGACCTGCCCAAGGAGTTGATTGGCCATGGAATCGGAGCAAGTGACATCGATGGCGATGGACGCATCGATGTCGTTGGACCGCGCGGCTGGGCCAAGGCGCCAGCCGATGCGCGCAGCGGTCGCTGGCTATGGCAGGCTGATTTCCAATTAGCAAAGGACTGTGGTTTGCCCATCCTGGTCTATGATGTCGATGGCGATGGCGATGCCGATCTAGTTTGGGGGCGGGGGCACAACGTGGGCCTATACTGGACGGAACAAGTCGCAGCCGACCAGTCAACCGTCGACATCCCAGAAGGAGCTGGCGACAGGGCGCTGCGTGATGCTGTCCGCCCAGCCCTGGAGACTCCCAAGTGGATTACGCATGCAATTGATACAAGCTGGGCGTGCGCCCATACCCTAATGTTGGCTGACATCGACGGTGATGGACGTGACGACTTGGTAACCGGCAAGCGTTACTTAGGACACGATGGCCGCGACCCAGGCGAAAATGATCCGCTGGGAGTGTACTGGTATCGCTTTGAAACCAACACGAATACATGGCGACGACATATTATTTCACAAGGCGGTTCGTGTGGCATCGACCTGGATTCCACTTGTGTCGACCTAGATGGTGACGGCGACATCGACGTGCTTGCGCTCAGCGCAGCTGCGGCTTGCATTGGCTTGAGAATATGCGAGTTGACAGCAGCAACAGTCGCCCCGCGGCCGAACAACAGCCAGATATAGAATTCGAAACGCCGACTTACACCGAACATCATGACCTCAGCTATTATCTCGCTGATGGACAGCGGCATCCCATCACCAGTCCCACTGAGCACGGCATCCGTCGCCAACACATCTTGTCACAAATGGAACAGGTGATGGGCGAATTGCCTAGGCCCGCAGCACGTGTTGCGCTACAACTACGTGTAAAGCATATCGAGGAAACAGACAAATACTTTCGTTTGTCAATCGACTATGTAGCCGATGCGGTGGATGGCATAGCCGATCGTGTACCCGCCTATTTGTTACTACCCAAGGGTCTAACTGGACAGCGTCCCGCCATGCTCTGCTTGCACCCAACGCACTTTGAATTGGGTAAAGCACAAATCTGTGGCTTGGGTGGACAGCCTAGTCGATTTTATGCGCATGAACTGGCTGAGGCAGGCTATGTGTGCCTCGCACCAGACTACCCGGGCTTCGCGGACTACGCGTACGATTTCGCCGCAAATCAGAGCGATTATCCAAGCGGCACCATGAAGGCGATTTGGAACAACATCCGCGCTGTGGATCTACTGGAGTCGTTACCCGGCGTTGATCGCGACAAGATTGGCGCAATTGGCCATTCGCTAGGCGGCCACAATGCGCTGTACACCGCCGCCTTTGATCAACGCGTGCGATGTGTGGTAACCAGTTGTGGTTTCAACGCGTTCGAGCACTACTACGGCGGCAATCTGCAAGGTTGGAGTAGTGATCGTTATATGCCTAGAATCGCTAGTCAATTCGGATTATCGCCACAGCAGATGCCGTTTGACTTCCCCGAAGTATTAGCTGCAATTGCGCCTCGTCCGCTGTTTGTGAACGCTCCACTGCACGATGCGAACTTCGCGGTCGAAGGTGTGCGTATCTGCGAAACCAAGTTACAACTTCTGCTGGAAAACCTTGGCCAAAACTCAGCCACGCGTTTTGTGTATCCCGATGCCGAACATGACTTTCCAGATGCGATCCGCGCGGAAGCCTATCAGTGGCTGAGCAAAACTTTGGATGTGTCATTCTGAACTGCTGACCACGCTCAGCTGACTCACCGATTTGCCACTTGATGCGGCTAGAAATGCAAATACAAAATGTTCCATCCAGCGGTTGCTGCCGGACTTGCGGTCGCGGCTGAAGTAGCCCATGTGCCCACCGTGCGAAGTGGTAATCAACTGGGTCGATTGCTGATTTAACTTCACGGCTTCGAATGACTTGGCCGTTACGATGGGATCGTGCAAATCGACCAGCAACGTCGTGGGAGTAGTAATGTGCGACAGCCAGTGCATCGCGCTCGATTCCGTGTAATAGTGATCGGTGTCGCGAAACCCACTAAGCGGAGCGGTATATTTCGCGTCAAACTCACGAATCGTCCTGGGACGCGGCTCGGGCGGGATGTCGCGCCATTGCGGCCAGACGGCCTTGCGTTGGACAACCTGTTTGTCCAGCATCCGTAGATAGTAATGCGAGTAGATTTTTCGACTGCGACGATCCATGTTGTCCGCACAATTGTGCAGGTTGGCTGGCGGGGCGATAGCCAGCGCGGACTCGATGCTGGACAATTCAATTGAGGGCTGCAGCGCACCGGCGGCCGCTTCACCCAACATTTTCAGCAAGATGTTTCCGCTGAGCGAGAACCCCACGATCCGCACCGGTGCAGCCGGGTAGCGTCGCGTGGCCTGTTCAACCACTGCAGCCAGGTCTTGACTCCGACCAGCGTGAGCCGGACGCCAGGCCAATCGTAGGCCTTGACCACAACCACGCAAATCGACGCGCCACACGCGCAAACCCGTTTGACGCAGGCGGTAGGCGAGTCGCTGAAGATACGGGCTGGTATGATCGCCGCCCAATCCATGGATAAGGATGACCAGTGGTGCGTCGGTAGCCAGCGGCGGAGCCGATTCGGCAGCCAATTCCTCATGGACGATCAGGGCTTCGCCGTCGGGTAGACCGATTTCGATCGCTTCTGCGTTGTGGGGCGGGCGAAAACCAATGTGCAGCCCGACCATCAACGTTTGCAAGTGCCCGTTGCGCAGTAGTGGATGAGGACGATACGGAACCATCGATCTAGCCAATCCGGACGTTTTGAGTGATAATCTCCCCTCCATAGTTTTACCCGACTTTCAGGAAATCGTAATGAAGCAGTATCAAGTTTGTGGGCTGGGGAACGCCGTTGTCGATATTTTTCTCGAAGTCGACGATGCCGATTTTGGCTCGCTGGGTTTCGAACGCGGCACCATGCGGCTCGTCGAGAAAGACGAGCAGGATAAACTCTTGGCTCGCTTTCATGACGGCAACCACGATCTCAAGCTAGTCAGCGGCGGCTCGGTGGCCAACTCCATCATCGGTTTTTCGCAACTGGGGGGCAGAGCAGCATTTATTGGCTGTGTTGGTGATGATCGCTACGGCTTGCACTACGCCGAAGAGTTTGAGCAACTGCGAATTGATATGGGCAATGCTGTCCTCGTCGGCGAAACCACCGGTACTTGTGTGGCCATCATCACGCCAGACGCAGAACGCACGATGCGGACCTGCCTGGCGGTCTCCAGCCATTTGGCAGCCCGCCATGTTGATGAAGCGCGCGTAGCGAACAGCGAATGGCTGTTTATCGAGGGCTACTTGTTTGCCAATCCTGACACGGGCCAACAAGCGATTCGCAAGAGTATTGAGATTGCCAAAGCCAACGGCACCAAAATCGCCGTCACTTGTTCAGACGCCTTCATTCCGGAAGTGTTTGGGGAAGCGCTGACCGATGCGCTTGCTTCCTGTGACCTGCTGTTCTGCAACGCGCCCGAATCTGTGGCCGTCACCAAAACCCAAGACTCCACCGCCGCCTTCGCCGCTTTGAAAGATATCGTTCCCAATTGCGTGGTGACCGACGGCGCTGCGGGAGCGTGGGTACGCTTTGCTGGAACCGAAGCTCATGTGCCCGCCGTCGCGTCTGAGCCGAAAGATTTGACCGGTGCCGGCGACATGTTTGCGGGGGCATTCCTGTACGGCGTGACGCACGACTACGCGCCTCAAGCGGCAGCCCAGCGAGCCAATTTCATGTGCCACAAGGTTATCACTCAAATTGGCGCGAGATTGCAACAAGACGCAAAAGAGCTTTGGAACTCAGTTGTCTAGGTTTGAGGCAGGTGAACTATGTATACGACACGTTGTTTTGTCGCGGTGCCATTGGGACCACCCGCTAGTTCGGTAACGAAGCGATTGATCGGGCGATGGCAAGGAACACTCGAAGACGTCAAATGGACGCGAGCAGATCAATTGCATGTTACGCTCAAGTTCTTGGGCGAGTTGGATAATCGAGACTTGCTGCGCGTCAGCGAGGAGCTACAAAGAGCTTGCGAGTCCATTGAACCATTCACCGCCTCGCTTAACGGTCTCGGCACCTTTCCGCGCAATAAGCCCGCAAAAGTCATTTGGGCGAGAGTCGACGAAGGCAGCGATATTCTGCAACAACTCTATCAACATCTCGACCAGGCGTTGGTCGAAATCGGCGTCCCCCAGGATGGCAAGGCGTATTCGCCACACGTTACGCTAGGTCGCGTCGGACGAACCACCGACCTGGATCAGTTGGCACAAGCCATGCAAGCCGCTGAGGCTGAAGTACAAACGATGTTCGATGTGGATCACGTGGTGGTCTTTGCGAGCCTACGCGAAAAGGGTGGAATCGTGTATGAGCCAATCGAAACTGTCGCATTATGAGTAGCCGGGCAGAACTAGCCAAGCTCCTTCGCGGTAATTGGTTCTTGATTGGCTTGATCTCGGTCGTGTTGCTAGGAATTCTGTTTCACACTCCCTTGCAACGTCTGGCGGACGCCAGTTCCCTGCAGACTGGATTGGTTTGCGTTGTGATGTGGATGATGGCCGCGCCGGTACCTTTGGAATCGGTCCGGCGGACCTTGTCGCATCCAGGGCCAGGTTTGTTGGCAGCGATCATCAATATGGGACTCGTTCCGCTATTAGCACTGTGCGTGGCTCCTCTGTTGGCGGCGGACCTTGCGGGCGGCTTGCTGGTGGCGGCCACGGTGCCATCTACCTTAGCCTCCGCAGCGGTTTGGACCCGCAAGGCCGGCGGTGACGACACGGTTGCTATCCTGGTGACCTTACTGACTAACCTCGGCTGTGTCGTCGTTACACCGCTGTGGCTGGTCGCGCTGTTAGGCGTGCGTGTTGAACTCGACTTGCAGACACTCATCGCCAACTTGGCCATGATCGTTGCCCTGCCGATTGGTCTAGCGCAGTTGATGCGTCTCAACCCAGGGTTCAGCCGCTTCGCCGAAGCTCGCAAAAGCCTGTTGGCGACAACTTGTCAGATTGGCATTCTGTTGATGGTGTTGATCGGTTCGATACAAATGGGTGCCCGTCTTGCGATCGCGGAGGGCACTCAAGCGTTGACGCTCGCGCAAATCGTCATGCTGATCCTGTCAGCGTGTGGGGTACACGTCGCAGCATTGGTTATTGCCTGGTACCTGTCGCGCGCTCTAGAAATAAAACGGGCACAGCGCATTGCCGTATCATTGTCGGGCAGTCAAAAGACGCTGATGATCGGCTTAAAGCTCGCCATGGATTGCGGGGTCAGTATCCTACCCATGGTCGTCTTTCATGTGGGGCAGCTCATCATCGATACGCTCATCGTCCAGCGATGGGCCAGGCAAGGCCAAGGGAGGCCAAAGGGAGGGCAGGGTAGGGGTCTAGTGCGAGCTCCAAAGATTGAACGACTCTCTCGGATTCACACCGCTTCAACCATCCATGGTCGCTTGCCATCTTGGGATCCGAGGGCTTCGCAGCAGCGTAGCAAATTGGGTTAGCGGAGCTTACCGCATACGATGCTGGCGTTGTGGCCGCCGAAGCCGAAGCTGTTGTTCATCGCGGTTGTGATCGTACGCGCGGTTGGCTTGAGCGGCGTATAATTTAGATCGCAATCAGGATCTGGCGTATCCAAATTCGCCGTGGGAGGCACGATGTCTTTTTCCACAGCTAAGAGGGTGAGGATCATTTCGATACCCCCGCTGGCCCCAAGCGCATGGCCGAGACATCCCTTAGTACTAGAGATGGCCAAGTTGTAGGCGTGTTCGCCATACACAGCCTTGACCGCTTGCGTCTCAGCCTTGTCACCCAGTGGCGTACTGGTGCCATGAGCGTTGATATAGTCCATCGCTGGTGGGTCGATCTTGGCATCGCGCAGTGCATTTCGCATCGCTTGAGCAGCGCCCGAACCAGCTGGGTCGGGTTGTGTGATGTGCCCTGCGTCACCGCTGGCACCATAGCCCAGCACTTCCCCGTAGATGTGGGCCCCGCGCGCTCGCGCGTGCTCCAGCTCCTCAAATACAAGAATTCCCGCGCCTTCGCTGAGCACAAAGCCATCGCGACCTGCGTCGAACGGTCGGCTAGCTTTCTCCGGCGCTTCATTACGGTCTGAAAGCGCCTTCATGTTTTGAAACGCGCTAAGGCCCATGGCAGTAATGGCCGCTTCTGTCCCGCCGGTAACAACGACATCCGCATCATCGTACTGAATGGTCTTAAAGGCGTCGCCCATCGCATTGGTTGCGCTAGCACAAGCGGTAGCGACCGTGAAATTTGGGCCGCGAAGTCCGTAGCGAATGGACAAATTGCCACCAGCGGCGTTCAACATCAACTTTGGAATGGTCAGCGGACTGACACGATCAGGGCCTTTGCTCAGGAGTCGTTCAACTTGAATTTCAATTTCGGCTAAGCCGCCGATACCCGATCCAAGAATAACACCACAGCGGTACGGATCTTCATTTTCGAATTCAAGTTTCGAATCTTCGATCGCCTTCCCACCGGCGACCATTGCAAATAGGGTGAAGCGATCCAAACGCTTCAAATCCTTGGGATCACAATAACTGCCTGGATGAAAATCTGGAATGTCGCCCGCCAACTGGACCTTGAACGGCTCGGGATCAATAATGCTCAGGCGGTGAATACCGCTGCGAGCCTCCAAGACGGCGTTCCAAAGGGTGTCAACTTCGTCTCCGAGAGGAGTAACGGCACCCAATCCAGTGACTACAACGCGACGCTTCATGACAGTTTTTCAGGGTGCTGATTAACTCGTGAGATTCTGATTTGGGTTTGCCCACCGTTTGAACCGTTCGATTCAATTAACGGCAGCCAATGGTTTTTCTTGGTAGGTCAGTAGCGATAAGGCGCGACGCCTCCGGTACTCAATGCAGCGCGCGAAGCCCCCGGTGCTGAGCCCGGTGCTGAGCGGCAGCGCGCGAGCCCTCCGATACCAACGGCAGGCGAGCCCGGTGGGCACCCTGCCGCGCCGTTCCGCTTACTCGGTAGCTTAATTTCCATACCTAAGCAACCCGAATCACGGCATCAACGGCGTTGCGGCAACGCGAAACTCGGTTTTGGATACGGCCTAAGCTTGTTGCTTTTCGATGTAGTCGATCGCTTCACCAACCCGCTGAATCTTCTCTGCAGAATCCTCAGGAATGCTGATGTCGAATTCTTCTTCAAGCTCCATCACCAATTCAACGGTATCAAGCGAGTCGGCGCCCAAATCGTTTACGAAGTGAGTCTCCCGAGTGATCTTGTCTTTTTCAACGCCTAATTGTTCGGCCACAATGTCAACGACGCGTTCCTCAACGGATGCCATTCTAAACTCCAAAAACTTTGTTTAATTTGCTCGTTAATTCGCACGAATAAGAGCAGGTTATTTTGTAGGTGGTGATGGATTGGGACTGCAATCCAAAGCGCCAACTTGGGGCAGCTTATGGGAGCGGTGCAATTTAACCAAATTCTAAAAAACTACGCCAGAGCGGGATTTTATCGCCGCTTGGCCCGTGTGCGACCCTAGCAGAGGCCAAAACTTAGAAGATTTTAGCAAGTTCGGTCAAGTGGGATACTAAATGCACCATTCGGCCTCCGTTCGACAGCTTGGCTCAGCCCTCTCGCCCCCTCGTCGCCCCGCTTCGGGCAAAGGGAGTGAGGCAAAGGGACCGGGGCTAAGCGACTTGCCGTTGCGGAAGAGAGTCAAGACTTCCCTACGTCGCGGACCAAGGCGCGGCCAACCCGCGAGCAACTCGTTAAGCTTCTAACAAGTCATTCCACCGTCGACCGTGAGGACTTGACCGTTGATATAGCTAGCCGCCGGGCTGGCCAGAAAAACGACCGTAGCGGCCACATCATCGGCAGTCCCCAAGCGGTTGGCGGGTATGCGTTTCTTAACCTCCTTGAGAGCATCGTCACCCAAGGCCTTCGTCATGTCACTTTCGATAAAACCTGGAGCAACCGCGTTGACCGTCACCTTTCGTTTGCCCAACTCCCTGGCCAGACTACGCGTCAGTCCAATCATGCCAGCTTTGGATGCCGAGTAGTTCGTTTGGCCTGGATTACCAATTAATCCGGAAACGCTCGACATATTGATGATACGCCCATAACGGGCCGACATCATCAGCTTGGATGCTTCACGGCAAAACAGAAAACAGCTCGTCAAATTTGTCTGGATCACATCGTCCCAATGCTCATCGGTCATGCGCGGCAAGAGAGTGTCCCGGGTGATGCCAGCGTTGTTGACGATAATGTCCAATTTGCCAAACTGATCTTCAAACTGCTTGAACAGCGCATTGACGCTATCGCGAGAACCAACATCGCAGGGCATGGCGACTGCTTTTCCACCAGCGTTTTCAATGGTTGCGACTGTCCCGTTCAACTTGTCGACGCTGCGGGCCACGCAGACAACCGTGGCACCGCAACCAGCTAAACGAATGGCACAAGCTTCACCGAGTCCTTGCGAGGCCCCGGTTACCATGGCGGTCTGCCCGCTTAAATCCGTCGAAAGCCCTAGTAATTCGCTCATAGACAATGGGTCTTCTTTACTTCTTTATTGGGGAGAGATCTAGGATTGTGCTGAGCGACGAACCTGAGCCGGTTCAACTATCGCCATAGTTTTCACAAGGCAACTTGCGTTGGATGCGTTTTAGCGTTCCGGCCAAGACGCGACCAGTACCAACTTCAATAAATCGATCAACACCCGAATCGATCATGGTTCGCAAGGACTGCTCCCAGCGCACTGGCTCGATGACCTGCTGAGGCAACAAAGGCCTAATTTGGTCTGGATCGGTGTGCGGTGCGGCATCGACGTTAGAAACCACCGGTACCCGCGTAGGCGAGAATTCGACTTCCGCCAATGCCGCCTTTAGCTTTGCTACAGCAGGCTGCATGATGGCGGTGTGAAACGCTCCAGCGACTTGCAAGCGAATGGCTTTCATGGCGCCAGCTTCCACGCTGAGTCGTTCAGCGATTTCCAGAGCAGCTAGGTGACCAGAGATGGCCGTATTGCCAGGACACAGCAAATTCGCGACTTGGACAAACTCCCCTGTCGCGGACTCAGACGTGGCGGCGCGACACACCTCCTCAAGCTGCTCCAGCTCCAACCCAATCACGCTGCTCATACCGCTTGGAATCAAATCGGAAGCTTCTTGCATAGCTTGACCGCGAGCATGCACAAGGCGCACACCGGATTCAAAACTAAAACCACCCGCCACCGCGACGGCAGTGTACTCACCCAAGCTTAGACCAGCGACGCTTGAGACCGACTCCCAGACTGTGGGTTGTTCAATCTCCAATTGCCGCATAGCCGCATAGCTATGGACAAACAGGGCAGGCTGACCGAATTCGGTGCGGCTAAGTTGCTCCAGCGGACCATCGCTACAAAGTTTTAGCAGGTCGTAGCCCAAGATCTCAGAGGCGGTTTCAAAAAGTCGTCGAGCTTCACTGCTGCGGGCGACCAGTGTGGCCCCCATACCGACGTTCTGGGCACCCTGGCCGGGAAAAAGAAGTGCAGTTGGCACGGCAAATACCGCTACGCGGCTCCTGCGTTACGCGTCCGTCGACATCTCTACAACTTTACGGCCCATGTAATGCCCGCACTTAGGGCAGACCGAATGCGTTGGCACAGTGGTGCTACACTGCGGGCAAAAGCCCGTCTGTTTGGGCTTTACATTGTGGTGCGAACGGCGTTTGCCAGAGCGAGAATTGGAGTGTCTTCGTTTTGGAACAGCCATCGTCCCAAGTCCTCAATTGAAGGTAAGTTGTAAAAAGGGGCTGTTCTTAGGTCTGGCCCGCTAGCAGATTAGCCCCGCAGAGTATGCGGGGCGACCGATTCTGTCAACCCGCGATCTCCCATTGAACATGAGAGCTCGTGCCCTTCTGGACCCGCAGCAGTGATCTGGCATCAAAAACGTCAGCCAGAGCGTCTACGGCGGATGGCTGGCAATCTGCCGCATGGACCAACAGAGCATAACGACACGTCACCGGGCTACCTGGGGCAATGAGCAGCGGCCCCGATCGAGTCAACGAAGGACCAATCCAACCATCATTGCGGACATGCCAACTCGCCCAAGCATCGCTGCCATGCCCGGGATTGCCGGCGTGATCGATCAGTGTCAACCCCTCGCGGACGGCCTCTCCGGCAGCGTTTAGCCCCACCGGCCCGCTGTAGTCAACCCAGCGATTTGGTCGGCCAAACAGATCCTTTTCGTCCACCCCACCGCTGGCACCAGTGATTTTCCCTGCCCCGAAGACCACCGACAGACTCTTGGCGACCCGCAAGCCCAGTACGCCAAAGTTGCTCTGAGCAAACTCGACTCCTTCGGCTTCGGCTTTGAAATCACATTGCAATTCGAGTGACCACGCGCCTTCTCCCAACGAAGGCTGCGGGCGAATCGTAACAAACACATCCTGCTTGAGCACCGGAGTCGGATCATGACCATCGCGCCACAGCAACTCAAACGCAATCCTGGCGAATTCGTCTCCATCCTCGATCGCGTACCACTGAGATTGTTCAATCCTCGCTGGCGTCTCTTCCGTCCAGTAGCTTGCTCCCAGCAAATCGTGATGCGCAAACCAAAACGAGCGGTGGTGATCGTGATTCGGCGCTCCTGGGTGCCCCATCCGCGTCAAACTAACTCCGCTCGGCCCCACAATCGGATAGAAAAAGGGGCGCGGCGCATCGCCACCAAAATGCCAGCGTGTGCATTCGCTCCCATCGATTCGGAAGCTGAATTGCCGCTGTGGCAAGGGTTCAATTTGGCAGCGCTGCAGTGGCTTAATCGGTGCGTGTTGCATGGAAGATTGCCTGTCAATTCGCGGCTGTCGCATAGGCGAGCCTGTGACCGACTCGCCAATCCAATCGGCACGCTGGATCGCCGCGTCTTGGACTGACGCCCGCTAGGTGTTTCTGGGCTGATTTTAGCGGTTGTAAAAGTCGAATTGGCTGCTAAGCATCCAAAATGCTGAGAAAGTCTAGATTCGCTAAGGTTTTTTGGATTTGGCGCTGGCCCAAAACCCGGTTACTCTCCTACACTACAGTTGTTGAATTGAGTCCATGCACCTCACTACCATTATCGGAGGGCCACCAAGGTGCCACGTTTAAGCAAATCCAGCCGCTTGGGATCGATATTGGTTGCATTCTTCATCGCAATCCTCCCCACAACATCTGGACTCGCCTGCCCATTCTGCAATGCGGTTTCACAGACCCTGCGCCAGGAGATGGACCAGTCGGATGCGGTCGCCTTTGCCAAGATCGTCGCTGGTTCCGAATCAGATTCCGACGCGCTGTTCAAGATTTCTGCCGTGATCAAAGGCGAGAGCTTTATCCGCGAGGGTCAAGAGATCCGCGTCAACTATTTCGGCAAAGCCAAACCCGATCAACATTTCATGATCATGGGCGTCGACCCTCCCGACATGCTCTGGTCTTCGCCATTGCCAGTCAGCCCGACCAACATGGACTATGTACGAGCGGTTAGCGCATTACCCGCCAAAGATTCACTGGCACGCTTGCGATTCTACATCCGCCATCTAGAACATGCCGAGTCCTTTATAGCGCGGGACACTTATGATGAATTTGCGTCGGCACCTTACGCAGAGATCAAGACACTGAAGCCTGACATGGATCGCGGGCAGCTACTGAAGTGGATCCAGGACACGAACATTCCGCCGGACCGCAAACGACTGTACTTGGTCATGCTGGGAGTGTGTGGCCAAGCTGAGGATGCAAAACTACTCGAAGAATTGCTGCGCAGCGATGATCCCAATCGCCGCGCTGGCTTGGATTCGATGATCGCCTGTTATGCGACTCTCAAAGGCGACGCTGGCTTGGCTTTGATTGATGAGCTGTTTCTAGCGAACAAACAGAGCCAGTATGCGGATACCTATGCAGCCATTATGGCGTTGCGTTTTCACGGTACCGAGGGCGGAGTGATCGATAAAAAGCGAATTCTTAAATCGATGCAGCTCATCCTAGAACGTCCAGAGTTGGCGGATTTGGTTATCCCAGATTTGGCACGCTGGGAGGACTGGTCGCAAGTCGATAAGTTAGTCGAGCTGTTCAAAGGAGCAGATGAAAAGTCCAGTTGGGTGCGTGTGCCAGTTATCAATTACTTGCGAGCCTGCCCGCTCCCCGAAGCGTCGGCGAAGATCGAAGAGCTGAAGGAGCTAGATCCAGCCGCCTTCAAACGAGCGACGTCCTTCTTCCCAATCCCCAAGGCTGCCGCAGCAGAATCAACTGACAGCTCATATATCGCTCCAGTCACGCCTGAACACCAATACGCGACCAGCGACGCTTCAAAAGAGCCAGACTCCCCATCTCTTGGGTTGGCACCTGCCGCTGCGGGCCAGCAGTATGCTTCCGCGGCAATTGCTAAGCAGGCTGCGCACCTCATTACGCCGAAGCCTATTTTTGCTAGTGCCTCACTCACCGTAGCGAACCCAGGGTGGACGGTTAGCGTAATAAGCATCGCGTCGGTAACGCTGTGGATCGCCATGTGGCTAACCATCAGTGGCGCTGGTCGGCTTGGCCCCGTGGCCCGCATTCTGCTAGCTAGCGCACCAGCCTCGCGCAGATAGCCGCACATCGCAAACTATTGGACTGCCGGCGAGCAGGGTAGACTCCCCGACTACCCAAGATGCGAGCCGATCGGCCATATTCGCTTCACCATAAGCACCTATCTGGAGAGCAAGACAACCGTGTCGACCATGACTGCTATGGAATCGCCCGCATTTCAATCCTCCGGAGCAGATGTCTACCGCGCCGTTTCACGAGCTGCTGTCGCCGCTCTAGTACTGGGCGTGGTCGGCCTGACTGCGTTTACCACACCCTACCTGGTACCCATTCCCCTAATCGGCCTGGCCTTCGCTGTCTTGGCATTTCGCTCGTTTCTGCGATTCCCGGATGAACTAGTAGGCAAGCCTCTGATGGTTGTCGGGACGATGCTGTGCCTGGTGGGAGCGGTACTCGCGCCTGCCTACCATGCATACATTTACGCCACGGAAGTCCCAGACGGTTATGTACGAGTCAATTTTTCGACATTAATGAGCGACAAGAATGAAGCAGACATCCCGTCGGAGGAGGCCATTGCCCTGGACGGCGAGTCGATTTTCATCAAAGGATACGTGCATCCTAGTTCCATGGATACGATGCTCGCCAAACGCTTTGTGATCGTCCCCGATTTGGGAACATGTTGCTTTGGCGGCCAGCCGCCGCTGACCAACATGGTCGAAGTGACCCTTACCGGCGAACAATATGCCAAAAAGGACCTGCGTAAGAAACGCCTGGCCGGTACCCTACGCGTTGATCCGCATCTAAAGCCCGTCGACGGGCTCAATGGCGTATACTATCAGTTGCGGGCGGACATCCTAAAGTAGCTGCCCAAACGTCTGGGCGCCATTTTGGCCCTCCGATCCTTGTCCCCGCCGACGCTGAAACGCCTCATCCAGCCGCTTTGCGCTTGCTTTGCAACCTCCTTCGCGGTTAGGCTTAGTTCAGCCCATCACCTTCGCAGCGGAGAGAGACCATGTCTTTTTATCACTTGGTAAACTATCGCCAAATTTTGCGATGTACGATCATTGCTCTTGCGCTCTCCACGGTCACGCTTGCCACCACGCCTGATGGCGGGCAGACACCAGCAGAGAAGACCACGGAGGCTCCCGCAGCCGAGGGCCAACCAACCAATCGCCCTCAGGTTGAGGATCGCCCCAGCACCAAAACTGCCAAAAGCAAAGGCGAGCTAACCTTCGATGACTTGAAGTTCGAGATGGAGAAGGGCGGACCGTTCAAACGCGAAATGCTGACCAAGGATATTGAAGAGCTGCACAAGACGGAAATCCGCATCCGTGGATACATTCTCCCAGCAAGCGTCTTCAAGCAAAGCGGTTTTGATGAATTCGTCTTGGTGCGAGACAACATGGAATGTTGCTTTGGTCCCGGTGCGATGCTCTACGACTGCATCATCGTGCAAATGGAAAAAGGTAAAACCGCCGATTTCACTACCCGCCCCGTCGCCGTCAAAGGCAAGTTTGAAATTAAGGAATTCAAATATCCTGACAGCGAAGAACACTACGCGATCTACCGCATGACCGCTACCGAAGCCAAGTAACTGCTCAGGCCGATCCGAGATCGTCCGCGCAAGTGGAAGACAACGAATATCCGGCCCATGCCCCATTCGATCAAGATCTACTCACGTCATCGTCGATAGCTAGCAAAAGCGAAAGAGTTTGGACTAGCCGCCAGCTTATCGAAACTCCTAGGATATCGCGAACGGATTGTAGGAATTACGAGCAGTGGAAGCTCGGAAAGGATTCGACCATGCCTCGGATGTTGGCGTCTAAGATGTTGGCTGCAAGCTTATTTCTGTTAGGTCTTGCCGGTTGCGCCAACCACCGCTGGGGGTTTCCAGGTGGCCAAGGCACCATTGAGCGGCAAAAGGCCCGCGCAGCAGTTCACGATCCCTATCCCTTAAATGACCTGGGGCCTGAAGTCGTTGGCGGGCGTCCACGCGAATTCTACGCGCCTCAGCCAGAAGCCGTCCGCATCTACAACACTAGCCGTTGAGCGAGCTCGGAGGCTGACCTAGCACCTGCGCGGGACTCAACTGGAAACCTCACGACTAGAAACCTCACGACCTCGTCCTGTTACCCAATTCTGAATGCGGTTGAGGCACTGGGCGGCAGACAGCCCAGCGATCGAGGACCAATTGTGAAGATGCCGTAGATTCTGCATAATTCTACACTTCTTGAGCGACCACCCGGCGCGGGCATTGACCTGGCCAGTCCTAGGAGGAATCTGTGAGTGTAAGAAAACTGGAGGTGGGCAGTAAGGTAGTCTTTGCGAAAGACAAAGTGAGCGACTCGCCGGGCAAACGTGCAACTGAAATTAGCCCGCAACCAAAAGGCGATGCCTACAGCTATATCGTCGAAAAATACTGGGTGGTCAAGCAGATCCACGACGACCAAACCGCCACGCTCGTAACCCGTCGCGGTAAAGAGCATATCGTGCCTCTGGATGATCCTCGATTGCGAAAAGCGAACTGGTGGGAACGTTGCTTCCTCAGCAGTCGCTTTCCAAAACTCGACCAACCACCTAGTTCCACGTAGCTCGCTTCCCCGAGGCGCAGACAATTATCGTCCTTCGGTCGTCGATGGTTTTGCAGACCCTAGTGGACGCGCTGACCTGGTTGTGCACCGGAGTCCGGGGAGAGCAGAAATACTTCTGCGCCACCCGAACCGGCTGCGGCGACCATCCCTTCGCTCAGTCCGAATTTCATCTGGCGGGGTGCCAAGTTCGCGACACAGACGACTAGGCGCCCGACCAATTGCTCGGGCTCATAAGCGGCTTTGATGCCGGCAAACACGTTCTTGCGCACGTCGCCGCCTAGGCTAAGCGTCAGCCGGAGCAGCTTGCGAGCTTCGGGGACTTGCTCAGCCGCCACGATGCGTGCCACGCGCAAGTCAACTTTGACAAAATCATCGATGGTGCATTCTGCCGCCAACGGTTCAGCCGCCAGGGGCTCCGCGGAATCATTCCATGGATCAGAAACCGAGGGAGTCGCGTTGGCGGTAGTTGCTTGGTCGACTTCTTGCTTGCTTTCTTCAATCATCGCTTCGATGTCCTCTTTGTTGACGCGTGCGAGCATGTGCTCAAAAGTGTTAACTGAAATACCAGTCACAGGTGTTTGACTCTGTTCCCAGCTCGTGATCGGATCGCCCAGTAACTGCGCACATTGTTCAGCCAGTTTCGGCAGAACGGGTGCGAGATAAATCACCAACTGCCGAAACAAGTTGAGCGCGACCGTGCACACATCCTGCAACTCGCCGAGTCTATCAGGCGACTTATTCAACACCCAGGGCTGCGCATTTTCAACGTAGGGATTCGCCCGATCGGCCAACTCCATAATCAATCGCATCGCTTTGGCGTTGTCACAGGCCTCATAGGCTTCGGCGATCGCCGCGCCGGCGCTGGCACCTAATTCGAACAAGCCGCCGTCATCGGGATACTGGGCCGCCAGGCCCGTCTTGGCCGCAAACTTGGCAGTACGACTCGCCAAATTGACAACTTTTCCGACCAGATCGGCGTTCACTTTCGTCGTAAATTCATCGAAATTTAGATCCAAGTCGTCCAGCCGCGGCCCCAGCTTGCTGGCGAAGTAGTATCGCAAGTACGTCGGGTTCAAATGCTTGAGATACGTTTCCGCTTTGATGAACGTCCCCTTGGACTTGCTCATCTTTTCTCCATCAACGGTCAAGAAGCCGTGAATATGAACCTTCGTCGGCAATTCAAAACCAGCCGTCTTGAGCATGCCCGGCCAGAACAAGGTGTGAAAGTAAGTGATGTCCTTACCAATGAAATGATGGATTTCTGTTGCTGGACTGCGCCACCAGTCGTCAAGCTGCTCGCCGTGCCGCTGGCACCACTGTTGCGTACTCGCCACATAACCAATCGGCGCATCAAACCAGACATACCAATAGTGGCCAGGCAAATCGGGAATCTCAAAACCAAAATAGGGTGCCGGACGCGAAATATCCCAATCCCGCAGCGGCTCACCAAGAAAATGACCTTTTAGATAATTGGCCACCTCCGACTGCAGATGCTCGCCGCATTGTGTCCACTGCTCCAGAAAATCGTGCAATTGCTCCAGCTCGACGAACAAGTGCGGTGCCGACCGAACGTCAGGCGTTGCACCAGAGAGCGTGCTCCGCGGGTCAATTAGATCGGCTGGCGAATAGGTCGCGCTGCACTTGTCACAGTTGTCACCGTATTGATCCGGCGATTTGCATACCGGACAAGTTCCTTTAACGAATCGATCGGCCAGAAACGTCTCCGCCACGGGGTCAAACAACTGGCTGACTTCGCGTTCGACGACAAGCCCCGCGCCGCGTAGGGAACTCCAAAACCGTTGACACAACTCCAGATTTTCAGCCGAATTGGTGCTGCCGTAGTTGTCAAAGGCAATGTGAAATCCAGCAAAATCGCGCTCATGGCTGGCTTGAGAATCGGCAATGACCTCCGTTTCCGGTCGACCTTCTTTCCGCGCGCGAATCATAATTGCCGTACCGTGCGTGTCGTCGGCACAGATGAAGATACAACGATGACCGCGCAGTCGCTGAAATCGCACCCAAATATCCGTTTGGATGTATTCCACCAAGTGACCGATATGAATGGGTCCGTTGGCGTAGGGCAGGGCAGCGGTAACCAGGATTTTCCGGCGTGGGCTGGGATTTGTTTCAGTACTTGGGGCCATCGTTCCTCTTTTGGCATCCAATAGCCAACTCAGTGTTCTTTTGTCCAGTATCGGATCTACTACGGAATCAGCGGATTGTAACAGGAGAAAGTAGCAGGCACACTCCGTGCGCCGTCCGCTCCTCTTCGCACTTCTCCCTCCATCGCGTTGCGTTCTCCTGCGTCCGCTCCCTCTCTAACCCATACACATCCAACTCGGGCACTGACGCGAAGCAGCGGACGGCACACGGAGTGTGCCTGCTACCTAGCCGCGAGAAAACTTCTGCAAGCACCTGCGATTTGACCTAGCCAACTTTGGGTCTTTCGGGCACTATAAAGGATTCCTCAAAACCTATGAAAAATGACTGCGGCTCGCGCCGTGGCTAATATTTGTAAACAATCATCAGACAGAGATTCGCGGAGCAGCCAAAATGAGTCAAAAAATCATGGAGCTGGTCGAACAGGCCTCGATGAAGGCTGACGTGCCAGACTTTGACATCGGCGATACAGTCGATGTTCACACTAAAATCTTGGAAGGCAACAAAGAGCGAATCCAGGTCTTTTCGGGCGTTGTCATTGCCCGCAATGGCAGTGGCACACGTTCGATGTTTGTCGTCCGCCGCATTGTGGGTGGCGAAGGTGTTGAACGTAAGTTTCCACTGCATTCACCTAAAATCGAAAAGATCGAAGTGAAGCGCAAGAGTGTGGTTCGTCGCGCCAAACTGTATTTCCTTCGCGATCGCAGTGGCAAGGCAGTACGGCTGAAGGAACGCCGCATCTAGCACTGCTTCGAGTCCGCGATCGAATGCTCAAGGAATCGTCGGATGCTCAACCCATTGCAAAAATTCAATTTCGGCCAGCGGATCGCCTTCGCTGGCCGTTTTTTTGGACACTGTTTGACTTTCTTTTCGCTGGACCGACGCGACGGCTTGGGTCCTGCCGGCGAGCGGGAGGCGGCCAAGTTTCTACGCAAGTTGGGCTACCGTATTGTCGCGCACAGCCACCGCCAACGTTTGGGCGAAATCGACTTGATCGCAATTGACGATGGCTGCGTGGTATTCGTCGAAGTGAAGACGTGGAACTCCGATTCCAACGGCGACCCCAGCTTGGCCGTCGACCGCCGCAAGCAAGAGAAGATTACTCGTGCAGCCCTAATTTTTCTTAAGGCGAAGGGCTTATTGGAGCATCCTGCGCGATTCGATGTGGTATCGATCGTCTTGCCAACTACTCGCGGCGCGCATCCGGTGATCCGGCACTTCAAGAGTGCTTTCGAGGCCGTGGGGAACATGCAGATGTATCGCTAAACCGATACTTCATCAATGAAGCTTCGACAACTCAATATCCAGAGCCTGTGAGCCCACTCCCCCTCCGCCTATAAAACATCGGATCGCTGGCGTGAGCGATCCGATGTAGTTTTTTTGTAACCGTTCACGATGTACCAGCCTGCGACAGGGTCGGGACTCTTTTCAGCCCAACATTGCTCAACCCACTAGGTGCCGAACTCGGGTCGGCGGCGGCCAAGTTGTTCTTGCAGGCGCGCGACAATACTGGAGTGCATTTGGCTTACGCGACTTTCACTCAAGTCCAACGTGGCACCGATTTCCTTCATCGTCAATTCTTCGTAGTAGTAGAGAATGATGATCAGGCGTTCGTTGCGATTGAGCCCTTTGGTGACCAACCGCATGAGGTCACCCTTCTGGACGCGGCGCGTTGGATCTTCGCCCTTTTTATCTTCGAGAATATCGATTTCGCGAACGTCTTTGTAACTGTCTGTCTCATACCACTTTTTGTTGAGACTGACCAGGTTGACGGCGTTGGCTTCCGCCTGCATCTTGTCAACTTCAGCAACGCTGATTTCCATGTACTCAGCAATTTCTTGTTCGGTCGGTGCGCGTCCGTAGCGAGCTTCGAGTTTCTTCTTGGCTTCGCCAAGTTTACTCGCTTTGCTACGGACTAGCCGTGGTACCCAGTCCATACTGCGCAGCTCGTCGAGCATAGCTCCACGAATCCGTGGTACGCAATACGTTTCGAACTTGACGCCGCGACTGGTGTCAAAGGCATCGATGGCATCCATCAAGCCGAATATTCCAGCACTGATCAAATCGTCCAGTTCCACACCATCTGGCAAGCGTTGCCAAATACGGTCGCCGTTATAGCGGACCAAGGGCATGTATTGTTCGATGAGTCGATTACGCAAGTCGACATTGCCTAGATCAGCTTTGTACTGAGTCCAAACTTCTTGTATTTCTTCGTTGGGCGCGGTCTTCGTGGCCATCCAATCCTCCGTGAGCTGACTGCCGTTAACGATCTTTTAGCTAGATTTCAGGGTGATTTCCATCCCAACTTTTCTACTTCTCAGGCATCCGAGCTTTCGGGCTCGTTGGCGGCTACCGATTGGAGGCTAGCCATTTCATCACGGAAACGATTTTCTACCGATTCGCTCACAGTTTTCTCGGCGACCAAGCCGATCCAATAACCTACACAAGCGAATAAGAGGAAAACCACCAAACTCTGACTGAGAATTTCGTTGGGAAGCATGCCCAACATGAGGCCGCGCAGTATGGCGAGGGTTAGTGCGATGACGCCTAGCACACCTGCATATGCACGCGCCATTGCTCATATCCTCACCAAGCGACTTCCTTGCCGATCAACATCCCTATCCACCAACCAATCTGTCACACATCCAGCGCTGCAGATTGGTCGGCTAACAGCAAGTATCGACTTGAGGAGACGGAAAGTTTAATAAAACTTCCTTCCCCAGTAAGGCTTAACTGGCTTGCCTATTCGGTCTTCCTTGAGCACCTGCATTACCAGCCACCAAGCCTACTAAATCGCGCGCCGTCGAACGCATCGAGCGAGCTAACTTTCTATGGTACTGGGGCCAGCAAATACTGAAGTATTCTGCATGGGGCAGCACTCGCTCTAAGTCACTGGGCACATCGCTGCGGCTTTCAATCCGCCGTCGCGAGGACCAGGTCCGTAGGCGTGGCAACTCTTTGCGCATCAGGATCACGCGCTGTCCCTGTGTTGGTTTCGGCAACCGGGCTGACACCAAGGAGTGCAATTGCTCTGCGTCCGCCGCTACGTCATGGAGCAGCAAGATAACATCAGCCGCTCGCCAACACGAAGCATCGAGCGGCAATCCCACACATTCGCTGAGCATAAACACGTTGCGATAGACATCCGTGCCCGGTCCATGTTCACGACCCTTGCCAGCGATGTGCCGAATCAACTGTTCACACAATCGCGGAAATTGCTCGACGGTCGGAAATTCGCCAGCTGGTTGTGCAACGACAGTCAGCTGATGAGCCTGGCCTTTAGTCCACTTCGCCAATGTTCGACCATGGGACGAAGCCTGCCACATCGGCTGGGACTCGGCATGCATCAAGCCATGCTGGTCGGCCAATACAGCGGGGAGACGACTGGCCGCCGGTGCCAGGTCGGCTAATAGTGTCGCCGAACCGCTCGCCAGATCCGCCCCACGTGCCTGCAACGCCATTTCCTGTGCCATCTGAAGCGCAAGTACTAGCCCACCATTGAGAGACGGTAACTCACTGACCAATACCACATGCGGTGCGTTTGCGATGCGTGGATCGCTCGGCTGCCCTTGCGTAATGGCTGCGCGTGCCGCCGGGGAGTTGACTAGGTCATTGATATCGCGTGAGGGCTCGGCCAATCGCCGCAGCAGTTGTGCTTGATCGTCAGGAATTCTATCACCATGCATGAGCTACCTCGCTGGTGATTTCGCCACTTGCGTTGAGCTCGCTATCGCTTGTCGGATGAACAGCCAGCCCCAGAAGCAAACTTGCCAATTTGGCTGAGCTAGCCACGGCAATGTCTTGTGGCACATGTTGCCCTGCCGTCAGGTAACTGATCGGCAAGTGGCCGTTGCGTAGCACGTCCAGCCACTGACCGAACTCTACCGCTTCGTCCAGCTTGGTAATCGCCAGACTCGTCGGCTGCAGCGCTGAGAATTGCGCGATGGTGTCGCACACATGCGCCTTGGAACTAGTCGCGCTACAAACGAGATGGACCGCATCGGGATCGGCAGCGTGCAGAAAATCCGCCAGAATTGACAACTGCTCAGCATCTTTCGGCGCACGGCCGGCGGTATCGAGCAAGACTAAATCGCATTCCCTCAGTCGTTGCAACGCGCCGGTGACGTGCGCCGGTGAACTAACGACTTCCAAAGGCGCGGAGATCAGTTCGGCGTACTGCAATAGCTGGTCTACAGCTCCCAAGCGGAATGTATCTAAGGTGATGAGCCCAATCTGGCTTCCATGTTCATAGCGAAAACCGGCTGCGATTTTTGCCAATGTGGTCGTCTTGCCGACACCAGTGGGCCCAACCAACGCAACGACCTTTTGCTCATCGCTCGACAATTCCAATGCCGGCGCACATCGCAATTGTCGAGCAAGCAAATGACTGAGCGTGCTTTGAAGTAGCCAAGGTTGATTGCAACCTTCATCGCCACAGCGAACACGGGCATCTTCGAGCAACGCTTTGGCGGTTTGCGGTTCAATTCCAGCAGTTAACATGCCCGACAACAAATCAAACATGGCTGGTGTAAGGTTAGGTGCAGTGCGGCGCGCCGCCGGCTCAGTTCCCGAACGTGGCCTGGAGTCTTCTACTGCAACACCAGCTACAACGCTTGCACTAGCTGAATTGGCACTCAATTCGTTTTCTCGTGAACTCGTGTCGAGTTGGGTATCCGTATCCAGCTGCGGCGATGGACTCGACTCTGCTGGCAAAGGAGTCTGAGTTTGCCGAGATGCCTGATCCTTAGGAGGCAAAGCGTTCTGCCCTAGTATGCTGTCCTGCGCTCAAGGCCAGAAAGCGACTGACGACGGGCACGTCGAGGCTAGCCTCGACTTCGACCATCCGCTTGGGAAATCTACCTAGGCGGCTGTGTCGCAGCTCACGTGTGTGAAGCACCGACGCATCATCCCCCATTGATTCGCGAACTTTCTGCAGAGCTTCTTGCAGCGTAGCTGCCCTGAATGTTCGAATTTCCATGATCAACTATTCCCTGTTTCTCAATTCCCTTTTCCCAGCTTCTACTCTATTTTTTCGTCACCGGGTCTGCGACGAGACCGACCGACACCGTATTGGTTTGGAGCGTAATTTCGGAGTGGCTCAAGATTCTCAGATCGGGCAGATGGGTTTGTGTGATTTGCCGTAGCGCGGGTCGTATGCGCGGGCTGACGAGCAACACAGGCCGATGTCCTGCAGACTTGAGTTTTTGCAGTTGCGCAGCGATTTGTTGGCATGTAATTTCGATCGCAGGTGGCGACATACGAATCAAAATACCGCGTTCGGTGACTTCAAAACCGGCGGCAATCCGATCTTCCATTGCCGGATCCATAGTGATCACGTGCAGTTGTCCCGCACTATCCGAAAAGCGATGGCAAATCGTTCGCGAAAGGCGATTACGGACATATTCGGTCAAGAACGTCGGGTCCTTGATACGCGTCGCGTAGTCGCCAAGGGTTTCGAAGATCAGGTTCAATTGTCGGATCGGGATATCCTCACGGAGCAACATTTGTAACACGGTTTGCACTTCCGACAGCTTCATCACATTCGGAATCAGTTCCTCGACAACCGTGGGACTCGCCGACTTCAATTGATCGACCAACTGCTTCGTGGACTCACGTGTTAGCAGTTCATCGGCATGTTTGCGGGCGGTTTCTTGCAGATGGGTAGCGATGACCATGCTCGGCGTGGCGGTTTGGTAGCCAAACATTTCAGCTTGTAGCTTCTGGTCTGGCGTAATCCACACCGCGGGACGTGAAGCGGCGGGTTCGCGTGTCTCAAAGCCCGGAATCACGCCGGTACAATGCCCAACGTCGATTGCTAAAATGCGATCGGGATAGACCTCGCCTTTGCTAACTAGATTGCCTGAGATATGGATTTCGTAGACGGTATTTGGCAGGCTCAATTTGTCTTTCAAGCGTACTTTAGGTAACAGCGTGCCCATTTCGCTGGCCAGAATTGAGCGGACTCCCGTAATTTTCTCCATCAAATCGCCACCGCGACGCGGATCGGCTAGAGGCAACAACCCGGCTCCGATTTCGATGCGCATGGGATCGACTTCCAGGAAATCTTCCGGTCGTTTTTCGGGCGGTTTGTTCTTTTCGACTTCGGCAGACTGTTTCGCCGCTTGATCGCGCGTCGATTGCAAGACTTGGTTCTTATTGACCAGCAGAGCTAGGCCCATGCAACCACCCCCGAGAGCCAGCATTGGCAGAGTGGGTAACTGAGTAAAAACCAGCAGCGCCACGAATGTGCCCGCCACGGCTAATGCCTGAGGATGCGAAAGAGCTGGGACAAGAACTCGGTCGGCAAGTTGACTTTTTGAGTACTGCGAGTGACAAGTAAGGCAGCCGCTAGAGAAATCAGAAACGCTGGGACTTGACTAACCAAGCCATCTCCAATCGTCAGCTTGGTAAACAGCGCGAAGGACTCAGCTAAAGTTAAGCCGGCGTACATCATGCCGATGTAGAGTCCACCGGCAATGTTGATCAGCGTAATCAGGATGCCAGCAATCGCATCGCCGCGCACGAATTTCCCAGCACCGTCCATGGCCCCAAAAAAATCGGCTTGACTGGTAATTGCCTCCCGACGCCGTTGCGCTTCCACTTCGTCGATGATGCCGGAATTCAAATCGGCGTCAATGGCCATTTGCCGCCCTGGCATGCCGTCCAAGGCGAATCTCGCGGCCACTTCGCTGACCCGCGTCGCTCCCTTGGTTATCACCAAAAACTGGATTAATACAATAATGACGAAGATCACGATGCCGACTTCGAGCCGATCACCAGCGACGAATTCTCCAAAGGCTTGAATAACTCCACCAGCGGCGTTATCGAGGTCCGAATCAGCCCGCGTAAGAATCAGCCGCGTAGTGGCCACGTTTAGAACCAGGCGTCCCAAGGTGGTCGCCACCAAGAGTGACGGAAAGATGTTAAATTCAAGAGGCGTACGAATATAGATCGTGGTCAACAGCACAATGACCGATATGGTGATATTCCCGGCCAGCAGCACGTCCATCAGAGCGGTTGGTAGCGGTACCAGAATCACGCCCACGCACGCTATGATGGAGACCGGTAGGATTAGCTCACGATGTCGTGTGAAAGCAGCTAGGAGATTCATCGGTAAACCGTGGAGCGAACAGGGCTGTGACTAACGAGCGGTGGTAGTGAGACTCGGCGCAGGCTCGCCGCGTGAATCCGGCGAACCACGAGCCGCACGAGCCTGGTTTTTTACAGAATCTTTTTGAACTGGAGAGTAGTGGAATTTGTATTATGCTGTCCAGTCCGCTTGATAGAGGGTATTTTCGCGGAGGAAGCGGCCAGTGGCCTGGTCTAGAATTTCCATTTGCGCGATCGCAACGAGGGCTCAATGCCGCGTCCACTTGTATAACGTTGATCAATGCCAGCAAAAACAGCTAACCCTACCAAGCATGCAAACGACTATCCGTCCTGGAGCCCACGCTTTTGGCACGGGATGCGCGTTGCAACGTGGTGGCGTTTGCTTATGAAGAACGGATTCAGGGTTTCGGTGGGGCGTTTGCCGATTGCGGCAGGCGTTACATTTTTCACTCCCATCAACGATATCATGGCCACGGCTCAGTGGCTGTTGTATGGTCGCAAGATTAACGCCACCACGATTGACCGAGACCCAATCTTCATTTTGGGACATTGGCGCAGTGGCACGACACTCTTGCACGAATTGCTCGTTACCGATCCCCAATTCGCTTCGCCCAACACATTCCAGTGCTTTGCACCATCCCATTTCCTGCTGAGCGAATATCTAATGCTTCGCTTCGGAAACTTTCTGCTACCCAAGAAACGCCCAATGGACGAGATGAAAGCAGGTTGGACATTGCCGCAGGAAGACGAGTTTGCGTTGATGAACCTGGGAGTTCCCACGCCTTACTTGAGAATCGCCTTCCCGAAAACGCAATGCCAAGCGCTCGAGTACTTGGACATGCAAGATTTGAGTGCCGCGCAGCGCCAACACTGGTGCGAGCGCTTCCTGTGGTTCATCAAGGTATTGACCTATCACTACGAACAGCGCCAATTGATCCTCAAGAGTCCGCCGCACACCGGTCGCGTGGCTGAATTGATTCAATTGTTTCCGAACGCAAAGTTCATTCACTTGACGCGCGACCCGCGCAAGCTTTTTCTATCAACCATGCGATTGTGGAGGTCGCTGGATGAGGTCCAGGGACTCCAGAAAACGGACGACGAAGCCGCGCTGAAGTGCTACGTAGCCGATTGTTTGCGCCGCATGTATCGAGGATTTGAGGCGGGGCGTCCACACATTCCAACTGGACATCTCATCGAACTCAGCTACGAGGATTTAGTTGCCAATCCGTTGCAGTCCATTCGTGACATCTATCGCAACCTCGAACTAGGCGACTTTTCGCAAGTCGAGCCCGCTTTGCAAGAACGACTAGCCGGTCACGACGACTATCGTACCAACCAACATGCAGTAGATGATGATTTCGAACGCGAAGTGCTCGAACTGTGGTCCGACTACGCTAAGAAGTACGGCTATGCTTGAAAATTGGCTAGTAAAATGGAATGAACAACAGTAGGAGGTCTCTCGATGTCTACGAATGATCACAACCCGTACAGCGCACCCTATCAACAGCCAGTTGAATTCAACTACGCGCCCCAGCGGCCTCTGGCCGATCTTGGCAAAAGGTTCCTGGGCGCTGTCGTTGACATACTGGCGGGTTTTGTTTGTTTACTACCTGGCTACGCATTGATGATTGCGGCTGCGGTCTTGAGCGGTGACCCAGATCAACCGCAACCTGCTCTGTTTTTTGTTGGGGTGATTCTTGTAATCTTTGGTGCTCTGGTTCCTTTCGTGCTGCAGATCTACTTTCTTGTAACACGCAGCCAAAGTATCGGGAAGATTGTGATGAAGACCCAGATCGTTGATGTGAATACCGGACAACCCGCCGACTGGGTTCACTCTTGGCTGTTGCGCGTATTGGTCAATGGTTTAATTGCATCCATACCATGCCTGGGCTTCATTTACGCGCTCACCGACATACTCTTCATATTCCGCGAAGACCGCCGTTGCCTCCACGATCTACTAGCCAACACTGTGGTGGTCGATATCTCGTAGTATCTTCATGATTCCTCAAGTGCCAAATGGTTGCTCACTGCGCATCAGAAATGGAGCGTTCACGGCCTTCGGCCTTGAACGGTTGCACATAACTTAATAGTGCTAAGCCGTCGGCAGTATTCGTGCTCGTGCTCGACCAGCACTATATCCCAGGTTTACCCAGCTTCCAGTAGACAGGTTAGCGGACACAGCACTTGGGACAAGCCGCTTGGGACACAGCAGTCTGGTGCAGCAGATTTTTTGGAAAAAGTGGGGTACTGGGTGTAAGATTTCGACAACTCGTCCGTCTTATATATGTAAGCACTCGTTGGTGGCTCGCGCGAGCTCTCACTGGGCGAGTGGATGAATTTCCGGCAGGCTGCCCTGCGCTTCCTGCCATTCCTGTTTACGTTGAGGCAAATCGATGGCAAAACCAATCGAAACAGTTTCAGTTCCTTCGGCCAAAGGTGCGTTCATCAACGCATCGGTGTGGGAAAATGAAGTCGACCAAGATGGGCAAAAATACAAGACGTACTCGGTCTCGATCGAGAAGCGATACCAGAAGGACGGTACTTGGAACACGGCTAGTGCCTTTAACGCAAACGAGCTGCTTGTTGTAGCTTATATTGCAAACAAAACTTATGAGCTAGCGCTGCAGCTTCGTAGCCAACAGTACGCTGTCGAAAACTAGGCACCCGCCGATTCTCTCCGTCAATTGACCGAAGATTTGCCGCATGCAACTTGCCGCGTGGCTTCACGACCATTCGTTCGATGAATGAGCCATGCACCGCTTTGCTAGCTGCTGACCGAAAGGCGAAAGCAAGCGGACTGGATCGCTAAGTGGTTTTGAGTCGGTTAGCTTGAATGCGGTGAAGCTGTCGGAGAGCTATCTGAGGATATTTATTCCGCTGCCACCAGCATTCCAGGACGAATTTGGGCATAATAGGAGTATGCGATATCTCTATTCATGCCTAATTGCGACCGTTTTGAGTAACTGTTTGGCGGACTGCGCTTTCGCACAGACGGCTACACAGGAATCGACCCAAGCGAACGAAACCTCGGACTTAACACAAGGGTTGTTGGACCTGCTGAATCCGCCGCTCCCCAAGAAAAGCACTGGGGACCAGCGACCACAGCCAGAGTTGACACCAGCCGATGTGGGACTGGATCGCCAGGAGTTGAGCGAACAACCCGCTAACCCGCTTGAATCCGTGCGGCAGAGCATGCTGATCGCCGCTGGTTACTTGCAACGCGGAGCCGTCAATGCGCAAACACAGCAATTGCAAAGTGACATCGTCACGCGATTAGATGAGTTAATCGCGCAGTTCGACAACGCAGCATCGAAGCAGCAACACCAGCAGTCGCGGGAGCCATCCGAACAACGCTCGCAGAATCCCCCACAACAGGATCCCCAGCAAGCACAAGCTACTCAAACCACTGCCCAGCAGCCGCCCGCCAACGATGTCGATGCGTCGCAGCAGCAGTTGCAATCGGGGCCCGGCCAAGTCGGGCCGAAAGCTGAGGCGCTTGTGGAATTGGCTGATCCTCAGGCGATGCAACAAAGCGTCTGGGGACACCTGCCCGAACGCACTCGCACGCAGATGCAGTCGCGAATGGTAGAACAGTTCCTGCCCAGCTATCGCACGCAAATCGAAGCCTACTTTAAGGCCCTGCTGGAGCAAGACTGAGTTACATGTGTAGCGGCCGACATTGGCCGCCGTCCCTTGATCGCTGGAGCCGAATCTGTGCCGAAAGTTTATTCGAGACGACGGGTTCTGCACGTAACGGCAGGTTTCTCAACTGCGCTGCTGCCTGTCTCGCTATTACCTAATTTTGCTAGTGCAGCGGAACTGTTTTCGCCCCGCACGGACTTGGACGAATTGTACGATGCGAAAGTCGACACAGCGATTCGACGCGGACTGGAACTCCTGCTATCGCGTCAAAATCCTGATGGCACATTTCAATCTACGTCCCAAGGCCGATGGGTGGGTGTCTGCTCGCTCGCGGGCCTAGCGCTACTCAGTTGCGGCGTGCGTTCGGGTGTCGGCGACGCAGGCTTGGCGCTGCAGCGCATTGGCAAGTATGTCTTGTCGCAAGTACAAGCTAGCGGCTTTTTATCTGCGACTGGTGAAACCAGCCACGGACCGATGTACGACCACGGCTTCGGCACTCTGTTTCTCGCCGAGTTGTATGGTACCGATCGAACTCTCGACGTGCGTTCCAAACTGTCCTCGGCGGTACAGTTGATCATCAACACGCAAAACGATGCAGGAGGCTGGCGGTACAATCCCAAACCCGACGAAGCGGATTTATCGGTAACAGTCTGCCAAATGATGGCATTGCGAGCTGCTCGCAATTCCGGTTTAGGCGTTCCCAAAGAGACCATCGATCGTGCCGTGAATTACGTTCGGCGCAGTCAGAATGCCGATGGCGGCTACATGTATCTACTGACAGGCGGCGAAAGTCGTTTTCCACTTACTGCGGCGGCGGTCGTGGCACTTTATAATGCCGGGATTTACGATGGTCCCGAGATTGAAGCGGCCATTGAATACTTGCAGGCGGGGGCGGTCGACAACAGTTCCGTCGAACGCAATTCGTTTTTCTATTATTCACACTACTATTCTGCACAGGCATTTTGGCACTTAGGCGGCGAAGCTTGGGAAAAGTGGTATAAAGGGCTTAAACGATCGCTGCTGTCCTTACAAACGACCCAAGGCGGCTGGTTCGACTTCAATAGCATCGAATATGGGACGGCCATGGCCTGCTTGATCCTGAATATGCCACGGACGGTTCTACCAATATTCCAACGGTAAACGTGTCGAAAAATGTTCTATAAAATTTTCTTCATTGCAGTTTTCTTTTCAGCCGGCGTCGCTAGCGCTCAACAACGTTTTGAATTGGTCGCGCCCGACTTGCGGTTGAGTTCGCAGGCGACTCGGACAGATAGAGAACTGCAAGTCATCGCGTCAGATGGCTCAGTTTCGACGTATCGACGCGAGCCGCAATTTGATTCTTCGGATCAGAGCTGGCTGGGATATTACGACCGCGCCAGCCAGCAGATTATACGCTGGCCAGTTTCTGAGTCAGGAAATATGCAGATCGGCACCCTGCGAGGTAATTCCATCGAATATCGCCCCAGCCGGATGACGATTCGCGCGATGCAGCCACAGCCACGCCCCACCACTGAATCAACGTTACCGCCCATAGAACCATCGCCAGGTTACTCGTTGCAGCCACGCAATGCACAACGACCGGTGCTTCCATCGGACGCGAAGATCGAGTTTCCAAGTTCGGCAGGCATCAACTCTGGCACGAACACTCGCATGGACGAAACCACGAATGATCAGCGCATTGCCATGGCAGATCTCCAGCGTAGCAATTTGTTCAGCGAACTACTTGCCCGAAGCGGTGGACAATCCACGCGCGGTCAACAGCAGGCTGGTTCGGCCCAAATGTTGCGACTGGCAGCTTACGACCGCCAAGGTGCGCCGTGGTTGTTGTCGCGCGCTAGCGGCCATGACTTGACTTGTGCTGCCGCTGACTTGGCGACGGGTGCAGACTGGTGGGTGGCACCAGCCATGGGTGGCTATGTTCGTATTCAGACGTATTCGAGCGGTCGCACTTTAGCTGTCAGCGCCACACGCAGTGGTAGAATAACGATGCTCCCACTTTCGCAGGACGCCCATCAACTGTGGCGGGTTGTAGGCGGTCGAGGCCAGCAACACTTTGCCCTTGAGAATGCATTCTTGAACGGCCAGTGCCTAACGCACTTAGGTGCCGGGCAGTTGGTGCTGCAGCCGATAAACTTTGGCGTTCCCCAGTTGTGGTCGCCTTATGTAGCACCCACGTTTGCTACCTATGAACCATTTTGGCGATCGGTCAGCCAACAGATCCATCCCAATCCACAGTTGCCGCCTGCGCAGTTGGAGCTGCGAAACTCACAGCGTTCAGCCTTGATTGTGCTACTTGGCGATACAAGAAAAGGGAACGATTTTGAGACGATTCGCATCGAACCCAATGGTTCGACAACTGTTGCGCTGGACCGTGACGCGGGGGCCACTTTGGTAGAGACCATCGAGATCCGCTCGCCATCCGGTGTATGGGACCGACAAGAGTTAATCACCGCAATTCCGCCGTCACCGATCTACGACTTGAGTGTCTACGAAGAGCACTTACAGTCGATCGCCATCGATCGCACTGGAAAAAGTCCCAATCCAATCGAAGACGTTAACTACGTTCCCAAGAGTATTGGCTGGCTGCCGTTGCCCGCTGGTGCCGACTTGCCACCACAAGGACAACTAGATGTATTCTCGCGTGCACGAGCTGCCAACAATCCAGGGGCAGTCCGTAGGCTAGATCCGCGACAATACGACGAACCACCCGTTGAGCGACCGTTGGAATCAATATTAAACGAATTCCAGTCCGCTCCGCGCAAGAGTTTCTAAAGAATTGACATGTTGAAAGAGATGTCCATTGCAAACGGCGGGCTGTTGCCCCATCAATCCAGAATCAACCCGCCAACGCTGTTTGCACTGTTCGTACTCGCTTTGCCTGTTGCAGCTCAATCTCCAATACACCTGGCCGATCGTATTGTTGCAAAAAGTGAATTGCAATCACTGCATGCAACGAACTTGGTCTTCCGATCCGTGGCTGATCCAATGGCTATCGAGGTCCCCAGAGAGAATTTAGTTCGCTGGGGAACTTGGCCAGGCGTCGTCAAGCAGCGAGCAGCCTGGCTGGCTGATGGAAGCTGGCTAGCGGGTGAAATGCATTTCAATGCAAGCGGCAAACTGGAGATAGATAACGACTGGATCCAGACGCCCGCAATTGACCTACCAATGTTGCGGGGACTCGTGCTTACGCCACCGGCAAGCCTGCGGCGATGGAGCGAATTGCAACAGCAGATGGCTGCTGCCGATGGTACCCAGGATATCGTGTGGCTCAACAGTCGACAGCGGATTTCTGGCGTCGTGCGCTGGCCCACGAATAGCGACGGTACGGAGATCCAGCATCTCAATCTTGAAACCTCCAATCAAACTACTGAAATCGATATCGATGACGTGCAAGCGATTGTCTTTAGTCCGACACTCCTTGGCCCAATGAAGCCGCACACCCATTCGATGTTGGGCCTCGTAGACGGCTCGTTGCTTCGGGTAGCTGAAGTGACAATCGCCGACTCTAGAGTTCGATTGCGGCTGAGCGGCTTAGACCTTATCAGCTACGAATCAGCCGCAGAGTTTTGCCAAGCGATAGCCTATCTGTCTGACCAACCCAAGCGCAATACGTTTCTGCAAGATCTGCAACCAGCCAGCTACCGCAATCTAACCGAAACGAAGCTTCAGTGGGAGCTGGGTATTGGCCAAGATGTGTCTGGGCAGGCCTTGCGATCGGAAGCGGGCCTGTTGTTCAATGGGCTGGCCATGCATAGCGCTTCGCAAGTCGCCTATCGATGGGATGGATCACCGGGACAGTTTCTGGCTGAAGCAACGCTGGCACCGCTTGATCGATTGTCTGCTCCGCTGGGTAGCGTCCAGTGTCAAATCCTACTTGCGCGTGAGGGCGCCTTGCAAAAAATTAGCGAGTTCGAATTAACGCGGCAATCTGGCGCACAGCAGTCACAGCTTGTCGACGTTGAGATCGCTGGCGCGCAACTAATCGTGCTATTGGTAGAAGAAGCCGATTTCGGCCAGTACGGCGACCAAGTCTTCTGGCTCGAGGCTCGCTGCTGCTCTAAGTAAAGGCTTTGGAGTGGATTGTCGAGGCCGCAGTCGCCTGCGGCTCGCCGATAGACTCAATGCCGTTCAATAAATGTAGTGGAAGCCGCCAGACTTCCCAATGCAATAAATGTAGTGGAAGTCGCCAGACTTCCCAATGCAATAAATGTAGTGGAAGCCGCCAGACTTCCCAATGCAATGAATGTAGTGGAAGTCGCCAGACTTCCTATAACACGGGGATCTCTGGCGAGATCCACTACTTTATCTTTCTTCGATGAACGGTATGGCCGTTAAACTCGCTTAGAATTAAACGATTAAAAGGTTAGGCGATGTTCAAACCAACGTATAGCTGGCACTTGTCACAAACGGTCAGCGATGGTGCGAGTGATTTACTACAGCGCGGGCAAATGCGTTTCTCGACCGGCGACATTCTCTCCGGCATAGGTGGTAATTGTGGTGCATCACCAAGAATGCGCATCACGCCGGACTGCGTCAACTGCTGACGGCGGTTGATTACACCAGCGAATGGGTCCGGTACCAACATTACCGATTGGCAACTCGGACACTTTGCTAGCTTCCCTGCAAATTCGGGTTTGGCTCTGATCTTATGGCCTTTTGGGCACTGAAATTCTATGTTGGACATGAGCGTTACTCGCGTCGTGCTGCCTACGGTCGAAAAAGTGTAATCCGCCACGTCAATCTGGAGCCAATCCAACGCGTCGGAATCGCGATTCTTTGCCCAATGCAAATTTCGCGTCACTATCTATGAAACCTCGCAGCTCCGCGAATGTTTCGGCCTTCGAGCGCAATTCGCTGATCATTCGCTAGGCCATCCGAACTACTCATCGGTCACGCATCCCTCGGACGCACTCTTCACGTTCTTGATGTATTTGTAGAGGGTTCCACGCAGGGCTTTGAGTGGTGGGGCAGTCCAATTCTTGCGACGACTTGCTAGCACTTCATCACTCACGTCGATGTCTAGTCGGTTGTTATCCGCATCGATAGTTACTGTGTCGCCATCTTGGACCAGTGCGATGGGTCCGCCAATCTGCGCTTCGGGTGTCACGTGCCCAACGATAAAACCGTGTGAACCGCCGGAGAATCGTCCGTCGGTTAGCAGCGCCACATCTTTGCCAAGCCCTGCCCCCATGATTGCCGAAGTAGGCGTAAGCATTTCTGGCATACCTGGGCCGCCTTGTGGACCTTCGTAACGGATGATGATCACATCGCCTTTGCCAATCTGATTATCTTCGAGGGCTTTGAGCATCAGTTCTTCGCTGTCATAACATTTTGCTTTGCCAGTGAATACCAAGCCCTCTTTGCCCGTAATCTTGGCCACTGCCCCCTCAGGTGCCAAATTACCGCGAAGTATTTGGATGTGTCCAGTCGATTTGATCGGCTGCTCGATAGGCTGGATGATCGTCTGGCCCGCTTTTAGGTCCGGTACCGACGCCAAATTCTCGCCCAGGGTCTTGCCAGTCACCGTAAGGCAATCACCGTTCATGTAGCCCTTTTCCAGCAGGTACTTCATCGCGGCGGGCGTTCCACCGATCGAGTGCAGGTCTTCTTGCACAAATTTGCCGCTGGGCTTGAGGTCCGCAATGTACGGCACTCGGTCGCTGACCGATTGAAAATCGTCGATGGTCAGGTCGATGCCGACACTGCGAGCCATCGCTATCAGGTGCAGCACGGCATTGGTGGATCCTCCCAGCGCGATAACTACGACCATCGCATTCTCGAAGGCCGCTCGAGTCATAATATCGCGTGGCTTGATATCTCGCTCTAGCAACTGCAGAATCGCCGCACCCGCACGATGACATTCATCGATCTTCGCGGGGTCTTCCGCAGGAATGGAACCACTGTACGGTAGGCTCATGCCCAGTGCCTCGATAGCCGAAGCCATGGTATTGGCGGTGTACATCCCACCACAGGCACCAGCACCGGGGCAGGCGCGACGAACGATCTCCTCGCGCTCTTCATCCGTGATCTCACCCGACAGATATTGGCCATAGCACTGAAACGCTGAAACGATATCTAGCGATTGGCCATTCCATTTGCCTGGGCGAATCGTGCCTCCGTAGACCATCAGAGCTGGACGGTTCAGTCGTCCCATGGCCATCAAACAGCCTGGCATGTTCTTGTCGCAGCCTGGCAGGGCCACGAGCGCATCGTACCATTGCCCTCCCATAATGGTCTCAATCGAATCAGCTATCAAATCTCGCGACTGCAACGAATAGCTCATACCCTCGGTCCCCATGGAGATGCCGTCACTGACGCCAATGGTATTGAAACGCATACCAACCAAGCCCACTTTTGAAACGCCCTCTTTGACCGCCTCAGAGAGCGTATTCAGGTGCATATTGCACGAGTTTCCCTCGTACCACACGCTACCAATCCCCACCTGCGCTTTCCCCATATCCTCAGGCTTCAGGCCAGTTGCGTAGAGCATGGCCTGGGAAGCGCCTTGACTCTTGGGTTGTGTGATCCGGCTGCTGTATTTATTCAGTTGGCTCATGGTCATTTCAGATTTGGTTGGGGAAACACAAGTGGGGAAGGGCGGCAATCGCTGGGCGGCAAGGAACCGACCGCCGCCGAGTCAGACCAGTCTACTTATCCAAGCCGTCTGTGTGTAGGATAGATGTATGAGTAGATGTTCGACTTGCTTGTGCATCGGACCAGACGAGGGGCTCATGGCACCGCTCGCATTCCTTAACGCTAGACCATTTTCCTGGTTCGTTTCCTATGAATTTCTTCCGCGTAACTCCCGAGTATCGTGCACAGTTCGACCAACAAGGATACATTCTCGTCCCCAGTCTGTTTGGATCGGATGAATTGGAACTGCTCAGCCGATACGCGCGCGCAGACCAACTGGTAGCCGCACGCGCCACGACGCGGTCGGACGCTCAGGGCGGAACCACGACATTATCGCTGAGCAATGATCTCGAAGACGACCTGTACGCAGCAGTCGTGCGGTCGCAGCGCGTGGCCGACAACATGTCCGCCCTGCTCGGTGACGAAGTCTATCACTATCACCATAAAATGATGCTTAAGGAGCCCTTGGTGGGCGGTGCCTGGGAATGGCACCAAGACTACGGCTACTGGTACGACTTCGGTTGCCTATACCCAACGATGGGCAGTTGCTTTATTGCCATCGATCCGGCAACTCGTGAAAACGGTTGTCTGCAAGTCATTCCGGGGTCACAGCAATTTGGCCGGATAAATCACATGAAAATTGGTGGGCAAACTGGTGCCGATCCAGAACGCGTGGCGGCCGCGTTGGAGCGATTGCCACTTGTGCACGTAGAAATGCAACCCGGTGATGCTATTTTCTTTCATGGAAATTTGCTACACCGCTCCGATCAGAACACTAGCCCCAACCCACGTTGGTCATTGATCTGTTGCTACAACACCAAACAAAATGATCCCTACAAGCCGTCAAGGCATCCGCAATACTCGCCACTCGAACGACTGGACGATTCACAGTTCGCCTCGCTAGCTCGCGACTATCTAGCGAAAGTAAGCTGATTCCTACCAGCGGCATCTCATCGGTGGCGGGCGCTGCTGAAAAGATTCCCGACCCTTTCCTGTCGACGCCAGTTCGTGAACGGTTACGTCAAATCTAACGTGATGTGTAAGCGCAATACCAAAGCTCCGACATGTCGGAGCACTCCATAATTCGCTATTTCTCGCTAATTGGAATGGGGCTGCCGAGCGACTGGGTGTAGCGACTGGCGAATTTATTCCATTGCGCGCGAGCCCCCTCCATCGCCTCTTCGGTAGCCGCTCCCTGACGCAAGGCTTGGTCGAGCCGTTGATCGGCGGACAAACCCAGTGCCTTGAATGTGCTTAAGACGGATTGAATTTGTGGGTCTTCTTTAATACGTGCGATGCGCTCAGCGGCCTGCTGGTTCGCATTGCTTGTGCCACGAAATGTCACTACTTCGAACCATTTGCCTGGTGACTGGTGAGCGAAGAAGCTGCATTCAACAACAACTTCCGGTGACAGCAAATTCTGTTGGAGTCGCGTGACGAGTACACCATGGAAGCCATCGCGCTCGGCAGCCGAAGTTACGCTCTTCCACCAGTCCTTTGATTCGTTTGGCCTCGCGAACTCTGGCAGCCCCAGCTCAGCCCCAAGTTGGCTGATGGGATCCAGACCTCCGGCGCCTAGCAGTTGTCCGATGAGGGCTGCCGGATCGGCTTGGTCCCCCTTGCGAATCAACGTGGTACCCGTGCCTTGATATTCCAGCGCCTCACGCATGTCGAATTCGACTAACGCTCGCTTGGCTGCCCACTGCTGCTCAGTTTGCTCCAGAGACTGCGGCAAGCGATCTACTAAATCGACTTGTTCTTCAGTTGGTTTGACTCCCAGTTCATCGAGCTGTCGAGCCAATTGCGTAGTGGGGGTCGTGACGATGTTTGGCAAGTTGTGGCCATAGGCGATTCCAGCGATATGTCGTCTTTCCTTCGGCTGGATGGTCACCTTACGCAGTTCGGCTTCGGCAATCTTCATCAGATAGAAGAACGGCTTCGAATCAGCAGTTGGTCCCTCTTGTGCCTGCCGCCGTGTCTTGGCAAGTTCCAATTTCAGCCAACGCTCCATTGGCCCAGGCTCGGGGCGTTCCTGCAACCATCGTTCAATCCTGGCAACTCGCTTGGCAAGTTGCTCCCGAGTTCGTTCGGCCTCCTCAGTTGCTAGTCGCTCGGCGGTATCGGGCAGATGTGATTCAAGCCAAGACCGCTCGACGGCAAAGGTCACACCGACGTTTGCGTCCAACACAAATCCATAAAGACGCGAGCCATCGACACACTGCACCACATCTACTCCGAGTCGATCATCGGGAACGCGGGGCTGCGGATCATTCTGTGCCAGCACTACTGATACCGCGGCAATGCTGAACATGACCGCAACGGTATGATGGAGGCCCCTTATGAAAACACGCTCTAAGTCTCCCATCACCTCGCCCCCCTTTTATGGATCGAGTTTGGCAACTTTTTGTTGTGCGGCTGCCAGCGCCGTTTTCCATGTATCTGCCAACTTCACGGGCACACCGCCTGCCGCTTTCGAATCGTCGGCCGCTTGCATGAACGTTAATAACTCCAATGTCTCATCGGTAGACACGGGGGCCTCACCACCAAGAAAGAAGTCGGCAATGCGGTCGACCAACGGTGCATAGCCTTCATACTTGCCTCCAACGTCAATCGCTTTGTCGCCAAAAACGACTAAACCATACCCCGATTTCCCTTCACGAATGCCACGATGTACGCCGACGCGACCATTGTCCCAAACTCCCACCGTGAGATCGGTACCTTCGGTGTGAATGCGGGTGACTTGTTGGCACCCCGTCCCCATGGCGGTATACAGTGTCTCTACGCCATGGATGCCGTACCAAAACAAATCGGTGTGCGATGGTTCGAGTGAACAAGGGCTCCAAGCACTGGCGCCGAGAACTTTGGACGCCCCCGACTCGCGGTATTGAGCAATACTGGGGCTGAATCGCAGGGATGAACTACTGAACCAGGGCGAGTCATATTTCTTACTCAGCAAATCAATGGCGATGGCGTCCGACAAATTTCCAGCCAGCGGCTTATCGATAAAAACTCGTTTTCTTGCTTTCAGCACTGGCAATACTTGCTCTAAGTGCTTTCTTCCATCGACACTTTCCAACAGCACTGCATCCACATTCGGCAGCATTGCCTCAACACTGTCAAACATTTCTACGCCAAGCTCTCGCAAATCCTGCGTGAATCCTGCGACGCGGGTATGGCTGGACTCAATGTCGTCACTACCTCCTGGGAAGGCAGCGACTACCCGCATCCGCGCCAGCGCGCCCTTCGCATCGGTGGCGTTCAGTAACTTGGTGAAGGCTGGCGCATGCGATGTATCCAATCCAACCATACCTATTCGTAGTGGTTCATCAGAAATCGCGCTCGAACTCAATAACGCACTTAACAGGACGACCGCTGCGACCCAAGCGAATTTCGGAACGCGGCCATTGGTGCATTTATTCATGTGGTTTGATCCTCGAAAGCTAAAATTGTCCGGCGTTACACTGTGTGTTCCCTAACAAGTCTGCGTCTCAAAAGTGGTCTGTCCAATTGGAAGGCGATGCAGAATCTCTGATAACCCGCTAGCCTGGAGAGGGCCGGACCAAGTCAGCCCCCTTTTGAGACAAAGCCTATTCTATTCTATTAGGGCGTGTTCTGCTTTGTGCGACCACTGACCAATCTTTTGGGGTAGAAGAACGCCGCATGACCAACGCAAATTCGAGCCTAATTTATCTTCTGGGTGATGAATCTCAGACAGCCCGTACACGGGCGCTGAATTGGCTCAGTGAAGGGTACGCTCGACAGACAACGATCGTCGAACACATATTTCAGGCCTGGGACGAGATGGGCATCCGCGAAGCCTTTCCAGAGTTTCCCGGATTGTCGCATTTGCCAATTGCCAGCGAGCAAATCGTCGAGTGTTGTCAGCGTGCGGGGCGCATGTTAGTCGGGCACAAATTAACCGCCACTGAAACTCGATGTGCTGGCAAGCTTCTCGAGCACGTCAGCCAGCTTCCAGCAGCCGAGCTGCAGCCTCACTTGGATTTGATCAAGGAGATCGTGGCAAAATCAAAAATCTTTTTCCGGGTCGATGTACACGCTATTGAGAACCGTATTCGACTCCTGGGAATGGCGGCCGATGAATTGGCGAGTGAGCTCGACAAATCCCTGAGGTCGTTGATCGAGGACAGCAACGATCTCGCCGCTAACCACCGCGCCCTGCATGCGCTGGAGGCCCTGCGGCGCCAGCATCCAAACTACGTCGATCTATCCAGCGTGTTTGCCACGACGCCACCGAGCGGCGGGCCGTCATGGCTCAGCTTTCAAGTCACACTTCAGAGTCTATTGCAGTTGGAAGAACCTGGCCTCGAATCGCAACTGGGGCAACATTTGCTCGACGACCGTGATTCCGTATTTGTGCCCATCGTAGAAGCACTGGTGCGAATCGCTAGTCCGGCCGCTGCCGACGCATTGACCGAACATTTCCCTGTCGCCCCAGGCCATAATCGACAATGGATCGCCCGCGGGCTGCAGCGCATTCGCGTGCAAGGCCGCGCCGATTCCATCGCGGCGTTACGGGGGGCAGAGCAAGATTATCGCTTGTGGTTGATGCTACTCGTGGCGGAAATCCGCCAGTTTGACCCAGTCAGTCGAAATCGGGTTATTGCCGATGTAGCTCGCGTCGGCGGTTCTGTACCAGCCGTGAGCGATTCGATGGAAATTTTTTCAAAGTTGGTAAGTGATGTCTGAACTGCAAGTACTACCGTCTGTCTGCCCCTTGGATTGCCCGGATACTTGCGCACTGAAAATTACCACCGATGGAGCGCGCATGCTCAAGTTGGCTGGTTCGGCGGAGCATCCGATCACGCGAGGTTTTGCCTGCGTCAAGATGGCGAAATACCCGCAGCGCCAAGAGCATGCCGACCGCCTGCTGGTACCACAAAAGCGAGTCGGTCCCAAGGGCGCGGGCCAATTTGCACCGATCAGTTGGGAAGAAGCACTTGACTCGATTGCTGAACGCGTCCGACAGAATATCTCACGTTTCGGTGAACAAAGTGTGCTACCGTACAGCTATGCGGGAACGATGGGCTTGATCGAACGCGATCATCCCTTGGCATTCTTTCGCGCGCTAGGAGCCAGCGAGCTCGATTGGACGATCTGCGCCGCCACAGCCGGTGCAGCTTGGGAAGCCAACTATGGGCCGGATAAGATATCGCCCCCACCAGAACACGTTGCACATTCAAAGTTGATCGTGCTGTGGGGCATCAACGTCTTACGTTCCAATAGCCATCTCGTCCCTTGGCTCACCGAAGCGCGGCGGGCTGGCGCAAGAATTTATCACATCGATCCGTACCGCAATGAAACAAGTCGCTTTGCAGATGAACACTGGCAGATTCAGGTCGGTACCGACGCAGCACTCGCGCTGGCTATCGGCGGTGAATTGTTGCGGCTCGACTTACAAGACCAAGACTATTTGAACCGCTTTGCCAACAATTTAGACGCATACCGCCAAGCGTGTGACCAATGGCCCATCGACCGCGCGGCGAGCTTGTGTGGAATTGAGGCCCGTAAGATTTCCGAATTAGCAGCAGCCATTGGCAATACGCCGGAAACATTTATCAAGGTCGGCTATGGCATGTCGCGAAACGAAGGTGGTGGCAACGCCATTCGAGCAATTACCCTGTTGCCAGCGCTCACTGGTGCTTGGCAGCATCGTGGCGGCGGAGCTGCGCTATCGACCAGCGGCGCGTTTCCTTTGAATCGCACTCGCTACGCAGGCGCACACCTCTTGAAACCAGGCCGCCGGCATATCAACCAAAATCAGCTCGGAAACGCCCTGAATGAACCCGAATCGATTTCCACACTTTTTGTGTTCAACTCCAATCCAGCCGCAGTGGCCCCCGATTCGAATTCCGTTCGCCAAGGCATGTCTCGCGCAGACCTATTTACGATAGTACTTGAGCATTTCCAAACCGATACCGCCGACTACGCGGACATCCTGCTACCCGCGACCACGTTTGTCGAACACCCGGATCTGTACATCGCTTACGGGCACTACCATTTGCAGTGGGCAGATCCAATCTTGCCTGCGCGCGGCCAATGCCGACCGAATAGCTGGGTCTTTCAACAGTTGGCTAAGCGACTGGGGTACGATGACACAGTTTTTGACATGAGTACTGATGAATTGTCGGCTGAGCTCCTCGACAGTGATCACCCATACATGCAGGGTCTCACTCTTGAGCGACTTAAACGAGAGCGAAGTCTGCGGCTGAATCTGCCCGACGACTTTCAAGCCTATGCCAACGGCAGCAATTTTACAGATCGGCAAATTCGCTTTTCTCCCCCACCCCAGCAAATTGATTTTGAACAGCAGCCGACCAATGACTTTCCCCTGCGACTGATTTCGCCACCGGGTGCTTTCATTCTCAATACCAGCATGGGCAACCTAACCGAGTTGATACGTGCCGCTGGCGGCGAGCCGACCGTGTTGATCCACCCTGACGATGCGTCTGCCAGCGGGATTAACGTCGATAGCCGAGTACAGATCGTCAGCCAACACGGATCAATTGTACGCAAGGCAATTATCAGCACGGATGCCCGTCGTGGCGTCATCGTGGCGCTCGGCCAATGGTGGCCCAAACTCGCTCCAGACGGGAGAGGCTTAAACGATTTGACCAGCCAATCCCTCACCGATCTTGGTGCCGGCTCACTATTCGGCAACACGCTCGTACGAGTTCAACGTGTTGATTTTCAACGTGTTGATTCGCTCGACGTCACGAAGATTCCGCCAAGCTAACGGCTGAGTCCCTGGCGACCACGATGTGATCGATGACTTGAATTCCCACAAGTTCGCCGGCGCGTTTGAGCCGCTCAGTTACTTCGTGGTCCTGCCGACTTGGTGTAGGATCGCCCGAGGGGTGATTATGAACCAGTAGGATCGACGATGCCGCATCACGTATCGCGGCGCGAAAGACTTCACGCGGATGGACGAGGCTGGCATCCAGCGTACCAATTGTGATCTGATGACTTTGAATCGGCTGTAACTTGGTATCCAGCGTAACGATATGAAATTCTTCTTGACGTCCGTCATGTGCCAAGCGCGAAAAATGCCGCGTGCAGTAGTCAATGGCGGCACGCGTGGAGTTGATCTTTTCTTTCGGTCGCTGTTCTTTGATAAGCGATTCGACTCGCCGACCAAGTTCGATGCCGGCCATGATCTGACAATAGGCAGTAATGGAAACGGCCTTACTGATCTTCTTCAGCTCTTGCGGTGAGCAATCAACCAAGCGGTCTAGCTGGGCTGAGAACTGGTTCGAAAGCTTCTGTCCTGCCTGAACTGCCGATTCGCCTTTGACTCCAGAACGAATCAGGATGGCCAGCAGTTCATTATTCTTCAGGTGTCGCGCGCCTAGCTCGAGCAGACGCTCGCGAGGGCGTTCGTCGCTGGGAATTTGCGTGACTTGTGTGCCAGAAATTTGCCTTTCGATCCAATCATCGCGCAAGAATTTCTGGGGTTCTTCAGTCCACAAGAAATGCTCGTCGTCATCAGTCGCCCCCGCCGCCCCCGCCCGAAGAATGCCTTCGGTGGCTAGCTGCTTGAGAATTTGTGTAACAAAACCAGGCGTAGCTTCGCGACATAGGAATTGAATCTCGCGCCGCCTAAATTGCGGTCGCTCAGCGATCAGCGAAAGTATTTCGCTCAATCTCGCGCGTCGCCTTTCCTGATCTGCTTTGGCCATGGCGTGAGTCTACCGCACATGGCGGCCAAGTGCAAAACTGGCAGCAAAGTACATCCCTACTTAACCAACTCTCGACGGAGAAGATCGAGGCCCGTCTTGGCGGCGCGTGGGCACAACACGTCTGGATGGCCGCCCATGGAACGACGATCAAGCGTGAATCGCCCGTCCACCAAAGACGCAAATACGAATTCGAACGCGTGGGTGGCAGCTTCCATCTGAGATAGACTGGGATAGATGCCGACAACGAGGCTGGCCTGCGTTTGAAATCTGCTGCAGGCTTGTGTTGCTAGTTCCCGCCAAAACGGGTCGCCAGTAGCTTGGCCTGCATCAGAGCGGTTCGTTAACCAGCGCTGCGCGCTTGAAATGTCTGGCAAGGAGACTCCGCCTACAAAATGCGTGTCTTTTGTATGGGTGTCGGCGGCCAGTAGCCAATTGCTAATCCAGCTCGCTGCACCAATCTCGATACAAGCTAACGCCTTACCTTGCGACTTCAACTCACGCAAAACGCAGTGCTCGAGTTCGTCATCGCCTTCGCCAAAAATCAAATCCCCCAGCGCCGTTTTGATCTCCGTCAGCGTGGGAGTGATAAGCGTATTGAACTCAGTTGCATTGGCGGCACGCCCCGCCACACGGAGCGTGATGGTAGCCCGACTGACCGTAATGCCGACAGTGGGGAGACGTTCGCGATGGATGAGCTCCGGCAATTTGACTTCAACATCACTTTCACCGATGCCGAAAACCTTCACACTGTGATAGTACAACGGCAGCTTCGCGCCCAACATGCGTTCGATTTCAGGAGCCACAGTCTGATGCCACATTTGCTGCATTTCGGCGGGCACGCCTGGCAGGGCAAATATCCTGCTAGTAGCGTCGGTCGTTTGGCGCGGCACACAAAAGTCGATCCCGGGAGCCGAACCATGTGGATTGACGATAGGCTGGCTACCGGCGGGAAACATCGCCTGGGAAATGTTTCGCTCGGGCATTTCGCGATTGCGCGATGCGAATAGCGCTCGAATATGAGCCAGTGAAACTTCATCCAAGATCAGTTCGCGGTCGAAAGCGTCAGCCAGCGCTTGGCGCGTCAAATCATCGAGGGTCGGACCCAGGCCACCGGTGCAGACAACGATATCTGCTCGGTTGGCTGCGATCTTGAGCACTTCGATGTTGGCAGCCAAGTCATCGCCAACGGTCGTGTGAATTCGCGTCGAAACGCCCAGTTCGCCAAGGCGTTGACTAAGCCACTGTGAATTCGTATCGAGCCGCTGGCCGCTCGTCAGCTCATCGCCAATCGCAATGATCTCGGCAAACACTATAGCCAGCCCATCGCCACGGCGCTGTAGCGTACAACCAGACTAGCAACTACGACGCTGACCATGCTCATCAGCTTGATCAAGATATTCAAGCTTGGACCACTGGTATCTTTGAACGGATCTCCAACCGTATCACCGACAACGCTGGCTTCGTGTGCAGGAGACCCCTTGCCGCCCAGATTGCCAGCTTCAATGAACTTCTTGGCATTGTCCCACGCACCACCCGCATTGGACATAAAGACGGCAACACAAAATCCTGAAGATAGAGAACCCGCCAACAGCCCGAGCACGCCACCGACCCCCAAAAACAGGCCTGTGATGAGCGGCGTTAACAGCCCCAAGGCGGCTGGCAGAACCATTTCCCATTGAGCTGCAACGGTACTGATTTGGACAGGCCGCGCGTAATCCGGCTTGACTTCACCCGTGAGAATCCCTGGATTTTCACGCAGCTGCCGCCTAACCTCTTCAACCATCCCCGCTGCAGCGCGGCCCACCGCCTTCATGGTCAACGAACAGAACACGAAAGTAGCCATCGCGCCAATGAACAGACCAATCAGTACGCGTGGGTTCATGACGGTCGCATCGTAATAGGTCGTGAAGTCAATCAACGTCGCCAAGTGCACGTCGATGAGTTGACCACCCGTTGGTACAAAAGATGCCACGAGTCCGTCATCGCTCGCGCGAAGCGCTAGTAGGTCGTTGGGTACCAACGCAGGGCCATTCGAGAAATCTACACTACGCCACGCGTCACGTATGCGCTCGTCATGCTGGAGATAGGGCATGGTCAAGAACCCATGAGCCGTCTGCCCTTCCTTGGCAACGACGAATCCTGGCGAGACCTTGTATAGTCCATCCTGCAGTCCCGCCGCATGGGCGACGGCAACAGTCGTGTCTGCCCAGCGTTCGAAACTCATTCGAACTTCTTCAACATAAGCCGCCAGCAGCGCAAGCGCTGTCAAGGCGGCAGAGCCAATGGCAAATCCCTTGCCCGTCGCCGCCGTCGTATTGCCCAGCGAGTCCAGCGCGTCGGTTCGGGCCCGTACCGCTTTTTCCAGCCCCGCCATCTCTGCGTTGCCACCGGCATTGTCTGCAATGGGGCCATAAGCATCAGTGGCCAACGTAATCCCCAAGGTGCTCAGCATGCCGACCGCAGCAATGCCAACGCCGTACAGCCCCAATGCAAAGTAGTGGGGTTCGTTCAATTTCCAACCACAGGCAAACCCAAAGGCACACAAGGTGGCCACGCAGATAACGATGACAGGTGCCCAAACACTGCCCATCCCATCCGCAATACCACCGATGATAATCGTAGCGGGGCCCGTCTCAGCTTGCTTTGCCAAACGCTGTGTAGGCTGAAAATGATCGCTGGTGGCATACTCGGTGTATTTGCCAATCACCCAACCCGCTGCCAAACCAACGACCACACTAAAAGCGACCCCAGGAATAAATCCAAAGACGATCGTTCCAGGCACGTGCGGCATTAACCACCACGTAAGACCAACGGTTACCCCGCAGACAGTCACGGCAGAAAAATTGATGCCCCGTGCAAGCGCTGCCAGCAAATTCTTTTGGCTGGCATCCTCATTGGTGCGAACCAGGTAGATACCTGCGATCGAAAGCAGAATTCCGATACCCGCCAAAGCCATGGGTAACAAAACCGCAGCCAATTGGTTGGCTTGCCTTTCTTCCACATCCAAACCCGGCAACAAATACGGGCTGGCAAATGCAGCCACTCCCAAGGCCGCCGTCGCGAGAATAGAACCACAATAAGATTCGTACAAATCGGCACCCATGCCCGCCACGTCTCCCACGTTGTCTCCGACGTTATCCGCAATCGTGGCTGGGTTACGCGGCGAATCCTCCGCCATGTGCTGTTCGACTTTGCCAACCAAATCCGCCCCAACATCGGCCGCTTTGGTGAAGATACCACCACCCACGCGCGCGAACAGGGCCTGTGCACTGGCACCCATACCAAAACACAACATGGCTACCGTGATTGCCTCCAAAGATAGCGCATTCTCCGCGCCCACCATTTGTGGCCAAATCCAGTATAGGAAGCCAAACCAAACGGTGATGTAAGCGAGGCCCAAGCCAACAACGGTTAGTCCCATCACGGCACCGCTACGAAAAGCAACTCGCAATCCTTGATTGAGTGACGTTCGAGCAGCTGCGGCCGTGCGCGAACTCGCTTGGGTCGCCGTCTTCATCCCCAGCCAACCGCTCAACCCCGAGAAGAAACCGCCAGTCAGAAATGCAAACGGCACAAACTTGCTCTGCAAGTTATAGCCAAAAGCCGCGATAGCCAATAAACCTGCGATTACCAAAAAGACGACGATCACCACTAGGTACTGCTGTCGAAGATATGCGTTGGCCCCATCCCGGACTGCCGCTGCAATCGTTCGCATCTCGTCATTACCCTCATCACACTGCATCATCCATTTGTAGAACCAAAACGCTTGGACAAGTGCAATTATCGATGCACAAAAAGCAATCAGCCAAACGACGACTTCCATGGCTTTTTCTTCCAGGTGGGGCTTTAAGGATGACTTCTAGAAATACTGATCCGCGATACGGTTTCCCGCATGTCGGTCAACGCAGGCGAGTCCATTACGAATCGGCGAACGAATGTGAGTATGTTATTAAGATAGCAAAATGAATGGGAGGGGGCAGCAGGGGAGGGCGCTTGCTTTTCCACAAAAGCCAATCTGAGGGCGACAAGTCTTCCGCTAGCGGCAAAATGTCACATCCCGTAGCCTGAGCTCCAGCCTGAGCTTCTCGTCCTACCGCTCCAACCTGTTCTCATTTTCGTCTCACCTAGGAAAGCGGTGGTGCGCAAATCACGGCAGTTTCGCCCCAGCGGTTCAACAATAGTTCCGCCGCATGGAATCCGCTTAGTATTGCTCCTTCCATCGTGGCAGGCCAGCCTGTCCCCGTCCAGTCGCCGGCCAATAAGACCCGATCCCCCAATACATCCTGTCTTGGACGCAGTTTCGCGCTTGCGGGTGTGACAGAGAAGACAGCCCGGCGATCGGTAACCACTTTCGTCCGCAGCAATCGCGAATGACGCACTGCCGGAAAATCCTCAGCTAGATCTTCGCAAATCAAACGTTCTACCTCCTGGACATCGCCGGTTGGCAATTCGCGCGAAGCGCTGATGACAATTTGATAGTAGCAGGAATCGCGATTTTGATTTGAAGTAGGGCCCACGAACACCCACTGGCAGAGCCTACCAGCTAGCGTCGCGTGGGCGTGCGGCAACCAGGCTCGATCCCACCAAGTGTGGATTCCAGTAATAGGTGAGGCGCTCAATTTTTCAGCGGATGTAACTACTTCGTCCCATGGCTGGACGGATCCCGGCAACCGAGACTTCACCTGCGATTTATCTTCGAAATCAAACCTCGCATCAACATCCAGCTTGGAAAGCTGGTGCCATGGAATAGCGAGGATGACAGCGTCGGATGCATGACTTGCCGACCGCGTCGCAACGGTCACGGACTCTGTCGATCGCGCAATGCTCGAAACCGTTTGGCCGAGCAGGACGTCTACACCGGCCCGTTCCAGTTCAGTTTGTGCATTGCGATTAAAAAGTATGTCGAGCGGCCGAGTTGGAATGAGCAAGTGATACGCGGCGCGGTGTTTAAGGAATCCATCCTGCAGCACTTTGCAAAATGAAGCGAAATCGACACGGGCAAGTTCCTCGCCGAGGGCACTGACGATGATCGTATTCCAAAAAAGCTCCAGGCTGCGCGCCGTCTGCCGCTGCAAACGCAGCCACTCGATCGCCAAATACGATTCGTGTGTCGCACAAAGCTGGACACGCCGCAAAGCAAGCATACCGCGCGCGATACCCAGTCGATCTTTGAGTGTCAGCCCTGGCCAGCGTGCAAGCCAACTTGTCAAGTGCAGCGGCGCAGGCAGCCAGGGCAGGGCGGTCAAGCGCCGGTAACGACCTCCCGAACCGTAGAGATGCAACGACGAGTGTTCCTGCCAATCGGCTGTTTGACCCAGCCACGCAATGAGCTGCTTGAGGTTGGTGCAACAGCCCATGCCAACATGTTGGCAATAGTCGACAGTCTCCATAAAAGGGTCGTCGCCATGTGTATCTTGCAAACAGGGTTCACCGAACGACCCAGTGCGTCCGCCAAGCTTCCGTCGCGATTCAATCAGTCGCACGCGTCCACCATGACGGGCCAGCGCCAGCGCTGCAGCGATCCCTGCTAAACCTCCACCAATCACCGTCACCGATTTGTCGTGCATCGTGTTGGTCGCTGACTGACTCGATGCCCGAGCTTAACGCTTGAGTCGCGAGGCCTGCTGCCACTCTTTGAGTGTTGACGGCTTGTGTTCAGGTTGAGAAACGCAGCCGAGTTGAAAAATAACCAAAACTGCAATACAGAGCCAAACAAAACGCACGATTGGGACTCCCCGTGGCGCATGGAATATAAGCGACACTTAGACACAATCGTCAAGTACTACTGAAGCGGCAACTGTGACACAAGATGTATTTTCATTTGATCTCGTGAATACGGATGTCGCGCTTCAGCGAACTTCGAAGGGACCTTTGTCGCCGACGCCATGAACTTGCAGGCCAATAAAGCCCGATTGATAGCTTTCTGGATCGTAGATATCTTCGATCAAGCGATCATTGATCCAGGTCTGAATACGTGGTCCACGGCGCGGACTACAAATCGATTCCAACCATCATTCTTCATCGCATCGGTGGCAGGCTGATTCGGGCTCAGCCAACCACGGCCGGTAGCTTCGCCGTAGACATATCCCGCTTCCGCTGGACCTGTTTCAATTTCGACTTGGGGACCGTGGACGCGACCATTGTCCTTTTCAGCCAAACTCCTTGAGCGGATTTGCACGCCGGAATTCAAGCCTTCATCGACTTTGACTTCGAACGTCAGTTCAAAATCGGCATAGTCTTTTTCAGAACACAAGAACGAATTCGGACTGTTCTTCGCAGTGTGTCCTACGACGGCACCGTCGGCAACTTCGTAGGTGGCCAAGCCGTTCTTCTGCGACCAGCCGCCTAAGTCCTTGCCATTGAATATCGAAACGAATTGGTCCGATGCGATATCGGGCTGTTTCGAGAAGTCGACAATGTCTGGCTTGTGCGGTGGCTTGATCGCTTGTGGGTCGCGCATGATCGGTTCTTTGGCGCTCATCAGTGCGGCAGTTACCGCAGGCTGCGTTACTTTGCCGCTTGCGGCCCACTCGGTGCCGCGCTGTAAGGTTACTTGAAAGCCAGTTCCGCTCATCGATTTGGTGTCGTGGCCGAGCGTAGTATGAAAGACGCGTCCCTTGCCGAATTCAATCACCATCAAAATCGGCTCGTGCTCTCCAGTTCCACCAGTGTCTTTACTGCTAAAGGCAGTCGCCAACACATCCATATTCGTAGCTGGTCCACGCAGTTCGGCGTACAGCTCATCTTCGGCTTGCAACCATGATGTTGGGATACCACGTGTAATGGGATGTGCCACATCACGCACGACAACTTCGAACGGATGGCGTCTGCCATGGCTACCGCCACGACCAGCTTGAGTATCCTTCACAAACTTGTCATCGCGCCAACGCACATATGGGCCATCTTTTTCGGTGCGTCCGCCCCAACCTCCACGCCAATCATCTGGTTGTACTCAGGCCAAGCGGGAAACGAATTGTCCGCCGCGTGCACGCATGCGAAGCCGCCTCCACCTTTCACATATTCGACGAAAGCCGTGTTGGTTGCCGCAGACCAAGGTTCGCCATTGTAATTGGAGACGACTACATCGTAGTCCTTAAACTGTGGCTGAAAGGCAGTCATGTCACCACCTCTATCGGGCGATGTCGCCACATCACCTTAAATCGCCCGCTCGCTTCGAGCGTGGCTTGGATCAGTGGAGTCGTCTCTTTCCATTTGTGATTGTTTTGTCCGTCTATGATCAGTGCGCGAAAGACTGTTTCATCTGCATTTGCGGCAGAACCGAATTGAACTAGCGAGATTGCGAAAGCCAGTATGGTCAATGTGATTTTCATATATCGTTTCGGTCGTTAAGAGGATCGCGATAGGGTGGGTGTGGGACCTCATTGTGAATACTTGGCTGACCAAATGCAACGCCCACAGACGGTTCTCACTGGTGCGTAAATCATTCTAACAATTCTGCAGCCTGTTCGCTCTCTTGCTGTTTCCACCATGCCTCGGCTTCGACTAGGCCCCAGGCTTGGCAGGCTTCAATGCTGTTGAGTTCGCGCAATAAGTCTTCCATCGTCTGGGGACGGGCTGCGGGTAATTTGGCAAGGCACTGCATCACCAATGCCGTAAGCTGCGGAGCGACAGGCTGCGTCTCGAATTGCGACAGTTCTGGCGGGGCCTCCCGCACATGCTTCCAGCAGATTTCGATTGAATTGTTGCCGTCAAAGGGAGGCCGACCCGCGAGCAAGAAAAATGCTACGCAGCCGAGCGAGTAGATGTCACTGCGTGCATCAACATTTTCGGGAGACTGCGAAGCCTCTGGCGACATGTAGGCCGGTGTACCCGCCACGCCACCATCCATGGTCATCGTTTCACTGGCCGACGCCAAATTGCGAACCAGCCCAAAGTCGACAACTTTGACAAAATCACCTAAGCCGCCGCGATGGCTCACATGGATGTTCGACGGTTTGATGTCACGGTGAATGAGCCCCGACTGATGCGGCTTCGGCCAGCGAGCGGCAGACCTGTGTAAGAATGAAAATTACGCGACCGTCGCCGAGCGTTCCGTGTTGCGAAACCATGGTCGACAAGTCGACTCCGTACAGGAACTCCATCGCGTAATAAAACAGCCCTCCGGTGTGCGGCCAAAATCGAAAACCTGCACCGTATTCGGATTGGACAATTGGCTCGTGGCTTGCACTTCGCGCTCAAAACGGGAGATCGCTCCAGGCGTCCGCAATACTCGGCCGCAGGAGTTTAACGGCCGTGTCCCGTAGTAACATTGCGTGGCGTGCGCGGTAGACTTCGCCCATTCCGCCAGAGCCAACTTTTTCAAGCAACTCATACTGTCCAAGCTTCTCGAGCTTTCTTTCTGCTCGGTTCAAGCGACGCAGTACGCTGCTCATCATCGACGAATAGGCGAAGATCCCAAATAGCGTCGCTGCCAGCAGAGCGAGTAAACTCCACAGAATGTTTCGCAAAAGGCGCACTGGTGCAAAGGCCTGCACACTGTCCACTTCCGTGATAACTCCAAACTGATACTCCGGAAGCCACTGCCAAGCGCCTACCACATAAACGCCGCGGTAATCGCGATAGGGAGTAATCTGATGCGAAATGCCACGCCGATCGCTGCGTGAGGCGGCCGATATACCGGCTGCAGCCTCAGTCATCGGGTCGGCAAGTGGTTCGCCCTCTGGTACATAACCCTGCATGCGATCACCACCTGGATTGCGAATAGCAATGTTCAAGGAAGATCTGCCATTCACTTCCAACATTCCTACTTCACGCAACGCCGTTTCGAAACGGCTGCTCGAGAGCATCAGCGAGTCGCGATCTATGGCATATGTCTCGCCAGATGTCCCACTTCTTGCCACTTCTAGGACGTCAGAAAAACGGCCTTCCGGTCGCAAGGCAAAACACAGTGCGCCCGCCACGCGCTCTGACACCAGGATGGGACTAGCGACCAAAATGATGGGCACGCCCAATTCCGGTTCACCCTCCATATTTGGAACCGCCCATGGCGAGCGGTGCGGTCGAATAATAATCGCTTGGCCATTCTGTAGACGCTCCCAATCCGGCGAATACTCGGTCGGAATCCGCGCTCCGAGCGGTTCCGGGATCGAACAGACAATAATGCGCCCATTGCGATCGGTCACAAAGTGCATAACGGCCTGTTGCATTTGCACGAAGGAGCAATGGACTCCAACAATTCTCCTCGGCCAGCAAGACTCGGCAAGCCAGATTCGTCAACCTGCGTCGCTTCGAGCAGGAGCGACTCAAGCAGACGCTTTGCTGCAGGTTGTTGGGCCAATGAGATCAACACCCCTTTTTCGCTTTCAAGCCAAGTCGTCAAGGCGGTCACGTCTGCTTTGAGAATCGTGGTCAGCGAATTCGTGACCTCTGCCTCTAGCGTCTTGGAAATCGCTCGATCCGCATACCATGCAACGACTAGGAAAAATAGAAAGATCGCAATCGGGAGCAACCAACGCCGAATCTTCAACTCCGTTAGAGTTGATCGCGTGGAGGTCATGGAGAGGGAAATAGGACGGATCGAGCGCATGCAGGCACAGCCCCCAAACGGCCAATTGACTGAATCCCTCAAGACTACACATTCTGGCGGATTTACGCCACCTGTAGTGGAGTTACGCAGAACCCCCGGTGATGTTTGTTCTAGCCGTGAACCTCAGGCGCCAGCCGTGGGCTTTTGCGCTAGCCGTGGGCTTTTGCGCTAGCCGTGAACCTCAGGCGCTAGCCGTGGGCTTTTGGCGCTAGCCGTGGGCTTTTGGCGCTAGCCGTGGGCTTTGGCGCTAGCCGTGGGCTTTGGCGCTAGCCGTGAACCTCAGGCGCTAGCCGTGAACCTCAGGCGCTAGCCGTGGGCTTTTGGCGCTAGCCGTGGGCTTTGGCGCTAGCCGTGGGCTTCGGCGCAGCCGTGAACCTCAGGCGCTAGCCGTGGGCTTTAGGGGACCCTTGAGACCTTCAGGCTTGTTAGGGCCATTAGGAGCCCAAGTGGCGCCTGAGTTCACTACGGAGTAATCGACAGCCCGCAAGCCCCCAGTGCCGCCAATGCGGCAGCCTTGCGCCCTGCCGCGGACGTTACAATCCAGTATCCAGTAACTTAACTCGATCCAGTAACTTAACTCGCAGACGCCGACTCAGGGGCATCTTTACTTTGGTGTTGTACTTTGGTGTGTTCTCGGTATACTCCCGAGTTCGATTGCGGGTGTGTCTTGCTCCCGTGGTCAGTGAATCGCCATTTTTCGGACTTTTTCAGTCTGAGCAACCATAATCGTTAGTTTTGGGGAGCCATCTATGGCCCGTCAATGTGCAGTTTGCGGCAAACAAGCCTCCGTCGGAAATAGCGTCGAAATTCGCGGTAAAGCCAAGTATCTAGGGGGCGTTGGTACCAAGGTAACCGGTATCACGCGACGCAAATTCAAGCCAAATCTACAAAGTGTCAAGATCGAATTGCCAAGCGGCGAACATAAACGCCTGCAAGTTTGCACTCAGTGCATTCGCAGTGGCGTAATCCGCAAGGTTGTCAAGCAGAAGCCCTTTGCGCTGCCGAAAACGACGAAGTAGCGGCCAATTTCAGCGACTTTCCGTCGCAAAACGCCTATGAAACTCACGACTGACGATGTCAAGAAAGTGGCTGAGTTGGCGAAGCTCGAGTTTACTGCCCAAGAACTCGAACGCTTCACGGACCAACTCGGACGCATCGTGGAACTAGTCGAGCAACTTGGCGAGGTGGATACAACCGGGGTCGAGCCGATGGCTCACCCTCTCGATGTCCACACCGCTCTTCGGGACGACCAACTGCGGACGGGACTTACTCACCAAGCCGCCTTAGCCAATTCGCCCAAACACGATGGTGAATTCTTCTTGGTCCCACCAGTCTTGACGCGCTAGAAAAGCGAACTTGACCTACTGCCTGTTCCTTTGAAGCATGTTTACAAGGCACTCTCAATGAAACTGGAAGTTCTCCCGGCTGTCACCCTGGCAAGTATGATTGCAGCACGCGAACTCACCAGCCGCGAAGCCACGGAGTATTTCCTAAGTCGCATTCGACGTTTGGACACCAACGTAGGTGCATTTATTAGCGTTGATGAGGAAGCAGCCTTACGACGAGCTGACGAAGTGGACGCGCGACTGGTTGCCGGCGAATTTAGCAATTCCCCTTTGGCCGGTGTGCCAATCGCCATCAAAGACATTTTGTGCATGACCGGTTCGGCGACAACCTGTGCTTCGCGAATGCTGGAAGATTTCCGGCCTCCCTACACGGCGACGGCCGTACAAAAGCTGCTGGATGCGGGGATGGTCCCGCTCGGCAAGACGAATTTAGACGAGTTCGCGATGGGCGGCAGTACCGAATCGAGCGCCCTCCGCCGCACTTGTAATCCGTGGGATCCCGAGCGTACACCGGGCGGTTCTAGTGGTGGCGCTGCCGCTGCGTTGTCCGCCGGCCTAACACCACTTGCAATCGGTACGGATACAGGTGGATCGGTGCGTCAACCTGCTGCGTTCTGTGGCACGCTCGGATTAAAACCAACTTATGGCCGCGTGAGCCGTTACGGCTTAATCGCTTTTGCGAGTAGCCTTGATCAGGTCGGCCCCCTGGCACATCATGTACAGGACTTGGCTGCTTGCCTAAACCTGATCGCTGGTCACGATCGCTTGGACAGTACTTCGCTCGACGTGCCGGTGCCCGATTATGCTTCCGAACTTGCCCAACCCTTGGCAGGTCTACGTGTTGGCTTGATTCGCGAGCAAATTGACAACGATTCCATTGATGCGGCGATTCGAGACGCGACTCTCCGTTGTCAGCAAACGCTTAGCGGATTGGGGGCTGAACTGATCGACGTTCATTTGCCGCATACCCAGTACTCGGTCCCCACGTATTATTTGATCGCGCCCAGCGAAGCCAGTGGAAATCTCGAACGTTACGACGGCGTCCACTACGGCAAGCGCAGCTACGGAGACGCTGGTTCTCCATCACCATTGGAAGCCATGATCGCTCGCAGTCGCAGCGAGGGCTTTGGCCCCGAAGTGAAACGCCGTATTATGCTCGGCACATTCGCACTGAGCGCTGGCTATTACGACGCCTATTACAAAAAAGCTCTCCAAGTGCGACGGTTGATCGCCAACGATTACCAGCAAGCTTTTACGCAAGTCGACGTGCTGCTGGGCCCCGTCACGCCCACCCCAGCATTCAAACTGGGCGAGAAGAGTGGTGATCCAGTACAAATGTATCTGGAGGATTTGTTCACAGTCGGAGCGAACTTGGCTGGCATCCCTGGATTATCCGTGCCCGCTGGCTGCAACGCACAAGGGCTGCCGTTGGCCGTTCAGTTTCAAGCACCAGCGCTTGCTGAAGCCAAGCTGCTGAATGTTGCTCATCAACTCCAACAAGCCGAGTTCTTCAAACCCGCCCTCGCCCCGTCTTTCGCACACTAATTGTCGACCATGTCGGAAAAACCCTACAAAATTGTGATCGGTCTTGAAGTTCACGTGCAACTTGCGACCACCACCAAGTTGTTTTGTGGCTGCTCAACCGAGTTCGGCGCGCCTCCCAATACGCAGGTCTGTCCGGTGTGCTTGGGATTACCGGGCGCACTGCCCGTCATGAACAGTCGCGCGGTGGAATTGGCTATCCGAACGGGACTAGCGCTTGATTGCAAAATTGCCGACGTCACCAAGTGGGATCGCAAGAACTATTTCTATCCGGACCTGCCCAAGGGCTATCAGATTAGCCAATTCGATCAACCAATTTGTGGCGAAGGACATCTCGACTTCCCTAATCCGGATTCGCCCAGCGAAAAGCTGCGAGTGCGTTTGATTCGCGCACACCTGGAGGAAGATGCTGGGAAGAGTATGCATGACGAAGCAGCTGCGAAAGCCGATAGCCGCATCGACCTGAATCGCACCGGTACTCCCTTGTTAGAAATCGTTTCCTATCCAGATATCAACTCGCCCGCTGCCGCGAAAGCGTATCTCACCGAGTTGCGTTTGTTGCTGACCTACATGGGTGTGTCCGATTGCAATATGCAGGAAGGCAGCCTGCGGGCAGATGCCAACGTCAACCTGCACCTGGAACAAAACGGTCAAACGATCGCAACGCCCATTGTCGAAGTTAAGAACTTGAATAGTTTTCGTGCAGTGGAACGCGCGCTGGTCTACGAAAGCCAACGGCAGTATGACCAGTGGCTCAAGACACAGCAGACGATCAACGACGCACCCAAACAGACGCGAGGCTGGGATGACGCCGCCGGTGTGACCGTCCCGCAGCGTGAAAAAGAGGACTCGGCCGACTACCGTTACTTCCCCGATCCGGACCTAATTCCGTTGCACGTCACGACCGACCAACTCGACCAGCAACGGCAGCAAATGGGGGAACTTCCTGCTGCTCTGCGCGAACAATTGGAAAACGTCCATGGTTTGAAGCCTTACGATGCCGACGTTATCGTGTCGCAGGGCAGGGGGGTCGTTGAGTTTTTTCAAGCGGTGGTAGCCGCTGGTGCCAGTGCTAAACGCGTCAGTAGCTGGATCCAGCAAGATGTCTTGCGAACACTCAATGAACGCGGCTGGACCATGGCCGAATTCCCATTGAACCCTCAACAATTGTCTGGCTTGCTCCAGTCGATCGACGCCAGCCAAATCGACAACTCACGCGGTCGAGATGTCTTTCAATATTGGATTGACCATCCCACTATGGATCTCGATCAAGTCAAGTCCGCGCTGGGCATCGAATCCATTGACCAATCCGCCATGGAAGCCCTGTGCCAGGAGTTACTCGCCGAACACCCCAAGATCGTCGCCCAAGTCTTGGAAGGCAATCAAAAAGGACTTGGTTCACTGATCGGGGCTGCCAAGGCGAAAAACCCAAATGCGGATCACAAACTGGTCCGCGAACTCTGCCTGCAATTGATCCAAAAAGGTCTGTAAAAAACCCTCGCCGCGCGACAGAGTTGCTAGATCAGCCGCTGGTGGCAAGCAGGATTTCTTGACCGCCCACGCAGCCGCTTTATGGCGATAGCCACTGTTCTCACGGCACAACCGTGAGACTGAGCTTCAGGGACTCCTGCGTGCCGCCCGCAGATAAAATACCGATTGGCTTATAGCGGCAAGGCGCGAGCCTTGCGGTTTTGCTTTTCCAGACGGCTCGCCGTTCCACTAATTCAACTACTTATTCACGGACGACTCGTTAGTTCGCTAGAATGAAATGCCGCGAGCGCAAGCGGTGATTCATCCAAACACAACAACTGGGAAAAACATGATGCAACGCAGACATTTCTTACAAGCCTCTGCGGCTACTCTCGGATTGGCCGCAGCCACGAAAGAAGCGGCAGCGGCCATAGCCGAAGGCCCAACCAAACGCGTCGGCTTGATCGGAGCGGGCTGGTATGGCAAAGTCGATCTGTTGCGACTGATTCAAGTCGCTCCAGTGGAGGTCGTATCACTGTGCGATGTCGACAGTCAAATGCTGGACAGCGCAGCCGATTTGGTGGCTCAGCGTCAGAAGAGCGGCGCTCGACCACGTCTATATGGCGATTACCGCGAAATGCTGGCCCAGAAGGACTTGGATTTGTGTCTGGTGGCTACACCCGATCACTGGCATGCGCTGAACATGATCGAAGCGGTCAAATCTGGCGCACACGTATACGTTCAGAAACCAACCGGTGTGGATATCGTAGAAAGCCAAGCCATGTTGGCTGCAGCCCGCAAGTATGATCGCGTGGTGCAAGTTGGAACGCAGCGGCGGAGTACGCCACACTTGATCGAAGCCAAGAAACGCATCGTCGACGAAGGCTTGCTTGGAAAAGTTGCTTACGCCGAAGTCTGCTGCTACTACCACATGCGTGCCAAAGACAATCCACCCGATACCGACCCACCCGAGTACCTCGATTACGAAATGTGGACCGGTCCCGCACCTATGCTCCCGTATTGCTCGTTGCGTCATCCTCGCAAATGGCGAGCTTTCATGGAATACGGCAACGGTATCGTTGGCGATATGTGCGTACATATGCTCGATCTTGTCCGCTGGATGCTCGATTTAGGCTGGCCGCAACGCGTTTCCAGCAGCGGTGGCATTCTGGTCGACAAGACCAGTCGCGCAAATATCAGTGATACTCAAGTGGCCACATTCGAATTCGAAAACATGGATGTCGTTTGGAACCATCGCAGTTGGGGCACCGCTCCCGACCCCGAATTTCCTTGGGCTGCCATTATCTATGGCGAGAAAGGAACTCTAAAACTCAGCGTTAATAAATACGAATTTATTCCCGCCAGGGGCGGGGAACGCATCCTGGGCGATGTTGTGATGGAACTAGACCAGTATCCTGAAGACAGAGACGAGAAAGACCTTGAGCGCCACGTCGCTCCCGCCGTACGCGGCCATATGCTTGATTGGCTAGCAGCAATTGAGAATAAAACTCGACCAGTCGCCGACATCGAGCAAGGCCATATTTCGTCAGCCAGTTGCATATTGGCCAACCTGGCCATGCAACTCGAACGTACGCTCGAATGGGATCCAGCGAACCATTCCGTGGTCAACGACCCACAAGCCAACCGATTGTTAGCCCGCAGTTATCGCCAACCCTGGCAACATCCAACTGCCGATAGCGTTTAGCTTTGGACTGCTCCGACTTGTCGGAGCTTTCCCATAGCAATAGCAATATCAGCAATATCCATGCGGAATGCGAGACCTGAGTTACGAGACACAAAAAGCGTCATGCGGGAACAACTCTGCCGCCATGTAAACGCCCGTCCAAACTCAAATCGCCGATTTCAACTCGTTCCCAACTCAAGCACATACCCAGGCGGCGACGAGTCGCCGCAGCCCAAATCTGCAGGCTCCAATATGTTCGAAACCATTAATCGCCGTCGTTTCGTTCGCGTAGCAGGCTCGGCGGCTTGCGCCGGTTCGCTGATTGGCCATGGGTTGCATCCAGCGGACGGACAAGTCCCGGCCGCGGCGGCCAGCGCACAGCAGACCGTTACCGTGGAACTGCCTAGGGGACGAGTGCCGTTATCGTTCATCATCGACGACTCAACTTGTCTAGTGAACATGGGCAAATTCTGCATGCCACAGTTTGCGGCAACGTATCCACAACGCGAAGACTACCAACGTCCATGGCGAGAATGGCCCGACGAAATCCCAGATAGCTTTGTGCGCGAGTTTGGGGAGTGGTGTGCCGAACAAGGCGTCAAAGGAAAATACAGTGTCGTCCCTTTTCCCGCCTGTGTCGGCTGGCTCGACCGTACGCTTCCAGGTTGGTCGCAAACACAACTGCAGGAAAGCCTTAAATTGGTGCGGGAGCTAATGTTGCCCAATTGGGACATCCATCCAGAGATGATTACGCATACGCGTGCGATTGATCTAAAGACAGGACGGCCCTTCGCCGATTTCTCGCCAAAACATATGGAGAACTCCTATCCACCAGCGGATGTGAGCGTTGACTATTTGACCAGTTATCTCGCCTATGCGCTGCGCATCTTGAAGAACTGCGACCTGCCCTGCGAAGGTATCACGACACCAGGCGGATTTGGCAACAACGTCAAAGACAAATTACCATTGGCCGTTTTTGATGCCGTTCGTGATGTGTACGGCAGTGAGCTGCCTCATTATTTCAAATATGTTGTGTTTGATGAGGACAGCACGGAACCCAAACTAGAGGCGATTCGAGATCGAAACAGCGAGCATCCCAAAGTCACAGCAAACGTGCTGGCGGGCACAGGCGACTGGTTTGGAGGCTGGGACGGCTTTGACCAAAGTCAAGGCGAACGCTACTCCAATGAAGATGCAACCAGCGGTCGGATGGTTGAAATGATCGAACGCCGACAGCCCGCAGTGATGCTCTGCCACTGGCCTGGGCTGTATAGCAACGGCTCACTGGCTGGCTTTCACGATTTCCAACGCGTGGTCTTGGCCCTGAGCAAACGCTATCAAGATCAAACGTTGTGGATGAAATTATCCGAGATTGCGCGTTACTGGACCGCGAAAGAGTTCACAGAAATTGTCGCGGATGGCAATGAAATCCGTTTGCGAGCTCAATTCGCCTGTGAGAATTTCACAGTGCGTGTGACTGGTCATCAGGCGACTGGAATACAGCTGATTCAGCCAGGCACCGCTCCCATACCACTAGCTTCCGTTAGCACGTTGCCATCGCTGGGCAAGAACCAAATGTTGCGCACGGGCGATGATCTACTGCTATGCTTCGACCTCCCCAAGGGCGATTGCAAACTCGCATGGTAGCGGAATTCGGCAGCAGCCACCGGCAGGCAGGTGGATACGATAAAATCACTGCGCAGCCTCAAGCTTCTGTTGAAAATCCTACGGCGAAAGACACAGAAACTGTATGATTGTCATGTTTTCGATCCGTCCACACCCTTTGGTGATGTTACTTGCGGGTTTAATCTGCCTCGTTGGATGTACAACTCCTACACTACCGGGCGATTATGGCCCGTCAGTAAAGTTTGTTGACGATGCGCAAAGCAATGCCACAGCAGATCCTGCTCAATTAATCGCCATTCCACTCACACGCCCAGACGGTAGTCTCACTAACCTGTCTGAGCTGAGTGCACAAAAACCAGTTGTCTTGGTAATTTCACGCGGGCTGATTGGCAGTGCAACCCTGGATGATGCGGGCGGGTATGGTAAACAATTCTGCAGCTTCTGCTCGACGCAAACTTCGCGGCTGATCGCTAACTACTCAGAATTTAAGAAACGTGGTGCAGAAGTAATCGTCGTCTTTCCGGTGGCGCGGCAGACGGACGCAGCAGAAATTCAAAACTTCGCGGCAAAAGTGCAGGGACCGGACCAGACCACGGAAGACTTCCCCTTTCCTATCGTATTGGATGTAGGTCTAGCCGCCGTCGAAGCGTTGGGAATCCGTGATGATTTATCTAAACCGTCAACCTATATCTTGGACCAAAATGGCCAGTTGCGTTTCGCATACATTGGCAAGTCCATCAGCGATCGTCCTAGCATCAAAGCCTTGCTAAATCAGCTCGATCAAATCGACACTACCGATTAAACTGCGAAGCCAGCATGCAGCGGAATTATCGACTCTATGTCCAACTCACCAGATGACCGCGGCTTTTCCGATTTTGTGTCCATCGCGATACAACAATGTACACTCACCGCGGAGCGGGCGCGTGAGATTGAACGTTTGGCTGCAATCGAAAACATCACTCCATGGCAATTTGGTCTCGAGCATGGCGATTTCGATTTGACAGACGCCGATATAATCAAGACCATGCTGAATCCCTCAGGCGTGATCGAGGGCTACGCTATTACGCAGATGCTCGGGCGCGGAGGTATGGGTGTGGTCTACCAGGCTCGACAACTGAGCCTCAATCGTGAGGTGGCGCTCAAGACGATCCTATTGAGCCAGTTATCCAACTCGACTGCCGTCAAGAGGTTTGAGAATGAAGCGCAGATTTTGGCAAGTCTGACGCATCCAAATATTGTCACGGCTTTTGATTTCGGGCGGCGCGATGGTCGGCTGTTCTTAGCCATGGAATTGGTCCGCGGCAAAGACGTGCAACGAATGATTGAACACTTTGGTCAACTGCCAGAGTATTTGGTGTGGCAGATACTGCGTCAAGCGACGTCAGGACTGAAACAAGCTGCGACTGCGGGCGTCATCCATCGCGATATCAAGCCGGCCAATTTGCTGTTGGTCAAACCTCCAGATGGTTTTCCACTGCCACCGCAGGTGCCCTTGCTCAAGATCGCTGATTTCGGTTTGTCAACTCTCGCTGACCACGACGACTCCCGCGAGCGCATCACGTCGGCGAATGTCAACGTCGGTAGCCCAATCTATATGTCCCCCGAACAACTGGAGTCTCGCGAAATTGGTGCCGCCAGCGATATTTTTTCCCTCGGTGCCACGGCTTGGCACATGCTCGTCGGCGCGCCACCATTGTCCGGACTTCCCCTACGCACAATTATCGCCAAGCGGCTAAGCGAGGCGACGCCTGCAGTCACGGAGTATCGCCAAGGCCTTTCTCCCATGACTGCTGACTTACTCGCTGATATGTTGCACCTCGCTCCCGCAGCTCGCATTTCCGACTACCAACTTTTATCGCAACGAATCGACCAAGTCATTCATACGTTGAAATCTGATCGCGGCGAGGCGCAGGATACGTTTGCTTGGATGGTCGACGAGCCAATTGCTGGCCCGACCGCATCGTTGCCTGGCCAAACAACGCTGCCGAATAGCGGACTAATGGAAACCAGTGAGCTCGATGCACGGCCTGAGCCTCTGCCCACCGACGCAAACAAATTGCCAAATCGAAAGCGCAAACATTTGTTGCTCGCGATCGCCTTGCCACTCGCTTTAATCACGGGCATTTTCTGGGCTGGGCGGCAAATTGTAAGACCTGAAGTTGTGGTTCGACAGTACGACGCCTTCGGATCACGTATTACCATGTTCGACGGACAAACACTTGCCTCATGGTTACCCCTTGGCGGTAGCTGGTCGCCTGGCACTGATGACGAAGGCGGCCGTATTTTGCGCGGCACGGATGGAACAGTGGCCTATGATCTAGGTAAGCTACTGGATGCTACAAAGTCTAGCTATTTTGCAATTGAGTCAGCCGTAGATGCGCGCGGTGCTGCAGTCGTCGAGTTTGAATTCGATCTTCCACCGACCTCGTCGACGCAGCCCTTAGCTGGCTCCCCCGATGAAGCCCGTTATGTACTACAACTTGCAGACGCCCGAATAGGCCTTGCAATTCGTCGTTCGCTGGACGAGTTGGAAGTGCAACACGAGATATCTCGTTCATTTACCTACCCATTGTTGATCCGCTGTGAACGCCAGAATGGCTTCTGGTGGGTTTTTATTGATGGCGAGGAACTAGGTTCGGTACGCGGCTTGCATCCTACATTTTCGCCGCGTCTGCAGTTTTCTGTCCGAGATGGTACCGCGAGTTTCTCTGATATAACTTTTGTCCCCGCAGCCAATTGAGCTAAGGTTTGGATCGAGCTTTCTATTCAGGGTTGACTGTTTCTCCACCATTCATAGTAAAGAGGGCATTCCATACGTCAGAAGAATTGTCGATCTGCAGCGATCTTACACTGCCGTCCCCCAAGGCGACCATGGTTTTGCCATCACGATCATACAGCTTAGCGGCTGGCATCTGAGGGTCGTACGGATACTCTTCGGGCGAAGTCCAAGCAATGGCATGTTCTGGAGCAAGCTCAACCAACATGGCGGTGTTGCTAGTGCCATCCGTTATCATCGAGAACGTAACAGGCTGCTTACCGCCAAATATCGTTTTCTCACCGACGGGTGAGACATAGGTTGTGTGAAACGGCTTGGCCGGCCGAGATTCGCCAAGAAGTGTAACGGATTCATAAACTCTGGGCATTTGCGGCAAGAGCTGAATATTGTGCGGACTGTCCCAAGGTTCATCCAGCTTGAACTTTTCATAGAGCTCAACTTCACCTAGGTAGGGCAAGAGGTGTACTCGCCAGCTCAACCCACTGCGCCCACTTGCTCCGCGTGCTTGGGCGTTGGGCGGAAAGCAATTGTTGGCGGATGCATAATTGTGAATCCCCAGTGCAATTTGCTTCAAATTGTTCATCGTCTGATTGGCTTCCATGGGCGCGGCACCCGCGCGAAACGCCAGCCCGGCTAACGCAAGTACCTGCTCACTCGTAGCCCCGTCTTCGATCGCCCACACGAGCTGGTCACCATGAACCTGCGGAGGCACCAAACCCACCATCGCTAGCAGCATGCCCCTCGATGTTTCTGCCTGTGGCCCCATTGCCTCGATTAGGCTCCGTAAGAACTTGGGAACATGTTTCGCTAAACCCGTGGCAGCAGCTTCGTTCGCCGACTGAACTCGTAATTCAGTTTTCATAGACGCCGGGTCACATGCAAAGTGAGCCCACTGGATTCCATCCACCAACACAAGACTTGAACCGCCACCTAACATGTCTGGCAACTCTGGCTCCAATTCTCGGAAGGCGCGCTCAACATAGCTGGGCGGCACGACGGTAACGTGAATAGGAAAGTCACCTTGTTGGCGACCGGCTGCCGTCCAGCGTTCGATATCGAGTGGCAATAGTTGATCAGAAATGTCTGTTTTGTCTTCGCTTTCGCCAGAGTCACCCTGTATGGAAACCAACGTCCAATCGCCAGAGTTTCGCGGTTCGCCAAGTCGTGTCCGGCGGCGATACTTTTCTAACAGCTCGTTCAACGCGGCTGGGCGAACACCCGCAGTCTTGGTCGCTAATCGGACAAAGCTACCTGAATTGCGGTACGGGATATCGATCGCAATAAACAGCGATTGTCCACCAACAGCTTGCTTCAATTCATCGATAACTGGTGCGAACTGTTGCAACGACTCAAACTGAGGAAGCTGCAATCGAGCTGTGTCGACCTGGATGATGCACAACGTCGTACCGTTGGCCAATTCGCGTACAGTCTCCGGTTCTGCAGCCTCTACTGGTGACGCGAGCAGGAAACTGCCCAGCAGCAATAGACTAGCCGTTGACATTGTCAACTGGAACTTGAAAGTTTCTTTCATGGTGACACTTTTGAAGGATTCTGAATGTATTGCGGAACCTAACGAATGCTCCAACGCCGCAGTTATTTCTTTAGCGTTGGAACGATTTCAAATTCGTACTTAATGCGCGTGGCCACCGCACCTGACAATTTGGCGCGACCTTCTTCGCGGACATATGCGAAGGGCTGTTGTGTAATTGGATCCTGTGGAGCAGGCAGACGCAGGTCGCTCAACTTTTGCGGGAGCTGTCCATCGTGGGAGGCCAGATAGTCGCGCAGAGACTCGAGCGTCTGCAACAACGCAAGCTGCTGTTGCAATCGCTCCTTGGCTCCCATCGCCGTTTGTACGGCAGGCAGAAACAAATCGCTGAGCGCAGTAACCCAGCCGTATTTATTTCGATCGGCGCGTAACTTGTCATCGGGCGCGAACGGAGCCCGCTGCGAGCTGGGGATATACTGCAATTTGAAGAATTCGTCCCGCTGCCTTTCGTAGAGGCGACGGATTGCGAGAAAAACGACTTGGGGTATGGGCAGCTCTTCCACGGCAGTTGCATCCATTTGCAATTCTTCAACCAAGAACAATTTGGCACCGGGGTAGGCGGCCGCGACCATGGTGGCCAGTCCGGCTGGCGTGTAATACATGTCTTGAGGAAGACGTGCTCCAAACGCCTCAGCGCTAGCCAAGTTCTCCGTAATGCCCCGCATAAATCGCTGCCAATAGATCGGCGGCTGCGGTGTCTCGTCGACCTCGCGAAACTGCTTGAATTGTTCAAACAGAAACTCACGTTCGTACGCCATCGATTGCCGCATGCTGACCAACGGCTGGGGCAGAGAGGCGATCGCCCAATACATATTTGGCGCTGCAGACGATTCACTTAAGTAGTAAGCATCATTGATACCGATGCTTGCACAAGCGATGCCAACTAAGTTGCTGACTAGAAAATCCTCGTCGTCCAAATGATGCCCCAAAGCCAACTGTTGCCCAAAAATCTTCAACGCATCTTGTGAGCGACCTTCCGCAATAGCCAATCGAAATCGCATACTCTGCAATCTCGCCAACTCGCGCATCACCTGTATTTCCGGCAGTAAATAGCCAATTGGGTTGTCATCACTTTGAATATTCCGGTCGAAATTCAGGTGGCGTCGCTGGACAGCTTGTTCCAAAAAGCGAACTTGAAAACCGCTGTAACTCAAGTACTTGCGCACGTCTTCCAATGGCAGATCGGCAGGGGCGGTCTTTAACCACACATAGGGTTCAACCTCTGCGATATTCTTGCCGGTCGCTTGAGCCTCGCGGACGTTCTTCTGTTGAAACTCGCGCATTGCGTTCTGCGCATTCGTTTGTTCTGCAAACGAAATGGCCTGCAAATACTGCACCGCCGCGTTGCCATCGATCAAATCGAATTCATGTGGTATGAGCACAACCGACAAAGCCGGTTGCGGCTCAGCCTGCGGGGCCAGTTTGATGACTCGCTGGGATAGCACATATCCATCCATGTTTGTTTGTAGCCACTCGCCGTCACGCCGAGTATCTGGCTCGGGCCCTCTATCACTGGCCAAAGCCGAAAACTGCGCCGATGCAACGCTGCAAGGCAACGAGACCGACAAGGCGAATAGCCACAGGCTTGCGAACTGTACTACCTGCATATTCTTCACGGGACGCTCGTTTCTATAGGTGGTTTCTGACATTCCACTGGCCAATCTTCAGCACCAGGCTGATTAAATGCAATCTTCAATAGAACTCATTAGAAGAACTCAACATTTGCTCCATCCATTGACGCTGAGGCAGCGTCCGCGAAATCGAGCTACTTGCTCCTGCTTCGATCGAAGGCTGACTGGTGACATGCATATTCTTCTGCGGCACCACCGGCTTCGCTGATGGCTTACTGACCAACCACATGCCTACACTCAAAGTCTCTGTGCTTGGGCTGTGAAGGACCTCCAGCCAGCTTATAGGTGGTGGACTGCTAACCGCGACACGACGCGTTGGTTGAAACTGAACATCTGAAGTATGACCAGTCGTAACAACCTCTTGCGCGCTCACCTGCTTGGGTCTTGGAGTTGACGACACGATGTCACCAGCGACGATTGGATTCTTTGGTTCTGCATCGCTCCATCGCACAATGAACAAGGTGCAAGCGGCCCCCATCAAGGCTCCAACTGCTGTCGACACGGCAATCGCAGCAAAAAGTCCTTGACGTGATTCGACAGTAACGCTCGTATTTGCTGGATGAACTGAAGCATCCAGTAGCAAAGGTGTTAACGGAGGACGTGGGGTCAATGACCTCAATCGATCTTCAAAGTCGGTCAGATCTTGGCCAGCATGTCCGTCACGGTCGAAGTCTTTATTCTTCATGGTTTTCTTTCCAGGCAAGTACTGGACGGGGGGCGGCATTCTCGACGTCTAGTAGGACCCGCAACTTGGCCAACGCAGCTTGATAGCGACGATGGGCCGAACTGGCCGAGCAATTCAGCAGGCAGCCGAGCTGCTCGAAAGATAATCCGCCCCACACGCGGGCCACTACCAGTTCTCTTTCATCTTCGTTCAAGGCTTGCAGCCCAGTCGCCACGGATTCGGCTGACTCGTCCGCGGACGCAGCGCTAGCAGCGTTCTTGGCCAAGAACCATTCCGAGCGTTGCTCCGCAGCTTGCGCCAGATGTCGCACATGTCGCGCATCGGCGCGAGCGATATTCATAGCTCGACGTTTGGTGGCGGTGTACAGCCAAGCCACGGGATCGTCTGGCGTGGGTTCACAGTTTGCTAGAGCCAAGATGGCTTCTTGCAGGGCATCGTCCGGCGCACGGCACCACTGACGCGCGTACAACACCAAAGCGGCGGCATGATCTCGATAAAGTTCCTGCAGCCGCTGGGAATTCATACTCCGCCTATGCTCTGTGGTGTCTGCCTCACTACCAAATAGTCACCAGTCGACCGCGTTCATTCCGCCGAGGCCAGATTTTTTTCCGAATGGATAGATAAGCCGAGGCTGTTTGACCGACTCTCGAGAGACTACCATGCAAACGCGGATTTCTTGCGTTCCTGCAGCCATTCCAACGCTAAGAAATCGACGAGGCCATCGAGCCCTTCTGTCGCCGGCAGGTTATTTGACAGGAATTCTCCCTCACCGTTATTGGCATTTAAGTAGTTGACAATCAGCAACACGTCGACGGGCGAGGCAAACCCATCATTGTTGGTGTCGATCTTGGCGGGAGGATCCAAGGGAGAGATAACGCTCAGACCGGTCGGTCCATAGGCATTCAGAAAATTGATCGCTTGTAAGACATCGTTGGGGGTGATGTTGCCGTCGAGTGTTACGTCGAGCGGTCGGTCCAAATTGTGCCAGTCTAAATCGTCATCGTTGATAGTTAACGCGATTGCTCCACCCGCGTTGATCTCGCGTGCTTTTGCGAGCAGCAACGCCACTTGATCGCGTTCCGCGATCTCGTTGTTAAGGATCTCCACAACGAAATCTACCGACGCGACCCCAACCGGAATAAAAACGTCTTGCGGTATCATAAGCTGATGCGGCGCGCCGTTCTGCAAGTCGACCGTCAGTGGCTGGGAAAGCGGCGAATCCGCGGGCCGTGAAATCGTCACAGTGACGCTACCGGAACCTTCCAACAGAGTTGGGCTCGAGATGCCAATCGACATCAAGCTGCCCGCCGTCACTGTATCGGAAAACTCGGATTGACTACCACTGGCATTGCGAGCGGTCGCCACAATCGTAGCTGTGGCTGGGACTGTCGTGGTGGACGAGTACATCCAATACCCGACTCCTGAAGCATCCGTCACGAGCTGCGTGACGCCGATGAAGGTCGACCCCATACTTCCCGGGAGCGAATAGTAGAGTTCGATTTCAAATTCGGAATTGGCCAAGCTGTCCATTGTTCCCGCGATTTGCAACTGGGTCGGCGACATCGCGGCAGATTCGATCACCGGATAATTCTGAAAGTCGTTGGGACCCACATCCGCATCCGCTGGATCGTTAAGGGTCCGACCATTGTTTCCTAAATCAACCGCTGATACCCAAGATCCATGAAAAACGTTGCGTGAGAACGCATTCTGCATCGCGTTCGTATTCGTTACCGCGATGCCAACTCCAGTGGGATACGCGATATGGTTGGCACCTAAGTCCGTCCCATCTCCAACTCGATTTTGGCTGGCAGCGTCGATTCTGATTCCACCCAAGCCATTTTCAGATAGTGTAGAGCCGTCTGACAATAGTCCAATCCAGTTACCAGTCACCGAATTCGCTTGGGCATCTGATCCGAAGATCACACCCCATCTGCCATTACCGGCGATCACATTGGGTTCAGCTGCATCGGCAATGCCATTACCATCAGTCCCGATCAAAGTCTCGGCGCTGCCCGACGTTAACGCAATGCCGCTGAGGCCGTTTGGTACGGCTGCCATTCCGTCAGCACTGGTGCCAATCCAATTTCCAGAAACGCGGGTATGGTCGGCCTGGTCGATGCGAATTCCCTGCTGTAGATTTCCGGATAGGATATTGCGCGACGCAAAATCATTTTCTACGAAGCCGGTTAGTCCGACGATTGTGTTCGTGGAATCTGCGCCAATGTGAATTCCATCTTGTTCATTGGCGAGCGCTGAAATCCCATCGCCGGCAATACCAATCCTATTCCCCGCGATGAGCGTATCGTTCGACTGATAAATCCACACGCCGTGATTCTTATTGCCTGAGATTAGGTTGCCTTCCGCAGCGTTGTTCACCGCATTCTGCAAACCACTATCGGTTCCAATGATATTTGCATTGGCGCCAAAATTAATGGAAACACCGCTTCGCAAATTGGGAAGAGGTGTGCCTCCGTCAGCCGTTACGCCAATATAATTGCCAGAGATTCGATTGTGATCGGCGGAATCCAGTCGGATTCCATCCCATATGTTCCCCGCGATGATATTGCGTTCCGCCAAGTAGTTCTGACCAACTTCATCGATACCAATAATGTTCCCGCTGGAGAGCTCATTCAGGTAGATACCTACAAACTGGTTGGGAATGGCGGCTTCGCCAGCGAGATTGGTCCCTATTAGATTTCCTCCGATTGTGTTCAAGTGCGAATCGCCAATTCGAATGCCGCTATCAGAGTTTCCGGAGATTAAATTACCTCCATCGAGACTGGTGCCCGAGTTGCCAATAACGTTTGAATCAGATTTCTCTTCAAGTAGGATTCCGGCAAACCCGTTGGCGATTGCAAAATTGCCGAGGGGCGACACGCCAATGGAGTTCTTCACGATCCTATTGCCAACCGAGCTAAGGAGTCGGATGCCCGATTGCGAATTGCCCGAGACGACGTTTCGTTCTTCCGCGTCGCTGATACCATCAAGGTTTGAACCGATAGTATTCTCGCTGGAATTGCGCATCAAGATTCCCTCGAAGCCGTTCGCTAGGGCGGCACTGCCATCGGTCGACAACCCAACCCAGTTTCCCGCGACCGTGTTCCGCATCGCATTATGAATTTCAATTCCGTTAAAAGTGTTTCCCGAGATCGTATTTCGTTCTCGATCGTCATCGACTCCGTCGCCATTGGTACCAATGATGTTAAACGACGCTGCGTCGAACAGTAGTACTCCTGATCTTTGGTTGGGGATTGCTGACATGCCATCCGCGCTGGTACCGATCAGATTTCCTTGGATCTCGTTACTCGTTGAGATTCGACCGTCGACACGGATGCCTTCGGCGGTATTCCCCGAGATCAAGTTGCCTTCGCCGATCTCGCTGCCGCCGATCTGATTCGAATGAGAGTTTGAAATGTATATGCCATGCTGCCCATTGGGTCGGGCAGAATCGCCAGTGAGATCGGTACCAATGAAGCAACCACTGATAATTGACTGACCTTGATTTATCAATGCGATGCCCGCACCGGGAAAGCTGTTGATCGCCAGTCCGCGGACGCTACTGTCTCCGCCCGTGATGCGTAGTCCGAATTCTGATCCATTAAGCAAACTACCGTCTAGCTCGACCAGCGGTTTCCCGGCATAACCAGGTTGCGTCGTCGCGTCGATGCTTAGCGGAAAAGCAACTTCAGGAAGCGCAGACGCGGGGCGAATCGTCTTGCTCGCAGACTCAATATTGAACTCGATGGTGTCTGAGTCGCTTGAGGCATTTGCCGCTACAATTGCGTCGCGAAACGAGCCTTGGCCCGAATCTGCAACGTTCGTGACCAGGAACGTGGCCAAGACCCGTCGGGCCTCAAGATGCTCGAAACCGGCCAGGCGGAATCGATTCCGCTGTGGGGCCGTACATGTTCGTTTGAGTCTGTTCATCTTCGAACTACGAAAGAGAGGACAGGGATCTAAAAGCCCCCATTCTATCTCGACGCACTGGCAAGATCGAGCAAAACAATGTTCATCAACGCATGTTTAGGCCATGCGCGATTCGATTTCCGCTACCACTTCGTCAATTTTGACGCGAGTTTGCTCGAGCGAATCACGGTCGCGGATCGTAACGGTCTTGTCTGTCAGCGATTCGCCATCGACGGTAATACAATACGGAGTACCGGCCTCGTCCTGACGGCGATAGCGGCGGCCAACCGCACCTTTTTCATCGTAAAACACGTTGAACTTTTGCTTGAGGGCGCGATAGATGTCCTTGGCGACTTCAGGCATACCGTCTTTTTTCACCAGCGGAAACACGGCGGCTTTAACTGGAGCTAGGCGCGGGTGCAGCTTCAGAACCGTGCGTGTCTGAAGCTTACCGTTTTCATCTGGTGCCTCATCTTCACAATATGCCTCGCAGAGAAACGCCAAAGTAGCGCGATCGGCACCCGATGAAGGTTCAATGACGTGGGGAATAAATCGCTCGTTGGTGATTTCATCGCGATAGGTTAAGTCTTTGCCGCTACCACGGTATTTGGGCTTGCCGTCTTCGCCAAGCTGGACCACCAATGGATTGGACTTTTCATCCAGCTTGCCTTCCATATGACTCCGCAAATCAAAGTCACCACGATGCGCAATGCCCTCCAATTCGCCAAATTCACCCTCAGGCAAGAATGGAAAGGCATATTCAATGTCGGCGGTGCCGGTCGAATAGTGGCTGAGTTCATCGGAGTGGTGCTCGCGGAGTTGTAATCGTTCGCCCGACAATCCCAAGTCAACGTACCACTTCATGCGACGGTCGCGCCAGTAGCGATACCAGTCTGCTGACGAATCAGGATGACAAAAAAACTCAATCTCCATTTGCTCAAATTCGCGAGAGCGGAACGTAAAATTGCGCGGCGTAATTTCGTTGCGAAAACTCTTGCCAATTTGGGCAATGCCAAACGGAATCTTGACCCGTGAACTATCGAGCACATTCTTGAAGTTGACGAAGATGCCCTGCGCGGTTTCCGGTCGGAGAAAGGCGGCACCTTCTTCACCACTGAGCGCGCCGACGTAGGTCTTAAACATCAGATTAAACTCGCGCGGCTCGGTCAAAGTTCCTAGCTCATTCGCATCGGGCGCCAGCACTTGGGTAAAGTCGTCGATCTCGGTCAAGCTTCTGAAATCGCCGTCGTAGCTGAGCTCATCAATGTCTTTTGCGCGGAGCTTAAAATACTTCAGCGCTCGCCGCTGAATTTCTTCGAATTCTTCAGCAGCTTCGGCCATGCTGGTTACAAAAATCTTCTGGCCCTTGGCTTCGACCCAGCGACCGCGAACCTGATCGTGCCGGTAACGTTTGCGAGTTTGCTTGCAGTCAACCATAAAGTCGTGAAACAAGTCGTAGTGTCCCGAGCATTTCCAAACCTGGGGATGCATGATAATCGTGCAGTCGAGGCCCGTCATTTCATATTCGCTGGGCGCGCCCTGGGCTACCGACAGCTCATCGTGGCCGCTGACCATATCCCGCCACCAGCACTCTTTGACATTACGTTTGAGCTCGACGCCGAGCGGACCGTAGTCCCAAAAACCATTCAGGCCACCATAGATCTCGCTAGACTGAAACATGTAGCCCCGCCGCTTGCAGAGCGAGACCAATTTTTCCATTTGCATCATGATGTCGATTCCTCGTAAAGTTGACTTAACGTGATTCAAGCTCTCTCTCACTAACCCGTTAACGGGTTGGCCCACGACGCAGAGACACGACGCGCGGATGCCCGGCAAGGTCTTTCATCAACCGCGGCTCTTCCCACTCAGGACCGCCAAACTCGTTCAATCGTTCGGCCAACATTGGCGAGAACTCAAAAATCAACCAGCCGCCACTTACCAAATGCTGCGCTGACTGACCGATTAGCCGCTGTATGATTTCCGCACCGCTGGGACTTGAGACGAGCGCCGATTTGGGCTCGTAGTCACGCACCGATTTGTCTAGCTCCGCATACTCCGCATCAGAAACGTACGGTGGATTACTCACAATCAGCTCGAACTGTTGCTCGGGTTCGCAAGCCGATAACAGATCTCCTTCGACAAAGCAGATCTGTGATTCATCGATACTGTGCGAAACCGCATTCCGCCGCGCAGTCTCCAGAGCTCCCGGGCTGATGTCGATGGCGGTCAGATGACTGTGAGGTAATTGTTTGGCCAGAATAATAGCCACACAACCGGAACCAGTCCCCACGTCGGCGATACGCAGCGGCTTGGCTGTCAGTTCTTTGGCAAGATCGAGCGCCTCGACTACCAAGTGCTCCGTTTCCGGACGCGGAATGAGCACGTCAGGATTGACTTCGAAATGAGTCGCATAGAATTCTTTATGCCCGACTAGATAGGCTACCGGCGAGCCTTCCGATCGCCGCTTTACCATTTCGCGAAAGGCGGTGCGAATTTCTTCGCTAGGTTCATCATCAAAGGAAGTGTACAGCTCGATACGCTGGCAGCCGCGGGCATGCGCCAGCAGGACTTCGGCATCCAGTCGTGGTGAAGGTGAACCGTTCTTTCTTAAGAACTCGGTTGTCCAATTGAGCAGCTTACCAACCGTCCATGTTTCCGTAGTGCTCATACCGCCTTCTCCGTTTCGCCGCGAAGCTGATCACGCTCGTACTCGAGCAGAGCAGTGGTGACGGGACTGAGATCGCCAGCCATCACATGGTCGAGTTTATACAATGTGAAATTGATGCGGTGGTCGGTAATTCGATTCTGCGGAAAGTTATAGGTCCGAATGCGTTGGCTGCGGTCACCTGAACCAATCAAGCTCTTGCGCGCGTCGGCGCGTTTCTGGTGTTCGGCCTGTCGGCGAAAATCATAGATGCGGCTTTTTAGTACTCGCAACGCTTTGGCCAAGTTCTTCAATTGACTCTTTTCGTCTTGGCACTGCACGACAATACCCGTTTCAAAGTGGGTTAAGCGAATCGCAGACTCAGTCTTGTTGACGTGTTGTCCACCTGGACCACTTGCACAAAATTGATCTTTGCGATAATCCTCCTTCTTCAATTCCACCTCGACATCCTCGGGCTCGGCCATCACGGCCACCGTGGCTGCCGAAGTATGCACGCGACCTTGAGTCTCAGTTTCGGGAACGCGTTGCACGCGATGACCGCCACTTTCAAACTGCAACTCGCGATAGACGCCTTCGCCCTCGAGCGCGATGACGATATCTTTGAAGCCGCCGCGCTCCGTGGGGCTCATATCCATGATTTCCGTCTTCCAGCCTTTGCCTTCGGCGTGCTTCTGATACATCTCGTACAAGTCTCGGGCGAATAAAGCAGCTTCTTCACCACCTGTGCCAGCCCGAATTTCCATGACACATCGCGTGCGGTTGGCGTCTTCGCCGCCAATGGTCATCTCCAGCAATTCGTCCCAAAGCGATTCGCGCTCGGCACGCAAGCTAACCAATTCAGCCTCAGCCATTTCGCGTTCATCCGCGTCGTCACTTTCGGACATTTCGACAAGGCCAGCGATGTCGTCCGACAGTTTTTTAAAGGTGCGATATTTATTGGCCAAGCGGGCTAGCCCTCCATGCTCGCGCGCATGAGCGGCCATCTTGCTGGAATCCGACATGATCTCGGGCTCAGCCATCGAGCGTTCTAGCTCTTCAAAGCGTTTGAGTTTCGATTCCAGTTCTTCGCGGACGTTCATGGTTCGATTTCGTCATAGTTAGCTGTGTGTGACCAGCGGATAAACAAATAGAGCCCGACGTGATCGATGTCACGCCGGGCTACTCATTGTCAAAATGTCGTTGTTGCAAACGCGGTCGCCGTGGCGAAGCGCTAAAACCAGATCGGTCAGCAAGACAGTGCAATGCCCAGCGGGCCAATCGCGCTACTTCTTCTTTGCCTTCTTGGGCTTTTGGAGGCTCGCATAGCTGCCCGCAGCAAACTTATTCTGGAACTTTTCAATCCGACCGGCAGTGTCGACGAACTTGAGTTTGCCGGTATAAAACGGATGGCAAGCACCGCATATGTCGAGCTTCAACTCAGGCCGTGTGCTACGCGTAGTAAATGAGTTGCCGCAACCGCAGGTCACGTTTGTTTCTTGGTAGTTTGGATGGATATCAGGTTTCATTTTGCCTAGTCTCTTTGCAATGTGTCGACGAATTGCACAAATGTAACTTGCTCACTGGCTTCTCTCAATGCCAAATCGGGACGCAAATGGACCGCCAGCACCCACCCGAGTAGCTATAACCAATCGACCCAAAGAGACTAGCGGCGATTCTTTTTGGTGCGTTTGCCTTTATTCTTGGCAGTACCGATCTTCTTGCCTTTTTTCGCATAAGCTTTACCACTGGCATGTTTGTGGCCTCGACCGCCGGCGGCGAATTCACTGCCAGCCGTGTGATTCTTTTCGACACTCAGAATTAGTGCCCGTCGCGCCAAATCGACTTCTTGGATCTTCACGGTCAGCTCGTCACCGAGTCGGTAGCGATTTCCGCCCTTGAAGCCCTCGAGCACTTGGCCGCGTTTTTCGTAGCGGTAGCGATCGTTTGGCAGCGAGTTTATGGACACAAAGCCTTCTGCTGGAAACTTGGTGCCACGCACGTAAAAGCCGTCGGGCACAACACCACTGATGACACCTGGCATCGTTTCGCCAATCTTCTTGTTCAAGAAGTGCAGCAGTTTAACTTTGATCAGCTCGCGTTCCGCCCACTCGGCATTCTGCTCTTTGTCGGAACAGTGATGCCCCAACGTAATCAGCACAGGAATGGGATCCCCAAAGGGTGGCTGGTTGTTGATTAGACGATTGACCGTTCGATGAACTTGCAAATCGGGATAGCGACGTATGGGGCTGGTAAAGTGGCAGTAGTGTTCGAATCGCAATGCGTAGTGCTCTTCCATTTCGGGTTGATACACCGCTTTGCTCATGGATTTTAGGATGGCATAGTTAACAGCAAACTCGGTCGGCTTGCCGCGCACCTGCTTGACCACCTTCTGAATTTCGAAGCGATCTTCGAGGCTCTCGCATTTGATTCCCAGATCGTGCACGAACTCGCTCAGCTTCAGGAGCTTGCGACGTTCGGGCGGCGCGTGCGCGCGGCGGAGGAATGGAATGTTCAAACCATCCAGCCAAGTAGCAACCGCTTGGTTGGCGGCCAGCATGAATTCTTCGATGATTTGGTGGCTTTCGGTGTATTCGACCAATCGCGCACCTTTGACCTTGCCAGTCTTATCTAAATCAATTTTGATTTCTGGCAGGTGAAGTTCGACTGCGCCATCGTCGGCTCGATTCTTTCGCAGGACCATGGCCAGCGTGTGCATGTCGCGCAACAATTGCCAAACCTCTGGCGTTAGTTTCTCGCGCCATGGTTCGGGATCCTGCAGGTACATGTCGACCTGTTCGTAATTCAAACGCTGATCGTTGTGGATCGCTGAGTTGAAGACCTCTTGATGCACGATGGTGCCGTTGTCGGTCATTTCCATCAACGCGGTCTTTGTAAGGCGGATTTTGTCGGGTTGCAAGCTGGCTAAGTGATTGCTGATCAACTCGGGCAGCATGGGGATCACGCGATCTGGCAAATAGACGCTCGTCGCTCGCTGCTTGGCGACTTCATCCAAGGCGGAGCCGATTGGCACGAAGTGCGCAACATCGGCGATGTGCACCATCAATTCCCAATTGCCCTTTTCGTTCTTTGAAAGGGAGATGGCATCATCGAAATCCCGTGCGTTATAGGGGTCGATGGTCAGTGTGACCACTTTCGTCAAATCACGGCGATCGGCAGGAATTTCGCCTTCGACAAAAGCATCCGCCATCGCGCGGGCTTGCTCGATGACTTCGGGCGGAAACTCTTCGTCCAGACCATATTGACGCATGACCGCCAGGGTATCGACCGCCGGATTCTTGCTGGAACCAAGGACCTCGAGAATCACGCCTTCGCCGATGGAAACGCCATCCGCGAACTTGACGATTTCAACTACGACTTTGTCGCCGACTTCGACGGGCAATCCCCGAACATCGCCTACCTCGATCGGCGAGCCGACGGTTACGCCATCGAGCCACACCATGGATTTACCATTTTCGACGCCATAAGAGCCCGCGAACTGACGCCGCGCACGTTCCACCACATCAAGTACTTCGCCCTCCTGTCCGCCCCGACGGCTGGGACGCACTCGAATTTGTACCAAGTCGCCCTCCATGGCCGTGCTGGTCGCCGAAGCTGGAATGAAGATATCGTCTACAGCGCCGAGCTTGCCGGTGGCGATTGGACGCACAAAACCGAAACCTGCCGCAGCCTGGCGAAACGTGCCGCGTATCAATTTTGGCGAACCGCTGATTTGATCAGGCGTCAATACTAAGTGATTTCCCGCGTAGGCGAGCTCTCCATCCAAAACCATGCGTTTGATGGTTTTGCGCACCACAGGATATTCGTCTGGCGGTAGTCCCAATGCGGAGTGAATTCCCTTGGGTTTTAGGGGCTGATAGTTGGGATGAAAAACGTAGTCCAGGATTTGTTGTTTCAGTAAACCTGGGTTCGGTTCGTTCGATTCGGTCACGCTGGTCGCGTCCATGAATGAGAGTCATGCGTCGTTAGGCGAGGCTCAGAAAAGGGAGCTTCAAAAGAAATGCCCCGACGCGCTAAAAGTCGTTTATAATGTCGAGATTGTACGGCTGCGATTTAGAGGCCAGACTGGTCCGGCAAGACAGGAAAAACTCGACTATTCCGTCTAGCCATGGGTTGGGAGGCACCTCCCACGCACAGCTATCATAACTAGTGTGACAAACGAAGGTTCACTTTGGTAGCACCAGAATACCACGACCCCACCACTTTTGGGCCTTTTTAACCCTAACTTTGTGATATTGCCTGCCATGACCGAACCAGAAGCTGAGAATGCAGATTCTGACCCCAAACCCCACATCTTGTTGGTCGATGACGACGCAGAAATCGTCGAATCGATGCGCTACGCGCTAGAGAACAGTGGATTCAAAGTGTCAATTGCCCGAGACGGCAACCAGGGCTTGGCTCTGGCCGAGAAGATGGTGCCAGACTTGCTTATCCTGGACATGATGATGCCCAAACGAAGCGGTTTCCTCGTCCTGGAACAACTGCGGCGAGATGGCAATAGCAGTGTACGCGTGATCATGATCACTGGGAACGAGGGCAATCGCCATCAACAATATGCCGAGTTGTTGGGCGTGGACGACTATATTCGCAAGCCATTTCCCATGGACCGCTTGATCGAAAGCGCCCGGCGCCTGCTGTCCAACGAGCCCAAATCCTGAATCCTCAACGTAGCCTCGTGCTTCTGCCGGGTTCGCTCACGAAGTTACCTCAACAGTTGCTCAAATTGCGGTCCATTGAGATACTAGGGGGGCCGTGCTCTCCCCCAGTCGCTGAGGCCAGACAACCAGCGAAAACTTGTCGAATCCGCAATAATTTGAGCGAAGTACTGTGAATCCAATTCTGCCCTGCCCAGCGTGCAATCAAATCACTGTTCTGCCGCCGGTATCTAACCAGGCAACAATTCAGTGCCCGCACTGCCATGAGCAGTTTGTGATTCAAGAGATTCTCGAAGCTTTGAAAACCTGGGAAGTTATTGAGGATCCGGAGCCCCAGCAAATCTCAGTTGCGGAGACTCCGGAAGTTCCCCAACCCGTTGCCGCTACCGAACGCACCGCAGAAAGCGTCGTTGATGAGCTAGAACTGGCTGCTGAAGAGCCGACGAAAAAGCAAACAGATTGGTCCAGGTTTCAACCAATCAACCATGAAAAATACGAGCGGATGCGCCGCAAGGCAAAATCGCCACTGTGGTCGGTACTGCAAGTCGCTTTGGGTGGACTGGCCGCTATTCCCATTTCTCTGCTACTCATCTGGCACCTAATCGGTACTGACATTGCCGGTGCCGGCCCGGCCGTCGGCCGCTACATCCCATGGATTGTCCCAGAAAAATTCCGCCCGCTTAAGGATCCGCTGGCGCAGAACGGCAGTGCCCAACCGGCAGCACCAACTCCTGCTGCTGCCAGCGGATTGCCTAGCCTCCAGATGCCCGTCGCGGAGAATCCCGAAGGATCAACGGGCGTCGAAGAGAACCCAAGTGACGTTACGGTAGATCCCACGCTAGCCGCAACGCCAGGCGATACAGTGCCAACCGATGCAGACTCTGCGAATTCCACACCGTCGGTTGAGCCCATGCCCAGCGCGGCTCGCGTAAATACCAGCGCCCCAACCAGCCAGCCGAGTGCCGACGTAGGCACCGATAACGTGTTCGACGTGATCCATGTTACGGAATCGCACTTGGCAGACTGGTCGGCGGCTGTCCAAGCCGGCTCGACGGACCTAAAGCCGCTCGCGTTGCAGGTCTATGAAGACTTGATCAAAATTTCCGAACAAATGTCGGCCCTGCCGGTTGGCAACCCCATACGGCGTACCGCCCGCGACAAGCTGAGAGGCATTGGACGGGCGGTGGCGGAACAAGCCGACGTACAACAAGTGGTAAAGCAAGGCTCCAAGTACTGGGCCAATAACCATCAGCAGGCGTCCCGTTATGCTTGGGCGACCATTGTTGAAGTTAACGCAGCCAATCAACATACCGACGGTCAGTGGCTGGTAGAACCTGCCCAGCTCCAGCACGTGGATATTGTTATTCCCCAAGAATTGGCCGCTTCTATCGAACCACAGGCAGTGCTATTGATTTTAGGGGAGCTGGAGAAAGGGCTCGCGACCGAAGCAGCGCCCACTCGCAGCCGTTTTACAGCCAACTACTATCAGCAAATTTCACCACGCTGAGCAGCCGCACGCCCGAGCAGGCAGTTTAATCGTTTAACGGCAAGCCGCAGGCGCCTGCGTCCCAGCTATTTTATCGACGTCTTCAGCTTGCGGTTTGATTTGACGTTGGTCCAGAAATCGACTGCGTACAGTCCTACAACAGGTCGGAAAACGAGCTTAGAAATGAACAACGGTCCATCCATGCCAGACCCCAGTGAGCCAAAGGCCCCCAGTGAGCCAAAGGACCGAGGAACAATCCATCCGGCAGGTCTCGATCCGCTGTCGATCGATGATCCGGTGCCAATCGATATGGAACAACAAACGGTCGGCGAGGCGTCGAGCGCGTTGCTGCGCATGTTTCACTACTCGGCAAGTCTGCCGGAGCGTACACTGCGAAGCGCAGGCGCGCTGGCGGGAGGTCTAGTGCGCGAGTCTGCCAATTGGATTGTGCCTTCCGCCTTTCGCAATTCAAAATCGTATTCCATCTTCGTGCAGCAGATGCTGGATTTCGTCGTCAACGACCTGGGTGGTGTGCGTAAAGTCGCAAGCAAAGATCAGCCCAACCAAGAAGAAGTTTTCTTGGCGCGCAAGACGGTCGGCAATTTGTTGGACATGACAGCGCTGGCCACTTTCCACATGTCGCCGCTGACGGTGCTGGCGATCTTCAGCGATGTAGCCTACGGTTCCAAGGCTTATCTACAGCAGCTGAGCACACGACTGAAGGAGCAAGGAATCATCGATGCGGAAACGACGATAGACGGTGCCGCAGACTTGATCGAAGCGCTTGAGCAAGCATCAGGCGGCGCGGTCAGTATGTTCGATCAACCGCCCATCTCCATCGAAGGCATGCGCAAGACGATCGAAGAAACCCAAGCTGCCATCACCAAGGTTGACCCGACGAAACTGCTCCCCTTCGCCGAGATCGACCAACTGTGGCGGCAAATGGAATTGGCAGCTCAAGATCAGAACGCATCAATCTGGGACGTCTCGGCTACTATGTCCGTGGTGGCTCTGAACAAGATTCAAGCGGTAGGGCAGGGGGCCGTGGTCAGCTTAGAAATCGCTGGCAATATGTTCCAAGAACATATCATCGAACATTATTGGGAGGGCCTGCGTTCGATCGAGCGCGAGGGCTTAATCCCCACGTTGTCCACCGCCAGCGAACCCTACTTGGAGGCAGTATGGACCAACTTTTCGATGGATCGCAAGACGTGGACAGAACAGTTGCTGACGGGCGAATTGCTCAAATGGGGCTGGAGCCAACTTGCTTGGCCCAAGCTCTCGCGCAATCCCACCTAAGCATCGTTCGAGAAATTACTGAGCGGATCTCGGACAACCTAAATTTTCCGAAGTCGCAGGCGGGGGCTAGTAGGACCAACTCCCCGCCCGCGCTTAAACTCCTCGTAACCGTTCACGATGTGTCGACCTATATGACAGGAGTCTTTTCAGCCTAATTCGCTTAACCCATTAGCAACCCTAGGTTCTTATCAGCAACATCTCTTCGGTGGCGGCGCTGCTGAAAAGACTCCCGACCCTCTCGTTCGACTAAGCTGAATCTGACTACTTGGCAGTGTAGCGGACGGCTTGATCGTTAAAGTGCGGATTCTCAATTACTAGTGGTTGGACTGGAGCCGATTGCACAACGGCAGGGGCCGCAATCACTTCCGCCGCTGGCACGTAGTGATTGTGAATCATCAACGAGCGGTCAACGTGTGGCTGTGGCGCGTAAGCTGCGCTAGGTTGCAATTGTGGCCAAGCGGCAAATGGACTGGCACCGTAGGGACGCGTGAATCGCTGGCCGTAGTAGACCGGTGGATGCATCGAGAAATAGGGTGGCGTGTAATTGTTGTACGAACGCATGCCCATGTTATTCACACCGCCGTAACCGTATAGATAGGCAAGCCCCAGCCCGCCGCAGTCCGCCGACGCGCTAGCCGCTAGCGTTAAAACGAGCAAACAGGGAAGAAGTAGTTTCGAAATGCGCATGGTAAATCTGGGACCTCATGAAGTGGACTCTGGTTGGTTTGCATCGAGTCCCTTCGTGCTTGGTGGAATCTGTTAGCCCCCAAGCTGTGTAGCAGTCCGTCCTTGGCGCCAACTTCCACGCTAATCGACCAATGCCAATCGTCAACAGTTTGGCCCGGTAAATCATTCTTCAGCCTACCGATTAGTTGGATTTTGCCGGTCGTAACGATTGTCCAAGCTCGTCTGTTTCGGCCGTCGGCTTAAGATACAGCTGCTGGACCGCCCGGACTGACGCTTCACGGACTTCAAGTCGGGGTTATTCTGCACAGCGCCCATGTGGCAGCGGCTTGGATGAGCGGTTCAGTATCCGTGCTGAGTCGTTCCAGCGCAGGGCGAGCCGCCTGCAATCGTTGATTGCCAGCTACCAAGATGGCATTGCGCAACAAACCACGGCGTTTGCTGCGCCACAGCGGCGTGTGGCGAAACCGATTGCGAAAACCCAATTCGTCGAGATTCAAGATCTCGATAACGTCCAGTGATTCAAGTTCCTTGCGCGTCGCAAAGACCACCTCAACTCCAACTTCGGCCTTGCGATTCCAGGGGCAAACCTCCTGGCAAACATCACAGCCAAATGCCCAGTCGCCAAGTTGCTGGGCAAGCTCGTCTGGAATATCCGCGCGATGCTCAATGGTCAAATAGCTAATACAGCGATTGGCGTCGAGCACATAAGCCGCTGGAAACGCATTCGTAGGACATTGATCAAGACAGGCCGTACAGGTGCCGCAGTGATCTGACGCGTAGGGTTCGTCCGCCGTCAATTCCAAGTCGGTCAATAGCGCCGCCAAGAAGAAATAGCTACCATAACGTCGATTCAATAGTAGCGTGTTCTTGCCGATCCAACCGAGTCCAGCCAAAGCAGCGAACTCACGTTCCAACAGAGGAGCTGTATCAACGACACCACGCACCAATGCCGCAGGCTGCCGCTGGAGCAACCAGGCTTTTAACGCTTTCAGTCGCGTGTGAATAACATCATGGTAATCCACTTCACCGTTGGCATAGCGAGCGACTCGCGCTTGCCCCACTACGGAATCGCTAACCGACTTGTCGTCATCCCTGGTCAAATAGGGCATCGCCAGCATTAGTAGACTGCGGCAGCCATCCAAAACGTGTGTTGGGTGACAATACGCCTCGCGCCGCGCTTCGATGTACTGCATCTGCCCTGCATAGCCCGCCTCGAGCCATTGATGCAATTGCGCCAATCGCGCTGGCGCTGCGGCGGGTGTAATTCCCGTAAGTGTGAATCCCAGTTCTTGCGCTTGCAACTTAAGTTGCTCGGAAAGTTGCTTCACGCCCAGCAGCCTTCATGTTCCATGTAGTTCATTGCCGAATGGAAACGGGTCATGATATGTATTCACAGATACGTATTCACAAGGGACATGCCTCGCTTGCAAGCGGTGCGAGCATGGTTTCCAATCGCAATTGTAACTCAGTCATTACGGGGTCCTCCACGCCGCGCGGCGGTTTCTCACAGTCCACTTCAATGGGTTGATCCACTTGTAGAATCGCGTGCAGTGGTCGATGAATACGTGCACGGTCGGTGATATCTTCGTCGAGTCGTTCGACCGTCTCTAGCAAGCGTGTGTCCGTAGGCTGGTCGAGATAGCCAGCGGGATAAGAGCCAATTTGTTGCGCCAGATAGAGCTTAGCTAGATCGGCCCAAATTGCGTTGATGTCTGTCTGACTGGTATGCGGGTCGATCAATTTGGGAACCATCTTAACCCGCAACTGCTTAATCCGTGGAATCATCTTTTGGTCCGACTGGATGCGTCCGAGCCACTTTTCTTCGGTCGTACCCAACAAATGTGAGATCAGCCCGGCACGGCGTTCGCTTAGGCTCCCCATTTGCGGGCTGCCCAAGTGCTGAATTTCCTTGAGCGCCAACAGTGCGGCTTCGAGCCGAGTGACACGTGCAATCAAATCGCCTCGCGGTCCAGTGGATTGCCATGAAAAACGGTTTTCCAAGTCGGTCACAATCGGTTCGACACTTGACTGGACATCTCCACGAAACAAATACTTGATGGCAATCGGGTGGATAACCACTTTGCCATGACTTTGTTTCTCGCGCCGCCGCGCCGCTGAACGCGCTAAGAAAGCTACGCCATCGAGCAATGGTTGCACTATGTCATTAGTCCGAAAGACCGTGCCTTCGGGAAAAACGACCAAAGGGCGGCTGGCCTGCGCGAGGATATCAACAGCCGTTTCCAACGACTGCCGATCGATGCCCTCGCGGTACACGCTAAACCCTCCACACATACGCATGGCAAAGGCTTGCAGCCAGCCTTGATTGAATAAATGCCAACTGGCCATCGCAAAGACATGCGTGCCCGCCTTACGGGCCAACCAGCCCATCGCGATCGGATCTGCATAACGACAGTGGTTGGGAGCCAACACAATTCCGTGCCCAGCTCGTAACGACTCTTTCAAATGATCGATGCCACGCACTTCGTGTGATACGACACCTTCGTATTTCCTCAAGTACCAGTCGACAATCCGAAACGACTGAATCAGCGTCGGTGCCAAGTTACCACGATGCGGCGGTATGAATTCATAGGGTTTCGCAATGATGATTTCTTGCATACCAGTTTCCGGAATGGATGAGGCTACAAGTGGACGCGAAGGTAAGTCTCACCACGTCCTAACTTGCATAACCACGCGGGTGGGACTGATGCCATTTCCAAGCCGTCGACACAATAGCTTCGATGTCTACATATTTCGGGGTCCAACCGAGCACTCGCCCCGCGAGACTCGAGTCGGCGATCAGTTCAGCCGGATCCCCAGGCCGTCTAGCTTCAATGCTCGTTGGAATTGGATGTCCGGTAACTCGCCGACATGCGTCGATGACCGACTTTACGCTGTGACCATGGCCGCTACCCAAATTCAACTGCAAATTGCTCCCAGGCTCCAGTAAATGTAGGGCACGCAGGTGGGCATCCGCCAAGTCGTCGACGTGGATGTAATCGCGGATACAAGTACCGTCGGGCGTCGGATAGTCTTCACCAAAAATCCCAATCCGCTCGCGCTGGCCCAACGCCGTTTGCAAGACCAATGGAATCAAATGACTCTCCGGATCGTGATCTTCACCGATATCACCATCGGGACTTGCACCAGCAGCATTGAAATAGCGCAATGCGGCACAACCAAAGCCATAGGCGTGTGCGTAGTCGGTCAACGCGTGTTCAATCACGAGCTTGGTAAAGCCGTAGGGATTGATGGGCAATTGCAACGTGGTTTCGCTAATCGGCACTTTTTCGGGTTGCCCGTACGTTGCGGTCGTACTGGAAAACACGATTCGCCATACGCCGGCCGCCCGCATGGCTTCCAGCAATTCCAATGTAGCTGTGACGTTGTTCTGGTAATACATCGCAGGCTGGGCGACCGATTCGCCAACCAGCGCGAATGCGGCAAAATGCATGACCGCCTCAATTTCGCGTTCGATCAATATTTGTCGCAGCCCTGCACGATCTGACAATTCCCCCACAATCAGCGACTCAGGAGGTACGCTCTTGCTGTGCCCTCGCGACAAATTGTCGTACACACTAACTTCGTGGCCGTTGCGAATCAACTGCCGCACGGTGTGCGAACCGACGTAACCGGCACCACCGATAACCAAGATCTTCATCCGTAGAATCCTATTAACTGTTTCACATTACCTGATCACCGTAGGTAAGGGGCGGCAGGTTTGTTTCGACGATAAGGCTCAACAATAGCTATGTCGTGATTGCAAGGTCAGTCGATTGAGGAACAATTCGCACTTTCCGCATGCCGCATCCGGGTAAGCGTTTTTGGGGATCGCAAACTGTGGGCAGCAAGCTACAACGACTTCGACAAAGTGGCGGTGCCAATCCCAAAAGTGAGCCATCTTCTACCAGCACCGATTGGCACCAACGTTTTACCGACTACTTGCGGACCGAGTGTCACCTAGCCGAAAACACGGTGATGGCTTACGGTCGGGATCTCAAACGGTTGCTGCAATGGCAAGGCACCAAGCCCCTGACTCGCCTCAAACTGGCGGATCTCAGCGAATTCGTAGCGTGGCTGCAAAGCGAGCAACTCGCGCCGGCCTCCATCTCGCGAGCTATTGTAACGACGCGGATGTTTTTCAAATACCTCCAACTCGAAGGCGTCGTGCAAGATAATCCGTCGGAATTGCTGCAAACCCAGAAAATGTGGCAGCGAATTCCCAAGGCCCTCACGACCGCCGCCGTCGACCGTTTCCTGGCCGCACCACGAAAATACGATATCTATTGGCAACGCGACCGCTGTATCCTGGAATTGCTGTACGCCACCGGCTGCCGCGTCTCAGAAGTCTCAAACCTGCTGCTAGCCAACGTGCATTTGCACGAAGGCTACTGCCTGGTCGAGGGTAAGGGCTCCAAACAGCGAATGGTACCCATTGGTCAACAAGCCCAATCAGCGATTCGCATCTATGTGGCGGAACTGCGTCCGCGTCTGATCGGCGAACGTGAGCCAGAGCGATTCCCGTGGCTAATCCTGTCACGCACGGGACGTCGCCTGCGCCGTGAAGCTATTTGGGAGTTGGTCAAGCGTTATGCCTTGAGAGCTGACATCGACCCAGACATTAGCCCGCACACCATGCGCCACAGTTTTGCCACTCACATGCTCGCTGGCGGAGCCGACTTGCGCCAGATTCAAGAATTGCTCGGACACGCCAGCATTCAAACGACTCAGATCTACACCCAAGTCGAAACATCACGGCTAAAACGTATCCACGCCCAATTCCACCCCCGCGCATAGCCCGAAACCCAGACCTGCGGCTTCGCCGTTTGGAAGTCGGACTTCTAATTAACTTCAATGTCGTGAAGTTGAAAGATGGGCTGAAACGCGTAGTCAACATTTACTCAGGTCCATCTCCGCGGTCCTCTGCGTCGCCCGCGGTTAATCCCACACGGCCAAACGCACAGAAGGATTCTCTTTGACGCAACAGTCATTCATCAGCTCAGTTCAGAACAAGAATGTCAACCGCGGAGATCGCGGAGAGACGCGGAGGGATGAATGATGTGGACGTTTGGAAGTCAGGATTTTAAGTAACTTCAATGTCATGACGTTGCAAGTTGGGCTGAAACGTGTAGTCAACAATTACCCAGGTCCATCTCCGCGTTTCTCTGCGTCCTCCGCGGTTAATCCCACACGGCAAAACGCACAGAAGGATTCTTGTTGAGCAGCAATCATTCATCTGCTCAGTTCAGAATAAGAATGTCAACCGCAGAGAGATGCGGAGGGTTAAATGATGTGGACGTTTGGAAGTCAGGCTTTTAAGTAACTTCAATGTCATGAAGTTGCAAGTTGGGCTGAAACGTGTAGTCAACAATTACCCAGGTCCATCTCCGCGATCCTCTGCGTCCTCCGCGGTTAATCCCACACGGCCAAACGCACAGAAGGATTCTCTTTGACGCAACAGTCATTCATCAGCTCAGTTCAGAACAAGAACGCCAACCGAGGAGTTCGCGGAGAGACGCGGAGGGATGAATCAGGTGGCGGTTTGGAAGCTGGACTTTTTAATTAACTTCAACGTCGTGAAGTTGAAAGATGGGCTCAAACGCGTAGTCAACAATTACTCAGGTCCATCTCCGCGATCCTCTGCGTCTCCGCGGTTAATCCCACACGGCCAAACGCACAGAAGGATTCTCTTCTTTGACGCAACAGTCATTCATCAGCTAGTTCAGGAATAAGAATGTCAACCGCAGAGATCGCGGAGAGACGCGGAGGCTTAAATGATATGGCCGTTTGGAAGTCAGGCTTTTTAATTAACTTCAACGTCGTGAAGTTGAAAGATGGCTGAAACGCGTAGTCAACATTTACTCAGGTCCATCTCCGCGGTCCTCTGCGTCCTCCGCGGTTAATCCCACACGGCAAAACGCACAGAAGGATTCTCTTTGGACGCAACAGTCATTCATCAGCTCAGCTCTAGAACAAGAATGTCAACCGCAGAGATCGCGGAGAGACGCGGAGGCTTAAATGAGTGGCCGTTTGGAAGTCAGGCTTTTTAAGTAACTTCAATGTCATGAAGTTGCAAGTTGGGCTCAAACGCGTAGTCAACATTTACTCAGGTCCATCTCCGCGTTTCTCTGCGTCGCCCGCGGTTAATCCCACACGGCCAAATGAAGTGGACCCCAATATTAGGACCATGGCTGCGCGTTTCTTAGATAGAGGGAACGTCGCGTTTTAGCCGGCCACTACGGTACACTTCTGCTGGCGTTTGGCGGTCCAACGAAGTGTGCTTGCGTACTGAGGTGTAGTGATGAAAGTAAGTTCTCAGTCCTTTATGAAGATCGGTTCCGTTGGTGTATTCCTTGAGGTAGATATCTTCGTATTTCACTGTTCGCCATAGTCGTTCAATCATCACATTGTCAATCGCTCGCCCTTTGCCATCCATGCTGATTGCTACCCCACGATCCTTAAGACGGTTGGTAAATTCTCGGCCTGTAAATTGTGAGCCTTGGTCAGTATTCATGATTTCAGGAGTGCCGCCTTCCAGTGCCGCCTCGAGTGCTTCCACGCAAAAATCTGCGTCCATGCTGTTTGACAATCGCCAGCTGAGGACGTGACGACTGTACCAATCCATCACGGCAACCAAATACATGAATCCGGTCGCCATTGGGATGTACGTAAAGTCGCTGCACCAAACCTGGTTCGGACGTTCGATCTTGAGGTTTCGAAGCAAGTACGGATAGACTTGATGACCCGCCGCAGCCATTGTCGTCCGACGTTTTGGGAGATCCTTCTCTGATCCCCATTTTCCGCATTAATCGCTGAATTCGCTTGCGGTTGACCTCCATTCCTCTGCCTTCAAGGAAATCAACCAGCTGCCTGGAGCCGCTGGCAGGATGCCGCATATGCTCCTCATCCAGTAAACGCATGAATTGCAAATTCTCCACCGTTTCAGGCTGCGGCTCATAATAAATTCCGCTGCGCTGGAAACCCAATAAACGACACTGCTCTCGGACACTGAGGGCCACGCAGTCGTAATCGATCCAAGACCTCGCTTCGCTAACTGTTTTCGGCAATTTTTTGAGCCATTCCAGCTGCATTTTCAGCCGACCAATCTGTTCAAAGAGTTCCGCAGATTCCGGCTCATCCGAGACCGCTTTCGCTTCCTTCGATCGACCGTCCTGGAAGACGTCTTCAGCGCAGTCGAGCAACTGCTTCTTCCAAAGGTTTATCTGCGTCGGATGCAATTGATGCTTCTGAGCGATTTCTGCTATCGTCTTGGTCTCACGAACTGCCTCTAAGAGCGTGCGTCTTCAAAATGCAGTTTACGCGTTTTCCAGTCTTTTGAGCATGAGTGCGATCATTGTAATTTGAATCATTGCCTCGCTCGATTTTGGATTTCGTTCGTAGTCTTTGCTGTGCCGTCGACATCGTCCGATTCATCCGAATGTTCGTTCGACGATCCAACGTTTTGGTAAATCACAAAGTTCTTTCACGCCAACCGCGAATAACGTTGAGTAGGCGCAGCCGAAATTTTCTGCTAACCAGTCGGGAAGCTTCATTCGGCTGTACGCCGAATCTGCGAATACGACTTTGATTCTTTTGAAAGTTGCGAAAACGGATTCGAACACACTCTTCGCGCCGTCTGGTCTTGAGTGTCGCTGAGTGAACAACGACACATAGCAGCAATCCGAGTGTATCAACCATTATATGCCGCTTGCGGCCTGTTACCTTTTTCCTCCTGCATCATAACCACGTTCATCGCCTCCAACCTCCGTCGACTTGACACTTTGGCTGTCGATGATTGCTGCCGTAGGAGCTCGACTTTTCCCTGACTGTACACGTACTTTTTCACGCAAATGTTCATATGTATTCTTTGCCATACACCTGCCTCACGCCACCGCCAGAACAGGTAGACTGACTTCCGGTTTGAAATGATTTCCTATGGTGCATCGCCACCGACAACCGGTTCGGTTCACATACAGAATTGCATTCAATACCGACTGCCGATCCAGCGGCTTCCTGCTCCGCTTGGCACGGGGTGGAAGTAACTGGCGAACTTTTTGCCATTGTCTGTCGCTCAAATCCGTGGGATATTCCATTTCCATCGCTGCGGCTCCGTCTTCCATGTGAAGAAATTTTTAGCAACGGAGTCGTAGCGATTTTCTTGATTGCTGATCAATACCGATTTTGAAGACACGCTCTAAGGCTATCTTGGCTTTAAAAGAGGGGGTGAACGATCGTCGCTTCCGTGTCATGCTTCTTCCTTGGTAAACCGAGTTAGCAACCCTGCAACAGCATACCGGAAAAAACGCGAGTTTCTATCTTAAGCCGTGGTCCTAATATTGGGGTCCACTTCAAAACGCACAGAAGGATTCTCTTTGACGCAACAGTCATTCATCAGCTCAGTTCAGAATAAGAATGTCAACCGCAGAGATCGCGGAGAGACGCGGAGGGATGAATCAGGTGGCGGTCTGGAAGCTGGACTTTTAATTAACTTCAACGTCGTGAAGTTGAAAGATGGGCTCAAACGCGTAGTCAACAATTACTAAGGCCCATCTCCGCGATCCTCTGCGTCCTCCGCGGTTAATCCCACACGGAAAAACGCGCATAAGGATTCTTGTTGAGGCAGCAATCATTCATCTGCTCAGTTCAGAATAAGAATGTCAACCGCAGAGATCGCGGAGAGACGCGGAGGCTTAAATGATGGATCTCAACGCGGTTAAAGCGTACATTATCGATGAGGTGATCAATCACCTGATCAGTTCAGCACAAGAATGACTAACGGCGGAGATCGCCGAGAGACGCGGAGGGATGAATGATGGATATCAATACGGTTACAGGGCACATTGTCGATGCAGCGATCAAAGTCCATACTGCGCTTGGACCAGGATTGCTTGAATCGGCTTACGAAATCTGTTTGGCGCATGAACTGCAGCATCGCGGCTTGAGGGTCGAGACTCAAGTCATACTACCGATTCATTACGAAGGCTTGGATCTTGATGCAGGCTATCGCATCGATTTGTTGGTAGAAGACACTGTAATCGTTGAACTCAAAGCGGTCGAAAAAATGTTGCCGCTTTACGACGCCCAGATTCTGTCTTATCTGCGGCTTCGCCGTTTGGAAGTCGGACTTCTAATTAACTTCAATGTCGTGAAGTTGAAAGACGGGCTCAAACGCGTAGTCAACAATTACTCAGGTCCTTCTCCGTCGTTCACTGCGTCCCCGGCGGTTAATCCCACACGGCAAAACGCACAGAAGGATTCTTGTTGAGGCAGCAATCATTCGTCTACTCAATTCAGAATAAGAATGTCAACCGCGGAGAGATGCGGAGGGTTAAATGATGTGGACGTTTGGAAGTCAGGATTTTAATTAACTTCAATGTCGTGAAGTTGAAAGACGGGCTCAAACGCGTAGTCAACATTTACTCAGGTCCATCTCCGCGGTCCTCTGCGTCCTCCGCGGTTAACCCCACACGGCAAAACGCACAGAAGGATTCTTGTTGAGGCAGCAATCATTCGTCTACTCAATTCAGAATAAGAATGTCAACCGCGGAGAGATGCGGAGGGTTAAATGATGTGGACGTTTGGAAGTCAGGATTTTAATTAACTTCAATGTCGTGAAGTTGAAAGACGGGCTCAAACGCGTAGTCAACATTTACTCAGGTCCATCTCCGCGGTCCTCTGCGTCCTCCGCGGTTAATCACACACGGCAAAACGCACAGAAGGATTCTCTTTGACGCAACAGTCATTCATCAGCTCAGTTCAGAACAAGAATGTCAACCGCGGAGATCGCGGAGAGACGCGGAGGGATGAATCAGGTGGCGGTCTGGAAGCTGGACTTTTAATTAACTTCAACGTCGTGAAGTTGAAAGATGGGCTCAAACGCGTTCAAACGACTCAGAGGCACAAGTCACAGTCTCTGGGACTGGTAGCATCGGATGCTGCGCAGGCCATATAATGCTATTTGTTCCTTGCCCGCGGTCACCGTTCACCAACGGAAGTGTATACAGAATGCAACTCTCATTGCGCGACATTTTCTCGTTGACTTTTCTGATCGCGATCGCCCTGTTTGGTATCCAGTCTTTGTACACGCGTTCGAGTCTCGAATCCCAGAGCATTTCGCGAGAGGCTGAACTAAATGGCTTGGAGAATCGTGTGAAGATGGATTTGCTTCGAGCCAAAATCAATCAGAAATTAAGTGCTGCACTAGATCGCTCTAAAACGCCGTTGGTCGAAGCATTTGCAACAGTTCACCCGCGAGATGAGGCAACGCTGTCGATCCTACAGGTTCCGACCTACAGCAGTAGTTCAAACCGTAATCCCGTTCGTTTTAGATTGTACGTTCCCAACAGCCAGCCAGTTTATCTGAAATTTGGCGCCGTCCCCATAGAGTTCGATAAGAACCAACCGCAGTCAACGGTACCCAATATGGTCGCCGTAGGAGTACTTGAAAGCGGCGCGATCTCGCAATACGGGCTGGTCAATGGACTGGGGACCGTAGATCACTATGATGAACCAACCCGGATCGGGCGGATCGACGCCGATCCTTCCTTAAGCACACACCCTGAATTCAAGTGGTTAACTGCTGACAATTTCTTGGATCGTGAGGAGGCCCCCACGCAAACGGGACCGTACGCCATGGATTTGCCAGCAGGCATTTGTAATATCGAGCTACGAACTACATTCCCGACGCTGCACATACTGGTGAACGGAAAAACTAAACTCAATTGCAATCTCTTACCAAATTCCAACGCGTACAGCGGGTCCAGCCAATTCAAAACAGCCCGCACGCAACAGGACTACCCATTAGATTCACCGATGCCAGCTCTGGCACGCGCACAATTCGAACGCGGATTTGAGTACGAACTCTGGCTCTCTACGCAGCCTTGCGACTTTGCTACATTTCCTGAGGCCGGCGATGACTACTAGAGCTCCCGTTCTGCCGCGCCAGATCACGCCCTTTATATGGGCCATCATTGTAGTAATAGTTATAGCCAGTGTTTGGTGTCAGTTAACCTGTCATCATGTGCGGCAACACATTGAAACGCTAGATACTCGCATTGCTGCTGCAAAACAAACATTGGATGAATGTCGCAGCATTGCCGAGGCAACCATCGCAAAAAATCACGAACTATCTGCTCTCATGCAGCGTGCTTCTGCCGAACCCGAGGTGCCGCTGCCGCCAGATGAAGACTTCGTGCGAGTCTTTAATCGCAGAAGTCGATACGACAGTCTTTCCTGGTTTACTGTCCCTCGCGACGATTGGGTCTTGACGATCCGCGTTCTCGATACATCGTCAAAAGAAACCACGGACTATGTCTATCCGCTGGAAGCAGCGACCGTCTGCAGGTTAATGTTCTACTACGACCTGCAGGAGGACAGGAAGATGCCATCACTAAAAATGTCGTTTGACGTTGCAGCGGATGCCAAACCGCCCATATGCGAGACACTTCCAGTCGCTCAAATCCTGCCTCTGAGTCCTACTCGCATCCCACCCGATGATCGCGTCGAGCTCAGCCTGACTGATATCTCCGACGATGCGTTGCAAGTCCTTAAAGAACAGCTCAAGGTCATTGTTACCACCTGCGGCTGGCTGCATCCGATTCCACAAGGAGCTTTTCTAACGCAGCAGACCGAAGTCCACATCACTGCATCGATCAGTCCAGTACGATAGAATTGTTGAACCCATCCAACTTGTTACCCTGGTGACAACGTTATTCGACCGTTTTTCTTGTCGAAAGTTTCTGACGATAGATGACTAAGAGTTTGCGGGAACAGTTGCTGGGGAGTGGCAAGCAGGTGGTCGAGCAGGGCAAGGATCATGCCGAGTTGAAGTTAGGATCTATTCGGTCAGGCGGCGACGGCAGAATGATACGTTCGAACAGCGTGCTTCGAGAGACCGTGCGCGAGATCAAGCGAAGCTTTAGGCGGAATTGGAAAAGTGAAAACTGTGCTAACCAGACGATTCTACTTTGACGATGGCAAATCACGTAAACGTTGGCAGATTACTCAGACTGGCAAATCGGTTACCACACAGTTTGGTCGACTGACGGGCAAGCTTCGTGCGTCGAAAAGAATTTCTAGGTCCCCAGTCGAAGCTCAAAAGCTCCTCGATCAGCTCGTAGCCGAAAAGCTACGTGAGGGCTACGTCGAAGTTGCCCCAAAGCGATTGGAGGTAATTCGCAATAAGGGCGTTCGTGCAGCGAACGAAAAACAAGTTAGCGAACTTGAATCATCCCTTGGATGTAAACTTCCAACCGACTTCCGCAACTTCTTAACGTCCGTGAACGGCGGACGGCCTAATCCTGACTGTGTGCAAGTCCCTGGCGTGCCTTACATCGCCAACGTTGGCGTTGGTACATTCTTTCATCTGCGGCCATCAAAGCCCGGCACGGACGAAATCACTTACGAAGTGAAGCGCACGAATGAATTGCTTCCTAAGGGCCACTTACCGATCGCCGGTAGCTCTGACCTCTTCACGATTTCACTTTCACCAAAGTCGTTTGGAGCTGTGTACTGGTGGAATCACGAAACTGAAGAATTGGATGACGATGGCAACTTCCTTGCTACTGCGGCATATTTACTTGCCAGTTCGTTCGATGAGTTTCTGACTCGAATTGCTTGCTTCTTCGACGAACATGAAGAAGCTAACCAACAGCCAAGCCCTTCGGCACAAGCAACGAAGTCAACACTCCGCGATTTGCTTCGAACGATCCGAAAAGAACACAGCCCACAAACTGTCATAGAAATCAAGCGATTGATCACTAAGGCTGGGGAGCTTAGTCAAATCGAAGATCGCAAGTGGCCCTTCATTAACTTGAGAAACCCTGAAATCCTTCAGTTGTTGTTAAACGCAGGACTTCGCCCAGAAGTAATTGACACCGAAGGTCACTCACTACTGTGGCAGTGTGCCAGCAGTCCAGAGTGTATCGAATTGCTGGGGAAGTGTGGCGTTGACTTCAATCGACGTTGCGGTTCTGATGGCGAGACGCCGTTGATGCGAGCGATCTATCTCAAGCAGCCTGATGCCATCAAGAAACTGGTCAAGCTCGGGGCCAATCCAACACTGCGGCTCGATAAGCACCTTGCAGCACAATTGAAACGCGACCCCAAGCTTTCTAAGCTTGTTGAGAAGGCAAAGGCTGATTGGCATAATCGCATGGCCAAGAATGCCCCGACTTCAAGACCAGCCGATGGCAAAATCACTGTCCCCGCAGTTAAAGGTCCTAAGCCATCTCTCACGAAACTACTGCGGATGTTGAAGCACGACCGAATACTTGAAAACGAAATCATCGAAGGGTTGCCAGAGATGATTGCAGCGGTCGGCGACATCAGCGGAATTGAGAACGGTCAGTGGCCCGCAATTGACAAGTTCGAAGACCCACAGCTACTGGAATGCCTGTTGAGGGCTGGCTTAAATCCAAATATCACAGATAAGAAAGGGAATCCAATCCTCTACCAATGTGCGCCGCATCCTGATTGCCTCGCCTTGCTTCTTAAAGCAGGTGCCAACGCTAATGGTGCAAGCAGCAAAGGTGAAACGGCTTTAATGCGAGCAGCATACGTTGGCGACATTGATTGCGTTCAGGTGCTCTTGGATGGCGGCGCTGATCCGACCATCGAATTCACTCCCTTTGCCCGAGTCATGATTGACTTCAACGACGAGATGAGTGCGTTCGTAGAGAAGGCTCGCAAGAGATGGATATCCAGCAAACAAAAGAAATAGCCGATTGTCAAAAAACGCTGACTTAAGCGATCCTGATGGACGCGATCATCCATCGGATCATCACAGAACAGGAACGATTAACCGCGGAGGGATGAATGATGGATCTCAACGCGGTTACGGGCAATTCCAATTGTCGGTGCTCTTTATCGAGATCCGAATCTTAGACGAGTATTTCTTGGATCGCTTCGCCTTCGACGATCTTGATCGGGCGGCGATCTTCGGAAATATTCTCGGTTTCAGGAGCGACGCCCACCGCGCGACAAACAGTGGCTAACAATTCGGGTGCAGATACTGGGCGATCGACGACTTCCATACCATCGTCGCTGGTCTTGCCTACGATCGAACCGCCTGCTATCCCAGCACCGCCGAGTACACATGACCAGGCGTTGGGAAAGTGGTCGCGGCCACCGTTGTCATTAATTTGTGGGGTACGACCGAATTCGCCCATCCACACGATCGTCGTCTGTTCCAGCAGACCGCTGCTCCGCAGGTCCAACATCAGCTGACTCCAGGAACGATCCAGGCGGGCACTCAATTGCTTGACCACATTAAAATTGTCCGCATGGCTATCCCAACTCAGGCCAGCCAAGCCATCGCTGAGGGAAACTTCGACCACGGGAACGCCGCGCTCGACCAAGCGCCGGGCCATTAAGCAGCCTTGCCCAAAAGCATCCGCGCCGTAGCGCAACCGCGTCTCCTCCGATTCGCGAGTCAAGTCAAAGGCTTCGACCAAATCGCTTTCGGCCAACTGCATCGCGCGGCGATAGACCGTATCATGCTTGGCCGCTGGTCCGCTGCGCGCGGCTGCTCCGTAGCTCTGTTGCAATAAGTCCCAGAACTGGCGTCGCTGCGCTAACCGTTCACGATCGAGCCGCGCAGGTGGCAGTAAGTTGTCGACTCGCAAATCGACTGGAGTATCCGCTGCACCTGCGGCTGGCTGGTTACCGAGCTGTGTCGGATCATAAGCAGGCGTACCGGCGACGGTAAGTGGTTCACGCGAGGCGCCGAGAAATCCCGCGCTAAATGCCGGCGGGTTGATAAACGAATTGGGAAGGATACTCACATAGCCCGGGATACTCGGATCGCCCGTCGACAGCTCTTTGGCAAGGGCGGCTGGGACCGACGGATAGCGAAGGGGAGCACCGGGCCGCTGCCCCGTTCTGACCAGATAAGTACCACGGCTGTGATCACCCTCTTTCGTCTGCATACCGCGTACCAGCGACAGGTGCTCAGCCAACTTAGATAACTCAGGCAGGTGCTCGCTGAATTTAAGGCCAGGGACCGAAGTCTGTACTTCCTGGAAGGGTCCACCATTGGCATGTCCAGGTTTCAGGTCGAAGGTATCCATTTGCGATGGACCGCCAGGCATCCAGAGCACGATCAAGCGCCGACTGGTGCGTCTGGCTTGCATCTCCGCTGCCAATCGCCCAGGCCAAGCTGCTGCAACACCGGCCGTTGCGCCCAATGCCAGCATGTTCTTCAAACATTCGCGTCGACTTGCCATGAATACTGCCTTCTTGAAATACAGTGGCAACGAACTGCCGAAAACAACGCCTGAGCGATTTCGTAACCTTGGGCGAAACACAAGACTGTGTTTCTATTGTATCAATTCGAGGTGAGCCAGTCAGCTAGAAAACCGCAGGGAGGGCATACTTCCCCCGGGATGTCAAACTCGCATCACTCGGCTTGCAGGGAGCTCTATTCGCTATCGAGCCGACCATCTCCTCCCGATAACGCGCGAACCGTCTCATCATACTGATTGCTCAGCAAATACCTGCCGTTGGACGAAAAGGCAACTTGGGCGTTGAAGATCATGTCATAACCCGTAATTGGGCTCGGCAGAGTAAGAATTCTACTTCCGTAGCGTGTTCCCCAAAGCGTGATCTGTTTACGCGTGGCAGCAGCCAGCCGCGTTCCGTTAGGGTTGAAACATACATCTTCGAGGTTCTCCAAGCGACCTTCCAACTTGAGAATTTCATCACCAGTCACTGAATCCCACAAAGCGACATCGCCAACAAGGGTTCCGGTCGCAATGCGTTCACTGCTAGGGCTGAATGCCAAGCCCAGACATAGCGTACTGTCTTCGGGTAGCTCGCGTTTCCATAGCCGCTGGTCATGTTGATAGTCCCACACTTCCACCTGCGTGCTGAGGTTGTCGACGATCGATGACAGTGGCTCATGCGGTTCGCTGATAGCAATCGCCAGAAGTGGTTGTCCCGACGCGAGTGCTAGCCGCCAAATTCGCCGTTGAGGAATATGATGATGAAAGACAATTCGGTTGGTCTTGCAATCGAAGACATAAACGTCCGAGTCGTTGATACGATCGGGCTCGACTGGCTTGCGTTCCCAAGCCGCGAGCGCGACATACCTGCCAGCGGCATCAATCGTTAAGAACTGAATAGAAGACGTGCAATCTATCGAACCGATCGCACGCCGAGTGGCTAGATCCCACACCCAGGCAGTATGCCTAGTCTCTCTGGTGGTAAACGCTAGTGCAGCGCCATTCGCACTGATCGCTGCGGATCGTCCGGGTGCGATCTGAGGTACGATGGCACCCAATTCCAGCGATTGGCATTGATCAGGCGTTTGCGCGTTCCACACTTTCAGTTCATTTTGGTCAAGCTGTACTGCCCGCAATTCATCGCCCTCCGCCATCGAAAAAGCCTCGACCGGACACTTGGCATAAGGTGTGGCTGGTTTTCCGAATACAACTGCACCATGAGGCTTGTCAAGTTTCCAAACGACAACTTGACCACTCCAGTCGCCTGAAACCAGACAATTTCCATCTGCAGAAAACTCCATCGATCGCAATCTTGCGGAATGTCCCCCGAGTAGACGAACGAGCCTACCGTCAGCCACGTTGCGGAACTCAATCATGCCGTCGGCGCGCCCCAGGGCAAACAATTGGCCGTCTGGCGAAAACGTGGAGATAGACAAATGAGACGAGTCAAAGTTGCAGATCTCTTTTTGCGAACCGCTCTCAAGGATGTACAGTTGCTCATCGCGTAACGTTGCAAACAACGTTCCATCCCAACTGGCTCGTTCGTCGGCAAACAAACGCATCCGCGTCGAGGGTTGACTCGCATTAAGCACCTCGCAGCGAGTTCCGGAATGCGCATTCCGAAACTCGTGATCAGTACCCAAATGCAGTTCGACTAAATCTCCCCAAAAACGCATTCCTGTGACGCCCGTATGTTGCCACAAATACGCGCCCGTGCGAGCATCACGGATAGTCAGCGCAGTCGAATTCAATGTAGCTATATACGCTTCACTCTTTGAGAACGCTCCTATTGAGATTTCACCCGTATCACGCTGAGACCACAACAATTCCTGACGCTCCACGTCGTAGACATTGATAGTTGTTGAATGAGCCACAGCCTGGAAACTGGGTCGAACCTTTTCAACTTGGCAAACTACCGTAGCTAGAAGTTTACCTGAGTCTGAGAGCGCTACGTTTCCGACGACGTTTCCTTCAACATTAACACTAAATATTTCATGCTGTGAAACCAGGTCCCACACGGATGCCTGCGCAGATGCCTTCTGTATCATTGATTCGTACCAGGGGACCGACGAACCACAGGCAACAAAATGCGCATCGGGCGTGATGGCTAGGCTATGCGCCCAGATTGCCTCGTCAGCGCCCGCTTGAAAACGAAACTCGCCAGCATTCACAAGCTGCTTTAGGTAGTACCACTCCCAATCACGTCGATCGATGCCTTCCAAAGTGGGCACGGCTGCATCGAGCACGACGTTTGCTTCCTGGAGATTATGCGACTCAAACTGCAACCGCGCCTGTTGAATCTGGCTGATATACTTGCTCGAATCAGAGCGATCGAGGGCTTGTTCGGTCAGTTGCCGTTGAATACGTTCTTGACTAAAGAGGCGGCTATAACTGAAACTTCCGACCGCAGCCGCAATAGAGCCAGCGATCACGGCAAGACCGATTACGCCCCACAGCGCCGCTTCGCGCGGATAGCGAGCTGACCACCGACGAACATGGGTCAACCGGCTCAGCGGCCGCGCAAGAATTGGCTCAGCTCGCGAAAACCGTGCAAGTTCTAGCGATACGTCGAGCGCTGATTTGTAGCGACTCGCTGGATTTTTTTCCAGGCACCGCAGACAGATCGTTTCCAGGTCTCGCGGAATGTTCGGGTTGAGCGAGCTTGGGCGGACCGGATCGCTTGTGAGAATGAGCTGTAGAGTTTCCCAAGTCGAATTTCCGCGGATCGGCGGGCGACCGGTTAGTACCGTATAAAGGGATGCACCGAGCGCATAGACATCGCTGGACGGGCCAACTTCACCGCGACCACCGTCAATCTGCTCTGGGGACATAAAGCAGGGCGTGCCAACTACGTCGCGCGTCTCGGTGAGATCCAACGATAGAGTCGCTGCCGAAAGCGGTTCAGGACCAGCCAGTTTTGCGAGTCCAAAATCAGCCACGACTGCATCGCCACTCGAATTCACCAGAATGTTATCTGGCTTTAGGTCGCGATGAATGACACCATTCTCATGGGCATAATGAACTGCCTCGGCGACCTGGCGCATGAGATGTACGACCTGAGCTACAGAAAGATCATTTTGTCGCATTCGCTGATCGAGACTACAACCATCTACCCATTCCATAATGAGATACAGTTGGTCATGCGACTCGCTGACCGAAAACACGGTGACGATATGTGGCGACTGCAGGCGTGCCAGAGCCTGTGCTTCGCGGCGAAAACGGCTTTGGTCTGTCGCGCTCATGCTACGACGGGCGTGAATAGCTTTGATCGCGACGGTGCGTTTCAAGTCACGATCAAGAGCTTTGTAGACCACTCCCCAACCACCACGACCGACTTCCTCAACAAGCTGAAATCCAGGAATCTCTGGGAACTGTGAATTGGGGACCTCGTCTTGAAGCTCACGCTGTGCATCCGTAAGCAGTTCTTTCAAATTCGCGATCTCGGGATAGAGCCCCAAGACGGTTTCTTTCGCGCGTGGTTCCCGAGCAACGATTCGGGCACGAAACTCAGCACACACTAGCGTTGCCAAGTGCTGGGGAGAATCCAACCACGGAAAAGCTGTCACGTAAGCGTGTACCGTTCGCTTGGTTACATCTTGCATCAACTCCCGTTCTGTTGGCGAGTGGGCAATCCGCCACCGATACTCCATATCAATAGAAATGAGGTCTAATTGGGCCTCCGCTGGCAACACATGGTCCTCGTCTCGCCGTAGAAATTGGTCGACGGAAGGGGGCGTGCCTCCATTACCGACCGCCGATTGCCACGCGCACTCGAATGCATCTAACTGCTCCTGGACGTCCAACCCTTCCATCAATTTCTGCTCAGGCACTGCAGGCTGCACTTCCTATTCCGAGTCGATTTGGGATTCTAACACCTTGCGCATCCAACGGATAATCTGCCTCACTCGTTCAACGGAATAGCCTGTTGCATGGGCTATCTCAGAAGCGCTATTACCGTGTAATCGCAGCAACAACACCTGACGCTGCTTCAACTTTGGCAGTTCAGCTTGCAACGATTCGAACACCTCAATCAACAGACAAGCATCTTCGGGCGTTGGCTCGCGGCTTAGCATGGCGTGGGTCAGTTCTGAGTGCTCGCGATAAACCGAACGTTTAGAACATTGGTGCTTGCGAACGCTACTACGAATCTTATTCAGAGTGACGGCGACCAGTCTGTCCCACAGATCTCCACGCTGATCAACGCTAACCAATCCTTGGCGGACTCGATCGATAAACACACGGCAGGCCGACTGTACGACGTCGTCTGCGTCAACTCTGGACTTGAGTTCTACCGGTAGTTGCTTGGCAGCCAACGCGAGCAAACGTGTCCGGTAGCGAATCAACAACTGCTCTTCTGCAATGCGGTCACCATGCGCGGCTTGGGTCAATAACACGCGCGACGTAAAATTCAGTTCAGACATTCTCTAGACCTTCCGCCTAACTTTGGAATACCAACGCACCACCACGCAGAGCTTCCAAAGCAAGGCAATCCATTCTAGCTAACGATCTTGGTGAGTCCGCAGAATGCTGGGGGGTTCTACCAAGAATTCAGTAGAAGTATTTTGCCAAATTCTGGGTTTGCCCTTACCGTTTGAATGCACAACCAACCTGTGACTAAGAAAAAGGCAGCCGTTCACGAACTTGAAGTCGACAGGAAAGGGTCGGTAGTGGGGCGGTAGTCTTTTCAGCAGCGACCGCCACCGATGAGATGCCGCTGACAGGAACGTGTGATGGCTCGACGCATCAGTTACATTTGGATTTTGCCGCCATTCTAGAACCAGCATCACTCGCTATGCGTGCTGTCTATGCTCGGATTCATGCTGCCCTTGAGACGAAACACGAATCGATTATTACAATCTAGACATCGCAAACCCCAATCGCATGTTCCAGCGACTTGGCGGGATCGTCCCAGGTTGGAATAAACTCTTGGGCCACATAACCCGTGTAGCCAGTATCTAGGATAGCCCGCATGATAGGCGGGTAGTTTATCTCTTGATGCTCATCGATTTCCAACCGCCCAGGATTGCCAGCGGTGTGATAGTGACCGATGTAAGGATGGTATTTGCGAATGCGGCGAATCACGTCACCGTTCATGATCTGAACATGGTAGATATCGAATAGCAGTTTAAAGCTTGGTGAATCCATCTGCTTGACCAGGTCGATGCACAATTCAACATCATCGCCAAAGTAGCCTGGGTGTCCCTTCATCGGATGCGTGTCATCGCGACTATTGAGGTGTTCGAGACAGAGCGTTACTTGTTTTTCTTCGGCGTATGCGATCACGCGTTTCCAGCAGTCTAGGCAATGTTTCACCGCTGCAGTATCAGCCATGTCCTTAACGCGCATGCCTGTAAAAGTAATTACACTTGGGCTATGAAACTCGACAGCCGTATCGATCGCATCACGCAACGATTTTTCGACCTCCCTATGATTCGCGGGATCGACGGGTCCCTTGGCGAATCCGTGGCTGCCAACCAACGAGATGTCCAATCCCAGTTTCTTGACTTCTGGATAGAACTTCTTGTCGATACCTTCGATAGCGACGAGGCCGAGACGTTTCCCAAGCTTGGCCAATTCCAGCTCGGGCATCGGCTTAAAGCACCAGCCCATTACAGACTGCCGAATGCGTCCCTTGCGGGCAATTGTGACAGGCTCTGGATCTTGCGCCAAAGCTTGTCCTGATAACCATCCACTGGCTGCGGCTGCGCCCGCCGATAGAGCCAACCAATCGCGACGATTTGGATGCATGCGTTCATTCCCTGTGAGGAAAGGCTAGATTGGCCACTTGCAATCTCGCTGGCCTACAAGCGTCGCATTATAGCAGAGTAAAAACTGAGAAAGGTGGACACTTTTCTATGTTCTACTTCCAGCGGTCTTGCTTAGGAATGAATGGCTCGATGGCGGCAAGCTGCTTGCCGTCAACCGTCGCTGCAAAACGAATTCCTAAAGAATTGATATTGTCGGCCGCTTCGCTAAGCTGCTGACGATTGTTGAGCTTTAGCTGGACACTCTTATACACGGCCAGGATTTCATCCAAGAGTGGTTGGTTGAGCTTGCTTTGGGCGGCTGCGAGCCGTTTGGCTGCCCGGTCTGCACGCTTGGCCGAGTTCAATCCGAATTCCGCTTTTTCGGTTGCCGCAGCCGTGGAGCGGAGGCTGAATTCGAGGTCGGCAATCATGCCAGCCACAAACATCTGGCGCAATCGTTCTTGGCTCGATGGATCGTTCGTCGTGCCGTTGGAACGCACAAAATTGTGCCGCACCATTCCTTGGGACCACGATACAATTTCAAAGTCCATGCTGCCTGCCTTGTGCCCACCAACATTCACCAGCCGCTCGTTGGGAACCGTGTGGCAACGATAGCAGCTTTGCGCGACCAAATACACGTTGATCGGATTGCGCATACCACCAGCGATACTATTCTTCAATCGTTCAACTCGATGCGTGGGCGTTTCGGCTTCGCGAGTCACACCAGGACCGCCATAGTCGTTGTGAACATCGATCCACTTCTTGGCAGCACCGTGACAGGATTCGCAGGAAATACCCGAAATGGCTTCCAACCCCGTCGCCTCCGCCTTCATCGTATAGTGGCAGGAAATACATGCAGAGTCTTGCTTGAAGCTGGAAATCCCCATCCGGTCGGCAATCTGCTTTGCTTCCGGATTGCGGTGCAGCGTCATGAACGTCGAGTGATGCGGTGTCTGCTTCCAAACGGAAATCTCGGCAGCATGACATTTCTGGCAGTCTTGGTAGCCAACGACTTCATGGGGATTTAGATGCACATCAGCTTTGGCGTTCCGCGGATCCAAGTCATCTGCGACTACGCACGACGATGCCGTTGCCACGAATACAAGAATGGTTTGGATGAGTGAAGTCTTCATGAGTGCAGTTTGTCAAGCGAATTGGAAAACTAATATCTGGGCCGCCGTGGCACTGTCGTATCATGAAAAGTAGCTTACGAGACGCCCGGTGCCAGCCAACGTTCGCGCTTCTAAACTCTGCGGCTGTTGGGCTCACGGTACAAACAGCACAATCACTTCGATCCCAACCTGGCAGCGCGAACTCCTCTTCCGTGTGAATTAAAGCCGTCGATGAGGGTTAGATATCGAGCTGCACGTCAGACGTCGGGTGAGCGACACACGTTAGGCACTCATCATCCTTCAACTCGACGCTAATATTGCGGTCATAGGCGACGCTGCCGCCCAGCAAACGCGCTCGGCAACTTCCGCACACGCCGCTCAAACAGCCACTGGGCAATTCGACATCGTTCTGCCGTGCTAGCTCCCACAGCGATTGTTCAGGGTCGGTCCACACTGCATCTGTGCCACTAGCTCGAAACGAAACCTGAAAACCCGTTTCGCTCTCTGCCGCATGAGGCTTCGGCACACCCGCACTGCCAAAGGATTCCCAGTGCATGCGTTGGGACGAAACGCCCGCGTCCGTCAGCCCATCACGCAGCTGCTGCATCCAGGCATCGGGACCGCAGAAGTAATAATTGCAGTCATCCTGTGTTAGGGCGGCCAGTACGTCCATTGCAGTGAATTTTCCTTCGTGGAATTCTCCCGGAAGTACCGCAAGCTTCCGCAGATCATCACCGGAAGCACGACTGAAATAGGAGATTGCCTTGCAGGCAGGAAATTCGGGTAGCCAGCTGTGCAGGCTCTCGCCCAACGGCCAATGCCGCTGATCCTTGGCTTGATACAGCAGCACCACGGGCCGCTCGGGAGTGTTTTCCATACTCCAGCGAAGCATGCTGGCCATCGGCGTGATGCCAACTCCCGCAGCCAGTAAAACCAGCGGCTGTGTGCTCTCCGCTGGCAAGTAAAAGTGGCCGTTCGGTCCACCGACCAGCAGGCAATCGCCAGCGAGAATGTTCTCATGAAGCCAAACGCTCAGCCCCATTTTTGTTGGCGGCAAGCCCATCTCGGCGGTCGGTGGCTCTTGGCGCTTGACGGTGATTCGCCAGTAACGACCATCAGGCGAACTCGACAGAGAATAGCAGCGAGTGGTTTGAAATGCTCCCGCAAGCGCCGGGCGCACCATCAAATACTGGCCGGGGCGAAAATCTGGCAGTTGCTGGCGATACGGGTCGACTAAATAGAATGAGCGGCAATCGTCAGATTCATCCACAATTTCCGCAACCTCCATGACTCGCCAGTCCAGGTTGGACTGGTTGCTTGTGGCTGCTTGCAGCTCCGAATCCAGTCGAGCGATTTCCGCAGCATTGCGCAAGTTCTTAAGTGTGTGCAAGTATCGCCGGTGAGCGCGCGAGCGAATGCGCGTCGCCGAAATACCCGCCGAAGCAAATTGGCTGGTGGCAACGATGACCAGAGCAGACGCGGCAAACAGAATGATGACTTGTGACATAGCAAAGAACCCATGGAGGCAATATTGCTCAAACTTACGTTATGGACTGCGGCAGGACCAAGAAATATTAGGGTCAAAAATGCTTGGCTCGTTGACAATCGCGCCGACTGCGGCTAGCTTCACGACTCCTAACGGGGGGAGCACATCTGCATCGCTAGAAGAACCGTTAGGATCGGGCGAAAGATAAGTGAGTTCCATAACCAATGGATGCGATGGCGCCTCACTTATCTTCCGCTCGGTGCAGTACCACGCCGAGAAAACAAGTTGATATGACGCAGCCCGATGTACCACTGACCGAAGAACAAAAGGTCGAGCTCTGCCAACTGAGAATTGGTTATCGTTTTACGAACCAAGAACTGATCAAATCTGCCCTGACGCACGCTTCGGGCGCCGTCAATCGCTTGGCGTCCAACGAGCGAATGGAGTTCCTGGGCGATTCTGTCCTGGGCTTTACAATCTGCGACTGGCTATTTCGCCAACACGACGAATACCTCGAGGGTGAACTGACCCAAATCAAGTCAGCCGTCGTTAGCCGAAGAGTATGCGCACGAATCAGCCGAGATCTAGAACTAGAAGCTTGCTTGATACTCGGCAGGGGGATGCAGCAAGCAGCGGGTGTTCCCAAAAGCTTGCTGTCTGATGTCTACGAGGCAATTATCGCAGCAATCTACTTGGATGGCGGCTTTGATCTGGCTCGCGAGTTCATTCTGCGGACCATGCATGATGAACTTCAACAAGCTGTAATTGGACATTCTGTAGGCAACCACAAATCAGCCCTACAACAGCTTGCTCAGCGCGAACATGGGGGAGCCCCCATCTATCGCGTACTTTCCGAAACCGGGCCTGATCATAGCAAGTTGTTTCAAATCAGTGCGGAAGTCAAGAAACGCAAGTTCACGCCAGCTTGGGGCCGCACCAAGAAAGACGCCGAGCAACGCGCAGCCGGCAACGCCTTAGCCGAACTTCGCGGCGAAGCCCCACCTTACGCCGAACGCTAAGGCACGGTCCAGAAAAGGTTACTGATTTTGGGGAATTGCGAGAGCCAGCTGTTGGCTAAGTGCGCCGAAACTTCGTAGTGAACCCCGGCACTAGCCGTGGGCTAGTGAACCTCAGGCGCTAGCCGTGGGCTTAGTGAACCTCAGGCACTAGCGGCACTAGCCGTGGGCCTAGTGAACCTCAGGCACTAGCGGCGCAAGCCGTGGGCCTAGTGAACCTCAGGCACTAGCCGTGGCCTTCTGGGGCGAAGTTAGCCGTTAAGAGCCCACGGCTAGCGTCTAAGGTTCACAAGCCCCGCGAGCCGTCCGGTGCAGTACAACCGGAGGTCTCGCGTCCTCCCGCTATGTCCCCCATGACTATGGTTAGCTAACGCTACACTTCGGTCGCTTTGGGGCACACGAAGTCAGCGCGATACTCGCGCGATACCAACTCGGTCGCTTCAGGCGAACCTGGGAATATTTCCGCCTCGGGATCGAATTTCAGATAAGGCCCACACGTTAGCGGGCTCTTTTCCAGATCGACATCATTCTGTTTTAAATGGGCAATCGTCCGCTGCAGCGTTGCCGCATTGTCATCCAAGCTCTTGACGCCTGCCAGAATCTCAGACAGTTCCTTCTCGCTGACTTGATTGCTCTCACCCAAGTAGTAGGAGATATTTCCCAAATGACTTAGGCCTGCCGACAAGTGCCCTTCGCGTACACCTGCGTTCAGAATGCTCGCATCACGTTTTTCGCACGCTTCTAAGAAGTTGCCGAAATGAGAATCGTTCAGGTTTCCGCCGATTCGAAACTCTTTGATCACGTTCATATCTTTGTCAAAGGCGATGCAGTGCGAGTACGAACGCTGCACAACGTAGCCTTCCGTTCCATAGAACACGACGCCGATCTTATTGCCGCTCTTGGAATCAAACATCCGATTCAATTCTTCATCAGCGGAGTCGTCAACGCTTAAGCCGCGCGTCTCAAAGACGATACACTTATCGCCGTAGTCATATACGGTGACTTGCGTGTTAGCCGTATCACCTGCATCGACATAGTTGGGATCCTGGCGTTCGGCTTGGTATCCCAGGCGCCCACCGTAGCTGATTATAGCGTTTGGATGGGTATCGATACCGAGTCCCCAGCGAGCGACGTCGGTCTGGTGCGGGCCCTGATTTCCGGAGTCCCCGTTGCCGTACAGGCGCTGCCAGTGCCAATCATAGTGAAATTGTTTGCGAGTGAGCTTTGGATCGGTGTATTTGGCCGGTCCACTCCAAAGGTTAAAGTCGACGTTACCAGGGATCTCATAATCGCCCAAGGCCCCAATGGACTTGCGACGCTTGTAGCAGAGACCACGCGCAAACTTGACTTCGCCGATTCCCCCTGAGGCGATAAAGGCAACGGCGTCCTGGCAAGCTTTGCTGCTGCGGCATTGAGTACCGACCTGACACATCCGCCCGTACTTCTTAGCGGCTGCAATGAGCGCGGTGCCCTCTGCGATATTGTGGCACACGGGCTTTTCAATGTAAGCGTCTTTGCCAGCTTGCATTGCCCAGATGCCGCCCAACGCGTGCCAGTGATTGGGAGTGGCGATAGTCACGACGTCGAGCGACTTGTCTTCCAGCAGTCGTCGGATGTCGCTTTCGATCTTGGGCCGCATACCTTGCTTCTTTTCGATTTCTCCGGCGCGTTTATCGGCGATACTCGCATCGACTTCACAAATATGCGTGATCTGCGCGTTGTCGGCGGCGAGCATTTCCTCAATGTGGCTACCACCACGACCACCGGTACCAATAATTGCGGCGTTCATCTTAGCGTTGGGCGACTTATCTGCCGCCGCAGGCTCTTGCGAGTGCACAAATCGAGCCGCCCCAAGACTCGCCGCCACCGCAGCCGTGCTGGTTAGAAATCGACGACGACTGGGACTACCACAGTTGGTTTGGGGGTGTTTGGTCATTTGAGGCAGGCTCCGATTGCAGAGTAGGGTAGGGTGGGGATAATCCACTGGTTAAGTTCCATATGATACCACGTCGCGACTTCGATTGGGCAATTACAGGAAAGTCGATCCGTGCGAAAACAGCAACGCGCTGAAATTGTACTCCGACGGCTGAACGAGTTGTATCCGCAGCCGCCAATTCCGCTCGACCACCGCGATCCGTACACGCTATTGGTCGCGGTACTGCTGAGCGCACAGTGTACTGACAAAATGGTCAATACCGTGACCCCCGAACTGTGGAAGCTGGCGGACAATCCGGCCGACATGTGCCGGCAGTCGGAGCTGGATATCTTGGCATGTATCCGCCGTTTGGGGCTGGCGCCGCGCAAGTCAAAAGCGATTCGCGAGTTATCGCAGATCTTGTGCGACCGACACGGGGGGCAAGTCCCAGCGAATTTCGAAGACTTGGAGGCTCTGCCCGGTGTCGGCCACAAGACGGCAAGTGTCGTCATGTCTCAAGCCTTTGGTGAACCGGCTTTTCCTGTGGACACACACATCCATCGCTTGGCGCAACGTTGGGGACTGTCCGGTGGAAAGAATGTCGTGCAAACCGAGCGCGATCTCAAAAAACTGTTTCCCCGCCAAAGCTGGAACAAACTGCATCTGCAAATCATCTACTATGGCCGCGAGTATTGCACGGCCCGCAAGTGTGACGGCACCGTCTGCGAACTCTGCCGCACCCTCTTTCCCAATCGCAGAACTCCCGTGGCTGTCATGAAAGCCTAGTGCTTCCATCAAACGGAATTTGGCCGCAGCGGAAGTCGTCAAGCGTCGGTATGCAACCCTTCTGCCTACTGCGAAAGTCGTGTTTTTGCTCTTGCGGCGACGAGGCGGCTTTTGCGATAGACCCAATGACCCGCTTTTCACGAATCGTGCAACTCAAAGTCCATGACCTGCCACTCATGAAGTCCCAGTCCACTCCCATGATTTTTCGGTTTCCTAGTCGGCCTGCCGAAGAAGATCCGATCGTAATTACGGGGATTGGGATGGCCGCCAGCGTCGGCAGCAGTCGCGAGAGCGTCTGGAAGGCCGTTCAATCCGGAAGAAGTGGCATACGCTTAACGACTGCCAGCGATAACGTTGGTCCCTTGGAACTGCCCTGTGGCATGGTGGACTGGCTACCCGACCATCATCAATCGCTTAAATCAGTCCAAATCAGCGAGCGAATTGCAGCCGAAGCTCTAGACGATGCCGAAATTCAGTGGCCGAGCGTAGATCGCGAGCGTTTCGCCTGCAGCGTATCGGCGCAGTTTGGGGATATTGGGTATCTTTTTCCCGAGCGAGCCATCAGCGATGCGGCAACTGGCCGCCAGTGGTGGCGTGAATTTCTGCCGTGCTCAGCGTCACAGATCGTAGCCAAGCGATTTGACTTGCGGGGTCCTCGCTTGTGCCATGCAACCGCGTGCGCCAGTGGTTTGATCAGTACCATTGTGGCCGCTCGCATGTTGCAGATGGATCAAGCCGACTATGCTTTGTGCGGCGCTGCCGATGCAGTCACCGACCTGTGTTTCGCAGCCTTCCATCGCATGGGCGTCTTGGCTCGTGGACCAGAGCCTGCCACCGCCTGTCGTCCGTTTGATGTTACGCGAGAAGGGTTTGTGATGGGCGAGGGTGGGGCGATGCTTGTACTTGAACGCCGCTCACACGCAGTAGAGCGGGGAGCCAAGATCTACGCTGAACTTGCTGCGTCCCAGACGCTTTGTCAAGCGCACCATGTGACAGGACTCGACGGCGAAGCCGAAACACTCACGCGTTTGATCCAAGACCTGGTCCGCAAAGCCGGTTGGGACTATCGTGGACCGCAGTATATCAATGCCCACGGCACTGGCACTGAGCAGAACGACATCAGTGAGTTGAAAGCCATTCGCGCAGCCCTTCAATCCCAAGCTGACGACCTGGTCGTCAGTAGCAACAAGGCGATTTTGGGGCACACGATCAACGCCGCTGGTAGTCTAGAGTTAGCTCTTACTGCCATGTCCCTTCGAGACGGATTTGCCCCACCCACGATGCATCTGACACAACCAGAAAGCGTTGGAAACATCGATTGCCTGCCAGAATATGGCGAACAGCGCGAACTGGATCGTGCGTTGAAGTTATCCTTGGCCTTCGGCGGTCATTTGGTTGGAGTGGCGATTCGCCGCTGTCCCCTCGACGATTTTCAACGACCGGCAGAACCACTTGCACCCAGTGCGCGCATCCGCGAGCCTGCAGCCGCTAGACTCGTTCGCAAGGCAGCTTAAACCGCAACTCGGACAAGGCAGAGACGGAGAATACACGGAAAGCCGCAGCGGTTCTTATGGCGTTTCAACGCACCACCATTTTCATTCTGCTCCTCGCCTGCTGCTTGCGTTTGGCAGCGGCTGCGTACGTGCATCGACAGAATGCAAGCAGCGCTACCGTTTTCCGATTCGGCGACAGCGATAGTTATTGGGTTCTCGGTTCGCAAATCGCGCAGGGCAAACCCTATCAATACGGCAGTGAACATGCGCGAATTTTTCGTGCCCCCTTAATGCCAATTCTATTGGCTCCCTTCACCGTCTTCGAAGACCAAGCTGCTGGCGTGTGGTGGGCGCGAGTGCTCGGATGCCTCTTGGGCACATTCGCTGTTTGGGAAGTCATGCTGTTGACCCAACGCCTGGGCGGAGGTGCTGCGGCCACAATTGCGGGCCTGATTGCAGCTTGCAGTCCGTCTGCAATTGGCATGAGTGTCGTCGTGTTAAGCGAAATTCTACTCGTGCCACTGATGCTTCTGCATTTGCTGCTTTGGCAGTCGGCTTGGCTGGCGAAACGCAAGTACACTTGGGTAACCTGCGCCATGTTGGCAGGCATGGTCGCGGGAACCGCCACGCTGGCCCGCCCTAGCTGGCTGTTGTTTACGCCATTTCTGACATGCGTTGGCTTGCTTGTAGGACCGCAGCGTATAAAGCACTTGCAAATTGGCGCTGTGACGATGCTAGGCATAGCGATGGTCATGACGCCTTGGTGGATCCGCAATGCGCAAATCACGGGACGATTCGTGTTAACCACGCTGCAGGTCGGCCCCAGCTTGTACGATGGCCTGCATGCGGGGGCCAGCGGGGCCAGCGACGAGGGGATGGCTTTTATGCAACAGATCGTAGCTGAACAAATTGCCGAAGACGCTCGTACCTCCACGCCGCTCGAAGGTACCCTGGAGTATCGCGTAAACCGACGCGCTCAACGATTGGCGGTGGCTTGGGCGCTGGGACATCCTGCGGAAGTGTTGCGTCTGAGCTGGGTCAAGTTCTGTCGTATGTGGACCCTTTGGCCCGCTGGGGCAGAGGTGGCATCGCCGAGCGTTCGTCTGGGCATCACCTTGGGCAGCTTCGGCATTCTGTTGCTAGCAATCGTGGCCACCTTGATCAACTGGAAATCGATGAGCTGGAATATGGCTATTTGCTGGCTGCCTTGTCTTTACTTTACCCTACTGCACATGGTATTCGTCAGTTCAATTCGATATCGCGAGCCGGCTGTCGTCGTTCTCGCCGCGTTGGCTGGCTGCGCGATAGCTAAATTCTTGTGGGGCGATCGTATCCCGACTGGGCGACATGGACGTGACATTGGAACCTGCACCGACAAACCTTGACCGCGCGCGAGCAGCGCGAGGCCGCAAGGACGGCGTGCGTGCAGGCGAAGTCATGCCGGTGCCAACGGGAGGACGCTGTTCCAGCTTAGTGCATAGAAGCTTACTGTGCAGAAGAGGCAGTACCAAGACTCCGGTGCTGATTCTAATCGTCGCCCTAGCTGTAGTGGCCACAATACTGTGCTACCGTGCGTTTGAGGATCGGGTTGACCAAGGGCTGCGCGCTGCTGTTTCTGATCAGTTGCGAGACTTGTTTCCAGATGCAAGCGTATTCGTCGGACGCGTTACAGCCGATGGACCGAATAAGTTGGTGGTCAGTGACGTGCGCATCGCGGGCCAAGGCGGCAAGCCCAAGCGAGAAGTATTTGCGGCCGAACGCGTTGAACTACATGGCGATTTGGACATCGCTCACTACCTACAGCAAAGTATCCGTGTCAAACAGGTCGAATTGTTCGGGCTTACCTTGGATGCATGGCCGCTTCCGGACGGCAGCTGGTCGCTTAGTTCACTGCAGCCCAAGCCGAATCCACTTGCACCGCCTCCCGATTTCAAACTCAGTGGCGCGACGCTGCGCATCCATAGTGATGCAAGCCCCAACTCCAGCTTCGTAGCACTTCACGATATCTCGGGACAAATTGAACACCGATTGGTCGGCAATGCCGTGGACAACCTGGACGTAAACGCCCACGTTCAATTGACAGGGCGCAGCAATGGCTTGTTGCAGGCGATTAGCGTTGATGCACATTACCGCCCCAAGACGCAGTCGATCCGAGCGACAGGTGCCTTCGAAGGCCTCGACTTTTCACCCAAAGTGATAACGCAGTTGCCGCCACAGTTGTCAAAATACTTATCTCAGCTCTCAGGACTCCAATGCCGGGCGACAAGCACGTTCGAAGTCATTTCGGATGGCACGGGTGGCGTGGGGTTTCAATTGTTGGGACGATTGTCTGACGGGCGATTGCGTGACCCGCGCCTGCCCTATCCGCTGGAGAATTTGAGAGGTGACTTCTTCTGCAAGAACTCCTTGTTGCAGCTTCGCTCCATGCAAGCCCGAAGTGGCACAACCCAACTAACACTGAGTACCGATATTCATGGATTCAGCTTGGATAGCCCGATGGAGATTCAAGCCCAAGCCAAGAACTTGGAATTGGATCAAGGTCTATACCAATCCCTACCTTCATCGTGGCAAGCCCAGTGGGATCGTCTGCAACTGGCTGGTACGGTCAGCGGGAATATTAGTCTTTCCTTCGACGGTCGGGTCTGGCGTCCCAGCGCGGTCATCGAGTGTCACGATGTAAGTCTGAAACCCTGGCTATTCCCTTACCCACTGACCGGCGTACGCGGGCACGTCGTGTATGACCAAGGTCGCGTTCGCACACAGCGGCTCGACGGACGTGCCGGCGGCCAAGACATCTGGGCTAGCTTGGATCTGTCGAAAGCGGGCGAAAGTGAATGGCTCGGCACCCTTTCGTGTGCAACCGCGGGCCCCATTTCGATAGACGAGCAACTGCTGGATGCCCTCACGCCCAGCGACCGACCGCAGAGCGGCGTCGAGCAATTCGTACGTTCGCTGCACCCGAGCTCAGGCACCATTGAGCTAAGAAATGCAACGTTCGAGCGTACAGCAGAAATGGCAGTATGGGGTAGGAAGATCGATGCAAACGTTTACGGTGCGACGCTCAATTACGATGGTTTTCAATACCCGCTCTACAACGTGCGTGGCCGCGTCTATGGCCAAGACGATAACTGGGTCATTGACAATTTCGAGGGGCGGAACGATTCGGGACGCATCCTTTGTTCGGGGCGATGGCTAAACGTACGGGAAGGCCAAGTACCTTTCTTTCTACAGTTTCATGCCTTTGATGTACCCGCTGAAGAAGAGCTGCAAGCCGCTTTGCCCAGTGATGCGCAATATATCTGGGAGGAATTGCAGCCCTCTGGAGCCGTCGACTCAGTGTTGGCAACGATCACGCGTCCCAATAACCTGGCACCCGTCGATGTGCGAATCGAGCTGACCGAAGACAGCGATCCGACCGAAGTCGCCGGGCGCTCGCTTAGCTTACTACCTAAGTCGTTTCCTTACCGACTGACGGAAGTCGCTTGCCATATTACCTACGAACCAGGCTTTATATCGATCGAACGAGCTACGGCTGTCAATGGCTCAACCCGCTTGGCCATGACCGGTGAGTGTCGCCCAACGGACACGGGGCGTTGGCAGGCCGACGTGCGATGGCTACCCACGACACGCGTAATCGTCGACGGTCAATTGCTCAAAGCCCTGCCGCGCACGATTCGCGACTCGCTGGTTAAGCTCGACTTCAGTGGGCCAATCAGTATTTTTGGCGGTAGCCAGATTCTGTTCGGTAATCAGGATCATCCCACACCGATGGCAAACTGGAAATGTCAGCTAGATATCGAAGATGGACGCTTGGCAGATGGCACGTATATCGGTGACTTACGGGGCACGGTCTGGATCGAAGGACAAAGTGACGGAACTGAAATCGTCACTACGGGAACGCTGGGGATGGATGCGCTGACGGTTCGTGGCATTCCCATCACTGCTTTGCAAGGACCATTTGCGTTACGTGGCACCGATCTCTTTTTCGGCACAACAGTCACCGATGCTTTTCCGCGCGTCGGCGCGCCCTCGTCGCCAGCGCTGGTCGCTGACGCGTTGTCGGGCAAACTCACCCTGTCTGGTCGCGGTCGACTGGACATCGGAAAATTTATGCTCGATGCGCAGCTCGAAGATGCTCAGTTGACAGCATTGCTACAAGATGTCGGCGTCGAACGCGCCAGCACTCAGGCCACTTGTGATGCAACACTGAATTTTCAAGGCATACCCTGGAGCCCTCAGACCTTTTCGGGTGGCGGTTTAGTCAGTCTCAGCGATGCGAAACTATATCAGCTACCCTTCTTGATGCGGTTTCTCAGGACCGCCGCCGTCAATGCCGCAGACGACTCGGCCTTTCAAACCGCCGAAATCGAATTCCAAATCGTAGGTGATCTAATTCCGCTGAAAATTACCTGTGAAGGCGACGTCCTACGCCTACGAGGCGAAGGCAGGACCAGTCTACGGCGCGATATTGTCCTGGAACTGTGGACCTACGTGGGTCGCCGAATCCCAATTTCCAACGTCGTTTCACCGCTGCTCGCTGAATCCAAGTACGCTTCGTTCATGAAATTCGAAGTCACGGGAACGCTGGACGACCCCGTCATGCAGCGTGTACCATTTCCGCAGTTGGACGCAACTCTACAACAAATGTTCCCCGAAGTAGCCGAAAAACGCCCCCTCCGCGATGCCATGCCCTGGCGCCGATAAATCCCTTGGAGTGCGGCGATTTATCGCGCGATTTATCGCCGCTTTCCTATCGCCTTTCGTATCCCGGAACCTGGCCCCAAAGCCGTCCAGAGTAGCGCACTAATCGCGGATGGCAGACGGTTTCCACTTGCGCGCCAGATCAACACCTACGAAAGCTCCGCCAAGCCGGAGCACTCGAAAATCCTTTGGAGTGCGGCGATTTATCGCCGCTTTCGTATCGCCTTTCGTATCCCGGAACCTAGCCCAAAGCAGTCGGCTTAGCGCAATACTCTAGGTTAACAGACGATTTCCGCTTGCGCGCCAGATCAACACCTACCAAAGCTCCGCCAAGCCGGAGCACTCCAGAATCGACGCTGACGAATTCTCGCCCCAGCAGTATACTATGGCCATCGACACGGAATCCGGAGGTATTTCTCATGCAAATCCCGCCCACATCCTCGGCAGCTCAAGCAGCCAGCATTCTTTCCCAGTCGACGGCGAAAGACGGCTCCGCGTCGGCAGCCAGCACCCCGCAGAGTTCGGCTGCCCACGTCGAAAAGTCCAATTCCTCATCGGCCGATCGCGACGCTCAGGGTCAGGGCGACGGTTTCTCGGACGCGGCACCTAAGCCCCAGGAGGACGTCATCGATCTTGCCGGTGAAGGCGAAGTCAACTCGCAGCGAACCGCTCCCCAATTGCCTGGCGAACCCCCAAGCAACTTGGACATCGTCGGCTAGTGCCAGGCACAACCAAGTCACGGTCGCCCGCCTACGAGGCTCTTACGGTTTCGCCCTCCCGTGTCGTGCGTTCTACGAGTAGAATCGTCGGTTCCCTCTTGTACCCAGGATCCGATCGTCTATGAAGTTCACCAAAATGCATGGCGCGGGCAATGACTATGTCTACGTCAACTGTTTCGAAGAATCCCTCCCTGAACCCGCCTCAAGCTTGGCCGTCAAGATTTCTGATCGTCGCTTCGGAGTCGGTGGAGATGGATTGATCTTAATTGAACCATCGGAAGCGGCCGATGCGCGCATGCGGATGTTCAATGCCGATGGTAGCGAAGCAGAAATGTGTGGCAATGGAATTCGTTGCGTCGCCAAATATGTTTATGACCATGGCATTTGCCGCCGCGATTCGCTGGCGATCGAAACCGGAAATGGTGTCTTAAAACTTGCACTAGAGGTGGGTGATGGCAAAGCGCAGCGGGTAACCGTCGATATGGGAGAACCAGGCCTTGTGCCAGAGAGTATCCCAACCAAACTTGCCACAGAACCAGTTATCAACCTGCAAGCCGAGTTTGCAGGCCAAACCATTGCCGTTACCTGCGTGTCGATGGGAAATCCCCACTGTATTAGCTTTGTACCGCAGGCGACCGATGAGCTCGTTTTAGGGTTAGGCCCCAAGATTGAAAGCGATCCCCGTTTTCCGCGGCGCACGAATGTCGAATTTGTCGAAGTGATTTCACCGCGCGAGCTGCGTCAGCGAACTTGGGAACGTGGTTCTGGGGAAACGTGGGCTTGCGGGACCGGCGCTAGCGCTGTCTGCGTCGCTGGAGTTCTGACGGGGAATTCGGAACGCGAAGTGCTGATTCATCTGCGCGGCGGAGATCTGCAGCTTCGCTGGGACGAAGCCTCTAACCACGTGTTTATGACCGGCGGTGCGACGGAAGTATTCACTGGGCAGTGGAACGGCTAGAGGCAGGCTATAAGAACCGCGGAACGTCAAAACTCAGGAGTGGGTTATGCGGTTCCGCATCCATTTCAAGAGGCGAGCGAACCCACCATGCCAAAACTTTCCGTCGCCAGTCGCGAGCGACTTAGAAAGATCAAGGTGCCGACTTTCCTGTGGCGAGGCTTGGGGCTGGGCGTTCTTACGTCGATCAACGGCCTGATGTCGACGCTGAATTATCGCATGGTTCGCTACGATCCAGCCGCAGATCCCGCCGACGCATCGTTCATCAGTCCCGCGATATTCGTGTTTTGGCATGAATACATTTTTTTTCCGATTTATCTGCGACCACACTGCCGATTGGCGATGCTGCTGAGCCAGCACCAAGACGCCGAAATTCTGTCGCATGTCGCCCATTTCGCGGGTCTTGAAACCGTACGCGGGTCGACGCATCGCGGGGGAACAGCGGCCCTGAAGGAGATGCTGCATCGTGCACAAGGCATGAGCCTAGCGATCACTCCGGACGGTCCACGCGGCCCACGTAGACAGTTGGCCCAAGGCTGTGTGTATTTATCTAGCCGTTTACAAGTCCCCATTGTGCCCATTGGATTCGGCTGCGATCGCCCCTGGCGCAACCGTAGTTCTTGGGACCAATTTGCCATCCCGCGACCCTACAGCCGCGCGCGTGCCGTTGTCGGCCCTAGAATTCAAGTGCCTGCTGAGCTTGAAAGAGAAGACATCGAAAAGCATCGACAATGGCTCGAACAGCAACTCAACATGCTGACCGACACCGCTGAAGATTGGGCGGAAAAGCGCTGTCATCCAGCCGCCGCCGAATTACTCGCGCGCTCGTCGCCAGTGATTCACTGACACCTACAGATTGGTCAGCCCGCTCGCGCGTGTCGCGTCGGACTTGGGAACGCTAATCTACGTTTACTGGACGCGGATCGATGACGCTCTTCTGCATCCGGATGCATCTCATCTAAGCTTATTTTTCTGCTAAGATTATTTGCTCCCAAGGCGTGAACAAATCTAATCTCCGTTAAATGAATTGTAGCTTTCACTGAATAGCAACTTGGAATCGAACCCCAGTCACGCCATATACTATGTCTGAAGACGACTATGAACCCCGTGGGCACCAAGATTCGGCACCGCTGAGCGTTAGTCAATTGACGTGGTTCATCAAGAGCCTGCTTGAGCGGTCTATTCCAAAGGTGTGGGTCGAAGGCGAGGTATCGGACCTCAGTCGCCCAAGTAGCGGACATATCTATTTTACACTCAAGGATGATCAAACACAGGTGCGGGCGGTCATCTGGCGCACCGCAGCGGCGCGCATGACTTTTAAACTCAAAGACGGCATGTCCATCTTGTGCTGTGGTGGAATCGAAGTCTACCCACCTCGCGGCAGCTATCAATTGATCGTCAACCAAGTTCATCCTCAGGGGATTGGTGAACTGCAATTGGCATTTCAACAGTTGCACCAAAAACTGGCTGCACAAGGACTATTCAGCGCAGAACGCAAGAAACCTTTACCACGATTTCCGCGACGTATCGGATTTGTTACCAGTCCCAGCGGGGCAGCCATTCATGACTTTCTAGAGGCCGCTAAAAGTCTGTGGTCGGACTTCGAACTGACGATCATCCCGGCGCGTGTGCAAGGCGAACAGGCGGCCAGCGAAATCGCCAGAGGCATTCGTTTGGCGCAAAAAATTTCACCGCGACTAGACCTGCTCATCGTCGGCCGTGGCGGTGGTAGCATGGAGGACCTGTGGTGTTTCAACAACGAAGCAGTGGTTCGTACCATCGCTAATTGCAAACTACCAACGGTATCTGCGGTCGGACACGAAATTGATGTGACGCTGGCGGACCTGGTTGCCGACGCCCGCGCGTTGACACCTTCGCACGCCGCCCAGTTGCTGTTGCCCAACCGCGAGGAGTTGGCGGGGCTCTTGCGCCAGGTGCGTCGTCGCGCGGATGGCGCGCTGTGGGGTCGCCTCAAATCGCTCAAGCAACGCTTGGGACATTTCTCGCAGCGCAGCGTACTCGCCCGCCCCCACGCGATCCACAAACAGCGTCGCCAAACTGTCGATGAATGGGAAATGCGAGTCAAAGCGGCAGTCTATAGCCTACTGCGGAGCCGTCGCGAGCGCGTTGCCGGCCTCGCCCGTGCGACCGAAGCGCTCTCGCCGTTGGCGGTCCTGCAGCGTGGATACAGTTTGACGCAGTCCACAGACACCCAGCGCCCGATCACTTCGATCCAACAGGTCGCCGTTGGTGACGAGGTTAAAACCATCTTGGCCGACGGACAATTGCTCTGCCGAATTGAGAAGACCCAAGAACGCACAACCGAATAAGAATTTTGGACTGCTCCGACTTGTCGGAGCTTTCCTATTTTGGACTGCTCTGACTTGTCAGAGCTTTCCTATTTTGGACTGCTCCGTTCGGAGCTGTCCCATACGCCAATCGTCGAAGCGGAGGAAACGGACCGACACAAACGCACTAGCCGAAAAGATCGGTCCCTATCCAACTAGCATCCACCCAAACCAAGCGGCGATCGCGCGATCCATGGCCGCACGCCAGGCTTGGAGTGCTGCCCCTAGGCGTCGGGTTGCGATTGAACCGAGAAGCGGTGGACAGTAGTTTCCTTGAAGGTCTGCCCGGGGTTCAACCGAGTTGTAGGGAACTGAGGCTTGTTCGGCGAGTCGGGGTAGTGCTGGGTTTCTAGACAAAAACCCGCGTGCTGCGTGTATTTGCCACTTAAATGATTGCCTGTATAGAGTTGAACACCCGGCTGTGTCGTCAACACCTCCATGACTCGCCCCGTACTCGGATCGGTGGCAATTCCACACGTGCGCAGTTGGCCGGCGTCGCCATTAATCACGTAGCAATGGTCGTAGCCTTTAGTCATTGGAAGCTGCTCGATGCGTTCGCCAATCTTATGCACTTCCCGAAAGTCCAACGCGGTCCCAGCCACCGGTTTGATCTCGCCGGTGGGAATCAACGTATCGTCCACCGCCAAATAGTTATCACACATGAGTATCAATTCATGGCCCAGCACAGTGCCATTGCCAGCACCTGCTAAATTCCAATACGAATGATTCGTCATGTTGATGACTGTTGGTTGATCCGTCGTAGCGACGAACGTATACGCCAATTCATTCTGGTCATTCCAAGTGTACTCGGCACTTACCTGCAATGTCCCTGGATAGCCCTCTTGGCCATCAGGACTGATCACTTGAAAACGTACACCTACATGCGTGTCAGTCTTAATTTCCTCTGCCTGCCACAACAGCTTATCAAAACCCACGGTGCCACCGTGCAAATGGTTGGGGCCATTGTTCTGCACGAGCGTATACGCCTTACCATCCAGGGAAAAGCGACCGAGCGCAATACGATTGCAGAATCGGCCGACCGTGGCACCAAAAAACGGATGCCGCTCCAAATAACCTTGTAGATCTGGGAAGCTCAGATTGATGTTGGCTCGTTTCCCATCTCGATCCGGAACTTCAACGCTAGTGATAATGGCCCCATAATTGGTCAACTGGACTTGGTTGCCGTGCGAATTGGTAAGGGTAAATAGCTGAACCGTTTGGCCATCGGCTGTCTTGCCAAAGTCGGTGGTTTGAATTGTCATAGAGGCGGTTTCGTCAAAGGCATGTAACAAATTGGACTGGCTAAACAATAATATAGTTAGCAGGATAACCGCTAATCGGCTGGGCCAAAGATAACGCTTTTTCATAGATCGGACGATGGGTGAGGGACTAGCAAGTGTGGGATTTACGGACGCTTGATCGTAGCACAGCTAGACGCGATTCCCAGAGCCGCCACACCCTCACCGGTGGGGGTATTTGTGATTTTTTGCAACAAAATCAGTTCGTAGGTAACCCTTTCGTATTCCCGTAACCGTTCACGACAGGAAAGGGTGGGAGTCTTTTCAGCAGCGCCCGCCACCGATGAGATGCCGCGGGTATGACATGTGGCTGCAATGGGTTAAGCGATTTAAGCTGAAAAGACTCCCGACCCTGGCATTACGAGTTGAGTGTGCCCACTAAAAGACGACATTCATGACCAGCACCTTAGCCAGCGATCCATTGCAGGCGTTGCCCGAGCACGAAGCTTGGCTGCGTACGACACTGCTTGCTCGGCTAGGCAACCGTGACGAGGTTGAAGAGGTGATGCAAGAAGTGGCGGTGGCGGCGGCCAACCAGTCGGCCAAGGCAGAGCCAGTCGAGCGAACTGGGCCCTGGCTGTACCGCGTGGCGATGCGCCAGATGATGTTGTACCGTCGCAAAGCCGGACGACGCCGCAAGTTGATTCACCGAATTGCCGAGCGACCGTTGGTCAAAGACGTCGAGCCCGCAGCCCGCAACCCGTTGGATTTCCTGATCAGTGAGGAACGGCAGTCGGAAGTCCGCGATGCACTGGTAAATCTCGGCGAACGGGACCGTCAATTGCTGATGTTGAAGTACGTTGACGGCTTGTCCTACAGCGAAATTGCCGATTACGTTGGCGTCACGCCAGCGGCCGTCCAGTCGCGACTGCATCGCGCTCGCGCAGCACTACGAAAACAACTGGAATATGTGTGATGAACCCAATGCATATCGATGACCAAATTTTAGATGAACTGGTAACCGGCAATTTGCGCGGCGAGCAATATCGTCAAGTCCTGCTGGCCTTGGAGGCACGACCGCATTTATGGCGCAGGTGTGCTATTGCGTTCTTGCAAGAGCAAGCACTTGCGCAAGACTTGAAGTCATTAACGCAGACGGACCTGAACTGGGCGGAGCGACGCGCGTTGGTAGGGCACGGCGCTCCGTTCCACGATTTGCCCGCGTTGGTCAGCCGTAGCGCACCGCAAGGAAATTGGTTTACCTCCAAGGCCGTGCTGAGTCGCTTCGCAACGTTGGCAGCGCTGCTGCTCGTCAGTTTCTGTGTCGGTTGGTTAGGAGCCGGATTGCAGCGACGCGATCCACCGTCTGTCAACGACCCCGTTCATCAAGCCAGCATTATGCCAAGAATGGCCCAACCGACCAATTCGCACGCGATCACTCAACCAAATTCACTGGCGCAACCCTCTCGTAATCCCACCATGGAACAATTTGCTGCCAGCCAACAATTCATGCCCATTGACTTGAGCGTACCGACCGCCCTGCGCGAACTAGAGCGGGAGGGTCGCATCCGGATTGAGACGTTTGACGGCATTATGCCGATCACCTTAGACGACGGCACATCGGCCATTGTCCCCGTCCAACAATTCCGTGTCGTTCCCGTCATGATTTCATACTGAGCATGAGCAGGTTACTACCACACTGGCGATCAACGACAACGTCCAAGATTTGTCCACCATTTATGCACCCAATTTTAAAAGGAAACGTCATGTACGCCTCATTTCCCAAGCGGTATTTGAAGCCTGGACTGCTAGCCGCATTAGCTTGCGCGGCCCCAGCTTCTGTTACGCAAGTGCACGCAGATGAACCACAGGAAAAAACAGCAACCTATTCCGTCGTCGTCGACGCGACTGAAGACGGCGAAAAGGATGAAGCTCATCCAGCGCCGAAGTACTGGTTGGGCATCCTGCTGAAGGAGATCGAAGGCGATTTGGCGACCTACCTGGACAGTACCCAAGGTGTTTTGGTCGACCGGGTCTCGCCTGAAAGTCCCGCCGCCGCCGCTGGAATGAAAAAAGGCGACATTCTGCTCAAAGCGGGAAACACCGAGTTATCTGGACCAGCCGATTTGCTAAAGGCCGTGGAAGCCATCGAAGTCAATGATGGCAAGCCAGCTGATTTAGCGATTACGCTGCTGCGTAAAGGAAAAGAGACTGAAATCCAAGTGACTCCCGCTCCACGTCCAGAAAATCCCGAAAAAGTCATGCGAGTCACTGTGGATGCTTCGGCCAAAGCAGATGCGGAAGGGGACGGACAGCAAAGCTACAGTTTTGCTTTTTCAGGTGATCAACCCGCCGAAGAAGTTGAAGCTTTGCTGGAAAAACTTCGCAACGGCAAGGTCAGTGGCAAACTCAATATGCTGCGGATGGGCAATCCAAGCGTCTTCATCGTGCCGGACGCGGAGGGTGACGACGGTGTCGGCGAGTTCGAAGTCAACGTGAAAAAGGACGTCGATGGCGAGAATTTAGAAGTCACGGTCAAACGCAAGGATAAGGAACCCGCCACGATTACAATCACTCAGGATGGCGAGACCAAAGATTACAGCGAAGAGCAAGTTGGCGAGATACCGGAGAAGATCCGCGCAATCGTAGTACCCTTGCTGAAGGGTGGTTCGGTGCAATGGCATAGTAATGACAAACGCGCGACGATCACTAAGCTGCTTGGAGATGCCGCCGTAGACGTGGATAAGGTCGTGAATGCGGAATCCATGGCAAAGCTCGTCGAACAGCATCAACTGACAGCCCGCAAAGCCGCCGAAGAGGCACGCAAAATGGCGGAAGCCGCCAGGATTCGGGCACTGCGGGCCGTTGAACAGTCGGGCCGGATTGCCGAGCAAGCCAAGGCCCATAGCCAATCAGAGGTCGACGAGCTACGAAAGCTGGTTGAGAACCTGCAGACCGAATTAAAGGAACTCCGCAAGCAGCTCGAAAAACCCGAATAGCGAGGCTGCCAGGGATCATTTTCCGACCGCAGGAATTAACCACGGAATAAGAAAAGAGGCGTGCTGTCTGACGACAGCACGCCTCAATTGTTTTTCGAACATTATCGTTTTCGAACAGGTTCAATTCGCTCCCCCTCCGGAGCTTCTTGCACCTATTCTTTAAAGACTAGTATTCGTCGCGAGAAAAGTTGCGACGTCCGCCACCGCGATCATCGCTATAGCGACCACCTCCGCCACCTCCGCCGCCGCGAGGGCGATCAGTACGTGGCTTGGCTTCGTTAACTGAAACGCCCCGGCCTGCAATTTCCTGGCCATTGGTCGCTTCGATCGCAGCGTTCGCTTCATCCGCATTGGGCATTTCGACAAACGCAAATCCGCGTGAGCGTCCGGTCTCACGATCCATAATGATATTAACCGATGCAACTTCACCGTGCGCTGAAAAAGCGTTACGGACATCATCTTCAGTAGCACGGAACGACAAGTTGCCGACGTAAATATTCGTCACCTTCAAATCCTCAAACTAAACAGTGTCATCATTCACGAGTCCACGATCTTCAACAACACTGTCTCGAGGCGGAGGGGCGACTTCGCGGCAAATGGGGTCTCGGACCAACAGGCTCAACCTGCGAAATTATGAGACCCCACGAATTAAGAGTCAATCGAAACTTCTCCAATTCATTCCAATTTTCTCGTCCTGCAAGTACCGCGCCAAATCCCGCCGATTAACGGCAATACCATTCATCGAAGAAAGATGTAGTGGATCTCGCCAGAGATCCCTGTGTAAAGACAATGTAGTGGATCTCGCCAGAGATCCCTGTGTCATGGGAAGTCTGGCGACTTCCACTACATTCATTGAACGGCATTGCGATTAACGGTCCGCACCACCCGCCAGGGGAAGCATCGGTACACTAGCTGGCAGACTTGAGGGCCGCCAGAGCCGCGTCGTAGTTGGGTTCGCTGGTAACCTCTGGGACGACTTCCGCATAGACGATTTGACCTTGGCTATCGAGGACAAAAACGCTCCGCGCGTGCAGCTTTAGCTCGTCAATCATAACGCCCCAATCCTCACCAAACTTTCCCGTCTGGTAGTCGCTGCCGAGTTTCATGTTCTTGACATCTTCGGCCCCACAGAATCGATTCTGCGCAAATGGCAGGTCGCAACTCACCGTCACAGAATTGACTTGGTCTCCCAGTGCGTCCAGTTCCTTGCTGAATCGCTTGGTTTGAATTTGGCAAACTCCGGTGTCCAAGCTGGGAACGACGGACAAGATGGTGGGTTTACCGCTGAGATCATTTTTCGACAGCGTTTTCAAGCCGCCTTCAAAAAAATGCAACGTAAATTCGGGGGCAGCTTGGCCAGCTTTAACTTCATTTCCCAATAGAGTCATGGGCGTACCTTTAAACGTGACTGCGCCAGATCGGGACATAGTCGTATCTTTCATAGGAGTTTTGTTCGAAGGGGAAGGGGCCCGGAAACGTTCAATCGTAGACGTTTTCACCAGAATCTCAAATCCCATACGTCTCACGGATGCAAGGGCTTCGATCCCGACGCGCGGTACCTGGACGGACGGAGATCGAAGAGATTTGATCGATAAAACGATGGGATTTAATGAGAATTGCTAACGAGAATTCTAGCGCTGGCTAGCGTCGCGCCGCCAATCGACTTCGAGCTCGTTGATGATTTTTTCAACGCCCTCAAGCCGTTTGAGTGCTTCTTGAGCCATCTGTTTTTGGAAAAAAGAACTTACGCGGCCATGCAAGACAACAATGCCAGACTCCGTCTGGCAAAAAACATGGTGACCACTCAAGTGCGGGTTTGTATTGATCGCCGTATCGACCCGATGACGCAACTCCGATGCGTGATAACTTTGAGCAGCCAAGCCGTCCGATGGTGGTATTGGTGCCACTGGAGGTCCTGTCTGGTAGAGTTTGGACTGGATAATTGTGCGGCGTGCGAAGACCGCTTATCAGTTGTCGACCAACCAGCCAACAAAACTCTAGAGTAGGCCCCCAATTGATACCGGACGAAGGTTTGGAGGAGCGATTGAAGCAAATCGTATAATGTTGCAGATTGCGCGGATCGCTCCTCCTGCCTAGCTCGCGCAGAGCTTGATCAGCCGAGCGCGAGCGGTGGGGATCGGCGAGCCTAACTTAAGCTTCTCGTTTTCGGGGCGGGGCGATGGTCATCTGATCGATGACTCGACGCACCCCGCCGATACTGCTGATGGCGCCAGCAATGGGCCGCCGTTGGTACTCTTGAATCAACGTGCCAGTCAACGTCACAACACCGCCAGATACGTTGGCCACAATTTTGTTGCCTGAACCGCCGGACCGTTGAGATAGTTTCTGCGTTACGCTGCGAAGCAACGTCTTGTCGGGAATCGGAGTGGGAGCCATGGTCGCGTTCCTACCAATAGAAAGGTGATGGAGACAATCGCGACAAAAAACGATCGGATAGGAATTACCCGATAGCCAAGGCCGCGAAATCAACTCGAAAGAGAGAGTTACCACGGCGATCTGCAATACAAGAACGATTAAGAGTCTGCAGACTGGAGAGGTGATTCAAAGATTGAATTGATTGGTGTTTGACACCATTTCCGAGTCTAGCATGTCGGGCGACCAATAGCTAGGCTTCAAATTGTCCAGTCTCTGCGCCAAACTCGGGTGCAACCAAGTCATCGCTGCCGAGTCTGGCCCCTGAAGGAGTTTCTGTAGCGCATCGGCCAGAACGTCGTTGGGCGAATGCGACTGGGCCCACGGGCAGGCCCGTCTCGCCAGCTCGCAAGCGCGGCGATCGGCGTCCAACTCGCAGAACTTGGCTAGCACGCTAAGCCCCAGGAGAAGTCCAAACCCAGTTGTACTCAGCAGTGCGAATTGCAAGCCAGTCAGTACAAGTTCGTGCGTGATAAACGCCCGCAGACCGCACCACACACCGCACGCAATTAAAGCGGTGCTAAATATTGGTAAGCTCCGCCATAAAAAGTGTTTGCGTTCCACGTGCGCAATTTCATGCATGATCACCATGTCCAACTCGCGGCTATCGAGCGTCGACAGCAACGCATCTCCCAGCCACAACTTGCGACACTTGGGAAACCAACCTACGACCGCCGCTCCAGCCCAGCGCTGGTTGCTTCGAACAATCAACGGCTGAACACCGCGCACGCCAAGCTGCGCGAAGTAGAGTTGAATTCGCACCGATAAATCGCGATCTGTAATCGGCTCAGCACCCGCCCAGCGACTAATGGCTGCTGGAAAACCTACCCCAAACGCCACGATCCCCACGAGCAAAAAGCTGAATTTAAACCAACTGTCCGTAGCAAATTCGGGCATCCAATGTGTAGGCAGGAAGGTCGCCGTGTCGCTAGCCAAGCCAATCAACAGCACCGGTGTCAAGCATGTTAAAAGACTCGCTAAGTCGCCTAAACGCAGTCGCAGACGTAAGTGGCCAACCCAGTTGTGCGTTTCAGTTCCGCCGTGGTTTGAGTTCGCCAGATCCCGGATTTCGTCAACTTGAGCGGCCGTTATTTCCAGCAAAAACATGAATAGTACTGTGGGTAGAAAGGCCCCCAACAGGACGACCGTTTGTGGTAAGCCTTGGACGTGTAGCAAATTGAGTTGGCTAATCCAACCAGTTGCCAACAATGCAGCGGGTAAGAAGCAGCACCATGCAATCTCAGCCCAGCGACGCGACCGGACGAATGCCGCTTCAACCGCAAGAGGATTGTGCAAAGCGGATATCATGTGCGTTTTAACGAGCAACCCCAAGCCCAGCGAAATGCCGATGGTTGCCAACAGCGAGGTCCGCCATGGCAAATGCGGCTGATTTCCAGCTATTTCGCGACAGACCAATGTCAGCAAGATCATGGCGAACTGTCGTAATGAGACCATACCGCTTTCGCAATTTCGGAAGAACGCTGTGATTGAAAAGGGAGCTTCCCCCTTGCCAGATAGGCCAGCCCTTTTTCAAAAAGCCAAGTGGGCGGACAGCAATATCACGGTGAAACTCAGCCTAATCGAACTTGTTTGCGAACGCACAGTTGGGTTTCGATGCGGGACCACAATGTACTTTCCGTCGTTCGGATCATGCTGGTTGTGGCGTTTAGTCCTACCGACGGTAGTGCTGGAATTCGACACTTCTCGCTGATCGCCGTTTGCTCGCAGGCACTTGCTAGCCGGTCGGCAAACACGTAGCCGAGTCTCTCCGAGACTCGGAAGAACCGCAGCATCGCTCGGCGTCAGCCTCGGAGAGGCTGACCTACGTGGTGGCGATAAGCGAGAAGTGTCAGGCATTCTGGCGAATCACGCAACAGAATCGTTAGCGACTTGGACATAACACCGACTCAAGCAGTGGCGCGTTCGCTTCGATGCTGTATCGCTCTTCGACCAATTTGCGCCCAGCGCTACCCAACGATCTACGCAATGCAGAATCAGCTACTAAACGTGCCAACGCGTCGAACCAATCGTCTGGTGTACTGGCTGCCAAGCCCACTTGGTTGTTCTGTAAGATGATCGCATTGACGCCAATCGGCGAGGCGACTGCTGGCAGACCCACCGACAGGTACTGTATCAATTTGGTAGCCGCTTTGTACTTCATCCACTCTTCACCTGGCGGTAGTGGCATTAAGCCGATGTCCATACGATGCAAATAGGCAACTTCGAGATCCGGTTGCCAACGTTGAAAATTCAGCCGAACTCCGCTGAGGTCGATTTGCTCCAGTGGCTTGGGAGACGGGGCGACGATAAACAGCTCAAAGTCCAGCTGCTTGGCCAGCTTTTTCAACGCGGGGGCACACACGGCCAAGAATGGCATGTTCGGTATCGTCCCCATCCAGCCGATCACCGGTCTGCCCGCGACGGTCGCTGGATCGTCGGCACGGCGTTCCTGCTTGAGCGTAAACCGGCTGAGCGGTACGGCTGTGGGAATAATCGTGACATGCTCATGCAACGGTCGCACATAATCGGCGATCAATTCGCTGCTAACCACGCAATGATCACTCATGTCGATCAATTGCTGCAGTTTCTCGGGCCGCTCGAGAAAGATACCGTCGTCAATATCAAGTACCAATCGCGCAGTGTGCTTGCGGAACAGGCGATCTAAGTCGAGACTATCGTCGTTGAGGCAACCGCGTTCCAGATAAATACAATCTGGACGTGACCACCGCGCAGAAGCAAGTTGTAGATGCCGGACCGAACGTTTGAGCGCGTGACTAATCCGCCAGCCTAACCAGGGAATATGCTCGTAGACCGACGGGTAACTCATCCATAATCGGCAGGCATGGCCACGTTCACGCAAATAGGGCAAGTAAGGCAAGAATCGAAAACGCGTCGAAGGAACGTGTTTGCCGAGAGTAATAAAGCCTAGTCGCACGCGTGGGGGCCTGGTAGATAAAATGGAATTGGTAGCCGTTCACGAACTTGGAATCGACAGGACAGGGTCGGGAGTCTTTTCAGCAGCGCTCGCGACCGATGAGATGCCGCTGGTAGGAACATGTGGTTGCTAATAGGTTAAGCGATTTAGGCTGAAAAGACTCCCGACGTCATACAAGCCGACACATCGTGAACGGTTAATGGAATTGTAAGTGGCTGCGAAACACATAGCGCGCCTCTCGAGACGCGAAATGGGTCTACTGACGAACTTTGCGAGATTGAGACAGCCGCCTATGTTGATCCCAAATACAGTACTTTAATTAATCCTGGGTCGCCATGCCTCGCAAGATCGCTCTCAACATTCACGCACTCCACGGCGGCGGCGCGGAAAGATTGATGAGTCAACTGGCGACGCGCTGGGCCAATGACCACGAAGTGCACTTGATAACGTGGGCTGCCGTCAAGTCTGACAAGTATCCGTTGCCTCCTGCAGTCCGTCGACACGGGTTCGATTTACAGTACGCCAGCCGTGGATTGCTCAGCGGTTTATTTGCCAATTGGAATCGCGTGCGCATCCTTCGCCGCAAGCTGCGAGAACTCGAGCCTGACTTGGTACTTAGTTTTTCCGACCAAATGAACATCGTCACACTCGAAGCGGCCCGCGGACTGGGACTGCCGGTGTGGATTTCTGAGCACAGCAATCCGGAACAACAGCGGCTCTCTCGCTTATGGGAGGCCTGGCGAAACAGAACCTATGCAACTTGCACGGGTTGCATTGCGCTAACCCCCGGCATAGCCCGCTACATGCAGCGCTGGATATCCGCCGAGCGGATACGCGTAATACCACCGGCTATCTCTCCGCCTAGCTTACCTGCAGCCGATGAGAGTATTTTGGCCGATCGCAAACCGAGGTTTGTATTTCTGGGTAGGCTCAGCCGGGAGAAAGGCGTGGATGTGCTGTTACAGGCATGGCGTGAACTGTCCAAAGATCGCTTGGATTGGCAGTTGCAAATTGTTGGTGATGGCCCAGAGCGACCAAGACTGGAACAGCAAGCGAATGATTTGCAGGGCGTGAAATTCTCGGGGTGGGCCGACGATCCATGGTCGATCCTCCGCGAAGCTGGGTGCTTTGTTTTGCCCAGTCGTTATGAAGGCTTTCCCGTCGCGTTGCTTGAGGCAATGAGCCAAGGCACGCCAGCCATTGCCACGCGTTGCTCCAACGCGATGGATGCGCTGACGCGCAAGCCGGATTGTTTGGTGCTGATCGATCCCGAATCGGTCACGGAACTAGTCATGGCGATGCGGACTGTGGCCCAGAATGCGGAACTGCGTGCGAAGCTCGGATCAACAGCCCAAGACGTCGCTGCTGCCTACACTTGGTCGGCCATTGGTCCGTTATGGGATGCAGTGCTCGAGCTACCATCAAACTCGAAATCCGATGCGGTTAGCTATTCCTTAAAGCGATAGCCGACTCCGCGGACGGTTTCGATGACTTCGGCCAGTTCACCAAGCTTGCGGCGAATGGCACGGATGTGAACATCAATGGTTCTTTCGAGCACCAGTGTGTCTTCCCCAAGCGCAGATTCGATCAACTCAACCCGTTCGAACGCGCGGCCGGGTTCTTGTAGTAGCGTTTGCAGCAGACGGAATTCGCTGCGCGTCAGCTCAAGCTCTTCTTCCCCCACAAAGGCCCGGTGGCGGCGCAAGTCAATCTTGATACCCATCCGCTCCAGGATCTCAACCTCTGGCGTTTCTTCCTCGACGGTATGGCGTCGCAATAACGCGCGTATTCTCTCGAGGAGGACTCGTACGCTGTATGGTTTGACAACGTAATCGTCGGCACCCGCCTCGAAGCCACTCAGTTGGTCGAGTTCCTCCCCACGGGCCGTTAACATGAGTACGCTGGTATCGCGAGTTTCCTTCATGCGCCGAATCTGTCGGCAAACATCCATGCCACTGACTAAGGGAAGCATCAAGTCCAGGACAACCACATCGGGCTGTTTCAACTTTGCTTGTTCAATTCCTTCGCGACCATCGAATGCACAGAATACGTTAAAACCCTCTTTTTGAAGATTGTAGAAAAGGATGTCCGAAAGAGCTCGGTCATCTTCAATGATGAGTATTCTGGGTTTTGACATGAACCCGTTTGCGATTTCGTTAGGGATTGAAAAGCTCGGCGTGTCGATGGCGAACAATCACACCATTAACCATATAGACGACATCTTCTGCAATGTTGGTAGCGTGGTCAGCAATCCGTTCCAAATGGCGCGAGGCCGAGAAGCAGTGCAGGGCAGACTCAACCACTTCGCTGCGAGCCATTTGCTTAACCAGATCGTCGATCACCTTGACGTTCAAACCATCGACCGTCTGATCGCGATGGATGACACTGTAGGCCAGTTCGATATCGAGATTGACGAAGGCATTTAGGCTATCGCGGACCATGCCGATGGTTTCTTCTGCCATCGTACGGATTAATTCCGGCGTGACAAAACTGGCATCGTGCATCAGATTACTAGCCCGCTCAGCTACGTTGCAAGCCAAGTCTGCCATGCGTTCAATATCATTGTTGATCTTCATCATGGTCGTCAAACGACGCAAGTCAGCCGCGACCGGCTGGTGCAGGGCGAGCATTTTCAAGCATTCTTCTTCAATGCGTACTTCGCTGCTATCAATCTTGCTATCCAGCGCAATGACTTGCGAGGCGGTCTGCAAGTCGCGATCCATGAGGGATTTCACTGCCAAGTTGATCATGTCCTCTACTTGGCCAGACAGAGCCAACAGACGATGATAAGCTTCTTCCAGATCCTGTTTCAGGTGACGTGACATACCTGCTAATTCCTTCGAAAAACTCGGAGCATGACGAGAATCTAGCTGTCGACCTGGTCGGCGACGCATTCCTCTCGCATTCTCTTTTAGCAAGTTTTTTAACATTGAGATAGCATGGCAAGCTGAGGGAGGCAAACATCGTCAGCGGTTGGCGATCACGGTTCAGCGCTGCGGGAGGCGGATCTCCAGGACAAATATCACTGACGGAAATCCAAAGGGTTTCACTGGATACGGCACTTTTGTACGGGCAAGTAGCCCCAGCCGCCATGATGTTTTCGTGAAGAATTGATGAATATGGCCAAAGACAATATCTATGCACTGCCTCACGCACGCGTGGGTGACTTTGCCTTTGATGAAGCGGTTGCCGATGTCTTTCCGGATATGATCGCGCGATCTGTGCCTGGATACGCGTCGATTTTGGCGATGATCGAACAGCTATCGGAAAGGTTTGCGCTCCCGGGAACTAACGTCTATGACCTCGGCTGTTCGCTCGGCGCGGCTACTTGGCTAATGGCCAAACGTATTCCAGCCAGTTGTACGTTGCATGCCGTCGACAATTCACCAGCGATGGTATCGCGTCTCCGCGCGCGTTCGGAGCAGGAGCAGGCCGCACTAGAAGGAGCCTGTGCGATCGATGTTCACCAGGCCGATGTGCGCGAATTTCCGCTCTCAAACGCATCGTTCGTGGTACTCAATCTGACGCTACAGTTCATTCTGCCCGCTGAACGGCGAGATGTTCTCGCGGCAGTCTACGATGCGCTGCTGCCCGGGGGTGCGCTATTACTTAGCGAAAAAGTCTGGTTCGAACTGCCAACTGTCGACAAATTACTGACGGAACTACACCATGACTTCAAGCGGGCGCACGGCTATAGCGATCTGGAGATTGCCCAGAAGCGGACCGCTATTGAGAATCGCTTGATACCCGACACGTTGCCACAGCATGAGCAGCGATTAGGCGAAATCGGTTTCCGTGTCGTGGCACCTTGGTTTCAATGCTTCAATTTCGTTTCCATGCTGGCCATCAAATGAAACTGTTTGATCGTGACGCCCTCTGCCAAACGTTGGAAAGTTGGGGAGCCGAGAGTTTGGCGAAATCCATTCGAGTCATTACCACTCGACAATTGCCCCCCATACAGCACGGGAAATTCGGACACTGGCAAGCTGCATGGGAGGAGCTTCCGACGGTGGTCGCGCCCCGAATCGATGGCAGTAGCGATGTCGTGAGAGTTACGAGCGCCGGACCATTGTCTCCGTCTGAGCTTACCAACCTTTACAATACTCTGATGCACTTTCATCCGTGGCGCAAGGGGCCGTTCGAGGTTCTCGGCGTAACCATCGATACCGAATGGCGCTCCAATCTCAAGTGGGATCGCTTCCATTCGGCCTTCGATTTCGCTGGCAAACGCGTCCTGGATGTCGGCTCAGGCAATGGCTACTACGGGTGGAGAATGTTGGCAGCCGGGGCCGAGATCGTACTCGGTTTGGATCCAACGCCGCTGTACATCATGCAGTTTGAAGTCCTACGAAAATATGCTGAATTGCCGGAACGCCATTTTTTAGTCCCGCTGGCTGACATCGATTTGCCAGAGAACTTGCGCTGTTTTGATCTGACTTGCTCCATGGGGGTTCTGTATCATCGCCCTAGTCCCGTCGAACACTTGCAGCGGTTATACAGTACGCTTCGACCCGGCGGTGAACTACTGCTAGAAACACTGGTCGTCGAAGGCGATGCCACCACCGTACTCGTCCCAGAAGATCGCTTTGCCAAAATGCGCAATGTATGGTTTATCCCGTCTCTGAGTTTGCTGGCTCGTCTACTAACCAGGGTGGGATTCCGGGATATCGAAGTGATCGATGTATCGGTTACGACCGTAAATGAACAGCGTGCGACCGCGTGGATGACGTATCAATCTTTACCAGATTTCCTAGACCCCGACGATCCGAGCAAGACGATCGAGGGATATCCCAGCCCATGTCGGGGGATCGTCAAAGCGCGGGCTTAATCGTAGTACCGTTGAAAAGTATGTAAAGCTCACAGTTTTTGGCGTCCTGTGAGCGCGTCAGCCAGAATCTCTTTGTTGGTATATTCCAGCGCGCTGCCCACGGTTATGCCCCGAGCAAGTCGGGTAACTTGGATCGGGAATTCGGCAAGCTGATTAGTAATGTAGAGTGCAGAACCGTCGCCTTCGACCGTGGGATTGGTAGCCATGATGATTTCTACAAAGTTACCACGGCGCACGCGTTCCACCAAAGCGTCGATAGTGAGTTGATCGGGACCAACGCCCTCAAGTGGTGCGATGCGACCGAGCAGCACGTGATACAAACCTCGGTATACACCAGCTTGTTCGAGCGCCATCAGATCTCGCGGCTGTTCAACGACGCACAGTTGCGAATGTTCACGGGTTGGATTGCGACAGATGTTACACAAGTCGCTTTCGGCCAAGTTGTAGCAAACACTGCAGTAGCACACGTTTTCGCGTACGCCTCGGATGGCCTCGGCGAGCGCTAGGGCCTCCGATTTGCTAACGCGCAGCAGATGATACGCAAGTCGCTCGGCCGACTTGCGGCCCACGCCGGGCAATCGCCCCAATTGATCGATCAAGTTTTCTACAGAGTTGGTTTCGGACATGATCGTTCAGGGTAAGAGGCGATTAGCAATGCCGTTCAATGAATGTAGTGGAAGTCGCCAGACTTCCCGTAACACAAGGATCTCTGGCGAGATCCACTACATTATGTTTCTTCGATGAAAGGTATTGCGTTTAACGGCAAGCCGCAAGCGTCTGCCCTCTAGTCGGTTGGTCGGGCTGGAGCCTAAAGATTGGCCAGGGCGTCGTCTAAGCCAGGGATGCTCATGCCACCAGTGGCGTCACGCATTTTCTCGACGTGTAATGCGCGAACCTTGGTGAGTGCTTCGTTCATGGCAGCGGGAATCAATTCTTCGAGCAACTCGACGTCACCACGCTCCATCAGTTCAGGGGCGATGCGCAAGCTCTTGACTTCGCCAATGCCACTGATTTGAACTTCGACCATGCCAGCGCCAGCCGCGCCGGTTACGACTTCAGCGGCCAGTTCCTCGCGCATCTCTTTAACTTTCTCACCCATCGAGCTGGCATTTTTCAAGAGCTGGGCAAGGCCGTTTAGGTTCTTAAACATTGGATTCTCTTAGAGTCAAATTACTTGGTTGGTACAACAGCGTCAAAACGCATGTGGGAAAATTCAGGTTACCAAATTTGCTACGACGGTTTGGCAACCGGTGAATCAACACGAATGACTTCACCGTCTAGGATTTCGCAGATCTGTTTGATAAAGGGATGCTCGGCGATTTCGCGGGCCTTCTTCGCCCGTATGGCTGCTTGTGGTGTGGCCATGCTGGGCTTGGGGACCTCACCGGGTTTGACAGCGAAAGACAAATGTATCGTGCGGCCCAGCATTTTGGCGACGGCGTCTTGTAGCTCGGCGCGACGCGTTGCGTTTTCGCAGTACTCACAGGGTGCCACAACGCCGGGCGGAAAAATCACGTGCCAGCGATCGCTTCCCTGCGGCTCAACGGCTTCGGCCAAAGCCGCAAAATCGGCTAACATGCCATCGATGGAACTTACCGCGCGCCGCCATTCCGCCAGTGCTGTCGCGGAAGTAGTGGCTGGCTGGTGGTCGGCAATTCCGTCCACGGCGGTTGAATGTGGTGGTCGCGAACTCACAGCAAGTGAAGGTGAAACGGTTGCCAATTCTCGTCCGTCTTGACTACCAGCAGCGGCGACCAGCATGGACGACTGTGTGGAGCTCGAGTGGGGTGCGGGATTTGCGTTGACAGGAGTTTCCGCAGGTACTGTTGGCGCTGTGAGCGCAGGTTGGACAGAAAAGTGCGGTGCTGGCACCGTCGCAGCTACCGCTACTTCAGCGTTTTTTTTTTCGCTCGTCGGCGGTGGGTATTGTGGAATTGGCTGAGCCGCTGCTGGTCGCGGTGGTCGGTGGGTATTCTCGCCGGTGGCTCCCGCACCTTGTCGAACGGCTTCTAAGAGGACAGGGATTGATGCCAGGCTCGCTAGTTGGCAGATCTGCACAGCTGCGACTTCAAGCAGGGTGGCAGCGGACACACTGGTGCGCATGCGGACGAGCGATTCATCAAGAATTTGGATGGCTGAGAGAATCGTTTGCACACCCCAGCTCGCCGCTAACGCTTTGAGCATTTCATGCCCAGCCGGATTGGCTAGTTTCAGTAAACTCGGTCCACCTCCCACGCCTACGGCCATCACGTCACGCAAATAGTTTAGCAACTGTTCCGCTAACTGGCCGGGATCGGCCCCGCCGCGCAGCGCTTCATCGATCAAGCCTAAGGCTTTCAGCGAGTCGCAGTCGCGTAGTGTTTGTGCGAGGGCGAGTAAATGCCCTTCATCGGCTGTGCCAAGCAGCGCGTGGACTTGATCGACCGTAATACGATCGCTCGAAAAACTCATCACTTGCTCGAGCAAGGACTGGCTGTCGCGCATCGATCCGGCAGCGCGACGGGCGAGCAGCGCCAAAGCTTCTTCGTCGACTTGGTATCCTTCTGCCTGGCTGATCTCCTTCAAACGTTGTTGAATTTGTTCCAAACGCACTGGTGCAAAATCAAAGCGCTGGCAGCGTGAAAGGACCGTGATCGGGATTTTGTCGGGGTCGGTAGTGCAGAAAATGAACTTCACATGCGCAGGCGGTTCTTCCAACGTCTTCAACAGCGCATTGAAGGCTTGGTTGGTCAACATGTGCACTTCGTCGATGATATAGATCTTGTAGCGTGCGCGACTCGGGCGAACGTTGACGTTAGCGCGCAGCTGTCGGATTTCTTCGATGCCACGATTACTGGCACCATCGATCTCGATGACGTCCATATCGTCACCTGCATCGATAGCTTTGCTGATATCCTCCGCTAGCGAATCATCAACGGAAGCTAACGCCGAAGTTGTCTCACCAACATTGAGAGCCTTCGCAAAAATGCGGGCGGTTGATGTCTTGCCGACACCACGCGCTCCGGTGAAAAGATATGCATGGCCTACGCGGCCAGCCGAGATGGCTTTGCCGAGGGCCTGGGCAATGTGATCTTGGCCGATCAATTCTTGGAAAGTCTTTGGCCGATAGCGGCGGGCAACAACGGTATAGTTCTGACTTTGGGAAGTTGCGTTGTCCATCGACGATATGTTTTCGACCTGCCCGGCAGAGGCCCTCGCACAAGAGTACCCCGCTTATGGCTGCTACAATTAAGTCCTGACCAGGTTCACGGCTCCCCCTCGCGAGAGCCCCTGTCAGGCAGGTCTTTTTATTCCCAGGAATTTCTTACTTAGAGCTGAGTGTGCAGAGCACCTGTCCTACTCGGCCCCCTTTATACCCTATAACTGATTCTGTGTCAGAGAGGTTGCGATGTAGCGAAGTGTATTGTACGCGAAACTTGGCCCGTCGTGTTTTTATTCCACAATCGGCCGATTCTATCGACGACCTCGGGAACGGCCTCCACCTCGCGATCCGCCTCGGCCTTCGTTGCGTTTGTGATTTTCTGTATTGGCCAGCACGATTGGCTCGAGCGCGTCGTTCCAAGTAGGAATATTGCGATGTTTCTCGACGGTATCTTCACGATCTTCGGTGTCCCGGTCACCGTCGTTGTCGATGCGGTCGTCCAGCTTAGCAAGCTCTGAATCGCGACGAGGTCGCTCATCGGACTCGCCCCGACGTGGGCGACGGCGACGCGAGCGTTTGCCGCGGGCAGGTTCATCCAAGTCGTCAGGGCTACGCCGCGATGTCGGAGCTGGGGCCTCATCGACTAAGTCTTCGCTCAATTCGTCCTCGGTTTCATCGATATCGCGCCCCCGCGATACTGGCTGAGCTCGCGTCGGACGTCCAGGCTGGGGTGCTGAATCGCGATCGATGGGCGTTTCCCGGTCACGTCCGCGGCTGCGTCCACGACGACGACGATTCGATCGCCGCAGTACTTCGCCTTCCTCCATATCCTCGGAGACGGCTTCCGCTGGGGGCGAATCCAACTCCTCCGCAAAACTTTCCGGTTCTGGCCATTCGTCACCGGGTTCGACATCGACGTCCAAGTCATCGTCCCACGCGGCAGCTTCCTTCCACGAAGCTGCACTCTTGGCTATCGGACTGTCATCCGCAGTGGAATCGCTGGAGGCCAGCGTTTCGCCATCTCGCGCTTTACCACTTCGACGACCACGCCTTCGGCGGCGGCGACCACGTCGCTGGCCCTCGCCGTCCGTTGCTGCCTCGACCGAATCCGTATCAGCCGCTTCGTCCAGATCATCGCTTACTTCGTCGACGACCCGATTCGGTTCGGTTGGATAGTCGTCGTCGGCGTCCCAGCTAACATCATCGACAACTCGTTTCGGCTTGGCCCACGCGTCAGCCTTCGATTTGGAATCTCGTTTGGCTGCTGGGAATAGCGAGTCCAAAGCAGGATTGTCGTCTCTATCCGACTCGGCTCCAAAAATCGACAATTCGGGCTCTGTCTCGCGACGAGCTGACGGCTGAGCGCGTGGCGCGTCGGTGGCTCGCGCTGCCGCGGTTTCTTCGCTCGCCCCTACCACTTTACTATCTGTGGGTACCGTATCAGTCGGATTAGCGGGTTCGGGTTCAGACGCAGCGCTGATATTAAACATACTCGCGAGAGCTTCCCAGGAACTGCGTCGTTTCTTCTTGGTGGGAGCGCTCTCCTCAGCGGATGCTGGAGCGGTTGGCGGCGCCTCTTCGGCCCATGGTTTGGGGGTAACCGAAGTAACCTCCTGTTGTGATTCATCCATTACAGCTGGGCTTTCAGTGTCAGCGTGGGGGGCTTCAGTTGCTGACGACTGAGCTTCTGGAGCTGTGTCTTCCGACTCGGGTTCATCAATCCCAGGCGTTCCCAGGAGATTTGCTATTGATTTCCAGTGATCCGCCATTGCGAACCTTTCCTGCCCAAAGTATTTGCCGGTGAAGTGGCTTTTTGCCACGAAACTTTATTATAGCCGTCTGCCAGTAATCCGAAAGCCGAATCACTTTCGGTGGTGTTCCAACGGGTTTTTCAGCTCTCAGCAAGCGCCGACTTGGAGTAGGGGGCCTCTATTCGCCCCCATCTTAGTTGCCGCCGTTCGACTCCCCGCTGAAACCATAGGATAGGCAGGCAGCGGCTAGCTCACTTTTTCGAGCTTGGTGATACGGCCAGTTTTGACCCATTCGGCGACAAAAATACTGCCGTCGGCAGCGAAACAGGCGTCGTGCGGATGCACGAACTTGCCGTCCACCCACTGAGCCTCGTCGCTGCGAATCTTTTTGTCTTTGTCCGCCGCAATGCGTTCCACATCCGAACCCAATTGCGCGACGACTTGATTGTCCCTGCCAAGCAACGAAACCCGGGCCTTTAGCTCCGGTACCAGCATCAAATCACCTTGGGTATCGATGTTGGCTGGCAGTCCAAAGCCCGTTAAAGTGTCGATGTAGGTTCCGTCCAAGTCGAAACGTTGCAACGTATCGTGGGCTCGATCGGTTACGACCACCAGCGGTTTATCCCCACGTCGATCGATCCACAGTCCATGTGGTGTATTGAACGTGCCTTGCCCCTCGCCGGGGCCACCGAAACAGCTTTTCCAGTTGCCTTCGGCATCATAACGATGAATAAAGAATGAGCCGTATCCGTCAGCCAGTAGAAAACCACCGTCATCCAAGAAAGCGAAGTTGGTGGGCATAAATCGATCGCGTCCCCACACCTTGGCCGGATGTTCCGCTTCACCTTCGGCGTACTTCTTGCTCTGCATCGGGGCTCGGCGTTCCCATACCGTTTCACCTCGCAACGACATTTTGGCAAATGACTTAACTTGCTGATAAGCCGACACGTACAAGAACTCTTCGTTGCCTTCTTTGCACTTCTAATCCATGTCCACCGCCTTGAAACTGCTGGCCGAAAGCTTGCATGAATTTGCCTTGCGAATCAAACACGAAAATAGATGGATGATCGGCTTGTACCTGCAAGCCTTCGTGGATGACATATAGGTTTCCCGCTGCATCGACGGCTACGTTATGCGTAGTTTGCCATGAGTACTGGCTGGGCAACTGCGCCCAGTGATGGTGAACGCGGAATTGATGTTCGCCTTCGCCTAGAACAATCTCTTTACCGGACTTATTGGCTGCGTGGATGGCAGGGGCAGCCAAACAACCGCCAACCGCTGCGCCGATCGCTACGAACTTCCGGCGACTAACGGTTGGGTTGATTGTCGAATCGGCAGTGCGTTTTGATGGAGTATTGAGTGTCATGAGTGCCGCCTTGGATGGAGAGACAGTGAGTTGGAGCATCCGCATCCAATCAATGTACCAGATATGAGCCTGACTCTGTTTCTAAACACACAGTCGCTTATGCGACAATTACTATCCGCTCTCGGAGAGTCGCGGGCTATGCAAAGGCGATCTAAAATGCAACTACGTAGAAAGATCTTGCATTAATAGCTCGGCGGCGGCTGACATGGCGGATTGGACCTGCCACTGCGCAGAATCTCGCTGGCCAGCTCGATTGGAAATGCCGCGGATGATGCGCAGTGGGACCTGCGCAAGGCGGCAAGCAATGGCAACAGCGTATCCCTCCATGTCCTCGGCAACCGCACAGGGGTGCGCCGCAAGCTTGCATTTCGCTTCGGCCACATTGGCCGATGCTGAACAGCAGGTCAACAATTGACGCTGCACATGGGTAGCTTGTGAAAGTGGCAACGCATCATCACTGGCTTCCACGCCACTCAGAACGGTATCCGCAGGCTGTACGGGCCATTGCTCCCACCCAAGACTAGCGGCTGATTGATGGAGTTCACCGCTACCCACACCCACGCCATAACAAACCACCTCGGAAAAATCGTAGGCCTTACCGACTTGCAACCGCTCGTCGAGCGCACCCGCGATACCCAACAAGACGACTTCACGCGGTCGCTGGCTGGCAATCCATTGCATGCTGCGCGCGGCTGAAACCACCGGACCAAACCCACAGATTTGCACCATGGCGCCGGTCCGAGCGATGCTCGACAGCTCGGTGCGACATTGCGAGGCTTCGAATTCGGTTGGAATCAGAATTAGACTCGCCGCCGACAAAGCCATCGTGTGGTTACCGTTTTATTGGCCAACTAGTGGTACAGATTACAAATACTGATTGATGAGATTCTCAAGCATTTCTTGGCGACCGCTTTGGTTTGCGGCAGCTTCACCTTTTTCTAGCATGATTTTCTCGAGTGAAGCCAGGCTTTCTTGGCCATTTTCGATGCGCCGGCCCAGTTCGCCATCCCAACTGCTGTAGCGCTGGTCAACGAACTCTTGCAAACGACCATCGGCGCGAATCGCTGCTGCTATCCGTAGGCCGCGTGCAAACGCATCCATTCCGCCGACATGTGCGTGGAATAGGTCAATGGGTTCGAAACTTTCGCGTCGCACCTTCGCGTCAAAGTTAACGCCGCCGGTCTTCAAGCCACCGTGCTTAAGTATCATCAGCATGCACTGTGCGGTCAGATAGTAATCCGTTGGAAACTGGTCGGTGTCCCAGCCTAGCAGCAGATCTCCAGTGTTGGCATCAATGGACCCCAGCGCACCCTGATGGCCCGCATAGTCCAATTCATGCATCATCGTATGGCCCGCCAAAGTCGCATGGTTGGTTTCTAGATTCAGTTTGAAATACGGCATCAAGTCATAAGCTCGCAGGAAATTCAAGCAAGCCGCCGCATCGGAATCGTATTGATGTTTGGTGGGTTCTTTGGGTTTAGGTTCAATCAAGAACGGACCGGTGAAGCCAATTTCCTTCGCATAATCAACGGCCATATGGAAGAACTTGGCCAAGTGGTCGAGTTCACGCTTCATATCCGTGTTGTACAGATTTTGGTAGCCTTCTCGGCCACCCCAAAACACATAGTTCTCGCCGCCCAGCATTTTCGTCACTTCCAGGCATTTCTTGACCTGTGCAGCGGCATAGGCAAAGACCTCCACATTGCAACTGGTGGCTGCGCCATGCATGAAGCGAGGGTTGCTGAATAGATTGGCCGTTCCCCATAACAACTTGATGCCGGTTTTTTCTTGATGTTCCTTAAGCGACTGAGCGATCCGCTCGAAATTCTCATGGGACTGCGATAACGAGCTGCCTTCTGGGGCCACGTCGCGATCGTGGAATGCGTAGAACGGAGCTTGCAGTTTCTCGAATAGTTCGAAAGCGACTTCGACTCGGCGCAAGGCATTGTCGACACTGTCCGAACCATCATCCCAGGGCCGCACGGCGGTACCTGGTCCAAATGGATCCCCCCCCGTGCCACGCATCGTATGCCAGTAAACCACGCTGAACCGCAGGTGGTCCCGCATGCTCTTGTTTTCGATCACTTCATCGGGGTTATACCAACGGAAGGCGAGCGGATTGCGGCTGTCGGGACCCTCGTACTCAATACGGCTGATTTCGGGGAATTGCATGGGGCTGCACCTGGAAGGAAAACGTGTCAGTAAAGGCGACGCCGATTGTAAAGGGCGTAGACGCATAGTGGAAGTCGGTAGTAGACCGTATCCTAGCTCGCAGCTTTTCCTTGCTTGCAGCTTTGAAACCCACTTGGTCCTTGGGAATTGGGCCTTTGGCGAACGGCAGATGAGAATCTACCAACAATACTAGCACGAAGCGCAAGCGAGTGGGTCCAGGAACACTCTTGCATGCGCTGCGTGCTGGTATGTTTTCATCTGCCGGTCGCCTTTCAACTCGTTCCCCAGACTTCCAGCCTGAGTGCCTTTCCAACCGGGCGATGCTGTTCAGCGGGGAAAAACCATGAGACGCGTCGGACTACTGTAGATTAAACGGCCCGCTGCGGAACACAAATTGCCCCCAGCTCCACCGCGAGAGCCGAGCCGCATCCGAGCAGTGATCTGCGGGGCATCAGGATTTTCCAAGTCTGACATACTGCCGGCAAAAACGAATACTTCGCCTGCCGTGGGCCAATAGACTTGCTCACCAATCAGGGCACCACGCCCCAAACCCCGTGGACTGGGCAAAGCGTTGGTTGTGCCAGGTGTTCCGGCCCCCGGAAAACTGGCCTGCACCCTCCCATTGTCTGGATCCAACCAAACTAGGCGGTCTCCACTCACCAAGACGCTGTTGCCACTGACTCCCAAAATATGAATTGCGTCCGCAACTTGACGATCGTCACTGGCCCACGCCAAATGTCCGTCGACAGCGTCTAACGCAAACATTTCAGCGCAGTCTTGAGGCATGCAATAAACCAATCCAGCCGCGACCATACACGGATTCAAATCGCGGTAACGATATCGATCGGGGGTTGGGTAATCTTGCTTGGCCCGGTCGATGCGAGCATAGCTAAAGAGCCATTCGGTATCTCCGGTCAACGGATCCAAGCACGCGACTGCGCCAAGGTTTGTGTTATAGAAGACGCGACCGCCAGCGTAAGTCAGCAATTGGTGGGTGATCAAGTTCGCGCGATCGCTGCCTTCCACTGAACCAGAGGCGAGCACTTTCGAACGCCACAGTATTTCGCCACTGGAGCCGTCAACGGCAATTACGCTGCGTCGCAAGCCCACGTTGTCGCGTTCCACAATTGCCACCAGCAACGTTTCGCCGAGCACCAGCGGGCAACCTTCGAATTCAGAGTTCGTGAACTCGGGTTGCGCTAGATGCAAGGGGAAACCAGGCAGCATGCTACCCTGGCGTTTGAGATCGAGACCGACTAGATAACTTCGTGATTTGCCGTCTTCAACTTGTTGACGATTGGCCCAACCTGTCACCGGCGTTCCCATCCGCGCGTATAGCCGTTGTTCGTCGATGGCCAGTGTCCCACGTGGTATGCCAACTAAGGGGTATCCGAGTGGCACGTAAGCCGCTGTCGAAATTTGGCTGTCGAACAATGGTTGGTGCAGGGATGGGTTGGGCCAGGGTTTACCAGTCTCCAAGTCGTAGGCGCGAATGCGCGTAAGTTCATGCACGTACAAACGATCGTCGACGACTACGGGATGATAGGGTAAGGCTCCGCGCTCGGTTTCGCCAACTCTCGGTTTACTAGCATCCGTACGATCACTGCTGGTGCTGAAACCGTCGAGCTGTTGTTGCCAAGTCGGCCACACCGCCAAATCAAATGGTCCACGCGTGTCCTCATTCGAAGGATTCGTGCCCAAGCGATAGCGACTGCCAGAGCGAGACGCCGTGGCCGCAAACGTTGTCCATGCGGGAGAATTGGGCAGTGGCTGCCAGCGGGTCATCTGATCGGATAATTCAAGCAGTTGCGTGGCGCGAGCTGGCGCGAGGCCTTGCGCCAATTTGCGGGCTCTGGCCAACAGGGAACGCTCGTGTAGTTCCGGCTGCATGGCTGCCGCCATCAGCACACGCTGCAGTGCGTCGGCCAAGCGCTGGTCATCGACCACAGGCTGGCCGAGCAGCTCCGGTGCCACGCGCTGCAGTTCAACCATGGCGGCCAGTGTCCAGCCACGCTCAAGAAAAAGGTCCACTAAGAATAGACTTAGGTCGTTGCCTCGACTGCTAAGTGCATAGCGCTCGACAACTTGCTTCGTTTCAATGATGTCCTTTTCTCGTTGCAAGCTAACCAGCGCTGCGTCAGCGAGTCCATCGACACTCTGCAAGTAGCGTTCACGAAAGATTGCGGCGTGTTGGTCCAGAATACTACGAGACTTCTGTTGGCACCATTGGCGCAGCGGAATGAAACGCTGAGTCGTTAGGGTCCGAGTCTTGACGGGCGGACCACCTTCCACCAAGCCGCCAGCACCTTGGTCATACAACTTCTGTAAACTGGCGAGAGCTTCGTCTACTTCGCCAGCTTGCGCCAGTTCGGCAACTTGCTCCATCAGCAAGCGCTCTGCTGAACCCGCCATCGCAGGCGGCGGTATCGGCGCGTCTTGTCCACATATTACCGAGACCAACGACAACCAAATCGCGCAGCAAATCCTATACCGCCTTAGCGAATCGTAGAGCATCGAATAGTAAGGCATGACACTTGCTCCCCCGCGTCCGATACAACGCAAATCTAAGAATACGCTGGCTGCAGAACTCTTAACTTACCCTGACTGAGCAAACGGCAGCTATCCATAGTAAGGTCGCAACATCAGGTAACAGATGGGCCCCGTCACTGCCACGTACAACCAGACCGGAAAGACCCACTTGGCCATTCGCCGATGTTTGCTGAATTGGTTTGTGACACCATAACTCCACGTCAACAAGATGAACGGAAGACTAGCGGCAGCCAGCACGATATGCGAGATGAGCAAAAGCAAATAGACCACTTTGAGGCTGCCTTCGCCTCCAAAACGGGTTTCTTCATGAGTAAAGTGATACGCGACGTAGCACGCCAGAAACACTAGAGAGCAAACCATCGCTCCGTTGATTGACAACTGGTGCATCGCCACGTTGCCTTTCTTGATCATGACTAGGGCTGTGACTAGCAGGACTGCAGCGACAGCGTTGATGATCGAGTAAAGCGGCGGTAGAAACGTAAAATGCACACCGTCGGGCAAAGGAATTTTGACCTCCCGCATCAATAGGACCAAACCCAGCACAATCGCGGAAACGAACCAAATCAGAATATTCAATCGTTTGGCGAGGACCATATTTGCTGGCTGATTCAGCCGCTCGTCGGGCATCATACTCTTCAACTTTCTTTCCTGTTGCTAGCTTCAAGCAGTTTGGCAATATCGCGCTGCAACGCCTGCCATTGCTCAGGATCTGTCCACTCGTAAACGCCGTGAATCTGCCCTTCCGAATCCACGAGCAGAAATTTTTCCGCGTGGAAGCGACGATTGACAGGTAGCGAATACATCTCGGCTCCTACTCGACGGATGTAGTTTAAGTCACCGGTGAAGAACAACCACTGATCTTTGTCAGCATTAAATTTTTCGGCATACGCGGCTAGCACTTCCGGCCGATCGACCTCCGGATCACAGGAAATGCTCACAAAGCGAACTGGCTGACCTGCAAACTTTTCTTGCAGTTGCTGCACTCGCTCGTTTTGCTGCACACAGATCGTCGGGCACAATGAGAAAAAGAAGCTGGCCACGTAGGGCTGCCCCCGCAACTGGTCACTCGTCATCGACTCGCCCGATCGCTCGATCAAATCGAACGACGACAGCCATTTCTCTTCGCTTCCCTTCGGAATGACTCGCATCGGCCTGGCGGGCTTTGACGAGGCCTGTTCGGCAGGAATTAACTCGCCTGCTTCATTCTCAACGTAGGCATATCCGGCTTGGCCCTCCTCCAGGCCCGGCTGGCAGCCTGGACCAGCTAACATCACGATGCCAATCAGGCCGAGGCAAGTCCATTGGGTCGTTCGTTTCATCGATAGTCTCCTTGGGCAGGCTTCAAAATGATGCGCCAAGCCGCCGCAAATGTAATTAGCAGGAAAGCCAGGCTAACTCCCCAGCTCATTGCCAAACTAGGTGCCCAGAATTCGGTAACAGCACTCTCCACACCCATCATTGTACGCAGGCCGGCGATGGTATAGCTCACCGGATTGCAGCGCATCAACCAATGCATGACCCATTGTCCAACTGGGCTGTCTGCCGTCGGCTGAGGAACGGGGAAAAATGCACCGCTTAACAACCAAAGTGGCATGAGAACCAGATTCATGATCGCGTGAAATCCTTGCGTGGATTCCATGGGCCATGCGAAGAATACGCCCAAGGCCGTCAAGGCTAAGGCTGCCACTGCCAACATCGCTAATACGCCCAGGAGGCTGCTCGAAATCGGCAACGTACCGACTGCCAATGCGAGTGCCAAAAAGATGCAGGCTTGCACCCATGCAATGGCTCCACCACCCAGGATCTTCCCGGCGGCGATCGTCCAGCGTGGCACGGGGGCGACCAACACGTTTTGCAAAAACCCCTCCCGTCGATCTTCGATAATGGAAATCGTCGCAAATATGGCTGTGAAAAGCAGGATCAACGTCAACGTGCCCGGCAAGTAGTAGGTCATAAAGTTCTGATCACCACCGCGAAATGCCGTGTGCATGCCCGTTCCAAACAGCAACCAAAATAAAATGGGCTGACCTAGCGCGCCGATGACTCGATTGCGCTGGCGAAAGAAGCGCGTCCACTCGCGCCAGGCCAACATCCATACCGTGGCCAACGGACGCACGCGTGGCGTGCCGTCATTAACTAACTCTACCGTCGACATCGCGTAAATGCTCGCTCGTGAAAGGTGATGATTGTCTGCGTGTACGTTGAGAATTCCACGAGGGCGGTGATGACTTGCTAAAGTCACTTTCTCTTTTTCTTGCCGCCCAGCGCAGCAGGTACTTCGTGATTGCCAAAGCGGTGCCCGGTCTTGGCTACGAACACGTCTTCCAAACTAGGTCGGCCAAGCGTCAGCGATTGGATGCGTTCTCCGAACGCCTCAGTAAGCGGTTCGATCATCTTGACCGCCTCGGTGCCGACAACTCGCAGTTGCTGATCGACTCGCTGCACCTCGGCATCGCGTTGAGACAACCAGTCGGCAGTCATCGAGCTCACGCGTAGCTATGCTCGAACCTGTTCACCCAAGAGATCGACGCAAGTTCACTGGGACAGCCGACAGCCACCGTTTGTCCCTCATGCATGATCGCAATCCGATCTGCCTTGTCTGCTTCTTCCAACAAGTGCGTGGTGAGCAGAACGGTAACTTGACTATGAGTTCTCAGATCTTGCAGCGCATGCCACAGATCCAGACGCGACGACAGGTCGAGCCCCGTACTTGGTTCGTCCATCAGCAACAGACGCGGACGGTGCAAAATTCCCTTTGCCAATTCAACGCGCCGCTTTAGCCCGCCCGACAATTCTTCCGTCGCGGTGCTCATGCGATCCGCAATTCCAAGTTGTTGCGTTACTTCGTCGATGCGGCACGGTTGGTGCGGCACCGTGCAACCCATACAAGGCGGCTTGGCAGCGAATGTTTTCGAGCACGGTGAGCTTGGGATCAAGACTGGGCGATTGAAAGACCACGCCCAGCGAAGCTCGGACCTGGGCCGTTTGCGAACGTACTGAATAGCCAAAAACCGTCAGCTCACCAATTTGCAAGCGCGCTAACGTGCTAATCAAACGGAACAATGTTGTCTTGCCGCTTCCATTTGGACCCAGCAGTGCGAAGATCTCGCCCGCCGCCACGCGCAACGTCAGCCCCCGTAAAGCAGTTTGCTGCCCATATTGGTGTTCGACGCCGCTCGCATCCACAGCGGCAGAATCAAGGGATCGGTTGGTTGACGACAAAAACTAACTTTCAAGATTGTTCGAGTAAAACCATTGCTGCGATATTCGCCGCTATGAAATGGAAGGTCATTATCAAGGCAGCTAGACATATCGGCAAGGCGCGGGCAGCAGTGCTGCCAGCCGTTTTACGCCAGCCAAGCAGCAAACCATGTGGCCAGGGCCGCAACAGCAAGGTGAAATCGCAGAAATGTGTTCGCATACTTTCGATCGGTACCCCGCCACACTCCCACCGCTAACCAGCCAACCAATGCCGATACCAGCATCGCGGCCATTCTGCAGAGTACCGCCAACGACCACCACGGGCCGCCCGGAATTTGCACCGGCAAGTGCATTTGGGGGTACGCTGCATTGATTCCCTCAACCTGCTCGGCCATGTCAGCGCGATGTTCTTGGCGAGCTTTCAGCCGCGACAGGTCTTTCTTGAGTTGCTGAATCCGAATCTGCAATCTCGTCAGCGTTTCGGCAGAGGATGTGAGCGCCAATCGCTGCGCTTCGTTAGTAGCCTCCAGCTCACTAAGGTGTTCGTATTGCTGGGCGGCCTCTCGCTCTGAAGCCTGGGCCTGTTCGAGCTCGCCGTTCATTCGCGCTTCCAAACGATTTACCGCAGCATGCTCTCGGTCGATATAGGTTTTCACAGCGCCATAAGTGGCTGGCCGCGGACGAACGTCATGCGCCAATGTAATCAACGCGCCACGCCGCTCCACCCCCAATTCGCTTCCCGAAACCACGCGGGCAGTCCATTCGATCATGCCAGACTGCAACGCGTCGATCAAACGATGATCGACGCCTACTTCGGTTTGACGCAATGCGACCAGTCGCCGAGATACGCTTGCTAAGTAGGACAAGTCCGCCGTAGCATGCGTGCGAACCAATAGATCGCCATGCCACAGGATTGCACTTTGCACCGAACTGACCGCAGCGGCAGCTGTGGCCAGCAGACAAGCGGTGTACATCATTTGCAGTTGCTGTTTGCGGCCCCTTCGTAGTACCCACCAGGCTGCGGAGAACAAGACAGGCGGAAACAGGCTCATGTAACCAAGGCTACCTAAATCGCTGACGTTTGGCCAATTGGGGGCCATCGTCCGCAACCCAATTATCACAGCTAGAACCGTAGTCCAGCTAGCCACGATAACCACTCGACCACGTAGCTTCATCGAATCCAACGGTTCGATCGCCATCACAATTACCCGTAAGCCGCCTAGTCAAGCAAGCGTGAGAGCAAGATGAACAACATGGTTAGCGGTAGGTGCAATAGACTGACATGCAACATACGCCGTGCAGTCTGGATGGTGGGCTGTTGAACAAAACAAAAAGCCGCCCATGTCTGCCAGCCCGCCACGGCAACGGCTAACACTGTCAAAAAGCCCGTCACCATGCCTGTCGCGGGCACCGCGAGTAGGGCTAACGCGATCAGAGCCAAAGAACCTAACATCGCGTGCAGCCCAGCACCTAGACCAGAGCGATCTGTAACGGTAATCATCTTGTATCCCGCAGATTCATACTGCTCGCGATACATGTACGCAATGGCCATAAAGTGGGGTAGCTGCCATGCGACGACGACGCCCAGTAGAATCCAGGCTTCAACATCCCAAAGCGAACCACCGGCCGCAGTCCATCCCGTCCAGACCGGTAACGCACCAGGCAAAGTGCCCACTAGGGTATTGGTCCAACTGTACATTTTCAAAGGCGTGTAGACCCACACGTACAGTCCCCATGTCGCCACGCCGCACCACATGGTTGGCTGGTTGACCAACAGCGCCAAATAGATGGAACCGGCGATGACTAGCAGCCCATCCCATCCAGGCTGCTTGGCTCGAAGCAACGCCGTCCCATGGGAATTGACGCTTGCTCGTACGCTCCATTACCGCATCGCGCTCACGCTCCAACCACTGATTCAAGACACTCGCGCTGGCTGCGACCATCGCTGTACCAATACAAGCATGTACAGCCGTTAATAGACTAACCGGCCCCACGGCTGCCGAACTGCCGGCTGCTACCATGGCGATTACAACCGTTAGCAGAATCATGATCAAGATCCTAGGCTTAGTCAGCTCTAGGTAATACGCCATTCGTTGACGAACGGTTGGCATTTGCAGTGCTATGGGATGTGCTGTGTCCACGGTGGTTGCCATGTAATGTTTTTAGGTCCTAAGTAGCGATCGCCAACTGCGCAGTGCGGCGACGGTAGACAAACTGATAATCAGCGAGCCAGTAGCCACGTGTGCGGTGACGATCAGACTCTCGGTGTATCCCTTCGCTTGGATCACATAAGCCGCCAAGGCCGCGTTTAATTCTTGCCAAGGAAGTGCATAGTTTACGATCCAACTGCCAATTCCCAAAGCGACTTGCACCAATAGTAGTGCCACCAGCAGGAAACTCGGACTACTAACCTTACCAGGTGTCCGGCGGCTGAGGCCGGCAGCACCCGCCAATAGTAGGGTTACTAGCATGACCAAGGCAGCCAACGTCAGGTGCAAGTGGACAAAGGCGGTAAACACTCTGGGAGGCGTAACTCCCGTCACATGCCGCAACTGAGCCCCGATGACTAGTTGAATGTAGCTGAAAACCACTAATAAACTAGCCATCCAAGCAATAGTGCGGGGTGTGTTTGCTTGCCTGTCGGCCCCAATTCTCCACCAGCGGGAACTCATTACGGCAGTCGCTGTTGATAAGGCGAAGAACAGAGGGCCAACACAACCATGGATCATGGCCGCAGTGCGTTGATCAAGCAGTACCCGAAAACCACCGAGCGCGCCCTGGGCAATAACGGTGAACAAAATAAAAATTGCCCACCATCGGAACCAAGGACGCGGCTCATACCGCCAAGCGGCAACGACTAATCCGATCGAAATTATCCCTGCCAAAGACCCGAGAAGGCGATGTCCGTGTTCGACCAATAGATCAAAAGGCCCGGTGATCCAACGCGAATAGGTGAACATGTTTTCCTGATAGGTGCTTGGCCAATCGGGCACCGCCATACCTGCATCGTAGGTGGTTACCAGGCCACCCACCCAAATCAATGGAAATACCGCCACGGTCAAGATCACCGCTAGTGCGTACACGGCGCGGCTATGCCCACGCGGTTGATCCTTGTTGGTCGTCGACGCTAACTCCATGTCTATCGCTCCTGCCAGCCCTGTTGACTTGGGCTGCGCCGGGCGAGCTTGTCATCACCATCGTGAAAATGTTCGTCAGGCAGACTAAGCAAGTAATTAACCAAATCCCACACGTCACTTTGGCTCAGTCCCTGCGGGTTGTCAGGCTGCATCGCTGCCGCTGGCATGGGCGTACCTTCAATGCCATGAACGATGCGGTTGTACAAATCTACGGGGCGACTACCACCACGAAAGACTCCGTGACGCAGATTGCGTGGCAGTATATTTCGCGGCTTCAGTGCGCCCAACTCCAACATCGGTTCAATCGCCGTGCGATCGTTCGGATTTAGTCCAGCTTGGACGCTCCAGTCTTTGGTCCAGTCATCGAAATCGGATGTCAGCCCATCGCCCATAGCCGTGATTCCATGACACCGCGAGCAACTAGCGACGGCCCCCTGAAACAACCCACGACCGCGCGCAACCGAGGTGGATAGTGCTTCGCTCAGTTGCGATTGACCATAGATGGGGTAGCCCTGGGGCGGACCAGCGACTTCGTTCTTGGACTCTTCAGCTTGTTGCCATCCAGCTGCCTTGCGAGCGACGGTGTTTTCAATTTGCTGCCACAAATCGCGAAAATCTTCCGGCGAACTGCCTTCCAAACGCTCGTCGAATAGCCGCTCGCCGTCGTCTAAGTCCAGCGCTGCGCGATTCAGCAAGTCGCGTTCAACTTCTCCGCGCAGCGTCAAATAAATCACATAATCCACGAGTGCCTCGCGGTCTTCTGCTTTGACGAGGGCGAACGAAGGCATACTCGTTCCTGGGATGCCATGTTGTAGAACGCGACGAAGATCATGGCGAGTCGGCTTGGTTCCAATGGGAGTCGACTTTGCCTTGAACTTGCCCAGTCGAAAATCACGCGGGTAGGGGTTCAGTAAACGCGCGGTTGGCCCATGTCCATCGCCGCTGATTCCGTGGCAAGCGATACAGTGCTTGCGATACAAGCCAATTTGAACATCTGCTTCATCGCTACTATTCGGACCCGCCGCGCGCCGCAGATTTTCAACCGAAACGGTCGTCTCTGCCAGGAATTCCGGCCACTTGGGTTGGTCCGGCGTCCCAAACAGACGTTCGAGTACTGCTTGGGTATCGACAACGGCTTGATTCAAATCGGCATGGCTCTCCATCTCCATGCGCCGAGCGTACAGCCTGTTTGGCTCGAAGTGATCGATGGGCGCATCACAGCCGACCATTGTCGACAGACAACCCAATACGACCCACCGCAAGTTAGCCCAAAGAACGATATGCATGTCCACTAAGCCAGTTAAATCTGACAGCAACCACCATGAAATCTTAGTGAACCAGTAAACCCGCCCAACCGCCACCCGAAAATCCTAGGGCAAAGCGTCGCAGCGGACAAAGCGTCGCAGCGGAAGCGTCGCAGCGGACACAGCAGTTCGCAGTGAAAGCGTCGCAGCGGACACAGCAGTTCGCAGTGGGGAACGGCGCAGCAGCGTCGCGTGGGACACAGCACGTCGCAGGGGGGGAGCCAGGACGTCGCAGCGGACACGAGCCAGGACGCCGCAGCGGACACAGCATGTCGCATGGGACACAGCAGGTCGCAGCGGGGAACGGGCGCAGCAGCGTCGCAGCGGACAAGCGTCGCGTGGGACACAGCACGTCGCAGGGGGGAGCCAGGACGTCGCAGCCGTCGCAGTGGGACACAGCACGTCGCAGGGTGGCAGGATGTCGCATGGGACACAGCACGTCGCAGGGGGAGCCAGGACGTCGCAGCAGGATTTGCGTTACAGGTGCAGTGCGGCGTGCTGTGTCCCGCTGCACTGCACAAAGCGTCTTGCAACTCTTTTGACGCGTTAATGACGTTCGATTTCGCGCCGCTCGCCAAGGTGATGCGAAAAAGCACGTCCTCTACCGCCTCTCACAACTTCGTAAATCACAATGCCTCGACTTTTGCGATGAGTTCATCCACTGTGAACTTAGGTCCAGAGCTACCGATCCGAAACTTTGCGAACTTGACTTCATCGCCCGTTGGCGGACGCCGTACGAAGCCGACAAGGTTGCCTTGGTCATCGACCAACTCGATCCGACCGTCGGAATGGCGAATTTGGTCGGCAATTTCGGCTTGAACAACGATTCGTATCATTTTTCGATCTCCTTTTTGGACTTTGTATATTGTACCAATCTGACCATTCGAGCCGAGCGATGCCGGGGGCCGTTCACAAGTGGTAAATCAATCCGGCGGCCCCGCTGAACCGTGACGCTATGCGAGAGAACGATGGGCGTAGAAACTGACGTACTGCTCGACACTGGTAGACCGTATGACGAAGTGCTGTCATCGCACCAACCGCCATCCGACTTTGACGGGGTATACGCGAAGGGTGGGATCCGTAGTAGCCCTACACACTGAGGTCCGCCGGGCTGACCACGGAGCAAGTAGCCCGGCAGAGGGATGGTGAACAGCATGACCGCACGAAGCAGGGGCTACTTCGCGGGAGCCTAAGAGCGGTCCGCGAAAAAAATACGCGGACCGCTGGGGCTCTCAAGACGCCAGCTCCATTGCCGTTGGCAATCGTTTTGGTTATTCGAGTGTGGGAATGTGTCAACAAGTTGCTTGATACTTCACTTCGCAGTGTTACTGCTTGCAGTTGTCGCAGCCATTGCAAGCACAGTCGCCGCACGTGCAAGCCCCGCCTACGCAGCAATCACATCCCGCCTCGCATTCACCGCAAGACACACCCAACGGCCGAACTACCTTCGGCAGCAATGCATTCGCCCTCGGTGGCGCAAGCTGCAGACTCAAGCTCCTCCGCCACTCGCGCTAGAACTCGAAGTAGTGAACTCTTGTCACGTTAGTTATCGCTAATCCTTTGGCAACTACTTGGCCAGTGCATCCCCATTCCGTTCACACATTTCTCGAACGATGTTAAGGGCAGTCGGCATGTTAATCTGGGAAGATATTTCCTAAAAAAATGATAAAGTTGCGATTAACTGGTGAACGTTCCCGTTGTCTGCTACTTCAATGTAACCTGTTGACCGCGGCGTTTTTCGTAGCCGTTCACGAAGTTGAAGTCGACAGAGACTCATCTCGTATCGAACGCTACCGTCTGCTTGTCGATACGCATCCACCTCAATTTGGATGGAGTGGTAATACGGAGCGCTCTCGGGTGCCGTGATGCGAGAGACCTTCACGCTCGCCCAACCGCGTTCGGTTGCTAGCACGGGAACGCCGTCTGGCAGTCGGAACCGAAATGATAGATCGATCCCACTGACCGTTCCCACTGAATCCCCGTAAAGCGTCTGGGGCTCATCCAGATCAAACGTGGTTTCAGAGAATCGATTACCTGCTGCATCCGAGACGATAGTAAGCGAGGCACTGTCGAAGACGCCGGTGAAATCAGCGACTCCGTCTTGGAAATCCTCCGAACAAAGTGTCAGCGAACAACGTACGATCTTCGAGGCGTTCCGGGCGGCGAAAGCGTCGCTTGCGACGAATCAAAGCACCAGACACTGTTAACCTGGGGTGAGTTTGCTGATTTTTCGGGTGGCCACCACTTTGCTGGGGGCCGCAGGGGCGGGATGACGAGAACAACCGTTAACATCGGCACAACCCGACTCTCTTGAATCAATAAACATGCTCAAGCGTTTGCTACTTGTAATGCTCCTGGCTTTTTGCGTGGTCACCTCGACCTTCGGATTCTCGACTCAACTAAGCGAGAATTTGAACTTCTCCGCCGGTTACGTTGCGTCGCTCTCCGGTGGGCAAGACTCGCCCAATGGCAGAGGCCAATTCCGGCTCGAATTTCGCCCCTGAGAGTCCAAAATCGGGACAAGTGCTTGATTCGTGCGGGTGTGCTAAAATCGTTGCAGCGAAAACGTTAAACGCATTTTCTGGGCGATTGAACCCGATTGTTGGGAGTTCCAAAGTAATTAGATGAGCGTTAGTGAAGCCATGCCACGCAGCTACCAAACGACTGATGTCGACGCTCTCATTCGGCTATTTCGTGCATTCCGAGACCGGAACGATGCCTTGTTCCGAAAGATCGCCGAGTCGATCATCGCTGACCAGTTGGCGGGAAATCACCACGCGCTTGCTAAGGAACTAAAGAGTGCTCTTGGGCCAAACCTGCCTAGGGGCGCGTCGCAACTCTCAACCCTCCCGCGTGATAAACGCTCTGGAGCGGACCTCGTTACGATCATCCACGAGCCCGCCAGCACGGAGCATTTGGTGCTCGATCCCGTCGCACAAGAACGAATTAATCGCGTTGTCGACGAACGACGTAACGCAAGCAAACTTGCCAGATATGGGTATGCGCCGAAATCGAAACTCCTGTTCTGGGGACCACCGGGATGTGGCAAGACACTCACGGCACATTACCTCGCCAACCAATTCAACTTAAAAGTGGGCTTAGTTCGACTCAGCGCCATCATTTCTAGCTACCTCGGCGATACTGCTGCCCACTTGCAGCAAGTGTTTGATTTGGCCCAAGAATCCCCGATGGTGATTCTGTTTGATGAGATCGATTCCATCTCAAAGTCACGCGACGATTCCAATGACGTCGGCGAGATCAAACGAGTCGTCAATAGCCTGCTCCAAGCCATGGATTCGTTTTCACCGAAGGAAAGCATTCTTATCGGTGCCAGTAACCATCAGTATCTATTAGATCCAGCCATATGGCGTCGATTTGACGATGTAATCGTCTTCCCAAAACCGACACCGGCACTGCGAGAGCACTACATCGGGCATCAGCTGAACGGGCTTTCGTTCAAGGGGACGATTGACTCACTGGCCAAGCTAACATCCGGTTGACATACGCACAGATCGAGCAAGCCCTGGTCGAAGCCATCAAGAGCATGATCCTTGAGAACAGCAAACAGCTAACTCCACAAAACGTGAGCGATCAGGTCAAGTATCTGCGGAAGATGCTGAGAAAGCGATGAACCGAGAGCAGGCGGATGAACAGTGATTTTCCACCGAAGCAACTTGCACCGCCTCGAATCGAAAAAAGACGCCCTGATCCGCCTCGTCGACAACCGCTTCCGCCAGAACTACTTGCCCAGCGGCAAATCGCCCGAATACTGGGATTGAAGGTCGATAGCCTCAACAAGCTGTACCAAAAACTAACGAACGATCAGCGGAAAGCAATCTTCTTCAAGATCACGCACGATGGGACTATCACCAAAAATACGTTTGATGGCACAGGACTAAGACCACTAGTCGATCGCTCGCACGGTGTCACGCTCGTTGTCCCGCGTGACGAAAACCTCGACAAACTTGACGACAAAATCAAACGGTTCGCCACCGACGAACCTTCTGACGGTGGGTTTTTATCTGGACAGGATTTTGCTCGGTTTGAAGACATCGAATTGGGCAAGCCGAAAGATCGCCTGAGTGACGAGCTGTTCGCGGCTTATGACTCACTGGTTGCTTCGCAGTTCGTCATTTGCGAGATCGAGATGATTTCGCTTCATCGGGGCCGCAATCAACAACGTCTTGAGCTAGAGAGCATTCGGCAAGACTTGCACAGTGCGTTTGCCAGCGGCGTTCACGGCACCCTATTCGAGCATCAAGAGCACGGCGATGGATGTTGTCGAGCCGTCATTCGCTGCACCGGAGCAATGTTTAAGCGGCTCGTCGAAGAAGCCTTTTGGCAACGGCGAATTGCTTGGTTTGAACCCAAACCAAGATTCGAGACATTCCATTCCGTTTGGCACAATTTCCAGTTTGACAAACTCGCCCCCATTTCGTCGCCACCGGAAGATGCTCCCGTCGTTTGCGTCATCGATTCGGGTGTTTCGCCGGGTAACCCGTTCGTACAGCCTGTCACCAAAGAAGACCTTTCCAAGTCTTTCTTGAAAACCGCACCCGACGATCCGTTTGACGAAGTCGGGCACGGGTCGGGTGTTGCTTCTCTTGTCGCGTACTATGCATTGACCCTCGAAGATGGAGCTGACAACACTCCAAAGTGCTGGATTGCGAACGCCCGAATCCTGGGACCAGACAATCAAATCGAAGATGAACGATTGTTTGGCAAAGCCCTGGAAGAGATTGTCGAGCACTTTGCCCCATTAGGTGTTCGAATCTTCAACTTATCGGTAGCCGATCTTGCCAAGAAATGGAATCAAGACACGAAGCGAACCCAACCGCGATCGTCTTGGACAGCGAGGGTCATCGACCAGCTATCTCAGAAACACGATGTTGTGTTTGTTGTCGCAACGGGGAACTTGTTGCTCACCGACATCCAAGAAGCATTCAAGTCCGGCGGTACCTATCCTCATTATTTGCTCACTGATGAGTCAAGAATTCTCGACCCAGGTCAGGCAGCGTTAGCACTGAGCGTAGGATCGATCTCGTCAGGAACACTCGTAGCTCACGCGCCTGATACAGCTATCGCGTTAGACTTTGAACCCTCGCCATTCACAAGGTGTGGACCAGGCATCAAGGGCGAAACTAAGCCTGAGATCGTGGACGTTGGAGGGAATCTGATTCGGACACCAGACGGCAGCATGGTTCGAGCCAACTCTGGGACCAACGTGGTCATGGCAAGCCATCAATTAACCCCTGCGGCCGTTCACAAGTTTGGAACCAGTTTCGCGGCACCTCGCGTCTCGCACAAGTTAGCAGTCATCCTTCATGAGCTAAACCAACTCGGAATCGGACACGTCAGCGCACCGCTGCTCAAGGCGTTTTTGGTCAACTCTGTTTCCTACCGAGGCGATTTGGCAGGATTGATCGAGCGCGGTGATCCGAACAGCGTCAAGTGGTGGCTGCACCTCCTTGGCTACGGCTTTCCCGATTCGTCGCTTGCCACTGAGTGCGACGATTACTCCATGCTGCTCTTTCATCAAGGCGAATTGCCACCGAATCAAGTCGCATTCTTTGATATCCCAATTCCGGTGTCACTTGCAGGGACGACCTCAACGAAGCGAGTTACCGTCACTGTTGTGCATCATCCCGAAGTACAGAAATGGGGCCTCGAAAGCTATTTCGGTTCTGACCTCAAGTGGCGAATGTTTCGCGGTGACATTGACCAAACGACAGTGGTGGAAGCTATGTCCAGATCAGAAGACGTTGAAACCGATGCGGAATTGCCGAATGAAGTTCAGTTCGATCACAAGATCACACGTCGCTCTCGTGGCAGCGTCCAGCATGACATCTGCGAATGGACGATGCACAAAGAGAGCTACAGCCAGAATCACTACACGCTGGCCATAGCGAGTCACCAGCGTTGGGATCGCGACATCGGACCAACACCCTTTGCGATGGTCGTGCAAATCGAAGACACAGGAGCACAGGTTCCCATTTACGCCGAGATCGCAACCAGACTCGAACAACCGATTGAACAGCGGATTTAGTCCCGAAAGCGGATACATCACACAAGTCAAAGACGCCTGCCCCTCATGATCTTTCCTTGTCGAGACGTTGCTTCTGCGGGGACCATCGCAGCGAACTTGGATGCATCAGGAATCAGAATCGAAAGAGTAGGAAGTCACCAGAAAGGGGTTACCGACCTGACTAGGTGCGGTGCCTCTCCGATCTGCCGCTGAGACCTAAGATCTTTGCTCGTCAATTGTCTTTCTTACCGGACCGACCTGGCAGCAATGATCGAGCGAGATGCCCCTGCATCGTTGATTGGTTGAAAATCCTCGGACAGGGCACTCCCGATGCATCGCTTGCCAATGAATGCGCCGTCTGCGCTATCCTGCTCCTTGATCAAGCGTCGGGTGCAATTGAGTCCTGGAACCTTTTCTTCTTCTCTTCGATTTCTTCGATGATGACGATTGACCACCTTTGACGTCAGAATCATCTGAGGGTTCTGAGTCGATTCGGCGATCCACCAAATCCTGGGCGATATCGCGTACCTTCTTGGAATGGCGTGTTATCAACCGACCTAACGCTTCTCGAAGGTTTTGCATTAGGTGAAAGCGGTCGGCAATCTGAGTCGCCTGCGGAGCACCTTCGGTCGCCCCTTTGATATAACAGTCACCGCGATCACGACTGATGATTTGGACGCCTGGATGTCTTTTCAGCCACGAAACGAGGGAAGCTGGATCACGATCCGGCAGCAAATCAACAGCGCAGTTTTTCTCGAGATCAACAAGGACAGTTCCATAACACTGGCCTTTGCGGAATGCCCAGTCGTCGACTCCCAAGACGCGAGGCGTGCGTCTTGGTGGAGTCGACGTGCGACGTGTTTCGCGAAGGAAGGAGTCGGGACTCAGTTTGATCCCGAGTCTTTTCGCTAATCGTGATCCGCTCTCTCCACCGCAAGCAATTCCAATGCACTGAACCGCGACATTCAATCGTTCGGTTCTTTGTGCATGCGGTTTCGCAACCTTGGGGAATCGCTCCGTGAAGATCTTCTGAGAACAGGACGCCTGCCGATAAAAAAACTTCCGACTGCGCCACGTGAGAACTACATTCAATCCTTGCCAAGGAAGATCCGACAGTCGCCGCGAATAAAAGCTGTGCACTCGGTCGGATCGCTTTTCACACTTAGGACACTTCGCGTTTTTGTTTGTGCTACGCACGACGACGTCAACGGTCGCGGTCAATTCTTCGAACGATACGGATTCCACCGCAAGCGATCGATCATCGGGAATGAAGGCTCGCGATCGCAACGGGACACCGATTACACGAGGTAAACATCGTCCCTAAATCGAAAACGTCCGTCGCGCTACGGACGCTGATCTATAAGTCTGTCGTTATGCTATGCAATACCGAAGAAAAGTCCAGCAACCCGAGCGAAATCAATCTTCACCAAACCTGCGGAAGATCCCGATTCAGGCGCAAAGTGACAGTAGATACGGAGCACAAGTTCCGATCTACATCGCACATGTGATCAGAGTCCAGCAACGGGTTAAGCCTGTCAAAACTATCCACCACGCACAAGATTATAGCGATGCTCAGACAATGCTACGCCCCAAATCCCCTACTCCTTGACAATGCATTCTTGCACTATGTCGGTAATGTCGTTCAATGCCGACGCAATACTCAAATAGGTTGCGGCTTCGAGAAGCTTTACAGTAATTCCAAATGTTAAATATGGTAACCGTACAGTATAGTAGACAACGTTAAACGCTGAGTTCTCGATCGCGGGACATGCTACTACGAACACGGGAGAATATGCAAACGCCAGAGCGCTGACAGCAAGCGCATACTGAAGGATCGTATATTGACCGAATGGGTCTGTTGCTGACGTCGGACCGTTTGATACATACCGGTAAAGCATTGTATCTTTCGCGCCAAAGCCAATCGGATCTTGGCTCAAGAATCGCCCAACTATCGCTTCGTACGATCTTGCTCTGTTGTAGTAAAGCCCCGTGGACGAGTCGATTTCTCGTCCAGCGAAGCCATACCGTCCAAAGAGATCGATCGATATTGGGCTACCAAATGCCGTGTAGCTCTGCGTTCCAACGACGCCTCCGTCTACTGCAACCACCATTCGCGAACTGCCAATTATATCTGAGTGATGGAAACGACTTCCCTCAGCCAATAAGTCAGCAATAATTTGGTCGACGACTTCGCCAAACAGATAGCGTCCGGTGACTTCGCCTGCTTCATTGGCATCGAGCCAAACGTTGTTACGATCGTTGACAAAGTGTTCCGTTTCAGGGGCGGCTGGGCCTTCCCCATCCACATCTTGTGTTCGAGAAACTCGGCGCCCCAGCGTGTCATTCGAGTACTTAACTGATTGTGTAAACGCCACACCAGCGGCTGGATTCTCGGGATCCACAGGATCTGCCGACCAATCGTCAACGCGGACGAGTCGGTTTCTATGGTCGAAGACAAACGTTCGAGTTTCACCGGAGGCAAGGTTAACTCGCTTGACGAGATTTCCTTCGCCGTCGTATTCGTAGTTGTAAATGCCGTCGGTCAACAATGTGTTGGCGGGACCCGTAGAATACGATTGCGGTTCGTTTCCATTGGTCACGTGATGCGATTGCCGTTCGCGTCATAGGTGAAGGTCTCGTCCGGCTGTGGTGTCGTAATCGGCGGACAGGAGCTGGCCAGTCAGGTCGTAACCGTATTCGATGGTTTGGTCGCGAGTTGGATCTTGGTTGGTGCGTGTTTCGTGAACCAGGAAGCCTGCGAAATTGTAGTCGTAATCGTAACCAGCAAGAATCGCATCGGTTGCATCAACGTGATCGATCGTGTTGCTGCGACCGTTGGTCAGATACGTTCGTTCGGTTCTACTGATGAGGTTGTTGCGCTCCAGATCGGACCAGCGACGAATCTCGGTGTTGCGACCAGCGGCGCTGTAGAACATGTCGATCCGAATCGGCTCGACTTCTGGTTCTTCACCGGTTGGCACGTCATTGTCGTACCAAATGCGCGTCGCCAAGCGATTCTGCGAGTCGTACTCGGAATCGACCGTCACACCCCGATCATCACGCGTGCGAATCACGTTGCCTTGGGCGTCGTAACCGTACGAGAGGACCACGCGTGGCGCATCGATGGAGCCCGTGGCGTTGTTGTCTTGCTCAATCAGTCGGTTCAATGCATCATAAGTGAATCGGTAGTCGGTGTCGGGATCTTGCGTGGTTAGCATGTTCCCAAGCACGTCATAGCTGAAAGTCATCGTCCGTACGAGTTGATTACTAACGCTGTACCAGCGTTCTTCGGTGACGTTGCTGTTGAAATCATATGCATCACTTGTGCCGACCATTTCGGTCAATCGTCTTGGCGAGGTTGCCTTCTGGCGTGTAGGCGGAGACTGAGACGTGCTCAGCCCCAGCATTACTCGCCGCATTCGCTCCGCTCGGATTCGCGAGATCGGCAACTGCTGCATCGATCGATGCAAAGGCCAGGTTGTAAAACGGATCACGCTCTTCGACGACGCGGCTCAACGCGTCGTAAACCCAGGTCGTGATGTTACCCAATTTGATCTTGCAGCAGGGTTCGATTCCCGTCGGCATCGTACCGATATTCAATGACGCCACCCTCCGCATTGGTCTCGCGAATCAGCCGATCAAGAAGCTGGAACGTACTGCACTGGTAATGATGCTCTTCGCTGGTCGATCGGTGTTGCAGGTGACTCCAGCAATCGTCCGGTGCCATCAAGTGATTCTGGATTGATGACAATTTCCCAGTCGAGCAATTCGCCGTCGTAGAACTTGGCCGTCCAAATCTGATCGGCGCCGACGCCGCTGAATTCTTGGACTGGCCGACCTAGCTCGTCGTATATCGTTCTGCTTGATTCGACGAGCGTCCCGTCGGCTTCGTAGTAGCCTTGCTCGGTGACTTGCCCATACAGGTTGTATTCAAACTGTTGATAAGTCCTATCCGCGTTAACAATGCGGGACGGTCCACCGCAAGGACAGCCATCCTCGTACTCGAATCGAGTCGTATTGCCATTGAAGTCGGTAAATGACTGTTGACGACCATCTTCCGTATAAGTGAATGACGATGCGTACCCTAGAGCGTTCGTGATCCGTGTCAAGTTGCCTTTGGCGTCATACGCGAATGTCGTTGTATTCCCCAGAGCATTCGTGATTGAGGTAACGTTGTTTTGCTGGTCATAGGTAAACGTTGTTACGGATGGCGATACGAGCGGATTCGACTCGGTACCGAGCTGGCGGATCACCAGCAAGTTTCCGCGCTCATCGAACTCTTGTTTGGTGATGTAACCATCTCGGTCGATGATCGTTGTTTCCAGATCCGGATTGACGGGATCTTCGTATCGACGAACGGTGACATTTCCAAGCGGATCGGTCTCCGTCAACACGTTCCCTCGGTCGTCATAAATGAGGGTCGTCTCGTTCCCGCGTGCGTCTCGGATGATCGCCGTGTTCCGATCGGAATCGTAGCCACGACTATCGACCAAGTTTCCGGCTGCATCAAAGACGCCTACGTACCGGCCTTCGTCGTCATACTGGACTTCCAGCACCTCTTGACCGCGATGATCAATCACGCGTTCCAAATAGTGAGCAGGCGCAGACAAATATTCGTACGTCGTCTCCAGCCCGATTTGATTTGTGAAGGAAACCAGATCGCCACGGACGTCGTAGCGGTAACTGACCGAGATTGGCTCTTCGCCTTCGTCCGTCGGCAAAACCACCTCTCGGATTCGGCCACGACCATCACGAACCAGCTGGATCGACTCGCCCGAGGAATGCGTAATGGCATCTTCGGTAAACGTCACCACATTCCCGTTTCGATCCGTAATCGATTGCAATCCCGCAACCTGGTCATAGCGATAGGCAAGTCCGTCAGTCGTCGTGAGGGTGTAAACATTGAAGTTGTAGTTTGGCCCACCGGCGTTACCGGTCAGAGCGGTGCCTGCGAAATTGAACACGTTCGACAAACCACCCCGAGCGATCACTTGCGTATCGACAGACAGTGTTGCCGTGACACCAGGATCGGGAACAAAGTAGGGGCGCAGATTCTGGTCACCGAAAAAGCCGGTTAGCTGAGGAACGCCATTGATAATCGCCAGTGGAATCACTTCCTCTTGGTAGGTGAAACCGATTCGCCGTCCATTGGGACCGGTCAAGTAAACCTTAGTTTCTCCTGCGATGAAGTCACTCAACGGAGAAGTGGTTTCGAGAATGCGGGCATCTTGAACGCCGAGACTCCAGCCAAACCCGAAATCACCTTCATTGCCAGCGTCCAAGGTGTCGTAAATCCGATTGATCTGCACGGGAATCCCGAGCAACGGCAGTGACACGTCGGTGAATTCCAGCCGGAAATTGCCGACCTGCACATTGCCAGCAACATTGATCACTCGCGTTTTAACCGATGCATTTCCCGTATGGTCGTAAGCGACCACCGCGACGACGTAGGGATCATTGGAAAGCATCGTCGGATCGAAAGTGGCCAACTCGCCATTGATGGTTTCAACCGACGAGGTTGCCAGTACCATCCAATCAGGGTCCGTCACATCGACATAGCCGATATCAACTTGATCGAGCCTGGCCGAAAGCACACGATAAAACCAAAGGTTGTCTTCCGCGTCATCGACCGTCCCGATAATCGACGTAATATTCGTGACTTCGTCGTTCGCATCTGGCGAGGTGATTTCAATTGCGGGAGCGTTTTGGTCGGTAGCATCAGGGTTCGGATCTCGCGTGGGAACCGTCGGATCATCTTCCGGAAGGGGTGAGTTTCGTCCCGGCGGTTCGATCGCAATCGTCTCTTGATCGGTTCCAAGGTTTGCCGCAGCGTCAATCGCTGTTCCAACCAAAGATAGCTCTGCGGTTCCTTCTGGCACCACAATCGTCGCTCGTCCCAGGCCATCCAGAGGAACGGTATGGCCGTTGACCTTCAAGCTGCGAGTCTGGACTGAGACATTGTCCGTCGCAACAACCTGGGCAACGAACGTTGCACCCGGATTCGATTGGACACCGGCTTCTTGCGCTATGCCGTTGACGTAAACCAAGACCTGAACGGTCGGTGCTTCCACATCGGCAGTCACCGAGAGCGTGTAATTCTGTTCGACAGACGCTCCAAATTCGTCCGTCACGGAAATCGTGATGGGATGGCTGCCAAGATCATCGCTGTCAGTCGTCCAGGTAACATTTCCCGTCGGACTGATTGATAGTCCATCGGGACCACTGACCAAGCTGAATGTGAGTCGATCACCATCCGGGTCTGTCGCCCGTGCCAAGTAGCGATACGCTTGCCCCACAGTTGCGGAAGTGACGGGCGAACTTGTGAATGTTGGCGAAGTGTTGTCAACGACGGCCAAGACGTAGGTTTGCGTTGCGATCGCTCCTTCCGCGTTTCGCACAGTGATGCTGACTGTTTCCGTTGCTTCCGTGCTCGACTGCCAAGCAATCACACCTGCCGCGCTAATTCGCATTCCCGAGGGGGACCGAGTCAGCGAATACGTCAATTCACTTCCGCTTGGATTGCTGACGGTCACGGGGTAGGAGTAGGGGGCGTCAACCAAAACGGAATAAATCGGCACCGATGTAATTGTCGGCGGGACAGCACCGATCGTCGGCGAATTTGGATCACTAGGATTGGTTTTGGTCGATTCACTCGCCACGACAAGCGTAAACGCTTGCCTACCGAAACCACCTAGTGAGTCACGCACTTCGATACTCACCGTGTGTGGACCAAGGTCACTCGTCGAGGTCGCCCAGCGAATGACACCTGTGTTCGGGTCGATCGACATTCCATCAGGCGATTCCGCAAGCAAATACGTTAGCTGATCGCCTTCCGGATCTTCGCCACGTACAAAGTAACGGTAGGTCTCTCCAGCGACTGCTAGCATCGGCGGTGCGGACACAATCGAGGGCACCAAATTGCCACAGCGGACATCAACCGTGAAGGATTGGAGAACGGATGCCCCGAAAGTATCGGTAGCCCGAACAACGAACGTGTTCAGCCCAAACTGGAGATCATCAGGAATCCAAAACAGGGTCTTGGACAATCCATCCAATTGGGCACCGCGTGGCCCAGCGACCAGTTCATAACGAATCGCATCATTATCAGGATCAAAGGCAGCAAGCGGATATTGAAATGCCTCGCCCTCTTGAGCGTACTCGGATGGCTGAGAAGTCCAAACTGGTGGACTGTTACTCAGCTCTCCCACAACATCGATCACCAAAGGCTGGACGATCTGATTGTTGTTTCCGTCGATTCCAACCAATCGAACTCGGTATTCTCCGATATCATCAGCGGTCGGCATCCATTCGAGCTTGTCATTCAACCTACCGACGGTCAATCCATCAGGGCCGTCTTCGACTTCCCAGTCATAGAAGGTTCCCAATGGTTGAAATGGTGCTAGTTCGATTTGCAGGGACGTTCCAGCAACCACTCGATGCCTGAACTCCATTCGAACGAGACTCTGATCTGCTACTGTTGGCAGGACTTGGATGTCAAACGACTGATCCGTGAACGCCCCCGATTCGTCAAGGGCACGAAGTGTAATCGACTGAATACCCGGTGAGACCGAAGAAGTTAAGAATGCGAACGTCGTCTGAGTTGCTACCGTGTTGCCTTCGGAATTGCGAATGTCATCGTTTGTTGATGTGCAAAATCCAGAATCACCCGGTCCGTCAATTCCATCAATGAGTTGGTACTCAATTTCTCCACCCTCTGGATCGATGGCATGAAGTCGATAGGCGTAACAAACAAAATCACCAGACGTGACGGTTGTCATTGGCTCCGACAGCCAGATTGGGGCAGCATTTATTGCCAGTGACGAAATCGTGAAGGACTCGTTGGTCGAATTACCCCTATCGTCAATGACTCGAACCGTTACGTCGAAATCACCGGTTTGAGTACTTGTCGGAATCCACGTCATTACGCCTAGCTTCGGATGAATGGTCATTCCATCCGGTGCAATTGCGAGCTGAAACGTAATTGGATCTCCATCGGGGTCCGTCGCGGATACCGTCCTAGAGTACAGTTTGCCAACCGTAACCTCTCCATCGGGGACCTCGTCAATGATCGGTCGCCGATTTACCGTCGTTTCATCGATCCTCTGGTTCCCGAAATCGATGCCAGTAACCGACTGTGCGGCTTCCAAATTCACAACATATGAACCATCCCCGGGACCAATGCTGTCAGGAAAAACCTCCAGGCTTATCAACTCAAAACCAGGGAATGAGCCTCGGTTGTCGACTCCGACTACACGAACCGCGGTCACTGGGTCAGTGAAACCAATGTCGGCCAAATCCAAGCCGACATTTCCCCCCTGAGGCGCGCGTCCCAATAGAACGAAGTCGCTTCCATTAGAGCTTACAAAGATGTCAGCCGATTCCCCTGCGGAATACTGGGGGTTGAGGCTGCGAATGAAAATATCGTCACCTGGACCATCAATGATCGTTTCATCTGTAAATCCGGCAGTGACAAAGCTGCCCGTCGGCAAGGTAATCCATCCAGATGCGGGTTCTCCACCGTCAAGTGGCTTGCCTAAGATGACTTCCGCAGATACAGGTGTTGGTACGCCGGGGCCGGTGTAGTTTTCTGGTAAACCGAATGGTCCGGGTATGGGACCATTTCCGCCATCAAAAAATTCAAGAATTACATCCGCGTATCCATCTCCAACGGTAGCTGATAACACCCCTGGTTGAGTCTGTGTCCAACCACGCTGAGGTAATTCACGCACAGTGTACCGGCCAGCAGCAAGTCCATCGAAAACGTATTGCCCGTTTTGATCGGTCAACTGTGATGGTTCACCGGAGTCGAGAAAACCATTGTTATTCGTGTCCAGGAAAACAGTCCAATCGGCAGTCGCAGGCTCCATCGCCGTAGCCGTGAGTTCAACTCGATCAAACTTAGTATCTAAATAACTGAACAAGCCAACCTGTCCGAAAGTAAAACTATCCAGTTCAATCGTGGTTGCAGGTACGTCAGAGTCACCGACATATGCTGAAAAGAGATTACCTTCGCCAGTCACCCGAATTCTAGGATCGGATTCTCCATTCACAAACAGTCCGGTAACCTCATTCAGCGGCGGAACGCTTTCCTTGTTCGGATCAGCATCTGTCAAGTCGTGCCAGTACAACCCCGACCCAGTGCCATCACGACCACCGAGGACCAATGTGACCCCCTTTGGATATTCTGGCGATCGCAACCACAACCCACCGTCAACTAAATCAACCACGTCCACGATCAATTCAAAGTCCGAAACCATGAACGGGAGCGTGTTGTAAGTGACCGGATTGTTGGTCGAAACAGCAGCACGATACAATCCATCCGCCGCAAACCACTCGCCAACCTGGTTCTGCCAAAGCGGTGACGCGCCGCTTTCGAAGTCGTCAACAAACTGAATGGGATACGTATCACGAACACCGTTGCCGTTGACGTCTTCGTAAAACAACCCTGCAATCGAACCGTCACCAATCAAAGATAGCAAAAAGAAGGATTGACGGTCGAAGCCACCACGTCCATCCGAAACTTCAATCGTCACTTGCTCGCCGATGTCAGTGAGGTTAACGTCCCATGTGACAAGTCCCGTTTGATCAACCGACATGCCGGATGGACCGGAGACGAGCGAATAAGAAAGAGAATCGCCGTCCGCGTCAATTGCGTCAGCGTCGTAGCGATAGGACGTCCCCAAAATGGCCCTAATAGGTGACGTCACAAAAACTGGCGAATGATTCTCTGAATCGGCGTGGACACAGACAACAAACGTTTGATCGGCCGTACCACCGTTACCGTCGTCGACGGTGACCGTGACTGTATGATTTCCGGTTTGGTTTCCCGTGGGAATCCACTCGACCAACCCGCTATTGGAGATCGTCATCCCGAAGGGGCCAGTTAACGAAAATTCGAGAACGTCACCATCTCGATCAATCGCGGCGACTTGATAGGAGTAACCAGGATCACCGACGCGAGCAACTGTCTCCGGCGTGCTGGTAATCACAGGAGGACGATTCGGCAGATCGCCTGTCACCTCGATCGTGAAGACCTTCTCCGATCGACCACCACGCCCGTCAACGGCCTCAATGATAACATCGTGGGTTCCAATATCTCTCGATGCGGGGTTCCAGATAAGAATGCCGCTAGCATCGTCAACCACCAAGCCGTCGGGTCCAGACAGGACTGCAAACGTAAGCGAGTCGTTGTCGGGATCTACAGCATTTGCGTCGTAGCGGTACACTTCGTTGAATTCGGTCTCAACGACCGGTACGCTCGTGAAGTAGGGAGCTCGGTTCTCCTTGGCGAAGAAGACCAAGTCATACGTAAACGGAACGCCTTGTGGATTTGAGAAACCGATTGCCTGTGTGGACGACTGTTGCCCTTGCGGTAAACGATTGCCGGAAACCAAAGAAGAATAGTCGAAATAGGGCAAACCGGTCGGTGTTATGCCATCTGGCGCAAGTACCTGAACGGTCGTGTCGTTGATATTGGATACAGCCACAACAATTGGTGCAATAACAATCGGCGACAGTTCATTTCTAGCTTGTAGATCAACGAACAGAGTTTGGCTTTCGCTGTTCCATGACGTCGTTGAATAGACCCCATCCAAAATGGATGTCACATCCGTGAGCGAATCAAAGTCTACTCGTGCTTCCGAAGAAACGCCTCCGAGAAGGAGTCGATTGGCGAGCATTTGGCCCGACTCAAAGTGCGCGACAACATCAACCACGTTATCGCCTGGCGCAATCGTAACATAGCTGAAAAAGCGATGGCCAGCATCAATCGCTTGAACCGGGACACCATTGATGCTGACGTACTCAAGCGGATCATCGATCAAGGTGGACGAACTTGTCAAACTGCCCGAGATCAATGCGGTTTCGTCGGGGGAATAGGAAACCAGTGGAGCACTCACACGTAGCGTGGTGATTGCGCTGCCTGTCGTGAGTGTGGATGATGATTCCCGCACGTACCTGGTTGGCGTGCTTTCCGAAGCAATAACCGTCGCCTGGGCTGCGGGCTTTACCGTAGCCTTCGCCAAGAAGCCGGAACCAGTGCTGACGTTTGCTGCATTGAGATCCACGTCGATACTGACGTTACCAACTTGAATGGCGGTTTGCGTGTCGGCGTCATTGTTCGTCAGCCGCAACACGAGTCTTGCCTCTTGCCCACTGGGCAGGCCCGCTAATCCAATGCTTAATCTTCCATTTTGGTAGCTGATTCGAGAATCATGTATCGCTGGTTGCCCTTCTGTAAGATTGAATGCCGCATCGCGCTGCACAAGAAAAGGCGTTACAAGCGGGTTGCCAGTTTGATCGACAATAGCGACCTCAAAGGCATCACGATGGAACCCGCTGTCGAGCGTATCGAACGTTGCGTCGTCGATCGAAAGCGAGAGCGTACTTGTTTCATCTGGCACAACGAACGGCAACGTTGTTGACACTAGAAACGAGTTCCCCTCAGCAAGTGTGATCGAACAACCGTTGACAGCGACTGAGCCTCTCTCGTCGCCACTTCCGCCAGACTCAGTAACAACGACCGTCCCAAAGTCATCGTCAAGACTACAGGTTTGCGGCTGATTTACCGTGATCAAAAAGGTCTGTTCAGCGAATGCACCCGCATTGTCGGTTACTCGTATCGTGACTGGAAACGTAGAAGCCGCTTGTTCTGCTGGCACCGGCCACACGAATTGGCCATCGCTACTGACAGTGACACCGTCCGGCACCTGACCAACCAGGCTGAAGCGTAAGAGGTCGTCCGGCAGGTCAGGATCGGTGGCGTCGAATTGAAAACGGAGAGTCTGTCCCGCATCAATCGTGCGGTCTTGGATGAATGCTAAGACAGGCTGTGAATTCGGCGTCACCGGCTCCGATGTCGTGACAGTAAAAATCGCATCATCGAAGCCCCGATTACCAACGGAAAGACCGGGCCATATCGACGCTTCCGATTCCCAAGCCACTTCGTAGTCAGTAGGAGCTGTCGAATTGATCCGGAACTCTCCAGCGTCCGACCCCGCGACGATGTAAGCACCGACCCATCGGCCGCCCTGAACGTTATCGAAATTGAATGGCGACGATGTGTTCAATACTTCACCACCACGCAACGCGAGTCGGGCATCCCAGGCCGCCTGTGCATAATCCGCATGCGACGGGCTGACACCTCCGACTGATCCACTCGAATGGTCTGCGAGAAAGACCCCGTACTCGGTAATCTGTGAATCGTGACTTCCTACCAACAATTGGATATCGACCAATTGACTGGCCAAACCCGGCAACTGGCCGAGCATCACAGTCTGAAACCCAACAGGCACGGGGCCGCTGCTGACGGCAGCCAACGAAGCACGGTTAAGTTGGTTGATCACCTGCAACGCATCGATTGCCGAGCAATTACCATCGCCATTGACGTCAACGTAGCCCCCGGTTGTATCTACTGACCGGAGACCGAGATCCTCGGGTTCACCACCTAAACGTCGATTTAAATAATTAATAACCTGAAGTGCATCGAGTGGGCTTGTTCGCCCGTCATCGTTGACATCCGTTGGAACCACGGGATTCTGCCAATCAGAGACCAACATTCGCCGATCTTCGAGCTGCTCAAACAAGCTCCTGCGAAGCTGCTGTCTTTTCTTTTTTCGCGACGGAACAATCACTTCTTGGTCTCACAGTACAAGCAAATGCGGAACACGGAAGGATTGATTTTAGTCGCGCAAACCCCCTAAGGCAGTGGTGAGTAAAAAAATCCCCCTAGTGCTTAGGCAAATTGGTAAACAGGGGTTGTGCTGAAGTGCCATTTTAGAAGAAACTGCAGGTCACAAGGAGGAGTGGCCATGCAGAAGAAGTATATCGTCAGGTTGACGACTGAGGAACGAGCGGAGCTCTTTGAAGTGGTTCGAAAGCTCAAGGGTACCAGTCAAAAAGTAAAGCGAGCCCAGATTCTTTTGAAGGCCGATTTGAATGGACCTGGTTGGACGGACAAGCAAATTGCGGAAGCTTTTGATTGTCGTGTGCAAACTGTCGAAGAGGTTCGTCGTCGCTTGGTTGAAAACGGCTTCTCAGTGACACTTAACGGTGCGAAGAAGGTCAACTCGATTCCTCCTAAAGTGCTTGATGGTAAGCAAGAGGCTCAAGTGATTGCGATGCGTTTGGGTGAACCGCCCCAAGGATACGCTAACTGGACTCTTCGTCTTTTGGCTCGAAAGGTAGTTGAGCTAGGCATCGTGGACAAGATTAGTCGCGAAACGGTCCGCAGCTCGCTAAAAAAAATGGTATGACGAATCGAAAAATCCAGTACTGGGTAATTCCACCTGAGGCGGATGCCGAGTCAGCGATAATCGCAACACTCACACAAAAGGTGCCTTCTACGAAGTCTTCGAACCCGAACGGGCACAGCAAATCGTCCGTCGCCTAGAATTTCACCACACTCCAAAACATGGTAGCTGGTTAAACGTGGCCGAAAATGAACTCAGTTCACTGACTCGTCAATGCGTAGCCGGCCGTCGCTTCCCCGACATCGAAACTTTAGAATCAGAAACTAAAGCGTGGAGCAACGATGTTAACTCCTTGCAAAGAGGTGTCCATTGGCAAATGAAACTTGACGATGCCCGAATATCAATTTGACTAAGCACTAGTCTGGTCGTGAAGTCGACGAGGCTCCAGTCGGCTAGACTTGCTTATAACTGGCTCTGGTTCGAGCTGTTCCGGCGCGCAACCCCCGAACTCCGAGAAGCGGGGCCGTGGACGTAGGTAGCGTGAGCTAAGCGTCGCGGTTGCGAAGGCGTTGCTGAAGCTGAGCTAGCTGAGATTCTAAATCTACTAGGGGTTTGGCGAGCAATTCGAGTTTACTGGCGATTCTGTCCCCAAGCAATTCCTGTGGCAACTGGATCTTACCAGCCACCATACCTTCTACCAATATTATCACTCGACGGAGTGAACTTGGGCAACTCTAGAACGTGAAACTCGAAATCATCGCTAAATACGAGGTCCGCTTGGTCGCACCTAAGCCGAAAACTGTGGTGGTAAGCGGGATATGTGGCTCGATGGAAAATGATTTCATCTAACACACAAATGAAAGCGGACACAGCACGTTGAAGGGGAAAAGGGGGCAAAGCGTCGCAGCGGGATACAGCACACCTCGCACAGCTCTACCTCGCCGCAGCGGGACAGAGCACTGGGGCCACTGGAGCAGGGAGGGCGAGACACTTTGCGTTTATTGCGCGGAGCCTAAGAGAGCGGTCCGCGAAAAAAAAATGCGCGGACCGCAGGGTCTCTCAAGACACCAGCTCCATTGCCGTTGGCAATGGAGCTGGCTATTTGGAGTGTTGGTAATGTGTCAGCAACTTGCTTGACACTTCACTTCGCAGTTACTGCATGCAGTTGTCGCAGGCATTGCAAGCACAGTCGCTGCACGTACAAGGCCCGTCAACGCAGCAATCACATCCCGCCTCGCATTCACCGCAGACACACCCAACGACCGAACTACCTTCGGCAGCAGTGCATTCGCCTTCGGTGGCGCAAGCTGCAGACTCAAGGCCGCAGCTCGCTCCGCCGCAACTCGCGCTAGAACTTGCAGCTCTGCTTGCACAACAAGCCATTGCGCTACTGCAGCCGGCTGATTCACAACCACCTTCGCAGGCGCATAGAACACAAGTGCAATCGCCACCAGCGCAGCAATCGCAACCTGCTGGACATGCACCACATTCACAGCCAACCAGCGCGCTGCTGTTCGAGGCGACTCCGTACCCGCTGATTCCAAGAAGCGCCAAGGCGAAGCAACTAAGGGCCAGAAAACTAACTAACTTTGTCATCAATAAACTCCATGTTTTTCAGAAATCGATAGAAATGCGTTCGTTGATATACCGGAACGCAAGATTAAAGGCACATCAATCCTTGACGTGCTCAATTAAGCCAAACGCAAATCTGCGCACACCGATCGCTGGCAGATAGGGCACTTGATGCAGGAACTTCCCAAGGAAGCTTGCGCATGCGTGCCGCCGGAGAACCTCCACGGAGCTCGTAGCTCGGCAGAGAAAAAACACAGATAGACAGGGGCTCTGGGTAAGAGCTTATGTATTGGGAACTAGGCGGTGAATCGTCTGGGATGCAGCAGCAGTCGTCCAACAGCGATATGGCTGGCGTTGAGGAATCTGGCCCAACCGAGTCCTCGCTTCTTGGCGTTTGCACGCAGCAGCCTGATACAGCTTTGTCTTTGCAAGCTGCAGTCGCACCTGGGGAAGATGCCCCATTCTTCGGTGCAGGTTCTGAGCAGTGAGGGCACCCTTTACTTGTCTTCTCCTGGCAGCAAGTCTGCGAAAACGTGGCGGAAACTAACCGCACTTTTCCGGAGCAGGAGCAGATCACTGGATTTAGACCCGGCCAGACAATCGACGGAATGAGTGCCACGACTGCACATAGAAAGCTCAGTCTCAATTGTAATCGCTGAGGAATTAAGACGTCGGGGAACACAATTGCCGCCTGCATCGGTAGCCGGTAAACTCTTGACACTCTTGATTATCGCTAAACTGCTCCCGCGCGGCAAGTCTGAAAATCCAAACCCCGTTTTCGGTGAAATGGAAGTGCATGTGACTAGTGCACCGTCCAGTCTTAGAGCGTGGGTTGGATGCATCAGCCGTTCACACATTTCTCGAACGATGTTAAGGGCAGTCGGCATGTTGATCTGGGAAGATATTTCCTAAAGAATGATAAAGTTGCGATTAACTGGGGAACGGTCCGGTTGTCTGCTACTTAACTGGTTGACTGCGGCGATTTTCGTAGCCGTCCAGGAGTGGGTCGGG
>JAWKTR010000010.1:0-371109 GCA_041398985.1 Pirellulaceae bacterium
GTCGTTGGTCACGATCGCCACGTTCTTGCCCTCGCCTCGGAAGTGCGACGCGAGCCTAGCAATCGTGGTCGTCTTGCCAGCTCCAAGAAAGCCACCAATCATAATGAAGCGAGGTGAGGATGTCATAACCATGCAAGCCTTCGTCAAAGTAGTACTGCAGAAACTATCAAACATTCTGGCGAGTATTTGATCAGCAATCAAGTCTACTTGCGCAAATCGATCTTACAGCACCCGAAATCAAGCGACTTAGCGACCGACCGGCTCTTGAGAAACTCTTTGTTGACTGCGTAGTAGATGAATTTCCCTTCACGTTGCGTCGTGACAATATCAGCATGAAAGAGGACTCGGAGGTGATGCGAAACGTTGGCCATCTCCAACTCCAGCAGGACAACCAAATCCGACACACTCAAGGGACCCGTTTGCAGCGCTCGAACGATTTGCAGTCGAACGGGGTCGGCCAACGCCTTGAGGTAGGTCGCACAAAGTGCGGGATTCGCCAGGGAATCACCTTGAGTGGACATTTTCAATCGGACCTGTAAGAAGCAAAAGTACAACAGTCACAACCAGCGCATTATCCACTCTTGATCCACTTGGTGCAACGCGAGGACGACGCTGACCTGAAGATGTGTTGGTCGGTAAAGCTTTGAGCGTTAATCCAACTGCAGCAGAGAAGATCGTGAAGAATCCTTCCAAACGGCTCGCTGAAGCGATTTCTTTGCACCAAAGTTTAATTTTGATGCAAGTATGTAACGTACGACTAGATGGGGCACTAGTCATTTTATTTCGCGGTACGTACGGAGGAACCAATGAAACTACGCTCCATTCGCTCAGCCTTCACGTTGGTTGAGCTGCTTGTTGTGATTGCCATTATCGGCATTCTCGTGGGCTTACTACTTCCGGCAGTCCAATCTGCCAGGGAAGCGGCGCGACGCATGTCGTGTAGCAACAATTTGAAACAAGTGGGGTTAGCCCTACAAAACTATCACAGTGCCCATAAAAAGTTCCCGCCTCAGGCAATTTGGGGTCCCGGCAAGGCTCCGCATACCAAAGCTTATCACCACACTTGGAATGTTATGATCCTGCCATTCATTGAACAGCAAGGATTCTATGACAGTATCAATAAACGACTGCCGATTTGGGGACAACTGACGGATCCCTCCGACCCGAGCAGTTCGCCATTGATCTCGACGCAAATCCCCACTCTGCGATGTCCCTCTGACAGTGGTCGCTGGGATGTTGAGGAAACGCATGGCATTGCCGTTACCAATTACGCAGGTAGCGAAGGCTATCATTGGTGGGATACCGCGGAGACACCAGCCAATTGGAGTTCGTCTCAGGGCGAAGATAAATTTGTGCGTCCGGGCGACGCGAGCGGTGTGTTTACCGTCACGAAGACTCGACGACTCTCCGATATCACCGATGGATCTTCGAACACGGTCTTGGTGGCGGAAAAAGACTCGATGGGTTTTGGTGGTGGTCCGTTTGGTACCACCGGTACAGGCCTGCCACGTACAGGCACGCCTGTATTCTGTAGCGCGTTTGTGGCAACTGCTGCCAGCGGCTGGGCAGCCAATGAGCGTGACTTAGTCGTTACGCACGTGGATGGCTCGCCGAGAACTGGAGGCGGTTGGTTCCGCGACCATGCCTTTACGCCGACATTCTTGACGGCCTGGGGGATCAATACAGAGTGGCCTGGCGCTTCCAGCTTGCACATGGGCGGCGGACTACAAGCCACCTTTGGCGACGGCAGCGTCCATTTCTTGAGTGAACAAATGGACTACCTTACCTGGGTTAAACTCAACGCCATCAAGGATAATAACAAGATGATTGACCCGCGCAATTAGCGCACGTGACGCACCGTCAACTGAGCGACTCGAGTCGATTTAAACCGGCCTATCTCGCTCTACTTAAAAACGGTCGCGTTCAATTGCAACCATCCAGGGTCGGGAGTCTTTTCGCCTATATCGCTCAACCCATTTAGCAACCACATGTTGCTACCAGCGGCACCTCATCGGTGGCGGGCGCTGCTGAAACGACTCCCGACCCTTTCCGGCGGGCTCCAAGTTCGTGAACAGCTACCATATTTCTACAAGGAAAACTAGATAATCATGAAACGAAAACAATACTTCCGCATGATTTGCGCCGTCGCCTTGCTTGCGGTTCCTGTTGGACTCGTCGCTTGCTCACCTGGGCGACCTGATCCTCGTGCAAACCCAGATTTTAATGAAGCATCCTACAAGGATCCCAATCTGGCTTTGGAGGTATTAAAGCCGCCGAAGTAAGTCGCGTTGCTTCCATCGATGAATGATTCAGCAATGAAAGCGATCCCACTTGGGATCGCTTTCTTTGATTGACGGTTGCATCGAGTACGTTAGTCGACGGTTTCGAAGTCGGTCTGGGGCACATCGTCCGTTTCAGTGGCGTCAGCTATTTCGGCTTCGACTTCCTCGATGCTTTGCAGAATCTGCTTTTCGTCTTCGTTCAGCTTGACATAGCCGAGGTCGCGGATCACTTCAAGGATCTCGCTGCAGGTTGGGAACATACGGCCGCTCGAGCGCTTGTAGGCATCGAGGGCTTGCATGAATAGGATTTCGTCGCCGTTGTAGTCCCGTTCGCAGGTGGTAGGGTCGATCTGACGGCGGCGTTGCTTCTTGCGACGAGTTGGCTGTGCGTTGCTTCCGTCGACTGCCGTGGCTTCGGCTGGTCGGCGATCCTTGCGACGGCGGTCCATTTCTACTTGTTGGTCAGCAGTAATACTCGTCTTAGCCATATCTTTCCCCGTTATGCGAATGATCGTTTACTCGGTGTGTGTTTCGCTATTTAGCCAAACTGTCCGATTCGATGGGAAAACTTACCGCGCAAAGTCGGGCGTGCCGGTCAACTGGTAGTTTTATCGCGGTGTAAAGCTGCCCGATTGGTGAAAGCCTTCCGTTTGTAAGGGTATTTCCGTCTGCCGCTTAGGCGACTCCTCGGATACAATGAATATCTGCCGCAAATAACTGGCGAACACGTCGAGGCGTAGCTTGGGTTTTCTAAGTCTTGTTTTATAAGAGGGCACCAGGCTAAGCCTACTGGCCCCGTTGCTCACATACACGGGCCAGGGGTCGAATTTGCCATTCCTAGTGGAATTGCTATCCGAATTGCTGTTTGGGGAGATACGAAGCGTGGACAACTTCAATCGTCGAGAATGGTTAAAGCGATTCTCGGTTGGTGCCGGATTGGCTTGCGCCGCTATGCCACGAGCGAGTTACGCATCGCGCCGGGACGCGGCGACGGAACAATCCGTACGCATGGGACTCGATTACTTGGCCAAGACACAGTCATCGCGAGGCCAGTGGAATACGGCCAGTTATCCCACGGCCCTGGCAGCACTGGCCGGAACAGCCTTGATTTGCTCCGGTTCGACGACCACGCAAGGCCCTTACTCAAAGCAAATCGCGCGTTGCACGGACTTCTTGATCAGCAAATGCCGTCCCAACGGATTGATCGGCGACCCCACTTCCGACAATCGATACACCTATGGCCATGGATTTTCAATGCTGATGCTCAGCCAGATACTAGGCGAAGAGGGCTATGAAGATCGTCGTCGCGAGTTAATTGAGGTGCTGAGAGCTGCCGTGGAGTTCTGTTGTAATGCACAGACGGATGCTGGTGGCTGGGGCTACGTAAGCGCCCGAGATGGCGCGAATTACGATGAAGGCTCGACTACGATTACGCAAGTCCAAGGGCTGCGAGGCTGTCGGAATGCCGGCATTCCAGTACCAGCGGAGGTAATTGAAAAGGCTAAAGAATATATTTACGGCTGTAAGAATGAAGATGGTGGCATCAGTTATTCGAGCAAGCAACCGGGCACATCGCGACCAGCGATTACAGCCGCCGCTTTAGCTGCACTCTACAACGCTGGTGATTATGGCGGCGAACATGTGCCAGACATGCTGCGTTACGCTCGCAATGAACTGCACAACGATCAGCTGGCCGATGAGGGCTCCGCTTTTGGTCATTGGCACTATACATATCTTTACTACAGTCAAGTTGTCTACCGACAAGGCGACGAGCAGTGGTTGCCATTCCGCGACCGTCTGTACAGTCGAATCATCAGTGAACAGAAGAGCGACGGATCCTGGGAGGGGCAGATTAGCCCAATCTACATTACCGCTTGCAATCTTATTATGCTGCAACTCGATCGCGGCCTGCTGCCCATCTATCAACGCTAAAGCTCAGGCCGGGCAACGTTACCAATTGTATCCGTGGGTCAGCTTGCCATCCGTGAGTAATACAAGTGATCTTTGGCAATTGTCGAAATGCGGTGGCTTCGAGAGGCCGAGGAGTCACTCGGCTTTGAGCTTGTGAAGCAATACACGCGTGGGAGTTAGAATTGATCTTCGGGAGCCAAAATCTCTAACAGTTCGACGGCTGGCTCGCCGTCGCAGTAGATAAGAGCGGTACGACCAAAAGTCTGGTGTCCCTTGGAGACCGCGAACAACTGGCTAAGCTCCTGCCCACAACAGACCTGCCATAGAGCGTTGAGCTGCACATGGCGCATGACATTATGGTTGATCAACACGCGTCCTAGGGGGATTTCCTGCGCCATGATTTCTGCGCGCACGGGCGGTTGCAAGGCGGCCAGGGCGAGTCGTACGATCCCGTACTGCACCACGCGGCGATCACTCTGTCGTCGCAACACGATTTTCCGAAGGTAGTGTGACTCCGTTAGCTTGGACTCCAACACTTCCACATCGACTTGACAGCCATGGCGGCGTTCGACGGTGACGGTCATGTGAGATTCATGAGCCAACAATTGTCGGTAGCGGGGGGAGCAGTCGCCGACCCCCACATGCGCAAACTGCCCGAGCTGACTTGAATCCGGATAGAACAGCGCGATGAGTTCATCGAGCTCTTCAGTCGGTGGTGTAGCCTCGGTCAAGACGAGCCTCCTATTCCGCTTTGGCGATGCTAAGCGCCACCACAGCTGGTTCGGCAGGTTGACTGCGTTCTAACACGGTGTCAACCAAGTACATTAACAATCGCTGCATTGACTCGGATTGAATCTGAGCGGCAGCTTCCAAGGCGCGAAGCTCATGCTTCTCGATCAATCGTTGAGCTTGTTCGAAGACTCTGGCCTGGCGGTAGAGCTGTTCAGCGCGGACGATTTTCGCTGCGGGGGCCAATTCGCAAGTCGGTTCTACGAGACTCAGCAATTCGGCCCGATCATCGCCGGTCAGGGTAGCCAGTGCCAGTGCCCACAAGAGCGTGGGGCGTCCACCCAGCACGTCGCCTCCCGCTTCGAGTTTATTGTGCGTGTCGCCTTGCCAATCATTCAGATCGTTCAGAATTTGAAAGGCTACGCCGATATTCCGGGCGAAAGCTCGTATCGGTTCCGCTAGCGGTGCAAGTTCGCCAGCCAAGCGTGCGCCCGTTAGCAAAGCAGCTTCGAAAGCGGGTGCGGTCTTCAAGGCATAGACCTTCAACGCATCGAGCGGCGTCAAGCACTTGTCGCTCGCGTCACGCCAGCGCAGTTCGGCCCCTTGACCTTCGGACAACCGCGTATGGGCTCCGGCCAGGCAATCCAAGATATCCACTGCGGTGTCGGGACCCAACTGTCCCGCATCGCGACTTACCAAGCGATACCCCAAGCCGATCAGATAATCGCCGACGTTGATAGCGGTTGCTAAACCGTAGCGTCGATGCATGGTCTGCTGTCCGTAGCGGTAACTGTCGTCGTCCTCAATATCGTCGTGAACTAGACTCGCCTTGTGAAACATTTCGATACTCATGGCCGCTCTCAGCACCGCATCGGGATAGGCTGTGATCGCGTCAGCTCCGTTCGGCGTTGTCGCATTGCCGTTGGTCAGTGCGTCATAGGTTGCCAAGGTGATAAACGGTCGCGAGTATTTTCCGCCGCGACGGACGAAATCCAGGGCCAGCGCTTCAGTGGCTGCGATTGGATCACAGCCAACCAGTGGGTCTGCTTGGGAATCATTTAGGGCAACACTACTTCGCGCGCGTGGTGCTAGTCGTTCGAAATGGTCGCTTTGGAAAAGATCATTCGCGGCCCGCATCAAGTGTACGTAACTACGAGTCTGAACCTGAGGTGTTTCGTGTTTGGTCAGGATCATCTCGCTGACCCATTCTTCATCCACGCTGGTATTGCGGCAATCGCTGGAAAGTAATGGCACGGCCATACATGGGATACCGGCCAAGAGAATCTTATCGATCGCTTTTTCAAGTACATTTAGACAAGCGACGCCCACAATGGCGTCGACATATCCGCTAACGATGATTTTTAGTACTACCGGCGAACCTTCAGCCACCAAGACCTTGTAGCCCATCTCTTCGGCCACCGTGCGGAAGTCGGCAATGCTGCACGCCCCACACTGTTTGCAATTCATACCAAATTCGTCATAGTCCGCCGGACAACCCTCGGCGTGCTTCAAGCAATGCGGCAACAGGAACAATCGACGACTGGGATCAGTCCCAGCGACTTGGTCCTGATAGAGCAGCTACTCAGCATCACCATTACCCAGCCCAAGTAACCCTCCGCAAGCTCCTCGCGAACTAGCAACTCACGGGCCACCGATTCCATCTCATCTTTAGTCATCGGCCGCGAGCGATCGAGCCGAGCGGCAACTTGATCGCAACAGCCGCTTTCGCCGCGCAACGCGCGTCTCCGGTACCACCTTGAGATGGCTCGTCTTGCGACGGCGACTCCGGCGTGGAGTCTCGCTAGTGGAACCCGCTTGGATCGATGCGCCCGGCGCACCTTCAGTCAGCGGATTTTGAGTAGCTGCAGTTTCAATAGAAGCTGAAGACAATCGACCGTTCCTGTGTATTGGTGGTGGCAGCTTTGAAGTTGATCGGGATGACGGGGCTCCCGATCGCCAACTTACCCTAAGTACCGTTTCTCAAACTCGTTTAGCTTGTGTAACGCGGAACCCACAGCGCCGAGGCAAAAAATGGTGGGGTAAAGCTTTTCGTAGTACCAAAGTTTGGCAAAGTAGAATCCAATCGGCGCCGCGCGCTCAAGGCCCCCACTAGCGACTGCATCGACGAGCCAGCGGAGACCCAACATTATACTTGCATTCCCCCCCAAGTCGCCAGCACACTGAATCAACCCCTCAAGGGCAATGGATGTTTCTTCAATCGAGCTACAAATGGCCTGGTTTTTCAGTGAACTTGCTCCATTCTTTGAAGAAATACACCAATTCGGTCCCCCTCCCCAACCACCATCCGGATTCTGCTGTTTTGTTAAGAATTCGATAGCTGCGATCGCCGGCGGACTTTTGGCCAGTCCTAAATCTGCATAAGCCAGCAGGACTTTGCCAGTACCGTAGATGGGGTTGTCCTCTGCGGGACGGTCTTGATTGCCAAACCAGAGTGGCAGCCAACTGCCGTCAGCTTGCTGGTGTCGGCTGAGATATCGCAGACCGCGAGCCGTAGCACGACGCAACGATTGCTCACTCGGCATTCCAGCGCACACGCGCCGCACCGCCTCTTGTTCAGGAGACCAAGCCGCGATGGCTCGCAATGCATGTGCCGTCAAGTCGGTGCCGCTACGATCAAAAGGCAGTTTCCCCCAGCCACGACAAAAGGTCGGCCAGCCACCATCACGATTCTGGAGTCGTAGCAACCACCGCAAACCGCCACCGACCGCATACTGCACTTCGTGTTGTAGACGTTGCAGCTCAGGCGATTTCAAATCAAGGGCCGCCAGCGCCAACAGAGCTGCCGGAGTATCATCGGCGTCTGGCACCGCACCAGACAAATCCGTCCACCCCCATCCACCGGGAGTCGCTCCAGTAAAGGGATGTCTGCGTGTGTGCTGACAACTGAGTAGCCAACGCACCGTGCAGATATCCAATTCGACAGGCTTCCTTTTCGATGCAGGCTCAAATTGCGACGCAACATGCGCCCCGTTTACGCGAATAGGCTTCGACTGGTTGCGGGCCATCGCCGCGATCGACAGACTCGTCAGCCAAGTTGCCAAATTCGTGTCAATTGGCCAACTGCCATCGGCGAGTCGCGAGTCCAAAATGAAACGCAAGCAGTCCTGCGCAACAGGTAGACTACCGTGGCCAATGGCTGCCAGGTTCATCAATACGAAACTCGTCAATGGAACCGCTTCGAGATACCCGCCACTGCTGGGCTGCATCGTGCGCAAAACGCGCAACGTCGGCTCGATCGCTCGGCTGCGCAGTTTCCTCAGCAGCAGATTCTTGGGAGGCGCTTTGTAGAAACGCGCTTGGCCAATGGCAACCAGGGCCGGTACCGCGTAGCTAACCACCGGCATCCGTGCCCAGCGATACATGTCTTGCGGCAGCCAAGCAGCTTCGAATGGCAGGGGCGCGACCTCATCCCATGAAACCAGTCCTGCCAGTGCGCAATTGCTTAGGATCGGTACCACAAAAGTCTTGTCTTTGCCGTATCGACGGCGCAAGCCATCCCAGCGACCTTGCGCGTCAACGTAGCTCCACGCCTGTCCCTGCTGTTCGCTAGTAGCGCCTGAATTGGCCCGCGCACCACCTACGTCCAACTTCCCAGCTAACTCCGTGGCTGCGATGACAAGTAGAGTCGTCGCAATATTTGAGTGACTTCTATCCGTATCGCCAAATCCACCGTCGTCTTGCTGGTGCTTCGTCAGCCACTGACAACCTGCGCTGATTGCCAGATCCACCTCAATTTTCCGATCGTCAGAAACACAGTGAGCCTGGCGTGCTTGACATAAGGCGCTGATCGCTGTCGCGGTAGAGAGTGCTGAAGTCGACAATTCGCCAACCCAATGCCCATCACAGGCTTGGCTTGTCAGCGACGCGTAAGCGGTACTCCATGCGGCTTGCAATTCGTTGAGGAATTCAGGAGCGCCCGTATTTGTCACAGCTTTCTCATTCTCACATCGTGGAATTGGATCATTTCGCGTTACGAGACTGCATATTTCCATAGCGTTCAGGAAAGGGTCGGGAGTCTTTTCATCAGCGCCCGCCACCGATGCGATGCCGCTGAGAGGAACATGCGGTTGCTAATGGTTAAGCATTTTAGGCTGAAAAGACTCCCGACCCTGTCACACAACCCGGTTCGACTCCCAAGAGGTCACTGGTTCTCGTGCTCATGCTCGAGGACTCCGGTAACGATGGCGCGCAACTTGGGTTCAGCAGCGCCTGCCGTGGCAATGATCTTCTGCACGTCGGCAGGTTCAAGCGCATCAGGCAGACACATGTCGGTAATGATAGATAATCCGATCGTTCTCAGTCCGCAATGCACGGCCACGATGACTTCGGGTACGGTCGACATTCCCACCACATCAGCGCCAATCGCACGCAAGAATCGATACTCGGCCCGCGTTTCCAAGTTTGGTCCCGCCACAGCCACAAAAACGCCTTTGTGAGCGACGATATTCTCACGACGCGCAATGTGCAGCGCGTGGTCGATCAACTTCTGGTCGTAGGGTTCACACATATCGGGGAAGCGTGGCCCGAGACGGTCATCGTTGATGCCGATGAGCGGATTATCACCCATGAGGTTGATGTGATCCTCGATGACTACGATATCGCCATTCTTAAAATATGGATTCATACCGCCCGCCGCGTTTGAAACGATCAGGAGTTTGGCTCCCATGGCTTTCATGACGCGGACGGGGAGCGTAATTTGCTTCAGCGGATACCCCTCGTACATATGAAAACGGCCTTCCATGGCCATGATGGGCAATCCGCAGAGATTGCCACACACCAGCCGTCCACGGTGACTGGTCGCAGTTGATTTCGGAAAGTGCGGAATGGACTCGTATTCGATGGAAGCTTCAACCTCGATCTGTTCGACCAGCGGTCCTAGTCCCGTACCTAGAATGATGCCCGCATGGGGTGACTTATCCCACTGCTGTCGAATAAATCCGCATGCAGCTTCAATTTGAGCGTAGAGTTCAAGCATGAGAGGGTATTTAGCGTGTGAAATGTTGAAGTGAGCACGTAGCAGCGTCTCTCCGAGACGCTGACATGTCCAGATGCTGATGCGAGTCTCGGAGAGACTCGCCTACGTGCTTAGCCTACGTGCTTAGCTTACGTGCTTAGCTTAATTTATGGAAATTCGATCCGGCATTAAAGCATGTCAAGCGTAGTTGCACAACAAGCCTGAGCATGTCATTTTGTAGCAAGCTCAACGACAGCTATCTAGTCAGCATGTAGTCTTGCGGAGTATCCATTCGTGCAGCGAAGACAACTTGGAAAAAGCGGTATATCGGTTACCGATATTTGCATGGGAACCATGACGTTTGGCAGCCAGTGCCATGAAGGGCTATCGCACGCAATCATGGATCGCGCTTTTGATGCTGGCATCGACTTCTTCGACGTGGCGGAAATGTACCCGGTGCCCCCCAACGAGCAGACGTTTGGAATCACCGAAGAATTCGTCGGGCGCTGGCTGCAGGGCAAGCCGCGCGAACAATTGATCGTGGCAACGAAGATCACCGGACCAGGCCATGGATGGTTTTCGCCTCCGGTGCGCGGCGGGCGAACGGCGCTCGACGGCCTACAGATCAATCGTGCCGTTCACGACAGCTTGCGCAGACTACAGACCGACTATATCGACTTGTATCAGACCCATTGGCCCGACCACCAAATGCGCTACGAGGACACCTTGTCTGCCTTATCGCGGTTGATTGATCAAGGCAAAGTGCGAGCGATCGGCTGTAGCAACGAAACGTCTTGGGGGCTGATGAAAAGCCTGTGGTCGGCAGAGAAATTTGCAACGAGGCGCTACGACACCGTGCAAAACAATTTCAGCTTGATCAACCGTCGCTGCGAGAGTGAACTGGCGCAAGTCTGTCGCCGCGAGCAAGTGAGTCTGCTGCCCTATTCACCGCTGGGCGGCGGTGTGCTCAGCGGTAAGTACTGTGGCGAGTTGCCCATCGGCGCTCGCTTTACCGAGTACTTGCAGACTGGAGGTCAGCGTCAAAAGCTGATGGCTACGCGATTTGTCAACGATCGCACGCTCGAAGTCGCCCGGCGCGTATGTGAGATTGCGGAAGACGTCGGGACCTCCGCCACCGCCCTCTCCATTGCTTGGAGTCGCCAACATGATTTCGTCGCCTCCACAATTATCGGTGCTACCACTCTGGAGCAACTCGAACAGGCACTCGAGGCGGTCGACCTAGTGTTAGATGCGGAAACGCTTTCACGCTTGGATGACATCGATGCCGATATTCCTAATGCCATGCACGAAGACGGATTGCGACGACTGTAACGCGACTGCCCACCCACGCGGTGAGCCACGGTTCGCGGTACAAACATTGGAGATCCTAACTCCCACGGATAGCAAAGCCGCCCCAGGGATGATCTTAGCGAAATACACAGACCATCCGTTCATTTGGATTGTCTCGCTTCCATCACAGCAGTAGGGCATGAGTAATGCTTGTGACAGTCCCTCGTTCCAAGGCTCTGCCTGGGAACGTACTGTCTTCGAGGCTCCGCCTCCGTCCTCCATTATCACCCCGCGAATAACCAAATCTTCGTTATAATTCCCCAGATGCTCTCGCCCCCAACTTCTCTTTGCCCAATATCGGAAGTTCACCATGTCGCGAACGCGCTATCGTTTCGGCGACGAACACTACCCGCATTTCATGACCCAGACTATCGTCGCCTGGTTGCCTGTCTTTTCGCAACCCGACCTGGTGAACATTGTCCTTGATAGCTGGCGATTCTTACAACGAGAGCGAGCCATTGTCATTCTTGGTTGGGTCATTTTTGAAAATCATTTGCATTGATTGGGGCCGGTCCACAACTTGGAAAACGCGTGGGCCAGTTCAAGTCGTTTACGGCAACGTCGATCATCAAATGCCTGCATGGAAAAAGAGCAAAGACGCTGTTGCAGGAACTTGCGTATTACAAACTGCGGCATAAGGTCGATCAGACTCATCAACTCTGGCAGGAAGGGAGTCATCCGCAAGTGATCGAAACGGAGGAAATGATGTGGCAGAAGATCGAGTACATCCACAACAACCCGTTACGCCGCGGTTATGTGGACGAGGCGCGCACTGGTGTTACTCGAGTGCCCGTGACTATGCAGGTAGGCAGGGGCTGCTGGAGGTGTGTGTCGATTGGCGGTAAGGCGGTAAGGTTCGAATGAATTTGAGGAAGAGGGAAGAGGGAAGAGAGGCGGAGCCTCGCAGATAGGGCGTTCCCAGGCAGAGCCTGGGAACGAGTAAACGAGTAAGCCTGGGAACGAGTAAGCACACGAAAATCCACGCCAGTAAACGGAAACTACTCAAGTCGCCAAATCCCTAGGCCGCAATGACAGCCTCTGACCAAACTGGCTTCGGTCTGCTCGACCGAAGCAGTTTCCACCGTCTACAATCTCCGCGTCGCCGACCATCACACCTACTTCGTCGGCGGCACCATCTGGGGCTGGGATGTCTGGGTTCATAATGCACTGTACGCCCGGTATATCCGAGCTGACGAGCTTGGGCAGCCGATTGCGAAGAATTCGAAATTCACTGATGACCCGAACTTAACAAAGTTCGACCTCGCAGCAGAAGGGTTAGGCAGCGAACGCGCAACCGACATAACCCATGTGATTATGGTTCCCGACCCGCCGCATACCATGCAGAAACTCCCTTTCAATGAGCGATTGAACTATGCGGAGTTCGAGAATCTCGAATCAATTTCATGGGGATCAGACATCGTCGTTCAAGCGGTCAGAAGGAATGCAGACTCAAGTCTGTACAACCGGTATACAGGGAAAAAGTTAACAAAGTGACCATGCCAGACAGTTTTGCAACCCGAGTTATCGCAGCACGCAACACGCGTGACGACACGCTAGACCTAATGGATTGTAGCTTTGGGCTCGGAGGTCAAACTGAGGATCTAAGTGATTTAGAGTTTATTCGCTCAGTTGAGGTCGGTGGAAAGAGTCTCGAAACCTTCCCTCGACAGATACTCATGTTGAGTCATTTGGAGTCACTTGCTATTTGCGGCAGCATGCTTCGTGAATTGCCCGATCTGAGTGACTTGAAGAACCTGACGCAACTCATCATAATCCGAAATAAGGAGATGTCTCAATTAAGCAGCGGCTTCAGGGGCCTCGACAAAGTTGTACTCCTTTCCTGTACAAACAACTCCTTCTCAACTGCGTCCCCACTTTTATTTGCGTGTCATTCAGCTCGGCGCGCAGTTTTTGATGGGAATAATATTTCTGAGTTTGGACTCTACGATGAGAGTTTCAACTCGATTATGGAGCTTAGCCTCGCTGAAAACTTGTTGGATTCAATCCCCAAAACGGTTTTGATGATGTCAGGTCTACGACATCTAAACCTTCGCGACAATCAAATCGAAAGGCTCCCGAACGACATCGGTGAGCTAAGAAACCTGTTATGGCTGTCACTCGCGGGCAATCGGCTTTGTGAACTCGGGGATTGCATTGTCGAATGTGAGAAACTAATGGGGCTGGAAATCCAGGGCAATTTGTTCTCTGAGCTGCCCCCAAACCTTTATAAACTCCCTCAACTTCGCGAGCTGAAACTAAGCTCTGACTCTGGAATCACTGCCGCCGAGGTCAAGAAGTTTGAGGTCAACTATCAAACGTCGGATGGTTCTCCGATCGAGTTCGTCGAATTCGTTTGAACTGAAATAAGGACCGCAGTGAACGCGAAAATTGTGCGGCCGTAAGCGATTAGGATTCTCTTTCAAACCGATCGTTCTTTGTCGGAATACTCGAACGACGACAATCAGAGGACTCCCGGCGGAACTTGCTTCGGTCTGCTCGACCGAAGCAGTTTCCACCGTTTACAATCTCCGCGTCGCCGACCACCACACCTACTTCGTCGGTGGTACAAGCTGGGGCTGGGACGTCTGGGTGCATAACGCGAGTTGCGTAGCCCCAAGGGCAACAGCGAATCGTGGAGTCATCCAAGTACTAGAGGGTGGGGACCAACGAATTCGGCCACGGACATCTGCTGCGGATGCCTTTGAAGATAGCCTAGTAGGTGCGGCATCTGATGTGGCGTCTGGGCGGCGAATCGTTCCGGCGCTTCAGTTCACACCCCCCAGAAGCACACAGAATCCGTTCGTGAGGCTTGATGGTATTGAACCAGGCACCTCGAATGTTTTAATTGACCGAAAGCTGAGTATCGTTCGTTTTCCGACTCGTAATGGTCCAATGATCCCGCAAGCCACGCGTATTCGCGAGGTAAGTGAAGCTCTCCGCCAAAATGCAGGACATCGATTGATTTATGAGTTTCCAACAGCCGAAGCAGCTCGCGATGGTCGTAGAATCTTGAGGGAAATCGGAGTTTCAAATATTGAAGTTCGTGTCGCGAATTGATGGTAGGTGTAAATGATTAAAATTGAAATGAGGAGACGGTCTGATCCATCAGATGATGTTGCAGCACTCCATGCTCATCTAGTGCAAGGCTTAACGGAGCTTATACCGAACTGGTGGAATGCTGGTGCAACAATCAACGAGCCAGACTTGGACAATGGCTTGGAGTCGCAAGTCAACCTTGGTCCTGGTCTTCCAGACAATGCCCAGGGCTATGTCGCATATGTATTCAGAGACGCGAACTACAGTCGTGATCTCGCAGAATTTGACGATCGACTGGTCTTAGACATTCGCGTGGCGTCCAAAGAATATCGAGAGGCAGTTAACGAACTGTTCCCCTCGCTGGTTCGCGTTTTCGAGCCATACCGCGCTTCGATTATTTTGGATGAAGATCTTGCGCTGGATGATTGGGAGTCAGCCAACGAAAGAGGACGACAAACCGGCAAAGACGAAGATGGACGCGATGGAGTAATTAGAATTCCACCAGTTGGGTTCTTTGACAATGCGTTTTGCTTGCGGGTGTTTGGGCTTGACGATGGTGAATTTGCGCGTCGGTTGGACGGTGTCGCGGAGAAGACACTGCGACTTAATGACGGCATTTTCTTCGTCTTTAGCATGGAAATGCTAGACCGAAAACAATTAGTCGATTTAGATCAAAGGGTCCGCTCGGAATTGTCAGTCGCGTAATGCCCCAAGGAGTGGAACGACGAGTTCAGCCTACCACGCAGCAAACTTCGGAGAGGTACTTGGTAATTGGTCGCGTGCGAATGGATATGTACCCGCTCGCAACATAGCAGGCCTTACAGTGAAGCAGGCAAAGCAACTTGAGGCAAAAATACTTGAAGTCATGCCAGGCGCAGAAGGGGTTCGAGTATTCGGTTCTAGGACACGCGGCGTCAGTACTTCCGATATTGACGTCGTAGTTAAAGGTTCAACTGACGGAAGTACGTCGGCCTACAGAACGGCAGCCAAGAAAGTTCAGGCTTTCGCGAAGGAATTGGGCATCCCAAAACCGGATGGTCGGCCTCGTGTTGATATAAATCTGTCGCCCTCGTATCGAGCCTTTCTGAGGTGGTCTAGTGAAACCGGAGACCCGTCACGTGGACTACCTCGGCTAAAGAGAATGGAGTAACTATCAGTGGTTGACTTGATAATTGACGGTTTCCACGAAAGTTTTGGACGGGTATGGGTTCACATCCAAGATCCGGGAACATGTCAGATCGTTGAATATCGCGTGCGAGTTGCAGAAAGTGTTGTAGATTCTGTGTTTGACGCTACGGACAAGGAAAGTGGTGTTTCGTGGGACGAGTATCTTCGTGAAGAGGTAAATGAACTAGGAACTGCGATGCTTTCTCGCTACTTTTCAAATATGAGCCAGATTGCGGAAGCAACTGAAGAAGGATATCGGTGGGTGATCGCGACCTTGGACTCCGTAATCGAAGATGCTGATGGTATTGAACTAGTAGGCAGAGCAATTCCATTTGAATCGAGTAAATTCATGACGTAGCAATAAATATGCCATGCCCCAAACAGGGGAGTGACCATTGCCGAGCGTCAAGCAATGGTTGCCGCACGCACTCCCGAAGAATTTGCCGCCCGTTTGGAAAGGGCAAACGATGTTCGGCGTGTTCGTGATGGTATCCCATCAAGACTCTATCATTACACCGATGAAGCGGGTGAAGCAGGCATACGCGCATCTCAAGAACTGCGCCCATCGCTTAAGGCAGTCAATCCTAAGAGCGTGTCTTCAAAATCGGTATTGATCAGCAATCAAGAAAATCGCTACGACTCCGTTGCTAAAAATTTCTTCACATGGAAGACGGAGCCGCAGCGATGGAAATGGAATATCCCACGGATTTGAGCGACAGACAATGGCAAAAAGTTCGCCAGTTACTTCCACCCCGTGCCAAGCGAGGCAGGAAGCCGCTGGATCGGCGGTCGGTATTGAATGCAATTCTGTATGTGAACCGAACCGGTTGTCAGTGGCGATGCCTGCTAAAGTCGTTTCCGAACTGGAAGTCGGTCTACACAATTTTCTGGCGGTGGCGTGAGGCAGGTGTATGGCAAAGAATACATGAACATTTGCGTGAGAAAGTACGTGTACAGTCAGGGAAAAAGTCGACTCCTACGGCAGCAATCATCGACAGCCAAAGTGTCAAGTCGACGGAGGTTGGAGGCGATGAACGTGGTTATGATGCAGGAAAAAAGGTAACAGGCCGCAAGCGGCATATAATGGTTGATACACTCGGATTGCTGCTATGTGTCGTTGTTCACTCAGCAAGCACTCAAGACCAAGACGGCGAAGAGTGTGTTCGAATCCGTTTTCGCAACTTTCAAAAGAATCAAAGTCGTATTCGCAGATTCGGCGTACAGCCGAATGAAGCTTCCCGACTGGTTAGCAGAAAATTTCGGCTGCATACTCCAAACGGTGCTTCGCCCGGTTGGCGTGAAGGGCTTTGTGATTTTACCAAAACGTTGGATCGTCGAACGAACATTCGGATGGATCGGACGATGTCGACGGCACAGCAAAGACTACGAACGAAATCCAAAATCGAGCGAGGCAATGATTCAAATTACAATGATCGCACTCATGCTCAAAAGACTGGAAAACGCGTAAACTGCATTTTGAAGACACGCTCTAAGGACGCTCGCTACGGGGACGGCCAATACTTGAGTGACATCATTCCCGGAACTCGTACGCCATCGGAACTTTCGTATGCCTTTCTGAGAGTGCCGTTCCAAGGGCGACGGTTCACAAACTACGTGGAGATTGACGTTAGCGGCCTGCGTGTAATTCGAGGGCGAGACAGTGTCTTCGTAATCCCAAACAGTGAATCTCTAAACCTATCAGAGCGCATCATCAGTGGAGGCACTCCGTAGGAGGAGGGAGGAAAAATGCAGTACTTGAAAGTCGAATGGAAACATCAGAATGATGATTACCCGATTCTGCTGTATTCGGAAATCAACGATGAACGCATGGAGACTCGCAAAGTTGAGGTCTTTCGAGACGGCAGTGTTGGGTTCGCGGACTCATCGACGACGAAAGGTAAGACCCAGCTCGGGATCGTTCCGTTGCCATCAATTGATGAAATTGCAGTGGAAGCCGAGTTCGTGCCTGTCGAAATATCGAAAAATGAATTCGAGGGGATTTGGGGCGAACACGCTGCTGATTAACCGCCGGGCGAATCGATGTTGCCGAAGCGAACGAGTCTCCACGCCCGGCGGAACTTGAGTTGAAGCTCCAACGGGCTGGAGTGCAGGCGGTAGCGACCGCGCACGTCGCCTCAAGCGACGTAAGCCGGGAGCGGTGGAGTACATCCCCGCTTGCAAGGCAGCGGCGGAGCGTTGACGTTCCGCGACATTCGCTTCAAAGCACCGAATGATTCTCCAACCGCTGAAAGCTCGCACTACCGAAAACGCCAGCCATCTGTCGCGGTACGTCAAAAGCGCAGTCCGATGCAAAAGGCGGCTCGAAGCACCGGCAGGAATGCGGCTTCCATCCCGAAAGACTACAGCGCTTTCGATAACGCCTCCATCCGCCCAGCGAATACGGCTTGCCCCTTGATGGATGCCAGCGGAATCGTTGTTGGCGCAGTGAGGTACGAACAAGCGGACAACGATGTAGCGACGAACCGACCGTGGCTCGTTCACCACGCGCCAGCGAATGCGGCTTCCATCGCCATCGACTTCAGCAAGGCACGCGGACATAGCACTTGGATGAGGTTAGGTAACCCGGACACAGCACTCTGTAATGGATCGCATGCCACCGCCAAGTGCTGTGTCTCATTGCCCGCCATCGCAGGATTGAGTTACGCTTCGGTAACGTAGACAGACAGCCAGATGAAATAGGTCGGTCCGGGACGAGCATTCGTGCCTGCGGGAGATCTGAAGACTGGCGACAACCTCGTTTCGTACGTTGCCCGCCGAATCGCAATTGCTTCGGTCTGCTCGACCGAAGCAGTTTCCGCCGTCTACAATCTCCGTGTCGCCGACCACCACACCTACTTCGTCGGTGGTAGCGTTTGGGGTTGGGATGTCTGGGGCCACAATACTTACCGAAACGGTGCAATCCCCACGAAATATGGACTGCAGGTAACGAGCCCCAGTCCGGAACTGATGGAACAAGGTGCGCTCAGAAAGCTGGCAGTTCAAGTGCATGATATGCAAAACCGATGCTCGCGCGCACCGAAATATGACAATCTCCTTAGCGGAGCTGACGATGCCAGACGGGAGTACTCAGGTCTGGGGTGCCGCTTCCAGTCGAGGGCTGAGTGTCGTTCAACGTAGTCGTTTGGAGTCGATGGGAGTAACTCTTTGGCGAGGGGATAAACATGCAGAACTCAATATTATCGACAACCTTCCGGAAGGCGCAACGGTCCGAAGATGGGGGATTTCTTGGGGCGGAACACAAAAGAATCACCCGTGTGGAGCCTGCACGCCAATTGTCTCTAAGTACAGCACTACGTTCGAAAGTTGAATACTGAAATGTCCGATCTTTATGCGTCAGAGGCTGAACAATTACTTTTTCGAGACGATCGATTCGCGAAAGTTTACAGCCTGTTAAAAGCACAAAAGCAAGGGGACCGTAACAGTTATGGCGCATGGGTAGTCAATCGCCTCCGTCCGAATTACGAGCGATTGGCTCATTCGATGAACTGGCAAGTAGCCTCCGTACTAGGGGAGATCGACAAAGAGCTTTCAGAAAAGGTTGGCGATGAAACACCCGATGTTCAGGAAGTACGCAGGCTGTCTCAATCTCTGCCTGAAGGTGAAGATGGGTGTTCTGAGTATTGGGCAAACGGACTCGACTATCTATCAGCAGTCGACGAGATTTGTTTAGGCATGGAGCAGCTAAGTCCATTGCCGTATGCAAAGCTCTTTCAGATCTGCAGCGATCAAGTGGATCGTGATATTCTTCATGAGCTGTTGGGGAAAACCTCTGGTCCTCATTCTCCGTCTGAAACGCGAGAGATTAACTCCATCGTTATGAATCACGCTAGGATGGAAAAGGAGTTTTCGGACCACGAAACGTATTTGAAATCGTTGGGGGTATAGTCTAATCGCTAAGCCCAAAACTCCACATTAATTGCTCTTGTGTTGACAAATGCGGACACAGCACTTGGAAGTGGGGGGACTGTTCGGCGGCAGAGTGCAGTGTTGCCAGAATGGAAGCGACAGTGCATCCGCCAATCCGGATGCGCGGATAGATATCGTCTGTGTCAATTCACTATGATCATCCGTGGTGCTATCCGTGGGAGTTGGGATCACCAATGTTTGTGGCTTGGATGTTATTGCTGAATGTGATTCTGCGGCATTCGTGGAAACTACCATTTTGGCCCGCGGTCATGCCCCCCACCCCTACCCCTGCCGCCAAGTGCTGTGTCCGCGTGTAGTCCGTGTAGTCCACCTCCCCGGAATCAAGAACTGGACGCTGCACTAGTGCGAGTTTCCCTTTCCTTCGTTCCCTCGTTCCAAGGCTCTGCCTCCCTCGTTCCAAGGCTCTGCCTGGGAACGCACTGTCTTCGAGGCTCCGCCTCCGTCCTCCATTATCACCCCGCGAATAACCAAATCTTCGTTATAATTCCCCAGATGCTCTCGCCCCCAACTTCTCTTTGCCCAATATCGGAAGTTCACCATGTCGCCAACGCGCTATCGTTTCGGCGACGAACACTACCCGCATTTCATGACCCAGACTATCGTCGCCTGGTTGCCTGTCTTTTCGCAACCCGACCTGGTGAACATTGTCCTTGATAGCTGGCGATTCTTACAACGAGAGCGAGCCATTGTCATTCTTGGTTGGGTCATTCTTGAAAATCATTTGCATTGGATTGGGGCCGGTCCACAACTTGGAAAACGCGTGGGCCAGTTCAAGTCGTTTACGGCAACGTCGATCATCAAATGCCTGCAAGAAAAAAGAGCAAAGACGCTGTTGCAGGAACTTGCGTATTACAAATACGCGGCATAAGGTCGATCAGACTCATCAACTCTGGCAGGAAGGGAGTCATCCGCAAGTGATCGAAACGGAGGAACTGATGTGGCAGAAGATCGAGTACATCCACAACAACCCGTTACGCCGCGGTTATGTGGACGAGGCGGCATCGGTTTCCAAATGCATCTCACTCGGAGGAACCGTGACAAGTAGGCAAGCGAGCAATGTTGCACTAATCATAAAGAGATTTCCTTGATTGGAGGGTCAAGAGTTACGAAGCCGTCGAACGACCAAGGTAACCCGGCGGCGGCCAAGAACCTTTGATTTCAAATTCCGCCCGATCCGCCGCTCGGGTTCACCGCATTGTTCGTGCCTTCTTGGTTACGCTCGGTGTCATCACCGAACGTCGGGGCAGTCGACTTCATCGACGACCTGCCAGTGGCGGTTTTTGGCTGGGCCGTTTTGACGGGTTGGCTGGGCGGTTTTGCTTAGTGGTGTTGGCAGTTTGGGGGCGAATTAGACTGGGATCAGAGTGGATCAGCCTGAGGCGATCTTTCCTGTCAAGGAATGGATGAAATAGAAAACGCCTCGCCCTCGAAGTAGCACCTTCGAAAGCGAGACTTGACTCCCGGAAGCCAAAACTTCCAGTGGGCCCAGCATTCAGCCTTGTCATTGCGAAACCAATAATCAAGAGGTTGAAGCCACTCTTGATTGTCGAAAGTGCCTTCTGAAGGGTTGCGACCGAAGTTATCGGCCTAACCATCCCTTGAGTCGCTATTGCTCAGCGGCCTGTGTGGCAGCGGCGGCACGCTGGCGGCAGAGCGAAGCCAATCGTCGGTATCGCGCCACCGAACGTGGTAAAGGTCGTCGCAGCCAGCAGTCCAGTCGCTATCGGCAACGAATTCGAGACGGTCACCAGCCCGAGCCATCCCCTCTTGGAAGTGGCGAGGGCTATGGGTATGCCAGCCGGGAGAAAAAATTTCGCTGCCACCGGCCGGGATGCTATGAACGCTTTGATCGCACACTGCGTTCACCGCTGCAAAAATTCTGTAACTGCGAATGCCGTAAAGCCTTGTATCGCGTACTGGTTCGCGAACGACGCTGGATCCGCCGTTGGCTCCGAGAGCGCCTGAAGGGTTGGCAGCCGGAGGCATCCACGTGATCGGGCGAGTCTTGGTGAGCGCAATATTGTTGCTCCTGGCCGACTTCTTATCCTCATAACCACTCATGGCACTGACACCACGAGTAACGGGTTCCAGAAAGGGGCATCAGAAGAGGCAATTCATCCATGACGCTTCATTCAGAGCCATGGGCTACGGACGAGGTACGCACGCTGAGCCTGGAGTCGCTCGATGAACGACTCCATCGCTATCGGCTTGCACAACCCAAGCTCGAGCAGTCCATGGCACGATCCTTAAAACGGTACGGCCAAGTGTCGCCGATCGTCGTCTGCGTCCACGATGATGCGTATGTCATCATCGATGGCTTCAAGCGACTGCACGCGGCGCGCACGCTCAAAGGTGTCAGTTGCCTGAGTGCTCGGCGGATAGATGTCGACGAGCAAGGTGCCAAGGCGGCCCTTTACAACTTGAACTCGATTACCAGCCGACCACTGGAGCTGGAGGAATCGTGGATCGTGCATGCGCTAGTTCGCGAAGATGGCATGTCGCAAGTCGAAGCAGCCGAACTGTTGGGCAGGCACAAGAGTTGGGTAAATCGGCGTCTGGCGATGATCGAACGTCTATGCTCAGCCGCTCAAGAAGAATTGCGACTGGGTCTGCTAACGCCAGCGGTGGCCCGCCAGTTAACGCGGTTGCCCATGGGCAACCAGGCTGCGGCTCTGACCACCACCCGCGATGCCTCGCTGACATCGACTGAGCTATCGGGTGTGGTTGATCTGTTGTTGGCCAGCAGTACGAATCAACAAACCGCCTTCGTACTTGGAGATCCACGGCGAGCGTTGAGGCAAGCGGATGAACGCTACGTGCATGCGTGGGATCCTCGCATGAGCGTAGCCGGTAATCGCATCGCCAAGCGATTGGCGTTTCTCCTGGATGCTCTGGCCAAGATGCACAGCTGGCTGCGTTATCAAGGGCGAGGAGATCTACAAGCCTGCGACCGAGAGCCGCTCGAAGGAGGCTTCGAAAAGCTGGTGATCGAAGCTCGCCAAGTGGCCGAGGCGAGCGGTGACTTCCTTCAGGAACTAAAACTCCCATGAGCCAAAAACTCGACAATGAGATCGTACATCGCAGGCAAGGTGGACAATCGATGCGTGGAATTGCCCGCGATTTAGGCATTAGCCGCTGGCGGGTGGAACGAACGTTGGCCTTGAACCAATCCTTGCGCAGTGCGGAAACTGACAAGCCCGTTAACGCACAGTTACCCAAGCCCAGCCAGAGTCGGCGCAGCAAGCTCGATCAATACCTGCCCGCTATCGAGCAGCTGCTGGAACGTTATCCGAACATGACTGCCGTGCGCATCTTTGAAGAACTCAAGACGCGTGGTTACGCCGGTGGCTTTACCACGGTACGGGAAAAAGTGAAAACTCTCAGGCGTCGACCGAATTCGCCGCTAACAGTCCGCTTCGAAACGGCAGCAGGTGTTCAAGCTCAGATGGACTGGTCGTCGTACGACATCGTCTTCACGCAAGAGGGCCGCAGGCGGGTGAATCTCTTCAGTTATATCTTGGGATATTCGCGTCGACAGTACATCGTGTTCAGCGAGCGTCAGGACTTCGAGGCGACCGTTCGTGGTCACGTGCAGGCCTTCGAGCATCTGCAGGGAGTAGCGGCAACTTGCTTGTACGACAACATGAAGGTCGTTGTTACCCGCTGGGAGGATGACCAGCCGCTTTACAATGTTCGCTTCTTAGCCTTCGCCACGCACTACGGTTATCGACCGTGGGCCTGCCGACCCTTTCGCCCCCAAACCAAAGGAAAAGTCGAGCGACCGTTCCAATATGTCGAGTCAAGTCTACTGGGTGGTCGCACGTTTCGCTCGCTAGAGCATCTCAATGAAGTGACCCGTTGGTGGCTGGCCAATGTGGCTGACGTGCGCGTGCATGGTACCACCAAGAAGCGGCCCATCGACTTGCATGCTGAGGAACAAGCTCATCTGCTACCGTTACCGGCGAACCCCTATGACACTGCCCGAGTCGTCTATCGTGTGGTCGATAGCGAAGGCCTGTTGGTTTACGCCAACAATCAATACTCTGCTCCCTGGCGACTGATCGGTCAACTGTTGCCTGTACGCATCACGGAGAAAGAGGTCATCGTTTACAACCATGCGTTGGAAGTCGTCGGCATGCATCTGCTTCTGGAAGGTGTTACAGGACAGCGATGCATCGATCCAGCGCATCGGCCCCCACCGAACTATGCGGAACAACTCGAGCAACTTCGCCAGCGCTATAGAACACTGGGCGAGGCCGCCACGCGCTTCCTAGAGGGTCTGCTGAAGCGACCTCGCGGAGGCAGGCAACAAGCCCAACGCGTGCTGGTGCTACTGCGTAATTACCAGCGCGAAGATGGCCTAGCCGCCATGGAACGAGCCGTACGCTACCACGCTTACTCGCTCTCGTCGTTGGAACACATACTGGCCAGTCAAGCCAAACCCAAAGCTGCCTGGCAACTGCTGAGCGACAACGAGCAAGAAGCACTGCGCAAGTTGAGCGATGGGAGCCAAGGAAACGCTCGCCCCAGCGCTGCCTACCAATACCTTTTATTCGATCAGGGAGCCGAAGATGACGAACAAACAACTTCAAAACAACAGGGAGGCTTCGAACCTCAAGTATATCCAGACCATCTCGGAGCACCTGACGACACTCCGAATTCCAGTGAGTCCTGAACAGATTGATCAGCTGCTAAGCGACGCTGCGCGATCCAAGCCTACTTACTCGGAACTCTTGGCAGGCTTCCTGGCCATACCTGCCAATCTGCGCCGTGAACGAAGCATCGCCCGCCGCATCAAGGCCGCCGACTTCCGCGATCCTGGCACGCTGGAATCGTTCGACTGGTCGTTCAACGCAAAAACCATCCATCCAGAACCCTTCCGTGAACTGGCCACCGGTGAGTTCGTGCGGCGACGTGAAAACGTGGCCGTGGTGGGAGATAGCGGCCTTGGAAAAAGCCATCTCATTCAAAGTGTCGGTCGCAGTTGCTGTACGCTCGGCTATCGAGTTCGTTACACCACCAGCGCCAGCCTACTGCGCGAACTGACCGCTGCCTTCGGCGACCGAACATTACCAGCTGTCGTGCGCAAGTATGGTCGCTACGAACTGCTGATCATCGACGAATTCGGCTTCGACAAACTGGAGAGAGCCGAACACGTAGATGCCCCAAGCTTGCTGTACAAGATTATCGACAACCGGCACGGTCGTGGCTCTACCGCTGTGGTCACCAACATAAAGTTCGCCGATTGGACAGAATATCTTGGCGATGCCCCTTTAGCCATGGCCTTGATCGATCGTGTCGTCGATGGTGCCAATATTCAGCACCTCCAAGGCAAGTCCTATCGTGCCCATCGAGCCGAACAAAAGGCCCAACAGCAAGCCGCCCAGCGGGCTCATAAATCGACTAAGCCCAGCCCGACAACTGCTTCGAAGAAATGAAGCTGGATTACGTAGCCATACGCCAGCGAGTATCGATTCGCGAAGTCTTGGAACTAATCGACTTCCGCCCCTCGCACATCCGCCAAGATCAATGGCGCGGCCGCTGCCCTCTATGCAGCCCCAACACCACGCAGGATGCCACGCACGCCTGCTTCTCTGTGCACATCACTCGCCACATCTTCCGCTGCTTCCGCTGTCACCGCGCCGGCAACGCACTGGACCTCTGGGCTCAAATCTCCCACCAGAGCATCTACCTCGCAACGATCAACCTCTGCCAAAATCTCGCCGTCGAACCCATACCTCAGATCGTGCAACCCAAACCCAAGCCTTAATCAACCACAAATCCCGCAACCCAATCTCCAGCCACCCCGCCAAACTGGCCCGCGCTCAAACCGCCATCGGCAGCAGACAGGGCGTTCCCAGGCAGAGCCTGGGAACGAGTAAATCCCAGGCAGAGCCTGGGAACGAGTAAGCACACGAAAATCCACGCGGAAACTACTCAAATGGCCAAATCCCTAGGCCGCAATGACAGCCTCTGACCAAACTGGCTTCGGTCTGCTCGCCCGAAGCAGTTTCCGCCGTCTACAATCTCCGCGTGTGGCTGTCGCCAAACAGCTAACCCCAGAATCAAGAGCTGGACGCTGCACTAGTGCGAGTTTTGGTGCGGGGGCGCTCGACAAGACTTGTCCTATCTCTGAGGGTTATCCGACCTTTGGCGGGGGGCCAAGCACTCTCTGCACCGTTGTGGCTGTTCAAAGGTTGAGGGAACCTTCACGCTGATTTAGAGTCAAAGATGAGGCGCACATACTGCGCGCTGACTCGCCTTGCTTGTGAATGACGGACAGGCTCTAAAATATGGCATTCCACAAATCACTAAAGCTGCCTAAGTTGCTTCCGCGTAAAGACTTGCGCCTGATGGCTCGGCGCGCTCTGAAACTCGAATCGCTCGAGGAGCGGCGACTGTTGGCCTCCCTACCGTTTGGTGCCGCCGAAGCGGACTTGGGCGAATTTATGTTGGGGAGAGTGGCCGTAACGCCCGTCCTCCTGGAAAGCAATGGCCAAATCGACCAAAGTACGGAGGATTGGACCAACCAACAGATCCTGAGCACGCTGGCTGACATCAGCGTTGGTCTAGACTGGTGGGTCGACACGCTGGACTCACTGAACACAGTGCATGAGTTAGAATTTCAAGTCGACACGACCTACGCGATGACGCCGGCAGAAACGTCGTATGAGCCGATCGCTCGCCGTTCGAACGATTACGCGCTGTATGTTTCCGAATTCCTCGCCGGTGCGGGATTTACGACGGGCAATCTCGAACGAGACATCCAGGCCTTCAATCAGTCGCAGCGCGAAAAACTGGGCACCGACTGGTCCTTCACGATCTTTGTCGTGCCTTCGGTCAATGATGCTGATGGACAATTTGCGGCAGGTGGTTCGTTCAGTCGTGCATTTGCTTTTGCCGGTGGACTGTTCATGATCGTTCCGTCGACCCGTCCAGCTTCTACCTACACGCACGAAACCGGACATATGTTCTGGGCACGTGACGAATACGTGGGCGGCGGCTCCTATTTCTCGTATCGAGGCTACTACAACACGCAGAATCTAAACGCGGCCGATAACCCAAACAGTGGTTTTGTGCAGCAGCCGAGCATCATGGCGGCGTCAACGCTATTGCAAACGGCCTATGACAATCATATCTCGCCCGCCAGTACACTCGCCATGATTGGGTGGCAGGACAGCGATGGCGATGGCATCTTTGACGTACTGGACGTACCACATCGCTTGACTGGCGACGGGTATTTGGACAACGCCACCGGCAACTATCGTTTCATCGGCTCGGCGACCGTGCAAACTCTGCCCAACTTGAATTCATCAGGTCTAAAGAATGACGTCACCATCAACAAGATTCGTGAGATCGAATACCGTGTCGATGGTGGAGCTTGGCAAATACACTCTTTGCCTGACGCCTACGAAGTGGACTTGGATCTGACAATTCCGATTCCATCAGGAGCTCAAGAGATTGAGATTCGCGCACGCGATTCGAAGTCGACCGTGACTAGCAACGTTTTTCTTGGGCGACTAGAACGCAGCGACTCGACGCTGGTTCCTGGGATAAACGGATATGCGTGGATCGATAGTAACGGTAACACGCTGCGTGACGTCGGCGAATTTGGAGAGGCAGGCTGGAGCGTGACTTTGATCGACGCGAATGGAACGCCACTCGACTTACGCAAAGTAATTGAACCAGATAGCTACCCAGACGGTGTACTGCTGAGCGGATTTTCGCCTGACCTAACGCTCTCCTCAGTTGGTTCCGATGTCGATGGACGCGTGGCAGTATTTAACGATACGGGCTCGAGTACGAGTACGGGCACGAAGAATTTTCGTGCGTTTTCTACCGGCTCACAGTCGTTCGTGTCGACCTGGAATAGTTCGACCCGCCGATTACAAGCCGATTTTGCCGCCCCGACTAGCACGGTCAGTATCGATGCAATTGGCGCCTTTTCAAATACCTATGCACGACTAGAAGCTTACAATTCCAGTGGACAACTGTTAGGTCGTTATACGACTGGTCGCCTGGATGCCGGCGATGTAGAAACGATGACAATTGAGCGAGGCGCAGCAGACATCGCGTATGTAATTGTAGGTGGTCATGCCGGTACGAGTATCAAACTAGACAACTTGCAATTTGGACCGGAAGCAACCCGTCTCACGGGCTTGAACGGGCGATACAATTTCCCAGGTCTCCCGACTGGGGAGTATACAGTTCGCTTAACACCAAACGCGGGCTTTCGCGCGCTCGATCCGGTCAGCGGCACTCAGACGGTCAGCGTGACCGCCAATACGGCGGCTATGGATATCGATTTTGGATTCGAGGAGGCTACCAGCGAGTGGCAGAACCCCCGCGATCCATTGGATGTCAATGACGACATGATTATTTCCGCGGTCGACGTATTGTTGATCATCAATGAAATCAATGCGCGTGGTGCGCGCGATCTGCGAGGAAGCGGCATCTCTGCACCGCCGTTTGTGGATGTGACGGGCGAAAGCTTCGTTTCTGGCATCGATGTGCTACAAGTCATCAACTACATCAACGCGCACGGTAATAACACAGGGGAAGGGGAAGTCGTTAATCCCGCAACCATCCACGTTGGTGGTGGATTTTGTTCCGCTCTGCCAGCCGCCGAAGGTGAGTTTAGCGTTCCGCCGATCGATGGGTATTTTGCCAGCGATAACGATGACGAAGACGAACTGCTCGACTTGTTAGCCGCATCCAGTTTGTAGCCCAAGGCTGCGTTATTTCAGGTTGGGGACTGAACGACCAGTGGCGACTTGTTGCTCGGGGACAAAGCCGAGGAAGGTCATCATGTCGCGAATGTCTGCGGCGGTGAGCGTATCGAGGAGTCCACTTGGCATTAGTGAAATCTTGCTGGGCTGAATCTGCTCAATGTCTTGTTCAGCGATGATGTGCTCATCCAAATTCGAATCACGGACGACACGCGTTCCATCGCTGTTCTCTAAAACCACTCCCGTGTAGACCTTGCCGGACGTTGTTAAGACGCGCTGTGTGCGATACTGATCGCTAATGATATGCGATGGGTATAGCGTCGACTCAAGTAGCTCTTTGCGTGTGAAGCGATTGGCGGCGCTGGTTAGGTCGGGCCCTACGGACTTGCCCAAATTTCCGACGCGGTGACAGTTGGCACACTGAGCGCGCTCGAAGACCTGCCTACCATGTTCTGACGATCCTTTGCGTCCGTCGCTGGTCGCGAAAAACTCGTCGAGCGTGTCCAAACTCCACGGCGAACTTTGCTCTAGCTCTGGCAACTTGGCTTCCGGTAACGCGGGAAATTTGTCTGCATACCAGGCTTGCCAACCACTCATCAGGCTTGCTGACTCGGCCTCTGCTGAATGGCTCTCGCCTGTCCAATACTCGAGCAACTTCAGGGCTGAATCGGGTGCTTGGGCATTGGCTTCCATTCGCAGTCCGTGCAAAATGACCTCACGTAGGGCTTGAGCGTCGTCGGTGGCGTTCGGTATTTGACGCAGTGTGTCGAGCACTTCGCTGACGGCAAACGACTCGAGGACCGGTAGGCTGCGGACTAGATAATCCCAGTTTTCATCGTTTGGCTGTTGTGCCAACCCAAGCGCCACGGCCTGGCGTCGCTCCGGCGAACGGACCCAGATCTCGCGAAGATACTCAGTAGATTCCGCGTCACCATTTTGCGCCAACATCGCAACAATACCCGTTCGCAGACGTTTGTAGTGTTCGGCTTCGAAGCCAGGTCGATCAATCTCTTGATCCAGGGACCGTAGGGTCTGCAAGTCAGCGCTGGACAGCTTGTCAGGATAACGAAACAGCGAAACCAAAGCCGCATTTGGCCATTTGGCTCCCTCGGAAACGAAGATCCGCGCTTCCTCGAGCGGTAGGTCTCGGCACAGATCGCGAGTCACATTCATCACGTACAATGGAACGCTACTGCCTGATTCGACCGGTTGTGTTTCTTCGAAGAATTTCACAACTGCATATCGTTCGGCGGCGGTCCACGTATGCTTGAAGAAGCGAAGATGCATAGCGATATGCATTCGCTCGGCCAGTGGAGCATCCGATTGCAAATAGGTAATCGCTGGGGGCACGACCGAGTCTGCGTTTAAGTACGCCAACAGACGGAACAGTTCCCGATTTAGCGCCGGCTCGCCAACGGGAAACTCATTGGCAAGCATCTCTTTCAGCTCAGGCACTTCGGCCGCATTTACTCCAGAACGATGCAATGCAACCTGACAGAGTCGCAGCAGATCAGCAAAGTTGCGATCACTCACAAATCCCTTGAGCATTTTCTGGGCCATCGCCAACACGTCGAGTGCGTTCTCTGTAGACGGGTCCGTGATCATCAATGCCAGCCCAGCCTGAAGCTGCACGCGTTGTCGATCGTTGCTCAACAGTTCATCACGCCACTGCTCTTGTGGTATACGTTCAAGCAATCGTCTTGCGGACCAAGCTAAATTTCGATTGGAGCTTGCCAAGAGAGGGATCAGCGCACTTACCTCCGGTTCTTTACCGCAGCGTATAAATGCCTCGCTAGCGGCAAGTTGCACAGTGGGATCCGAGTCATTCAACAGCTCGGTCAATTTCTCCGCGACTTCGGATGAATCGGTATGCATGCCCATCAAACGCGCCGCTCGCGCGCGAACCGATTCGTTGGGTGCCTTGCTCAATTCAGTTAACAATTCTGGCGTAGGCGTGGGACCGAACAGTTGCATCAAATCCAGTGCGCGCAGCCGATATTTGGCCGGATTCTCATCGCTAAAAGCCACGCCTGCGACCGTGTCTCCCCAACTGGCGCCCAGTTCCCGTTTGAGCGAAGCGATGGATTGGCGTGCCCAGGCAGCATCGAGCTGAGGCTGCTTGATGGCTTTGGCAATACCGCTCCCCAGATTCTTGATGGCATCGGGCACATCGCCCTGCCAACGGACCTGGTAAATGCCACCCTTGGTTCCACGGCCACCAGTGCAGAAATACAGGTGACCATCAGGTCCAACGGTCAAATCGGTCACGTTGAGCGGCTGACCTTGCAGGAAGACATGTGACTGGGCCGTACCATTCTCCTCTAGCTTGACTGCCAGGATCTGCCCTTGCGTCCAATCGGCCAGAAACAAGCAGCCGTGGTAGCGTTGCGGGAACATGTGGTGTTCGTAAACACAAGCGCCGGTAGGTGATCCACGACCCGTCTCCAGCAGTGTTGGCAGTCGATCAAAAAAGTAGTCAGGCCACTTGGCCCAGCCGCTCCGCCAGCCGTATTCACCGGCTTCACCAATTTCGTACAAGCTGGTAGGGCGATACCAGACGGCACCTTCATCGGACTCCATATCGCTATCATGCACGAACAATCGACCACTGGGGTGAAAGACCAGATCAAACGCGTTGCGCAAACCACCGGCGACTAGTTCCACCGACTTGCCCTCGACATCCATCCGAATGACGGTTCCGCCGGGAGCTTTGATACCACGGGCGTGCCCACCCGGATCTTCATATCGCGGACCGATCAAATCGCCTTCGTAGACATTCTTCAACGGACTGGAATCTGCAAATTCACCGTCGAATTGAACGTGATTGCCTAACACGCAGTAGATCCGGCCATCGGGGCCCAGCGCCAGACCATGGCCGCCGTGCTCTCCGCCGTCGCCCGTGAAGCCTGCAATCTTCTGGGCCTTTTCAAGGGAACCGTTGCGATCATTGTCAATTAAGCGATAGATGCCCGAACCATCAGGACCGTCGCCAGTCACGAATACATCTCCGTTGAGCGGCAGGATACCCTGGATGTTATCAACCAGGTCGCAATAATCGCGCGTTTTGTCCGGTACGCCATCTTTGTTGCTGTCGTAGATTAACAGCAATGGACCGCCTTCTTGTGCCGCGATGATATGCCCAAATTCATTGAAGGCCATGTTGACGAGTGATCCCGTCGCCTCGCCATCCAGAATCTCATCGACAAAAAATTCAGGATTAATTTGAAATCTTTGATTCTCGGAGACTCGCTCGGGACTGACATCCTCGCGACGATCCCACGGTGCCGTTTCTCCCAGCAACCCAAACGCTTGCGCGGGTTTCCAACGGCTGTCATCATGCGCGACGCTCTGCCAACCTATAGCTGTATCCAAAGCAGTTCGCCAACTACTGCTCGTCGAATGGCTGACCCAAGGGCCACCCGTAGGCTTGATAAATACGCGCGCTGCCAAGGCGGCGGGGCCATCCGCCAAATTGGTAACGCGGATTGCGATTACGTTACGGCCCCGCGACAGCAAGGCACTGATGTCATACTGCTCCATCTGGCGAATCGACTTGCCCGACCCAACTTGCCGTCCGTTGACAAACAGCTCATAACGATCATCGGCCGTGATCGTCACCATCGCCTGCTCAACGGTGCTCACTTGGATCGTCTTCCGGAAGAAGCAATCGCCAGCTTTCGCTTGAGCGCGCGGGTGTTCAGGAGACCAAATCCATTGGGCTTCTTGGGCTACGGAGGGGCGAGCAAAACTCAATAGAAAGTAGACGCAGAGTCCAGCGATTGCGAATTTGTTCGCGCGAGGTGGTAGGTTGGAAATGGGCACTGGAGCAATTCCCTTTGCACAGAAACCTGTATCTTCGGTCCAATCAGATGTCATAACGCGGAGAATGCAGCGTTCTCCGTTTCGACAGATACACGATTCCGGCCCGCGCGTCAAGCGAATCTGGCGCATCCCCTAGGGTGGCTAGCGCCAAAACAGCTCATTTCAACCGCCCCACGTTGGAAGGCTGGATGACACTAGGTGGTTTGCGCGGCCTGGGAGACGGCGGGGATATCCGGCAGCGAAGTCTCGACTTCGCTCTCGATCGAGTCCATTTCGTCGAGTTCACAGTTGTCCACGGAACGTCGTAAGATCAAATAGGCGGCAGCCGCGGCGGACCAGAAAAAACTAAACCAATACGCGCCAATCAACATCTTTGTCACCCAAGCACCAATCAGCAGCACCTTGCTCGATTCATCGCCGGCCGTGAATGCGAAGCTGCCGTGCACGAGCCACCACCCAAGCTGCAGCACCCAATAGACGATCTGCTCTCCAACGACCCCGACAACCAGTAGCATCACGCAACATAGAGCAGCGACAAACGGACGCTGGAAGAAATATGCGTTCGAACGACTAAAACCTTCAAAGGCATCGGCCCGCTTTTCAACGCAGATGGCGCAGACCGACAACGGGAAGCACACAATAGCGCTAAGCGCAAATCGACCGACTGCGAAAACCAGCGGAAACGTTAACAGCAAGCCAATTCCTGCCAGGATTTCACCGACGGAACCAAGTCGGTTAATCAAACCGAGCAGCATCGCCGGTAGAAGCAGTACCGCAATTCCAACGAAATGCATGCCGGAGGCCCACAAATAGCTGGCCCAACGCGAAAAGACGATGCGAAACGACTCACCCCATGGTGCGACGGTCCGTTGCCCTAGTTCGACCGCACCGCGCCGCGCGAGAACGCCACCCAAGAGCGCGAAAGTAGTCGCAATAAACAAAATCTCAAAGGTAACAAATGCAAGTTCCCGAAAACCAAACGCTTCAAAACGAATGACTTGCACGAGATAATTCAACCACACAACGATCGACGGCGTAAACGAAGATGAGCCGCCCACCCGATCAAAATTGCTGGCGAACCAATGTAGCTGCTCAGATTCCCAGCGTGGATCGAACAATCGTTCTCCCACCGCAATCCAGCCAGCGGTGATCAACAATGCCAAAAGGCTGAGGGCCAGCGAGGTCATGCGAACCGCTGGCTGAATCACTCGGGTTAGTGGATACCACCACCAGATGGAGCGATCCCAATCAATCTCTACACGTGGGACACGGCGGTCTTCAAAGGGAACTTCTTCCATGTCCGTTGTACTGTCTCTAGGTGGTATGCGATGTGGTTCGATATCGCGTGACTGTAAATTCGCCAGAATTCCCGTATCGCCGGCGGCTACGCGATCCATCTGTGACGTTTGGAGCCGGCCTAAGCGTCGTGCCACCCTGGCGGCAGAACTGGGCCTGAGGAAGTTTGCTCAGTGGCCACATCATCTTCAACGTCTTCGCAGGGTAACGCATGCTCTTCATTTAGCCAACGCCCCAAGTCGCGTAACCGACAGCGTTCGCTGCAAAAGGGCAAACTGCGGTGCCCCTGGACTGGGTCTACCAGGATATCACACGTTGGACAACGGGGGCGAAACGGCGGCTCCGTACTCAAGTCACAATCTCCGATCTATAGGCACTAAAAACAGTCAGCGGGTCAGGCTAGTGTATTGGTAACCGTTCACGAATTTGAGTCGACAGGAAAGGGTCGGGAGTCATTTCAGCCGCGGCCGCCAGCGATGAGATGCCGCTAGTAGGAGCATGTGGTTGGCAAATGGATTAAGCGATTTAGGCTGAATAGACTCTCGACCCTGTCAAACAAGCCGACACTTCGTGCACGGTTACGTGTTATGTTTCGCACTAGGCTCTGTTTCTAAACTAATGTAGAACAATTGTCTCAATTGTTTTGGGCCGCAACTGCAAGCAACCAAAACGGTTGAGGACAACCGTTCCACACTTTGGAAACAGAGCCTAGTTTACACGATTAATTCGCCGGTGCCGATCACCGTTGCGGCTTGACGGTAGACGTCCAGGGCTTCGGGCAAGAGATTTTCCAGGTCGGAGGCACGGCGTGCATCGGAGGGGTGAGTCGACATGAATTCCGCTGGCTTTTCGCCCTGGCTAGCAGCCGCAAAACGCGTCCAGAACTTTGGTGCCTCGGCTGGATCGTAGCCGGCGCGGGCCATCAGCATCAGGCCAATATGGTCTGCCTCGGACTCATGTTTTCGACTGTAAGGCAATACGACTCCATAGGTTGAAGCCATCCCATAGGCTTTCATCCACGCGTCCTGCTGCACTTGTTCTTTGTTGCGTAGCACATAGCCCAGCGCGGTTTGCACGCCGTTGACTCCCATCTGTTGACTCATCCGTTCGCCGCCGTGGCGAGCCAACACATGGGCTACTTCGTGACTCATAACGACAGCTAACCCGGCTTCGTTTTGGCAAATTGGCAGAATGCCTTCGTAGACGACAATTTTGCCACCGGGTAAGGCGTAGGCATTCTGCTCTTCGCTGACTACAACCCGTGTTTCCCACTGATAGTCTTGTCGATCGGCAACTGCGGCCAATCTGAGACCGACGCGCTCAACCAAACTCTGGTATTTTGAATTGCTTGGCCCGCCCCCTTCGCCAACCACGTCCGCGAAAGCTTGATGTCCCAGCGCTACTTCCTGTTGCTCCGGGATCAACATCAACTGTCGTCGCCCTGTGACAGGAGCTGACTTGCAGCCACATAAACAGCCACAAGCGCTTGTGCCTCCTGCCACCGTTAACATGGCACGTTGTATCCAGCTTCGTCGATCCACTGCCGCTCTCCCTTTCATTTCCTTCGATTGTCCCTTCGAGCAAGGTTTTGCTATCCCCAGGAGCGAAGCTCAGTGCGATTCTCTCGAATTCTGTACCCGGACGAAAGGTCGATTTTCGTGTTCCGGGATTCGCCGCATTTCTCCCCCGAAATGGCTACGGCTGTGGTAGAATCAGCCGAGGGCTGCATAGGAATTCGGCTATCTGCGTACTGCTCAAGATCCAAAACACTATCAAGGTGCAATGATGTCTAATATTCTGCTGGTTGAAGACAGTCCGACCCAAGCGATGCAAATGAAGTTGCTGCTGGAATCTGCGGCACACGATGTCACCTGCTGCGACGATGGAACCTCGGCCCTGGCAGCACTGGCCGGCGGGACGCATGAGCTGGTAGTCACCGATCTGGAGTTACCAGTGCTCAATGGCCTCGACTTGATCAAACAAATGCAACTCGAATTCTCACAAATCCCAACGGTGCTTGTGACGGGGCAGGGCTCGGAACGCCTGGCCGCTGAAGCACTCCGTGTCGGTGCGACAGCTTATGTCCCCAAGTCGATGGTCGACGACTTATTGATCGGCACTGTCGAGGACGTTTTGGGAGTGACGCGGACCGATCGCAGCTACGCAGAGCTGATCGACTGCACGGTCGAAAACCGGCTCGTCTTCGAACTGCCGAACAAGATGCATCTGATGATGACTGCAATTGACTTGACGATGCAGCTGGCCGGCGGCATGGAGCTACTCTCCGGCGTCGACCGCTTCCGTGTGGCGACCGCCTTGCAACATGCGGGATCAAACGCCATCCATCGCGGCAATCTCGAGCTGACCTACGACCAGTTTCAGCAGCGATCCAGCGAAGAAGATGGTCATCCCGTTGAAGAGATCGTCAACGAACGCCTCACACGCGAGCCGTACCGCTCTCGAAAAGTGCATTTTGATGCTCGCCTGATGCGAGATTTGATCCGCATTGTGATCCGCGACGAAGGTCCTGGTTTCAAAGTAGCGGAGTTGGTGAGTGTGGAAGATCCACGCGCCATGGATGCTGATCACGGACGCGGATTAACCTTGATTCGCAAGTTCATGGATAAAGTGTCATTCAACGATAGCGGCAACGAAATCACTATGGTCAAGCACTGCATTCAAAAGTGAATTCCCGATGCATTGCCTGCATGTTAAAAACCTCGGGGCATCGGAACTACCGCCCCAGGAGTTTCTATCGCGCATTAGCGATCTTGCATTTGTATGCACTCGAGACGGCTCGCGATTGAGATTCTTGAACGATCGTGCCACGGGCCTACTGGGCTGGACTGAGCAGGAGGTTGCTGGCTTTAATCCGTGGTGGTGGCATTTGTTTGCAGCAAACGCGCATTCGCAATTGCAGCAACTCTTCGTCAGTTTGGACCAACCTGTGCAGGAACGTCCGCCGCTGGATTTCCGTGTTCGTACGGCCGGCGGCAGCCTGCTCCCAGTGCGAATCCACACGCTGTTCGCTAGTCCTGATTCAATTCTGCTGTTGGCCAAAGAGTCGCTCGATACGGGCGAGGTCGAAGAAATCCTCCGACAAACACAAGCTCGCTTTCGTTCGATCGTCGATAGTCTGTCCATTAATCTGGTCCTGAAAGACCTGGCAGGTCGGCGTGTCTATGCGAACCAAGCCTACTTGCGGCTTCGCAATCTTGAGTTGGGGGACATCGTTGGGAAGACCGATGCGGAGCTTTTTCCGCCTGATATCGCCAAACATTTTTCGGATGACGATCAGGAGGTCATCCGCACTGGCAAAATCTTGACTAAGTTCGAAGAGAATGTGGATCCTGACGGAAAACGCACTTGGACAGAAGCCATCAAAGGACCGCTTCGCGACGCGGACGGCCACATTACGGGCGTGCAAATCCTGTTCTGGGATGCTACGGATCGGAAGCAAACCGAACTGGCCTTTGAGCGTGAGCGGAATTTGCTGCACGCTTTGTTAGACAATGTCCCCGACTCCATCTATTTCAAAGATCGCGACAGTCGCTTTGTGCGAATCAGTCGGGGCATGGCCATGAAATTTCATTTGAAAGACCCTGACTCGGCGATTGGCAAGACTGACGCGGATATTTTCACCGAAGAACACGCAGCGCAAGCGCGCGCCGACGAGCTGAGGATCATGGAAACGGGGCAGCCCGTGGTCGCATTGGTTGAACGCGAGACGTGGCCCGACCGCTCCGACACTTGGTGCTCATCCACCAAATTACCGCTGCGAGACGCAAGTGGTGAAGTTGTCGGAACTTTCGGAATCTCACGCGATATCACTGAACTGATCGCCGCCGAACAGCAATTGCGTGAAGCGCGCGATGCCGCCGATAGTGCGAACCGCGCTAAAAGCGAATTTCTAGCGAATATGAGCCACGAGATTCGCACACCGATGAATGGCGTGATCGGTATGGCTGAACTGCTGCGCAATACACAACTCAACGATGCTCAACGTTCATTCTTAGATATGATTGACCTGTCGGCTCACTCGTTGTTGCGAATCATCAATGACATCTTGGACTTTTCCAAGATCGAAGCTGGCAAACTGGATCTGGAAACAGTGCCATTTGATCTGAGGAAATGCGTAAGTCATGCTGCCAAGAGTCTTGCCACGCGTGCAGCGCAACAGTCTGTAGAGTTGATTCTCGAATTGGATACGGACGTTCCCGACCGCCTTATGGGAGATCCAGTGCGGTTGCGGCAGGTGCTTGTCAATCTGGTTGGCAACGCGATCAAATTTACCGAAGACGGCGAAATCACGGTTAAGGTCTCCATTGCGGACGGTCCACCAGCGGCCCCACAATATACGTTGCATTTCGCTGTGCATGATACGGGAATTGGCATACCTAAAGAAAAGCAGAAGAAGATCTTCGAAGCGTTTTCTCAAGCCGACGTCTCAACAACACGACAATATGGTGGTACCGGTTTGGGACTTTCGATCTCCGGCCAGTTAGTGGAAATGATGGGAGGTAGAATTTGGTTAGAAAGCGAAGTCGGCATTGGATCAACATTCCACTTTACCGCTGGCTTCCCCATCGCCTCAGCGCGCGCGGACGCCGAGCCGATGAACGAGTCGGATTTCCAGCGGCTCGACGGCCTCCCCGCCCTAATCGTCGATGACAATCGCTCTGGCCGTGAAACATTGCAACGAGCACTCCGTCGTCGTGGGTTGAATGCAACTACGGTTGGTACAGCCCCGGAAGCCCTCGAAGCCTATGAACGAATTTTCGCCACGGAACCGCACGGAGTGCTCATCGTTGACCAAGGTTTGGGCAAGGTCGATGGCGTGGAATTAATCGGCCAACTACGCGAACTCGCTCCCCAAGTGGAAACAGTTACAATCCTGTTGTCCACTGCCACGCACCCGGTTTCCGAAGACTTGGTGCGCGCCAATCGTATCGATGTCATCCTGCAGAAACCCGCGTTGCAATCCGAAATCTGCCTGGCGATACATCGCACACTTAATCACGAGACTATTCCGGTAGGTGCAGCCCCACCTGTGCAACCCAAAGCCGAATCGACAGGCTTACGGTTTCTGTTAGCAGAGGATGGGGCGGTCAATCGCGCAGTGTTCGTGGGGCTGCTCGAGGGTAAAGGACATCATGTCACAACCGCCGAAGACGGACAGGCGGCCGTAGACGCCTGGCGCGATTTCTACTTCCATGCAATTTTGATGGATGTCCAAATGCCAATCTTAGACGGCATCGAAGCGACTCGAATTATTCGCAGCGAAGAAGCGGAGAAGGGTGGACACATTCCAATAATTGCCATCACCGCCGCCGCCATGGAAAGCGATCAACAGCGATGTCTGGAGGCTGGCATGGACGACTATCTGAGCAAGCCAGTCGACTTTGCGCAGCTAGATCGGCTTTTGGAAAAACTCAGCACGGGAACGCTAACTCCGCCCACGCAGCCTGAGGCCTTACCCATCAACACACCGCCGCCTCAAGTCGATCAACCGCGGCTCATCAACTTGGATGCCCCACTGTCGAAACTGAAGTGTACAGCCCAACAACAACGACAACTCGTGGTAACCTTACAAACGGAAGCTAAACAACGACTCGCCGAACTCTCGCAAGCGCTCGACAACCACGATGACAAATTGTTGGTACGCGCTTCCCATTCACTCAAGAGCGCAGCGGCATTATTCGAAGCCCATACCGTGACTGACATCGCAGCTACTATCGAGCGTTTTGCCCGCGCCGGCGAAACGTCCAATGCCCGGCAGCATTTCCCCGCACTACGCGATGCCACCACCGCGATCCTTAGCCGCATACACACCTGGCTTGAAGAGCAGTAACATCTCGATGGCGCACGCGTTTCGCCAAACAGCACGCTGTCCGACATGACGCTGCCAAATATCCGCCGCACATAACGCAGGTCTCGATTGTTTTGCGTATTGAAACTTGTGGCAAAATCCCGACGCCCTGCGGCTTGTCGTTGAACGCTTGACCCTGGTAGCGACTCAGCTAAACAGCTCACTAATCGGCGTACCGTTGTCGGTGATCGGCACGGGGCGATTGCCGTCATACAGTTCGGCGCGATAGTCGATGCCCAGGGCATGATGAATAGTGGCGTGAAAGTCTGGAATGGACACCGGGCGATCGACGACGGTTTTGGCCAGATCATCGGTCGTTACAATGGCGCCACGATGGTTAATTCCCCCGCCGGCCAGAACCAGCGTGAATGCTGTTGATTGGTGTCCGCGTCCGCCAGCGCCATCAAATTCGGCGGGTCGTCCAAACTCAGTTCCGACCACAATTAAGGTTTTGTCCAAACGGCGGCGTGCTTCGAGATCATCGATGAGAGCCGCCATGGCTTGGTCGAGCTCTTCGATTAGTGTCCATTGATTGAGCTGTCCCTCTTGGTGGGTGTCCCAGCCGGTACCGTTTACAAAGTTCAAATTGTGTGCGACTTCGACGAAACGCACCCCATTTTCAGTCAACCTGCGGGCCAGCAAACAACGCTGTCCGAACTCGCCGCCATAGCTCTCTCGCGTCGCAGGCTTTTCGCGTTCCAAATCAAACACGCGCATGAACTGCTCGCTCGAAAGTCGTTGGTTGGCTTCGAGCGCTTGATCGTAGGACAACAATTCGCGTGAATCCGGAAATCGCTCGATCGCCGTAGCCCGCACACTATTCAACAGGGCCATCCGTCGCAATTGACGTTCAGCCGTCACGTAATCATGCCTCTTTAAGCCGCGCGGCCCGCTCTTCAAATCGGTCAAGTACAAGTAGCTGTATTTAGCGCCTAAAAAGCCCGGGTTGCGAGCCACATTGGGATAACCAATTAGTGCGTAAGCTGGTGCATGTTCATCCGCCGCTCCCAACTCATGAGCCACCGCCGAGCCAATCGAGGGATATTGGATAGTACCATTCACTGGGCGACCGACGTGCACCCAGTATACTGCCGCAGCGTGCTCGTCGATCATGTCGTGCGTGACCGAGCGCACTGCGGTAACGCGATCCATACGATCTGCAACCCGCTTCAAGTGCTCGCAGACTTGCACGCCCGACACGGCGGTATCCACTGCATCGTAATCGCTGCCCGGCTTGCGCTCGGCCGAACTTCCACGTTGCTTCGGATCAAAAGTATCGATTTGGGCCATACCGCCGCCGAGCCAAATAAAGATAACATGCTCAGCTTGACCGGCTGCAGGAATTTTTTCCAACGTTTCGGCCGCACGTATCGACGGTGCCAGCGCTAGACTCGAAAGTGCGCTAATCGCGCCGGTATTAATGAAGTCTCTGCGAAACATAACTTGTTTTCCTTTCATGGCCCGAACACCCAGAATAGCGCGGGCTTCAAGAACTGACAATTTCAGCTTGCCGTTGAACGCCGTTAAACGATTTGAGTCAATATACAATTTGAAATTCGGGTGCATTGAGTAGGGCCCATGTAGCGTCTTCGGCGCGTTGCCGCCACTCGGGTGTCAAGCGGTCGGTCGGCTGTGGGCCAGCCGCAGTTTCGCGTTCGAGTTCGCGCGCTAGCTCGTTGGCCTCCACGGCAAAGTGATTCGTCCACGTTACGAAACCTCGGCTGGGAGGCGGAGCTTTTTCGGTGCTTACCGCATCGCGCATTCGCGCGGCGAAACCTGGTTCCAATTGTTGCACAAATGTTTCAAGTTCGGCTTGCGTTGGTTCACGCGTCAACACGGCGGCAAAGATTTGGTTGACGAAGCTAGTTACATCTTCAGAATTGATGGCGAGTTCCGTGATCAGCGATGTGTCGCTCAGACGGCTAGTCCAGCCGGTCACATGGCCATTGGCGACCACGCCGGGCTGTACAAGATTGGCGTCCATCTCGCGATGTGTGGCCGGTGATTGCCGCGAGGATCGCCATCCAAACGCTTCCAGGCATTCGACAACCGCAGCCGCTCTGGGAAGATTTAAACTCGGACGATCCCGTTCGTTCGATAGCGAGGCCAACTTCCAAGCCCTATCACCCACCCCAAGATTCAAAAAGTTCTTGATATCCTGCGAGCCTTCGGGGTCAAAGGTGATCTGCTCGGTCGCCATCGGTACGCCAGTAACGTAGTGCAGTGAATCTGCCAATTGCTCAGCCGACAACCGACGTTGCCAAGCCGCCGCGTATTTCTGTTCGCCATCCACACTACTAGGATCAATGGCTCGACGCGCGTAAGTCTGCGACTCGAGAATCAACCGCGTCAGATGCTTGAGGTCATAGCCGCTGAGAATCAATTCGCGGCTCAGGTAATCCAAGAGTTCAGGGTGCCGGATGTTGGCCTCAAACCAATCATCGGTTTCGTGGACCAACCCCCACCCCATGAGACGGTACCAAATACGATTGACTAAGGTCTGCGCAAATCGTCGATTTTCTGCACGCGTCAACATGGCCGCCAAACGCTCACGCGACGAATCCGCACGCCCCAACAGTTCCTCGGACACTTCGCTGGGGCCGAACTCATCGGACGATAACAATCCTGCGGGCCACTGGGGCTGGACAACCTCGCCGGGGCGAAGGGTAACTTTGATCGGCGAGTCGTTGCCGCGTCGATCGAAGAACGCGGCAGGTACGCTGCTGGTTTCGGGCACGGTGATCGGAGCCTGGCCAAGCATTGCGCCAATGCTGAACAAATCGGCTTGCTTCCACGGATGATAGGGCGCGTCATGGCAGCGTGCGCACTTCATGTCGATCGCCAAGAACGCACTGGCGATGACATGCGCTTTCTCAGCCATGGGGACGTCATTTTCTGATGCCATTTCGAATCCCTTAGGACCACCCGCCTGGGCGTTCCCCTCCATGCGAATCAGTTCGGTGACAAAACGATCGAGAGGTTTATTTAGCACCAGGGCGTCGTGGATCCAGTACCGAAAGGGGCCCGTGTTGTTCAAGCTGGGTTTGAGGATGTTCGGATTCTCCGCCAACACATCTTGCCAGTAGCTGGTCCAATGATCCGCCCACCGCTCATCTTGTAGTAGCTGATCGATGATCCGCGAGCGTGGTTCGCCCTCCCATACTTGCAACTCCGCCCAACTAGGAGGCACGCCGCGTGTATCCAAGCTTGCGCGCCGCAGAAATTCTCTGTCCGTCAGGCCTCGATCCATCCCTGCAAGTTGCTTTGCGTCGATTTTCGCATTGACAAAGCGATCCACTAGGTTGGTTTCGGCTGACTCATGGCGGCTGGCGGGTGGAATCAGTTCGGGCCACGAGGCCACAACGGCTCGCGCCAAATCATGCCGCTTTGCCCAGAACGCGTCTTCCTGTCGCGATTGCTCGACCAGCAGCTGTCGATCGAGTCGCGACAATGCCGCTTCGTACTGCGTTCGATAGGCTTCGAATTCGGCGTCTACCAAGTGCAGATGGTCTGCATCACCTGCGGCTGGCGGGGCGGCAGGTCCCAGGACAGTAAACATGGCGTCACCCTGGCGGACAGCCACGAGCGTCTCATTGGGCTCGCAGCGCGTAAAACTCGTACCCACAATCGATTCCAAGATAACTTCGTGCTCACCAGTATCTACCGATATCTTCCCGCGTCGTTCGTGCACACCGCTCCGCGGAACGCGCAGCCACGGAAGATCGGGTTCGTATTTTTCAAACGGTTGATGCGCATTCAATCGTACGCGATGAGGGGGCGTGGAAACGACTTCTACACCGTCGACCCACAGTCGCGACAACCCCGGACTACGCAACAACAACTCCACATCGCCACTTGGCAAGTCGCACTTTACGAATGCGCGCATGAGCACTGGGCCATCCCATAACGCACGTAGCCCGCCTGTTGCATACTTAAGCGGCAAACGATGTACGGCCAACTTCGGTGCGCTAAATCGAAAACTCTCCTCAACATCACCGATCGGAAACGATTCGAAACTGCCCAGCGATTCGTGGAGAGTGATGGTGACACGGTCCGCGTCGGCGGTGCGTGGCCAAGCCGGTGCATGCGATTCGATAACTCTTCGCGAAGCGATTTCTTGGGGAGCCACCAAACGACGATGAATCCGAATGCCATCTAGACCACCGACGAGACTATTTCCAGGATCACCGCCGCGTGATGAACCAATCCAAACTGCATCGTCGTCAACAACCGGCGGCAATTTTGTCGCACCAGCCATATCCCACGCGCCCGTAGTCGCCTTGCCGTCAATATAGCCTCGAATACTCTTGGGTTCGCCGAACTGGTAACTGACCGCAACGTGATGCCAACTGCCGTCGACGCCAAATCCCTGCTTTGAATTCCAGCGGTGATACTGGAGTTTGCCATCCGCCGCCTGCGTGGCAAACAGGAAGCTGATATGCGCGGAATTCTTGGATCCGACCAGGCGCAGCGCGTAGTTTTGATTCTCCCGTGGTCCGTTGGCGTAAGTTCGCCCCTTGCCCACGACATACACGTTGGCCCCATGACCAATTGCCCTTGGCCGTACCCAAGCTTCAATGGTCAACGCGTCGCCTTGTTCAAATACCAATTGGCTCGAAATCTCCTCGGACATTCGCAAGTGAGCGCCCGCCTTTTTCAACTCCAAAGCTAGGTTGGTAGCGGGTAGTCCTTGGAAAAATTCGGAAGTCGGACCGGTGGGAGTAACGGCGACTTCGCCAATGCTTTGGATCGACGAGTCTAGTGATTCGAACTCAAACGAAATTGCTTCGCTCGGTTCCGCGGCGGAGATGTGCGCGGCAAGCAACAGCAGTCCAGCCAAGAAGTGACAGAAAATAACGGAACTCCGGATCATCTGTGTGAGGCTCCCAGATAGAAGTTCGAAGGAAGGCGGGGAATGAGCAATGCAGAATAGTATGACACAGAATTGACGTAGCGGCAATTGAAGAACCCTTGGGAACAGGACCAACTGAGAAATCGTCAGGACGCTGCGACGTGGGGGCAACTAGCAAACATGAACTGCTTCTTGGAACACTGGGCACTGCTTAGCCACTAGGCTTTCTCAAAAGGGGTCTGCCCCTCTCCGGGCAACTCCTTTGGTCAGGGATTTTGCATGCCCTCCAAAAGGTCAGCCCCCTTTTGAGACAAAGCCTAGACTAGTAGATGTATTGCTTGAGTCCTACAATACGATCACTTTTCTTGCTACGCGCGAAATTTGACTGGGGACGGAGACTTATTGTGTTACATGCGGTTATCATGGCTGGTGGATCTGGAACGCGATTTTGGCCAGCCAGCCGAAACACGTACCCAAAGCAGCTCTTGCAGCTCGTTGGCGACAACACCATGTTGCAAGCCACCTGCGAGCGATTACAAGGATTGATTTCTCCCGAACACACTTTGGTGATGACCAATCAACACCTTGTCGACGCTGTCCGTCAACAGTTGCCTGACGTGCCGCCGGAACAGATTGTGGGTGAGCCAATGAAGCGGGATACGGCCGCCTGCATCGCGCTGGCGGCCTCGTTGATTGTCGGTGCTGACCCCGAGGCCATTATGTTGGTCTTGCCTGCCGATCATATTATTAGCACTGATGCTCAATTTCAGGATTGCATGCGTAGCGGCGTGCAGTTGATTGAACAATCGCCCGATCGCATCGTCACGTTTGGAATTCGCCCGACCTATGCGGCTGAATCGTTCGGCTATGTCTGGTGCAGCGTGCGCAGCATTGATTGATTCCCATGTGGCGGGCGCTCATCGCGTGGCGTCTTTTCGCGAGAAACCCAATCAACAAATTGCCGAGCAATATCTCCAAGCGGGGACATACGATTGGAACAGCGGCATCTTCATGTGGCGAGCCGCGACAATTCTGGACGCTTTGCGTCGGTTTGAACCCGACATGATGGCGCATATCGATAACATCTCCAAAGCGATCGGGACACCTGGCTTTGCGGTAACACTTCTGCGTGAGTTTGAACAAATCGATGGCCGCTCGATCGACTATGCCGTTATGGAACGCTACCATGACGTGGCTGTCATCGAAGCCAACTTCCGCTGGGATGATGTAGGCAGTTGGCAATCGATCGGCCGATTGACTGAACCCGATGAGCAAGGCAATTGTGTGCGTGGCAAGTATTTGCCGATCCAATCCCAGCGCATGATTGTGTACGGCGAAGAAGACCATTTGCTAGTCACCATTGGGATGCAGGACATGATCGTAGTGCACACCGCTAACGCCACACTGGTCGCTCCCAAGGAAGAAGAGGAACGCGTCCGCGAGGTCGTCAAGCAATTGAAGGCTCGCAAGTGGGATGAGTTTCTATAACTACTTGGTTCACGCTGTCGTCTTTCGGACCTTTGAGGCGTCTCTGTGCTGGCGATTGAAACACATGGACTGAGCAAATCGTACGCAGGCTTTCATTCGCTGGTGGATTGCAATTTGCAAGTACCCGAGGGGGTCGTGTTTGGATTACTCGGACCAAACGGCGCGGGCAAGACGACTCTCATTCGTGTCTTGCTGGGCTTCATCCGACCCACCGCTGGTCACGCCACCATCTGTGGATTTGATGTCGAACGGCAATCGCTGCAAGTACGAAGACAAGTATCGTACTTGCCAGCCGACGCACGTCTGTATCGCTCGATGCGCGGTAAAGACGTCCTAGAACTGTTCGCGGGCTTGCACCATTGCGGCGATCTCGCGCTTTCGCACCGAGTTGCCGACCGGTTGGAATTGGACACGGCGCGGCGAGTCATGTTTATGTCGACCGGCATGCGACAGAAACTGGCCATTGCCATTGCCCTCGGTTGCCGCGCACCACTTACCGTCCTCGATGAACCAACCGCCAATTTAGACCCAAACGTTCGAAGCGAAGTACTGCAATTGATTGCCGAAGTGCGACAGCGCGGGCAAGCTGTCGTTTTGTCTTCGCACATTTTCAGCGATATCGACGAAGCCTGTGATCAAGTGGCTATTCTGCGCAACGGCCGTTTGGTTGTCGAACAGGACATGCATGCACTCCAACAAACGCATATTGTCACGATCCAGCGCTTACCTACCGCCCCAAACGCTCAGACCAGAGCGGAGTTCACGAGTGTGAACTTTGTGAGTTTCGTTGAAAGTAGTGAAACGCAACAGAGGCTCCATTTGGTGGGCCCCCCAGAGAGCTGGCTGAGTTGGTTGGCTAGTCAATCACTGCCGGTCATTCGCATTGAAAAAGCTGGGGTTCGAGCCGTCTATGATCGCACTGACACAGGCCGCGATTTCGGCTCAGCCAGTTCCGATTCGATCGGAGATTCACGATGAACCGACTGTTGATACGCAAATGCGTACATGAATCGAGTCTACTGCTCCTTGCCTGCGCCAGTATGCTGTTCGTCTTCTGCTGGATGCGGGTGTGGATCGTTTGCCAATTCGACTTGCAAAAGTTCGAACCACTGCTCGAACAGTTCCGCATATTCGAAAAGTTTTCGCCTGTCCCGTTTGAACAGTTACTGACCTACGCCGGTTCGATTGGGATGAGTTTTAGCGAGCCGGTGCTGATCTTGTGTGTTCTCGTGTGGAGTATCGCCAGAGGTTCGGATGTGGTCAGTGGAGAATTGGGACGTGGCACACTCGAGATGCTGCTTTCGCGCCCGATCAGCCGCACACGGTTGCTTGTCGTCCACTTCAGTGTCTGCACGCTGGGACTAGCCGTCTTGTGCAGCATTGCCTGGATGGGAATTGCAGTTGGCATTCACACCAACAGCGTTACGGAAACGATGAGCAGTTCGGCGGAGTTGAAAATCCCGTTCCTACCAGTGGGAATACCTTTGCAGTTTGGCGAATCGGTGGAGGTACAGACTCCCCTGGCCAGTCGTGTCGCCGCGTCCCGCTTTTTGCCTACGACGGTCAATCTTTTTGCGTTTGGTTTCCTAATGCTGGGGCTAAGTACATTGCTGAGTTGCGTCGATCGTTATCGTTGGCGGACGATCGGCATAGTGATCAGCATTTACGTCGTTCAGCTATTGATGTTCCTGTTGAGTAAGGCAGTGTCGAGCTGGCGATGGTTGGAAGATTTCACTTTCTTTACCAATTACCAACCCGATGCCATTGTGCATTTGGCTGGTAGCCAACCCCAGTTGGCTTGGTCCTTGATCGTCCCGGTGGGCCAGCGATCGGTGCTGTGGCCACACACCCTTGGGCCACTTGGATTATCACTACAGATGATTTTGTACGGCAGTCTGTGCTTTGCAATTGGACTCTATTTATTCCATCGCCGCGACCTGCCCGCACCGCTTTAAGCCGATTTACCCACGGCGGATTTGTGAACCTTTGAAATTGATTTGAACGCGGTAGATGATCTTCTCGCGCAGTTCGATGCTCCCGGTCTCAAGATCAAAACGGCTGGGAACGTCTTGGATATGCTTATCGACGACAGCATGAAAACCACGTTCGGAAAAATGTCAATCAGCATCGACAGCCGCGAGCGGATTGTGAAACAGCGGATCCTCCGTATTGACTTGAGCCAGCGTCCTGAAAGTGCGTGTCGTTGGACAATCGGCATGAACTTACTTTGAATGATGTTCACCACACGAATAAACAGGTCCGTGTTCTCAAGTTCGTAGCTATCCAAACGATTCACCAGTTGTTGTCGTGCATGGAGCACGATATCTTCTGCTAGCGGCAGGGGACGCAGTCGATCAAATGTCCGCGAATGCAGTTCCAGTGAACTTTGGTACTGCAATTCGCGGAGGATGTTGGCCTCAACTTCTGAAACCGGGCCTTCCGCATTGACAAAATGATAGTGATAGATTTCCTTGAGACTGGTAAGTGCATCCCAAGTCTGTTCTTTGAACACGCGATAACGGCGGCGGGCTGTTTCCGGCTGCAGGTCGGTGGAACGGACTTGGCGGAGCGTTCCGACACCGGTTTCTTCAACCGCGCGGTTGACGTCCAAGACTTCTCGTCCGCGTTTCAATTGTCGTTCAATACTCGTTTTTTCACTGACGAATAGAACCATCGCGTGAATGGTGGGATGTCGAAAATAGATCGCATATTCTGTATCGGCAAAGTCGCGGTGTAGTTTGTTGATGTTATCGACTAGTAGTTTCAAGCATTCGACTTGCACTCGCGTACGCGGAAATCCATCGAGAATTGCGCCATCGCGAAACTGTTCTTCCAATAGTTTTCTGAGTAGCACCGCGACGACTTCTTTGTCGCCGACCATGCCACCTTGATCCTTGATACGTTGCGCTTCAGGGGTGTTGAGCAAATCGCTGATGACAATCGGTTGGCAGGTCAAACCGCGGGCTTGCATGACGAATCGGGTATGCGTACCTTTGCCGGCACCGGGGGCACCGCCCAGCAGAATTAATTCTTTAGGAAAGCGCAGATTCGTTTTGCCAACTTCCTCGACCAATTCTTCCCATACGGTCTTAAAGATGATCTGTGCGTCTTTAATTTCCAAGTCTTGAGGATGGCTATCGCCCGCAGCCATAACGGCATTCCTATTTGATTGAGGTATACTGAAAATCTCGTTGAGAATTGTAACCACATTTTCGCGGCTGCTAACTCGCCATGACTGGCTTTACACACGATAACTCACCCTTTCGCCCACCGAACCGTGTGGAAGAGGACGACTTTATAGAACTCAAGCGCGAAGGACGCAGCCACAGGGTGGTACGTGTGTTCGTCTTGTTTATTGGATCGCTTATCCTGGGCATGGGCTTGGCGATCAGCTTTCAAGGATTTTTCTTTTCGTTCGTTGGCCTCGGAATGATTCTGCTCGGATTCACTTTTATTCGTGCGGGGATTTTGGATCGTCCCCCGAAACTGGATTTACTTCGCCCACCACCGCGTCGCCGCTAGACATAGCCTGACGTTCTGTTTCCGGACTGCTGTTCGCGTCAACAGGGATCGCAACCGTAGCGATAAACTCACCATCGTTGTCGGCGGCAATAAAAAAACCCGGCGTTTGCGCTTGATCTTCTAGAGCTACCCGAATTTCGATTAACGAGGGGCAAATGTAATGGTTACACATATCCGCCCGCATTTCGCCGGGCAGTGCGCAGCCGCGATCGGTGTGGAACAGGCATGAACCCTCGATGGCCAGCGAGGGAACGCGATTCATGTAGTCTGCCAGCACGTCCTCTTCGCTGGCTTCCGGGTTAGCTGCCATGTAGCGCCGCATCGTACTAGTGCTGATAAATGCGTGCTCCTCACCCTGTAAGCAGCATTTGCCGCGACAGGCGGTGCACGCGGCAGTAAAGGCCTCGACCTCGGCGGGACGAGTTAATTCTGGCAACTGATCCTTGGTATACGGTGTGTCCCAGGGAGTTTCAGGGCCAGCGAAAGCCGCAGCCACTCGAGTTGCGATATGCTCGCGCAGCATTTCCACTCGGGCTGGATCGCGCGGCGCCATCGCACGCGTTAAGTGGGGTGTGACTACGACCAAGAACTTTGAAACGGCAGTCGACTCGACCAAATTATCAATAAGCGAATCGCGAAGCCCAGTTGCAGCCGCTCGGCGCTGGGCTTTGAGCGCATCCTGCTCGCGTTGGCGGCGCACCAGCTTGGCAATCGAGCGCTGCCCCTCACACACTCGATCCCCACAACTCCAAATTTGCGAAGCGCCGAAGTCCTCATGAACTGCTTGCAATGTTAACACACCGCAGCGGCAACGCCCCATGATTCGCTGCTGTTCGAAATGCGTTAGACGGGGCAGTTGATGTGCGCAGGTGGTGCTACATGTTTCGCTATTACCAGTGGCAATGCTTAACGGTCGGCCACACACGACGCACAGACTTTGCCCCTTCTCGATGCATTGACTGTATTTGAGTCGACAACTACTGGAGTCACAAGTTCGATTCGGTCCCGGCAGCAACGTCCCGCCACAGATCACGCATGTACGCAAAGAGGTCATCGTTCTTAATCCATCAGTTAAAAGTCAAGATTGTGAACGATTACGATTCTACAACGAAAAACGGCGACGCAAGATTAACTCGCATCGCCGCACAATCGATTTTACAAGATGTTTGGAGAGGCACAGCCGCTCCAATTAAGACTACATTCCGCAACCACAGCTTGGAGCAGCGTCGCAGCCGCAGCTTGCGACTTCGCAACCGCAGCTAGGAGCTGCACAGCAAGCCTTGCGAGCTGCTCGGCGAGCGCGAAGCTTGGCCAACAAACCAGGGCCTTTGCAGCAAGGATCACAAGCTGGCTCACAGCAAGGAGCTGGCTCGCAGCAAACGGGAGCTGGAGCACAGCAAGGAGCTGGAGCTGGTTCGCAGCAAGGTGCAGGAGCTGGAGCACAGCATGGTGCTGGAGCTGGCTCGCAGCAAGGTGCTACAGCGCATGGATCGCAGCAATCGCTCTTGCGGCTGCACAGATTGCTCAGCAATCCACGCAACTTGCCTCCGCGGCTACCACAGGGATCGCAGGCTACTTCGCAACCACAGCTTGGGGCAGCTTCGCAGCAGCTTGGGGCAGCGCCGCAGCAGCCGCGATTGAAAAGACCAGCATCAGCGGTCGAAACCAAACAGAAGCTAGCAACTAGTGCCAATCCGGCAAAGAACTTATTCGACATTCGAGTCACTCCACAAATAGATTCTACAAAACTCAGGTGATCAGCTTTGGCACAGCTCTTTCGCGACCGCAAGCAACCGTTTGGTCAAGGCCTGACGGACGTAAGAGGAACGCCATCGCGGCTCCCCGTAACATTCTTCGCCGCAATTGTTCAACGCCAAAAGCAACCAAGCCTCCCAAAACGCTATAAATTCCCCAAAACACAGATGCTACGCAAAACTCCGAGCCGATTTTGCCGGTTATAGCGAGCCGCAACATCTTCAGGTTATTCTCAATACACCCTTACAATCCCAAGTGCGGTTCAAAGTACCCCGGCAAGCTATCAGCCGACGATTAACAGTTAACGGTTATGCAGACGCGTTTCGCGTTACGCGGAATGCGGTAAGATAGAGCGTCCTTGCGGATATCTTGTTCAATTCTGAGGGTCATCCATGTTTCGATTCCCACCACGTGTGCTCGTCCCAGCGGTAATTGCCTATTTTATTCTGGCGCAGGACCCAATTCTGGCTCAGGACGCAGGGCAAGATTCCGCGACGCAGCAAGTGGAAAAAGCTGCGGGATCTGCCGCCGAAAAACCGGAGCCTCCGCAACTGCCTTATTACCCCCTGGACTTGGCGATCAACGGGGAAGGAGCGGTCTTTGTTGTTGACCGCAATTTGCATGGCATCTGGAAGTGGCAAGATGAAAAGTTGTCTATTTTCGTAGAGGGTTCAGCCAAATTCCGTACGCCTTTGAATGCTCCACGCACAGTCGCGTTTGACCAGAATGGTCTGCTGCTTGTCGGCGATTCTGCGACTCGCGAGATTTACCGGGTCTCTGCAGATGGAAAACCTGAGCCGATTACGGGCGGTGCGATTGGCATTCCGATGGATATTGCAGTTAAGAAGGATGGCACGATCTATGTCGCAGATGTCGAACTGCGCACATTGTTCCGCATTCCACCCGGGGAATCGAAACCGATCAAAGTGGCGGAAGTCAACCCGCGCGGTGTATTTGTTGACTCGAAACAGCAGGTTTGGGTGGTTTCGCAGGATCCTCAGCAAATTCAAATCGTGTCGGATTCGGGCGAATCGCAAGTAATAGTTGAGCAACGAGTTTTTCAGTTTCCCCATCAATTGGTCGTTGATGCGACGGGTACGGCTTTTGTAACCGACGGTTACCAGAAAGCCATATGGAAGATTCCCGCTGGCGGTAAGCCGCACGTGTTCTTTGAAGGCGCTCCGTTGGATAACCCGGTCGGCATCACTTTGCTTGACGACAAACTGGTCGTTGTCGACCCTCGAACGAGGACCATCTACCGCTTTGATGAAAACGATAAACCGCAAGCTTGGTTTGAAATAAAGCGATAGTCTGGGGCTTTACGCGGGTGACTAACTGGACAACTTGATGGAGTGGATCTGGGAGACGATCTTAAGCGAACGCGTCGTGCTGAGTCTGTTGATTCTGGCGCTGGCTTCGTTCATTCAAGCGACAGTTGGCTTCGCTGCAGCATTATTCGGAATTCCGCTGTTGATGTGGGCGGGAAATGACTTAATTGCTGCTCAAGTCATGATCATTACGGCCATGTTGTCGCAAAATCTGCTTTCGGTCTGGAAACTGCGTCACAGTATCGACTACGGCGAAGTGGTCTGGCCAGCGCTTATCCGCGTTACTGCCTTGCCCATTGGAATAGCCGGACTTGCCATGGTCATGACCTGGTCGGCGGCAGGAATCAATCAACTGGTGGGCCTGATCATCTTGTTGGCTGTGGTGATGCAGGCCTTTGTGGGGATCGAATGGAAAACAGCGCGCCGCCCCCATTGGCTCATAATCACGTTCGGTGGAAGTGGAGTATTGCAAGGGCTATCTGGGATGAGTGGTCCTCCAATGGTTCTGTGGGTCCATGGCCAACGCTATTCAACCGATCGAGCCCGAGCTTTCTTGTTTGCGATGTACATTACCAACTTCTTTCCGCAGATGTTGTTATTGTGGTGGCAGTTCGGTTCAAGCGTCTTGTCAGCCGTCATCGTAGCTTGCCTCTCCTTGCCAGCGGTGCTGGTTGGCGCTATGCTCGGGTTGCGTTTGGGCAGTCGACTTGGCGACCGATGGTTGCGCCCGATCACCTACGCTTGTTTGATCGCTCTCGCGGTACGCAGTTTGCTGCAGCCGTTGTGGGCGGGTTGAGGTGTTAATTTACTTAGAGCAATTCCTTAGCTTAGGATCTTTCGCGGAGCGAAAGTCGACACTTATTTTCCGCTCCATCCTTAATCATTTAGGCTGAATATGTTCGAGAGCCTTGTTGCGTTGGTCGCGTTAAGCCTGATGGAAATTGTGCTTGGCATCGACAATATCGTGTTCATCACAATTTTGACTGGCAAGTTGCCGTTGGATCGGCAAAGTTTGGGGCGCCGACTTGGTTTGTTTATCGCCATGCTCTCGCGTTTGTTATTGTTGGGAGCAGTCTTCTGGATCGTACAATTGAAGACCCCAATCTTCCAATTCAGCGATTGGATCCCTGCCATTGACCATTTGCAGGTGTACTTTATCGAAGATAGTGGCCACTCGGCAGGGCATCTCCCGATTCAAATCGACCAGGCGGATTCTAAAAAACCTGACGAGCGAGCCACGCTTGACCAAGAAGCCTGGGATGAATTCAACGGCGTCTCTTGGCGAGACCTGATTCTACTTGGCGGCGGTTTGTTCCTTATCTACAGCAGCGTTCGTGAAATCCACGTGGAAGTCGAAGGCGCTCATCAAGGTGGCTTGGCCGTGCCGAAACAGGTTAGCTTTGGCGGCACGATTGTGCGAATTGCGATTATGGATATCGTTTTTTCTTTGGACAGCGTTATTACGGCAGTTGGTATGGCGGACCAGCTTTGGATTATGTTCTTGGCCGTCATCATTGCTGTGGGAGTTATGATCCTTTTTGCCAATCAAGTGGGTAGGTTTGTGGACCGCAATCCGACGGTCAAGATGCTTGCCCTAAACTTCCTCCTGTTGATTGGGGTGATGCTGGTAGCCGAGGGCATTGGCACGCCAATTAGCAAGGGGTACATCTATTTCGCGATGGGTTTTTCACTGTTGGTCGAGGGATTCAACATCCGCATTCGAGCTCGGTCAAACACTGCCCCTGCATCAGAGTTGTCACATTAGGGAAAAGTAGCCGTTCACAAACATGAAGTCGACAGGAAAGGGTCGGGAGTCTTTTCAGCAGCGCCGCCACCGACGAGATGCCGCTGGTAGGAATATGTAGTTGCTAATGGGCTAAGCGATCTAGGCTGAAAAGACTCCCGACCCTGTCACATAATCCCGACCCTGTCACATAATCCCGACCCTGTCACATAATCCGACACGTCGTGAACGGTTACAAGGAAAAAGCTTGTGGTTCAATGCCGCGGAGTCGGCGTTGGTTTTCTATCGCCTAGGCGTTGGTTTGCGATGGCCTCGGCGACCGTCAAGTCTGGGAAACTTTGCCGTTTGACGGGCTGCGGGAATGGCAGAATTGTAGGCAAGCGGCAATTTCCACCAAGTTGACTGTGCCCAGCGGCGGGCTGGTAGTTAAGATATATCCGTCCACGATATGTCGACTCCAAGTTCGTGAACGGCTACGTTAAAATAGACGTATACACGCTCCACTACCTGCCATCGGAAGCTTGCGGAAAATGAAAGCTGCGACAAGTTCACGCATGGACGTCAAGATTCCGCCACGAAAATCACCCGCCCAGCAACCTAGTCCGACCTACATGAATGATCCTCTCGGCCAATCGGCTGACCAGAAACAGTTCGATATAGAGTTTTCAGTGCCCATGGTCCACCGCTTGCGGTTTACCCATGACTGCTTTGGCGAGGATTTTGGCGTCATACACGAGTTGCTTGAGCCAGGCGCGACGGATGCCGCCCGGGTACAGGTTTGGGTTGACGAAGGTCTTTTGACCTGGGACGCTAGCCTGTGTGCTCGCATCACCGACTGTCTTGAAAATGGCAGCCATGCACGCTTGGTTGCTCCCGTGTGTTGTTTGCCTGGTGGCGAGGCGGTCAAGAATGATCCCCAAATTGTCGATTCGCTGCTGGCTGCTTTTCACCGCGACAACTTGGACCGACGCAGCTATGTGTTAGTTGTTGGCGGAGGCGCCGTGCTGGATACGGTGGGCTACGCGGCGGCGATCGCGCATCGGGGGATTCGCTTGATTCGCGTGCCCACTTCGACGCTCGCCCAAGCCGATTCGGGGGTGGGCGTAAAGAACGCTGTAAATTGGTTTGGCAAGAAGAATTGGAAAGGCACGTTTGCTACTCCGTGGGCCGTCGTCAACGATGAACGCTTGCTCGCTGGTTTGAGCGACCGAGACTATCGCTGTGGATTTTCCGAAGCCGTGAAAGTGGCATTGCTCAAGGATGCCGAATTCTTCGAGTATCTGGCAGAAGCTGCTGAAGCGATTGGCGCTCGAGAGCAGCCCATGGCTGGGCGCGCGCTGCGCGAGTCGGTGTTGCTGCATCTGGCGCACATTACTCGGGGTGGTGACCCGTTTGAACTCCAACAAGCAAGGCCTTTAGATTTTGGTCACTGGTCGGCGCATAAGCTCGAAGCCATTACCAATTATGGGGTTCGGCATGGCGAAGCGGTCGCTATTGGCGTCGCCGTCGATGTGGCTTACTCTCATTTGCGCCATGGATTGTCGCAATCGATTGTCGAGCGCACGTTCGCCACACTTAGCGGCTTGCAATTGCCGCTCTGGCACGCGGCCTTAAACGAAGACACCATCTTTGATGGTTTGGAGGAGTTTCGGCAGCATCTCGGCGGGGAACTCACTATTACTCTGATCCAAGATGTCGCGCGACCGATCGACGTACACTCGATCGACAAAGTTGCCATGCGGGAAGCCATGGCAATGGTCGCCACAGCCACAAAACCCACGGTGGCTGGCTAATGCTTGAGCCACTGGAGTAAGTCTTCCAGTGCCCAAGTGTTAATCACCTGCGACCTAACCAGTCCCGCGCGACGTGCTTGCACGACCCCGTAGCGCATGACATCCATGCCTTCGATGGAGTGTGCGTCGGAGTTAATCGTGATCGGGATACCCATGGCCGCAGCTTGCATCAAGTGTTGCTCACAAAGGTCCAAACGCGCCGGGCTGGCATTCAATTCAAGCCCTTTGCCATTCGCCACGGCAGCGTCAAAAACTGCCTGAATGTCGACTTCATAGGGCGGACGAGATCCGAGTAAACGGCCCGTGGGATGCGCAATGACATCTACATGCGGGTTCTCCAGCGCTCCTACGATGCGTTTGGTGATCTGTTCTCGAGATTGCTTCTGGCCATAATGCACACTGGCCACGACCCAATCCGCTTGGGCGAGGACTTCATTGGCTATATCCAATGGACCTGCTTCGAGGATATCGCATTCGATGCCTTTGAGAATTCGAAAACCGTCGGTTTGCTCAGCGTTAAATTGATCAACCTGCTCCCATTGCGCCAGCAAACGAACTTCATCCAAGCCGCGAGCCATGCTAACGCGTTTCGAATGATCGGTTATGGCAATATACCGACGTCCACGTTGCCGAGCTCCTGCGGCCATTTCATGCATTGAGTTGGCACCATCGGTTGCGTGCGTGTGCATGTGTAGGTCAGCAATGATATCTTGAAGCTGGAGCAATTGTGGTCGCTGCTGAATTGCAGAGCGTTCAGCCCAGGTTATTTCGTTTCGTCCTTCGCGCAACTCGGGAGGGATCCAATCGAGGTCCAATGCGGCATAGATTTCCTCCTCCGTGCGACTGGCAACATAACAATCTGGCTGGTCGAGCTTGGCCACACCGTATTCGTTAACCGTCAGGCCCATTTTGCGAGCGCGCGAGCGAATTGCGATGTTGTGTTCTTTGGAGCCCGTGAAGTATTGCAGCGCGGCTCCAAACGACTCTTCAGGCACGACGCGCAAATCGACTTGAAACTGTTCATCAACGCGGATCGACATTTTCGTATCACCACGGCCAATGACACTCATTCGACCGGCGAAGGTCCCCAACTGGTCCATGACTGCGCTTGGATTCTGACTAGTAACTAGAATATCTATATCGCCCACGGTTTCTTTGCCTCGGCGAAAGCTACCGGCGAACTCGAGTTGTTGAATTGCTGGGGACGATTCCAAGTGTTCCTTGAGGCGTTGGATGAGTCGTTCTGCTTGATCGATTCGCATGCGTTGCGAAGCCGCTTCGGCAATAGCCAAGCCATCTAAGATTGTTTGTTCTGATTTCGCAGCGAACCCAGGCAGGCCACGGACCCGATGTTCTTCACATGCGATGCGCAGGTCGTCCAAGGACTGCAAGTTCAATTCCTTCAGCAGCACAGCGGCCTTCTTGGCGCCTAGACCTGGAATACGCGTCATCTGGATCAGGACCGCAGGCGTGCTGGCTCGCAATTCTTCTAGCTGGGGGAGCTTGCCAGTCGACAATAATACTTTGCACTTTTCGGCCAGAGTTGCACCGATGCCGGGTAGCGATTTGAGATCTTGGGATTCATCGGCGGCGAGGTCGGCGATGGGCTGGGTCATGTCGCGAATCGTTTTCGCACCAGAGCGATAAGCTCGAACGCGGAAGGCATTTTCGCCGCGAAGCTCCAGTAGATCCGCCATCTCTTCGAAGACCTGGGCGATTTCCGAGTTATTCAAGCTGCATTCTTTCAGTTAGAAGTGATGAAAGGGGTGGTTTCAGCACCAGCTAAGCCAGGCAGGAAAGTGCCCAACACGTATTGAACACATTCTTTCTTTGGCACGAACTCTGCATATGATTCTAAGCGTAGAAACCTAAAGACCGAATCTGGCAGGCAAAATCGCCCAACAGTGGTGCAAAAAACATCACTTGCGTTCGTAACTGGTGAAAAATGCCCCAGTCTGCCCTTTGACGTGTCAGAGATTTTATTCTCGGAGTTCACAATGATCCATCCGGTAAGACTACCCGAGTTTCTTGAAGATGACTCAGACAACTTAGAACGCGACGAGAGCCAGCAACAAGTCGATGTGACTAAGGAGACGCTACGCGCCATCGGTCAGATTCCGATGCTTTCGTTAAGCGAAGAGCAGTGGTTGGCCCGGCGAATTCGCATTGCCAAACAGCGATTGCGAAGAGAAATGCTGCGAAGCCGCTTCGTCGTTGCCGGATGCCTCGATTTGTTGCACGAAGTTTTGGAAAATCGTGTGCGAATGGATCGAGCGTTAAGTATTTCACTTTCACACACTGACGAGAAAACCAACTTGCAGTCGGTCATTCGCACTAACTTACAAACGCTTCACGGACTGTTGGGCAGTTCGGTTGGTAGTCGGAGTGCGGATCGATTGTCGAAACCGATTGTCGCCAAGATTCACAAATTGCTAGATGAGACGCGGCTCAATACGTCGAGCATATCGTCAATCGTCGGCGAAGCAGAAGCCCCGCCGTCCAAAAGTGTCCAACGGGCGAAGCTGCGTTATCAGGAATTTCGCAATCGGATGGTAGCTGCCAACTTGCGATTGGCAGTCTCGGTTGCCAAGAAGTACAAGCACTCGGGGATCCCGATGCTCGACCTGATCCAAGAGGGCAGTGAAGGGCTGATGCGAGCTGCTGAGAAGTTTGAGCCAGATCGCGGTTTCAAATTTTCGACCTATGCCGTGTGGTGGATTCGTCAGCGAGTACGATCAGCGATTCAAGAGAAGTCACGCGTCATTCGGATCGGCGAGTCGGCGGCCAACCGCATCCGTAACATCGTGGCTGAATCGGCACAGCGTCTCGGGACCGATCCGCGCGCGATCGCATTTGAGGATCTTGAATTAGCATTTGCCAATAGATCTCGCGAGGAGGATTTCCGTCGGACCTTTTACGCGGCGCGAGACGTACTATCACTCGACCGCCCCTTGACCTCGCAAGGCAACGCAACGGCCGCCGACTACATCGAAGCCGAAACGCAAGCCTTGGATGGTGGTCTGATCGACCAGGAACGTAGTCGGTTGCTTTCCAAGGCCATGTCCGTCCTTTCCGATCGCGAAAAATACGTATTGCGATTGCGTTTTGGATTTGAGAGCGCGGGGGAGCACAATTTGGCAGAGGTTGGTCGCATCCTTGACGTATCACGCGAACGCGTGCGGCAAATCGAAAAGAATTCGCTGAAGAAATTGCAGGCTTATTTTTCCGCCACCAGCAGTAACTAGTGTGAGCCGTGTGCAACTATTTGCCCGTTGGCGAGATTCAGTTCGAAGGCGCGCCCATCGACTGGACAAACGGGCAGCGTTTCGCCCAAGTATCGGTGGGCGGACAATTCCTGCATGTCGCGGCTTGGCAGACGACGATAATCAGCTCTGTACTGTTCGACTAAGACTTGCAGTTGACCGATCTGCAGATCGCACGCTTGCTGCTTGACGCGCTCTCCAGGCTGTCGCGTATACTTCAAGACCGATACCGCGACCACGGTCAGAATGACCAAGGCCAACATGACTTCGACGAGACTGAATCCGGGGCGCTGCGCGTGCTTCGACATATTAGCTGGCCTGGTCTGGGAGGGTTGTTGAGCTGGCTAAAAGAAAAGCTGTTTAGAAATCCAGCACGTCAAACATCTTGAACATTGGCATATACATCGCCAATACGATCCAACCAATGCAAGTCGCCAGCCCGATCGTCAGGATGGGTTCGATACAGGCCATCGCACCATTGATGCGCCGTGTCAAGCGATTCTGAATGAAGGCACATGCCCCCTCGCAGGCCTTGGTAATATTTCCCGAGTGCTCTCCCACCATAATTAACTGTCTCACGGAACTTGGTATCAAATGCTCCAGGTCGTTCATCGCAGTACTCAGCTTTGTCCCGCTGACGAGCAATGAAGACAAGCGATCCAATTCTCGGCGAACATGGCGATTAGTAACTGTAAAGCAGGCTTGCGATATTGCGTCGATTGGCACAAAGCCCGCTTCGCTGAGAGCATGCACGCTGCGCAGGAACTGGAGCACAGAAATATCTCGGACGAACGAGCCGATCAAAGGGACGCGCGTCAGCATTCGGTCAAAAACATGATGCGCACTTGCGCTGGTTCGAATTCGAATGAACAATCCCAACACGATGAATATTGGCAGCAAGAGCAGCCACGCGCGTCGGCCCAAGGCACGACTGAGGCCCGTCACGACGCTGGTGACCCACGGCAAGTCGACTTGAGACTCAGCGTAAACGTTCTCGAACTGCGGTACGACTACGGTCAGCATGAAGACCATCAGACCACTACCAGCAAAAATCACGAGAGCCGGGTAGGACAGTTTTTGGAACAGATTGTTTCGAATAGCCAGCCAACCTTCGACTTGCGTACTAACGCGTCGGAGAGAACTAGCTAAATTGCCAGAGCTTTCACCAATCTTTATTTGCTGGATCACCGTGGCGGGAAAGGCCAGTGGATAAGCTGACAAGGCGACATGAAATGAAGTTCCCTCAATGAGCCGATTGTTGAGTCGTTTGAGCAGTTTCGAGTGCTTACGCAACGAAGCATCGTTGGACAGCGCTGACAAAGCCTTTTGCAGCGGCATACCATTTTCCAGCAGGGTACACAGCATGTTGAACATATTGGCCAAATCGCGAGCGGGCAGACGCTTCTTATTTGGGCGGCTGCGATCGGCAGTCAGCTCACGCATCAGATTCGCGAAGAACCCTGGCTTGGCAATTGGGGCTGTTCTAGTTGGCATGGTCGATCTTGTGGTTAGAAAAAAGTGCTTAGCCCGTCGTAGCCCAGACTGTTAGCTCATCGTCTTAAAGTAAACCTCTTCGAGCGAGGTGGCGCCTTTGACAGCCTGGGCCAAGCCGGCTTGCAGAAGTTCCGTCATTCCGTCCTCGATGGCCAACTCGCGGATTTTCGACACGGGCAACCCGCGTTCAATGGCGCTCTCCACGGATCCACTAACCCGCATGATTTCGAAAATCGGCAAGCGCCCCGAGTAGCCAGTTCCCAAGCATTTTTGGCAGCCCACTGGGCGATAGAAATCGCAGTTGGATGCCGCATCACCGATTCCCAGTCGTGCGACCAGTTCACGGCTTGGCGAGCCCGGGCGCTTGCAGTGATCGCACAACTTTCGGAGTAACCGCTGTGCGATACTGCCAATCATGGCTCCGGCGAGCTTGAAGTGATCGACGCCAAGATCGTTCAAACGCGTGATAGCGCTAGGGGCATCGTTCGTATGCAGCGTGCTAATCAACAGGTGCCCAGTTAAGGCGGCTTGCACACCCACAGTCGCTGTCTCATGGTCGCGAATTTCGCCAACCATGATAACGTCGGGATCTTGTCGCATGATGTACTTGAGGGCATTGGCAAAGCCGAGTCCAAAGTCATTGTTGTTCTGAATTTGGTTGATTCCCGGCAAGCGGTATTCGACTGGATCTTCGACCGTCACGATATTGCGGTGGATCGCGTTGAGCATGCTCAAGACGGCGTACAAGGTAGTCGTCTTGCCGGAGCCCGTCGGACCCGTCACGATAAACATGCCATGTGGTCGATCCACGATTTGCTGGAGACGAGCCAGGTCGTTAGCATCGATCCCTAATGCCTCGAGGGAAAATGTCTTTGAACCTTCGTCGAGCAATCGCAAAACGAGCTTTTCGCCGCCGACGGTGGGAATACTGCTTACACGAAAATTTACGCGTTTTGAGTTTTCAGCGACAGTTAAATGACCATCTTGTGCGCGACGCGTTTCGGTCGTGTTCATCTCAGCCATGACTTTGATCCGAGCCACTACAGCTCCTTCAATATGAGCGGGGATGGTCATGATTTGCTGCAGTTGCCCATCGACGCGATAGCGAACTCGCATTTCCGGCGAATGGGGTTCCAGATGCACGTCGCTTGCCCCGGCATCGATGGAGCCAGACAAGATACCTTGCACCAGCCGGACGACGGGTGCTTCTTCGTCTTCAACTTCATTTTGCTCGACGATGATTTCGGCGGTATCGAGCTTCGACAGCTCTTCGAGCTTCATATCCACGATCGTCTGACGTGCAATCGATCGTCCGTCGTATCCGCGATCAATCGCCTCGAGCAGCTCTGTCTCCTGGGCGATCGCCGGTTCGACCGAGTAGCCCGTCATTAACTCAACTTCGGCAATCGTTTCAATGTCGTCGGGGGCGACCATGGCGAGGCGTAATGAGCGGCGGTTGACGCTAATCGGCAGCACAAGTTTAGTACGTGCAAATTTTTCTGGGAGCAGCCGAATAACCTGGGGGTTAATCGCCGAGGCTTCGATGTCTTCGTACGGAACTTCAAACTGTCGGGCCAAAGCGCGGCCGAGTTGAGGACGCGTAATGTCACCGCGCAGCAGTAACCAATCCCCGAGCATCACGCGCGGTTGCTTTTCCTTAATCGCCAACAAAAGCTGTTCTTCAGTCAGAAAGCCTTCGTCGATTAAGATATCGCCTAGTCGAGCAACCATCGTATTTCTTCTTCCAAAAGCTTTCTAACTATCTATTTTGCGACCAGCGCGCGGCGGCGGCGAAGCAACATTTGGTCCGTCTTTTCCTGCAAAATCGCGGGATCAAAGGGGGTAATCAAGTAGTCATTCGCCCCAGCCTTGTAGGCTTGCTCGACGAGACTTAAGTCCGTGTCGATTGACAAAGCCATGATCGGCAGTTGATCTACGGTGTAGGTTTGCCGTACCTTCTGAATCGCTTCGCAGCCGGTCATATCCGGTTGGTAGGTATCGATAATCAAGAAGTCAATTTCGTGATCAGGCAACGCAGCTAACATATCCGTCGCTGACGGCCAAACGACGACTTCGTGCCCCAGCAACTGCAAACGGAAGGACACCAGGTCCGAAAGAATCTCATCCGGTTCGGTCAGTGCGATGCGCATAGATTAGTTCTCCAGATTCTCTGAGAGTGGCTGTCCGCCTCGGGAGAACAGATCGCCCAGGCGTTTCCGAAATAGGAAACCAATATTGCGAAGGTAGCGTGGTCCCAGGCGGCGCGGGTCGCTTAGCGCACGATATAGCCACTCGCAACCCAAGCGTTGCCAGGCGGCTGGAGCTCGTCGGGCAGTTCCCGCTAGGAAATCGAAGGAAGCACCAAGTTGAATGCTGAGGGGAACACCCAGTTCATGCAAGTTGTCATAAATCCAAAACTCGCCTTTGGGCTGTCCGAACGCTACCAGCAGAATGTCAGTGCCAGCGGCGCGAATGCTATCCAGCATTTGTGCGTGTTCGGCAGCCGTGACTGGCCGAAATGGCGGGGACATACAGCCAGCTACTCGCAGGTCGGGGAATCGACGTTTCAGTTCTGTGGCAGCCGCCTGTGCTACGCCCGGCGCTGCGCCCAAGAAGTACATGCGATAGCCGCGCTGAGCAGACAGATTCGCCAACTCAACGATCAAGTCGGAACCAGCCACGCGAGTTGGCAAGGGATGTTTGGTGTGGCGGCTGCGGCTTACGATAGGTTGCCCATCGGCAATGACCGCCATGCTACGTTTATTTACTTCCGCCAGACGGGGATGATCCTCGCACAGCATCAAGTAGTTGATATTGGCGGTGACGAAGTATTCGGGTTTGCGAGCTTGGACAACTTCGTCTGCTAGTGCAATCGTCTGTTCCATGGTCAACTGCGCAAATGGAGTTCCCCAAATATGCGTAATGTTTGGACGCTGGACTCGGGGGGGAGCCGTGGTGGCTTGCTCCGTGGATACGACGATGGGCACAAAGGCAGTTGAACTGGCCGCTGGCGAGTGATTGGTAGGTGATTGAGTATTCATTGGGCTCCCTCGTGTACCACCCCTTGCGGTTCACTGGCGGACGGATTTGTGCGCAGATAGACTCGTGCACGTAAACGTAGGTCACAAGTAAACTCCGTCCACCGGTAAACTCAGCCCACTAGTCTCCATGTCACAAAACGAATCGGCTGAATCGATCATGCCGGGTTTACTACTTAGAGCAGTTGAAACGCATGCGCAACGTTGTCACTATTACGATCGAAGGACTCGGTGCCGGGTTGGTGGGGGCTTACGGTTCCAATACGGCTATCACGCCAACGATCGACGCCTTGGCTTCACGCGGTATCCTGCTCGATCAGTGCTTCCTCGATTCGCAGGACCTGGAAGCGCAACTGACCAGCTTGGCCACTGGGCAACATGCCTTGCACACCGAGATTGGTGATCAGCCTGCGTCGATAGACTCCCGTCATTACGATCGCCTTGAAGGTTCCTACATTTGGCAACGACTGCGCGCGTGTGGACGCAGCGGACGCTTCATTACCGATAGTCCTGTTGCCGCGGCGTGGGCTGAGCGAACGGGTTGTTCGCAAGTGTTGCTCATTCCAACGCCAGACCAACGTGAACCAGAAGAAGACCCGGCGGAGTGCGCCGTGGTGGCGGCATTCATTGCGACAGCTGAAGAGTTGACGTCGGCGGAGTGTGAGTTTACATGGCTACATAGTGCTGGTCTGCGATTGCCATGGGATGCGCCCCTTGCGCTGCGCCACCAGTTCATCGACCCCGATGACCCGGATCCGCCGAGTGACGTGCGGCCGCCGAGTTTCGAAATCACCGAGTCGACTGATCCAGATTTGGTCGTTGGCTGGGGGCAGGTTGCCGCAGCTCAAGTCGCGCTCATCGATGATGCCATCGGAACATTGCACGACGCACTCTCGACGCGGAACGATCAACTCAAATTCTGTGTGGTTGGCCTGGGAGGTGTCCCTCTCGGCGAACATGGTCGCGTCGGCTGGGGGCACGTCCAGTTGTACGGCGAGGAACTTCAATGTGTGGCCGTGTTTTACCCGACGCCTGAATCGGAGATAGGCTGGCGTCGCGGGGAGATCTGTCAACTGCCCGATATCGGTGCGACCATTCTGGATTGGTGCGGACTCGAATTCAGCCCGGAAGAAACCTCGGAATATTGGGGCCGCAGCTTGCAAACCTGGGGGTTTACCGACACTCCGCCACGCTGGTCGCCAGCCCATCAATTGGCAGTCGTACAAACCCAGGGGCAAATATGGGTACGCTCGCCCGCCTGGAGCGCGGTGTTACCGCGCGACGAGTTTGGCTCGGCCTCAAATGTAGAGAACGAACCGCGTTGCAAGCTGTTTGTCAAACCCGATGATCGCTGGGAAACGAGCGAAATAGCCGACCGCCGCCCTGCCATTGTTGAATTGCTGACCGCTTCCGCCGAGACGTTTATCAGCGCTGCCAAGGCCGGCAACCGCGATGCCTTGCCCAGGCTAGATCCAACACTATGCGACGTAATGCGCTAGGCAATCGTCACACAACAACTACAATTCGGCTTGTCGTACTACGAAATCCCGTCCAACCAAACGATGCGATTATGAATCATATTGCTGTTGAACGCGTGGCCATTGGTGGCGACCACGCTGGCTATTCGCTCAAGTCTCTACTGGCTGACTTCTTGACTTCGACGGGCTTGACGGTTGTCGATTGCGGACCGGCTAATGAAAGCCCCTGCGACTTTCCGGATTTTGCCGAGTCAGTTTCATGGGAAGTATTGAAGGGCAAGGTGCAGCGTGGCGTCTTGGTATGCGGCAGCGGCGTCGGTGTCAGCGTGGCCGCCAATAAGATCCCTGGTATTCGGGCCAGTATTTGCCATGATTCCTATTCAGCTCGCCAAGGCGTTGAGCATGATGACATGAACGTGTTGTGCATCGGCGCCAGGATTATTGGATCTGAATTGGCCAAGGATATCCTGCGCTCATTTTTGAGCGCTACCTATACTCCACAACCCCGACATCAACTGCGCGTTGACAAGATCCTGGACATTGAACGTCGTGCATTGGCAGGTGAATTCACGTGGCCGCGGTCAGCTAACTAGGTTTCGACGAGTGCTTAGGAACGCTTCATCATTAGACGGCGTAGTGGATTTCAGACGGCGTAGTGGATTTCGCCAGAAATGCGTAGTGGATTTCGCCAGAAATCCTGTGAGAAGGGAATTCTGGCGAATCCCACTACGAGGTTAGAAGGGAATTCTGGCGAATCCCACTACGAGGTTAGAAGGGAATTCTGGCGAATCCCACTACGAGGTTAGAAGGGAATTCTGGCGAATCCCACTACGAGGTGCGCCAGTAAATGATTGGCAATGCGCGACGGCGAGATTACTCTACACCGTCGAGTGAGAACAGTTTAACATGCCATTCACTCCCGACCCTTTCCTGTCGACCACAAGTTCGTGAACGGCTACCCAAAAAGGACAAGAATTATGCTTCGCAGTATCGGCTACAGCTTCCTCAAGTTGTCACTGGCTTGGTTCGTTCTGTTGGCACTTCCAGAGGGTAGCTCGCGGGCTCAAGAAAAAGCTACACCGAGCGATACGCTTGTCAGAGACACGGCGGGCAATGGAAAGCACACGATCGGTCCCGATTATCGACTTGACCCAGATTTGTCGGAGCGCGGAAATCGGCAAGGCAAGTACTTTGAATTTTCGATGCCCTTGGCAAACAGCCAGATTTTTCGAGGCGACGACAAGACGCTAGACGCTCGAAAGCGGGTACGCAAAGAGCGCAAGGTGTTTGTGTACATCCCGGCTGCCTACCAGGACGGCGACCGAGCACCGATCTTGGTTACGCTGGATGGTCCGAGCCAAATGCGATTAGTGCGAAATGCACTGGACAATTTGACGGTTTCCGACGACCCCGCGCGACGTTTGCCTGCTTTCATCGCGATCGCCGTTGAAAACGGAGGTGACGACAGTAAGGGCAGCCAACGTGGCTTGGAATATGACACGCTCTCGGATCGATTTGCGCGATTCATCTACGAGGAAGTGCTGCCAGCCGTGTTAAGTGATCCAGCCATCAAAGCCGCGTATCCGAATATCGCTTTCACCGATGATCCGTGGGGACGCGCCGTCATGGGCTGCAGCTCCGGCGGTGCCGCAGCCCTCACCATGGGATGGTTTCGCCCAGATTTATTTCGGCGTTTGATTACCTATTCGGGCACATTCGTTGACCAACAAGACGACGATGCAGCCGAAGAAGCCGAGTATCCGCTCGGTGCCTGGGAGTACCACTCGGGTCTGAAGTTGATTGAAAACAGTGACAAGAAACCTCTACGGATTTTTACCCATGTTGCTGAGAACGACAACGGTTTCAGTCAACCTGAGGGTACGTATCACAATTGGGTAATGGCCAACGAGCGAACCGCAGCGGCGCTGGAGGCCAAGGGCTACGACTACCGCTACGTTTTCAGCCGCGCTAGCAAGCACTGCGACAAGCGGGTCTTCGAACATACTTTGGCAGATACTCTGGTTTGGATGTGGCAGGGCTATGAACCGAAATAGCACTCAGAAACCGAAGCTCTCAGCCTGTTGCCGGGGATTAGCCCTTGTGAACTTGGCTAGTTTTCGGGATACTTTCGAGCTGAAATCCATGAAATTTGGCCCAACCCAGCCGTTCTTGTAGAACGTGCCAATTGCGGATTGGGCCCGTCGCAGCGCGGCGAAGTGGTAAATTTCCATCCCAAATCAGTAATTCTGGAGTTGAATCCCGCAAGATGGCACGCTACACCGGACCCAAAGCACGCATTAATCGCCGACTAAGTACCCTTGTTTACGAAAGCGCTGGTGCATCCCGCGCACTCGAACGCCGCGACACCCCTCCTGGCATGCACCCTCGCGGTCGCCGGACCAGCAACTACGGTACCGCTCTATCTGAGAAGCAGAAGATCAAGCACTACTATGGTTTGGGGGAACGCCAGCTCCGCCGCTACTTTGACAAGGCTTCGGCCGCCAAAGGGAATACAGCCCAAAACTTGCTGCTCATGTGTGAACGGCGCTTGGACAATGTAGTGCGACGCGCTGGTTTTACCAAGACGCGCCCACAAGCCCGCCAAGGTATCGTGCACGGTCACTATCGTGTTAACGGGGTCAAGGTCAATAAGCCGGGTTACGTACTGCGGGCCGGTGACGTTATCGAAGTACGTGGCCGCGAGAACTTGAAAAACCTCTATCGCGGTGTCATCGCCAACAATTCCCCTCAGCCGTTGGATTGGTTGTCGTTCGATTCCGAAGCTTTGAAAGCCACGGTTCTCAGCTTGCCAACAGCTACCGACATTAGCCTTCCGGTTGACGGCAACGTTGTGGTCGAATTCCTGTCGCGCTAGCGAAATGCTCGCCGCGTAGGAAAATCTGTCCGGCAGCATACTACTGCTCTATCCAGTTATCGAACTCGACTGACTGGATAGAGTGGTCGGACCTCGTTCAACTCACCCAGATGGTCTCCTAGGTCTTTTACATGCACAGCGATTTGGTAGTTCTCGGAGGTGGACCAGGCGGGTACGCCGCAGCCTTTTTGGCGGCTGACGAAGGGTTGCAAGTCACGATCGTTGAAGCCGACGCCCGACTCGGTGGAACCTGCCTGCTTCGCGGTTGCATTCCGTCGAAAGCGCTTTTGCACGTGGCCCGCGTTATCTCCGAAGTCGACGAGCTGACTGCGGAATGGGGTGTCTCTTACTCGGCCCCCAAGATCGATATCGATAAAGTCCGTGAGCGCAAAGAGAAAGTGATTGCTACTCTGACAAGCGGCTTGGCCGGACTGGCCAAACGTCGCAATGTCACGGTCATCCAAGCCAAAGGCGTCTTCGAAAACAGTACAACATTACGACTCGAAGGCGATCATGAGTCGATTCCCCAAGAGCGGACGCTGACCTTCAATCACTGCGTCTTGGCGACTGGCAGCGTTCCTGCCATGCCACCCAATTTTAACATTGGCTCTGATCGCGTCATGGATTCGACCGGGGCTCTGCAATTGCAGGATATTCCGCAAAGCCTGCTCGTCGTCGGTGGCGGCTATATCGGGCTCGAAATGGGTTCAGTCTACGCCAGCTTGGGAACGAAGGTCACGGTCGTCGAGCTGCTCGATGGCTTGCTCATGGGCGCTGATCGCGACCTGGTCAAGCCGCTTGAAAAACGCATGCAGAAACTGTTCGAAAAACGCATTTATCTCAATACCAAAGTCGGCTCGATGGCTGCCGTGGACGATCAAATCGAGGTCACCTTTGAGGGCCCCGGCAAGTACGGACACGAGCGTTTTGATCGCGTGCTGGTCAGCGTGGGGCGCCGCCCGGTCAGTCGAGATATCGGCCTGGAAAAAACCAAAGTGCAGCTTGATCCGCGCGGATTTGCAATCTGCGATGCCCAGCAGCGTACCGCCGATCCACATATTTTTGCAATCGGTGATGTCGCTGGAGAGCCAATGCTGGCCCACAAGGCATCGCACGAAGGCAAGGTGGCGATCGAGGTCATTCTGGGCGAAAACGTGGTCTTTGACAAAGCCGCCATTCCGGCTGTTGTGTTCACCGACCCAGAAATCGCTTGGGCGGGCCTAACCGAAGACGAAGCCAAGAAGGCCGGACGAACCGTTTCGGTTGAAGTCTACCCATGGGCCGCCAGTGGCCGGGCTCAGGCAATTGGTCGTCCCGAAGGATTGACTAAGTGGTTGGTCGATCCCGAGACAGGTCGCGTGTTGGGATGTGGTATCGTCGGTGCCGGAGCTGGAGAGTTGATCGCCGAAGCTGTCTTGGCCATCGAAATGGGCTGTGAAGTGCGCGACTTGACCGAGTCGATTCACCCACACCCCACCTTGAGTGAAACGCTGATGAATGCTGGCGAAGTACATTTTGGCACCGCCACGGAAATCTACAAACCAAAACGAAAATAGCACGAGAAGTCTCTCCGAGACCTCTAGGTCGCAGCGCCTCTCCGGAGACTGCTGATTTAGTGAGCCATGATGCGTAAGCAGCCGGGGCAAGCGTTCTGCCCGGTGCCTTGCAGCCCACGGCTCACCCTTGCGTTCCCAAATTCGATTAAATCAGCGTCTGCCCGAGACGCTGATGTCCGCGAGTTGCGACTTCCGCAATCTCACAGACTGCCTATGTGTTTAACCTTTTGCGCCAACGATAAAAGGATCAAATCATGAAAGCTATGTTGTTGAGCGAGTACAAAAAGCTGGAGCTGGTTGATATGCCAGTGCCAGAGTGTGGGCCCAACGACTTGCTGGTCGAAGTCAAAGCGTGTGGCATTTGTGGCAGCGATATTCACGGCTGGGACGGCTCGAGCGGACGCCGACAACCGCCACTGGTCATGGGACACGAAGCTGCCGGTGTTGTTGCAAAAGTCGGTGCTGATGTTAGCAATTTTGCAGTGGGCGACCGCGTTACCTTCGATTCCACGGTCTCCTGCGGTCACTGCGGTTCCTGTCGCCGAGGTTCGATCAATTTGTGTGAGAACCGGCAAGTCTTAGGGGTCTCCTGCGACGAATTCCGTCGGCATGGCGCGTTTGCTGAGTACGTCGTCGTACCGCAAAATATTTCTTATAAGTTGCCCGAAGAATTGCCCTTTGAGCACGCCGCACTCATCGAAGCAGTCTCAATCGCCGTTCATGCAGCCAATCGCACGCCTGTCAAATTGGGCGATACGGCTGTGGTGGTCGGTAGCGGCATGATCGGTCTGCTGGTCGTACAAGCCATCCGTTTGGCGGGTTGCTCGCGCGTTATCGCGGTCGACTTGGAGGACAGCAAACTAGAGATCGCCAAGCAGTTAGGGGCCGATCTGGGCCTTAATCCCACGGTTTGTGACGTTTCCGCGGAAGTTAAGCGGCTGACGGGCGGGCGAGGGGCAGATGTCGCATTAGAGGTCGTCGGAGCCACCGCAACTGTTAAAATGGCTATCGAATGTACGCGCAAGGGAGGTTCGATTACGCTAGTCGGCAACCTGGCTCCGCAAGTCGAGTTGCCGTTGCAAGCGGTGGTCACGCGGGAGCTGTCGGTGTATGGCAGTTGTGCGTCGAACGGAGAATACCCGGAGTGCATCGAGTATTTGCGCCGGGGCGATATCAAGGTGCAACCACTGATTACGGCTCAAGCCAGCTTGGACGAAGGGCCCAGTTGGTTTGCGCGACTGTATGCTGGCGAACCTGGCGCCATGAAGGTCGTCTTGCAGCCTACCTAATCAGCTCAGTTACAATCCAACAGACAATCAATCGACTAACCGCAGGTCTTACCCAAGATCCGACGAAGTGGATTTACTCCACGATCAGAATATTGGAGATACACGAATGGGAGATGCAAAGACTTTGAGTGCTGACGAAGAATCCATCGTGGCAGGCGGACAGATTCCCTTGCCCGTTGACGCCGACCCGGCAGAGACCGCAGAGTGGATGAGTTCACTCGACTACGTGCTCAAGAGCAAGGGACCAGAGCGAGTCAAGTACTTACTCAAAATGTTGGACACGCAAGCCCGTCGAGAAGGCGTCGATGTCCCGCTTGAAGTCAACACACCGTACATCAACACGATTCCAACCCACAAACAACCGCCTTACCCTGGCAATCGCGAAATCGAACGGCGGATCAAGAGCATTATCCGTTGGAATGCGATGGCCATGGTCACGCGTGGCAACAAAAAACACGATGGTATTGGTGGCCACATCAGTACGTTCGCCTCTAGTGCAACGTTGTACGAAGTTGGCTTTAATCACTTCTTCAAAGGCCGCGGCGAATCCGGTTATGATGGCGACATCATCTACTTTCAAGGCCATGCCTCACCCGGGATGTATTCACGGGCGTTCCTCGAAGGTCGCTTGGGAACCGAGAACCTGGAGAACTTCCGACGCGAGCTGCAGCCAGAGCGCGGTCTGTCGAGCTACCCACACCCGTGGCTGATGCCCGATTTCTGGGAATTTCCGACCGTATCGATGGGGCTCGGCCCCATCATGGCCATCTATCAAGCCCGTTTCAACGAGTACATGCGCGATCGCGGTATCAAAGATACGTCCAATCAACGCGTATGGGCCTTTCTCGGCGACGGCGAATGCGATGAACCTGAAACGCTCGGCGCTTTGCACCTGGCTGCCCGTGAACGACTCGACAATCTAACCTTCGTGGTCAATTGCAACCTCCAACGTCTGGATGGTCCTGTCCGAGGCAATAGCAAGATCATCCAAGAACTAGAAGCGGTTTTCCGTGGTTCGGGCTGGAATGTCATCAAAGTCGTCTGGGGAGGTGATTGGGACGCTTTGCTGGAAAAAGATGAAACTGGCATTTTAACCCAGCGGATGAACGAAGTTGTCGACGGCCAGTATCAAAAGTACACAGGCATGCCTGGGTCGTACATTCGTGAGCATTTCTTTGGCAAATACCCGGAAGTAGCCGAGTTGGTGGCTAACTACTCGGATGAAAAGCTCGAGAAACTGCGCCGCGGCGGCCACGATCCTGAAAAAGTCTACGCGGCCTACAAGGCAGCCGTCGAACACAAAGGCCAGCCGACCGTCATCTTGGCCAAGACGATCAAAGGTTACGGGCTGGGCGAAGCTGGCGAAGGCCGCAACATCGCTCACAACCAAAAGAAACTGAACGAAGAAGAGTTGCTCGAGTTCCGCAGCCGCTTTGGTATTCCGATCAGCGACGAAGAAGTCGGCAAGGCGCCGTTCTATAAGCCGCCGGAGTCAAGCGTCGAAATCAAGTACCTAAAGGAGCGCCGTAAGGCGCTCGGCGGCCCGGCTCCAAGTCGACCTACAGCGCATCCGGTCACGGAAGTCCCAACGTTGGAAGAGTACGCAGCCTTCACCAAAGATAGTGGCGGCAAAGAAATCAGCACCACCATGGGGTTTGTGCGACTGCTGTCCAAGCTATGCAAGGATAAGAAGATCGGCAAGAACGTGGTGCCCATCGTGCCCGACGAATCGCGCACGTTTGGTATGGAGGGCATGTTCAACGAAGTTGGCATCTATGCCCACGCTGGACAACTATACGAGCCGGTGGACCGCAAAGGCGGCAACCTGCTGTACTACAAAGAGGAGCGGGACGGACAGATTCTCGAAGAGGGGATTACCGAAGCCGGTTCCATGTCCAGCTTCAATGCCGCCGGAACAGCCTATGCGACCCACGGCATTAACATGATCCCGTTCTACATCTATTACTCGATGTTTGGTTTCCAGCGCGTGGGGGATCTGATTTGGGCGGCTAGCGATATGCGAGCCAAAGGATTCCTGCTCGGCGGCACGTCCGGTCGCACAACTCTCAATGGCGAAGGTCTACAACACCAGGATGGCCATAGCCAGCTCAACGCGATTGCTTTCCCACTCGTGCGTGCATACGATCCGGCCTACGCCTATGAGACAACTGTGATCATCATGGATGGCCTCAAGAAACTGTATGAACAGGGCGAAACGGCGATCTACTACATTTCCGTTGAGAATGAGAACTACGAAATGCCCGCCATGCCTGCCGGCGCTGAGGAGGGCATCGTACAAGGCATTTACAAACTCAACAGCCGCGACGTAAAGAATGAAAAGGCCCGTGTGCAGTTGTTTGGCACCGGACCGATTCTACGCAGTGTCTTGAAAGCGCAGGAGATATTGGCCGACAAATATAAAGTCGCCAGCGATGTGTGGAGCGTAACCAGCTACACCCAATTGCGACGTGACGCGCAGTCCTGCGATCGTTGGAATTTCTTGCACCCGACGGAAAAACCTCGCCAGAGCTACATTGAGAAAGTGCTGCAAGGCGTCAAGGGACCATTTATTGCCGCCAGTGATCACGTGCGAGCTTTGCCAGAGCAATTGAATCACTACATTCCCGGTGATTATTACGTGCTTGGCACCGACGGCATGGGACGTAGTGAAACGCGAGAAGCGCTACGTCGTCACTTCGAAGTTGACGCTGAATCGGTGACACTAGCCGCACTGTATCGCTTGGCCAAACAAGACGTATTCAAGATGACTGATGTTGCCAAAGCGATCAAGGACTTAGACTACGATCCCGAAAAAGCAAATCCGTTGTACGCCTAGCGGTCCGCATATCACTGCCTTCCATCCGAGCGGACCGAATGGAAACCGACAGCACATTCCGGCTTATTATTAGAGAATCACACGATGGCAACCGACATTAAACTCCCAGGCCTTGGAGATGGCATCGACTCTGGTGACGTACTTGAGATCTATGTCAAGGAAGGCGAAGTCGTCAAGAAAGAGCAGAGCCTGATTGAGTTGGAAACTGACAAGGCGACCGTGACCGTTCCGTCGCCGCAAGCTGGCAAAATCACCAAGTTGATGGTTTCGCCTGGTGAAACCGTCGCCATTGGTGCAGTCATCGCGCAAATCGAATCCAGCGATGGCGCCGCTGCACCGGCCGCGCCAGAGCCGACACCTCCGCAGGCTGAGGCGGCCGCAGCACCTCCTCCGCAACCAGCCCAGGAGACTCCGATTCAGCCAGAGCCACCACCAGCCGCAGCGCCTGCGTCCCAACCTGCTGCACAAGCCTCTCCAGCAACACAACCTGCTCCGGTAGCACCGACAGCTCCAGCTTCACCAGCCCCAGCTTCGTCTGCTCCAGCTTCACCAGCCCCAGCGCACTTGAGTAGCTTGGTGGCCGCCAGCCCGGCCGTGCGCCGATTTGCTCGTGAAGTGGGCGTGGATCTTGAAAAGGTCACGGGGAGTGGCGACGGTGGTCGCATTACGCGCGACGACGTGCTGCGGGCGGTACGCGAAGCCAGTGCAAGACCTGCGCCCAGCGCCGCGCCTGCTCCATCGGCTGCGACGAGCATGACTCAAATTGCACCATCGATCACGGCTCCCGCTGTTAGCGCCAAGGGCGGCAATAAGCCGCTAGCGCTGCCCGGCGAAGTTGCTCAAGATGATTATGGTCCGATCCGAATTGAACGCTTGAGTAAGATTCGCAAAACGATCGCCAATCAGATGCATAAGTCGTGGAGCACCGTGCCTCGCGTCACGAACTTTGACGATGCCGACGTGACGGACTTGGAAGCCTTTCGCGCTACTAGCAAGGACGATTATGCGGCCCAAGGGATCAAGCTCACCACGATGCCGTTTTTGATCAAAGCCGTTGCCACCGCCTTGCGTATGCATCCCACGATGAACGCTGTCATCGACATGGAAAATGATCAAATTACGTATCGCGACTATGTTAATTTGGGTATTGCCGTGGACACCGAACGTGGCTTGGTGGTTCCAAATATCCGCCATGCCGATTCGCTCAGCATTCCTGGAATTGCCAAGGCCCTCGCTGATTTGGCGGCCCGCGTACGTGGCGGCGAATTTGGTGTGAACGAACTGCGCGGTGGCACTTTTACGATTAGCAATCTGGGAGCGATCGGCGGCACTTACAGCACCCCGATTGTCAACGTTCCAGAAGTGGCCATTCTATTGGTTGGCCGTACTCGCAAATTGCCAGTTGTCATGGACGATGACACAATTCAACCACGGCAGATGATGCCGCTAAGTCTCTCCTATGACCATCGGCTCGTGGATGGTGGCACCGCCGCTCGCTTCCTGAACGATGTGATTGCGTACCTAGAAGCTCCCAGTCGGCTACTACTGGCCATCACGTAGCGAGTGCCTTCCAGAGGGGCAGGCCCGAAAGGGCAACACTGCCTTTGATCATCGATCGTTCATCATTCAATTGAAGACGCACTCATCGAGAACAAAAATATGGACACGCAAACAATCACTCCAGCTCGTTTGGCTGCCAGCGTCATTGCCGTGCCTCCCCTGGCCCGCGACGCCAATCTGCGTATCGATCGCGATCAAAACCAACGGCTGGTTCGCTTTATCGAGGCCGGCGGCGTTACGACCTTATTGTACGGCGGCAATGCTGTCTTCTATCATATCCGCCCCAGTGAATATGCGCGCATTTTGAGCATGTTGGCCGATATCGCTGCCAAAGAAACGCTGATTGTCCCAGCGGTTGGGCCAACCTACGGAATCATGATGGATCAAGCTGAGGTGTTGGCAGACTTTGATTTCCCGACGGTCATGATTCTGCCACAGCGTGAAATCGCTGATCCGGCTGGCATTGCTGTTGGCGTCCGCCGTTTTGTAGACGCCTACGGCAAGCCCATTGTGCTGTATCTCAAACACGATCGCTATCTGCCGCCCAGTGTCGTGGGCAAAATGTATCGCAGTGGAATTGTCAGTTGGATTAAGTATGCGGTAGTCCGCGATAACCCCGCTGAAGACAATTATCTACGAGAAGTGCTAGCCGAAGTGCCGGGCGAAGTCGTTGTCAGCGGCATCGGCGAGCAGCCCGCGATCATCCACATGCGCGATTTCGAAATTAACAGCTTTACCAGCGGTTGCGTTTGCGTAAACCCAAGCAAGTCGATGGAAATGCTGCGAGCCATTCAATCACAACAGTACGCTCGTGCCGAAGAGTTGCGGCAGGAATTCTGTGGCTTAGAGGATCTGCGAAACGGGATAAATCCCATTCGCGTCCTGCATCGCGCCGTCGAATTGGCCAATATTGCTGCAACCGGTCCTATGCTGCCCTTGTTGGGAGAACTTTCTGCAGACGACACTGCGGCCGTGGCCGAAGCGGCGAGCCAATTAATGGGACTAAAGTAGCAGGCACACTCCGTGTGCCGTCCGCATTGAAAAACAAAGTAGCAGGCACACTCCGTGTGCCGTCCGCATTGAAAACAAAGTAGCAGGCACACTCCGTGTGCCGTCCGCACAAGACCACTCCGTCTACCTACTACTTTAATCCCACCTTGTCAATTCAGACAAATACTGTAATTCTAGTGCTGTTCTAGCTACATGCCGCCGTTTGTTTGGCGGCTCAGTTCCAGAGTTCTGGAACTGATTCCAGTTCCATGGCCCCATGCCCACTGCGAATCTTATGTAGGGATATCGTCGTGGCGAAGGTGAAGAGCAAGATGCTACAAATTCAACTGCCCGATGGCACGCTTGTCGAACATCCCACTGGTGCGACCGCGCTCGACGTCGCAGAGAAAATTGGCGCGAGACTGGCCAAAGCCGTTGTGGCTGCCAAGCTTGGAGATCGTGTCGTTGATGCTACACGTCCGCTGAATGAGCTAACGGACGAATCGCCCATTCCTCTGACGCTCTTGACCGAGCGCGACGCCGAAGCGCTGGACGTACTTCGGCACTCCAGTGCGCACATCATGGCGCGGGCGGTCATGCGCTTGTATGATGGCGTTTCGCTGGCGTTCGGCCCGACCATCAACAATGGCTTCTACTACGACTTTGATCTCAAACAGAAACTCAGCGAGGACGATTTTCCGGCGATCGAACAAGAGATGGCCAAGATTGTCAAAGAAGCCGAGCCTTTCGAGCAGTTTTCGCTGTCGCGCGACGAAGCGCTGAAGCTCTGCGGCGATCTGAAGCAATCGCTCAAAGTTGAGCATATCGAGACAGGTTTGTCGGACCACGAACAGCTTGGATTCTATCGTCAAGGCGAATTTGTGGATCTGTGCCGTGGCCCCCACATTCCCGATGCCAGTAAGCTCAAGGCTTTCAAGCTTCTGTCAGTCGCGGGAGCCTATTGGAAGGGCGATGCGAAGGGCAAGCAACTGCAACGATTGTATGGTACCGCTTGGTTCAGCCCAAAGGATCAAGATGCCTATTTGGCGCAGGTCGAAGAAGCCAAACGCCGCGATCATCGTGTGTTGGGCAAGAAGATGGGGCTGTTTCAAATTAGCCCCGAAGTGGGACAGGGCCTATGTTTGTGGTTGCCCAAGGGGGCGCGCGTGCGCGTGCTGCTCGAAGACTTCCTGCGCCAGGAGTTGTTGCGACGCAATTACGAACCAGTGTTTAGCCCGCACATCGGCCGCGTCGAACTCTACGAAACCAGCGGGCACTTTCCCTACTACCGCGATAGCCAGTTTCCGCCGCTTTTCGTCGAGCAGGCTGGTGGTCTAATCGACGCGTGGATCAATCGACTGCAAGATGAAAACGGGCTGACGCCCGAGCAAGAAGGCCAGCTCAGCGATGCCGCCGAAGTACTGGGGGTCGAATTGCCTGACTACAATCCGATGTCAAGCGTTGAAGAGCGGGTCGCGGTTCTAAATCATTGGCAGCGGCAACATGAACGTTATCTCGTCAAGCCGATGAATTGCCCTCACCATGCACAGATCTTCAAAGCCCAGCAGCGTTCCTACAAACAACTGCCCCTACGGCTGATGGAATTCGGCACGGTCTATCGCCATGAACAAACCGGTGAGCTAAATGGCATGTTGCGCGTGCGGGGCTTGACCCAGGACGATGCACATATTTTCTGTACGCCAGAGCAAGTCGAAGAGGAGTTTCGCAATACGATCGAGTTGACGCGATTTGTGCTCGAGAGCGTTGGGTTGCATGACTATCGCGTCCAACTTTCATTGCGAGATCCGGCGAGCGACAAGTACGTCGGAAGCGAAGAAAACTGGATCAAAGCCGAATCGGCACTACGTCGCGTGTTGGATGAAAGCGGCTTGAACTACCACGCCGAAGAGGGCGAGGCGGCGTTCTACGGCCCCAAGGCGGACTTTATGGTTCGCGACTGCATCGGTCGACAGTGGCAGCTCGGCACCGTGCAACTCGATTACAACTTGCCTGAACGTTTTAAGCTCGAGTATGTCGGTTCGGACAACGCGATGCATCGCCCCGTCATGATCCATCGCGCACCGTTTGGTTCGATGGAACGCTTCGTGGGTATGTTGATTGAACATTTCGCTGGTGCGTTTCCGCTGTGGCTGGCACCGGAGCAAGTCCGCTTGTTGCCGCTAAGTGAAAAGACGAACGATTATGCCCTTGAACTAGAAAAGAAGCTCACCGAAGCTGGCTTGCGAGTCACTACGGATGTCCGTGGTGCCAAGGTGCAGGCCAAGATTCGCGATGCACAACTCGAGTTGATTCCGTACATGGCGGTAGTTGGGCCCAAAGAAGCCGAAATGGGGGCCGTTGCCTTGCGAGATCGAATTGAGGGCGACCTGGGGGCCATGCCCTTTGCTGACGTCCTAGATAAGCTGCTCACCGAAGTAAAGAACAAAACGATTCGACAAGTCGCCGCACGCGAGGAGTCCGCCCCCGAACCGGAACCGCAACACAGCAGCCACGAGTACTAGGGATGTCTCGTTGTGGCCGCACAGTGTATCTTGTTCGGGCTCCATCCTGTTTTTGTAGTCGCGATTGCGATCCCAATTGCGATTCTTGAAGCTCTCGATACGCCACCTATCCCGCGCTCGCCAGAAATTGATCTATGAGTCACCAAAGCGACCTAATCGCCACCGATATCGACGCCTACCTTGCCCAACACGAACGCAAAGAATTATTGCGTTTCATTACTTGTGGGAGCGTGGATGATGGCAAGAGTACCCTGATTGGGAGACTTCTGTATGATTCCAAAATGCTCTACGAAGATCAACTTGCGCAGTTGGAAAGTGAATCCAAAACGCACGGTACCACAGGTGGCAAGTTTGACCCAGCCTTGGTGACCGATGGTTTAAAGGCTGAACGAGAGCAGGGCATTACTATCGATGTGGCCTACCGATATTTCTCGACGGCAAAGCGCAAGTTCATCATTGCTGATACCCCTGGGCACGAGCAATATACGCGCAACATGGCGACAGGCGCGTCGACCGCTGATTTGGCAGTCATACTCATCGACGCTCGACAAGGTGTACTCACACAGACCCGACGCCACAGTTTTATCGTGTCGTTGCTCGGGATACGACACGTGGTCGTGACGGTCAACAAAATGGACTTGGCCGATTTCAGCGAGAAACGGTTCGAAGAAATCTGCGCCGATTATCGCGACTTCTCGCGTCGCTTGGATCTGCCTGACTTGCACTTCATCCCCATCTCGGCACTGTCGGGCGATAATGTCGTTGACCCGAGTCCCAATATGCCATGGTACCGTGGTAGCACGTTGATGAACTTCTTGGAAACGGTCTACATCGGTTCGGATCGTAACTTCGAAGACTTCCGTTACCCAGTTCAATACGTAAGTCGTCCCAATTTGGACTTCCGTGGTTTTTGCGGCACGATCGCTTCTGGAATCGTTCGTACCGGCGACGAGGTCATGATTCTTCCCAGTCGTCGTACCAGTCGTGTAAAAAGCATCGTGACCTTTGACGGTGATTTGGACGAAGCGTTTACGCCGCAGTCCGTGACACTAACGCTGGAAGACGAAGTCGACTGTAGCCGTGGTGATATGATCGTACGACCCGGCAATGTTCCGCGTTCTAGCAACGACTTTGATGCAATGCTGGTGTGGATGAGTGCGGATCCGATGGTGCCTGGCAAGACGTACTTGTTCAAGCACACGACGCAAACGATTCCGGGGCAAATCGAATCGCTGCGGTATCGCGTCGACGTGAATACTCTGCACAGTAATCCTGCGCCCGATCTGCAGCTCAACGAAATTGGACGCTGTACTGTCACGCTGAGTAGTCCTATTCATTACGACGCCTATCGACGCAATCGGACGACAGGAGCGTTTATTGTTGTTGATCGCATTACCAACGAGACGTTGGCGGCTGGCATGATTTCGGCGCGAGAGTCCGACAAGAAGCAGAAGCTCGCGCCATGGGAGGTTGTCGAGAAATCGGCTGATGAACTGACGCAAGATATCCGTGTCGTGACGAAGAGTGAACGCCAAGCGCGTTTGGGGCAAACGCCCGCGACGCTGTTGTTTACTGGACTGAGTGGCAGCGGTAAGACAACGATTGCGCGTGGCGTAGAACGTGCCCTGTTTGACGCAGGACGCACCAGCATTGTGCTGGATGGCGAAGATCTTCGACGCGGTTTGAGTCGTGACCTTGGGTTTACGCCGCCCGAGCGCTCGGAGAATCTACGCCGTTGCGCGCAAATGGCACGACTCCTGAACGATAATGGTCTCATGTGCCTGGCCGCTTTGATTTCCCCAGACGCAGCGATGCGAGACAAAGCTGCAGAAGTGATCGGTCGCGATAACTTTATCGTGGTCTATCTCGATGCGCCTTTAGAAGTTTGCCAACAGCGCGATCCTCGCGGTCAGTACGTTCAAGCCGCAGCCGGTGAGTTGCCCAAGTTACCTGGAGCCGGTGAGCCGTACGATGTCCCCACCGAACCGGACTTAATATTGCGCACACACGAGACTCCCATTAATGACTGCGTTGAACAAGTTATCAATTTGCTCCGCACACGCAAAATTATCCGTTAGACCAGACTATGCGACCAATTAAAAAGCTCTTAGCCGCCAACCGTTCTGAAATTGCGACGCGAGTTTTCCGCAGCGCGCACGAACTTGGGATTCGTACCGTCGCCATTTACTCCCACGAAGATCGCTTTGCGCTACACCGCTTTAAGGCCGATGAAGCATACCAGATCGGCAAGGCTGGCGAGCCGATTCGGTCCTACTTGGATATCGCAGGCATTGTTGAGATTTGCAAACGCTATGAGATTGACGCAGTACATCCGGGCTACGGTTTCCTATCTGAAAATCCAACCTTTGCAGCCGCTTTAGAAGCCGAAGGAATCACCTTTGTCGGCCCCAGTGTCGACTCGCTCAATCAGCTCGGTGATAAGGTCGCTGCCCGCAACATTGCCGTTATGGCTGGAGTGCCCGTGCTGCCAGGCAGCTCGGCTGCCGTGACGTCTCTGCAAGACGCTGAAGAAATCGCTGCTCAGATGGGCTATCCCATTATGCTCAAAGCCGCCAAGGGAGGCGGTGGGCGCGGGATGCGGATGGTCGAAAATTCCGCTGGATTGGCTGCCGCGTTGGATTCGGCGCAGCGCGAATCGTTGAGCGCTTTTGGTAGCGATGAAGTATTCATCGAAAAGTTGGTGGCCCGGGCGCGGCATATCGAAGTGCAATTGTTGGGCGACGGCCACGGCAACTTAATCCACTTGTACGAACGCGACTGCTCCGTGCAGCGAAGGCATCAAAAAGTAGTCGAACTCGCACCTGCACCAAACCTGGATCCCCAGGTCGCCAGTCAACTTCATGCTGCCGCATTGGCCATTGGCAATGCCGTTGGCTACCGCGCTGCCGGTACGGTCGAATTCTTATACGACACCGATACCAGCCAATTCTACTTTATCGAAGTCAATCCACGCATCCAAGTGGAACACACCGTCACCGAAGAGGTAACCGGCATCGACTTGGTCCGCGCACAAATATTGGTATCGATGGGATACAAGCTTGGTGACGCTTCGGTCGACTTGCCGCTGCAGTCGGACGTCCATGTAAATGGCTTTGCCATGCAGTGCCGTGTCACGACGGAAGATCCCTCCAATGCCTTCCGTCCCGACTACGGGCGCATCACGCACTACCGATCCGCCGGGGGCTTAGGCATCCGTCTTGATGCCGGCAGCGCGTATAGCGGTGCCGTAGTGAACCCGTTTTACGATTCCATGTTGGTCAAAGTCACGGCGCGTGGACGTTCATTGCGAGAGTCGGCTGGTCGCATGGAACGCTGCTTGCAAGAATTCAGGATTCGTGGCGTCAAGACCAACATCCCGTTCTTGACGCAAATGATCACCAACGAGGACTTCCTGGCCGGCAAAGCTACGACGCGGTTAATTGACACTACGCCTCAGTTGTTTGTCTTGCCCACCCGCCGGGACCGTGCCACGCGTCTGCTGCGCTATTTGGCCAATGTGCTCGTCAACGGCAATGACCTGGTCAAGGACAAGCCGATACCGGCAAGCCGCCAACCAGCACATGTTCCAGATTTTGGGCCACGTGGAGACCTGCCCAAGGGCACACGTGACCGGTTCAAAGAGCTGGGGGCAGAGAAGTTCTCCGAGTGGGTGCGTGATCAGAAAACACTGTTGCTAACCGACACGACCATGCGCGATGCGCATCAATCGCTGCTAGCGACCCGCCTGCGCACCTATGACATGTTGCAAATCGCGGATGCCTATGCTCGCCATGCTTCGCAATTTTTTTCCTTGGAAATGTGGGGCGGAGCGACGTTCGACACCTCGATGCGGTTCCTGAAAGAGAGCCCCTGGCAACGACTGGAACAACTTCGACAACGCATCCCGAATATCCTCTTTCAAATGCTGCTGCGAGCCAGCAATGCCGTAGGGTATACCAACTATCCAGACAATGTGGTCAACGTGTTTGTGCGTGAAGCGGCGGCTGCGGGCATCGACGTTTTTCGCGTGTTCGATGCACTCAATTGGGTCGAGAACATTCGCGTGGCCATGGATGCCGTGTTGGAACATGGCGGAATTTGCGAAGCGTCCATTTGTTACACCGGCGATATCCTAAACCCCAAACGCCAAAAGTACGACTTGAAGTACTACGTCGAACTCGCCAAACAACTCGAGAAAATGGGCGCTCACATGCTGGCCATCAAAGATATGGCTGGTTTGTGCAAGCCTGCGGCCGCCAAGCAGTTGGTGCGGGTACTAAAGCAAGAAATCGGCATTCCCATTCACTTTCATACACACGATACAGCAGGTATCCAAGCCGCTTCGATTCTGGCCGCTGCCGAGGAAGATTTGGATATCGCCGATGGCGCAATCGCCTCAATGTCGGGCGGCACTTCGCAGGTCAACTTAAATACATTGGTCGAAGCGCTGCGATTCAGTGAACGGGAGAGTGAGCTGTCGACCCCCGTGCTAACGCAACTTTCCAGCTACTGGCGATCTGTTCGTGATCAGTACCTTGCATTCGAAAGCGAAACACTGGCAGCCAGCGGCGATTTGTATGAACACGAAATGCCAGGTGGCCAGTACACGAACCTCTATCATCAAGCGCATGCGCTGGGGCTTTCCGATCGCTGGGTCGAAGTCTGTCACCTGTACGCCGAAGTCAATCAGATGTTCGGAGATATCGTCAAGGTCACACCGACGTCCAAAGCCGTCGGCGATATGGCCTTGTTCATGGTTGCGGGTGGACTGTCGATTGACGATGTGCTCAGCGGCCAACGCGACTTAGCGCCCCCCGCATCGGTGATCGATCTGCTCAGTGGCATGATGGGGCAACCACCTGGCGGCTTTCCCGAACCGGCCGTGCAGGCCATCCTGCGAGATCGCCCACGCGTCACTGGGCGGCCAGGTGCTTCGTTGCCTCCAGCCGACCTGGAAGCCACTCGGAAAGTGCTAACCGAAAAACTTGGGCAACCAGCCACGGATCGACAGTGCATTACCCAGGTGTTGTACCCCAAGGTGTACGAGGAATTCATCGAGCATAGTAAGCGCTACGGTGATGTCAGCGTTTTGCCAACGCCATACTTCTTCTACGGCCCCGATACCAGCCAGGAAATGGCCGTCGATATCGAAGAGGGAAAGCGGCTGATCATTCGCTATCTGGCTACGGGACAGCCCAAACCAGACGGTACGCGGACCGTGTTCTTTGAATTGAACGGACAGCCACGTGAAGTGGAAGTGATCGACAATTCCCTCGAGAACGCTGTGGTCAAAGCCGTCAAGGCAGACCCGAGCGATCCCACGCACGTGGCCGCCAACATGCCAGGCATGGTCATCGGAATCGCCGTCAAACAGGATGAGAGCATTAAGAAGGGCGATAAATTACTGGTGCTAGAAGCCATGAAAATGGAAACCACCATCAATGCGGAACAAGAAGGCACCGTTCAGCAATTGCTCGTCACAACGGGCTCGCAAGTCGAAGCCGGCGATCTGCTGATGGTTATCAAATGAGCCTGCCAGCCTGAGCTGGGACTTATCGCCAGTCGGTGCATTTTCCTAGTTACACCTACCACGCGGAAGGTTTTTACCCTCGCACGCTTCCCCTTCCTCCGTTGCAAGCTTTCCCAGGGGAATGTGTCAAGACGCTTTGGTGGCGAAAAAGGGATAAGTGTCTCCGCGAGGAAGAAAAATCTACCCGGCGGGTACGATTTTGGATCGCCAGCACCTAAACTAAGGACTCCCCCTAACTGATGTCCTTTTCGACCGCTGCGCTCTATGAACGTCAAGAAAGCTCCTGGCATCCTACTGGTCGGTATCTCGCTGGCGTCACTTGCCGGGCCCAATACTTGTGCAGGCGATGAACCTGACACGGCAGCCATCGATTTCTTTGAACGAAAAATCCGCCCCGCCTTGGTCGCTCATTGCCTGGAATGCCACGCGGCAGATACCGAGGTCAGCGGGGGACTGAGGCTCGATGCGAAAGCGGCCTGGGAGCAAGGCGGCGATTCAGGTCCGAGTATCATCCCAGGCGACGCGGCCGATAGCCTGCTGTTCAAGGCGATATCTTACGCAGATCCCAATCTACAGATGCCACCTGATGGGAAGCTCGACGAATCCGTGATCGCCGATTTCAAGGAGTGGATTTCAGCCGGGGCTGCCGATCCACGCGTCACCGATTCAAATGCTCCAGCACGTCAGGTCGGCTTGCCGGTCGAGCGTGCACAAGAGCACTGGGCTTACCGACCCATCCCAGCCGAGATTCCGACCCAAGGCATTGATGCCTGGATCGCACAATCGCTTGTCGAAGCCGGGATCCCAGCCAAGGATATCGCCGGCCCCGCTAGTCCTGCGATTGTTGCGCGACGTCTGTACTTCGATTTAACCGGGCTGCCTCCAACGCCAGCTCAATTGGCGGATTTCATGGAGCAGTCGGAGCAGAATGCAGAAGGCGCTTACCAGCGGTTGGTCGACGAATTGCTGGCTTCGACCCACTTTGGCGAGACCTTCGCACGACGATGGATGGACGTGGTACGGTACGCAGATTCGATCACACTACGAGGTTTTGTATTGCCTGAGGCCTGGCGTTATCGCGACTACCTGATCCAAGCTTTTGCCGAAGATCGTCCCTTTGCGCGAATGATCGAAGAGCAAATCGCGGGTGATATGCTGGCGAAATCGACCACGGATCCTCAAACGCAGGCCACGCAACTAGTCGCTACAGGCTTCTGGGCTCTGGGAAACAACAACTTGGAGCAACAGGACAAGCAGCAACTCGAGATGGATACGATCGACGAGCAGCTAGATGTCATGGGAAGTGCTTTTCTCGGGCAAACGATTGGCTGCGCCCGCTGCCACGACCATAAATTCGATCCAATTCCAACCAAGGATTACTATGCTCTGGCTGGAATCCTGCGTTCGGCGGTCGCGTTCAAACACGATAATGTTTCCAGCTGGATTGACGCCGAACTCCCGCTCCCGCCCGCCGAGCAGGCCCGCTTTGACGAACTGCAAAGTCAGCTCGGCCACGCGGAAAATCGCATCGCCAAACTAAAGAAGCTGCTGGGCGGTAAGGACGGAAACCAGAAACGCAAGATAGCGTTGGACGAGTTGGAAGGCATCGTGATAGACAGCGCTGACGCGCGTCTGGTCGGAACCTGGGCCACCAGCGACTTTGCTACACCACTCGTTGGCACGAGCTACTTGCACGACGAAGGTACCGGCAAGGGCTCGAAGACGGCCACCTTCGAACCAGAATTGTTGCCGCCTGGCGAATATCGACTGCGATTTGCCTACACCATTGGATCGAATCGCACGCGTCGCCTGCCAGTGAAAATCTTCAGTGCCGCTGGCGAATCGACTGTCTACGTTGATCAACAGCGGGCTCCGAGCGAAGATGGAGTGTGGATCACACTCGGGAATTTTCGCTTCGAGGAACAGGGACAAGCCTATGTGCTGATCTCCAACGCCGATACACAAGGGCACGTCATTGTCGATGCCGTCCAGTTCCTGCCACTGGACCGCGCTGACCAAACCCCAGACGACAAGAAAGATACGAAAAACGATTCAAGCAAGACCTCTCCACACAAACCGGATCTGCAAGCGGAACTCGAGCAACTCGAATCCCTCAAGAAGCGGCTGCAAGCGGAACTGGCGATGCGACCGCGATACTTGACCATTCTCGAGCAAAACCCACCTCGCGACATTCCAATTCATGTCCGTGGCGACGTACACAACTTGGGAGCGACCGTACCACGCGGCTTCTTGACTGCCCTGCCGAACGCGGGGCAAGCCCTGCCGAGCGACGTTGGTGGACGTTTGGAGCTCGCCCGCTGGATCGCATCCCCGGAAAACCCGCTTACCGCCCGTGTGTATGCCAATCGCGTGTGGAGTTGGCTGATGGGCCAAGGCCTAGTGCCCACGATCAACAATTTTGGCACGACCGGCAGCCCACCATCCCATCCCGAATTGCTGGATGAGCTTGCGCGGCGCCTCATTGAATGCAACTGGTCTACGAAGACATTGGTCCGCGATATCGTGCTATCGAAAGCCTATCGTCGGGCTATCCGTGAAACGCCGGACAGCGTGGCCAACATCGATCCAGATAATCGGCTCTACTGGCGTGGCAGTGCGCGACGATTGACCGTCGAATCATTGCGCGATGCAATGCTGCAGGTCAGTGGCGAGTTGGATTTGACACGCGGACAATCACTGGTCGCGTCAGGCACCAAGGCGGATTACAACTACGCCCATCGTTCGACGCGGCGCAGTATTTACCACCCCGTATTTCGCAATGCGTTGCCTGAGTTGTATGAAGCTTTTGACTTTGCCAATTCTAGTGTCTCCGTTGGCCGCCGCTCGCGAAGCACGGTAGCGCCGCAGGCGCTCACGCTGCTCAATCATCCGTGGGTAATTGCCAGAGCCGAGCATACGGCCACGAGAATTGTCCAAGAGTCGCCAGAGTTAGCATCCGAGGCAATCGTCGAGCAGCTCTACTTGGCCTGTTTCGCTCGCCTACCAACATCAGCCGAGCGGATGGCCTGCGTCACGTTTCTGGATACTGGAGGATCAAACCCCAAGACAGAGCGAATAACCCACTTGGTCCAAAGTCTCTTTGCCTCGCTCGACTTCTGTTACTTGGATTAACGACAAAAAACAGAACAAGCTTGAATCGACAAGCAATAACAATCCATCCTCTCACCACCAGTAATTGCAAACGGCCCCCACCCACAAAATATTCCCTTTGTGTTTCTTGTGTCTTTTGGTGGCTAGTCACGTCTATGGCAATCGGCGGCAAGGAATTCTGGCGAATTCCACTACGCATGTTATTCGGGAAGGTTCCTTAGTCGGTAAGGAATTCTGGCGAATTCCACTACGCATGTTTTCGGGAAGGTTCCTTAGTAGGAAATGTTCGAGCTGGGAAAACAAGAAAGGCGATGAAAGATTCTCATCGCCCAGGTGCTCGAAGTTATATGATCGGCCTGCGACTGAATTATCGCCGCAGAGTTCGCTAGTGTCTCACTAAGTGGACCTACTATCGGCGACGACGTCGCAACAAGCCTAGTACGGCAATGCCGCTCAGCAACATGGAACTCGGCTCAGGCACGGCGGTGAGGGCACCAACCTGAAAGGCAATCGAAGACCCAGCGCCGATGTCATCCGCAAGCTGGGTAGGAAGAATTGCGCCACCAGGCCCGCCGGGATTACCGTCTTCGAAGAAGCCATTACCCGTAGCCGGTATTGGCAAAATCGCGGGTTGTTGGTTTAAAACGATGTTCAAGTTTTGGACAGATGCAGTTCGTGCCACCGAAAATGTAATGGTAGCCAATCGGTCAGTTCCAACGAAACCAAACTCAAAAGGGTTGGTTGCAATCACAGCACCTGCATTAATGCCGCCTTGGTAGGTTGTCAATAGAGCACCTGAGCCACCAGTGACGGTCAAGAGCGCTTCATCCAATGTAGGACTAGGCGTAAAGTTGTTCCAAACCCCTTCCCGATTTAGGGTGTGCACCGAGCTAGTACCAGCTTCCGTGGGAAGCAGAACGGAAAAGCCGAAAAACCCCAACGGGTCTGCGGCATCCGTGCGAGCATTGATGGTCAGCGTGAACGTGGCAACAGGATCCGAAGCAGCAGAAGTCTCAACAATGGTTGACGCCCCGGTCACCACAATTGCACCGCGACCAACTTGAGAAAAGGATGCAATACTAAGCAGCGCTAAGCAAATTGTGGATAGAATTCTAAGCATTTGTCTTATTTTCTTCCGAACAAAGGTCGTAAGTCGATCTTTTCAGTCCCTACATCTTAACTCGTCTGCGCAAAATGCAATAGTCTTTACAACCCAAAGTGGGCATTTTTTCAACTTCTTGACACCAGCAAAAGATCACACTTTAAGAAACTTCTCGCTGAACGCCACGGCGATATGTATCTCACGCTCCCGCAAAGCCTGACAATCAAAAGTGCACTATTTCGCGGGAGGTCGATCGATAACCGGCCGCAGAGAACCAGTTTCGAATCACGGTTAGGCAAAAAAAGAAGACGAGCACCCTTCGGGAGGGGGCTCGTCTTTGTTTGGCACGATGTCAAAGCGACGAATGTCGTATCAGATTTCTCTATGGCTCAACTGGCGGCGGAGGTGGAGGCGCGACGGAATTACCATCGCTTTCGCCACCAGGTCCTGCTTCAATTTCCTTCTTGTCATCAGGAGACCGAGTCGAACTGCCGTATGAATCCGGCACAGCTGCCGAATTGTCAGGTGAGCAAGCACAAAATGAACAAAGCGAGAGGGCTAGAGGAATCAACAGAAACTTCTTCACTGAAGTGATCCTGGATGTTAAAGGAGGGAGAAACAAAAGCGGATGGGGCCTGATACCCCACCCGCTTATTAAGAACTCAATACTAGTTAGGTAGCTGAGCTACTTCACTGTCTTGCATACCGGACAAGCGACGATAGATCGTACCATCGATCGTCATCGGTACAGCCTGGACCGATGCATCACCCATGGCAAAGTTGATGATTCCGCCGGAGTGACGCGAATTGTACTTGTACCAATTGTAGGGTGTTGCACCACCGATACCCCAAGCAGTTGCCATGGGGCCGACATTCCAAGTGAATGACCACTGGCGACCTTGAGGCTTGGCCGAATCGGTCCACAGACCAGTGACTTCGCCGAACATGAATGTGTTCGAAGCACCATCGGTGATGTGACCGAAAGTGGTCTGCGAACGGTTATGGAAAATGCCAGTCCACTTATTCCACGGAACCGATTGGGTCTTGCCCATTCCACCGGCACATCCCAAGTAGTTGGTGCGGCCTAGGTCCTCGGTGCCTTGCAGCAACCAGCCACTCATCGAAATCGTACCCGTGTTACCGGCTGGACCGTAGTTGTGCAGGCGGTAAGCATTAGCATACGAATTGGAGTAAGCATCGTCGCTAGGGCACAAGAATGCGCCCACGCGGAATTGCGCGAAATCCCACAGCGTGTCAATGTCGCTGGGGTCGTAGTCATCGTCGTTGAACCAAGGATCAAACTTAGCACCGTCCAACGTCGTATTGCCCGACATCTTGGCCTTGGGGTCCAATTGACGCACAGTTGGAAACGGTTGATAAATCGAGTCCTGCTCCATGTAGGGCATGATGTACACCAAGTGACCCACCCACTGAGCACCATTGGGAGCGTTTGTTCCCCCAGGTGTGGAAGTCTGTGCAGCACCGTTGTTGGTGCCAAGATACCCGGGAGGGAACTTCTTGAAGGCACTCTCGTGGTTGTGAGCCGCCAGCGATAATTGCTTCAAGTTGTTGGTGCACTGCATGCGTCGAGCAGCTTCGCGCGCCGCTTGTACGGCAGGCAGTAGCAGACCGACCAGAATGCCGATGATGGCAATCACCACCAGCAATTCCACCAGCGTAAAGCCAGGACGGGGTGAGCGTAATGCTCGAAAACTATTCTTCATTGTGACCTCGCAGAAGAAAAAGAAAGAAACAAAAAAACGTTTACGGCAACCTCACCCCGGGGCAATACCAAGGAATAACGACAGGTAAGGTATTTTTGTACACGTGTGCAGGTGTGAGAGAACCGCACACGATAACTAGCCATTGTTGAGGAAACTTGTCAGTAATTCAACTAGCAAGCAAAGTTTTTCGAAAAATTTATTCGGATTTCGCCAAGAAAACAGCAGGCCGAACGAAACGACTTTACGAGCTACCTCATCATTAAAGGCGTCTTATAGATCCAAAGTCTGCAGAAAAATTCTGAGAATTGTGAATTTTTCGGGTAGAAGTTGCTGGAATGCGTAGTGCGAGCGGACGGCACTCGGAGAGTGCCTGCTACTTTCGGATTGCGCGGACGGCACTCGAAGAATGCCTGCTACCGAGGAAGAGGCGGACGGCACTCGGAGAGTGCCTGCTACTATGGCTTAAAATCCTCGTCGAATGCTAGCATCATGTCAGGATCGGCGAACCCGGTGTCTATGGCCTCCTGCATCAACTGACGAGCCTTGGCGCGCACAATGTCATTGCTCTTGGGGTGTACAATCGTAAATCCGGCTTTCTTGGCCAGCGAACTTCCATGAAGTAGATCCAATTTCAAGTCGACCAACCCAAAGGCTAGTCCCACTGGGATTTCCGCCAGTGGATACGTCTGCGAGCTGCCTTCCATCTGGATCGACACCTCTGATTCGGAGCCGTCGCGAAACGAAACCTCGGTCGAGCCAACTTTGAATGTCTCCCCTGCCTGGAGGCCGGCAATGGCTTCCACCAGTGCCGCATGGAAATCTTGGGCCAAATGTAGCACGACATCCAGGCGTCGAAATTGGTCTTTCTGCCGCTGCGTCTTGACTTGCGGCTCTATGGCCGCCATTTTTTCGATGGCCAATTGATACTCTTGCTGCGCGATCGTTGCACGCACTTCCTGCATGGATTGTTTCCAATTTGCCTTCTCCGCATCGCTCAACGTCGGCTCAGCCGCAGGTTGGAGCGAGGGGGCAGGCGGCGGGGTCGCCATTGACGGATCCACCATTTCAGGCTCCGTCGGAGCGTTGGGCGGTTCACTGAACATTGGCGGTTCACTGGGCACTGCTTCGTCTGGTGCCGGCATGGCCTCGCTGGGCACTGATGCAGGCTCGTCGTCGGGCTGCATGGCCGCAGACGGATTGCCTGCGTCGAGATTTTCCAGTCCAGCCAGCTGCGGCAATCCACTGCTGCGGGGGCGGGGACCGTTCGTTGGACGATTGGGCTGAACTACAGGATCGGGCACCCTCGCCAGGGTGCTGTCTGCTTTCGGCGTCTTGGGATTGAGGACATAAGCGAGCACACCCAGCAGAATTGCTAAACTAGCTAACACCCCACCGACCATCAGCAGCAACGAACGATCTCGCTTCTGTCGAAGTTGTTTCGCCAGATTCTTGGGTTTACGCTTGGCCGTTTCTGCCGACTGAGCGGCAAAGGAAACGGGACTCGTTTGAATGACTGCGTCATTCGATTTACTAACTGGGCGCGCAGCGGGAACCGTTGGAGGTTCTTTGTCGCTAGCCACTTGCTGAGAAGCCGCCGTTGGGTGAGGGGATTCGCCAGCCAGCAAAGACTGCAGCTTGAGAAAGTCGGATTCCGTTTGGACTTCGGGCAAGACTGGAGCGGTTTTTAGGTACTGGGCCAAGTCAAATTTGGTGGACGGATCACCCGTTGGGAGCAGGCTATCGAGCCCGCCATAGTCCCACTGGGGTGCGTCAGATACGTCGCTTGCGACTGCGGATCCAAAGGCAGCTTGCCAACGTGCATCGTAGGCGGTTTTACGCTCCGCCGAAAGCAGATTCTGCTTGCCCAGCTCAAGTACTTTCTTTAAACGGGCAGCCTGCTTAAGGTCCTGCTTGGCCTTGGCGGCTTTGAAATCTGCAAGTACTTGACGCAAGGCCGCAGCAATCTTCTCTGGATTTGATTCCAACGCAGCCAAGCCAAGTAGCGCATAAAGATCCGGCAGTTTCGGCGAAGAAGGTGCCTGGGTCGTAGACTGGGTGGAAGACGCGGTCGATGATCGGGCTGCAGACTGGTCCATGTGGTCCTCGGAGGGATTAAGGAGCGGATGGATCGAGCTCGTCGAGTAGCTGCTGGTATTGTTCATTCAATGGCGATCGGCGCAGGGCAATCTGGATTTGTTGGATGGCTTCCTGACGTTGACCTCGAGCGACTAGTAGGCGCGCAAGATCAATATTTCTCTTGTGATCCATGGGCGCTTTCACGATCGCCTGCTTGTAAGCTTCGATCGCCAGCGTGGGATTGTCTTGGCTTTCCGCAGCCCAGGCAACTAAACTCCAGTCGTCGGCAGTCTTTGCCGACTGCCCAAGATCGTCCAAATCAATCGTTGACACGAGCTTTTCTCCGATCGAGCGGGGGGAGGCGGGATCGCTTGGATCTGCCGCGCCGCTTTTTAGTTGCGTTAAGCGCTGTGCGATCCGCGCTCGTACCAGCGGTCGGGGCGGTAGCACGCCTTCCAGTTCGTCAGCGTCGAGTAGTTTTCCAACCAGCGGAAGCACGTTCTGTGACAAAGTTGGGTTTCCCGTCAAGGCACGTCGCCAAAGGTCTAAGCCGATGCGACGCTCGCCTGCCCATAATGCGTTGGTACCCACTGACTGCTGCAATCGCGGAAGATGTCCCGCAAATAACGCCAGCCGCGCATAGTTTCGGTAGCGCGTAGCGTCCGACAACTGCCCCAAATCAGATTGAAATAGCCCCCAACTCGGACGCCAATCTAGAGCGCAAGCATTAGCTGCAGTTTGCATTCGCTGTGAGGAACGAACCAGCAACTCGAGCAGCAGCGGTTCATGGCGATAGATCTCTAGAGAAGCGGCCAACTTGCTGTGCTCACCACCACGCACGACGGCACTAGCTGCCGCCGGTGTTTGCAACATTTTCTTGAGTTCAGCGGGTGTGTTATCGGGCCAAGCCGATGAGGCATTGAGATCGCTTTCAAACTTCTTTTGCTCGAGCCTCGCCAATTGGATCGCGACCTCGGGGTGCTCAAGTAGGCGTGGCTGGAGATTTAATACGGGCATTCTTGGTACCCCATCTCCGGCGACTTCATCCCAATTATCGACGTGCCGCTCGATCGCTTCCGCTGCGGCGAATCCCTGCAACGACGAGAAGCCTTGTAGCATGCCAATTGCAATTAGCACCAGTAAACCTACAGACGCGAGCCTCAGTGCGATCTGGGGAGGTTTGACTTCTTCAGACGTATGGGTAGCAGCGTGCCGAGCGCTGCGCTGCCTTCTTTGCGATGGCGGCACTATATCGACCATGAAACAACCGACCATGGCGGCCAGCGGCAGAAAAACAGCCGGAATAATCAAGCTGAAATCCACCAACGATTGCAGGGTCACAGCGGACAAGGCGAACACAATCGCTGGATACAACATGTCGTTTCGCGAGGACTTGGTGCGGGCATCCATAATACGCCAGACCAGCCAACCCAATCCAGACAGCCCAACCAATAACCCAAGCACTCCGAGCTCGAAGAAAAGTTCGACAAAGATGTTTTCGGCGTGATAAAACCAGGCGGATTCAAAACCACTGTAGCAGGGCAAAATACCAAAATGAAAAGTGCCCAGCCCGCTGCCCGCTGCCCAGTAGGCCGGCTCGCTTACAGCCATTTTCCAGACATCTAAGCGACCGTTATTAAGCTGATGTGCTTCCGCCGAAATGGTGCCCATTCGCTCAAGGACTTGAATATCCAGCTCGAGCGTGGTCAATAGTATCGTACCGACAAACCCCATCAGCACGACGATGCCTGCTGACCTGAGAAATGCTCCGCTGCGTTTGCTGAGCGTCATCCCTAACGTAATGAATATGGCAAATATGCAAGCCAGGATGCCGCCGCGGCTGGCCGCCGCAATTGCCCCCACAAGCATGAAAGTAATCGCAAAGATAAGCACGGTGCTCATTAGGTCGAGATCTTGAAGCAGTTCTTCCAATCGCCTACGCAGTCGTGCGACAGCATTGATCGCTGGATAGCGAACGTGATAACGTTTCTCCTCGGCTGCATTGCTTTTGGTCCTAGTCCACCAGACCAACAAGCCAATCGCTGCTCCCATTCCAATAGCAATATACTGAGGCGCTGAGTTTCGCGAAACGAAAGTCGAAAAGTGAGTAGCCGTTGGCATCTCCAGAAGTGTCCACTTGTTCCACACGATGCTTTGAAAAAGGCCAAGCAGCGTGTGGGCCAAACTAACGACAGCGATACTGCCCAGCAGCAATAAGTTGCCAAGCTGCCCACGAAATAAAATTCCGCTGGCAACCAGCACAGCCAGAGCCGCGGCAAATACAGCGCTGCTGGCGCGGGTCTGTTGCGGATGGACGCTCAGCGTACGCGGCGATTCGATGCTGACAGTGTCTGGCAGCAACTCCACATCTGGCAGCAACTCCACAATTTGTGGATCTGCGCTCTTCGGTGACATTGTTTCGGACTGGGAAGCATATTCTGCTGCCAACTGACCGATTTCACGATCAAAAGTGGCGCCAGAGGCCAGCCTCCGCCAGATTCCGTCCGGCAACGGGACTGTTTGCAGTAAGGCGAGAATCAACAGCACCGCTAGGCTAGCCGTAAACGGATTGATTAGCGGTCGGGCGTACGTAGATTGCCGAGCTAGCACCAGATGAACCCCGGCGGTAGCCAGAACGAGTGCAGCCCACGGAACCAGCCAAACCTGCAGCTGCCAGGTGACCATTCCATAGAGCCATGGAGAGAAAGCGAACAGTGCCAGGCAGAGGACTCGACCGGTCCACAGGAATGCCAGCCCCCCCACCTGTAGCGGTGTTGGCGCTTCAACTGCACTTTGCCCAATGTTGGTGGACCCACGAGACTTTGGTGGTTTTGGCATTACAAGAGTTGGAAAAATGACAAGACGCGACCAGCCTCATGTTGCTGGGTTCCAGATTTCATTCTAGCAAGTATTTTGACGAAAGCCCTTTTCTTTTTGGAGAGCTGCCGTACCTTTAGGGCAAGACACAGCCGGTTGGTGCTGCTGACTCAACCAGCGCAAGGTGACACAATCGTGCGGATTGTGATGGATTTTGGGACAAATCGCGTCCCACTTCGCTTTCCTTGTAAAACATTCTATGCAGGTTGGCTGCCTATTTGCACAGCTTACCTATACTCAAGAAGATTCTCGCCCGTATTTCAATTGCCTGGACTGCCTGTTTCGCGGGGTCCATGGCTGCTAGTCCACATTTTCAATCTAAACCTCTGAAAAGTGTTGTTATGTCGCAAGTCATGGATAGTCCTGTGGTCAACGGAAGCCCCAACATGCGTACTGTGGAAGGGATGCCCATGGGGGAGCCACAGCAGGGTTTCGATATCCTGAAAGTTCTGTGGCGCTGGAAGTGGCTACCTATTCTGGGGTCAATCATAGGGACCGGACTGGGGTATCTCTACTTTTCGAAACAGCCTGCTCAATATCAGGCCAGCGCGCTAGTGCGGGTCGTGGCCTCCCTGCCCCAATCCACGCGCAACAACAATATTCAGGCTTATGACCCAAATGAAGTTGCAGACTTTACGCGGCAAGATGAATCGAGAATCATCAAGAGTCAGCTCGTACTCCGCAACGCTGTTGAAAAGGGAAATTTGACCGACCAGCCTGCACTTAAGGGCATGACCGTTGACCAAATTGCAGCCATGCTCAGCGGCAAGAACCTGGTGGTTCAGCCCGGTGGCAAAGATGCAAACACTGCTCTGCTAGAAATTAGCTACATTTGCAATGACGCGGAGCTGGCCGCCATTGTGGTAAATGCTGTCGTCAGTGGCTACAGCGAATTTCTATCGGAGGAATACCGAACCGTTGGCCGCGAAGTCCACGACTTGGTAACCAACACGCAGAAAAAACTCGAAGAGCAGTTCAAGAAAATCTATGAACGCAATGAGCAGTTCCGTGAGAGCGCCAAGAACGTAATTTGGAGCGGCACAGAAGCCACGGATCCCTACATCGAGATCTACATGCAAGTCAACGCGGAGGTATCGGCGTTGCAGGTCGAACGCGAACGTTTGCATGCTGAATTGGCTCAGGTTGAAGAAGGCATCGCTGCCAATCGTCCACCTGAACAACTGCTCGTAATGCTTAGTAGCGGCGAGCACGAACTGCTCAATACACTGTATCACCCGCCAGTGGCCCCCCGCATCGAACAACCTTCGGTCGAAATAACTCGCGACACCCAGTCTTCAAGGTTGGAAGACACGAAGTTGTTCGAGTTGGAAATGCGATTACAAGAATTGCTGGAGAAGAACGGCGACGCGCACCCCTCGGTGAACAACCAGCGACTGCGGATCCAAATTATGAAGCAGAAAATCGCCGAGTTGGCTGCGAGCGAGAAACAAGAAGAACTTGAAATGGCGCGTCTCCGCAAGGAAGCCGAAGAAGCCGCCGCCGAACAGAATGTCGCTCCTGTTGGAATCACCGTAGAACAGCGTTTGGCCATCCGAGTCAACGCGTTAAGAGAAAAAGAAGCCGCTCTTGAAAAGCAACTCGCTGGTCTAAAGAGTTTGGCCTCGGCCAACTTGGCGAAAAGCCAGGAATTGGGGGTAGTCATGCGCGAGAACCGCTTGATGAACCTCGAATTGGAATCCGTGGCAAAGTTGCTGGAACCCTACACCGAAAAGGTCAACGCAATTCAACTCTTGCCAGACGCTGGCCAACGCACGCTCAAGGTCTTAGAGGTTCCGCAGATTGGTGGATTCTATGGTCCCAAGCTTCCTCCTTATCTGCTCGGTGGCGCAGCGATCGGCTTTCTAATCATGTCCGGATTGGCCGTCTTGATGGATTTGGCCGACCGCAGCTATCGTAGTCCGGATGAGATTGCCGCTGACCTGGGCGTTAACGTGCTGGGGCATATACCAATCATCGATATCGCTAAGGTTAAGAAAGTGGTCGAAGCCGTGGATGCTTCGGTCACCACCATTCACCACAGTCGCGGCCGAGTCAGTGAAGCTTACCGCTCAGTACGAACGGGTTTGTTCTTCAGCAATCGTGGTAGTGAATTAAAGCTGATCCAAGTCACCAGCCCAGTTCCAGGCGACGGAAAATCCACTCTGTCGTCCAACTTGGCTGTGACGATGGCCCAGTCGGGGCGACGCGTCCTGCTCATCGATGCCGACTTCCGCCGCCCACGGATCGCTAAGATATTTGGGATCGACGCCGAAGTTGGTATGGCGCAAGTTGTCGCGGGCAAGGCTGAACTGGATGAAGCGACCTACACCAGCAGTGTAGCCAATCTGTCGATCATGCCAGGCGGCAAACGACCAAGCAATCCTGCCGAACTACTGAGCAGCCAACGCTTTCAAGAACTGCTGGAACTATTGCGTGACAAGTACGATATCGTCATCGTTGATACGCCACCATTGTTGGCCGTTTCTGATCCAAGTGCCGTTAGCGCCATGGTTGATGGCGTAGTAATGACCATGCGATTACGCCGCAACGTGAAGCCTTTGGCTACCCGCGCAGCAAAAATCCTTGAATCCGTCGACGCTCGTTTGTTAGGCGTAGTCGTCAATGGCGTCTCGGCCGAAGCTGGCTATGGTTACAGCTACGGATACAACGACTATCGATACGCCTATCGCTACGGTGGCAACTACCGCTACAGCTATAAGTATGGATATGGATCGAAATACGGCGGTTACTCGGCTGGATATATCGACGACAAGCAAGACGTCCCGCCGCCTGCCAACGACGGACAATCTGCCTAGTAGGTGTGCCTAGCTAGCTTCCTGTCTTTCATACTGTGCGCAGCACGATTTCACCCCGTTGCAGCTTTCAGGGCTACAAGCGGTCCGGATTGACTGGCGAGGTTGGAGTCTTGCCGGAGGCTTTGGATCGTAACAGCGGCTGCAGTCGGTCAATCACCGCCGCAGCTTGCTCGTCGGGGTGGACGGCCAAGTTGTTAAATTCGTTGGGATCAGTGTGGTGATCGTAGAGTTCGATCCCGTACTCTCCTTCACCCCATTCGGTATATCGATATCGTGGAGTGCGAATGCTGCAGCCCATGACTGCTTGGGGAAGCCGATCGTCTGCCGGACGCAGCACTTGCGTGACGGCGTTTCCATCCCAAGCTGCATAAGGGTTGTTGATGAGCGGCTGCAAACTACGGCCAGCGAGTCCAGTTGGTGATGGAATATTTGCCAAGTCGCAGAGCGTCGGATAGATATCGACGAACTCGACAATCCGCTGACACGCGCCGTAAGACTTCTGGCCCGGCATGCGAGCAATCAACGGTGCACGAGCCGATTGCTCAAATAGAGTTCGTTTTTGCCAGATACCCTGGTGCTCGCCTAAGTGATAGCCGTGGTCACTCCACAACACCACAATCGTGTTCTCCGCGAGTCCGAGCTCGTCAAGTGCATCCAATAGTCGACCGACTTGGGCATCCACGAATGAAACGCAAGCGTAATAGGCCTGGGTGGCGTTGAGCAACGTCGCTTCGTCGAGATTGTAGTTGGGGATAGGGCAGTTGTGCGCAAAAGCTGCCACGGGAATATCGTCGCGGTCGTTCGCCGGTGAGAACGGTAGCCGCAGCGTATCAACCGGATACATGTCAAAGTACTTTTGGGGTGCAACGTATGGCGTGTGGGGCCTGAAAAAGCCAACGCCCAGAAAGAACGGCTGGACGTGCTCTTGTCGCATGAACTTGATCGCTTCGGTCGCGATCATGCCGTCGGTCTGTTCCTCGTCTGCGCCATCTGCCGCCAGCCAACTAAGCGCGGCACTGATTTTGCGATGTGGTTCCGCATTAAACACCATCGACTCATCGGACTTATCGCGCCCTGCCGGATTAACGACGCGGTCCCAAGAAGGCGGGTCGTCGAAACCGTCCGTACCAATTTGGGCCGGAACGTTGTAATGATAGATTTTCCCAACTCGCGCACAGAAATAACCTGCGTTTCGAAACGCTTGAGACAGAGTCACCGCATCTGGCACTTCGGCGCGAAAGTGGCGATCCAAATCGTAGACTTTGATCTGATCAGGCCGCAATCCGGTCATCACGGAAGCGCGAGTTGGATTGCACAAAGGAAGCTGATTGTAGGCTCGCAGGAAACAAGTGCCGCTGTTGGCCAAGCGATCGATGTTCGGTGTTTGGGCCACGACATCGCCATAACAACCTAACGTGCATGCCAAATCGTCAACGGCAATGAACAAGACATTCGGAGGCGATTGGCCAGGTTGCTGCGAGGCATGCGTGGGAACGGCTAGGGCCAACGCCATAAAAACGTACGGGAACAAATGTATCGCATGAATTGAATGGTTAAACTCGAGCACACTTCCGCTCCGTACATTAGGTCATGTTACCACACAAGCATGGACGCGCCCTGCAATCTGGGCGAGAGGGTCGGGAGTCTTTTCAGCAGCGCGGACACTGTTCATAGCATACCAGACATCCAAACGCATCATCCCTGCTGGTAGGAGGTCGCGGTTTCCATCCAACGAAAAAGGCCCGAGTAAGATACTCGGGCCACAGGAGACAGGTAAGCGGTGGGCAGTCCACCGGGGATTAACTTGGGCGTTCGGCCACGTAGGCTTGCATGCTTCGGTACACCAACTCTACTTTTCGATTAGCTGGAGCGGCTGGGCCGTCCAAATCTGGATAAACATCGCCAGGCGATTCCGCGCCAGTATCGATTAGTAGACTCCATCGCAATCCTCGAACTTGTTCTGGCAAAACACCATTCAGTGTATCGGGCGTGCCGTTGAACATCAGCAGCAGATCGCGTCCACTACCGTCAGGATCGTCAGCGACCGCTGGAGCTGGCAACCAACACACGAGTCCACCGCTGGGGTTCTCCCAGTTGAATGGCATCCCTAGGTGGTTGAACCAGTTCACATCGGCGACGCCCCGCGAATCAAAGGGTCGGCCAGTGAGGAATCGAGTGCGACGCAAGGTAGGTTGGCTCTTGCGGATAGCAATCAAGCCACGCACAAAGTTTAAGAGCTCCTTATTACGATTGACAAGTGTCCAATTGAACCACGAAATGTCGTTATCTTGACAGTAAGCGTTATTATTTCCTTTCTGTGTTCGACGAACTTCATCTCCCATGACAATCATCGGGACCCCCTGACTTAACAGCAAGGTCGCCATCATGTTCTTGATCTGACGAACTCGCAACCGTTCGATCGGTTTGCGGCGCGTCGGACCTTCCACTCCGTAGTTGTCACTACAGTTATGGTTGTCGCCATCGCGATTTTGCTCACCATTGGCCTCGTTGTGCTTTTCCTTGTAACTGACCAAGTCATTCAGAGGAAAACCGTCATGGCTGGTGATAAAATTGATGCTGCAGTACGGTGCGCGGCCGGCATGCTCGTATAGGTCGGAAGACCCAGCCAGGCGCGTTGCCATGGCACCGATCATGCCGTCATCGCCGCGCCAGTAACGGCGCGCATCATCGCGGTAGCGACCATTCCACTCGGCCCATCGCAGATCACCAAAAGAACCCACCTGATAAGCTCCGGCGGCATCCCAGGCTTCTGCGATGATCTTCGTGTCAGCCAGCATCGGATCTTCCGCGATCTGTTCCACCATCGGTGGACTAGCCATCAAGTTGCCATAACGATCGCGGGAGAGAATGCTGGCCAAGTCAAATCGGAAGCCATCGACATGGTAGTTGTGTACCCAGTGCCTAAGGCAATGGAAAATCAACTCCCGACAAATCGGATGGTTACCGTTAAAGGTGTTACCGCATCCGGAATAGTTGCTGTAGTGCATACCGCCGCTATTCAAGATGTAGTAGACCTGATTCTCGAGTCCCTTGAAGCTGAGCACCGGGCCATGCTCATTGCCTTCGCAAGTATGATTGAAGACGACATCGAGGATCACCTCGATGCCCGCCTGGTGGCACGCCTTTACCATCTGCTTAAACTCGTTCACCTGCGCACCGGGGACTTTGCTATGGGCGTAGCCGCGGTGTGGTGCGAAGAAAGCCATCGGATCATAACCCCAGTAGTTGGGACGCTCCGGTGGGTTTCCATGGATGTCAAGTATGGGGAACTCGTGGATCGGCATCAGCTCGACCGCTGTGATTCCCAGGTCCTGCAAATAGGGCAATTTCTCAATTAGCCCTAAATAGGTTCCGGCATGCTTGACCCGCGACGTCTTGCTTTTGGTAAAGCCTCGGACGTGGGTTTCATAAATCACGGTTTCGGACAGCGGACGCCGCAAGTGGCGATCGCCTTCCCAGTCGAAGTAGTCGTCGACAACTACGCACTTGGGAGGACGAATAATGCCATCGTTGCTTTTCTGGAAGCAACCGGCCAACGCTTTGGCATACGGATCAATCAGTCGGGCGTTACCATCAAACCACTGCCCCGATTCGGGGTCAAATGGTCCATTGGCCTGGAAATGGTAGAGTTGTCCAGGACCTATGCCTGGCACAAAAGCACTCCACACATCTCCCCAGCGATCTGTATCCCGGTCGAATTCGATGATCTCGGTTGGCTCGCGATCACCGACTTTATCGTAAAGAAGTACCCGCATCGCGGTAGCACTTCGGCTAAAAACAACAAACTGCACGCCTCGGTCAGTAACCACAGCGCCATAAGGAAGCTTGTATGCGAACTGTAACTCAGGATGCGGATGGCGCATGAGCATACTTTAAGGAGTCCTTCTTTGCTTCGAGTAGGTTGAGTCTTCGTTGACGAGCAAACATACCACTCAGTTACGTAAGTCTCGTGAAACGAAGTTCCACGGCGCATGAAAAGCAACCGAATTGGTTCTCGATACGCCGCGCACCTAAAGCTTTCCAGAAGGACAGAGATTGCGGATTGGTTAAACAAAGTCGGTAAGACTGGAGTCTACAGTCTATCGTTGTAAATCTGTAGCGGTTGTTTGCACAGTGTGGCGGGCTGCGAACATATCGGTCCCGCCAGCGAACTTACATCGTAGAGCGGGTGGCTGTCGCCAATTGCGATTCGCAGGCTGTAGCTAGACGGATGAACAATACGGCGTTAAGAAGCCGCAGCGGCAAGGTTAGAACTCATGGGCCGGTTCAGGCAGCCACTCTTCAAAGACCGACTCAAACAATTCGCGACAACTGGCCCGCACTCGCTGGCAATGTTCGATCAAATTGTCGTCAATCGTCACTTGCCCATCGCTGCGACTGCTCAACAGGAATACCAACCGCGCGCAACCATCCGCGTCTGTGGGCAACTCGTGGCGTGCGGACATGTTCATCAAACGAATTCCTGACTCGACGCTCCGCAGAAACTCATAATTCCGATGGAGCTGAGTGGCCAATGCTTCGCTCAGCAGGCCGGTTTGGCCCAATTGCATCAACGCGTCGAGCGTACCAGGGACCAAAATTTGGGGGTACTTGCGGGCACCCGCCAGTTGCAATAACTGGACGACAAATTCGACATCCATGGTACCACCAAGGCCACGTTTCAGGTTAGCCTCATTGGCGCCAGCTTGCAGTTGCAGGCGATGATCGTAAATCTGTGCGGCTGTCTCACCCGTAAACTCCTCGGCGGTCAGTACGTCTCGCACACAGTCCATAGCCGCCTGCTGAACGTTGGGGTTACCCCAGATCGGTCGCGCCTTGCAGAGTGCCTGCCGCTCCCAGACTTGCCCACCACCTCGGGCAAAATATTCGCGTAAGTCATCAATGGTGATAGCCAGCTCGCCGCTGCGTCCTAACGGTCGCAGGCGGACGTCGATATCATACAGACGGCCTGTATTGCCAATTCGCGTTACGGCATGAACGACCCGTTGGCTCAACTGATTAAAGAAATGTCGGTTGCTCGTGGGTTCAAAACGGCGATTGGGCACGAGAGCTTCGGTCATCCCCTCTTGATCGAACAAGAATATCACGTCGAGATCGCTATGATAATTTGGTTCTCGTCCGCCAAGCTTGCCGACTGCTAGCACGACGAATTCAGCAGCCTTGCCATCCGTCCCAGTGGGCATCCCGAGTTGATGGATTAAGCGATGGAACTCATACCGCACGACTTGCTCCATACACGCTTCAGCGATATCGGACAGAGCCATGTGTGTTTGTTCAATCGTCCCGCGTCCAAGAATATCGCGCACGCCGACGCGTAAGTGCATCGAGTTCTTGAAGCTGTGCAAGATGGGGGCGATGTCATTCGCATTGCGGCATAGCTCGTCCAGTTCGTGCCCCAGCGTTTCGCGGTCCGGAATACGGTCGAGCATGAGTGAATCGAGCAGTTCATCGATCATACCAGGATTGCTCGTCAAGATGCTCGCCAAGTAAGGGCTGCACGCGCACAGTCGCACACACAAATGCATCGCAGCTGGGCTGGCGCTAAACAATTCCCACAAGACGGCTTTGCCACCCAACGACTCAGTGACATTGGCCAGGCTGATCAGAGTCGCATCTGGGCGCGGAGTTTCGGCAATGGACCGCAGCAAGCGAGGCGCGATCGCGGACAAGAAATGGCGACAACGTCGAGTCGACAGAAACCGTATCGATTCTACCGCCAACTGCTGCAGATTGCGGTAGGCTCCAGCACAGTCTTCAAAACCGTAGGGTGATAACACAGCGTGGATCACCTCGGCCGACGGTTGCGGGTCGAGAATAAGATCGGTTTCCAACGTGGCGGTGGCGGGTGGGCTAAACGTATGCGTGTCGGTCGTATCGTCGGTAAAAGCGTCGTGTAACAAGTGATCGAGAATCCGGCGGTTTAGCTTGACCCGTTCAGAAAGTTCCGCGCGAAATGCATCGCTCGCTGAGATTCGACCACGACTGCGGTAGCCGATACGCACTGCCAGTCTTTCGAACTCGCTCTCATCGCTGGGCAATCGGTGTGTCTGCCGGTCATACATGATCTGCAGATAGTGTTCCACACGACGTAGAAAGCGATAGTTTTCCTCCAATACGCTTTGCTCTTCCGCAGTCAGGCATCCGGCCTTGCCCAGTTGACGAATGGCGGCGAGCGTGGCGGTACAACGGACGCTAGGCTCATCGCCGCCCTCGAGCAACTGTAGAAACTGAATTACATACTCGATGTCGCGAATGCCGCCGCGGCCTTCTTTAACATTCAGATCGTCAGCGCCTGCACTGGCGGCCCGCCGCTCTAGTCGCCGCTTGAGTGCGGATATTCCAGTGATGTCAGCGCGCATTAAGTAGCTGCGATAGATCCACGGCTGCAGTTGTTCGATAAATGCCTCGCCCAGTTCAATATCACCCGCGATGGCGCGGGCCTTGACGAAAACTTGGCGTTCCCAGGTCCGTCCCGCCGAGTCGTAGTAGTGAAGCGCATCATCATAAGTAACGACGAGTGCACCCTGATCACCATGGGGGCGCAATCGCATATCGACGCGATACGCAATTCCATCGGCAGTCGACTGACTCAGCAGCTTGATGATCGACTGGCCCAATCGCTGAAAATACTCGTGGGCTGCAGATGTACTCGTACGCGGGGCCGAAGCCCGGTGAACTGGATTCTCTGAAACGAAAACCAAGTCGATATCGCTGGAGTAGTTTAACTCACTACCGCCAAGCTTCCCCAGAGCGATCACGGCAAAGCCCAATGGACGCCCGTCTGCCTGCATAGGAGTAGGCAACCGGCTACTTAAATCTCGCTCAGCGGCCCACACTGCGGCTTCGACCAAGGATTCAGCCAGATTGGATATCTGTCCTGTGACCGTCTCCAAATCCTGCTCATTGACGAAGTCGCCATAGGCAATTCGCAACGTTTCGCGATGTCGGTAGTAACGCAACAATCGCATCACCGAACGAGTTTCCGTGGTAGCCGAAAGTGCGGCTAATATCTCATCGTCTAGGACTCGCTTGTCGATCGGTTGCCCACCCGTCAATCTCAGCAAGTCAAACGCTTCGGGGTCAGCAATGAGCACATCGGCCATATATTGGCTAGTCGAAAACAGCAAGACCAAGGTCTGCAGCGCTTCGGGCTCACGTTCAAAAAGCGTTAGCCAAGACTGTACGGAGCGAGAAGCTTCCAGGAACCGCTGCAAATTATTCAAGACTCGGTCAGCGTCAGCACCAGGGGGCAATTGCGATGCTAGTTGCGTGAGAAACGATTCCAGCAAGTCTTGTGGAAGATAGAAGGTATCCATGGCCGCCACGAAGCTAGTACAAGCGTGCCGATTGGGCAACGGCAACAGATTCGCCAAATGTTCCAAGTATTCATCAGTAGACATAGCGGCATGCCCAAGAGCGACGGATTCGCGACTAGATTAGCTAAGTAAGTTTGATTAGCTAAGGATGGAGCGGAAAATAAGTGTCGCTTTTCGATTCGCGAAAGTCCACTACCATACATACGCATTCGCTGAGCGAAAGGCGACCATACGAACTACGATAGCCACTTTGAATATTTCTGACAGGCTACGCAGTTACCGAAGGAGTCGCCGTAATAAAGTTACCGAACTAGCGGAACGAGTCAGCTTCTAGAAAATGTGCGACGGCTTTCTGGACGACTTCATCATCCATCAAGAACGAATGCAACCGTGGCACTTCTAAAAAGTCTGCCGCGCCGGGCAATTTGGTTTCCTCGACACTAACGACAAAATCACCGTGTCCGGCAACGAGTGGGTTGGACAGCGCGCTGTCCGGCAGCCGCCCAGCAATGATCCCAAATGGGCACGGTGGCGTCGCCAATTTGGATTCAAACTCTTGCCAACCTGGCCCAAGTTCCATACCGCCTTTGCCGGTAACCCAGCCGAATACACCGGTCTTGGCAAGCTGACGCGCAATGGAAGATCCTTGATTGGGTGGCCCCAACATGACCACTGACCGGATACGCTGCAACGTCGCGTTGTCCTCAGCGCGTTGTAAGTCACCAATAAAATGCCGAACCACGATATTGCCCATGCTATGCCCAACAAAGCTAAGCGATACGTCAGGTGGCAGCCCATCAATAACTTCGCGCAAGGCCGACGCGTGGTCACTAATCGAACTGCGCGTGCTGGCATACTCGAAATAGACGACGGACCAGCTATCTGGCTTGGCCGCGACCAATGCCTTTCCCAGGCCATGCATGGAGTTGGATGAGCGCATCAAACCATGCATTAGCACCACAGCCTGCCGCGTCCCGAGTGTAGCTTGCGCAACTTCGCGATCTAGCACAGCCTCGCAGGCCGCGCGGCTGCCCCAGGCCATGCGTTTGTTTTCGGGATCCAGTAGTCGCCAATGCCCGGTGATTGCATTGTGCTGAATGCGCCAGCCCTGACGCCACCGGTGGTCGGTCCAAAACTGCTTGCCGCCGAGTGTCGGCGCTTTGATGTTGGGTAATCCTCCCGTAGGTTCGAACTGAGCCATTGCGATTCCTTGGGGAAGAACTAGGACGAACAGAAGCCACCCAATTTGTCCAGCTATTTTCGGTAATTCGTGTCGCATAGATAGAGGTTACCAAACTGTGAAGCGCGCGCCAGCCTGTGAAGCTTGAGCCGATGGGGGCTCGAACGGGGGGATCAGCAGCACTTTTCTAAACCAAAAAAAACTTAATTTGACGCAAGTCATGTCCGGTAAAGCACCTAGGGCTGGAGGCACCATTTTCTGGCAAGAAGCTGTGTTGACTTGAGGCAATTGGTGGGTATCTTTGGGGCTTAGTGGGAGCAAGTGGTGAGCAGTGGGGCACCGAGTTGGTTTTGGAAACTGAGTTGGCTTTGGAAACAGGGTCGGCTTTTGCAACGCTGTCCCAAACATCGCCTGAACCTCCGGCACAACACCTTGAAAATGAACAATGTTGCTCACCGGAAGCTATCGCCGAACACTGGACGACAAACTGCGTTTGGCGATTCCCAAGCAACTGCGAGATGTTTTAGGGTTCCCGGAGACCAAAAGCCTATTTATCGCCCCTGGCAATGATCGAGCGTTGGTGATTTACACGGCCGAAGTACTTGAGCAGATTGGAAACACCCTTAGCAAACTGAGCCCGGCAGCCAAGCAGACTCGCGATTTCAGCCGTTTGTTTTATGCTCAGGCCCAACCTGCAGATGTGGACCGACAAGGGCGATTAAGAGTGCCGCCTGAGCTGGCAAAGTTGGCTGGCTGGGAGGGCGAGGGATTTTCAGGAGAAATTGTGATATTAGGAGTTCGCGATCGCATTGAAATCTGGTCTGCTGTGGCGTGGGATGCTTTCCTCAGCCAAACTCAACCTAGTTATGACGAGTTGGCAGAGTCGGTATTCGCCGCGGCGCGAGAGGACGGGAAATAGGCATCGGGAGCTCAAGACCAGCGGATTGGCAAACCCGCGTGAATTAGCATAACCGCAGGTTGCTAGAACTGATTTAAAGAACCGTAGATTTTTAATAGAACTGGACTGGCGAGGAAACAAGAGATTCAAGACCTATGTCACAGAAGTGAAACCCTAATTCAGCTTGCGGCCACTAGCTGAATAGCCACAAACGGGACGAACACTCGTCCCGTGGGTTTCACTACCAATCGGCACGGAATCGCTGGATTGGCGTGACGCGTCGAGCGCATCTACCAGGCGTTCGACGCATCGAGCGGCCTACAGCGGAAACACGGACGTTTCCCAGGCCCATCTCGATGATCCTTTAACGTTGGCCACCAACTCAGCTCGCCTCAAACCAAATGCGTTGGGTAGCACTTGACATCAGCCGCACGGCAGCGTCAAGCTGCTCGCGGTCTTTGACGTTGAATTGCTCCGAGTCGCGGAGCGTCTTGGCCTGCTGCAGCGCCGCTTGCAGTTGCTCTCCGTTCTGGGCAGCATCTTCAATTCTGGCTAGCACCAACAGAGCATGCGCTTTGACCACGCCTTGCATTTTGGTGTCGCCAAGGACGGCGTTTAGCGCTCGCGAGCACTTCGTACGTCGCCAGACTCTTGGAAATAGCGGGCTAACTGCAGGTCAGCTAGGCCACCATAGAGTCGATTAATCTCCTTGTCCTGAGGGGGAAAATTCTGGCTAACAGCTTCCCACTTGGCAACGCGATTGGCACTTGTGTCGAGTAATGCCCAGCGATATTGAGCTTGGGGTGTGTCCAGGCGCGGGATGCCGTTTTGGGCTTCGCTAGCGTCTGCCAATAGATCATCCGGCGAGGTATAGGTAAGGAAATTCCCGGCCAGGAAGGCAGCCATCAAGAGCCCAACGCCAGCGACCCCGGCGAAAAAGTTGGTCCACCATTGGCTTGTTTTCTCGCGCAACCGTTGCTGCAACAAGAGGGTGGCACGGGTTGGGCCAGCATGACCAGAAACGGCCACATCGGGCAGCGGGATCGTATGGTCGGGCCAATGTTCGGCCAAATCATCCTTACGATGTGCGCGTAGATACTCGAGCACTTGCTGCGGAGAATCGAAACGTTCATCGGCTGACTTGGACAACAGTCGTCCAACCAGTTGCCTAAGCGATGGCGGAATGTCATTTCGGTAAAGTTGCAAATCAGGCACAGTGGCTTGCACATGTTGCATGGCCAGCGCCAGTGGTGTTTCACCGGTGAAGGGTGGTCTGCCGGTAAGCATGTGATACAGGGTAACGCCCAGAGAATACAAGTCACTGCGAATATCGACTTGCCCTTCTTGCAGCTGTTCGGGGCTCATATACATAGGTGTCCCGAGTGTCGTTCCGGCTCGCGTCAGTTGCGGGTCATCACCAAGCAGCAAGCGGGCCAAACCAAAATCTGCGACCTTTACGTCGCCTTCTGGCGTGAGCATGATATTCTCGGGCTTGATATCGCGATGAATAATGCCACTACTTGCAGACTTGCTCAGTGCCGCCAGGACTTGCAACAGAATGCTCAACGATTCGCGAATCGCTAGCTGACGATCCGGCTTTTGCTCGTCGGATTCGGACCGATTGTCCGCTGGGTTGGTTTGACTGGCGCGGGACAAGTACTGCCGCAAATTACTGCCTGGGATGTACTCCTGGGCGATGTAACGTAGATCACCATCTTGTCCCACATCGTAGACTTGCACAATGTTCGGATGCACCAGGGACGCGGCTGCGCGGGCTTCTTGTTGAAAACGCTGCAAATGCGTTTCATCGCTGGCCAGTAGTGGCCGCAGGATTTTTAGAGCGGATGGACGTTCCAAACCCACATGGATGGCATAATAAACGTCCGCCATTCCACCACTGCCCAACTCCCGTTCGACACGATACGCGCCAACACGGTCACCCGACTTTAGGTTCGCGGAATCGGAGGTTTGGCGTGGTTGGGAGGTCATCGCGGCGAGCGGCCTAGGGTCGTAGTTTGGGTTACCGCACGCATCAGCGACTCTCTGGGACGCTGTTACCGCAAGTCTTGGAGAGACTCGCCTGGGCATTGTGCGATGGTTGATTAAAGTCTGGTCGCTATCGCCCCTCGCGTTCAACAGCCCGCGCTTGGGTCAACGCGGAGAGCTCGATCATTTGCTGGGGCGTCAATTCTTCGGCTCGGACCGTCGGACCATATTCTAATTCACTCAGTATGGCATCGACATCCATTTTTTCTAACTGATCTTTGACTGCACTACATAGTGCCGACCGCAAAAACTTGCGGCGATGCAAGAAGATGTTCCTAACCAACTGGTGAAAATAGGTTCGGTCGACAATTCGGTCGCGCAGGACTTTCTGGGGCCGGATATCGAGGATGGCCGAATCGACTTTCGGACGCGGCCAAAATACCGAAGGTGGCATAATGCGAACAATCTCCGATCGGCACTGAGCCTGCATCCAGACACTCAGAGCACTGTAGTCTTTACTACGCGGTTGTGCGGTAATGCGTTCGGCCAGTTCCTTCTGAATCGTGGCTACCATCCTTACCGGCCAGGGTTCAATGTCCAGCAAATTGGACAAGATCGGCGTAGCCACGTTGTACGGCAGGTTGGCAACCAGTTTTATACGCCCGCCTGGTATTTCCGCAACTTTCTGTTGCAATGTTTCAATGACCACTGGATGCAAATTATTCTTGTTGCGCAATGCGTCCTGCTCTAGCAACGTTACGTTATCAAATTTCTCGAACTCCTCGCGGGCCATGGGTGCCAAAAAGTGATCGATTTCGACGGTAACGATGTGCCCTGCCAATGGGGCCATAAGTGTTGTCAGCGACCCCATCCCAGTGCCGACTTCTAGCACGACATCCCGCGGTCCCAAGTCCGCTGTACTGACGATCAAGTTGACTAGATTTAGATCGATCAGGAAATTCTGCCCGAACTTCGTCTGCGGCTGGATGCGCACGGCATCAAAGCGTTTTTGAAGATAGGTAAGTGTTTGTCGCTCGGACATAGGGTGGTTCTATTCTTTAGTTAGCAACGGGGATCTCCCGAATTGTGGACTGTCATACCGGTTGCGAATTCTGGCTCGATCCGCCACGCCGGAGCGTCACGAGGCGGGATTCTGTGAACCAAAATTCAACTGCCTCTGCACATACTTGGCTAGCAGATCGGTTTCGAGATTTACGGTGTCGCCGATTCGAAGTTCGCCCAAAGTTGTGTGTGCTAAGGTGTGGGGAATGAGCGCTACCGAAAACGTCTCGTCGGTCACGTCTACCAATGTCAAGCTCACGCCGTCGACCGTAATCGAACCCTTCGAAGCCATTTGTCGCATCAGGTCCGGCGGCGCTTGAAACACGAGGTCAGACCAATCGGCGTTATCCGATCTATCCTGGACTTTCCCTTGGCCATCGACATGGCCGGTAACCAAGTGGCCACCTACACGATCCGCAAGCCGCAAGGATCGCTCGCAATTGACAAATTCTGGGGGAATTCGACTGCCCAAGTTGGTCTTGCGCAACGTTTCCTCACCAGCTTGAAAATCCAACCGCTCGGCATCTAGCTCAACCACCGTCAAACAGCAGCCTGAGACCGCAATACTATCACCAATGGCCACGTCCGAAAAACGCGGCAGGTCGCGCTATGGACAACCGAATTCCGCCCATTTCCGGCGAAACCGCTAGAATCTTAGCTTTGGTCTCGACAAGTCCTGAAAACATGGAAAGTCCGTCAAGTGAGGCCTAAGGAGTGGTTGATAGTGGGTGGCTGCGACACACGTCGTGGGCTATTATCGCCATGGACGGACGAACTGTCACGCCCTGGCGACTTGACTCGCAGGCGGCAATTCTCAGAATCGTTCAAGAATTAGGTACTTTTTTCTAGGCGATGCGCCATGCCGGGCTTGCAAATCAACGACCAGATCGAAATCCCCGAAGACCAATTGCAATGGTCATTTGCGCGGAGTAGCGGTCCAGGCGGACAGAACGTGAACAAGGTCAACAGCAAAGCCACTTTACGGTGGAATCGTCAAGTCGGAACACTCTCCGGTGCGGCTTGGATGAGATTTAAGAAGCTGGCAAAGCGTTACCTGACTTCAACCGACGAAGTGGTGATTCAGTCCCAGGAACAACGCGACCAGGCTCAGAATGTCGAAGCCTGTCGTGAAAAGTTGCGGACGCTAGTCTTAGCTGCTCTGAAGCCCCCCAAGCGTCGCATCGCCACGAAGCCTACTGCCGGTTCTCGGCGTCGCCGCTTGGACGAAAAACGCAAACAATCTGAGAAGAAACAGTCGCGTCGCATTCATGACTAGCACTGGGGCTACGCAGGGAAAAGGGAAACTCGTAGCCACACCACGACGTTGAATCCACACGACCGAAAACCGCTGAAGCCGTTACTTGGCGGCTTGCCAGCCTGTGTTGTCATAGCGGCGTTTGGCAGGAGTGCTAGTCGGTGCGGTGCGTGACTGAACAGCCTGCGGTTGCGGCACAAGTGGCTGAGCAGCCTGTGGCTGAGTTACAGGGCGCAAACTTCGCGTTGGTGGCACAGGCGTTTGCATTACAGCCGACGAAGGAGTCGCGGGCTGTTCGAAGCTAGCCCAGTGGATTGGCTTGGATTGCCCAGCTAACTTCGCTCGCTCAGGCGCAATGTTCATGGCAGTCATATCGGACTCGCTCAGCAAGCCGGGACGCCAGTTGGGCTTCTCAAAATCATCGGGAACAGGAATCGGCTTCATGAGGACCGGGGACTCTTTGCGCTCAGGACTCGTTACGGTCTGCTCACTGGAACTGTTGCCGCTCGCGGGTTGGCGCGTGATGCTGCGAAGTTGCGGACGCGGCATGTCTTGAGCGCGAGCTGTAGTAGGAAATGTAGCAGGCGGCAAGCTCGGTGGGATGTCGGCCGGATCCGGGTAAACGCCTGACGGTGCGGCTGGACCGCTTTCGCTTGGGTATGGCGACGTCGTTGGACCGGGCATGGTTGGACCGGAAGTGGATGGCCCCTGAGGAGCGATCAAGCCCGGCGTAGCTGGTCCATAGTACGTACCGCTTGAGCCGCCATTGGACCCACCGATGGTTGAGCCATACTGCAAGCTGCTATAAGGCGTGGTTGAATAGCTGCCACCTGGCGCTACGAGCACTTGCCCAGGCGCAGGATAACCGGTTGCCGGCTGTAACATTGTGTACGGAGTGGATTGGGAGTAGGGCGCGTAGCCGCTGGTATACGGCATAGTCGCCGATGGGCCAGCCAGCGGGATGCCGCCGCTTGGCAGGGTGTAGGTCGGCAAGGCAGGGGCCGGACGTGGAACAACGGGAGGAACATTGGCCCCGTACAATGCACTACGACCGAAGGAGGGAACACGCTGCGCTTGGTATTCGTAAGAAGTACACGGTGCCATGGCTACGACTTGTGCCCCCGTATTGGGATCCGTCGTTAACAGGGGACGGTAGTAGGTTACCGGAGCGCGATTGGCATAGGTGTTGTAATTCGGCACGTACGATAAAGTCTGCGGCATCGTGGCGGCAGCGATGCCGGACGGTTGTGGATTGGGGTAGCCGGCTCCTGCTGGGCCAATCACTGGCAAATTAGAACCGTAGTAGTTGCCGTAGTTTGCGGCATAGCCAGGTTGTGATGTATTGGAATAGTTAAGGTAGTTAGCGCCATAACCGGCGCTATAAGGAATTTGTGGCGCATAGCCAGAGATTTGCGGAGCATAATTGGCTCCATAACCACCAACCGGCACCGGTGGTCCGACTGGATAAGCTGGCTGCGCACGATTGATACCAAACAACCAATCGATGAGCGGACCCGCCTTCGCTTGGCTCGGTAACAGCCCACAACAAAGAATCGCTGGCAGGGCGATTCGTGTAATTGAGCGTATGAGCATAGGAGTTCTCCAAACGAAGGAAATTTCAGGACGCGTCAAAGCTGCGGTCCGAAGCAAGCGGATCGCTGTACTGTTTGATGCCAGCGCAACGGGCTCTCGTCAACGCAACTTTGACGGCTCTTCATTAAATGTGAAACTATTAGTTAATACGACGCGCAGATGATTCATTGTGGCGCGATTGTAACGCGCATTACGACTCGCAGAAATTCACGCAAGTCGACGTTCTGAATACTAGGCCGCCACAAGTAATAGGCAAGTGCCAATCCTGCAGCAAAGCTACAGTTTTCGCTCATCAATGCATGATCGTGCTAGCAACAATCGCTACAACCGCTACCGATTTACGCTGTCTAATTTGCTAGCGTCGGCAACGTAGGAGTCTGCCGCAAGCTACGTTTGCAGGGATCCTTTGAAGCCCGACACGTTTCGAGGATCTGGCCTCGCAACCCGACGTGTAAGTTTGAGTGCTTGTACTTTTGGGCGTCGCTTTCAATTGAGGGTCCCAGGTAAGAATAAGCGTTCGAGATCAGACAAGCATGCAACACACCGCAAGTCAAACAATGACACAAGCCTGGGACGAAGCTGCAGCGAGATTTCGATTTGCTGGCGTCGCTACGTTGATCATTGCTGTGGCTGGCTACGCCGCTTGGCTATCGCCTTTTGACGACTTGCTTGATCGATCTGGCACTCCGTTAGGCGGCGACTACGTAATGCTGTACGTAGCGGGACAGGCAATTTCCAGCGGTCAAACGGCTACGTTGTACGACGATTACCAAAATCAACTTCGCTCGCGTAAGCTGATTCCCCAGATGGATCCGGACGAAAGCTGGCCATATCGCTATCCGCCGACCGTGGCAGTTTGCATGGTCCCGCTTAGCTGGCTTCCTTTCGCAACATCCTACGCTGTCTTCCTAGCGATCCAAATTTGCTTGTTAGCAGGCGCTGTATATTTCATGCGCCAGCAGTCTCAAGCATTACGAAATCGGCCAGCCTGGGTCTTCGCTATCGTCGGCTGCCCGTTGGTTCTGGAAACGTTGATGGGCGGACAATCCTCGCTGCTAGCTCTGGCGATTGTTACTGCATACTTTCATTTCTTCCGGCGACAACAACACGCAGTGGCTGGCGCGATTTTGGCGCTAGGACTCTATAAACCCAACGTGTTGTGGTTGGTAATCCTAGCCAGTTTAATGGTGCGTCCCAAGCTGCTGCGTGGATTTGCACCGATGGCCGGCCTTGGGCTAGCCGTTGCCTGGTGGGCCACCGGCCTGGAGGGCATTCTCAGTTACGTTGAGTTGGCAACGCAACTTGCATCCAACTCCTGGGGATTAGAAACACCGTATTGGAAAGTCCACGGGCTGGCGAGCTATTTCGAGTGGCTCGTCCCGAAACGTGGTCGTATGTTGTGCACGCTAGCGGGAGTGATACTCAGTATTTGTGTGGCCGGCGGTTGGCGTTGGAAAGGCATTTCGGATCACGCTGCCCTGGCACTGCTGTTAGCTTTCGGCGGCCTATTGAACCCCTATGTGCCAATCTACGACCTCGTGCTATTGATCGCAGCTTTGGTGTATGCCGTCGAAGCATATCAGGTTGCGGGCGCACCGCACCCGAGCCCCATTGGATTCCAGTCCTTGGCGGCGATTCTCTTTCTGGGCCCCCATCTTTCGCAGACACTCTGCAGTGCCAGCAGAATTCAGTTGTTTCCGCTGTTGCTTGCACTAATTTGCGTGGCGGGTTTGGTCGCGGTTCTGCGTCAGACTTTTCGTAACCGTCGACGATGTGTCGGCTTATGTGACAGGGTCGGGAGTCTTTTCAGCCTAAATCGCTTAACCCATTGGCAACCACACGTTGCTATAAGCGGCATCTCATCGGTGGCGGCGCTACTGAAAAGACTCCCGACCCTTTCCTGTGGACTTCAAGTTCGTGAACGGCTACGACTTTTCTTTCCCATCGCAACCACGCGCATCAGACCACGCAAGGGGTTGGCGAAATCGCGCAAGCACACTAAAGTCGAAGCCAATCGTGGCCTGCCGTTGCATGGACAAGGGAGCATGACGTGCGATTTCGTTGAACCTGCGAAATCCAAATGGTAACAAAAGGCATTTTCTGCTTGTAAGTCAAGCTTCCTCGCCCACGCATCAGGTGATGATCCGTGCCGGTTCCAACACTCAGACGACAACTAATGAGAGTAATCAGGCCTTGAACGTGGATCTGAGAAACATCGAATACTTGCCGAAAAATCCACAATCATATGCACCTAATATTGGGCTGATCGGTTGTGGAGGCATCAGCGTCCATCACTTGAAAGCCTACCAATCAGCCGGTTATCGAGTGACGGGATTATGCGACCTCAATTTGGGTGCAGCTCAGATGCGTGCTGAAGCCTACTATCCGAATGCCAAAATCTACTCGGACTATCACGACTTGTTGCGAGACGATTCGATCGAAGTGGTCGACATCACAACGCATCCACTGGAGCGACTAGCAATTATTCGCGCCGCCTTGGATGCTCGAAAGCATGTGCTGAGCCAAAAACCGTTCGTACTGGATTTAGACGAAGGCGAGCATCTAGTGGATCTCGCCGATCGGCAGGATTGCTATTTGGCGGTCAATCAAAATGCGCGTTGGGCACCGCATTTCAGCTATGCCCGCGCGGTCGTTGAACGTGGTTTACTGGGGACGATCTTTTCGGCGCATTTGGGTTGTCATTGGGATCACACGTGGGTCGCCGGTACAGCGTTTGAGAAGATCAAACACTTGATCCTCTACGATTACGCCATTCATTGGTTCGACATCGTGCGCTGCTTCCTCAATGGCAAAGCTGCGAAACGCGTTTTCGCCTCAACGGCGCGTGTACCTGGACAGACGCTCATGCCGCCATTGCTAGGCCAAGCCCTGATCGAGTTCGAAGAGGCCCAGTCGACGCTTTCATTTGACGCGAGCGTACCCATTGGTTCCAAAGAGGATACCTTCCTGGCGGGCACGCATGGCAGCCTTTACAGTACCGGCTCGGGTAATCAGCAACAATCGCTGGCAGTCACCGTCGCCGAAGGCAATTGGACGCCCAAGTTAACTGGCAAATGGTTTCCAGATGGTTTCCATGGCACGATGGGAGAGTTGCTATGTTCCATTGAAGAGCGACGTCAGTGTTCGATATCGGCTGCGGACAATCTGCACAGTCTAGCCCTGTGTTTTGCTGCAATACACAGTGCCGAAACGGGACAGTCCGTAGTACCGGGGACGGTCCGACGTATGCCAAGTTAGGAAACAGTGTAACCGGCCACGATGTGTCGACGTATGTGACAGGGTCGGGAGTCTTTTCAGCCTAAATCGCTCAACACCAGCAACCATATGTTCCTATCAGCAACATCTCAACGACATCTCAAAAGTGGCGGCGCTGCTGAAAAGACTCCCGACCCTCTCCTGTCGACCTCAAGTTCGTGAACGCTACGAAACACTTCCTGTGTAACAATTGAATCATTCCTCTTAGGTTGGACTAACATGAAGCCATCCAGTTTCGGCGACCGTTTGGCCGCCGCAGTCACTAGTAAACGCTCTGCCGTCTGCGTCGGGTTAGACCCAAGATGGGAGAGTTTACCAGCCGCAATTCGCGCAGGCGTAGACGCAACATGTTTGAAGTCGATCGCCGGGGCAACTAATTGTTATTGCCGTGAAGTCATCGACGCGGTGGCGGAAACGGCTGCGATTATCAAACCTCAGGCTGCTTTCTTTGAACAGCTTGGCCCCGCTGGTATGGTGGCCTTGGCGGATGTCATCGCTTACGCTTCCAAGTCGAATTTGCTAGTGCTGCTCGATGGCAAACGCGGCGATATCGGCTCGACGGCTGAGGGGTATGCGGACGCCTACCTGGGATCCGAAAGCGCTTGGGGATGCGATGCATTGACCGTGAATCCCTATCTCGGTGATGACACGCTGGAGCCCTTTTTCAGCACTGCTCTGTCACGTTCTGCAGGCGTGTTCGTCCTCGTCAAGACTTCGAATCCCGGCAGCGGGTTTATCCAGGACCAGAGCGTGGGCACGGAGAAGATCTATCAGCGGATAGCTGGATTGGTGCATGCCGCTGCAAACAGGGAGGTGGGCGAATCTGGCTACGGTAGCATCGGTGCAGTGGTTGGCGCGACCTACCCTGAGCAGCTCGCCGACTTGCGGCAAGCGATGCCTGGCGTGTGGATCCTGATACCAGGCTATGGCATGCAAGGGGGACCGTGGCTGATGTAGCTGGAGGTTTTGACTCAAATGGTCTCGGGGCGATCGTCAATAGTTCGCGCGGAATCATCTTTGCGTACAATACAGAGCGTTACCAAGCCATGGATTGGCAGCGTGCCGTTGAGGCCGCCGCCCGCGACATGGCTGCAGAACTTAGTACAATTGCGACTTGATAACCTATTTTTACCATTTGCAAATGCGTTTGTGCCACCCCACATTTCGTGTTAGCAAATCCATCGATTCCATACGCTATTGAACCCAAATTCATGCCCCAGCTCAGAGACTTAGTATTTCTGCTACCAGACTACGAGCTTGAGGGGTATCCGCGTCATCTACCTTCAGACCAAGCCGCCAGATTGTTAAACGGTTGGGTGAGCTTGTGGCATCCAGGATTAATTGCCGCGGCGCAGACGATCCCGCGTTGGAATCAAGCTGGCCAGCTGCCAAGCGACCTATCCGCTTCGATCTTTGTGCTGCCTGAGATCTCCAGCGACCACCTTACGCCGGATGCACGCGCGCAAATCGAAGCCGCTGGGAGTGTCCTGTTAGAGCCAGGCGACTGTTGGCGCAAGATGCAATCGGAAATGCTTTCGCGTCATGGTGAAATTCCTCGCAGCGAATTGGCGGACGAATTAACGCAACAGTATGCGGCCTTGGGCTACGCTTATCTGCAGATTCAATTGATGACTCGCCAATTGCGATACACGAGCAACTTGGATCAATTGCAGTTCGGCGAGCAAGCTTGCAAATCGGTCGAAGCCGCGTTGTCAGGTGACCGCGAGCGTGCTGAGCAGATGTTGCAAGCCTGTTTTGATTCGCTTGGTCAGGAACGCGATCACTACTATTCCTTGGATGTCAATCTGATCGATGTAACACTTCTCGCCGAGTCAACGCTCGGCAATAGTTTGAGTCGGCAACTGGAAACTCCGACAACTTTGTTGACGACGGCCAATTTGTTAGCCACGCTACGTCAGAAAAACGGCGAAACGTTTGAGCGACTCCAGTCATTATTAGCGGAGGAGCAACTTGCCATCGTTGGTGGTTTGCCGCTAGAACGACCGCATCCGCTCATGCCGCGCGAATCCGCCGTCCGCGATTTGGCGCGTGGCAAGCAAGCGTATGAGGCGTTGGGATTCAAGCCGCCACGCGTGTTTGCGCGTATGAGCTTCGGTATGCATTCGGAATCTGCGTCCCTGTTGAAACGCCATGGTTTTGACGGAGTGCTGTTGACGGCTTGGTCTGCTGGCAATTATCCAACGGGCAGCCAAGTCAAAATGTCGTGGGAATCTTCGGATGGGACCTACCTGCCGGCATTAGCAGCACCTGTAATCGATGCGATGGACCCAGCCAGTTTCCTTTCACTTGGCTGGACGGTCGGCGAAGCGCTGGATCATCAGCATGTCCCCACGTTGACGTTTGCCCATTGGCCCGACGCAACTGGCGAATACTATGCCTTACTGCGAATTGTAAGCCAACACACTCCTGCTCTCGGTAAATGGATTTTGGCGGACGAGTATTTCGCCGTAACGGATCAGCCGTATCATCAGGAACGCCTTAGCAGCGACGGCTTCCGACACAATTGGTTGACCGAGTCTCAGTCGCCAGCGAAGTTGATTGAACAGACCAAACTTACGCATCAGTTGCAGGCTCGCCTGCGAAGCCTACAGAATTTGTTGAATCTAAGTTGGCAATTGTCCCAGTATCGCAACGTGGCCAGCGCAGTAACAACCAACGAGGAAGGGGAGACATTTGCGAGAGTCTTTGCGCTAGACGGCGCACTGTGGGCTCCTGAGCTTCGCGAACTATCCGAGCAGGTTGATTCGCTGTTTGACGCTGGCGCGAACCCACAGGAGGTGGTCGACAGCGCCAATCTAACCATGAAAACGATTCGACGACAAGTACTCGAAGACTTGCAAGCCAAGCTGAGGGGCAGTGGCGCCGCGCCAGACCCGGTTGCAGTGGGCGGGCGGTTGATTGTCAATCCGGCTTCTTGCCCAACGCGGGTGAATGTCCACACGTCGGCCGAGCAGGGCGTCGATCCCGACGCAGCTTGGAATTTTGCCAAGGGCAAAGCTGGCAACGATCGAGTTAGTTGTGTGGATGTGCCGTCACTCGGCTTCGTATTCGCCCCACTGATCTCAGGGGCCGCTGTCGATGCAGCTAAGGCTAAGAGCAAGTTCCCAACGATTGCAGCGGCAGGTGGCTTGCTACAGAACGAATTCTTCGAAGCGCAAGTTGACGTGGGACGCGGGCATTTGAAAAGCCTGCATGTGCCCTCACGCCGCGGAAATCGTTTGAGCATGATGCTCGCCTATCGTCAGCGAACCGACAAGGGCGGTTTCCAGTATTCGGACATGGTTGCTAGTGATGTGCGGATGATCACAAGCTCCAATATGTGCGGAATTGTACGATCCACCGGACGGCTTGAGGACGCTGGGCAGGTGATCGGCAAGTTCGAAATCGATTACGAAGTCTGGCGCGGTAGCCGGATCATCGAGGTCGCTGTAAAGCTGAGCGATCTCAGGCCCCTGAACGATGCCAACCCCTGGCGAGCGGCATATACACTGCGACTGGCATGGCCCACTGAAGCAGCTATTCTGCGAACCTATAGTGCAGGTAGTCAAGTCGCCTGGGGCGGCGGACGGACAGTATCACCTGAGCTGATTGAGATCGACGAAACAGACTACCGAACACACTACTTAACTGGTGGAATGGCTTTTCACCGCCGCACCGAACCGCGTTTCTTAGAGACAGTTCTGGCGGTGGGTAGCCAGCGCACATTCACGCATCGTTTCGGAATTGGGGTAGATTTGCCGTCGCCAGCCCTGGCGGCTCGCCAATTCTTGGATTGGCGCTACGAATTGGATCTGGAGAAACCCATCGGAGCGGACAGCGGCTGGTTAGTTAGCGTTGACGTGCGAAGCGTTACCGTCGACCTAGAAACGCCGCTGGTAGACGCAGCCGGGAAACTGGTTGGAATGCGATTGTTTGTTTGTGAACACAGCGGCAAGTCGACTAGTGCTAGAATACGCTTGTTGCGCGAAGTCAGCGCGGCACACCGCGTTGATTACTTGGGCGAACGGCTGAGTAAGTTGACCGCCAGCGAAGATTGCGTCACGATCGCCTTGCGAGCCCACGAGCGAATTGGCGTAGATGTCCTATGGAAAACCTGACAAGTCGCGGAACCGCTCTCGCGTAGGGTTACGAAGCAACGCGTCCACTAGCTCAATAAAGCGGAAATTTTAGACTTCCATGCTGAAACCGAACCCAGATAAACTTGATTGTTCGGTAAGTGTCGTCACGCCCGAGAATATTGAGTTCGAGTACTTGCTGGCAGGGCCCTTTCAACGTTTGCCCGCCTATCTATTTGATGTCATGATCCGCATCGTGGTGTGGCTTGCGTTTTTGTTTGCCGGATTCTTCGTTTTGGCTTGGATTCCATTTGGCATTTTTCTGCAAATGGTTGGGCTGTTGCTGCTGTGGTTCGTATTCAGTTGGTTCTACGGCATTTATTTCGAAACTCGATTCAACGGTCGCACACTGGGGAAGATGGTTTTCAAGCTGCGGGTGATTTCAGTGGATGGCCGTCCGATCAACGGTGTGCAAGCCGCGATTCGCAACGTGCTGCGGCTAGCGGACATGTACGTGCCAGTCTCGTTGTTGGTATTCGATCCCGAGGGGCAACCGGTCTCGATCATACCAACATTCATCGTTGGTCTAACCGCCATGTCGCTTTCCTCACGCTATCAACGATTGGGGGACATGGCGGCGGGCACGATGGTGATCAGTGAACATGCCAAACGCTCGCCGTGGAGTATGCAGCCAGATGATTTGCGGTCATTTGGTTTAGCAGAGTTAATTCCTGCCACGTTTCCCATCAGTAGTTCGCTGGCGAAAACTACTGGATTGTATATGGAGAATCGCAAGCGACTCAGTCCTGCTCGACGTTTGGACGTTGCAAAGCACATAGCCGGGCCGTTGATTGAGCGGTTTGAAATGTTGCCGGATACGAGCGCGGATTTGTTGATGTGTGCTCTGTATGTGCGGATATTCATGTCAGAGGAGCAGCGGCAACTGGGGCGTGAGCGAATGAGAGAAGTCGCTGCGCCGCGCATGCCGCCACCAATTCGTACGGCTTTCGTTACGCCATCTATCCAGACCACCCCACCGCCACTGGGAACAAGCATCAATCAGCCCGCATTAGCAAATTCAGTTGCACCGCCCGCCCTGGCCGCACCGCCACCGGCGACTGAGAACTTAGCACCACAGGCTACAACTTCTCAATCATCGGCATCTCCGAGTTCAGATGCGCCGGATCCTCAAGCCCCAGTTACTCAAGCTCCAAGTGCGAGTACGCCCGATTCTCAAGCACCAGGAAGTGGGCCGCAGCATGGCTAAATCTGCAGATATTCTGGAACAGCGTCGGGCGGATTGGCATCGCCTCGAACAGATGTTGCAACAGCTTTCGACGCGCAACATACGCAATAGTCGTGGCGAAGGCCTTGCGGAGGTTTCTACTTTATACCGCTCGACGTGCGCCGATTTGGCAATGGCTGAGCAATATCGTTTGTCGCCTGAAACGGTCAGTTATCTTCATGCGCTCGTGGGCAAAGCCCATAACACGATTTATCGCTCACGGCGTTTCCAGTTGGACAAGTGGTGGGATGTCGTCTTTACTCAGGCACCCCAGCAGATTTTTCAAGATCGTTGCGTTCACATTTGCGCAGTCCTATTCTTCGGACTGTTCGCCTTGTCGACCTATCTTGCCTACAACGATGACCTGTGGCCTGGGTTTGCAGAGCGCATGGTCGGTTCGGAAACGATCCATCAGATGGAATCAAGCTATGCAGAACTAGAGTTTGAGCGAGATCCCGCCACGAAATTCTTTATGGTGTCTTACTACATTCAACACAATACGAGCATTGGATTGAAGTGCTTCGCTTTGGGGCCACTCATTATCCCAGGGCTCTTTGAAACTGCTTATAATGCAACCGTGCTGGGAGCCTGTTTTGGCTACATGGCTCGACCCGAATCAGAGGGCGGCGAGGCGTTCTTGGAATTCGTAACGGCGCATGGTGCATTTGAACTTACCGCAATTGCTCTTGCTGCTGCTGCCGGACTGCGCATCGGAACGGGTTGGCTATTCACGCATGGTTTGACGCGTGGGGCATCACTGCAGTTGCAAGCGCAGCGAGCGATTCCCATCATGGCGGCCAGTGCCATCCTGTTCTTCTTGGCCGCATTCACTGAGGGTCTGCTTTCCCCCAGCAATGTTCCCTATATCGTGAAAGCCCTATGGGGAATTATGTCGAGCACACTCTTAATGTTTTACTTTGTTGTGCTCGGATATCCGCGGGAGGCGATCCGTGCAACTTGATCGCACCGAAATCGTCATCCGGCAAAGGACGGCACTGGAGCTGTTCGACTTGAGCGTACTGGTTCTCAAGCAACACGCTGGCATGATCCTACTCACCTGCGCCGTGCTGGGCGTACCCTTACTGGCGCTGGATGTTTTCGCGATTCACTGGATGATGGGCGAAGAAGCATATTTGGTGGCCGAGCAATTGCCTAGCCCCGAATTTGCCATGCGGGGGCGTTATATTTCGCACCTAATCCTGTTGTTTGTGATGCAGTTCCCAATTATTTCTCTACCTGTGACCGTCTATCTTGGCAATCAAATCTTCTTTGAAAAAATCTCGCTGCGCAGTCTACTGATTCGCTTGGCACCCATTGCCTGGCGTAGTTTGCTGGTCTTGGGCGTCGTACGTTTAGGGTTGGTTGGACTGTTCATGGAGTATTTCGTTGAGCGGAGTGTGACATTCGACCTTGCAATGGAATTTTGGCTGCTATTCGTGGTTTCGCTGATTGGGTTGATCCTCAGGGCCTGCTATCCCTTTGCTCCAGAGATCTTCGGGTTGGAATTGTGCAAGTTGCGCACCAAATCGAAAGATGAGATTACCTATGCGCAGCGCAGTCGAGGCTTACATCGACAATTGCTGTCGGAGCATTTTATGCGATTTATTGCAGCAGGGTTCTTTTCTGTACTGCTTTCGCTGATGTTACTTGGCACAGTGCTTTTTTTTCAGGGCACCTTTCTGGGCGATTGGCAATGGAATCGTTGGTACGATTTTCTGATCTTGCCACTGGTTATCTGGTTGGTCGGAACCTATATCGCAGTCTTTCGCTTCTTGTCGTACATTGATACTCGAATCAGGCTTGAGGGTTGGGAGATCGAATTGCGTCTGCGCGCCGAAGCGTTGCGTTTGATGGAACCTAACCGCGTCAATGCGGGGACAAACATTTCGGACAGCAGTGAGACTTCTGCCGAGAGCCGTCTGGTGGAGTCTAGCGCCGGGAAGGTAATTTCATGAATTGTTCTCAACCGGACGTTAGCCGGATGGTTTGTCGATTGCTGTTGGGCGGCCTCGTTGCATCGGGATTGTTGTCAGTACCAATAGCTGTACGGGCTGCAGACCAAGAGGTCGATAGCCAGCGGGCGATGCGATCGTTGGCTCGACAGCCATGGTATGACAGTCAGGCAGATAGTTACAAGCCACCCCAAGTTTCGCCAGCGCGCGACAATGACTTGCGCAGCAAAGGCAGGGTGGCAGCTGTCAAGACGAAAACGCCCTGGAACTGGAATTGGCAACCGCTTTGGGATGCGCTTTCGTATCTTTTTTCTTGGGCCAGTTTGTCCATATTGGCAGCGATCGCATTGTTTGCGTTGCTGGCTCTTATTATTCATTCCCTCCGCAACTACGCACCTGTGCGAAACGAGCGGATGCTGAAAGTTGGCAGGGTCGAGATTGACGCTGCTCGCGTTTCTTCGCTCCCCTTTGATGTGGTACGTAGCCAGGGAGATCCGCTAAGTGAAGCAGAGATGCTGCGAAGAGCAGGTCGTTATAACGAAGCCATCGTCTATTTATACGGCTACATGCTGTTGGCCTTGGATCAAACCCGAAAAATACACCTGCAGAAAGGCAGAACGAATCGCATGTATTTGCGCGAGCTAAAGCTCACTGCCTTAAAACGGATTGTAGAACCCACGATGCTGGCATTTGAAGAAGTATTCTTCGGAAAACATTCTATTTCACAAGAGCGTTTCGAATTGCTGTGGGGACAGCTTGACGATTTTCATCGTCTACTTGCTACTGATCTGGGCGGTGAGTCGACTGGGGTCCCGACTGGAAAGGTTGCTCCAGTATGAACAGAATCGAAGGAAGCGAGATTTCTTTGGCCGCGTGCTGCGGGAGCCAAGCCCTCTCCGTTCTTTGCGCATTCGTGCTCCTCGCATGCAGTGGCTGTACAAGCATTTTGCCAGAGATGGTTCCGTTTGGCGCAGTTTCTTCCCCGGATCATTTTCGGAGCCTGAACGGATTGGGCGTTCATCGACGCATGTGGGAATCGACTGGTGCCAAGGTATTGACGCCACAGAAACTCTCGCCGCGATTGGACGCCATGGATGTGATGGTGCTAGTTGGTCAAACGTACCAACCGCCCGGCAAGAGAGCGCGCGTTTGGCTCGAGCGTTGGCTGGCCGCCGAAAAAGGACGATCGTTGATCTATTTTGGTCGTGACTTCAACGCCGACATCTATTATCGACAACAGACTTTAGCCATGCTCGAACCCGACAAACAGGAGCGTGGCGCTCAATTACTGGCCTACCAGCGGGCGACCGAGATTTCGAAACGTCTGGATGAATTACCAGGTGATATCTTTTGCGAGTGGTTCTATCTGAATTTAGATCAGGCACCTGCGACACATACCGAGTTCGAGGACGATTGGGCAGAAGACATTTCCGGTTTGGCTGGCTCGTGGCCAACCGGACTGCGACTACAACCGCCTCGTCGCAGTATGCGACGTGAGAAACCCGATTGGCTGGTGAATCCAACGTCTACCACCCTGAAGCCGGCCACACCGTTCGTTCCCAACGCAGAGTCATCGGTCGAACGAAGTCAGTGGTCTAAGAGCGAGTACGAATCCGATGAGGACTGGGACGCGGCCTTCGAAAACTTGCCTCGCTATGACGTATTGCTGTCGGATAGCGAAGGACAACCTCTGATCTTTCGCTTGACGCACAACCGTCGTTTTCCGGGTAGCCAGATCATTATTGTCAACAACGGAGCACCGTTCCTCAATGGATCACTCGTCGAACCGCTACACCGTCGTGTAGGCGAGAAATTGATCGAAGCCTGTTTGCCCGCCGAGCGAGTTGGGCTGTTGGCATTTAACGAGCTGGGGCTGCTGATCTCAGATGCTGCGGAAACCGATCCACGCGGTGCTGGATTGGAGATGCTGTTGGAGTGGCCGCTTAGTGGTGTAACCTTGCCCGCGCTGTTGCTAGGAATCGTGGTGTGTGCAGTGCTTCTTCCCATCCTAGGGCGACCTCAACGATTGCCCCAACGCAGGCTCAGTGACTTTGGCCTGCATGTCGAAGCGCTCGGGGCAATGTTGTATCAAAGTCGCGATCTGAAGTACGCCAAAGAGACGATCGCTGAGTATTTCGTCAAGGTGCGCGGAGAAACGCCGCCCGACTGGCTCTCCCAACTCGACGTCGAACCTTCGGTCCCGCCTCGAAGAGCATCGCCCAACAGCCCGCCGCCACCAGCGTCTGCCTCTGCCACGCACGTCGCAAACCCGCCGCCAGAATCGTAGGCTCTGGGCTCGCCACGGATAACTAACCATTGCCTCTATACTTGCCCTTTTTAGAATCAAAGATGCGAAATACCAAAGAAATTCTTGAGTCAATCTCGACCGAGCTCCACAAACTGTTTGTTGGTCAAGATGAACTGGTTTTATCTACTTTAGTCGCCCTGTTTTCCGGCGGACACGTCTTGATCGAAAGCCTGCCCGGCATGGGTAAGACGCTGTTTGTCCGCGCGCTGGGCCGAATCCTGGGTTGCCAATTCGGACGTATACAGTTTACCGCTGACCTGATGCCGTCGGACATTACAGGTGCTCCGCTGTTGGATGTCCGCACGCAAGAGTTTCGCTTTCGACCCGGCCCGGTTTTTACGCAGCTCTTGCTGGCCGACGAGATCAATCGTTCGCCTGCCAAAACGCACGCGGCCCTGCTGGAGATTATGCAGGAGTATCGCGTGACCGTTGATGGTACCAGCCATCAATTGACGCGACCTTTTATCGTGTTGGCGACACAGAACCCGATCGAGAGCGAAGGTACTTACAATCTGCCAGAAGCCCAGCTTGATCGATTCATGTTCAAGATTGTGGTGGAATATCCAAACGAGCAAGAAGAAGAAAACATTCTGACGTTGCATAGTCAGCAAATTGATATGAACCAACGCATGGAATCGGAATTGACGACCGTTACCTCGCCTGAGGAAATCATGGCGGTCGTCAAGCAGAATGCCTCAATTCGTATCGAGCCGCACTTGGTGCAATACATCAATCGTCTGGTGCGACAGACGCGAGCTTGGCCGAGTTTTCATTTGGGAGCAAGTCCTCGCGCCGGTTTGGCACTAATGCAAGGCGCGCGTACGATCGCGTCTTTTCGCGGTCGAGACTATGCGATTCCGGACGATGTCGTCGATATCGCACTGCCAGCTCTACGCCATCGCGTGATTATGACTGCCGAAGCCGAGGTCGAGGGGCTACAGGTCGATGAGCAGTTGCAGCAACTACTTCGCAGCATCGAAGTGCCGCGCGGAACGCAAAGCGCAAGTGCCTAAATCAGACGTTCAAGAAAGTAGCGTCCCTGTCCCGAATAGGCGTTGCTTTTTTGCGGGTCTCGGCACACCGACGTCTGCGGCTTGCCGTTAAACGAGAGTAGTTTAGTGAGACACCGACGCCTGCGGCTTGCCATTAAACGAGAGAAGATTAGTGCGACACCGACGCCTGCGGCTTGCCGTTAAACGAGAGAAGTTTAGTGAGACACCGACGCCTGCGGCTTGCCGTTAAACGAGAGAAATTTAGTGCAAAACTGGCGCGTGTGGCTGGCGTTAAATGGGTGTTTTCCAATTTCCCCAAGGTAGTGCTCGGACAGCCCAGGAATTCGAATACAATCAGTATGATCTACGAGTAATCTTTCGTTCTTGCCCCCTACCCAAGAGGAATATCGATGCCTTTGTTTCGTCAAGCCCGGTGCTTTGTTGTATTAACCGCAATACTTTGCCTACCCAACTCGGCGTTGCTGGCTGCGGATGGTGAGTGGAAATTGCTATTCGATGGCAAGACCCTGGACGGTTGGGAAAGCGTTGGAAACAAAGAATCAGTGTGGACCGTTAAAGACGGTTCGCTAACTGGTTCCGGACCTGCCTCAATGCTCGTGCATACGTCTGGGCCATACAAGAACTTTCGTTACCGGGCCGAAGTCAAGATCAGCGACGGTGGCAATTCTGGACTGTATTTTCGCACAACGCGCAAGCCAGGTTTCAGCGATGGCTATGAAGCTCAGATCGACAGCACGCACACAGACCCAATTCGCACCGGTTCGTTATACGGGATGTGTCATGTGTACAAGGAACTCGTAAAACCCGATACATGGTTCAAATATGAAATCGAGGTACGTGATGACGTCTGGCGGGGCCGCGAGATGACGCGTATCAAGATTACGGTCGATGGTAACGAATTGTACGAATACTTGGACTTTGAACGGACCTTTAAAGAGGGCCATTTCGCTTTTCAACATCACGATCCAGGCAGCATCGTTAGCATTCGCAAAGTTGAAGTAATGGAACTGCCATAGCAGTGCCATGCTCCTGCTGTCAGAGAGTGACGTGCGTCTCAAGGCCACACAGCGACAACCGACTGGCTCTTAACCCAGCCAGTCTGCCCGTTCTGCGCTCGGACCTGGGACCAGCGACCGCGGGTCGTGAGCAATTCGAGGCGTTGGCCTTGAGCGGACTCCAATGTCGCAACTTGATCGAAGTGCTCGCCGTCCCCAGCATGAATACTGATTGTATTTGCAACCACTACTGCGTTCAACCGTTTCGCCGGATCGGTTGCCGTCAGCCAAGTTGACATGAGGGCGACGAGTAGAATCAGTGCGGGGATCGTGGCGAGCTGCCACCATGGGAAACGAAAACCTAGAGTGCGCAGAATTAGCAGTCCCCAAAAAGCGACCGATGCGCCGGCCAGGATCCAGCGTATCACCATGACTCCGATAACATCAATTGCCCAAGCATTGACACGATATAGTTTGCGACGCCAGGTTGACAGCGAGTCTCCCGTAGCGCGGTCCAATTCATTTGACTGCGACTGTACACGAGCCGTGGCGAATTTCAAGTTTTGCACAACTTGATGATCATCTGGGTTGAGCTGCCGAGCGCGTTCGTAGTAGACGATTGAGCGCCCAAGTTGACCGCTCTGCAGATATGCATTTGCCAGGTTCGCGAACAATCCACTGTTGCTGACGCCGCTGTCGACGATCCACTGATATTTCTCTGCAGACGACTGAAACAACTCTTTGGCAGTCGCCGGCTCGGTCCCCTTTTTTTGGAGAGCCTGAGCATATTGCGTGTTGGCTTCGCTAAACAAGGCTGTCTGTTGTGCTTCGGAGAGCAAGGTCTCGGTGGCAATTGCATTTCCACCAGCCGCAGCCGATAGGGAAAGCACTAGCATGCCTAATGAACGTCGCATGGCATTCGCAGCTCCTGGTAACACACGACCGCGATTTCTTGCCAGTGCTAGCTCTTGGTCAAGCCGCTCGAGCAATTGCTCGGCCTGTTCGCGAGCGATATCGATCGGCCGACGCGAAGCGTAGTTTTGGAATGACTCGACCTCGTTCGCGTAGGTAATCAAGCCCCGCACACGTAGCACGCCGATCGCCTGCTGAGCGGAAAGCGACGGATTGCCGCAACGGTGCGCAAGGTACTGTGCTAGCGCCTTGGCAACCGCCTCGCCACTTTCAGCACAATCGATCGCTCGCAGGGCGTGCTGGCGAGCGGAACGGCGAAACGGCATCCAAGCGAGCACCTGTGCGCGGTAGCGAACGAGAAAGACGATCAGCCACATGGTTGGCGGGCCGACAATCAAGGTCCACCACCACGAACTGTCCACCCGCAAGTTCTGCGACTTGAGCAGGCTGGTTGACGTGTTATTGGAAAAGTCGGGGGCGTCCGGTGGGATAGCTGCGCTTGCTACGTCGGGAGAACTACTTGGCTGTTTGGCATTTCCTACGATAGCGTCCAGGGAAAGCGTTTCGGACGGCTTAACAGTAATCGGAATCGGATTGCTCGCTACAGTCTCGAATGCCTCTGTTTCTGGATTGAAAAAGCTGAACTGAATGGCTGGGATGTGCGTGATGCCTTCATGCATGGGGCGAATCGTCGTGGAAAAGACTTTCGATTCATCTTGTACAAATCCCGCTAGTGAATCATCAGCTACTTTGAAATCAGCCGTCAGCTCGGGCGATGCGGCCAGCGGCGGCATTGGACCAAGTTCATAGGTCCGGTGCCTGCAATACCGATATGCAATGTAATGGGATCCCCCGCTTCGACAGTCGTTGGAGTGGCTTCCGTAACGATCCGGTAGCTGCCGACTGCTCCGCGATAGTTACTGGGGCGTCCCTCTGTTGGCACGGGCACAACTTCGATCGAATCCACCTTCACTTCCGCAACCACTGGTCGCGCCGAGGCAATGGAGAGCTGGTCTCGGAATGGCGAGCCAAAGAAGTCGTCGTCTAACATATCCGACAATGGCGACCGTCCGCCGAAGGGCCCATCGTCGAAGAGGCTGCCAAATGGGGATCGAGATGTTTTTAGGCCGGTAGGATAATTAGCGACAATCTGGACATCGTCCGCAGCGATGCGGCCAGGGCGATCGGGATACACAGTCGCCGTGATCTCGTAGAGATAGTAACTGCGTTCATTTCCCTGACCATCATCTCGCAAGACTTCTTGTCCGCCAGGTCGCTGTCGATTTTGGCGTAGCTCTTCCATGCGGGATGTAAAGCTTCCCCATGAAGAACTTGATTGTGCGATCATCTGCCACATATCGCCTTCGGCTAGCGTCAATCTGTGCTCTGCATCGCGAAAGGGCTTGATCCAGATCTTAAGTTTCAGCTCAAGCGGTTGCCCGACGTACACTTTGGCTTGCTCGCCTTCGATTTCAGCGAACAGCAAATCTCCTGTTTCGCTCTTGGTGGCTACGAAGCTAAGCGGTTCGGTTTTGACGGTACTCCCATCAACGGAGATCTCCAGGGCTGGAACCTCGAACCTACCTGCGCGGCGCGGTGTGATCAGGTACTGCAGCTTGACGCTGCGGCTTTCGCTGCGTCTGCCATTGATGATGGTAATCTGTGAACTTTGTGATGGGCTTCCAGCGGAGCGAACATCGCAGCCGTCAATTTCGGGCAGGCGCGGAGACTCGTAATCCCCCGCGTTGATGATGGCGATTTGAAGCGTGATAGGAGCACCGACATAAGCTTCGCGTGTGGAAAGACGCACGTCGACGTCCGCCGCAGACGTTTGTGAGGCCACTATTGCGATCAGTGCGATGAATTTGACAAGTATTCTCATCGGATTGGCGTGTTTCCTCGATAAACGTGTGTCCCTACCAGTCGCGATCCGTAGGTATATGGCGTTCGCGTTCAGTCCGTTGTTGACGTAGCCGCCGCAGCATATCGCGATCGCGTACGGCTTGGAGCATCTTCAAAGCCTCTTCGAGCGTCATTCGGCCATCATGCTGTAGTGGCTCCTCCGCACCCGTTGGAGTCGTGTGACGCTCGACGTCAGTGTTAGACTCCCCAACCCCAGCCGCCTTTAGTTCCCCCTTGGGCACGTCTTGTGATTCGTCTTGTTCGCCGACAGGTTCATTTTCTGCAGGCTCGGCTAACGGCTCATCGCTGGACTGGCCGGATTGGTCGGGCGATGACTGACTTTGAACACTGTCTTGTTTCTGGGACGCGTTTTCGCCAGAGTCATCCGCCGGAGTTTGGTCCTGCTGTGTTTGATCGCCCGACTGCTCTTCTGTGTCAGACGGGCCAGTCTGTTCCGTAGGCTCGTCGCTGTGCGGTTGGTCTTTGGATCGATTTGGCTTCGGGTTGGCCTCTGATTGCGATTCGTCAACTTGTTCGCTCTGTTTCGAATCTTGGCCCGAGGCATCTGATTGTTCTTGCGCTTGCTCTCGCGCTTGTTCTTGATCCTGTTGCTTGGCTTGTGATTCGCTGTCCCGCTCGGCAGATGACTGGGATTGATCTGACTGGGATTGATCTGACTGGGATTGATCTGACTGGGATTGATCTGACTGGGATTGATCTGACTGGGATTGATCTGACTGGGATTGATCTGACTGGGATTGATCTGACTGTTGCTTCTCTTGCTGATTTGCTTGTTGATTCTGCTGTTGACTCTGTTTCTGTCTCAAACTCTTAATAAGCTCAGCAGCCAGTTCAATGTTGGCGCGTGCATCGACGTTTTGGGGATTACCTGCCAGCGATCCACGGTAATGGGTGATTGCCGTCTGCAGCAACTCGATCGCCCCAGTGGGTTCTTGCTCGACCTGATTTAGCGCATCGCGGTAAAGGCAGTTGCCAAGGTTGTAGCGGCTGTCCGCGGCAAGTGCAAAATTGGTCGACGCGGCTACCTCTGCAAAGTGACTGCGAGCTGCATCGAGGTCGCCGCTCTGATACTCGGCGACTGCCATGTTGTAGATCAATTGTTCTCGATTCGCCCCCGTGGGAGGTAGCTGCCGATATTCGGCAAGCGCCTCATTCACTTTTCCTTCACGCACCAGAGCGTTCGCGGCGTTTATACGCTTTGCATTTTCAATACTCGCGTCTTGTGCTGCTGCTGGCGAGGTAGAAACCCAGCCAGCCAACCAGGCAGCCAACAATCCGTGAATAACACTTTTCTTCGTGCTTCGCATAAATGTTGTGATCTTAATGGCTGTCGCGCGAAACGCCTCCCGGGGGGGATGTTGCCGGGTATCCAGTTTTGTTGCATTTCTTGTGATCCGCCCATGGCTGGCTGTTCGCGTCGTAATCCATACTTCGACCATCAGCAAAATGAGTGCGGGCATTGCAAACCACTGATATCTGGGCGTATAGGCATTGATCTTCGCGGTTTCCAGCTCCGTCTGTTCCACATTGGCAACGTACCGATGATAAACGTCTGCCATGTTGACGCGGCGAGTGCCTGCCGGAATGTAGGCCCCGCCCGTTTCAGTGGCAATTTGTTCGAGGATTTGTCCATTCAATTTAGACCAGACTTGCTGCCCCTTGTATTGCACGAAGCGGTCGTCGGATTCTGATGTTGGAATTCGTGCGCCTTGTGACATGTCGCCTAGGCCTACGGTGAATATGCGTATACCTTTCTCTGCGGACAAATTCTGCGCGATTTTCACAGGCTGGCTTTCTTGATCCCCGCCGTCAGTGAAGACGACAATTGCCTTGTGGTCGTTGGTCTTGCTGATGAACCCGTTGGCGGCAGCGGTAATTGCATCGCCCAGACGAGAACCGCCGCGCCGAACGGAATGTGGGCCAACGGCGTCAAGCGTTTGCTTGAAATCTTCGTAATGACTGGTTAAGGGCACCGACTGGTGGGTATCGCCTGCAAACACGATCAATCCAACTCGATCGCCAGCCATCACATCCAACATATCCTTGATCTGCTGCTTAGCGCGGTTCAATCGGTTTGGCGCGGCGTCTTCGGCGAGCATGCTCCTCGAAACGTCCAGCAAGAACATGACTTCGATTCCCTTTTGCGGAACTTCTTGCCAGGTCTTGCCCCAGCGAATATCGACCAAAGCGATCACCAACAGCAAGACACTGACCGCAATCAGGATGGTAGAAATCCAGGCTCGCGTGGAACCTCCACGCGGCATTAATCGCCTGAGTTGAATTGCCGTGGCAAATCGGCTGGCTGCTCGCCAGCGCGCAACCGCTGCCCAAAATCCAAGAATGATAACCAGGGCAACTGCCGACAGCAGGTACAAATTATGGAGATTGCCAAACTGAACGTCCATCTCTTAGCAAGTCCTAAACGGTGAGTTCTCTGAGCCAAGTTTGCTGCAGTGCCACGCGCACGATCAGCAAAACCAAAGCGATCAGAAGCATGGGTGGGACGGTGATCCACCCCGAAGTGTACGATTGCACAGCCAGTTCGCGATAGTCAACGAAGTGCTGCGCGTCGACTCGTGTCTTTTCCAGCTTGTCGATCTCGCCGTAGATGCGTGCAAGGGAATCGGTGTTGGTCGCACGAAAGTACTTACCGCCTGTTATCGAGGCAACTTTCTCTAGGGTTTCTTCATCAATATTAACTTCCATCCACTGCACGGATCTACGGCCAAATGGATCCGTCACCGGTACGGGCGCTCGGCCTTTGGTCCCCACGCCAATCGTGTAGATCTTGATGCCCATCGTTTGTGCCAGCTCAGCGGCCTGCACTGGCTCCAATTCGCCAGCATTGTTCTCCCCATCGGTTAGCAGAATGATCACCTTGCTCTTGACCTTCTCTTGCTGACGGGCGTCCAAAGCATTCAGCTTTTCAACGGCAAGCGATATCGCATCGCCGATGGCAGTGCCATCCTCACTCCGACTGGCGACAATTTGAACATTGTGGAGTTGGGAAATGAGAAAGCTGTGATCCAGTGTCGGTGGTGTCTTGCCATCTGCGAAGCCTGCGAAAGTGATCAGACCGATGAGGTCACTAATTCGCCCTTCCAACTCGATCGTGTCGGAATTTGGTCCGCCGTCAGCAGCTCCGCCTTGAACAAACTCGCCAGCCACTTTCTTGATAGCAGTCAGCCGGTCAACGTGCTCGCCATCAATTTGGAAGTCCAAGGCTTGCATACTGCCGCTTCGGTCAACGACCATCTCGATGGCAATGCCTTCGCTTTCGACAACCGTTCGTTCACGGCCCTCGCGTGGACGAGCTAGCCCTAAGATCACAAACACGATCGCTGACAAAGTTAATACGCCTGGAAGCCAAGTCAACCGTTGGCGGATGGTTGGCGATAGTTGCCGACCGAGCTGGACGCTACTAAACCGGACTGCTGGCTTGCGGCGTCGGGCAAACAATCTGGCTGCTAACAACGGGATGAGCGTTAGTAATAGGAAGTACCAGGGAGAGTGAAACATTAGGCGCTCTCCGATCGACTTGGATTCTTCATCTGCTCGCCGGTTGTCCCGATGGCCCCAATAATTTCGCGCGAATCGTTGATAGCGTTTTCGAGCTGCGCTGACGATATGCTCAAACCAGAAAATGTAGCGCGCTCGACTCGATCGAACAGGTCGGCCAGGCGCGCGGTCGTCTGGTTGTCGACGCCTTGCGCGGCGTCAAGTGATGCAAGTAGGTCATGTGACGTCCAGCCTGGCTCCTGGATTTCCAATCGCATAAGCAAGAATCCTCTGACGATATGCGAGAGACGCTCCATCGCCGCTGCATTGTCGGTCGCAGTCTTGGCAACCGATGATTGCAATTCGTCAAGCTGCTGATGAGCCCATTCGACGGGTTTCAAATTGTATGGACGTCGGTGCACAACCGGTACAACGACCAGTGCCAAGATCGCTAGGCCTAGTAGGCTGCCGAGCGTCCACCAAATCCAAGCTCGTGATTGCAGGCGAGGCACGCTGACATCAATGACTGGTTTGATGTCTCTGAATTGTGTTGGATCTCCACGTTCTTCCAGGACACTGACTACCTGCACTGAAATCGAATCGCTGTGCAGGCGCTGCAGCGATCCCGCATGGCTAACTTGGATCTCAATGCCGGGAACGACGAGATCCCCAGTGGTAAGACATTCCACGGAAACTTCTCGGGTCCATGTTCTCAGACTGAATGTTTTCGAATTCGAGTCTGCTGTGGGTATCTCGAATTTATCCACACTATCCACGACTTCGAAATCACCCAGCACAGAGGTTATTGGAGGAAATACAACTTTGTAACCTGTGGGTGCAGTAACCGTCCACTGAACAGTCAACGGTTCGGCTACTTGAATTGATTCTTTGGAGATCGAAGTAACAACCCTGGCTTCGCTGGCATCAACGACTGACACTACGCTGAAACTGTACAGCATCGCCACCACGGCCGCGCACCAAACTCGCAGTTCCGATTGTTGGGCGAGTCGATTGTTATTGGGGTTCATATGCGACTCTCCCGTTGGTGAAAGTACCGGAGGAGTGGCTTGACGAGATCGCAACCCGTTTCTAGATGTATAGGCAGCAGACGCAAACGCCGAAACAACTTATTGCGCGCATCAGCTTGTTGTTGAAAAAGTTTCTCAAAGCCTTCGCGATTCTTCCGACAGGCCGTGTCAATCGTAACTACGTCGCCAGTTTCTTCGTCCTGCAGGCATACCAGTCCCACGTTGGGCATTACGGCTTCGCGTGGGTCGGAGATCACCACGGGAATAACGTCGTGTTTGCGCGCTGCAACTCTCAAGGTTTGCAAATAATCGCTGTCCTGAAAATCACTGATGATAAATACTACCGTCCGACGTTTGGCTGTGCGGTTCAAATGCTCCAGCGCGGCTCGCAGATTGGTCCCAGTGCCCATTGGTTGGCAGTAGAGTAGTTCACGGATGATTCGCAACACATGGCGTGAGCCCTTGCGCGGGGGAATACTTTTCTCAATATGATTGGTGAACAACGTCAGTCCAATCTTATCGTTGTTCTTGATGGCCGACATCGCCAACATCGCGCCGAGATCGGCGATCAGTTCGCGTTTTGTTTGCAAATTGGTCCCAAAGTTTTGTGAAGCGCTCAGGTCCACTAACAAATGGACTGCTAGTTCACGTTCTTCGCGAAAGAGTTTTACAAAGGGCTGGTCGTTTCGGGCAGTGACATTCCAATCAATCGCTCTCACATCATCGCCAATTTGGTATGGTCTGACTTCTTCAAACTCGATACCGCGTCCCTTGAAGGCGGAATGCCAGTTTCCAGCCAATAGCTCGTCTACTTTGTGAGACGTACGAATCTGGATTCGTCGAATCTTCTTGAGGACTTCGCGGGGAATCATCACTTGAGCTCCGTTGGTGGATTTACGGAGTCGGAATGTGCTGCAGAATCTCGCTTACGATAGATTCGCTGGTTCGGTCTTCGGCTTCAGCCTCATAAGTTAGTATGACCCGGTGACGCAGTACATCCAAAGCGATGTCCTTTACATCTTGCGGAGTCACATAACCGCGACCAGCCAGGAAGGCGTTTGCTTTGGCAGCTAACGTCAAATTAATGGTCGCGCGCGGCGAGCCACCAAACTGAATTAAACCATCCAACCGCAAACCGTAAGACTCAGGGGATCGGGTCGCCATTACCAAGTCGACGACGTAATGCTGTACCTTGGCGTCCACATAGATTTCGTCCAACAGGGCACGGGCAGATAGTATCTCCGAGGGTGAGGTGACTGGCTGGATGTTGAACTTGACTGACGTCTTGCTCATCCGTTGCAGAATCTGCAGCTCCTCGTCACGATTGGGATACCGCACGACGACCTTGAGCATGAACCGATCCGTTTGAGCCTCTGGTAAGGCGTACGTCCCCTCTTGCTCGACTGGGTTTTGCGTCGCCATGACCAGGAAGGGTTGTTCAAGTGGAAAAGTCTCGCCGCCAATTGTGACCTGCCGTTCTTGCATCGCTTCGAGCAATGCGCTTTGTACTTTCGCCGGTGCGCGGTTGATCTCGTCGGCCAAGATCAAGTTCGAAAAAATCGGCCCTTTTTGGACGACGAACGTCTGGTCCTGGGGACGATATACCTGCGTGCCAATCAGATCAGCCGGCAATAAGTCCGGCGTAAACTGCAGACGTTGAAAATTGGTATCAATGGCTTTAGCCAAGCTGGCAACGGCGGTCGTTTTTGCCAACCCCGGGACGCCCTCAATCAACAAGTGGCCATTGGCCAGCAGCCCGATGAGCATGCGATGTACAAGTTGCTCTTGCCCCACTAACACTTGGTTTACTTGGTCGACAATTCGTCGAAACGGTTCGCTCCGTTGTTGGATTTCCAGGGTCAGTTCAGTAAGGTTTTCCTGTGTCAGATGCATGCGATTCTATCTACTTAACTGTGTCTACTTAACTGTGCCTACTTTTTTGTAACCGTTGACGATATCTCAGCTTGTGTGACAGCGTTGGGAATCTTTTCAGCCTAAATGCTTTAACCGTTTGCAACCGCATGTTCCTACCAGCGGCATCTCATCGGTGGCGGACGCTGTTGAAAAGACTCCCGATCCGACCCTTTCCTGTCGACTCCAGCTGGAAAAGTTTGGATGATGCCGCCTTTTCGGCAGTATCTTGAAGAAAAACCCACAGAGCTGCAAAATTTGTTCCATAGAGACCAGAAGTCCATCAGTTGACTCCAAGACAGTTGTTGGGCCGTTCGAACGCAGTTGCTCGACGACTTCCAATCCACCTAAGGCAATCCTACCGGCTCGGTGAGCCAATGCAAAATAGTGCACAATGCCGATTTTTACGGTTAAACCGAGTAATTCAGTGTGCCACTTGGGCGGGTTGGCGTTTTACGCTATTTCGACAGCTGCTTTACACTCCGCGTGACCTAGGATTTGAAGGACTTTCGCCCAACTGTCGAGACCGGAACTATGAGCCTACTTAAACGTTATTGGATTGCTGGACTGGTCCTGTGCCTAGTCATTATCCATGCAGTCATCATCGGCTATGTCCGCGCGGAAGCGACGCGCGTCAAAGTGACGGCTAGCAACGAAATCCCAATTGGCGTCTATTACGTCCAGTCTCGCGACAAGCAATGGTTGTCTCAGCTTCGGGTCCATTTGCTCGTCTTGCCTGAACAACGCTTGGCTGCCAAGGCAACCATCGAGCATCATCGCTGGCTGATCCACGAAGTGGTCGAGGAGAAGTTACGCCAGCTCGAACCGAGCCTGCTGGGGGACGCTGTATTACTGGAAATTAAGGCTCAGATCAAGTCTGTCATCGAAGACACACTGCAAGAACAGATCATCGAACGCGTGCTCGTAAATGATCGCGTGGATCTGCCCGTAGATAACTTCCATTACGACCCACCGTATAACGTCACCGAACCGGAAGCCATCTATACTTCGAAGAAGATCACGACTCCCGTTGAAGAGCTGGAAGAAATCGAAAAGGACTAGCGCTCTTTCGCATCAGCGGACGACACGCCACATGGTGGCTGTTACTTTTTGAGCGACACCTAATTGGCTGGAGTCGCTAGTTCCGCGTTGCGTGCTCCGTATCGTAAGTGTATGGTGCAGGGAGCAGCTTGCTGTTGCTGGACTATGAACAGGTTATCATATTCATCATGTTCGATGGGAAAAGGAGCGACGCCTCCCAAGCTTCCCGCGATAGCGCCGGCGGTGTTTGAATGTCCGACGATGAGAACGACGCCTCCCGCGTGCCTTCGCCTGACATCCTGAAACCATTCTTTGGACGTCTGGCGGTATGTCTCTGGCGTCAGGCCTAGAGCTTTACAGAGCGGTTCTACCGTTTTCTTGGTGCGTTCGTAATTCGTTGTATAAACCGCGGTGACATTTAGGACTTCGCCAAGTTGTCGGAGTTGCTCTGCGCGCGTCTGCCCGGCCTTCGATAGTGCATCGTGATCCCCGTCGCGTTCAGCGTGCCGTAGGACGATCCACGTCACGTCTGGGTTCTGCCCCGAGTCTTGCTCCGCAGCGCATAGGACTGTGGGGTATAGCGACTGGCTCAACACAACGCCAAGCAGAGCCAGGCGCAGAACGTCGATTGCGCAACGCGTCGAATCACGAAAAATAGCTTGCATCGTGGTTGTCAGTCCGATTCTGTGTTGGTGGCAATGCCTAGAACAACTGCCAAGCCTTGGCATCCAATTCCCGTTCTAGATCAGGGTCGTTTGCCCGAGCGAGCAAATCATAGTAGGCGTAGGGATATTTAAAGACATGACCAATCCCCAGCGTCTTTTCGCCGCGCTTCAGCCAGTACTGCGTGTCGTTCGGCCTGAGTGGAGTTTCGCTGTGGTCTTTAATTTTTCGATCGCCAGCTTGCGGTCCACTGCGAGTTACCGTGACATATTTCCGAAAAGCTGTCCGACAGCTTTCCGCCCATTCGACGTCACCCATCGCCGCCAATTCGACCAGGGATTGACCAAACGTCAACATGTGACCGGCAAAGCCCTGTCCGTATCCGACAAATCGATCGATGGATTCACTAGCTTCCTTTAAGATAAACCTTGACGCGGCCTGTGCGTCGGAAAATGGCGGCGGATCGACTTCATCGGCTGGCGAAACGTCGCGCCAAGGCTTGATGGCTCGAATCAAATTGCAAACACCGTCGACGCGCTCTGGGGTGGCAGATTCGGGTAGCAACCGAAAGCCCTTGATAGCGTGCATCGCAAAAATTGCATCGTGCCCAACTTCACGCAGCACTCCCCCGCCTTCGGCGAGCGACTTCCCCACGCGTTCTATCGCATCTTCGACCGGATCCGCCTTGGGAAAGGATTCGCACAGCTTCGACGGTGCCCAATTATGGTCAAAGAGTTCGACAATGCGATTGGCGATAGCTTCTTCTAATTCATTGTCCACGCACATGAGATGTGCCGAGATCATGGAAGCGCCCCGATGCCCGTCCGCAAAATAGCTCATTTCAGGGGCCCGCGCCAAAGCGTTCAGTCCCAGTTCTATTAACCGCTTCTCAGCCAAACTTCGCTGCTCAGCCATCGCACAGCGATCCAAGTCTGGCAGCGCGATTCCTAGCGTTGCAGTACTTGCTAACGCAAATTGCCGTCGATTCATCATCTCTTAGCCGCCAAGAAATTCGAGATTGCTTAGACAAATCGACACTTTTCGCTGATTGCCACCAATCCAAGTCGTAAAACGTTTGGTCGCAGGCACTTGTTGGTCGGCCAGCAAATCACGTAGCCGAGTCTCTCCGAGACTCGGAAGAACCGCAGCATCGCTGCGGCGTCAGCCTCGGAGAGGCTGACCTACGTGGTGGCAATTAGCGTTAAGTGTCGAAAATTCGTGTCGTTTAGATAGAAGTCTGAATTCATTCTAGACCGCCTTATCCTATTATACACAATGTTTCCGGGTAGCTGCGTCTGACGAGTCGCATCGAGACGCAACGACGTGTTTAGAAAACTGATCTCTGATGCAAACGATGTCGGTGGCCCAGCGGCTGGCAATCCGGTATGCTGGACTCCAACACAACACAACTCCGACACAATCAGCATGTTAAGGGTTTTCAATGCGAATCTTCTTAGAACTGCGACAATTGGCATTGATCATGACCTGGGCCACACTTGCGACGGTGGCACTTGGACAGCCGCCCGTCTTCCAAGCTGGGGCTGCGACAACCAACATTACTCCACCGCTGGGCGAAATGATCGTCGGCGGCTGGACTCCGTTACCAGCCGATGAAGTGCACGACGAACTGCATGCCAAGTGTATCGTGCTCGACGACGGCCAAGACAAAGTCGCAATGGTCATTTGTGACAACGTTGGCATCCCGCGCGAAGTCTTCGACCGCGCCAAACGCCTGATCGAGGAAAAAACGGGAATCCCGTCCAGCCATCAACTAATGGCAGCTACTCACACGCATTCCGCAACGACCGCCCGCGGGAATAATGCCATGGTTGCCGACAACGAATTGACGGCATATCAAGTTTTTCTTAGCGATCGCATTGTGGATGCGGTTCGAATTGCCAACAAGCGATTGATTCCAGCCGAAATTGGTTGGGGTTCCGTAGACGAATCCTCACAACTCTTCAACCGACGTTGGTTCGTCACGGAAGAGGAGCAGCGGCGCAATCCATTTGGTGGAGTCGATCAAGTGCGGATGAACCCCGGCAATTCAACTTTGATTCGTCAAGCGGGGCCGGTTGACCCCGAAGTGTCCATCCTGTCGCTACGCGCGAAAGATGGCCAGCCAATTGCGGTGCTCGCAAACTACTCGCTGCACTATGTGGGAGGCGTTCCCAACCGCGTTGTCTCGGCCGACTATTTTGCTGTGTTTGCTAACTATCTCGGTGAATTGATGCAAACGAATGCCCAATACCCACCCTTTGTCGGCATCATGTCCAATGGCACCAGTGGCGACGTGAACAACATCAATTTTCGTGATCGCGGACCGCGCAAGGAGCCATTTGAAAAGATGCGTGAGGTTGGCGAACTGCTTGCGCGGCGCGTCGACGACGCGCTGAATTCCATTGAGCACCAAAGCTGGGTTGATATTGCTGCTGCTAGTTCGGAACTCCAACTCGAGGTGCGCAAGCCCGACGCTAAACTGCTGAGTTACATGCAAACAGTCGTCCAACGAGGCGACCAGGAGGAGCCCTATCATCCGCATGAAAAAACCTACGCCGCCCGCCTGCAGACCCTGGCTGAATCGCCCGACCAGGTAGACGTGCCCTTGCAGGTGATCAAGATCGGCAAGCTGGGCATTGCCGCAATTCCATTCGAAGTATTCACCGAAATCGGCTTGGAGATCAAAGATCGTTGCCCCTGGGACGACGCATTTACGATTGAGTTGGCGAATGGTTCCTACGGATACCTGCCAACGCCTGCGCAACATGCGCTGGGCGGCTATGAAACCTGGCTCGGTACCAACAAAGTCGAAATCGAAGCCTCGACAAAAATTGTTGAGCGACTGATGCAGATGTTTGACAAGCTCTAGTTTCCTCTCGTTTCGCGCAGCCGTAATATCTCGATTACACTTCCCGCTAATCGCCACTAGAAAAGTTGATTTCACCAGGGATCGACGAAAAGTGTCATTTATTCGGTCCTATTTGGAACGTGCGATTTTCGATTTGAGAAATTGCTGCGGTCCTGACAACCACAGCGAGCAGTAAAATTACGGTGTCGACGCTGTTCTCAACCGCGAATGCGGTGTCAGTGTGTAGCCGCCGGTGTCAACCGGCGGAATGGAATCGTGAATCATCTCTAGCCGCGAACGCGGCGACAGCGCATTTGGAAATCGAGTTGCGTATCGAACGGAATCGATTTCCATTCGATGCCCGTTCAATCCGGGCCTGGCCGACTATCGGACTGAACCGTTCAAGGCCGAAGGCCGTGAACGGTTACTAGAAATTTATCCCAATCGACCTTGACCAGCTTGGGCGGAATCTGCAATACTCGCAGCAGCGTAATGGATTACCCCAGCGATTGACCGTGCGATCCCCAGAATTTCACGGTCGAAGTTGGTCGAAATGGAACTCTCACGACACGGCGACCTGTACGTCCTTTCGACGGGTCGGGATCGAGCTAGAATAAGACCGGCGTTTTGATGACATTGATGTCCACGCGCCTTCTGCTAGCATATCCTGACTGTCCCCGCAGACTCACATCGCCAACGGAGTGTTTGTGTCGTTTACCTTTGACTCTGATACCAAAGAGCGCGTCCGCGCCGCAACAGATATTGTCGACTTGATCGGCTCCCGTCTTGAATTGCGTCGTCAAGGTCGTAACTTCGTGGCACTCTGCCCGTGGCACAAGGATTCGCGCCCCAGTCTGCAAGTCAATCCAGAGAAGCAAATTTGGAAATGCTGGGTCTGCGATATTGGGGGCGATGTCTTCAATTACATCATGCAGGATTCAGGTCTAAGTTTTCAGGAGGCGCTGCGAGAGCTGGCAAATCGAGCTGGCATTGAGCTAACGCAACGTTCGCACAGCGGCAAGAAGCAGCCGAGCGGTCCAGATATCAAGGCGGAGATGTACCGGGCGTTGGCATGGGCAGAAGAACTCTATCATCAGCACTTATTGGAAAGCCCGGCTGCTTCTCAGGCACGCGACTATTTGGCCGAGCGCGGTATTTCCAGCAGCTCGATCAACAAGTTTGGCATCGGAATGGCACCGGATGCCTGGTCAACTTTGCTCGACGGAGCACGAAGCAAGAAACTGTCACCGCATGTATTGGAATCCGCCGGACTCGTTATCAAGCGCGATCAAAGCAGCGGGCACTACGATCGTTTTCGCAATCGCATTATGTTCCCAATTCGGGATCGGGAATCACATGTGATCGCCTTTGGTGGTCGTGCCATGCCGGGCTCTGAAGAAAAAGCCAAGTACATTAACTCACCTGAAACGCGATTGTTTCAAAAGCACCAGCAGTTGTACGGTTTGGACTTGGCCTACAGCTCCATCCGCCGGTCGAAGCAAGCCCTGATTATGGAGGGCTATACAGACGTCATCGTTGCTAATCAGTTTGGCATAGACAACGCGGTAGCCGTGTTGGGAACAGCCGTTGGCGCAGCGCACCTCAAGCTGCTGCGTCACTTGTGCGATACGGTCGTGTTGCTCCTGGATGGTGATGAAGCTGGTCAGCGGCGCAGCGACGAAGTGTTGGAGTTGTTTCTGCATGCACAACTCGACATGCGTGTCCTGTCGCTCCCGGACGGTCAAGATCCAGCAGACTTTTTGTTGCAGCGAGGCTCGGAGCCGCTGAAGCAGTTGATTCAAAACTCCGTTGACGCCTTTGAATTTAAGTTGCGACGAGTCAGCGCGGGTTTCGACCCGCTGGTGGACACGCATCGAGCCAACGCGGCGATCGAATCCATGTTGGATTTATTGGCTAAGGTTCCGACTGAGGGATTGATCAGCAACGAGGCCTTCCGGTTGCGACAGAATCAAGTCTTACCGCGTTTGGCCCGACAATTTTCAGTTCCCGAGCAGAGCCTGCGCGAGCGATTAAGTCAAATGCGTTCGCGACAATCGCGATTCAAGCGGAAGGCGAGAGAAGATGATCGTCCGGCTGTAGAGTTAATTCGCCCGGGCGATCTACAACCATTTGAGCGGGAGTTATTGGAATTGATCATTGTGGCACCGCAAGTTGCCCCGATTGCCCTCGAGCGAGTGCAATCGGGCTGGCTTGAGTGCGAAGCGGCGCGAGCCATGTTCGACGCCTACCAGCAGCTAGAGTTCAGCGGCGAGTCGTTGGAGTTTACCAACGTTCTCAATGCGCTTGAAAATTCGTCGCTAAAAAGCTTACTTGTGACGCTCCATGAACAGGCTACGGCCAAACTGCACTACACACGCGATTCTGCTGAGCATCGCTTACGAGTGCTGACCCAACGCATGGGCGAACGTCAAGATGCGCTGCGACGACAACGCGAGATGGACAGCTTAGTTAAGGGGCTTCCCCTCGAAGAAGAAATTGATATTCTTCAACAAATTGTACGCCAAGCTCGTTTGCGTCAAGGTTTAGTTGATCCACCCGCAGGGATGTCGGCTGCCACACAGGCTGCTGTCACGACTGAAACGACAACGAAAACCGGCGACGATGTGCCACCCACCAGGCAATCACCGCCCCGCTAACAAGGCTTGAACCACTGAATGCTCACCGTACGATGCGGTGAGTCAAAAACTGAACCGTTTCCACTCTAAGCCACTTACTTGGTCGGCTTAGGAATCAAAAGGAGTTGAATCGTGGAGCTAATGGATCTAGGTCTTCGTCAGTTGATCGCCACCGGTCGTGAACTGGGATATCTTACTTACGAACAAGTCGGCCAGTACCTGCCGGATGAAGATAGCAGCAGCGAGAAACTTGACAATCTCTTGGTTGCCCTCGAGCAAAAGGGCATCAAACTGCTCGATAAGGCACCGCCTGCGGCTCAGCTGAAGAGTCACATCGAATTGCCAGGCTTTGCTGACGAGTTTCCACTGGACGACGAGGCGGCTACCGAAATGGGCGAAGTGGCCGAGTTTGACACCGATGAAGACAAGGACCTGCACGCAATCGGTTCCAGTTCTTCCGCCCGACTGAGCGAAGATCCGATTCGACTGTACCTGAGTCAAATGTCTGAGATCCCGCTTTTCAGTCGCGAAGAGGAGATCGCCTTAGCCAAGAAAATCGAGATTACGCGCAAGCGTTTCCGCCGCGCTGTGCTTGGCAACGACTTTTCGTTGCGGCAAACCATTGACGTGCTGCGCAAAGTGCATCGTGGACAATTGCCCTTCGATCGCACGATCAAAGTCTCGCTCACAGAACGTCTGACCAAAGAGCAAATCTCAGCACGAATGCCATACAACTTAGAAACGCTGCGGAATTTGCTTTACAAGAAACGCGTGATTTTCAGCCAGATTGTCCGTAAGAGTATCGACCCCGCTACAAAATCCCAGTTGGTGCGTGACTATGTACGTCTACGTAACAAGTGTATCGTGCTGACGGAAGAGCTCAGCTTGCGATCCCGACGTGTCGTACCCAGCATGTCGCAGCTCGAGCGGATGGCCGATCGCATGGAATTGCTGCAAACTCAAATCGCCAACTTGCAGAATGACCCTCAGGAACAGGCGGAAGTGGAGCGATGGCGAGCAGAATTGCGTCGTTTGATTGTACAGACACAAGAAAGCCCCCGCAGTTTGCGCCGCCGATGCACTGAGGCGCGTAAACATCACCAAGACTACGAATCGGTCAAACGTGAACTGTCACAAGGCAATTTGCGTTTGGTTGTATCCATCGCCAAGAAATATCGCAATCGCGGGTTGAGCTTCCTCGACTTGATCCAAGAGGGAAATACCGGATTGATGCGCGCGGTTGACAAATACGAGTATCGTCGCGGCTTCAAGTTTTCGACCTATGCCACGTGGTGGATTCGCCAAGCCATTACGCGGGCTATCGCCGACCAAGCGCGGACCATCCGAATCCCTGTCCACATGATTGATGTTTTGAGCCGACTTCGGAACATCCAAAAGTCGCTCACCCAGCAGCTCAAACGCGAGCCGACCACGGAAGAAATTGCCGCACAAACGGACATTCCAATCGAAGAAGTCCGCCGTGTCATGGATATTGGTCGTCACCCGATTAGCCTCGATCGTCCCGTGGGCGAAGGTGAGGACAATAGCTTTGGTGAATTCATTGAGGATGACGATAACGGCAATCCTATTCGCAACGCAAGCAATGGGCTACTCCGCGATAAGATTGATCTGTTACTCAAATCGTTGACTTTCCGCGAACGCGAAATCATCCGCTTGCGGTACGGCTTGGTCGACGGCTACTCCTATACTTTGGAAGAGGTTGGTCGCATATTCAAGGTCACCCGAGAACGCGTACGCCAAATCGAAGCTAAGGCGGTTTCCAAAATGCAGAATCCGGTGCGTGCCCAACATTTGGCTGGCTATCTCAAAAGTTCTGCCGCCTAATGCGTTGAAGCGCGTTTTCAAGCATAATATCTAAAACCTGGTGTCTCTGACGCCAGGTTTTTCCATAGCTGGGAAGCTATGGTTTGCTGGATCTTGCTAACCAATTTACTAACAACGCTTAACAAGAAACGCATAGGCAATCCTCGATGCTCACTGCAAATCAACTTTGTCGACGAACGTTCCTGCGTAATGGCTCTTACGGAATTGGCTCAGCAGCGCTGGTCAGTCTGCTCAGCCGTCAGGCCTCCTCCACGGACGTGCGCGTACCGCATTGGAATGGTGTTTATTCGCCCAATCGCAAGCAACAGCGAATTAAACGCGTTATTCACCTGTGCATGGCTGGGGGGCCATCGCACCTGGAAACGCTGGACTACAAACCCAAGCTGGCCAAATTGGACGGCAGCCCAATGCCCAAGTCCTACACGGAGGGCAAGCAAATTGCTCAGCTTCAAGGCCAGGCAGATAGCCTCAAGTGCTTGGGGCCTCAACATCCGTTTCGCCGCTGCGGTCAATCAGGACAGATGATCAGCGATATCCTGCCGCAAACCCAATCTATTGCCGACGATATTTGCATTATCCGTTCTCTACAAACCGATCAAATCAACCACGATCCCGCGCATACGGTAATGAATACTGGCACATCGATTCCCGGTCGCCCGTCGATGGGCAGTTGGCTGCTGTACGGCTTAGGCAGCGACAATGATGATTTGCCGGGATACGTCGTGCTCACCAGCGTTGGTGGTGGGCAGTCACAGCCAATCGCGGCTCGTCAATGGCACAGTGGGTTCTTGCCCAGCCGTTTCCAGGGCGTCGAGTTTCGTTCGCAGGGCGATCCCGTGCTGTATGTAAATAGTCCACAGGGCGTACAGTTGGACAAACAGCGCGAAGTGATCCGCGCGGTGCAATCGCTCAATCAAATAGGCAACCAAACTTTTCAGGATCCAGAAATCACCGCGCGCATCGCGCAATACGAGTTGGCTTTTAAGATGCAAACCTCGGCTCCAGAGTTGATGGACATGTCCGACGAACCGCAGCAAGTGTTAGATATGTATGGCACGCAGGGCGCGGATGGTTCCTTCGGTTCCAATTGCCTGCTCGCTCGGCGTTTGGCCGAGCGGGGTGTGCGATTTATTCAGCTCTATCATCGCGGCTGGGACCACCACGGCGGAATTAAAGACGGAGCTCGCGTGACCGCCGGTTTGGTCGATCAAGGCACCGCGGCGTTGGTTCGCGACCTAAAGCAACGTGGTATGCTCGATGAAACTCTCGTGATCTGGGGCGGAGAATTTGGCCGAACACCAATGGCCCAAGGCTCAGGACGCGATCATCACATCATGGGCTTTTCCTGTTGGCTGGCGGGAGGCGGCATCAAGCCCGGATTCAGTTGGGGCGGAACCGATGAACTCGGCTACGAGGCAGTGGAAAATCCTGTGCATGTACACGATCTACATGCAACCATGTTGCACTTGTTCGGCATCGATCACGAGCAACTTACCTATCGCTTCCAAGGCCGCGATTTTCGCTTGACCGACGTCAGTGGGAGCATCGTTCACGAAGTCTTAGCTTAGACTCACGTAGGCGCGACATGCACTATTCAATTGGTTGATGCACTAGGCTTTCTCTCAAAATGGGTGTGCCCTCTCCCGACAATCCTTTTGGAAAGGGATTTTGCATGCCCTCCATAGGGTCAGCCCCCTTTTGAGACAAAGCCTAACATTTTGCGGCAATCAGCGTCTCGGAGAGACGTTACAATGTGGATCCCTCGTTCCAAGGCTCTGCCTGGGAACGCACTGTCTTCGAGGCTCCGCCTCCGTCCTCAATTATCACCCCGCGAATAACCAAATCTTCGTTATCATTCCCCAGACGCTCTCGCCCCCAACTTCTCTTTGCCCAATATCGGAAGTTCACCATGTCGCGAACGCGCTACCGTTTCGGCGACGAACACTACCCGCATTTCATGACCCAGACTATCGTCGCCTGGTTGCCTGTCTTTTCGCAACCCGACATGGTGAACATTGTCCTTGATAGCTGGCGATTCTTACAACGAGAGCGAGCCATTGTCATTCTTGGTTGGGTCATTCTTGAAAATCATTTGCATTGGATTGGGGCCGGTCCACAACTTGGAAAACGTGTGGGCCAGTTCAAGTCGTTTACGGCAACGTCGATCATCAAATGCCTGCAAGAAAAAAGAGCAAAGACGCTGTTGCAGGAACTTGCGTATTACAAACTGCGGCATAAGGGTCAATCAGACTCATCAACTCTGGCAGGAAGGGAGTCATCCGCAAGTGATCGAAACGGAGGAAATGATGTGGCAGAAGATCGAGTACATCCACAACAACCCGTTGCGCCGCGGTTATGTGGACGAGGCGGCGCACTGGTGTTACTCGAGTGCCCGTGACTATGCAGGTAGGCAGGGGCTGCTGGAGGTGTGTGTCGATTGGCGGTAAGGCGGTAAGGTTCGAATGAATTTGAGAAGAGAAGAGGCGGAGCCTCGCAGACAGGGCGTTCCCAGGCAGAGCCTGGGAACGAGTAATCCGGACAATTCCTTTGGTAAGGAATTTTGCATGCCCTCCACAGGGTCAGCCCCTTGAGACAAAGCCTAACATTTTCCGGCAATCAGCGTCTCGGAGAGACGTTTCTACGTGGGCGGTTCGCTGAGCCACTGGGCAGCTACAGCTAGCACTTTCGACGTAGCTTCAGTCAGGCGCGGATGCGTTGGTCGATATCTGTCTGAAACCCGGGGGCCGCCTCAAACAACTGGATATCAGCTTCAAACAAGGTCTGTGCCCGCCGGTCAACCAATGCCACGAAAATCCGTCCGTCCGTAGCTGCCGGTGCACCAGGACCTACGTCGCCCGTTACCGCCAGACCAAATCGTGCTTCCGGCGTAGCTTGTGGCGGCAGCTTGAGCCAGCAACTCGGTGACCTGCTCACTGACGGGGCCAATCTGCGGGTCGTCCAGCAATTTAGTGGGGATGCCCAACCACCGCGATTTGCTATCGCAGCGATAAACCACGAAACTACCGCACAGCCAATTGGAAATGCCTGGAAAACTGGCCAGAGTCGCTGCGACGCGACCAGCGGTACAACTCTCGGCCAACACCAGCCTGCCGTCTAATTGAACAGCCGCATCGCGGAGCTGCTGAGCGTGTTTCAAGCTCTTTTCCTCCAGGCTATTCTCGATCATTCCAGATGATACTCCACAAACTGCTATGCTCTTGTTGTGTTGCAGGCATTTTACCTGGCTCGAAATTCAAAGCGATTGGCAATGGTCGCTTATCCTCATAAGATAATATGCTGTAAGATGATAGAGTCTGTTTCTCACCATTCAACCGAAGATGGTGGCGTAATTTAATCTAAGTGGAGTCATTCGCATGTTTTTGCGAACACATTGGTCGCTATTTCTGCTGATCGGATTTTTCCTGACAGCCTCGACGTTGTACGCCGACAATGAAGGTCTCAGCAAGCTGGACGAAGCTACGGATGCCAAAGTCACGGCGGAAACCCCCGCCGACTTGGCCAAAGTCATCGAGCTTTGCGAAGAGGCGCTAGATCTGGGGCTGGACGAAAGTAATGCCAAGCTTGCGAAGTAAGTCCTGTCGGCGACGGCATTGCAACGAAAGCTCAATTGACCGTGCAGAAGCCACCGCGTGTCGCTAACAATCTGCAAGCGGTCAAGAATTCGCCGAGAGACCTCAAGGACCTTGAGAAAGCAGTTCTGCACAACCCAGAATTGGCCGAAGCATTTATTCTGATGGCCAAGCTCGAGACGCCGCCTGGTGGCAGCCGTGAAAAAGCTCGCAGAATATCAATCAAGCCATTGAAGTGCTTGCCGACAAACCGGTTGATCAATCAAATGCATACATTCTCCGCCGGTTTGCAGGAAAACAACGATGACAAACTGATCGACCTGCAAAAGGCTATCGAAGTCAACCCCACGAATACCGAAGCTTTGCAAGCCAAAATTGCGATGCAACTGGCGCTGGGCAAACTGCAGGAAGTCGTCGATGACGCCGAACGTATGATGGCTGAGGACGAAGACAATTTGTTTGCCTTCGAAGCGGCAGTCCAGGCCTTGGCCGGACTGGAGAAATACGACGAAGCCATCGAATTGCTGACGAAACGAATCGCCAAAGACGACTCCAATGGCAACTTCTATCGCATCCGAGGCCAAATCTACTTGGCCAAGAAAGAGGATGACAAGGCCATGGAGGACTTGAACAAAGCGATCGAATTGAACAACCGCGACGCCGCTGCGCTCATCATGCGCGGTCGCATGCACTATTTAGCAGGTGAAGTAGAAAAAGCGAACCGGGATATTAGTGACGCACTGCTCATTGCTCCCGACTCGGTCGATGGCGTGCTGATGCGCAGCCTGGTTGCCGCTCAGGAAGGTCGATACGGCGACGCAATTGCCGACATGGAATTGCTGGTTCGTGCGGCTCCCAACAATGTAGATTGGATCATGCAGTTGGCCAGCTATTACCAAATGGACAAACGCCCCCGATTGGCCATTCGCCTATTGGATGAAGTCATCCAAAACGACGACAAAGATTGGCGTGCTCTGCGGCTGCGCGGCGACGCAAAACTGAGTATTGCTATGCACGATGAAGCAGTCGCTGATTACGACGAAGCCATTAGCATCTTGGAACGCGACCGAGCTGTCCCCGAGGAGCAGAAGAGCTCTGATTTGGATTACAGCGGTCTGCTAAACAATCTTTCGTGGGTTCTGGCTACATCTCCCAATGAAAAATTGCGAGATGGAAAGAAGGCGCTGGAATTGGGGCTGAAAGCCAGTGAGGCATCGGAGTACAAGCAAGCCCATATTCTGAGCACCCTGGCGGCCGCTTACGCCGAAACCGGCGATTTTGAGAAAGCTCGCGAGTGGTCCGCCAAGGCGGTCGCACTGGCCGAGGAAGAGGAAAAGCAGGAACCCGGTAGCAGCCAAATCGAGCAACTCCGCGAAGAGCTTGAAAGTTACAAAAAAGACAAACCTTGGCGCGAGGAGCAAAAGACGGAAGAGAACGAAAAACCGTTTGCTGCCGCCACCGAATCCATTGATACCTAGTCCGCAGGTACGATTAGCGATCCAACTCGACGCCCGCCACGACCTTCGACATCTACGGAGCGGTGTCGATGGCACAGGCCAGGGGATACTTGTCGCTTCCACGGCCCATTCGAACCAATACAGACTGTTTAATTTACGCTTACTTTCAAAGTCATAAGGATTTGAGCTCATATGAAACTTCAATTCACATTCGCGTTCTTCGCAATCGCCTTGGTTGGTTCCTGGATTGCCTCTACCGCTACTGCAGAAGATCCCAAGGGAACTTCCATCGAATTGGCCGACGGCAAACTGATGTTGCAAATGCCCAAAGAGTGGAAAAAGGAAACCCCAAAGTCTCGGATAGTGCAGTACGAATTTTCTGCACCAGTTGCGTCGAAGGAAGAGGACAGCAAGGACGCAGGGAAACCAAAGGACAAAGCCGAGCTGGCACGGATTACCATTATGGGAGCTGGCGGCAGTGTCAAAGATAATATCGAACGCTGGTATGGACAGTTCGAGGATGCTGCCAAAGTCAAAGAGGCTGGTAAAGTCGAAGAGTTCGCAGCCGGCGGTCATACCGTTCACTTCGTCAACCTCGCGGGGACTTTCAAGGACACCGCTGGGGCCGGTCCCTTCTCAGGCGCGAAGCCAGTTCTGCGTGAAGACTACCGAATGTTGGGAGGCATTATCGTTACCAAAGACCTCGGGCAATACTTCATCAAGATAACCGGTCCCGCCAAGACGGTGGAAGCATTGGAAGACGGTTTCAAGACCATGCTAAAAGAGCTCAAGAGCAAGTAACACATGTGGAGTGCGGCGACTCGTCGCCGCACTCTCATACATAGAGAACATTTCCCGTAGCCGTTTACGAATTTGGAGTCGACAGGAATGGGGCGGGAGTCTTTTCAGCAGCGCCCGCACCGATGAGATGCCGCTGGTAGGAACATGTAGTTTCTAATGGGTGAACGATTTAGGTTGAAAAGACTCCCGACCCTGTCATACAAGCCGACACATCGTGAACGGTTACCATTTCCCAATAGAGTCCGCCGCTGATAGCACATGGTTTCGCGGCAATCGGAGCCTAACGGTTAGCGGCTGCTCAGACTGAGAGGCTCTTATGTTTAGGCTCAATGTTCTCGCGACTATCTGCCTGTTCTGTTTTGCAAATCTTGCTACTGCACAGCCAGCCAGTGATATTGCGTCTTTACGCGAGCAGGCGGTGGCGAGCATGAAGCGAGCTGCGACTTACTTCAAAACGCGCGTGGCGACGCACGGGGGCTACGTCTACCACTACGACTTGGCGCTGGATCGACGTTGGGGTGAAGGCGAAGCGACGCGCGATCAAATCTGGGTTCAACCGCCTGGCACACCCGCTGTGGGCCTCGCCTACTTGGCCGCCTTTGATGCAACGGGCGACGCGTTCTACTTAAGCTGTGTCCAAGAGGTCGGCGAAGCCCTGGTCTACGGGCAGTTGAAGTCCGGCGGTTGGACCAACTCGATCGATTTCAATCCCCAAAGCAAGGCGGTGGCCGACTATCGCCGTGGGAAGGGAGGCGGCAAGAATAATTCCTCCTTGGACGATGGACAGAGCCAGACGGCGATCCAATTCCTGGTTCGCGCCGATGCCGCTCTGAACTTCAAACATGCTGAGATTCACGACGCAGCTCAAACCAGCCTTGACGCCCTGCTGGCGGCACAGTTCCCTTGTGGCGGATTCCCGCAAGTCTGGACAGGGCCGGTCGCGCCTCGACCACCAAAGGCCGCCAACTATCCAAGCTATGATTGGCGAACTGAAGGACGCATCAAAGAATATTGGACGCTATACACGCTCAACGACAATCTGGCGGTCTATGTCACCGAAGCATTATTGGCTGCCGACAATGCCTATCGTGGTTCGCCGTATGAAGATCCTCGCTATTTGGAAGCCGTAGAACGACTCGGTGATTTCTTGATCCTGAGCCAAATGCCACAGCCTCAACCCGCCTGGGCTCAACAGTACAATTACGATATGCAGCCGGTATGGGCGCGTCGCTTCGAGCCCGCCGCGATTTGCGGCCACGAGTCCCAAGCCGTCGTGGGGCTGCTCATGAAAATCTACTCGGTGACAGGCGAAGACAAGTACCTGCAGCCGATTCCCACCGCCCTCGCGTATTTGAAACGCAGCACACTTGCTGATGGAAGTTTGGCGCGCTACTACGAATTGAAATCAAATCGACCACTGTATATGCAACGCAACGGCGACCAATATTCGTTGACATATGATGACACCCAGCTTCCCGATCATTATTCCTGGAAAACACGCTCCAATGTCGACGCGTTGCAGAAAGCGTTTTTGAGCGTAAAACAGCGGTTCGGAAAACCCGATCCTGTCCCCTCACCAGCTCAGCTAACCACACAGGTGCGATCAATCATCGACTCATTGGATGCCGAGGGCCGCTGGATCTCCACCGCTGACTCCACCAGACTAGTTGGCCAAGCGAAATTCGCTCCAGGCGAAAAATATCTGGCAAGCCAGGTCTTCAATGACAACCTTGAAACGCTGGCCAGATTCATTCGCGTGTCACAGGGTAAATAAGTTCCTTGTTGAGAGCAGGCAAGGTTGCCGCAGGGCAATTCTACCTCCCACAAAGCGTGCCCCGCGCCTCCGCTGGCCTCGCAGCAGTGACCGCCACGGGGATCCCCAACCTCATGAACGGCTGGGTCCTCCCACGCCAATTAAGCTGGGAAATTCTGACTGAGTGACTTGCTATTCGCCCAGGCAATTGCTATAAAACGGTGGACGTTTTGCACGAATTGGCCGTTTTGATCGAATTGGAGGCCGGCATGGCAGACTGCACGGAGAAAAATGCTTCGCGGGCCGAAAAAAAAGGCGTTCGCCGGGCTGCAACGTTTCGCAGAAAGCTGCTCGAAGCCGACTTCCTGCGGTTCTGCCAACTCAGTACGCCAGGGGCCAAGCAGCCCATTTCGGCTGAGCAGTTTGATGCTTTGCACGCCAAAGCGAACGACTATATCCATAGCACCGAATTCTGCGATTCCAAGGCAGAGTCTCGTATACTCGGCAACCAACTGCTGGACTTGTGCGAGGAAGAAAAGTCGTCCAAAACTCGAACGATTCCAAGCCTGCCTTCGTATTTGGTGGGACTATGCGAAGCACGGTTGCTAACCCCCGGGCAAGAACGCCAGCTGTTTCAACGCATGAATTATCTCCGTTTTCGCGCGCTGAAAATCTTGCAGAGCGGTCCACGTGACGTGGCTAAACGGCGCGAACGGTTTTCTCAATGGGACATGGAGCGAACCGAAGGCCTGTTGCGAGTGGCTGATTGGCACCGCGACCGCATCGTGCAAGCCAATATGCGACTAGTCATTTCGATCGTTAAGAAGTTTGTAAATCCGCAATCTAGTTTTGATGATCTGCTTAGCGACGGCATTATGGCATTGATTCGTGCGTGGTAGATAAATTTGATTATCAGTTAGGATTTCGATTCAGTACCTATGCTACGCAAGTCGTGCGTCGCCATTCGTACCGCTTTGTCATGGAGCGGCAAGAAGAGCGCTTGAAGATCACCAATAGCATTGGTGAGCCGGGGCTGGATGTTGTCGAGGACGATGCTTATTCGAACTTCGATGAACAGCGCTGGCTTGAATTGCGTTCGCGTCTGGCTGACTATTTGACTAAGTTGGACAAGCGCGAGAAGTTCATCGTTCGTGCCCGGTTCTCATTGGGAGGCCATCGCCGCGTCCAGACCCTTCAAAGCTTGGCTGATTGCTTGGGCATCTCCAAAGAACGCGTGCGCCAGCTTGAAAAGCGAGCGCTCGACAAATTGACCGTGATGGCCCAGGGCTAACTTGAACTTCTCCGGCTTTCGAAAGCAGACGGAAGCGGATGGTGCAGCGCAGCGGATGGTGCAGCGAAGACGGGGACGGTGCAGCGAAGCGGACGGCACACGGAGTGTGCCTGCTACTTTGCGCAGAGTTGTTTGGAAAATACGACGCCGCTCTGCCGAGTCCTGAAGCCCAGTCGCTTCAACAGGCTGCTCATCACGTTATCGTCCGCTGTAGTTACCGTCCGCACGCTCTCAATGTTCTCGGTCTGCAGTTCCCGAAGCGATTCTGCCAGCAAGAACAGGAGATGGTCGCGTGGGCTTGGTTGGTTGCTCGCCGCAGCAGAAGCTCCGAACCCGACAGGTGCAAAGCTCGTAGCTCGCGTGTGGTTGGAGGAATTTGGTTGCAGATGTTGGGGCGGGGGTTCAAGATGTGGAGGCCACAGCCATGCAATGGACTCGGGTTCCGACTGCAATTCGGGAGCAATCATCCAGAACAATATGTCTTGCAACACACGTCGCTGGGCGCGATCTGTCAAGTAGAACGCGGTGGGTTCAGTGTGTCCCAGTACACAAGCTTGCCACCAAGGCAGCTGCGGCTCGTCGACTTGGCGATTCACATGCGCAGCGCGCCGAACCTGAACTTGAACGCGATCGACAGGTGGTTGGTAAATGGTCATGTCCAGTTCCCATTGGCTGGTAGGAACCTGGGCCGCATAGCCAGCGTCTTTGAGCCATTGGCCAACGCGGTGCTCGGCACTGCTGAGGCCAATCATGGAATCCCCAGGCCCCAGCCCGAGATAGTGGCCGACCAGCGGTAACATAGGTTTGAACATGCAATTGACGCTGGTACGATCCGTACAAAGGTCGTCGCAGCGCCGCAGAAGTGCACTGGCAACTTCGGCCTCATCGGGCCGTGGCACAACACACAATGCGGCAATCGCCCTGACCGACATGCCGGCCGAAGCCGCTTCGACCGCTTGCGTCTGCTCCGCAGCTATCGGACCGGACACATGCGCAAAACCGACGATCTCGTCTCTGACTTGCGCAATCAGTAGCTCATGCGCGTCAAAGTACGGCTTTGCCAAACTGCATAGCTCCAATCGCAACGGATCGATTTGGCTACTGTAACCTTGGTCTGCATAGTGTGCATTCCAGACTCGACAAACGGCTTCGACGTCAGTATTGAGAAAGTTTCGAATCGAGAGTGTCACAGAGGCCGAGCCAGTCAGGAGGAGCGAGGGGGGGGGAGACGTGGCGTAAAAACGAAAGTTTGCAGTAAGCGCCGTCCGTAATCCATGGACGACTCCTAACTACAATTCGTAACCGTTCACGCTTGTGACAGGGTCGGGAGTCTTTTCAGCCCAAAACTGCTCAACCCACTAGCAACCACATCATCCTACTAGCGGTATGAGATGGGAGATGGGTGCTGCTGAAAAGACTCCCGACCCTTTCCTGTCTGATCCAAGTTCGTGAACGACCTCTACAATTCTTACCAATTCGACCGCCAATGAACAGCGGGCCTGTACAAGGCGACCCACGCTTGTCGCTCAGCAAACAATCGTCAGACCCAAGGCCTTTACGCCGCAAGTTGCGGCGGGCCAAGATTCCAGCCCATCGCTGGCAAACAGCAGCGACTTCCACACTGTGTCCCGCACTTGCAAAGGCTGAGCTGCTTCTCACCGCTGTTCGCGGAATGTGATCCAGGCCGCGTAGGCGAGCATTCCCGAACCAAGCACAAAGACAATGTCCATCGACATGCTCGCGTATTTCAACGGAGCAGCCTGCACCATGCCTGCCAGGCCGAGCACTAGATCTAAGAGAAAAATGAGCAAGACCAGGATGGCCAAAACCAGCCCGATCAAACACAATGCTTTTGGCATCAGCCAACCTTTTTGGCTTGTGGCAGTTGAATTCACATCAAAATCAGCCGAAGTGAGTTTAATTCACTTTTGCGCAATGGCAATTTCTTAGCTCAGGTTCCTACGCAGAACGGAGAGCCCAATTCGTGACAGTTGGGTAGTATAATCCAACGATCCCAACTGTCACCTATGTCCCCCATTTATCCTGGTTTGAGAGGGGAACATCTTCGGGTTGGGCCTGTACAACTGCCATAAAACGTCCAAACTGCACGAAATCCGGGTAGAAATCATGTCTGAACCGTGTACCGATCTGCGTAACCACATGCCGGTAGGTGCGGATTTCGCCTATTTTGACCATGCAGCAGTTTCGCCTCTCCCCGCCTTGTCCGCCCAAGCAATGGCTGACTATGCGTTCACAGCTTCGACCAGCGGATGCGCACAGTGGCTTCAATGGTCCGCTGCCGTTGCCCAGCTTCGTCAAACCGCAGCCAGGCTGGTAGTTGCCAAGACTGAGGAAGTCGCACTTGTAAACAACACCACGCAGGGAATCAACCTGATTGCCGAGGGTTTTCCGTGGAAAGCGGGAGATAATGTAGTTGTCCCGGAAAACGAGTTCCCCTCAAATCTACTGCCTTGGAGGAATCTTGCGCGGCGAGGGGTCGAGTTGCGCACCGTCAAGGTACCGCCATCTGGGGAAATCACCCCGGACGCGATTCGTCAAGTCGTCGACCACCGCAGTCGGCTCATTGCCATCAGTTGGGTTGGCTTCACCAGCGGATTCCGCATCGATGTGGCGAAGTTTGTTGAGCTGGCCCACGATTGCGGCTGCCTCCTGATGCTGGATGCTATCCAGGGGCTGGGGGCGTTTCCGCTGAATGTCCGAGACACCAACGTCGACTTCTTCTGCGCTGATGGTCACAAATGGATGCTTGGGCCTGAAGGGGCAGGACTGATGTACATCAAGCAGGAACACCTGAATTTATTGGAGCCACTCGGGCTTGGCTGGGGAAGTCTGGCGACGGGGGCCTTTGACCCTGCGTCGGTCGAAATCAAGCAAGCCGCTGATCGTTATGAGGGCGGTTCAACCAATATGTCTGGCATGATCGGTTTTGGGGAGAGCCTAAAAATCCTAGAGGACTGCGGGGCAGGGCGTGCCGATAGCCCCATCGCGGCTGCTGTACTGGAGAATGTCGCCGAGTTGCAAGCGCTACTAACCGCAGCTGACTTCGAAGTGCACCTGCCGAGCGATCCCAGCCGCCGCAGCGGAATTCTAGGCATCAGCTGGGCTGGCGGCCAAGACCTGGCGCAGTCCGCCCGTGTCTATGCCGAGGCACGTAAATTTCTGCTGGAACGCAAGATCATGCTCAGTGTTCGCGGTGGGCGGTTGCGTGTGAGTACGCATGCGTACAACAATGAGCAAGATCGCCAGCGGTTGGTCGAAGCCCTCGACAATTTTCGTGGCTGAAAGCGCGATGCGAGTGGCACATCACAGTCTCATCATCTCGCTTTCAAGTAAGCGAGCATCAGATATTTCATACTAGTACTAGTCCATAACACAGGCGAATTCCATGAACCGTTCGCGCGTCGGCGTCTACACCGGCTCATTTGATCCAGTTACGCTCGGGCATCTAAACGTCATCCAGCGGGCCAGTCTGCTGTTCGATGATTTGGTAATCGGCATCGGCATCAATTCCGAAAAACAGTCATTGTTTTCGCCCGAGGAGCGTGTTGAACTGATGCGCAGAGTCGTTTCCGATCTGGAAAATGTGCGCGTGGAAATGTTTTCAGGACTAGCGGTCAGTTTCGTAAAGAGCTGTGGTTCGCGAATTATGATTCGCGGAGTCCGCCCACTGACTGATATTGCCGGCGAATTTACGATGATGATGGCCAACCGCCAGCTAGACGCCGAAATTGAAACCGTCTTCTTGATGGCCGATGAAGACTACTCGCACGTGTCCAGTTCGTTGATCAAGCAGATTGTGCCACTGAGCAGCGACGAAATGCTCGCGAAATTTGTCCCTGTCGAAATCATTCAACCGTTGCGTGAAAAAATGGCTCCATGACTTGCACGGCCCGTCGACGGCTTAGGTCAACACAATCCTGGCACGGACTGCGACCAGGCCGCCATCTGCTGAAGATCTAACTGGCGCCGCGCCCAATCTGGATGCAGAGCACCGACTAACATTTGCTTAAATGCATCGCTGGCCGCCAGCCTGGGCCAGTTGTTGCAGGGAGTTCGGGCAGCTTTCTCCTCGCGTGCATCAACAAAACTCTTAGCGGTAAAAAGCCGTTTTCCGGTCAACAATTCGGCGGCCGTACAAGCCAACGCGTACCAGTCCGAGGCTGCCCGCACTTGACCGGCTTGAAATTGTTCTGGCGGCATATAGGGCAACGTACCCACCACGGTATTCACATCCTCCGTTGCGCCTAGCAGCTTGCACAGGCCAAAATCAGTAAGCGCTACACGACCGTCGCGAGCCACCAAAATGTTGGCGGGTTTGATATCCAAGTGCAACACACCCGCCGCATGGGCATAGGCCAACGCTTGAGCAACTTGCCCCAAGAGCGAGCGGCACACCGGCTCTGGCAACCGCCCTCGCTCATGTATGACGCAGGCCAAATCGGTGCCATCCCAATAATCCATGACCAGAAAACGTGTGTTGAAGGCCACGAAGCAATCACGGACCGAGACAATGTTGGAATGCTTGAGTTCTGATAAAAGTTGCCCCTCCTGTACAAAACGATTGATCGTGACCTGTTCGTGAACGAACCGATGACGAAGCATTTTCAATGCCACGCTTTGCCCCGCTCGGTCGGAGGCTTCGTAGACGACGCCCATACCACCGCGACTAATACAGCGCCGGAGCAGGTATCCCCCAAAGCGTTTGCCACACAGTGCATCGGTTGAACGATGTCCCAGCCGATCACTAACCAAGTGGCAAAGCGCGATTTCAATCTCAGGAAATTCCGCCTTTAGGACTTCAAAATCTTCGCGGGTAAGTAGCAAGGTCCGCACATGATCGACTGCCACGACATTGGCCGTACACATCGATCCGGTAAGCAATGACATCTCACCCAAGATATCACCCGGATGGCATACCTCGGTCGCCTGCCGCTGTTCGCACCCAGAAAACTGGACCTGGGCTCGACCATCTTTCAGAATATACAATCCGCTCCCCAACTGCCCTTCGGTAAGCAGCGCTTCGCCCGGGAGAAACCAACGCGTTAATAGCCTATCAACCAACGACCGCTGCGCATCTGCGGACAGTTCGCTCAGTGCAGTGCTACTAAAGAGCGTGTCTTCATGTTTGCCCCCATGCTCGTTGGTGTCTGTGGTCTGTTGCGTGTGAAGCGTTAGCACTAGAGTTTCGCAGCGGTTTTCCATCATTTCTACAGTGTACTAGGCTTTGTCTCAAAAGGGGTCAGACCCTGTGGAGGGCATGCAAAATCCCTGACCAAAGGTATTGCCCGGAGAGGGTCAGACCCCTTTTGAGACAAAGCCTAGGCTGCCGTGACCCGTTGTTTAATTTCCGTCAATTCATCAGCCGAAATCGTCAGCGGTGGCAGTATGACGATGCGCGTCAGACGCTGCCCGCTGAGTTGCACCAGCAGACGAGCGGCTTGAAACCGTTGGGCACATGCTCGCGCCGCCGCTTGGGCTTGACCGTCGGTGACTCCAGCACCGAGAAACTCCAGCACGCAACTGGCCCCCTGACCTTGTACGCTGAGAAAGCCCAGCGACTGGGCGCGCGAGTAGAACCATTCACGCAACTCTTGCCCAATCACTTGGCCACGCTCGATCCATGGTCCAGCGTTTAGTTCATCGAGCACTTGCCTGGCGACGCGGCATGCCAAGGGCGTGGCCGCAAACGTTTCTGATTCGCCGCCCAGGGGCAGTGCGTCGAGCACGTCAGCGCGGCCGACAACCGCCGAGATCGGCGTTATCCCGCCCCCCAGACTCTTGCCCAACACGACCAAGTCTGGTTCCCATTGCTGTTGCGTGGACAATAGCCAACTTCCACAACGCCCCAAACCCGTTTGAATCTCATCAGCGATCATCAGAATCCCCGACACTTTAGTTATTTGGCGGAGCTGTCTGAAATATTCGGCTGGCGGGAAAACGTAGCCGCGAGCACCCAGAGCGGGCTCAACCAGCAGCGCTGAAATCTGTGCCGCATTCTTTTCTAGGTAAGCAAACAACGCCGACGCGCATTGCAGGCTGCATTCTGGAAAGCGTAGTTTCAAGGGGCAATGGCCGCAGTCGGGATAATTCCCCAAGGGCATCGTATGAAAAGCAGCTTGATCAACCCGTGGCTCAACTTGCACCGCTGCGCTAACACAGCCGGCGGCGATCGAGCGTCCGTGAAAGCCTGGTGAGACGGTCAGCAGCTTTCCAGGACGATAGGCAACGGCGGCTTTCCAGGCGGTTTCAATAGCCCGTGCGCCCGTCGCATTGAAGATTACTCGGTTTGGCCACTGCCGCGACGGGGCAACTAGTTCCACCAGGCGACGAGCAAGCGCAATCTTTCCTTCGTGCAGAGCGCCTGTCAGGTGGCTGAGCTGTCCCAGTTGTTCACGCGCCGCAGCCACGAGCGGTTCGAAAGCGTGGCCAAAATTGGACGCGGAGTAACCGCAGGTCAGATCAAAAAAATCCCGACCTTGCTCATCCCATAATCGAGCACATCGCCCGTGCGTAAATACCGGTCCAAAAGATGGATCGTGAGGACGCAGTGTCGTGGCTGCCAAGACATCGCTTACGCGCATCCGGTACTCCTAGTCGCGAACTAATGATGCGCGAAAGTTTCGGCCGAGGCTGCTTCACATGCGCGGCGATACGAGTCCGGCAAATCCTTGTGCAACAGTGCACCGTTCTGCAAGTATTCATATAACTCGCCGTAGTGCTTGGTCTCCGTGGGGGACATGCGATGCATGATGTGCCAGGGCCGCAATTCACTTGCTTTAGACAAGCCAACCGCACCGAGCAATTCGCACAAGCTCTCAATCGTCTCATTATGGAAGTTGGCCACACGCACAGCCTTATCCGAGGGCACCAGCCCCTGCATGAGACTCTTATTTTGGGTGGCCACGCCGACTGGGCAATGGTTGCTATTGCACTTCAAAGCTTGGATGCAGCCCAGGGCGAGCATCATCCCTCGGGCTGAATAACAAGCGTCTGCCCCCAGTGCCATCAATTTGAGCATGGCAAAGCCGCTGGTCACTTTACCACTGGTCAGCAAGCGCACTTTGTCTCGGAGAGAAAATCCAACCAGTGCGTTATGTACAAAAATCAAACCTTCGAATAGCGGTGCCCCCATATGATTGGAAAACTCCAGCGGTGCCGCGCCGGTTCCTCCTTCGCCGCCATCGACGGCAATGAAATCCGGCGTGATTCCAGTTTTCACCATCGCTTTACACACCGCCAAGAATTCGCGACGTTTACCAACGCACAACTTGAAGCCTACCGGCTTGCCACCGCTCAACTCGCGCAGCCGCGCAACAAACTGCAACAGCTCGATCGGCGTGGAGAATGCAGAATGACCAGGCGGGGAAATCACATCTCTGCCCAACGGCACGCGGCGAATGGCTGCGATCTCGGGAGTTAACTTGGCAGCGGGCAAAATGCCTCCATGCCCCGGCTTGGCACCTTGCGATAACTTGATCTCAATCATCTTGACCGCTGTCTGCGACGCATTTTCTCGAAAAAGATCTCCGCAAAAAGCCCCGCTGTCCAAGCGACAACCGAAGTAGCCAGTGCCGATTTGCCAAATCAAATCCGCTCCGCCTTCCAAATGGTAGGGACTGATCCCGCCTTCGCCCGTATTGTGGGCAAAACTGCCGAGTTTTGCGCCGCGGCTGAGTGCCAGCACGGCATTCTTACTAAGCGAACCATAGCTCATGGCTGAGATGTTGAGCAGACTGGCTGAATACGGTTGCGAACATTCACTGCCACCAATCGTAATCCGCGCATCGGCCGGATGATTGTGCAACGGCACCATCGAATGGTTGACCCACTCGTAGCCAGCCGCGTAAACATCTTCCTTGGTACCAAACGGAACCGTGTCACGCTGTTTCTTGGAGCGTTGGTAGACCAGCGAGCGTTGATCGCGGTCAAAAGGCACGCCAGCGGTGTCACTCTCGATAAAATACTGATAAATTTCTGGCCGAATCAACTCCATCAAATAACGCATGCGACCCAGCAATGGAAAATTGCGAGGGATTGATCGCTTGACTTGAAAGTAGTCGTAGAGCCCCAGCGCTGCGAGCGGACCGACGACGATCCATGCCCACAACAGCCAGGGATAGGTCATCGCCGCAATGACGCTCGCCACCAACAATCCGATCAACAGGCCGATGAATAATCGACGCATCTTGTTATATTTCCGTAAAAAAAGAAGTTTGCTAAGCGCGGATACATGAGTGAACGGCTACAAATTGTTGATTGCTAATTGTTGTACAGAATACCAGACGCTACTGGAATAACGCTCGCCTGTCGAAGCTGCAATACTGGGGAGATTATCCCTACGGTCCTTAGCCCGATCTCTACTCGAGGATTTCATTTGTGAAACTAGAATATCTTTATCTGCCCTGCCTGCTGTATGTCTTGTTGAACTTAACACCTCAAGCAGGATATTGCCAAATGATCGTTGGGCATCGCGGTGCTTCGTACGATGCACCTGAAAATACGCTTGCCGCTTTTCGCGAAGCGGCCGAGCAAGGTGCCGATGGCATCGAAGGCGACTTCTACTTGACCCAAGACAAACAAATTGTCTGTATCCATGACAAGGATACTGAACGCACTGCCGGTACGAAGCTGATTGTTGCCGACTCCACTTTAGCCGAGCTCCGTGAACTAGAGTACGGCAGCTGGAAGGCAGCCAAGTTCCGCGGTGAGCCCATCCCCACGTTGGCAGATATCTTGAAATGGCTCCCGGCGGACATGCTGTTCGTCATCGAACTCAAAGTTGGCCCCGAAATCGTGCCAGCCCTCAAACAACAGCTGGAAGAATTCGAAGTCAACCAGAAACGACTGCTGATCATTAGCTTCAACGCTGAAACAGTGACCGCCGCGAAACAACAATTACCCAATGTTCGAGCACATTGGCTGACCAGTTACAAACGCAATAAGCAATCTGGCGCTGTCTCGCCTACTCGACGTGAAATCGCCGAAACACTGAAACAAAGCCGTGCTGATGGACTTGGCACGCAAGGCGACCGCAGTGTGGTTACCCAAGAGTTCATCGCAGAACTGCGCGCTGGCGGCATGCGAGAATTCCACGTCTGGACGGTTGACCAGCCCGAGGATGCAGCCTATTTCCAAGAGCTGGGGGCAGTCGGAATTACGACCAATCGCCCGCGCACAATTCGCGAATCGCTAAGACGAGAGCTCAAACCATGAAACAGTCAGTCATCGCGATTGCCGCCCATCCCGACGATATTGAATTTGTAATGGCTGGCACCCTATTGCAGCTTGGCGCCCGGGGCTGGGATGTCCACTACTTTAACATTGCCAACGGCTGTTGCGGATCAACCGTGCTCAACCGACAGCAGTGTGCGGCGGTGCGGTTGGAAGAAGCCCGTCGAGCGGCTGCCCTTATCCCGGCTACATTTCATCCACCGCTGTGCAACGATTTAGAGATTTTCTACAACGCTGACTTGCATCAGCGCGTCACGGCGGTAATTCGCACCGTCCAGCCGACCATTGTACTGACCCATGCACTGGTCGATTATATGGAAGATCATCAGAACGCGGCCAGGCTAGCGGTTAGCGGAGCTTTTGCACGGTGCATGCCAAACTTTATGAGCTCTGTTCCAAGCTACGACCGTCAAGTAGCGGTCTACCACGCGCAGCCCCATGGCAATCGTGACCCGCTGGGTGAACTGGTTGTACCAAGCATCTTTGTGGATGTCGGACCGTTTGAATCGGCGAAGAGTGAACTCCTCGCCGCCCATGCTAGCCAAGACCAATGGCTCGATGACAGCCAGTCGATCAGCTCCTACCTTACCACCATGCATGACCTCAACAGAGAAGTTGGAGGGCTGAGCGGACGATTTGAGCGGGCCGAAGGCTGGCGCCAGCACTTGCACCTCGGCTTTTCCGCCCAGGGGTTCGACCCCCTGACCGAAGCACTCGGCGAAGCGGCCTACGTTAAGAGGTGATTAGGTCTACGTTCTGCCCGCCTACGTGGCAGGGGCGATTCGGCAAATTCCACCCCAAGAACGTATTAATTTCGCACAGCTAGGCTATCGGGGCTTGTGGAAATAGCCGCTCTTCGGGTACATTTCTGAGTCCTATTCGGTGCGAAGTCGGTAATGCTGCCGATTCTTTCGCCAGAGTGGCGGAATGGCAGACGCGCTGGATTCAAAATCCAGTGCCCGCAAGGGCGTGTGGGTTCGATCCCCACCTCTGGTACTGAAGGATGTCTTTGCCAGATATCCTCCCCTTTGAATCACTCATTTTGTGAACCACTAAGTCAGAAAACGGAACAGATGCCAACGATCAATCAACTGGTCAAACGCAATCGTGAAGTCCAGCGAAAGACAACCAAGTCGGTCGTGCTCGACAAATGCCCTCAGAAACAAGGTGTTTGCTTGCAGGTTCGAACCATGACTCCTAAGAAGCCTAACTCGGCTCTTCGGAAGATCACGCGGGTTCGCTTGTCTAACAACAAGGAAGTTACAGTCTACATCCCGGGTGAAGGTCACAATCTGCAAGAACACTCGATCGTATTGATTCGAGGGGGACGCGTTCGTGACTTGCCGGGTGTGCGTTATCAAGTGGTGCGGGGTGCCCGCGATACCCTGGGTGTCGATGGTCGTAAGCAAGCCCGCAGCCGCTACGGTGCCAAGAAGCCGTAACGCTGGCGAGTGCATTCAATACTAACCGTTCTCAGACAGGATTTACGAAGACAAGTATATGGGTAAGATCACAGCAAGCCGCACGTCGCTTCGTCCCGACCCCAAGTTCCAGTCGTTGCTAGCCGGCAAGTTCATCAACTGTCTGATGTACGACGGCAAGAAGAGTACCGCGCAAAAAGTCTTCTACGACGCACTCGAAGTGATCGGAGAGAAGATTAACGATCGTCCCGCCATCGAAGTCTTCGAGCAAGCCTTGGAGAACATCAAGCCGTTCATTGAAGTTCGTTCAAAGCGCGTCGGCGGTGCCTCGTACCAAGTGCCCATGCAAGTAAACCGAGCTCGCCAACAATCGCTGGCCATTCGCTGGTTGCTTCTTGCCGTTCGCGAAAAGAAGGGCCGCGCCACCCATCAAAAATTGGCCGAAGAACTGCTAGCGGCCTACCGTAAGGAAGGTTCCGCAATGGCTCGCCGCGAGAACACTCACCGTATGGCGGACGCCAACAAGGCATTCTCGCACTTCGCCTGGTAGCGGTTGCCTCAAAACGATCTAACTTACTCAATAGTCGCTCAACCAGCGTTGAGCGACTTTTTTCGTTGATGCAGGCCTGGCAATGCCTCTTCGCTTTCCCTGCAATGCCTTACGTCCAGTGACGACTAGTCCGTTTGACCCAATACAATAGCCACCTCCATTTCGACTCCCTTGCGCATGACCTTCAAATTAACACGCTCCCCTGGGCGGCGATTCTCGATGGCGGCCAACAGATCGTCAGCTGTTGAAATTGGCTGACCATCGAGCGACTTGATTAGGTCAGCCGACGATGTGTCAATCGATGTCTGCTCGTAGCGATAAATGCCTTGTTGTCGAGTCGTTGTGACCAACTGAAAGCCTTGCAAACCCGCTTGCTCAGCCGGCCCGCCGGAAGCCAGGCTGACGATCAGCAGCCCCTCGTCAGTCTCGTAGACTCGGGTAATTCCAATCGTTGGACGAATGACTCGACCGTTTTTTATCAACTGAGGAACGATGCGCTGGAGCGTGCTCGATGCAATGGCAAACCCTACGCCCGCGCTATCGCCGTTGTTGCTCATGATGGCTGTGTTCATACCAATCAGCTCGCCCCGCGTATTTAACAGCGGTCCACCCGAATTGCCTTGGTTGAGTGCAGCGTCGATTTGAATCAGGGCCCGCATGGTCCGATTTTCGCTGGAAGGAATTTGGCGATTCAAACTCGAAATCATCCCTGTAGACATGGTGCGTTCCAGGCCGAATGGATTGCCGATCGCGTAAATTCGCTGCCCTACACGCAGTTGCTGCGAATTTCCCCACGTCACAGGTTCAAGCTGTTCCGGCGGCGCGTCAATCTTGAGAATGGCGATATCGGTATCCGGATCTTGTCCAACCAATACGGCAGGCAATGTGCGGCCATCGTAGAGGCTCACTGAAATCTCACGGGCACCGTCGATAACGTGATGGTTGGTGATAATCATACCGTTGCGATCCAGCACAAATCCGCTACCCGAGCCTTCGCGCACCTGCACCTGCATAAACGTCCGCATGGCCACGGACTTGGTGGCAATGTGTACAACGCTACGATTGCACCGTTCGTAGACATCCATGCTGACAATCTCTTCCGGCAAATAGCCCGCAATTGGACCAGCCTGTGGGCTGGCGGCAAATGGGGCAGGCGTCGCCGTGGATGGCGAACTGACTTGGGCCAGAATGGGCGGCGAATACAAGTCGTGCAGCACGTAGCCCACGCCTGCTCCCATGGCCACACAAACAAGTCCAAGCCAAGAATAGCGTCGCATCGCAACTCTCCGTCTCGCAGAAGAACTGGTTTCATATGCAAGACAGGGTCGGGAATCTATTCAGCAGCGCCGCCACCGATGAGATGTTGCTGATCGGAATATATGGTTTGCTAATGCGTTAAGCGATCTAGGCTGAAAAGACTCCCGACCCTGTCCTATACATCGAACGGTTACCATATGCGTAGGATACGCAAAAACCCGCCCGCTTTCCAGATCGACTATCCACCTAGCGGCAAAGGTGAGCCGGGGGCCGTAAGGTACCCGCACTGCGCACCCGGCCCGGTCGCTTACACGTCACGGCTCACTAAACCAACAGCCTAGCAGCTAACGGCTGCAGGCAGCCGGAGCACGCAATGGAGTGCATACTAGGCTACTTAGACGTCATGTTCGCCAATTCGTTGCGCATGGCTTGAAAGACGCTGTCCCAATCGCCAATGGTGGGCTGTCGAAAGAGTCGCGCACTGGGATACCAGGGGGAATCGTCGCGGTCGAGCAGCCAACGCCAATCAGGCATGTACCCAAGCGCCAACCAAGTTGGAATTTCCATGGCACCAGCCAAATGTGCTATCGACGTATCACTCGTAATCACCAGGTCTAACGAGTGCATGATGGCAGCGGTATCCATAAACGCACCGCTAGACCGATCGAGGTTTGCATCGAGTACGGTAATTTGCGGACCCCGCCATACATCGAGTTGCTCGACGCCAAAACCATTTTGCAAACAGATCAGTTCCACGTTAGGCAACCTGGCTAAACATTCGAAGTAGCCCAGCGGTACGCTACGAAAGATGTCCGCCTGGTGATCTGGGTTGCCTTGCCAAGCGATACCGATCCTCAGCTTACCCGGTCGCGCTGGCAAGCGTTGCTTCCAATACTGAACCAAGTGATCTGCTGGTTGAATATAAGCACCGTTGGCGGGAATGCTTGTCAAATCGGTATGCAGAAGATCTGCGACATCAAGCAACGAACACTGGTAGTCAAACTGCTGTTCAATCGGCAGCCCCGATGGGTAAATATGGCCCAGCCCGCGCGACGCCTGCAACAGAGCCATCAGCGGTGGCTGGCAATATACCGTCGTTTTTGCGCCGGCCTGCAGCAGCACCTGGGCATAACGCACAAAGTGCAGTGTATCGCCCAGCCCCTGTTCAACCGTCAACAGGATCGACTTGCCAGCCGGATCACTTCCATCCCAGACAGGAATAGCTGGATGGCTGCGTTTCAAATCGCCGACGCGCCACCGCCAGCGGTACTCGCGCCAACCCGCTTCGAACTTGCCCTGCAGCAGATAGATCACGCCCAAATTGCGATGCAGTTCTGCATCGTTGGGATTGAGAGCGAGCGCTTGCTCATAGTAGCCAAGCCCCTGTTCCAGGTGGCCGATCCACACGTGCAGCGTTCCGCGATTCTTATAAGCATTAATATAGTCGGGTTTCAGGTCGATAGCGCGTTGAAAGCTCGCGTCGGCCTGTTCGAATTCACCAACATAGCGCAGCGAGTTGCCCAAGTTGTTGAGCGCGACGGGGAAATCCGCTTGCCACTTTAGCGCCTGCGTGTAAGCTTCAATGGCCGTCGCATAACGTCGTTGGTCGTGTAGAGCAATGCCCAGGTAACACCAAGCGGCCGCGTTATTGGGGAATCGGCTGAGCACGTCGCGATAAATGCGCTCCGCCTCAGCAAATTGCCGTTGCTGGTGAACCTGCCAGCCTCGCGCCAGTTGTTGCTCAAGTGCATTCATAGAACTTATATTTCCACGTAGCTGCGTCGCCCCGAGGCGCAGGCGATTTTTGTCGCCGAGAGAATCGACTACGCGTTTCGTATCAGAGTCGACTCATCGAGAAAAAATCCCGTCCCCTCGCCACGGCGGTGGCCAGGGGACTGGGGCTATCGACAGGTCGACTTATTTGGCGAATACCGAATTACTCGACGGCTGCGGCGACTCCGCCTGTAAACTTGTCATCGTCCGCCGCGTGGCCGGTCAAGACATCCGCCTTGTAGCCACCCTTGGACTTGAAGTACAAGAACAGCGCGATGTAGCAGAGCAACATGAAGAATGGAAACGCAGCCATGCTCGCCAAAGCCGAGAATTGCCCCGCCTGTTTGGCGGCCGCCACGGCGTCACCACTGGCGTCGGCTGGGATGGCTTGATATTCCACGCCCATGTAGGTTTTCGGTTGCAATACATCTTGCGCGACTTCTGCGGCATTGGCTGTCAGTGAAGCGCTGGCCGCGTCTTCTTGCAGGTAGCCGATGAAGGGGAAACCGAGGATGCCTACGGCGATCATACCAATGCCCGAAATTGCATTCAGGGTCAAAGCTCCGCCTCGCGGGCACTGCTCGGATGTTACGCCCAGCATCGTTGGCCAGAAGAACGTCTTACCGATTCCATACAAGGTGGCGGCGCCGAAGATTGCTGCGAGCCCTTGCCCCCCGGTCAAAGACAGTGCATACAAGCCAGCAATCGCCAGCACGGCGCTGATAATCAGCATGCCTAGTGGCGACAAGGTGTGTACGATTGGTCCGGCAAAGAATCTCAAGACCATCATGATCGCCGAGGTATAAACCAGTACCCAACCAGGATTAAAGCCAGCCTCCTTCATCGGTCCTTCCATCAGACCACCGATCCAGCCGTCCGTGCCAATTTCAGTAATGGCTAGAGGCATCATAATGATGATCAAGAATGCCAAGATTGGACGTCCCACGCTCTGCGTATACGCGGCGAAAATTAGCGTAACAATGGCGGTCAGCACAGCGGGCACCCACATGGACCAACCCATCGCGTTGCTGACTTCCAGAAATACGAGTCCAAAGCCGACAAAGGCACCGAAAGCCCCAAACTCGGCCAACATTTGGCGATAACTCACACCTGCTTGCTCACGTTCGTTCGTCGGGAATTTGGCGGTTGAGAGCAGGATCAAGTACAACACCGCTGGCAAAGCGATCAGGCCAAGTACCATTCGCCAGTCGCCATTCTTGACCGTATCTTCCATGCCAATTGTGATCAGACCAGCGATCACCAAGCCGCCAGGCCAACCCGCGTGCAGGATATTTAACCATTTCGTCTTTTCACGATTGAAGATGGTGGCCACAACTGGGTTGATGAAAGCTTCAACCGTACCATTGCCAAGAGCCAGGATGATACTGCCCCATGTCAAGTAACTAAGTCCCGCTTTTTGGGCTACAGCAAGCGCATCGCCTTGCAGGTCTCCTTGGATCGTCGCGTAAGCCAAGCAGGCGAAAACCAAGTACACAAAATAACAGCAGAACGAAAAGAACATCGCCACACGGTAACCAATCTTGTCGATGATCAGACTAAACAAGATGATCGAGACGCCGAATGGCCAAATCCCTGCCCCTTTGAGCGCACCGACGGTTACGTCATCGAGGCCAAAGTCGGTTCGGAACTGCCCGTCACACAGAATCATGCGGGTCACAAATGCGAAAGACGTCGTAATCAGGGCAATGAAGCAGCCCCAAAAGACGCGCTGACTATCGGCGCCTTGGGATTCGGTTTGAGCCATGTTGGATCCTACTATTTTGTCAGGGTGGGTTAGTGGGTTACTGCCCCGCGGAAAGCGGCTGTGAGTGTCTCGCAAAACGCCAGATTGGACGCCAAAATGGATATTCCTCCGCAGGAGATTGGCTTCAGACACCAAACGCCTTAGTTTCCATCAGCGACCAATAGAGGGATGTTAAGTCGTAAAGGCCGCCTTTGCAAGCACTTCGGATAAACTTCCCAATCCGCCTAAGGGCTGTAACCCGAAACGTCAGTCTTGCAGCGCATCGGTCAACGCAGCGAACAGCGGAGAAGCGGTCCAGAATGCAGCGGGGGCATGGTAAAAAACGTACTTCTTGCCGCTGAGCATGAACTTACCCAGGATATCGCGGCGTAAACCCTTGTACGGCTCCCCCACGTAGACCAAGATTCGCCGCAAATCGGTAGCCAGCTTTCGCGCTAATTTCGGAGAAACCCGTCGACTGTCGCTTTTGTCTGTATGGGCATGTCGACGAACGGCTGCTGCTGGGGCAGAATACTCATTTCCTGAGATCGCGTTTCGCCTTTACTCCTTAGATATTCGTATACCCTCCTCAAGACTTGCACGCACCTATGCCGCAGCTCCTAAACATTCCGTCGAGCTTCTCCATGCTTCCTCTCGCCCAAGCCCCTTGGATGACGGCTTGGCTGACGCCCATTTGGTTCCTCGCGATGGGGGTGGCAATGGGACTTGTGGGATTGGGGATTTTGGTGATTATCTTCCGTGGTTTGTCAGCGATTCCTGGATGGGACGACCTGACGCAGGGACCAGCGGGACATGTGATCGCCTTGGTCATAACAGCAGTCTTGACGGGAGCAATTTGGTACTTGCTGCCGGACAGCTTCAAATCCAATCCAGACAAACCCGATTTGAATGAGCCGCTGCTGTTGGCGATTTCTTTGTCATTGATATGTGCCGTCGTGGGCTGGTCCCTCGTTTTCTGTAGCCGCTCGCAACCAGCCCGAAACGCTTTCGCCACCTTGACCGATGGTGCCGCCGGATATCTGGGAATCGCTGCGTTGGTCGTAATTTTTGTTGGTGCGTCCGTCTGGGGAATCGGACTGGCCATGGGCACGCCCATCGTGGATAGTCCCATCAAAGCCTTGACCAGTATTCCTCAACTGTTTTCCACTGGTGACCAGACCTTCAAGACGACGGTCCCGGGTACTCCGGCGGGTGAAGTCGGAGAGTTTGTCCAGGTGCCTACTGAGATCGACTTCGATCTCTTGACCAGCCTCAGCATCGTCAGCGATACCACGGTTTATTTGGCGGACGCTGAAAAGACGTCTAGTTTTCGTCGGTCACCAATCCGCTTGGGTGCTGCCGAAGTCCTGGAGTGGAAGTCGACTCAAAACTTAAGCGAACTGCCGATTCCGACTCAACCCGACTCGTCACTCTACGTTCAGAATCAAGAAGTTAGCCCCACGGTGATCTCCATCGTCGCTGTCACGCGACCGCCCGTTCCCGAGTCGGCCAGCCTGCTGATCACGGCAATCGTTGTCATGCTCATCGGCTTGGCGATCTTACTTCAGCAAGCCGTCGCACCACGCTTGAGTGCCGTTGCCTATGCGACAACCACCAACGAAGTCGCGCAACCACTGTTCCTCGTGTTGATGGCGCTGGGTACGCTGGCAATCTTGGTCTATCTGATGCTACCGTTCTTCACCTTCGGCGAGGACGTAAAGATCCTTAAAGAAAATGGCATTACGACAATCATGCTGCTAGCCGCATTCCAAGGGATTTGGTCTGCCAGTAGTTCGATCAGTGAAGAAATCGAAGGCAAGACGGCTCTAACCGTACTGAGCAAGCCCATTCAGCGACGAAGCTTTGTAATCGGTAAGTTTATGGGCATCTTCTGGATGCTCCTGCTCATGTTTGTCATCCTTGGCTTGATCGAATTGGCTGCCGTCGCCTACAAACCCATTTACGACGCTCGTGAAGCATCCAAGGGCGACGTCTTTTGGCAAGCCTGTCACGCCGAAATGATGGCGACAATCCCCGGACTTGCACTCGCATTTATGCAGGCGGTCACCTTGACCGCAGTCAGCGTCGCCTTGGCCACGCGGTTGCCCCAGCTAGCCAACCTCTCCGTCTGCATGGCTATCTATCTGATCGGCAACCTATCGACCGCGATGATCAGTAGTACGCAATACGCGTTTGATATCGTCAAGTTTATCGCCCAGTTGATCGCCACGGTCATACCTATTCTGGAACATTTTCAACTGCAAGCGGCCATTGATGGGGACAAACCAATCACGATGAGTCTGCTGTCCGGTAGCCTGGTGTACTGTCTGCTTTATGTCCTGCTGGCCATGTTCCTTGCGCTACTTCTGTTCGAAGACCGTGATTTAGCGTAATCAATCTGAAATCAAAAACCTGTTTCCCCAACCAGCCCGATGCGCATCGCTGTCAGCGGTTCTAATGGATTTGTCGGTACCGCGCTATGCCGCCGCCTCGAGCAACTTGGGCACACCATCTTGCGATTGGAACGCCCCCAATCCAATGGGGCGGGCTCACATCGGTCAGACGCAAGCCAATCAAAAACGTCTAAGTCGCATATATCAATTGCGTGGGATCCAATGACCGGACTGCTTGATCCGGCGGCGATGGAAGCGGTTGATGCGGTGGTCCATTTAGCTGGACGGAGTATCGCATCACGGCGTTGGACCGCGGCCGAGAAGCAACGCATCCGCGATTCTCGTGTCGCGGCAACTGCAAAGCTGGTTGAACAAATCGGTGCGTTAGAGCGGGCACCACGCGTCTTCGTAAGTGCTTCGGCGGTTGGATTCTACGGCGATGGCGGCGACGAGATCCTTACGGAAAACAGCCCAGTGGCAGACAGTTTCCTGGCCTCGGTTTCGGCCGATTGGGAAGCAGCCACTTGGCCACTAAAGGACTGCGGAGTCCGCGTTTGCAACGCGCGTTTGGGGATTGTGATGGATCGCGAGGGAGGCGCGCTCTCCAAAGCACTGCCAATCTTTCGTTGGTGTGTTGGTGGACGGCTTGGAGATGGTCAGCAATTTTGGAGCTGGATTGCGCTAGAAGACTGTATTCGCGCTTTGATCTGGCTCGTCAACACGGAAACGGCCCAAGGTCCATATAACTTGGTAGCACCGGAACCCGTTACCAACCAGGAGTTTACCCAATGGCTAGGCCAAAGTTTGGGTAAACCAACTTGGTTGCCGACCCCTGCATTCCTGCTGCGCTTAGCGATGGGAGAAATGGCTGATGCGCTGGTTCTCTGCAGTTGCCGCGCCATACCCCAGCGTCTGCAGGCTGAAGGCTTTGAATTTGCTTGGCCCCGTCTGCAGCCATTCCTTAACGCTCAGCTAGGCAACGCGTCTGTTGAAACAGCTTGAGAGAGGACAGTAGTAGACCACTGCGGCTCTGCTCTACATTTCGAATCGGTAGCTTTTTTGCGGGCGTTGCCTTAGTGTAGAATGCCTTGGGTCGCAATCGATCCAACGCAACTCTACTCAAATGACGCGCTCTCGGTATGGTAAGCCCCAAGAATCACAAACCGAGGCCATTTGTTATCGGTCTAGTCGGCGGTATTGCATCAGGCAAGAGCCATGTTGCAGCCATGTTTGAAAGCCTGGGCGTTCCACGCATTGATGCGGACGCGTTGGCTCACGAAGTATTAGCGCGGCCGTTGATTGCTAGACGACTAGGTCAGGTCTTTGGCGAACATATTTTGGCAGCGGATAGTTCCGTTGATCGTCGCGCGATTGCGTCGATTGTCTTCGGCGATTCCGAGCAAGCCCGCCAGTCGCGAAAAAAACTCGAAGAAATCGTACACCCGTTGGTCCATGCAGCAGCCGTTCACGAATTGCGTTTGCTAAACGAGGCATCCCCACCCCATCAAGCGGTGGTGATTGACGCGCCGCTTCTGCTCGAAGCCAATTGGGCACCAATGTGCCACGCAATCCTGTTTATCGACACCCCCGAGGAACTGCGATTGCAGCGAAGCCTAACCCGTGGTTGGTCGGAGGAACAATTCCGTCGCCGTGAGGCTTCACAAATGCCCTTATCGGAAAAACGCCAGCACGCCACACATTTGATCGACGGCAGCACCGACGATGCCACCTTGAAGCACCGCTTGACTCGCCTACTCGCTGAACTCAGCTAGTGCTCGGCTATTCTTGCAATTCGCAGTTTTTCTGAACGAATTAGCCGTTTGGGCGTTAGCACGGTTCCGCATGAAAAACCGCGTCCAACGCTGTTCGGCTAATCCAAAGTGGCGTTGTCCAGCTAGGCTTTGTGTATGGAACGGGTTTTTAGAGTATGGAACGGGTTTCTAAAGTGTGGAACGGTTGTCCTCAACCGTTTTAGTTGCTTGCATTTGCGGCCCACACCAATTGAGACAATTATTCTAAATTAGTTTAGAAACAGAGCCTAGCTAGAATTCGGCGCTGCCTGGCGTGCGTGGAAAGGGGATACAGTCGCGAATGTTTGCCATCCCTGAGACCCATTGCACGACGCGTTCGAATCCCAACCCAAAACCGCTGTGTGGTACCGTACCGTATTTTCGCAAATCGATGTACCACCAATAGTCATCTTCGTGTAGATCCATGGCTTGCATCCTCGCGCGCAGCACATCCAGACGCTCTTCGCGCTGACTGCCGCCGACGATTTCTCCTACTTGCGGTACCAACACGTCCATAGCCGCGACCGTTTTGTCGTCATCGTTGCAGCGCATGTAGAACGGTTTGATGGTCTTGGGATAGTTGTACAAAATCAACGGTCCGCAAACATGTTTTTCAGTCAAATAGCGCTCATGTTCAGCTTGTAGATCCGTTCCCCACTGAACTGCATACTCGAACTTCTCCCCTGATTTTTCCAGGATCTCAATAGCCTCGGTATACGTCATATGTTGGAATGGTTTTTCCATCACTTGGGTAAGCGAGTCAATCAAACCCGGCTGGACGCGTTCGTTGAAGAATTGCATATCATCGGAGCATTTCCCTAAAACGTCCGTCAATAAGCGTTTGATAAATCGTTCTGCTAGCCCCATATTGTCGGCCAATTCGAAGAAGGCCGCCTCCGGCTCAATCATCCAGAATTCGGATAAGTGCCGGCTGGTGTTGCTATTTTCCGCACGAAAAGTTGGACCAAACGTGTAGCAGCGGCCCATCGATGTCGCGTAGATTTCAGCCTCGAGCTGCCCCGAGACCGTCAGGTAGGAAGGTTTGCCAAAGAAGTCCCTGGCATGATCGACCTTGCCATCCTTGAGCGGTAGATTGTCAAGCGGCAATGTCGTGACGCGAAACATTTGCCCAGCGCCTTCGCAGTCGCTGGCCGTGATAATTGGCGTGTTGACGTAATAAAAGCCTTCTTCTTGGAAGAACTCATGAACGCTATACGACAATCGATTTCGAACTCGCGTCAGGGCACCAAAGGAATTGGTGCGTGGACGCAGGTGTGCCCATTCACGAAGTTTCTCGAAACTGTGGCGTTTCTTCTGTAGCGGGAAATCGGCGGGAGCCTCCCCAATCAAGCGTAAACTACTGGCGACCAACTCCGTCGCTTGCCCCTGTCCTTCGCTGGGCTTGAGAATACCGATGGCCGCAATTGAGCTGCCTACAGACAGCGACTTGATCGTGTCCTCGTAGTTTTCTAAGCTGGCGTCCGCAATGATTTGCAGGTTGCCAAAACAACTGCCATCATTAATTTCGATGAAGCTGAAACCGCCTTTGCTATCTCGCCGAGTGCGGACCCACCCACGTACTTCGACTGGTTGGCTACTCTCGTCAGCCGTCGCCGTGAATGCACGCGCGGCGTTGACTTGAAGCCATGGCGTTGCGGAGCTGGTCATCGAGGTCGTTCCTTCAAGTCAGTGGTGGTCTAGTTCTGCCAAATATCGTTCCGCATCCAAGGCGGCCATGCAACCGGTTCCAGCGGACGTGATCGCTTGGCGATAGTAATCATCCGCCACATCGCCAGCGGCGAAGACACCTGGCACGGTGGTGTTGGTTCGGAACGGCTTGGTCCATTTCAAATAGCCCTTGTCGTTCATTTCCAGCTGGCCCTTGAGAAAGCCGGTATTGGGAGTATGTCCAATCGCTACGAACATGCCTCCCACCGATAGCTCACGCACGGAATCATCCGTGGTGCTTCGAAGCTTCAAGCCGGTAACTGCATTGCCGTCGCCCAGTACTTCATCAACGACGCTGTTCCACACCAACTCAATCTTCGGATGGTTGAGCGCCCGCTGTTGCATGACTTGCGAGGCACGCAGCTCGTCGCGACGGTGAATCAAGTAGATCGTCTCGGCACCATCCAAGTTTGCCAGGTAGCTTGCCTCCTCCACGGCCGTGTCCCCTCCGCCGATCACAGCCAACGGCTTGCGGCGATACGTGGGCAGGGCACCATCGCAAACGGCGCACGCACTGACTCCCTTGTTCTTATACTTTTCTTCGGAATCTAGTCCCAGGTAATTGGCGCGAGCCCCGGTGGCGATGATCACAGTACGTGCCAGCGTGGGCTCACCCGAGGCAGGTATGACTTTTAGTGGCTGGCCACTGAAATCTACTTCGACGATGTCGTCACCTACAACTCGCGTCCCAAAATTCAACGCCTGTTGTTTCATCAGCTCCATCAGCTCGACGCCTTGCACTGCATAATGCGGCTGACCATCACGCTCGTGGCCCTTGGGTGCGGGCGGCAAATTCCAGTGCCGGTCTTGGTCTACTGCGCTTTCCACGAACGCTCGGATGTTACCCGCAGGAAAGCCGGCGTAGTTTTCCACTTCGGTTGTAAAAGCTAGTTGTCCCAGCGGAATCATCTCGGGACGGACTGTGCCTTCGAACAGGAGCGGTTTCAAGTTTGCGCGTGCAGCGTAGATTGCCGCAGACCAACCAGCGGGACCACTGCCAATAATTACTGTTCGTTCGATTTCGCTCATCTAACAACTTTCTCTGTTCAACTTGTCCGAAGGGAGGCCTGATTATATGCCGAATTGTCTTACTTCCCAGGTGGGGCACGCGGCTCAATGCCGCTCGAGTTGAATTACTGTACGACCGCGTCGAGTTCTTCCCAGCGGGTATAGTGGCGGGCTAGCGCCGCTTCCAATTGCTCTAGTTGTTGCTGGTGCCGAGCCAGAATCTCGCCTGCCTGCTTGTAATAGTCGGGCGAGCCCATCGACTCATGAAGTTCCGCAATCTGCTGTTCCACTTTGACAATTTGATTGGGCAGTTCATCCAGCTCCCGTTGCTCTTTGAACGACAGTTTGCGTTTCGGTTGCGAGACTACTGGCGATACGGCTGTATCGGACTTGGCGGCAGCTTCGGCAGACGGCGTTGAAGACTTTATGGCACGGCTCGCGCTGCGTTGTTCGGCTTGCCGCTGCCAGTCGTCGTAGCCACCAACGTATTCCTCGACGATCCGTGAGCCATCCGGGAGAGTCTCAAACACGATTGAACTGGTCACCACATTGTTCAAAAACTCGCGATCGTGACTGACCATCAGCAATGTGCCAGCGTATTCGACAAGTCGTTGCTCGAGCATATCGAGCGTTTCGGCGTCCAGGTCATTGGTTGGTTCGTCCAGTACAATGACGTTGGCGGGCTTGGCGAACAACTTTGCTAACAAGACCCGATTCCGCTCGCCGCCGCTGAGAAACTTGATTTGCGTCCGCGCTCGCTCTGGGGTGAATAGAAAATCTTGCAAGTAACCGAGCACGTGCCGCGATTGACCATCAATTTGCAGTTGCTGATAGCCGTCAGACACGTCGTGTTCGACCGTCTTGGTTTCGTCGAGCTGATCGCGAAGTTGATCGAAGTAGGCAATTTGGAGATTCGTTCCCAATCGCACCTTGCCGCTTTGCGGAGCCAGCTTGCCCAACAATAGTTTTAACAAAGTGGTTTTGCCCGACCCATTGCGACCAATAATCCCAAGTTTGTCACCGCGCATGATGGTCGTCGAAAAGTTATCTAGAATTTGTAGCCGCTGGCCATCCTTGTCGTGAGCGAAAGAGACATCGCTTAGTTGCGCCACGAGGTTTCCACTGCGCACGCCCTCTTGGATCTGCAGCTTGGTCGTCCCCTGCTTAGACCGTCGCTGACTGCGCTCACGCCGCATCGCCTCCAGCCTTCGCACACGGCCTTCGTTGCGAGTTCGGCGAGCCTTGATGCCCTGTCGGATCCACACCTCCTCCTCAGCCAGCCGTTTGTCAAACAAGGCGTCTTGCTTTTCTTGCGCCGCGATCGCGTCCTCTTTGCGTCGCAAAAAGGTATCGTAGTCACACGTCCAATCGAATAGTTTTCCACCATCGATTTCCAAGATCCGCGTGGCCAATTTTCGCAGGAAAGCCCGATCGTGGGTGATAAAAATCAGTGTTGCCGGCCAGCGCAGCAGGAATTCTTCCAGCCAACGAATCGCGTCGATATCCAAGTGGTTGGTGGGCTCGTCCAGCAGTAAGACATCCGGCTGATCGGCTAGCGCGCGAGCCAATAAGACTCGCCGCTTCATACCCGACGACAATGCGGCGACCTCGGTTTCACCATCCAATTCCATGCGTGACAGAATGCGATCCACCTTGTGATCCGCTTCCCAAGTCGCTGCGGCCAGGTCGGCCGCATCAGCTCCTTCGGCCGGCTGGATACCCTGCAGTACGACTTGACGGATCGTGCCCCGTAAATCTCCCGGCACGTCCTGTTGCAGCAAGGCAATCTTACTGCCTGGAGCGATCTGGACTCCGCCATGATCCGGTTCGATCTGCCCCGCCAATATCTTTAATAGCGTGGTCTTGCCAGCGCCGTTGCGGCCAAGCAATCCAATCCGTTCATGGTTGTCAATGATGCAGTCGATGCCATCCAGCAGCGCTGGACCGCGGAATCGGATGGACAGATCGCTAATTGTAATGAGAGGCATAGAACGCGTTTTGCTTGAATCGTCTTATTGAATCGACTTGGTTGAATCCGTCTTGGTTGAATCGTCTTGGTTGAATCGTCTTGGCTAGATCGTTGTGCTTGATGGCTGCGGTTCTGCTTGTGCTTTGTTGCTTTAGTTACCAAGCAGTTTGGCCGAACAATGCCGTTCAATGAATGTAGTGGAAGTCGCCAGACTTCCCATAACACAGGGATCTCTGGCGAGATCCACTACATTATCTTTCTTCAAAGAACGGTATTGCGATTAACGGCAAGCCGCACAGGCGTGGGTAAACCCGCGATCCCGCATAACGCCGTGCCCACCGTTATACTGCTTAATTCGCAACCGGCAATCGACAGTGGCACCTCGACACATTCGAGTTGACCCGCTGCATCTTGTGTTTGTGTAGGAACTGTCGACAATGCATAACACGAGATGGATCGATCTCGGGGAACCGTTAGTCACCGTCGGAAACCTCCGCGCATATTAAATATCCTGCATGTCTCAACCAGTTGAAAAAGCGTTAGAGTTGGCAGATATAGCGCAACATGCCTGGAGCGAAGTGGTCGCGCGGCGGCGTTTGAACAAGATTGGCAAAGTTGGCAACCAAATTGCCCAGGATTTCCAAACATACCTGCCAGCAATTCAACGACCTTCGTCCAGTGATGCAGACAAACTGGCTTCAGAAATTTTGCCCTTGGCAGCTGCCTGCCACTACACGGCCCAAATTGGCCGCCGCACACTGGCCCCACAATATATGCCCTTTCGACATGCGGCTTGGTGGATGGGACGCGTTAGTGTCCGCGTCACACGTGAGCCATGGGGTACGGTGCTAATCTTGGCCCCTAACAACTACCCGCTCTTGCTGCCTGGGGTGCAAATTATCCAAGCCATCGCTGCCGGCAACGCAGTCGTCGTCAAGCCCGCGCCGGATTGCGGACCGGTAATGGAGGCCTTTAAACTAACACTGGGACGCGCCGGAATTCCAGAAGACCTCCTGCAAATCTTGCCATCGACGATCGAAGCCGGACAAGAGGCCATGCGACACGGTGTCGACAAAGTCATTCTGACCGGGTCTTTTCACAGCGGACGCGCCGTACTGCGCGAGTTGGCCGAGACATTGACGCCCGCTACGATGGAATTGAGCGGTTGTGACGCCATGTTTGTGCTTCCCAATGCAGACGTCGCAATTGCCGTGAAATCGTTCTTGTTCGCGCTTGAGTTGAATGGGGGTGCGACGTGCATCGCGCCCCGGCGCGTATTCTTGCTGCGCGAGTCAGCCGTCTCCTTCATCGAGGAGTTGAAACAAAAGTATAGTGAACGAAGCGAGCCGAAGTCGTTTCCTGTGCCGATCGGACCCTTGACTGCTACCATTCGTTGCATCGAACAAGCGCTTGCAAAAGGAGCAGAGATAATCGTCGGTGAGATGCCACAAGCGTCCGACAAAGCTATGTCGCCCGTTATATTACGCGGCGTGGATCCAACCATGGAAATCGCGCGGGCTGATCTCTTTGCCCCAGTATCCAGCATCTTCGAATTCGATGACATGTCCGCCGCGCTGGCCGCCGATCGCAAATGTCCGTACAGCCTGGGCGCGTCCGTCTTTGGCCCCCAATCCTATGCAGAGCACTGGGCGGAGCAGGTTGCCGCCGGTTGCGTCGTCGTGAATGATGCTGTAGTGCCCACCGCCGATCCACGTGCACCATTCGGAGGCTGGGATCAGAGCGGTTGGGGCGTGACACGCGGCAAAGAAGGCTTACTGGAAATGACTCGGGTCAAAACTATTTGCACTCGACACGGAAAGTGGCTTCCGCATTTAGATCCCAGGCTAGCACAAGACACCCATGCGCTGGGACAAATCTTGCAACTATTCTACGGCAGTGGACTTAAAACGCGTTGGCGAGCACTGGTGCAGCTAATTGCCACGCTCCGCAAGTAGCACCAACCCAAGGGAACCAGACCCACCCGCAAGGACTGGTTCTACCAAACCAGCCGAGCGGCCTCGCTAAAGGGCGATGGCGGATCCGTGATAAACCTACGGCTTGCCAGTCGAGGGGATTCGTGCTCTAATGTGATTTAGTGTCGCAGTATGACCCAACTAAAGGCGGTTAATGCCACAGTGACACTTCTTCGCTACTGCCAGAGTAAACAGTGTTCATTTGTTCACAATCTAGTAAAAACCGATTGGCGTTAGCATACTGTTTAGGGTAAAGGATTGTCCGTAAGGAGACTGTAATTGCCCCCACAACCGCAGAAACTTGCGCACCTTGGAGTTCAGAATTGATTACCTCAGGCGACTTGAAGAATCAGACGAAGGCCGACTTAGCCCAAATGGCCACACGCTTGGGAATTGCCTCCGTAGGGTCAATGCGTAAGGAAGAACTCATTGAGGCTATCACGAACTCCAGTAAATCCAAGGCTCAAAAGGCTAAGTCTACGACTCGGAAAGCTCTTCCAAGCAGCGGCACCGCCAAGAAGAGCCCTCGCAAGGCTAAGAAAGCAGCTCCACAGAAATCCGTGGTAGCCAACAAGACAGTGGCTGCCAAGAAAAAAACGGCTTCGACCTCACCCAAAGCGACCAAGAAAAACACGAAGACTGCTGTTCAAACTGCCTCCAAGAACCCTCTAGCGAACACACCGAAGAAGCCCATCAAGCCGACCAAGCCGACCGCTGGCAAGAAATCAACGGCGAAGATGACGCCCTCAACCCAATCGCGAAGTAGCAAGGTCGCCACGGCCAATACGGCTCCCAAGAAAGCGGTCGCGAAGAAGGCCGCCAAACCGGCGGTTCCCAAACCCACCTCAACTAGCCCCAAAGTGCTGAAAAAGATTCGTGAACTGCAGTTGCAGCGCGAAGCTGGCAAGGATATCGGTTTCCGCCCAACTATGGTTCGCCCACCGGGTGCTGCCGAGCCGATCTGGGAAAAAGAACCACTCAAGGACCGGATCGGGCTCTTTGTACGCGACGCCTATTGGATGCACGCTTCTTGGGATATCACCCGTGGTGCCATCGAGCGCGCGCGATCCGCCATGGCTGAGCAATGGCACGGCGCACGCCCCGTTTTGCGATTGCTCCGTTTGGACGACTCTGGTGTATCAAGCGCCTCCGAGACGGTCGAACGCGATATCGAAATCCACGGCGGTTTACGCAATTGGTATATTCCCTGGACGGGCGAAGCTGGAAATTTTCGCGTGTTGGTTGGATACCTGTCGAATTCTGGACGTTTTCACGCGATCGCCAAGAGCAATACGGTGCGCACTCCAGCGGCTGGCTCCAATGACGAAGTCGACGAGCATTGGTCCGACGTCGCAGCGGAAAGCGAACGCATTTTCGGATTGAGTGGCGGCTATGATGGCGAACGCGATACCGGGGAGCTCAAAGAAATACTCGAAGAGCGTTTGCATCGCAGTTTGGGCGCTCCCGCGCTAGCCAAGTTGGGCGCGAGTGCAGATGGCCCCTTCCGGCGTCGTGGCGGATTCCACTTTGATATGGAAATCGAATTGGTCGTCTACGGTTCGACGGTACCCGATGGCTACTTGACGCTCAATGGCGAGCCTGTGACATTACGTTCAGACGGTACATTCGCAGTCCGCTTGCCATTTCCTGATCGGCGCCAGGTCCTTCCGGCGGTCGCTTGTACCCGTGATGGCAGCCAGCAGCGGACGATCGTGGTGGCTGTCGAACGCAATACCAAAATCATGGAGCCGCTCGAGCAAGAACGCGACTTGGGCGAATAAAAAACCAATGGCCAACGGCGAATTTCATATGGCCATCCCACCAACCATTCCACCTTTGCAAGCTCAACACGCCTCCACTACGGTCTCGTTATCGGCCGAACAGCTCGCTTGCCAGTTGGTATCATGGTTTCTGAGCGACCGATCGTACGCGATCGCCTTGAGCGGTGGCGTCGACAGTGCGGTTGTGGCTCAAGCCGCAGCCCTTGCTTCTGTACCCGCCATCGCAATTACCGCGCGCAGCCCTAGCGTGGCTCAACGCGAATTGAATGATGCTCAGCTAGTCATCGCGCAGACCGGACTTGAACATGTAATCATCGATACGCGCGAAGTCCAAGATCACAACTATCAGCGCAACGATGCTCGCCGTTGTTACTTCTGTAAATCGCAACTATTTTCAGCGATCCAACAGCGATTTCCACTGCACACCATCGTCACTGGCACCAATCTTGACGACTTGAGCGACTATCGCCCAGGACTACAAGCTGCGAGCGAATCATCGGTGCGTTCTCCATTGGCCGAGCTGTCCATAACCAAACAACAAGTTCGGGTGTTGGCCGAACATTGGCAGCTTCCGCTGGCTGACAAACCGGCAAGCCCCTGCCTGGCCTCGCGAATCGCCCATGGCGTCCCAGTGACAGCAGAGCGTCTAGCAATGGTTGAAAACGCCGAGGAATTCCTGCGCAAGCAGGGGCTTATTGAATTCCGAGTTCGACTGCACGCCGAAGACCTCGCACGCATCGAAGTTTCTCAAGATGCCCTGCTACAACTCGCCTCGCCAGAGACCCGGCAGCAATTGACCCAGGAGTTACATGCCCTTGGATTTCGCTACATCACACTCGACTTAGATGGCTTTCGTAGCGGAAGCCTAAATCCGCTATTTCAAATCCAGTCTCCGCGCGATCTCTAGTCACGATAGATAAGCGTACACAGCGAATACGGGACTTGGTTGATTTCGTATTTCAGCTCGATATAGTTCGCGATGTGGCCGTTTTCAGACTTGGAAACTGTGGCGCGGAATTCGTTATTAGCGCTGGTCAGTCGTTTGGACGTCCATCGTTCGTCACGAAAATCTTTATCGTCGGAGTCGGCGGACCAGAGGTAGACTTCGATGGGCGTTTCGCTGGACTTAGCTGTCAGTGTCATTTGATTTGCATCGAACGTGTGTGTCCAGTCGATCTGCGGCAGCGGTGTAGCGCTGGCCATGTGTTGGAAGAATGCAGCAATCGACGAAAGCGCATATTCGACACCTCCACCTAGGTTATGGCCAGCATTGGGAACTTGGAGTACGTATTTCGGCCCCTGCAAATCATCCCAATACCACCGCATGGCATCTACGACCCAATAGGGATCGTTCGTACCATTGACCAAGTACTTGGGCAGCGCGAGCTGCTCGCGGTAGGTATATGGATCCATCATGACGCGCAGCTGCTTTTCGCGTGGAGCTTCGTCTCCCGTGACAATCAGCCCCTTGCTGGTATAGTCGATAATTTGTTCACTGTACTTACCCCAAGATTCAATTTGATGTTGCATTTGCGGGCGAAAATTTAGCACATCAATAACGACCGGCGCAGTCGCGATGACCCGCTTCTCGACCACAGGTGTAAGCCAGCTTGTCCAACCCCGCTTAGAAGCTCCCGTAATAACAAAGCTTTCCACTTTGTGATCCCAGTGCTGTACGGAGATCTCTTGCACCGCATCCATGGCGCGAACAGCGCTCTTGACCATCGGAAAAAGCAATGGCCAGGTCTCATCACCGGTCTCCAAGTACTTCAGCCAAGTCTCGGTAATGAGATCGTCTTCATAATGGTCGCCCAGCAGCGGTTGATTCGGAACTTGATGAATCACCGCCACCCGCGCACCACATAAATTGGCGAGTAATAGTCCGCGTTTTGCGTCGTCCTCTTTAGGTTTTCTGCCGTTTCTTCCTCCATTGACATACAGCAGAACATGCTTGGGATACTTCACCACCAGCGGCTCGCAGATCAAAAGCGCGTGTTGCCAGTCGATGCCTTGCCATTTCTGGCTGGTTAATGACACCTGATAGGTCTTGCCGAGCGCTGTTGACGCAGAGTTATCGAGCGTCCATTGGTAGGTACTATCCGTCGCAGCTACATATTTCGCTAACGCATCCGGAATCTGCTCCGAGCTACCCGCTGGCGTTTCCTGCCCACTGGCGCAAATGGGGAAAAGACTCGCAAGTACAAGCGTAAGTCGAGCCAAGTGTTGAAAGTTGGACATCTGTGAAATCTCGAAGCGTTAAGAAAACTATTTTCGACCACGAGTGCTAAACGAGCCGTAATTCTACAGGCTTTTTCAGACACATGCATTACTCAGCCAATTTGCCTCATAACACCCCAAGCTGCGAGCTCCCAAATGCCCAGCCTAGTTGCGCGTCAGCCTGCGGCATGCATCCAACACTCCATGCTGCCCAGCTGACAGTAAAAACTCCCGACTCTCCTGTCTGATCTAAACACTCGTTTAACGACAAGCCGCAGGCGACTGCGAGCGCAACCACTCGTTTAACGGCAAGCCGCAGGCGACTGCGAGCGCATCACTCGTTTAACGGCAAGCCGCAGGCGACAGCGAGCGCAATCACTCGTTTAACGACAAGCCGCAGGCGACTGCGAGCGCAACCACTCGTTTAACGACAAGCCGCCGCCGACTGCGAGCGCAATCCTCGTTTAACGACAAGCCGTAGGCGACTGCGAATAGCATCACTGCGCTCACCCACGCAACCTCCATCCGCCTGTCCTCGCGCACACGCAACCCATCCACCACTCAACACCGGCGCACTAACAACCGCCTGCACACTTAGCAATCGTGCGAACGGTCCCCTTGCGTCTCTCATCTGTCCAACACGCAGACTACCAGCGGCCAGATGATGGCGGTGTCGACGGCCGGTCTTGGGATCACGCGAAAATTTCGCCGAGGCAAACAAGAACTGCCATTTGAACTGTCCATGTGCCGACGGATACTTGCGGTCCAGCGCATGCGGCAACCACACCGACGCCTCCCCATTAGCCACGTCTCGTTCATGCATCAACCGCCTCGACTCCACCAAACGTCGCAGCGGCTCAACCAACTGCCTCGGCAGCGGCACAAAGCGGCTCTTGTCACCTTTGGAATTATGGATCTCAATCAACAACTGATCAAAATCGATATCTTTGACTCGTAACCGCAGGCATTCGCTGATTCGCATCCCACAACCGTACAGCAACTGAGCGATCAACAAATAGGTGCCCTGTAGTTGCGCGACCCTCTCCTGTCTGATCTAAACGTTCGTTAACGGTTACGTGCTAACGATCCCCCAGTCGCTGCCAAGCCGGCCTGCTCTGACCGTAGGCGACTACGAACGCAATCTCGTTTAACGGCAAGCCGCGAGGCGACTGCGAATCGGACACTGAGTCACATCCACGCCCGGTACAGGTCTCCGACGCGAACTCGCTTCCAACTTGCCAGGGTCGGGAGTCTTTTCAGCCTTAACGCTCAACGCATTAGCAACGACATGTTACTACTAGCGGTATCGCAGTGGAGTACGGTCGCTGCTGAAAAGACTCCCGACCCTCTCCCGTCTGGACGCCCGCAACTTTTGCACATATGCCTTCTCCGTATTGAGCGCACGACCGTGCAGTCGCAATTGCCTGCGGAACTGCTGGATCACATCCGGCTCGCGCGGATTGATCTTACCGACCACATCTTCGATTGGCACTTCATCGCGGTTCAGACGCTCGTGAGCCACCCGCTCCTGCAAAGCTGCGCGAACCCGCTCCAGCGAAGGCTGATCCGTCTTGCGCACATTGTTGCGATACCAAATCAGACTGTTAACGATCCCCAGCCGCTGCCAAGTCGGCATGTTCTGACCGACCTTCATCTTCAAGAAAGCAATCACGTCCTCTTCGCAAAACTGCCATGACTCTCGATTCATAATGCAATGGTAATTGGCCAGCGAAGCGTACCATTGCCGAGCGTAATATTCCGACTTGTCTTGCTGCTTAGAAAACGCTTTTGTTGCCATTGCCAATTCCCTTCACTCCTACGGCTCAAAGCCATCCAGGCCATCAAGCCAGCCCTTAGACGATCCCATTTCAGATGCCTGTTATAGAAGAGTTGCGAAATTGGTCAACAAATCTGCCTAGGCCAACATAAAAAACCGCGATCCCCTGATTTTCTCCCCCCAAGCCTACGAAAAACCTTCGGGAAACCACACGGATTCATATCAGTAATAATTACTTATCCCTGATACGACCTCCGCACCGCAAACCGGTATAAGTACTTATACCCGTTCCAGCCAAACCGGTATAAGTACTTATACCCGTCAGCCCAACCGGGGATAATTGGGCACCAACCAGGGATAATTAACTTGACAAACCGGGGATAAGTCCCAACAATCGGTTATCCAAAACCCCCAACCGGGATAATTACAAGTTACCCCATCAGGCCATTTCAGACGTTTGCAATGAGACCATGCAGCAAGTGCGGGGCACCAATCGCCAAGGACGAATCTCATTGCCGCAGCTGCGCACAAGACGTTGTGGAGAAGCCATCCTCACTTTCGCACTCCCGTCTACACGAGCAAACTGTTTCCGACGATGACGAACCGCTGATTTTCAAATTGTTCGTCTTCATCACCTGGATCGCTATTCGTTCGGTTACAATTGTTTGCGTGACGCTTGGTGTTTGTTGGCTATTTCTTGGTGGCCGCATGCTGACTACTCAGTCCGCTCTCATTGGGCTCGGAATTGCGATCCTAATCGTGATCATTGAGGGGATCGTCCAATGGCTCGACTACCTAACTCCATCTGGGGTAACGGCCATGAACCCAAGTCGCCGATCACGCGTTTAATTACATCTATATCAACCTCGGCGACTGGGTTATGGCCGCCGACTATGAAGTCCTGGGTTTTGCAAGTGGTTTGACCAATAAATTGGTCTTTTGTTTTGTTACATGATAAATGTTCCCGGTAGGTGCCTTTGTTGGAGGGCTTTGAGGAGCTTGGCCCTGGCGATCGTCGACTGCGTACAAGGATGTTGATTAAGCGACTATTCGAGGTGTGAACGCTCTTCGGTCTTGTGCGCCTGCTTGAGCAGGTAGCGTCCCCTCAGTTATCCATACACGGTTCAAGCATCTTTGATGCGATGTTGTTCTCGTTGGCTATAGCTTGCCTGGAGGCTTCTGTGAGCAGCAAGCTACCTTCCGTTCGACCGCACATTCTTTAGGGCGACGTGTCTGAAGCTTCTGTGAGCCAGGTGCTCACGTCCTAGTGAAACCTCAGTGTCAGTTTTGATCGGTGCTGAGTCGATTGGGCAGGTCTTCTCCTTGATGGCGGTCTGTCAATCGCTGGTTACAGTTGCTCCACGTTAAGGTCAATGGTTTAAAATGATGTTATCGCTTGTTGTTTAATCAATGGTCCAATTCGTTCTCCGATCTCATGATCAGCCACGTATACTGGTTGTCCAATGAGTTGTTATGTTGGCGAGCAAGGCCCATTCGTTCTCCGATGTCACGTATCTACGCGCATCAGGCGGCCGATACGGGCTTTCTTGCTCGCCTTGGTTTGGTTGTAGTTTGTTTGCCAGTTGCCTTCGGCTTGGTTGCTGCTGTCTTGCTTGGCTTGTCCGATTTCACAGTCGCTTTGGCTTTCGCTTGTGCCCTTTCCTTGGCAGCAGCAGATTCTCTAAGAACACGAGCTTCGCGGCGAAGCCGACTCTTGCGTTGGTCGCTATTCTCCTTGGGCTTCATCTCCGAGAGCGTAGCTTTGAGAGCCGGGGACATGCGTCCGAAGGACTCAGTGACTTCAATCATGCGTTTCGGATCCCAGTCTTTGTCGTCACGCATCAATGCCCAGGCTATGACAGCGATCTTACGGGCAAGTGCAACAGCCGCCTTCTTCTTGCGTGTTCGCTGCTTGCCGTAGACTCGTTCATAGATCGACTTGGCCCACGGGTTGTATCGCAACGAAGCCCAAGCACACTCAACCAGGATCGTTCGAGCTAGCGGATTGCCGCGTTTGGTAATGCGACCGTTGCGGTCCGTCTCACCGGATTGATACTGACGTGGTACGAGCCCGAAGTAAGCAGAGACTTCACGACCGCTGGCGAAGCGATGGGGATCGTCGATGCACGCGACCAGGATCTCAGCTGTCCTGGGGCCGACGCCGGGAATCGTCATGATACGCTGGATTCGTGGATCGTTCTTACCAATGGCTTCCAGCTTTTTTACGACCAAGTCTTGCTGAGCGGTGAGTGCATCGAGCTGTGTCAGTTCGATGTCGAGTTCAGCTCGCCACAGTTCATTGGCGTTACAGTCCGATAGTGGCTTGCGGAAAGAGTTGATCAGCGTACGTCCAGTGTTCCATGCTTTCTCGCCGGTGTCGATAGTGATGCCATGGTTTACGAACCAAGCACGGATAGCGCACTTCATCTTGCAGATACGATAGTCGAGCGTCTTGCGATACTTGACCAGGGAGCGGAATTCTCGTTGTTCCTCCGATGGCATGTGGACGGCCTTCAGTTCGTTCAGCGAGGCCATACGGGCCAGCTTCAGCGCGTCGTCTTTGTCAGTCTTACGCTTCACGTTCGACCACTTCCAAGCGTCTTCGTTCGTCGAGCAGACGAGGGTTTTAAGTCCTTGGCTGGCAGCCAGATCATTGATCCAGCCGGAAGGACCGCAAGCTTCCATGACGACGAGGTCGACTTTGCGTGACTTAAAGACTTTGGCTAGATAATCGCGTTCGGTGGCAGCAACTTGGAATTCGGCTTTGCGTGTTTTGGTGTCGAAAAAGCAGCACATTGTCTTGAATTTGCCGAGGTCAAGAGCGAGAATCAACATGGTCTGAAGCTCCATGGGTTTGGGGTTGGAAGAATGTGACAGTGGGTCGTTACAGCATCCGAGATCACGGGCCTGAGTCGCCAGATTTTATTATCGAAGACTCCCGCCCCAAAACCCAGGACTTACATGGATTCTTTCTTTGGGCGGAGCGCGCAGACACTCGCCGTGGCCGCTCACTCGCTGCAAGCACTAGCGCTGAATCCTTGCAGCTGCTGGGGCACATCTGCCAACGAATGCGAGGTTGGCCGAACTCCGTTATTGCTTCGCACGCTGCCAACTCAAACTCGCTTCCTTTACTGGACGCTGGCTGCTGAAACATTGCTTGGCGGCAACTCCTGCGGCTGCGAACTACCCTCAATGGTTCTCGTTCGCCCAACTTCTTTCGGCTGCGCAGACATCAAACGGGTCGATGCGCTGACAAACAGAGACCCTGCCAAAATCAGTTTGCAGGTCGCCCCGAAAATCTGCTAAACTGCCCTTTGAAACCAACAGACCCCAAAGAACCAAGCGATCGACCGAAGTCGCCGAGTCGCTCGTTCTTATAAAATAGTCAAACCCGGCGACTGCGGTCATCGCGGTTGTTATGTGTCAAATACGTCATGAAGATTGACGACATTGTTTCGCAGATTCAAACCAAAGAACCGGCTACCTCGTTCATCCCGGTCAAGCCCGAATGGATTGATTCTGCTGCCAAGCGATTCCCAGGGATGCCTGACGATCTGCGTCAACTCTATTTGTCCCACGGGTATGGCAGAATTGGCGACAGTCGGTACATGATCCACTGTCTCTTGGAGCCGGACGAAATATTCGACCCGGAAACTGCACGTGCCTTGGACGGCGTGCTTATCGTCGGCGACGATTTCGCCGGACATTGCGAAGCCTATGATGCATCCGATAATTGGCGGTTCGGTTCCGTTGGATCCGATGGTAACTTTGAACCCTACGATGGCGTATATTCATCTTTCACGGACTTCTTGGAAAAGTGGTTCGTTGCCGACGAAGACACATAACAAAGCGGTGAACCGAAGTCGCCGAAAACGCGTTTTCTGAAATCATAGTTTTTTGGCGGCGACTCGGTTACCGCCGACGTTCGTCGCTCGGAGCTCCCACAACATCAATGGAATACGACGACGCAAGGATTGAACTACTGCGGCACGCTGGAATTGCCGAAGACTATCACGAAGACGGCTTTCTCGCTTGTCTCCGTCCGTATACTGGCATCAAGCAGAATAACTTTCACAACGTCATCGAATCAGTTTTATCAGTCGGTGACAGGTTCTCGTCGACGGATAGTGTCGAGCGTCCGGTGGTTTACGCGATCTGGCTCTTGACGACAACAGCTCGAAATTGGGGAACTGAAGATGACGGAATGCTCGTCCGCGATAAACTCATCTCCACTGACGACCGGATGCGACTGCGCCAATGGATCGCAATCATCGAATCGATGATGCGGAACCTCTTGCACGGGCTCAAACCATACGATTCGATTCATGGTTATTGCGAATATGTCGTCGAACACGGATGGGGAACCAACTTCTCTTTTTTCATTCCGCTGCTATCAGCTGCAATCGAAAATGATGACTTTGGAGATCGACTACAGGGGCATTGCGAGGCTATAATTTCGCTCGGCCCAGAAGCAATCGGAACAAAGAGTTCGCTAGAACGGGCTCGACTCCGCAAATGGGACTGGTACGAACCGCATGAACGGTGCGCGGCAGAATCGCTTGGCTTCATAGATAAAGCACTAGCGGCAATTGAACGTGAACGAGACTAAATAGCGACGAACCAAGGGTTGTAACGGAGCGGGCGAATCGGGCGATTTGGCAATGGTTGCTCTTTCGCGCCCGCCCGCTGAACCCAAGCGTTCGTCGGCCTAGCGACATCTGTCTTTTCGCCGAATCGTATCGAATGGTGAGTCGCCTGGCTGTCGCCCTGGTTGCGCTGACAGAGATGGAATACGCATTTGTCACGCAATGTCTGCTCCAAAAGTGCCACAGTCATTGCCGTCACATCAAATCATGAATTCAGATTGCATGTATCTGAACCCGCACTCTCAACTAACGGCGACTTTCGCTGCTCGGTGCACTTGCTGAAAACAAAAAATCCACGGCCGCAGCCTGACTCGCTTCCCCCCGCAATGCCATCCGGCGGCGCAGGGATCGACAGAATCAACGCCCTGACAGCGCGCAAATAGCTGCCACCGGAAATTGCTCGCCGAGCCGCAATCGCTTACAATTAGTCTCAACGCCGATCAGCATCGTGAGCGTTTCACCACTGCTGGATGGTCGACGAACTATGTGATGCACCGAAGTGCTCGAACGGCCTTTCTCGCACAGCAAAGTCACCCGCTCGCACTCGGTTATCGCCCCCGTTCGTCCGTAAGTCCGAGATCTAGGTAGCGAGGGAAGCGATGTGCAAGAATTACTTTCTCGTGGTCTTGCTGCTGGGATGCATAGCTACGCAAACGAATGCACAGTCGGCTGCAGAACCTGATCGCATCGATTGGCTAGCGCTAACTCACGATTCAAAGGCAACAAAATTCGATTTCCGTGTCGTTGATGAAGAATTCCTGCTCAAGGAGGGAATTGACGTCAAGCTCCTTCGGCAGGTGCTACGAATGAACAAAGGACAGGGAATGGGCGGCCCGAGTACACCGTTCACACTTGACGTCCGTTTCACTGCAAAATGGAACCTCCCAAAGGAAGCCACGAAAACTACTAAACCTTAGAACACGGACGAACGAAGTCGTGCACCAAAGTTCGCGATAAGGTGCATTTGCAATGGGGAAGTCACCTGCGCGAACTTGGTGACGACCAGCGTTATCCGGCTTGAGAATTTGCGGCAATGGATTACCAAAAACAACAGCTCAGCCTATTCTCGATGTTGCTACTTGGTGCCGCGGCCCCGATTTGGATATTCCTTTGTGTTGCGTTACCAGATAGCCCAGGGTTCGGTGGTTCGCCAACGCGGTACTTCATTCCTCCGATTGCTTTGACTGGAATTGCATTTGCGATCCATCGCCTTTTGCGTGGCAAACCCAATTCGATTGCGTTGTCAGTTTTTCTCTCGCCTATTGTTGCGTTTTCCGCGTTGACAATTGCCTCTTTCCTCGCGGCCTGATTTCTCGATAATGATCATCGTACTCATTCCGATTGAACAATGTCACAATGACTGAACAATCAAAACTTGACACGCAGAAAATAGACGATGCAGTGTTGGCCCTATTGATAGAAAAATAAATTAATGGATCCGGGCGCCAACAAGAATAATTTTAAATTGCAACCAAACAAAAAACTTTTGAAAAATTTAACAAAAACCCCAAAGAACCAAGCGATCGACCGAAGTCGCCGAGTCGCTCGTTCTTATAAAATAATCAAACCCGGCGACTGCGGTCATCGCCGTCGTTCGGCCACTCAAGTCGCGACCGTCATTCGCAATGAAACGAAGATCCATAGGAACCCAATTCCATTGGCTTTCTTAACGCAGATTAGACTGTGGACGTTCAGATCAGACACCGGAGTGCCAACGTGCTGACCACTTCGGAAATACGTTCTTGGGTTCTTCGAATTGTCATGTGGGACGGCCTGCTTCCTGCGATTGTGTGGTCAAAGGCCCGTGCTTGTTCGAATCGTGATACCAAACCAACGCGCGCCGGTGGAGATTGCAGCCGCTGTCTTGCCGATTATCGCATTCTTTGTGCGATTCAACGTTGGCAGGCAATGCATTTCCAGCAACAACTGTCGGGGGGTGACGCGTCGATTGCAGACCGCTTCACTCTGCATTGGGATCCTTGTTTTGGTCCTCGTCGACGCGGTGATGATTCTGACCCATGTAATGCCCAAAGGAGCTGCATTCGCTACAATGAGTGACATCGTGGTGTGGATTGTGATGTATTCGATCTACGTCGCAGCGATGTCGATCGCCATGTACCCTGGAGCGGCCACGCGACTCGAAGACCTATCAATCGCAGACCGTGGCCGAACCAGCGGATGAACGCGAGCCGGAACAGGCCGGTCGGCTCGCTTCGCTCGGCAACGTCAACTCCCGGCCGCGTTATCCGAAACGTTCTTTGGGCGGAACGCAAAAGCACTCGCGGCGGTCGCACATTCGCTACGAGCAGCAGCGCTGAATTCTTGCGGCTGCTGGGCACATCTGCCAACCAATGCGAAGTTGGCCGAACTCCGCTAATGCTTGGCACACTGCCAGCTCAAACTCGGCTTCCTTTATTGGACACTGGGGCTGGAACATTACGTGGCGGCAACTACGTGCTGCGGGTGCGAGCTATCCTCAAGGGCTCTCGTTCGCCCAACTTCTTTCGGCTGCGCAAACATCAAACGGGCCGATGCGCTGACAATCAGAGACCTTCCAAAATCAGTTTGCAGGTCGCCCCGAAAATCTGCTACACTGCCTTGTGAAACAAACAACCCCAAAGAACCAAGCGATCGACCGAAGTCGCCGAGTCGCTCGTTCTTATAAAATAATCAAACCCGGCGACTGCGGTCATCGCGGTCGTTATGCGATTAGAACAATGCGAAACCTGACAGTCTTCCTTATTTCGTTGCTGACTAGCCTGTCCATACTTGGGTGCGGTGCAAACTCTGATCGTCCAACGTCAATTCCAAAGCCAACATATCTTGGCCCACTGCATGAATTTGTCATCAATGATTGGGAGCCGTATTGTCTTGATCCGTTAACAGGCGGACTAACAGAGATCGATTCGCAGAATCTGTTTGTCGTTGCGGAAGGAATGGCCATAGCGTTTGGCGATGCTTCATCGTTCAAATTCAAGATTGATGGAAAAGAATATTCCGGGAAACTACCCGCTATCAATGGCATTGCATGGAGACCATTGCTTGTTTCCGAGAAGCCCACGGGTAGAGTTCAAAATACACCGTTCATCGTAGTTTTAAAAAAGACCAAAGAAGACGCATAACAAAGGGTTGCAGACGAAGCCCTCGATCGGGCGGTTTGATTTGCGTTGAGTCAATCGCTCGGGCTCGCTGAACCCTGCCGTTCGTCGACTTAAAGCATCTATGTCAGCGACATCAATGGAAACTCCACCCGACTGGTTCTGGGATGTGCTCCAATCAACGAGCCCTTCGCTCAAGGCGCTGGAGGCTTGGTTGGTGAACGTGCCGAAGGAGCGTGTAGAGCAATTTGCCAGTGCTTACGAGCTGGCGGCGCAAAGCCTCTGTGATTACTGGAACGGACCGATTGTCGATGGTGTCCAATACTCCGAAGACGACACGGAAGACGTCTGTAACTGGATTGTCTCGCAAGGCCCTGGGTTGTGGCAACGTGTTTTTACCGGAGAATTGGACCTTGAACGGGTGGCCAAAATCATTTTCAACGGTCACTTTCACCTTCTGCCTGAACCAGTGATAGAATGGTCAGAGGATGTAGCTGACCCGGCGCATGACGGCTACCAAGATCCCGCACTGATTGCGGCAGGCGTTTTCTACTCAAGATTCGGCGAGCTGTACGGTGGGAACTGAGAGCGACGAACAAAGCGTTGGACGCGGAGCCGCAGATCGCGTCTTTTTTGAAGTCAACGTTGGTTGGCGGCGGCCCGGTCAACGCCAGCGTTCTGCCTTCAAGGATTACATGTCGTGGGTGCTGAAGTCTTCCCTGTGTTCCATCCGCGAGTCCCTGCCGCATCCTTTGACGCTGACGGTAAACTATTGTTGGACGAACATGCCGCGCTCGACAGCATCGCGCGAGAACTCAGCCTCACTCCCTTCACAGCGTTCGGCGACAACCGCGAGGTTCCCAAAGACTTTGAGGGCGACCCTGGTGAACTTGACGAAATACTCGGTGAATGGAACGAGTGGTTTTCGATTGATGATGGCCTTAAAACAATCGATGGTCTAATCGCTGCGATCAAAACCGATCCAGAAATGGCTGGACGCTTGGAAGATCCCGATTGCATTTGCTCAGATCTTGAATCACTCGCAAACTGCTTGCGGATTGCGAGTAAAGAGAACGCGCGGTTTCGATTGGAAGTCAACTAACAAGGATACGGCAGAACAAACCGTTGCACACGGAGCCGCGGGCCGCGCGGGTTTTTGAATTCAATGTCGTTCGCCGCGGCCCTTGTTGTTACACACAAGTATTAACTGCTATAGTCTCGCAGATCGCGATTGGGTAAGTCAAGGTTGGCGTTTGCTGGCAGTGAGTTTTCGAGGAACATTTTGACCAGGATGGTCGAGCGATGATGGAAAATTGGGTCGATCATGAATTAAAAGATGCGGAGCTATTGGACAAGCGACTTGAAGATAGATTCAAGGTACTGCTTGACTCGCTGTCTCAGCATTCGCAAGCAAGTATTCCTGCCGCTTGCGATGCTCGCAAAGAAATGGTGGCGGCTTATCGGTTCTTCGACAACGACAAAGTGACGTTCGAGTCAGTGCTTTCACCGCACATCGAAAGCAGTTGCCGACGTGTTGCTAAACAGAAAGTTGCATTGCTGGTCCAGGACACCACTGAGCTTGACGTCACTCGACCTAATTCGGTGATGAACGGTACAGGCCCGTTGCACAATGGCAACCGCAACGGTGCTTTGCTGCATGTTCTTCATGCTTTTACGACCGACGGTACTCCTCTGGGTACACTGTACGCCGAAGCGTGGACTCGGGAACAGCGCGTGGCTGGACAGAATCAGCCCAAACGCGGTTCTAGTGAAAAGCGAGTGGAGTGCGCAAGAAAACCGTTCGAGGAAAAAGAAAGCGTCCGATGGCTGCATACCGCTCAGAGGTGCTCGGATCTCAAGAAACACTGTCCGAAAACGCAATTGGTGATGCTGGCAGATCGGGAGTCGGATCTCTCCCAGGTCATCGACTGCTTTTTACGACAAGGCGTCGTGCTGAGCGGTGAGTGCATCGAGCTGTGTCAGTTCGATGTCGAGTTCAGCTCGCCACAGTTCATTGGCGTTACAGTCCGATAGTGGCTTGCGGAAAGAGTTGATCGACGTACGTCCAGTGTTCCATGCTTTCTCGCCGGTGTCGATAGTGATGCCATGGTTTTACAGACAACACGGATAGCGCACTTCATCTTGCAGATACGATAGTCGAGCGTCTTGCGATACTTGACCAGGGAGCGGAATTCTCGTTGTTCCTCCGACGGCATGTGGACGGCCTTCAGTTCGTTCAGCGAGGCCATACGGGCCAGCTTCAGCGCGTCGTCTTTGTCGGTCTTACTTTCACGTTCGACCACTTCCAAAGCGTCTTCGTTCGTCGAGCAGACGAGGGTTTTAAGTCCTTGGCTGGCGGCCAGATCATTGATTCAGCCGGAAGGACGCAAGCTTCCATGACGACGGAGTCGACTTTGCGTGACTTAAAGACTTTGGCTAGATAATCGCGTTCGGTGGCAGCAACTTGGAATTCGGCTTTGCGTGTTTTGGTGTCGAAAGAAGCAGCACATTGTCTTGAATTTGCCGAGGTCAAGAGCGAGAATCAACATAGTTTAGTGACTCCATGGGTTAGGGTTGGAAGAATGTGACAGTGGGTCGTTACAGCCGAGATCACGGGCCTGAGTCGCCAGATTTTATTATCGAAGACTCCCGCCCCAAAACCCAGGACTTACATGGATTCTTTATTTGGAGCAGCCATGTCATTCGGACGTGACGTCAAGTGTGACACCTGCGGCAAGACGGAGACGATCCGAACCACATTGATCTATCACTACGTTTTGCCCGACAACCAACAGCTACCCGGTGGCGCAATCCCGACGTGGTGCTTCGACTGCGGCGGAATCCGAGATGCCGAACGACTTCCGGCATTGGAACGACTTGCCGAGTGCCTTGCAGATCTGCAAACGAACGGGCTCAATGAACAAGCGCTGAACGACAAGGCGGCGTTCCTTGGGATCGGGGTTGACCCGCAACAAGAGTATGAAAAGGAACTTGCGCGACGTAGCGCTGCACTTCATTGGCGTTCAAATCGCATTTCGCAACCGCGTTGCCTTGTTTGTAGCGGCACAAATCATTCGCCGATACAATGGACCGAAAACGGTTGCGAGCACCCAGGCTGCAGTGGCACATTCAAAACGCAGATTGCGTTCCATAGTGTCCAGGGCACCTACTGGGAGGTTGACCCAGAGGGCAACCGTTTAACCGAACGGAGCAAATAACAATGCCGTGCACACGGAGCACGGCTTGCGCGGTTTTACATATGGAAAGTCGTCTCTCCGTGCCCGGTGACGGCTGCCGTTCTGCCACTGAGTAACGCTGAATGAACAGCGAAGCAATAGTCGCCCGCGTGGCTGAAGCGAAAACGCAGCGAGACTTGCCGCAGCTTCTGCAAGATCTTGAATCCGTCGATCCGCACTTGCTCTTCAAAACGTTGTTTCCGATTGCAACAAACCGACAGGGCGTCGAATATGGTCCGGTAGCATTCAGCGCATACACACTCTACAACCTTGAGCCGCCGTGCGCCATTGCTGCAGAAGACGCGATCCAAATGTTGATTGACAACGAATGGGACATCAGCATTGAGGAGGTTCCATGGTATTTGACAAATCAATTTGGCTACGAGTGCGTGAAACGATGTGTCCAAGACTTTCAATGTACAATGACAGAGGACGAGGCGTGCGTTAGACTGCGAACGATACTCTATTGGTCCGCACTCACTCCAGATCGTGGCAGAACAAGGCGGTGAACCCAAGCCGCCGATAGCGTCGTTACTTACATCACAATCAATCGCGGCGGCTGGGTTACCGCCACCGTTCGCTGGAAGACGAGATGATCTTCATTAATCTCAAATGTGGACGGTCTGTCTACATATCAGACTTTCATTACTCGCGTACGTGGCGTGGCTTAGCTGAGGGATCGCCGGATGAAGAAATGAACAACCGGATCATTCAGCGAGCGTTAAGCCGCATGGATTCAATTGGGGTAAACGCAAGACTCACCTGATTCCTCCAGAAGTCGATACAAAGGACCCAGAACATCCGTCGCTTCCTTCCACTGCATTGACTGCTTGGATCACCTGCCACGAACCGGTCAATCATCAATACATGGGATCAGAACTTGTTCTTGTGTGGTATGTTGACGACGAGGCGTTCGAGACATCTTCGATACGCGATGTCACGTCGGCAGCACTGAATGCAATCAATTGGAATGATCTAGCTGATGATTTCGACTGGTAAACACCAGCGAACAATCGGTTCAACCGGAGCCGCAGTCCGCGCGGTTACTGAAATCAACGTTGGTTGGCCGCGGCCCGGTTAACCTGGTCGTTCTGCCATTGAAGGTCTCAGTCATCTGTTAGGGGAGTACCGACACTGTTTCGCGTGACGAACGACATCTACGTTGGACGCTTCACTTCGCGTGAGCGCCTTGAGGCCTCTTCGTAATGTGGGCATCACCGACATCCTCAACGTCAGCGACACACCAAGCCAACTCACGACCGATGATGGGCCATTCCGGTCGGTTACCTGAATCGACATTGAAGACCGAACACTGATCCCGATTGACATTGCCATCAGTGCGATTGACACGATTCATCAATCATTGATTTCCGGCGGTGGTCGCATTTACGTGCATGCATGGCGGGCTGGAATCGTTCACCGACGATCCTTTGGCTTTATTTGCTCGCATGTGGGCTTATTTCGGACGACGCTGCACGCCTCATCTGTACTGAGGCGTTTGACGCTGTGCCGGTCACTCACTGTTGGTAGACTCGAACTTAATCGCAACGGTGCAATCTCATGGCCGCGACAATTACCTGCCACATCGGCGACCCGCCGCAATCGCAACGCCATAGAAGGCAGAACCAAGGGATGCAACGAAGTGGCGGTGCTGCGGTTTTTGGTGAGATCAATGTCTGCTCCCGCCGCTCGCTGATCCCAATCGTTCGTCGGCCTAGCGACATCTGTCTTTTCGCCGAATCGTATCGAATGGAAAATCGCCTGACTGTCGCCCTGGTTGCGCTGACAGAGATGGAATACGCATTTGTCACGCCATGTCTGCTCCCAAAGTGTCACAGTCATTGCCGTCACATCAAATCATGAGTTCAGATTGCATGTATCTGACCCCGCACTCTCAACTAACGGCGAATTTCGCTGCTCGGTCAACTTGCTGAAAACAAAAAATCCACGGCCGTGGCCTGACTCGCTTCCCCCGTAATGCCATCCGGCGGCGCACGGATCGACAGAATCAACGCCCTGACAGCGCGCAAATAACCGGAAATTGCCCGTCGAGCCAAAATCGCTTACAATTAGACTCAACGCCGATCAGCGGCGTTAGTATTTCACAACTGCAGAATGGTCGACGAACAATGCGATGAACCTAAGTGCTCGAACGGCCTTACTCGCAGAACAGAGTCCTCCGCTCGCACTAGGTTATCGCCCCCGTTACGTCACTGACATGGATCCTACGCTTGCCTACCTCTGGTCACGCAATGTTCGTCCAACTCAGGACGCAGCGGATTGGGCAATCTCGCTTCTGGAAGCAAGGCATGACTCTGACGCGATACGTCGACTCACTGATCGCCATTTGTCCACCGGCAAAGTTCGCCACAGGCTAACTGAAATTGTGTGCTAGCTGAATTGCATACGTACGGAACTATTGGATCCACAGGTCCTAGCTACGGAATATGAACTACCCGAAGCATTGGAGACTATTTTGACGGTAGAATTGATGGCCCGACCTTGATCCAACGCTACTGCGATTTACATTGGGATCAACACGACGCCCAAGGCCTCCGATTTTGGACTGCACTGGCTGACGATGCATGCCAACATGACGGCCTCAGTTATTGCATAGACTTCGACTTCATCAATCAAGACTTTGACACGGCACTTAGATCTGCGATACTCCAATCGGGACGACCGCTACCGGAAACGGTGACGTAACCATGCCATGAACCCAAGTCGCCGAGCTGGTCCAGCTTACTAAACAATCAAACGCGGCGACTGTGTTATGGCCGCCGACTATGAAGTCCTGGGTTTTGCAAGTGGTTTGACCAATAATCTGGTCTTTTTGTTTTGTTACATGATAAATGTTCCCGGTAGGTGCCTTCGTCGGAGCCGCCTGTCGGTCGCTCACCCCGGCGCAGCGAGTCTTCGAGCGGAGCGCATAACGACAAGCAGGCGGCGCCGTCGAGGCACCGGTGCCTTGGAGGGCTTTGAGGGAGCTTGGCCCTGGCGATCGTCGACTGCGTACAAGGATGTTGATTAAGCGACTATTCGAGGTGTGAACGCTCTTCGGTCTTGTGCCTTCTTGACGATAGCGTCCCCCTCAGTTATCCATACACGGTTCAAGCATCTTTGATTCGATGTTGTTCCGTTGGCTATGAAAGCAAAGCTTGCCTGGAGGCTTCTGTGAGCAGCAAGCTACCTTATACTGATCAGCCACGCAATACTGGTTGTCCAATGAGTTGTTATGTTGGCGAGCAAGGCCCATTTCGTTCTCCGATGTCACGTATGCGCTTGCATCAGGCGGCCGATACGGGCTTTCTTGCTCGCCTTGGTTTGGTTGTAGTTTGTTTGCCAGTCGCCTTCGGCTTGGTTGCTGTCGCTTTGGCTTTCGCTTGTGCCCTTTCCTTGGCAGCAGCAGCTTCTCTAAGAACACGAGCTTCGCGGCGAAGCCGACTCTCTTGCGTTAGTCGCGCTATTCTCCTTGGGCTTCATCTCCGAGAGCGTAGCTTTGAAGGCCGGGGACATGCGTCCGAAGGACTCAGTGACTTCAATCATGCGTTTCGGATCCCAGTCTTTGTCGTCACGCATCAATGCCCAGGCTATGACAGCGATCTTACGGGCAAGTGCAACAGCCGCCTTCTTCTTGCGTGTTCGCTGCTTGCCGTAGACTCGTTCATAGATCGACTTGGCCCACGGGTTGTATCGCGCAGCAGCCCAAGCACACTCAACCAGGATCGTTCGAGCTAGCGGATTGCCGCGTTTGGTAATGCGACCGTTGCGGTCCGTCTCACCGGATGATACTGACGTGGTACGAGCCCGAAGTAAGCAGAGACTTCACGACCGCTGGCGAAGCGATGGGGATCGTCGATGCACGCGACCAGGATCTCAGCTGTCCTGGGGCCGACGCGCCGGGAATCGTCATGATACGCTGGATTCGTGGATCGTTCTTACCAATGGCTTCCAGCTTTTTTACGACCAAGTCTTGCTGAGCGGTGAGTGCATCGAGCTGTGTCAGTTCGATGTCGAGGGTTAAGTCGCCACAGTTCATTGGCGTTACAGTCCGATAGTGGCTTGCGGAAAGAAGTTGATCAGCGTACGTCCAGTGTTCCATGCTTTCTCGCCGGTGTCGATAGTGATGCCATGGTTTACGAACCAAGCACGGATAGCGCTTCATCTTGCAGATACGATAGTCGAGCGTCTTGCGATACTTGACCAGGGAGCGGAATTCTCGTTGTTCCTCCGATGGCATGTGGACGGCCTTCAGTTCGTTCAGCGAGGCCATACAGGCCAGCTTCAGCAAATCGTCTTTGTCAGTCTTACGCTTCACGTTCGACCACTTCCAAGCGTCTTCGTTCGTCGACAGACGAGGTTTTAAGTCCCTTGGCTGGCAGCCAGATCATTGATCCAGCCGGAAGGACCGCAAGCTTCCATGACGACGAGGTCGACTTTGCGTGACTTAAAGACTTTGGCTAGATAATCGCGTTCGGTGGCAGCAACTTGGAATTCGGCTTTGCGTGTTTTGGTGTCGAAAAACGCAGCACATTGTCTTGAATTTGCCGAGGTCAAGAGCGAGAATCAACATGGTCTGAAGCTCCATGGGTTTGGGGTTGGAAGAATGTGACAGTGGGGCGTTACAGCGATCCGAGATCACGGGCCTGAGTCGCCAGATTTTATTATCGAAGACTCCCGCCCCAAAACCCAGGACTTACATGGATTCTTTCTTTGGGCGGATCGCGAAGACACTCGTCGGGGCCGCTCACTCGCTGCAAGCACCAGCGCAGAATTCTTGCAACTGCTGGGGCACATCTGCCAACGAATGCGAGGTTGGCCGAACTCCGCTAACGCTTGGCACGCTGCCGAAGTCAAACTCGCTTCCTTTACTGGACGCTGGGGGCTGGAACATTGCTTGGCGGCAACTACTCTGCGGCTGCGAGCTATCCTCAACGGTTCTCGTTTGCCAACCGTTTTCGGCTTCGCGAACATCAAACGAGCCGATGCGCTGACAAACAGAGACCTTGCCAAAATCAGTTTGCAGGTCGCCCCGAAGATCTGCTACACTGCCTTGTGAAACAAACAAACCCAAAGAACCAAGCGATCGACCGAAGTCGCCGAGTCGCTCGTTCTTATAAAATAGTCAAACCCGGCGACTGCGGTCATCGCGGTCGTTCCTCGATCAAATGCATACGCTTTTCCAATTCCCTGTCTGGCTTCTCTTTCTAGCGTTGGCCGCACCGCTCGCATTGATCGCATGGTCGGCGCGAACGGCGGCGATTTCTCTGTCGCGCGAACCGGCCGACGAGCCGAAAACAATTTCCGAAGGTCCCGTCGCACATCACGAAGACGGCACGCGTACACAGACTTTTACAGTTCAGATTCCAACGCGGCGCTCGGTCGCGATCACGCAATCCTTTGGTCCGATTGCGATTTCTGCACATGGACGCACTTGGGCTGCAAACGCTATACTATTCGGGCTTATACTCGTTTTCGTCGGAATGCTGGGACTGTTCCATTTCCCATCTGCTATAGGTCCGTCACTCGGTTCTGACGCAATCGATGCTTACGAAGACGAGCAACAATGACATGCAAGAATCGAACTGGAGATGTTTGAATGACTAGCGGGTGTGACCCCCGCATGAGTAGCTGCTAGCCACAGGCTGATTATCTAGGCTTGCAACGTGGATATAACGCGTAAGCGGCATCGCAGCCCGATCGAAATTCCACGTTGATGTGTAGTCACGAAAGGTAGCGAGGATGAAAGGTAGGGACTGGCTGTCCCGCCCTGAACGAGATTGAGCTCCGAAAGCTTGGTAACAGTTGGAATCTGCTCAAGGTCTGTGCACGCTGGAAGGCAATACTTGCTGTCGCGTTTTTCTTGGCGACGGCAGCAGGAGACCCGGAGTCGAAGATCCATTCGCGCTAACCACCAAGACATTCAAGTAACAAGTGAGGCCCAGACGTTATTAAACTTACGTGAAGTCCAATCATGGAAGAATTGAGTATGCCTTACAAGCCTAAACAGCGAGAGCGGCAAATGACGGATGACCATATGAATCACGTTGGCCAGAAATGGTAACGTTCGAAGAAATGAACATCAAACCTCCAAAATTCCGTGTGACGAGCGTACTCGTTTCGGCGATGCAAGCGCAGAAGGTCAGTCGTTTGATTGACTTAGGAACCACCGTCGGATAACACAGTAAAGGAAGCGAGTTTGAGTTGGCAGCGTGCGAAGCAATAACGGAGTTCGGCCAACCTCGCATTGGTTGGCAGTACTCCAATCCATGTTGCCGGGTTCGACAAGACATCGCGAACAAGGCGTTGGACCCCAGCCGCGTTGGCCGCCGCTTTTTCAATGGTCAATTTATCGACGCGGCGTGGCAACGTGGTCGTTCGCGGCGGTAAGATGTAGAAGCGAATTCAGAGGTACTGCCATGTCAAACGACTTGCCCTTGGACAACATGACGCTCGTTGACAAATTGGAGGCGATGGAGGCTCTTGGGCGGACATCTCGCGGAAACCAGCCGATCTGCCGTCACCTAGTTGGCACAAGGACATCTTGGATGAACTAAGGCATCTTGTCGCTGAAGGGAAACTGAAATTCTTCGATTGGGATACAGCCATAGCCGACCTAAGAAAGGAACTGCGTGGACATTCGGCTACTTGAAACAGCGAAAGAGGATTTGCAAAAGGCATGGAACTTCTATGAACGGAATGCCGTAGGGCTGGGAGACTATTTTCTTGACTGCATGCAGGCAGATGTACGATCCCTGAAAAAATTCTCAACGATTCAAATCGTGATTCCATTGCGACCACATCCATCCGGTGAACCCGAAAAAAAGTACCAATAAAAGTACCGCCAATACAAGTTGAACCGTGGAGTTTGCAGCTTTGATAGTTGAAATTGAAACCCATGGAAGCAGCACGACCAACGGGACGAGCCATACAAGTTCTTGCATCGCAATAACAGCATCGAACGGCCCCGTCGAATTGGAACTCTGGACGATTGGCATTGCCACAATGGCACCGAGCACGAACAAGGTATAGCCAGTCTTCAATCGAGCGCTGGGATCGACTACATGTTGTTGCGAATCAGTGGCGGATTCAATCATGGGTTGCCCGAGTGACGTAACGTTGGTGTTTATGATGTTTCAGGAGTGGACTGGTTGGCAAAAGTCGCTACCGGAACTCCCGGCGAGTAGGCTCCCGACTGTCGCGGTCTGACAATTTGATACAATGAGCGGATTGCCTTTCGGAGATGCTTGAAACTCATTGTTCCGAATGTCGGTCGATTTGGCAATTGTTCGCGCGATTGTTTACACTCAGGGTGCGTAACCTTTGAACGCAAACGCGTGTTAACTTGTCGATGCACGCGAAGTCCGGCTTGCGTGTGGTTTTGAAATGGCAGATCAGTCGTCCGGACTCGGTTATCGCCAGCGTTCGTCGGGAAGCCAATGCGAACATCAATCCGTACACTATTTTTCACAGTGGCAGCGTTCGCGATAGGCCTTGGCTGGTACACGCGACAAGTGCGCATACACACGACAGAAAAGGTTGCTTTGGAACGGCTCGCGGATCTATGTGGCGGATCATTTTCCGTCGCCAGATTCGAGGATGGTGCGGCTTATTCTTGCGGCACTTGGATGGGCGGGCTTGCCTACACTCGCGACACGCGGCCCTGGCCACTCAGCTCACTGAATCAACGATCATTCCGTCGTGTTATTGAATTGGAATTCCAGCACGTATCGAACTTGGAAATAGTTACTTTGTTATCAGCGTTTCCCAATTTGGAGTCCGTCTCGTTCAACAATGCCTTAGTGAAAAGCGATTCACGATGATTAAATTTGTAATGTGCCTTACTCGGCACCCGGACTTGTCTCGTGACGAATTCCGGGACTACTGGATTAACAACCATGGTCCCTTCTTCATGAAAAATGCGGCCGTGATCGGTGCGAAAAAGTATGTCCAGTCGCACACACTGGACTCTCAGCTCAATCAAGGTCTCCGAGAATCGAGAGGCATGATGGCTGAATTTGACGGAGTTGCTGAGGTTTGGTTTGACTCGGAAGAGGCGCTGATTCAAGGGATGAGCTCACCGGAAGGGCAGAAACTGGCGGGTGCCTTGCTTGAAGACGAAAGCAAGTTCGTGGATCACTCCAAATCTTCCGCGTTCATCGTTGAGGAACACGAACTCTAAACCCGATGTCGAACAATGTCGTGCACCGGAGCGGCGAAGTCAGGCGAATTTGAAATGGACAATCTTTCGTCGCCGCCGCCCGTTCCCGCTGATCACAAACGTTCGGCAATTATGACATTGCTGGCCTTGAGGGCATCTTGATGGCAAAGCGTACACTGCAATTCGACGACGGCGACTCCCGGAAGTTCTGGACGATCTCGTTGAAGGGGGCGAGCCATACGGTTACGTTTGGACGGATCGGCACGACCGGTCAGACGCGAGTGAAGGAATTCAACTCGGCCGGGGAGGCGAGGAAGTCGTACGACAGTCTCATCCGAGAGAAGCTGGCAAAGGGGTACGTCGACCCGAAGGCTGTGGCGGTTGGCGGGAAGAAAGTCGCCAGGGAGGCTCCGAAGGCAGGCACCAAAAAGCCGACTGCCAGGAAAAAGGCCGTCAAGAAGGCAAAGACGGCCAAGCAGCGTGGCGCCAAGCCTTTCTGGGAGCCGCTGGCGAAACGAGATCGCGACAGGCGGCCCGCCCTGACACCGACGTTTATCAAAGCCCGGGAAAAGTCACTTGGCATTCGATTTCCTGTTGCTTTGAAGAAGCTGCTACTCAAGCAGAACGGCGGCAACCTAGTCGATCCGGAGTTTCTCGTGGGCGGCCAGGCGTACGACCTAACGGATATCCCACCCTTGGGTGGGATCAACTCTCTCGCGGTTGATTATGCGGACCACCTAGAAATGGCGGAGGGCAAACTGCCCGAGCCTGAGTTGATCTTCCCACTTTGTGGGGACGGTCATTGGTTCCTTGCGATGGACTACCGCAACGTCGGCCCGCAGGCTGAGCCCGAGATCATCTACCTCGACATCGAGGGACGGGTGTCGTGTGTGAAGGTTGCCGACTCCTTCAACCAGTTTCTTGCCGGGCATCAGACCGGCAATCAAAGGCAGGCCGTGAGCTTCAACGAGATCGACCCCGACACACTTATCGCCAAGGTGGACATCGAGACAACGCACAAGCTCGGCAAGACGGCGATTGTCTATCGGGCAAGATTGTGCTTGACGGAAGAACACGTGATTCTGTACACGTATGAGTCGTGGAAGAAGCCGCGAGGGAAAGTGGAGGAGACCTGGGAGCGTGCCGTTGCCGAATTACGGCAACTGAATTCTGATTGGGTGAAGGTCGAGAAGCTGGGAGGCTACTTCGCCGTTCCGACGAAAACACTCTACGTCCCCACCGACCGCCACCTCGGTGGCGTCTGCGGGATGACATGCGAACGAAAGGGAACCGGTGGTTGGAAGAACCGCCCCTTCGGGCCGCTCAATTACCTGAAGATGACAACCACCGATGTCGCGCTTCTCGAGAAGTGTCGGAAGCAGATCCTCAAAGCGTACCGGCAACGAAAGAAGTGAGCGCCTGGGGCGCATGACCTTGCAGAACCAATCGCTGGACAAGAGTCGCCGATCTGGTCGGAACGAGTGGAGAGCTGAACACGGCGACCTGGTCAGCTACGCTTGCATTTGGCCCTAGCCTCGTATCATCGCTGTGACTTTCTCGTAACCTGGAACTGCCAGCACCTTGCCAACGCGAACAAATTTGAGCAAATCCGACGAATTGGCCGGATCACGGAATTGATTGCCATGAACCACAGTGTGTGAGATACTGGTGTCAGGTGTTAGCTGTGAGCCGGATGCTTTAACTGGGGTGGTCCGGTTCTGAGAGGGGAAGCAAGTTGTTGTATTTGAAGTCGTGAGTCGTTCTGGCGACCATGTCATCGGTATCGTTTGGCGACTGAAAAATCATGACTACCAGAACCGCATTGACAACCGTTCTACTATGGAGTGCCGTCTCCGCATGTGTTGGCTCCGCGATCGGTGCCACAATTGGCACTGTCGCGCCTGGGTACTACCGATCGGTTTTCCGCGGCGGCCAGTCGCCTGAATTCAATCCACTCCAAGTTGGCATCGGCTTGGGGGCGTCACAAGGTCTCGCCTCTGGCATCGTGATTTCGATCGTCGTCCTTGCGCTACTCGCATGGCGCGATGTTCGCTCCGCACGCTCTGACATGAACGCCGACGCATCAACAAACGACCTGCAATCGCGAATCTGGTCGGTGCACGTGCTTTGGGGGATTGTCACTGCAATGTCGGTATTTATCATCAGCGCGGCCACACTTATTGTGGGCGGTATCATAGGCCAGCAACAACTCTATCAAGCATGGACGGAACGCAAGCTCGACAGGCTTGCGACGATCTTGCAGTCAACCGATTTCGATGGCGTCGAAGCCGATTATTCCTCTGCGGCTCAGGTATATTTGACGGGTACGATCAGGGACAACGCCGCTCGTGACTTATTGCACGACACACTTGTCGCCACGTTTGGAACCGAAGAGGCGGATGAGATGATCTGGCGAGTCAACGTCACGCGTTAGTCGTCGCCGAACAAAGGTCGTGCTCGCTAGAAAGAGATGCCTGCGAAATTACGTAAGCCGTTGGTCACGAGAGTCCTCCGAAACATTAACCATCCACATTCGCAGCGCCGATGATCTTGTCGCGGTACATGGACATCTGCCCTAACATGGCATCAACGTCGTCTGCGGACGCACCGTGTTGGCGCATTGCGTCGGCCATGTGGCCTACAAAGATGGCAAAATGATGCGCGGTAATACCCCGGCCACTGTGGATGGCTTGTAGCTCCGATCCACTATAACTGACTGGTCCACCAAAAGCGCTGGCCAAGAATTCGAACTGCATTGTTTGAAGTCGTTCGACATCCACATCTTTGAAGAAGGGTGCCAGCTCTGGGTCTTTCAACACGGCTGTGTACATGGTTTTCACCATCGCGGCCATGTTTTCCGCCCCACCAAGTTTTTCAAAAATGGATTCGCCCATGGTTACGCTCGCATCGCCGTGAGTGTTGATTTGGCCAATGTGCTCGTTGAAGGCACCCGTTGTAACTGAACCGCCAGCCCTCGCCACAAACATCGCACTGGTTACCTTGCCAAAGGGCCTGAATTCAAGGCCCCTTTTTCACAGGCAGGTTTCTGTTTACCAAGCGCACGACTTCAGGTTCCGCCTGGCGGATCGGCGAGGAAGTCGAATTCGGCTTCGTACCTTTCGTTCGCCAAGTGGCCAAACATCGCCAGCCATCGCCAGCTAGGTTGTCGAAGTCGAATCGGTTGCCCCTGAATCTTCAGGTGCCTCCTCGGCTTGTGGGGGACTCTGTTGCAACAGGGGGAAATCTTCTTCCATCGCTGTCGTACCGCGGTTGACCAAGTCCTCGAGTGCTTCGCGTCGATACGACACTTCGGATTCTTGGAAAGTTCGGAAGCCCGTGCCTGCTGGAATCAAATGGCCGAGGATCACGTTTTCTTTCAAGCCTACAAGTTTGTCAACTTTGCCAGCCAAGGCGGCCTCAGTGAGTACCTTGGTTGTCTCTTGAAAACTAGCGGCTGAGATAAAGCTACTACTTTGAACCGACGCTTTGGTGATACCTAACAACTGGGTACTCGCGGTAGCTGGCTTAGGCTTCTTTCCTTTAGCCGGCGTTCCGCCGAGGCCTTCGACTTGCAGGTTGGCCTGTTCGAGTGCTTCGCGCGGTACGAGCGATCCGATGGAGTAGTCCGTATCACCAGGATCAGTAATTTTCAGGCACTTGGCAACTTCGTCATTTACACGACGGAACTCGAACTTGTCCATGACCAAGCCGGGCAACAAGCTCGTATCGCCAGGTGTGTCGATTTTCACTTTTCGCAACATCCTCGCGATAATGACTTCCACGTGTTTGTCGTTAATCTCAACGCGTTGGCTACGGTATACCTGTTGAATTTCGTGTGTTAGATACTGTTGTACAGCTTCTTCTCCACTGACTCGCAAGATATCGTGTGGCACCAGTGGTCCATCTACCAGCGCTTGACCGGCCTTGACTTCGTCCCCGGTGTGGACCAAGAAGCGTTTTCCGTGTGGTACCAAGTGTTCGTGTTCAACGCCACTTTCACTGCGCACCAGGATGGTTCGTTTGCCCCGACGTTTGGTTTGCTGCAGTTCGACCATCCCATCGACTTCGGCGATAACGGCGGGATCCTTCGGTTTGCGAGCCTCGAAGATTTCCGTTACCCGCGGCAGACCACCGGTGATATCAGCGACGCCCTTGGACTCACGCGGCATTTCGGCGAGTTCCATACCGGCAGTTGCCAAGCTACCTTCCTGGGCGGAGATCACAGCCCGCTCCGGCAAGTAGTAAACGTCCATCGGTTTGCCATCCTTGTCTTCGATGACGATTTGAGGGTGCAGATCCCCCTTGTGGTCGACAATGATCTGTCGCGGTCCACCACCTGGATCACGTTCGATCCGCATGGTTTCGCCTTCAACCACGTCATCAAAACGAACTTTGCCACCGACTTCGCAGATAATGGGAATCTTGTGTGGATTCCATTCGCAGAGCACTTGTCCTTCTTTGACTTCCTCGTTTTCCGCGACACGCAGAACGGCGGCAGCAGGAATATCATACTTCTCGATTTCACGGCCTTTGCTATCGAGCAATACAATCTCACTGTTACGGGTTAGGACAATCTGGTCGCCGGCCTCATTGGTTACGCAACGCATCTTGGCGAGTTTGACAATACCGCCCTTCTTCGCCTTGATTTCGCTTTCTTCGACGCTCGTGTTCACCGCACCACCGATGTGGAATGTCCGCATCGTCAGCTGGGTTCCTGGCTCTCCAATTGATTGGGCGCCGATGATTCCTACGGCCATGCCTTCTTCGACCATTGCTCCGGTGGACATATCCATACCGTAGCACCGTCGACAAACACCAAGCGATGCGTCACACGTCATCGGGCTACGCACTTGGATTTTTTCCAAGCCCATTTCTTCGATCTTGCGAGCAATATCGCGAGTGATCATTTCATTTTCTTGGACGATGACTTCGTCGGTCACGGGATTGACGATGTTATGTCGTGAGACACGACCCGTGATGGCTTCGATCAAACGCACTTCCACTTTTTCACCGCGATAGACGACACCCTTGGTAATACCTTGGGTAGTGCCGCACTCGTCCATGGTAATAACCACGTTCTGCGCCACGTCGGCCAGCTTGCGCGTCAGATAGCCGGAGTCGGCGGTCTTCAACGCAGTATCGGCCAAGCCCTTGCGGGCACCGTGCGTACTGGAGAAGTACTCGAGTACCGAGAGGCCTTCGCGGAAATTTGCTTTGATGGGCGTTTCGATAATCTCACCAGTAGGCTTAGCCATCAAACCGCGCATACCAGCCAATTGACGAATCTGTTCGATACCGCCTCGAGCACCCGACCGTGACATCAAGAACACGGGGTTGATATACCAGTTGCCCAAGTGATCGTCATGCTCCATGGCTTGCATCATGTCTTTGGTGATATTTTCCCGGGCATGGGTCCACAAATCCAATACCGATCGATATCGCTCTTGTTGAGTCATGAGTCCACGGTCATGGCTCTTCTTGAGCTTCATGACTTGTTTTTCCGTTTCGGAAATGAACGTGAACTTCGAATCTGGAGTTACCAGGTCGTCGGTGCCGAACGACAAACCGCTCTTGGTCGACTCGCGGAACCCGAGTTGATTCATATCGTCGAGCAAATTGATCGTCGCCTTGCGTCCCAAGCGTCCGTAGCAGTCGCTGATCACCGCCGCCAGGTCGCTGCCTTTGAGGGCGAAATTGTAGAAGTCCAAGCCGTCAGGCAGCATCATGTTGAACAACACGCGACCATAGGTCGTCTGGATCGTGGCTCCAAACTTGCCACTATTGTCTTCCGTTTTCATCCGGCGGTGCTTGGGCAGACGTACATTGATCTTGGCATGTAACTGAATCACACCCTGATTAAATGCCAGATCAGCCTCTTGCATACTGGCAAAGGTCATGCCTTCACCCTTCATATCGCTTTTCTCGACGGTGATGAAATAGCAACCCATCACCGTATCCTGCGAAGGGCTCATGATCGGACGACCATTGCTCGGCGCGAAGATATTGTGAGTGCTCATCATCAGCGTATGCGCTTCGACTTGAGCTTCCAGGGAGAGCGGCAAGTGCACCGCCATTTGGTCACCGTCGAAGTCCGCGTTGAAGCCCTTGCAGACCAGCGGGTGCAAGTGAATCGCATTGCCTTCGACCAAGATTGGCTCAAAGGCCTGAATGCCCATGCGGTGCAGCGTGGGAGCCCGATTGAGCAGTACGGGGTGATTCTTGATAACCTGTTCCAAGATATCCCAGACTTCTTCGTCCTTGCGCTCGAGCATCTTCTTCGCCGACTTGATTGTGTCCGCGTGGCCGAGGTCTTTCAGCTTGCGGATGATGAACGGCTGGTAAAGTTCCAAGGCAATCTTCTTTGGCAGGCCGCACTGGTGCAGACGCAAACGTGGTCCCACGACGATTACACTGCGCGCGGAGTAATCAACACGTTTACCCAACAAGTTTTCACGGAAGCGTCCTTGCTTACCTTTAATCATGTCGGTTAGCGACTTGAGCGGACGATTACTGCTGCCCAAGACAGGTCGCTTGCAGCGATTATTATCAAACAGCGCGTCGACCGACTGCTGCAACATGCGCTTTTCGTTGCGAATGATGACTTCGGGGGCGTTCAGATCGACGAGCTTGCGCAGGCGGTTGTTGCGATTGATGATGCGGCGATATAAGTCATTCAAATCGCTGGTCGCAAAGTTGCCGCTGTCCAGCAAGACTAGTGGGCGCAAGTCTGGTGGAATCACAGGAATGACGTCCAGCACCATCCACTCGGGACGATTGTCACTATCGCGAATCGACTCGACGAGCTTTAAGCGAGTGCTGAGATCCTTCTTTTTCTGCTTGCTATTCGTTTCCGATAGTTCTTTGCGCAAAGCTTCGCCGAGCATGGACAGATCGAGGCTGGTCAGCAGAGTGCGAATGGCTTCAGCCCCCATGCCGGCTTCGAACGAGCCTTCGCCATACTGCGTGCGAGCTTCGCGATATTCAGTTTCGCTAAGTAGTTGCAGTGGCTCCAGTTCTGTTTCTTTCGGATCAAGCACTACGTAGTCTTGGAAGTAGATTACCTTTTCCAAGCTCGAAGTTTTCATGCCTAAGAGAGCGCCCAGGCGACTCGGCATCGCTTTGAAGAACCAAATGTGTACGATCGGAGCGGCGAGTTCGATGTGTCCCATCCGCTTGCGACGAACGCGCGAGTGGGTGACCTTCACACCGCAACGGTCGCAGATCATACCCTTGTATTTCATGCCGCGATATTTGCCGCAAGCGCACTCCCAGTCTTTCTCTGGTCCAAAGATTCGTTCGCAGAACAATCCGTCTTTTTCCGGACGGTAGGTACGATAGTTAATCGTCTCGGGCTTCTTGACTTCGCCGAATGACCAACTGCGGATGTCCTGGGGACGCGCGAGGCTGATCTTAACCGATGTAAAATCATTAACGCGATCGTAGCTGGATGTTTCAGTAGTCGACATAAATCGCGGCTCCTAAGAATTGGGAAGCCGGTGAGCAGAAAGTCTGTTCAACGCGGCGTGCCAACTGGAATGAGTAAAGCTGTGTGTGGGATGTTATTGAGAGCAGTGCATTTGGTGTTGTTGTAGCTTGAGCGAGGAAGTCGCTCTCGGGCCCTTCCTCGCTCGGTAAATCCACCGTGTGTGGTGCAGTTGGTGGGAGATGAACTAAAGTTTGCGTTTCTCAAGCCGCATGTTGAGGCCGAGCCCACGAATTTCGTTCGTCAAAACGTCAAAGCTAGCAGGTGTACCGGCTTCGAGCGTATTTTCGCCCTTGACCATCGATTCGTAAATCTTGGTACGGCCTTCCACGTCATCGCTTTTAACCGTCAACAACTCTTGCAGAATGTACGCAGCGCCATAAGCCTCCAGCGCCCAGACTTCCATTTCTCCAAAGCGTTGACCACCAAACCGCGCTTCACCACCCAGTGGCTGCTGTGTGATGAGCGAGTATGGGCCAGTACGCGGCGATGAGCCACCAGTCGTCGACAAGGCAACGAGCGTATAAATGGCGATGATTTGTCGTCTCTGTTGTCGAAGCCTCAGGTTCGGCCGTCGATCAATCGAATCTTGCCGTGTCGAGGCAGTCCTGCTTCTTCCAAGCAATCGTTGATCACGCCTTCGGTGGCTCCATCGAAGACTGGGGTTACCGCTTGGAATCCCAACTTGGCTCCAGCCCACCCCAAGTGCGTCTCGAGAATCTGCCCCACATTCATACGGCTGGGAACACCCAGCGGATTGAGCAGGATCTGCAACGGCGTCCCGTCTGGCAAGTGTGGCATGTCGGCGATCGGCAAGACCTTTGAAATCACACCCTTGTTACCGTGGCGACCAGCCATCTTGTCGCCTACGCTGATCGTACGTTTGGTGGCAATATAGACTTTGACCATTTGCAGTACACCGCTGCGCAGTTCGTCGCCGCGTTTCATGCTGTTCAGCTTGCGGTCACGCACGTCGATCATCTTCGACAGTTGGCGACTGCTTGTAGACCTTGCACTAGATCCGCATGAAACTTTTCAAATCAACTTATTGACCAACCGCGATAAGTTAAATGTTTGCGCGTTTTCAGCAACGAACTTAGGATCTTGCTCGCCGGCGAGTGGAGTACCGTCGTCGTCTTTCAGTTTGGTACCCACGACGCCTTCTAACTCTTGAATGAACGCCGTAAACGCAGTCGAGATCTCCGCATTTCCCTCCAGTTCGATCTCCTTGAGCTCCTTTTCGAACACCTTGCGTTCGTCATCCGAAGCTCGCCGGCGGCTAAATTTCTGGTATCGATCACAATCCCTTCGATACCCGAGGTACTTCGATGAATCGTTCTTTACATCTTCGCCCGCGCGACCAAAAATCGCATGCAAGAGCTTTTCTTCGGGGGTAAGTTCTGTCTTGCTCTTCGGCGAGACCTTGCCGACCAGAATATCACCTGGGCGGACATAGGTGCACTTACGTTTGGACGATCCCTGTCTCATCCAGGTTGCGAAGCCTTTTCCGAAACGTTGGAATATCGCGGTAATTCTTCACGGCCTAGTTTCGTTTCCCGAACATTTCAACATCGAAATCTTCAATGTGAATTGAGGTATACGTGTCGGCTCGTACAAGTTCTTCGCTGATGATAATCGCATCTTCGTAGTTGTAGCCATCGAACGACATAAAGCCGACTAAGACGTTGCGTCCCAGCGCCAGTTCGCCTTGCCAAGTCGCGGCACCGTCAGCGATGACCTGCCCCTTTTCGACTTTGTCACCCAGATTGATGATCGGCTTCTGATTCAAGCAAGTCCGTTCATTCAATCCTTGGTACTTATGCAGTTCGTAGACGTCCGTACCAATTTCGATGCGTGTTGCGTCAACAAAGGAGACTTTCCCAGCCCGCTTGGCCCGCACAACCATCGCACTATTAATAGCGATCTCTTTTTCCATGCCCGTCGCAACGATCGGCGGTTCAGCTACCAACAACGGCACAGCTTGACGCTGCATGTTGGAACCCATCAGCGCGCGGTTTGCATCGTCATGCTCAAGGAACGGAATCAATCCCGCTGAAACACCGACCATTTGACTCGGTGCGATGTCCATATATTGCAATTCTTCCGGCATCACGATCTGGAAGTCAGCGTGGTAGCGAGCGATCAAGTTGGGTCCGGCTACGAGCGCGCCGTCCTTGACTTCGGTATCCGCTGGACAAATGTACGCATCCGCCTCTTGATCGGCTCGCAACCAAACGACTTCGTCGGTCAGCTTGCCGCCCTTGATCAAACGATATGGCGTAATCAGAAAACCGTAATCGTCGACGCCTGCGTAGATCGCCAACGAGCTGATCAAGCCAATGTTTGTGCCTTCAGGCGTTTCAATTGGGCAAATGCGTCCGTAGTGCGAAATGTGAACGTCACGCACTTCGAATCCAGCCCGTTTTCGATTCAACCCACCGGGTCCCAAGGCGGACAGACGACGCTCGTGAGTCAACTGACTCAGCGGATTCGTCTGGTCAACGACTTGCGAAAGTTCACCGCGACCGAAGAAATATTCGATCGCTGCGCTGATGCTCTTGGGATTCACCAAACTACGGGGAGACATCTCATCGGCTTCTTTCAGACTCATGCGCTCTTGCACAGTGCGACGGAGTTTCAAGAAGCCCTTGCGAAGTTCTTCACTGGCCAATTCGTCAATCGTGCGCAAACGACGGTTCCCCAAGTGGTCGATGTCATCGAATTGGGCCCCCGAGTCTGGGTCAAACAAGTCGATCACGTACTTGATGGAAGCGATCATATCTTCTGGACGCAACGTCATTTCGTTTTCGTCGACCGTCGTATTCAGCTTGCGATTCAAGCGGAAACGACCAACGCGCCCCAATCGATAACGATTCACGTCGAAGAATTTCTCGTGAAATAGCGTCCGGGCTTTTTCCAGCTGCGGCGGGTTTCCTGGACGCAGACGCTGGTAGATACGTAGTAATGCTTCTTCGTGGCTACTTGTGTTGTCTTCCGCCAGCGAGTTGACGATCAACGGCGTCTTGGGCGCATCCATGACTTCCAGTTTCTTGATGCCCGAAGTGCAAATGGTCTCGGCCACGTTCTTGGAAATCTTATGCCCAGCTTCGATAATCAGTTCGCCGGCTCGCTCTGAATCACTGGGGTAGACGACATCGTCGACCGCGACCTTGCCTTCCAATTTGCCCACGCTGCGACCATCCACCACCTTCTCGACCGTGGTTGGATAGAATGCGCGAAGCAATTGGCTGTCACTGCTAAAATCGGCTGACATGGCGCGCAGCAATGTCATCACCGAGAACTTTCCACTTTGGTCAATACGGACGCTCAGACTGTCCTTCTTCGTCACGTTGACTTCGATCCAGCGCTTCCACCACGTTCGGGAATGACCCGGCAACTGGGCAGTTTGCGATCTGTGGTCGCTTCAATTTCTTCCACGAAATCCACGCCTGGGCTGCGGTGCAGTTGGCTAACCACCACCCGCTCAGCACCGTTGATGATAAACTCTCCACCACCCAACATGATGGGGATATCCCCCAAGTAGACTTCTTCCTCGATCGGCTGCTCGCGGTTCAGACGCAGCCAAACCTTCATAGGCTTGCCATAGGTTAAACGCAATTGGCGACATTCGTCGGGCGTATAACGGGGCTTTCCGAGCTCGTAACGCAAATACTCCAGCGTGACTTGTTTGTCGTAGCTTTCGACCGGAAATATCTCTTGAAAAACGCCTTCCAAACCGATAGCCTTGCGCTTATCTGCAGGAACGTCCTCCTGGAGAAAAAGTGCGTAGCTCTTGGTTTGGAGTTCGGTTAGATTGGGGATCTCTAAAGCATCCAAACCTGAACCAAATTTGCGGATGGCGGTAGGCTGTAGTCGTCGCTGCGAAGGAGTGGCCATTGACGAAACGTTCTCCTAAAGAATCGAATTGGTAAGAAAGGGGCTCACCCACCGGACCTCGAGCGCGAATTTTCCACGCAGAAGCCTGAATTTGTTGCGCAACTGTAGCCGACATCCTGGCAGTTGATTGCACCGAGAAAGATGATTTTGCGAGTTTGGGAGCGAGCTGGCCGACATGCGGGCTTTAATATATCCCACTGTGCCAAAACTGGCAAACCCAGCTAGGTCACCAATTTAGGACTTTTTTCCAGATTTTTAGGCCAGTGGCACTCCATGTGCTGTTTAGCTGAGTTTTCATACGCGTTTCCCCCCAGTTGGCGAGATTTCGCTTTAGCCACTAATGCGACGGAAGAATTCCACATACTGCGTCGCTACTTGGTGCCAGGTGTATCGAGCCATAGCGGCCTGCGAGCGGTCAACCATCTCTCGAGTGGATTCCGGCTGATTTAATATCGCCGTCATGGCATCTCGAATCTGATAACAGCAACGCGGCGAGAACGTCTGTGCCTCGGTCCCAAGAAACTCCATTTGCTCAACAAACGGAGGGATCTGCGACATCACAACGGGGGTCCCCAGGGCCCATGCATCCAATCCAGAACCATTCCCAGCCTCATACAGTGATGCATTGACCACCATTTCCGCTTGCTGAATCAAAGCCGTGACCTGTTCGTCGGTTAGCAGTCCCAGACTGATTACATTCCAATCGTCTTCGCAGTTGTCAATGAAGTTGGGCCCATTCGCGCGACCGCGAATTCCATCCGTGCCATAGCCAGCAATGACGAGCTTTAGATCAGGATGTTCATCCAAACAATAATAAAATCCAGCCAGCACTTGCCCCAGATTCTTGTGGGGCGTGATGTTATTTAAGTTCAGAAGATAACGTCCAGCCAGCCCTAACTCGCTGACGACCCGTGCCACGACTTGTCTCAAGGGGCGGGTGGGATCCCAGACGCGACAAGTAGATGACTTCTGGAATGCAGTCCACCTCTGGGAATACTCGCTCAACTTCTCGAGCAATGAAATGCGTAGAGACCACGGGCCTGGCTCGCGGCTAGCCAACCCGCGTGTTGTCGGCGCAGTTCGACATAGGTTTCGCGCCGAGGTTATGAACGATCCCATGAAATGTGTGTAGTTGAAATCGTGAGGAATAAAAGCCATCTGGGTTTGCAGTGGCGGGCAATCGAGAAAATAGGGCCACGCGAAGAACACGAGGTCGAAGGTGTTTAATTCGTCAATCAAGTGCGCGTGCAACCGGCGGGCTTGTCGTCGCTTGCGTTTTGTTTTCACTTCGTCGACGAAACGGCTAAGGCCACGACGCTGCGATGGACCACGAACAAAATCGGGATCGACCCATGTCCGCACTTCAGCGCCCAACATACGCAAGCAATCTTCCGGTCGTTCGTCAGCGAATACCTGCTGGACTTGCGCACCTAGATAACATGTGATGTTCAATTCGGGAGCTACAGCTCGCAAGCCAGCGACGAGTTGCCTGACGTAGCGCCAGCCACCTGTGGATGCAGTTTGTAAGACGATCGCCAACGCTTGCATGAACTATGAATGCCCCCAATAAAGCCCTGGACCCTCCTTCGGCGCAATTGGAGCTTATCACTTGACGCAGTGGCGCGGTAGCCCGTAGCTTAGGCACCCTGCCTGGGCCTCCATGGGCTCCATAGCCTGGGCCCCAAAACCTGGGGCTGCAACCTACCCAGATTTTCAATTGGCAACTCATGATTATCGACACACACGCACACTTGACCGACGAATCGTTTGCCGAAAAATTGCCAGATTACTTGGCTGAAGCGCAGCGTGCGGACGTACTCTGCGTCCTGACCGTTGGCACAACTTTGGCAAGCTCTCGAGCGTGCATCGCGTTGGCTGAAAAACACTCTGAAATTCGCGCTGCCGTGGGCCTGCACCCCAACAATTGCTGTCAGGCTAGCGAGGGCGATTGGCAGGAGATCGTCGAGCTTTGTCAACATCCGCGCGTTGCGGCACTCGGCGAGACCGGCTTAGATCGACATTGGGACGATTGCCCATGGGATGTACAAGTCGAATATTTTCGGCGACATCTGGCGCTTAGTCGCAAAACGGCGTTACCAGTCGTGATTCACACACGTGAATGTGCTGAAGAAACGCTCGACATTCTGAAATCGGAAGCAGCGTTGGGGCCGCTGCGCGGTGTGATGCACTCGTTTACGGGACCACAGGCAGTTGCCGACGGTTGTATGGAACTTGGCTTATACATTAGTTTCGCTGGCATGGTTACCTATAAGAATGCCGCTGAAATTCGCGAAATTGCCAGAAGTATTCCCGGAGATCGCATCCTAGTGGAAACCGACAGCCCCTACCTGACTCCGCATCCCCATCGCGGCAAGCGTCCCAACCATCCGGCACTCGTAACGCACACACTCGCACATATTGCCGAAGTTCGCGATGAAACGGTGGCCCAACTGGCTCGACAAACGACCGAAAATGCGCAACGTCTATTGGGGCTTTGGTAGCTTCACCCTATGGTCGGCCCACTCTTAAGGACGGGGCCCGCTGGTAGGAACATGTGGTTGCTAATGGGGTAGGCGATTTAGGCTGAAAAGGCTCCCGAGCCTGTCACACAAGCCGACACATTGTGAGCGGTTTCGCTTACTGGGCCTTAGCTCGATCTAGCAACTCTTCAACGCTCAGCTGCCTCGCCCATTCGTTCAGATACCCCCAATCCAACTCGGGATTTAGTTCAATCAGCCGTTGACTGTCAGCTAAATCGACCAGTCGGGACGATTGTAGCTTCAGCAAAATTAGGTCTTCGCAAGTGGCAACGCGGATCTTCGATGTGACGCCTGGGTAATCGATTGCCACCGCACGGGAAACGACCGAGGCATGAAAATCGGAATGGCCAAGCAAGAAATCGATGTCAATTTCGAGATACTCATCCGGAAGCCTAATTTCAGTTTGCAGGACTCGAATATTCCCAAGTTCCGTAATCACAGGCTGGCGCCGTGGTCGGCATCCCATGGATTCACAAAGGGTCAACAACCGTCTGTCGTCTGTTACGAACAGCAGGAGGTCGATGTCTTGTGTGCTACGGGGATAATTCCAAACCGGCAGGGCTAACCCACCTACCAACGTAGAGGAAAGATCATTCTTGTTGAGCTCGCACCAGGTTCGATTAAGAGTCTGGATGACTAGATTCGGTGTCACTCGCTTGATCCCCGGCCTGTCGTTGAAGCCAAATAGCAGATTCGCGTTCTAAGCGCTGCGCGGCGAGTTCACGTTGGTGACGGTACCACAAACGGTAAGCCTCGCGTAGATCGCCATCAGGACCAATCTTGTGCCGCAAGCCAGCCAAAATCAAGTCATGCGTGGCTTCCATCGTCTGCTGCCAGATTTGGAGATTGTGATTGATTCGGTCTTGATCGACTTGCATATCGCTTGCTACTTCACCTGCACATTTTGGCTGGCGGCCCAGCGCCTAATTTCAACTTGCGTTTCTGGCTGACCGGTGGCAACCTGCAGAGCCAGTTGAACCACGTCGCCAGCCTTCTGCTGCTCTCCATGGGCCACTTGGCACTCGGCCAAAACCATAAGTTCACGCAAAGATTGATGTTCCGTCAAGCGTGCGGCCTGTTCGGCCCAATGCACCGCTTGCGAATGTTCTCCTAACGTCATGTAGACATCGATCAACTCCTGCATCGCTTCCAAGTTGCGTGGATCGCTCTGCAATGCGACTTGCAGACGAGCGACGCCCTCCTTCAGTTTGCCAGAGCGCGCAAGCGATGTTCCCCACAATTGATTGATTCTGGAATTAAAAGGCTCGATCGCGTCGGCCGCCGCATATTTTTCGGCAGCGACTGCATAATTCTGGTCCAAGAAAGCCAGCCAAGCCGACATCGAAACGCCGTACTGGTTGTCGGGATCTATCTCTGTCACCTTCTCTAAATACTCTTCGGCGAGCTCGCGTTGTCCCTGCTGTGCATAGATGGTCCCCAAGCGTCCCATGGCCGTAGCGTTCTCTGGATGAATCTCCAGCACGCGTTTAAACATGTCGATGGCTTCCGTGTGGCGTTGCTGGCGCAGCGCGTGCTGGGCGCTGGAAAGTAGATCGTCAAAGGCCCGTTGCTGTTGTGCATATTCGTCCAATCGCTGGCGAGCCTCGATGTGCATTTCATCCAAACGCAGAATTTCTCGCATCATAGCGACGGCGGCGGTAAATCGCCCCTCTGCCGCACATTGCTCGCCAGCAGAAAACCAATGCTTCAGTAATTTCGATTTCAGCGCTTCAGCCTGTCGCGCAGAATCCTCGCCAGACTGTTGTTTGTGCCACTTATAAAGCACTTCGTTGGTGGCGATTTCATCCACGGCAATATGGTGTTGCGAGCGCTGCAATGGCGGAACATAGGAATCATTGGCGAGATCAAAATTTACGTTGATCTTTGCATACTGACGCATATGACACTCAACACACTTGTCAGCCACGGCAGCAGGAACATGCTCACGCTGCTTGCAGGCTGCGGGCTGATGGCACTGAGTGCAAGCCTCTTGAAAAGTCATGCCATGCGTCGCTTGCCCCGTCAAATGCGGGTCGTGGCAAGTGACACAAGTCATCTCGCTCTGCTCGAAACACTCGCTTTGCTGCAAGTCGCTGATTTGATCCGCCACATGATCATCCTCGCCATACTTCGGATGAACAAAACGATAATGATCAACCAATTTGTCACCCGGTCGAAACGATAATGCGGGCCCCCGATGGCGAATTGAATTGCTATGGCATTGCGTACAAACTTCGATCAGCCGTTCGCGTTCCAGGGCACCTGGGTACACAATGGCTTGGGCATCTTTTGCCTCGGGGTGCGCGTGATGATATGCAATATGTTCTCGGCCAGGACCATGGCATCGCTCGCATGTCACACCCAGCAGTAACTCGTCACGACGATAGCCGCTCAATGTACCTGGGATATGTTCGAACCAAGTCATATGACACTCGAAACAGCGAACGGTTAACTCGCGGGAAAAATCCGTTCCCTGTTGACGATCGAAGCCTGCGGCTCCCCAGCAGTCTTCGGCAAAAACCCAAGCCACGGGTAGTTCCCACATCGAATCGTCTGCGTGCCAAGAAAGATAAACCTCGTCCGACTTTGTTTTCGCACCGTAGACCAAATCAATCGTCGATTCAACTCGTTTGCTGCCTTGCACCGCGGCTTGGAAGAACTTTCCGTCTCGATAGCCCATTTCGAAGGAGACGTCTGTACCCGGCAAACGCAAAGTGCGATCGTTGGGATTATCGCTCGTAAAGGCGGCGGGCATGCGTTCCAACGTCGGAATGCGGCAGGTCTGAAAATGGCTCGTGGGCACACATTCCTCGACGCGTTGCAGATGGCACTCCGCACAAGCCTGGAAACCGACGTAACCAGGATTGGTCACCGGCGGCATTTGAAACGGCTGTGGCTGGTAGCCTACCGGCTGAGCAACCGGAGGCTGCTCGCCGTCGCGCAGATTGCCCTTACTGCCGGTTGCTCCATTCGAGGTCGCCACCTGATTGGGCTTTGGAGACGCGGGGCTGCAACCGCACCAAGCGAGCACCAGGAGAAGTGTTACCAGAGCCGCGCAAATGCGAACGATCGCTGTGATGCTCCAACTCGAGATCTGCCGGCTGGCATCATACGCCAATGAATTGCTACGTAAGCTCATGGCTGCGTCTGCTGAATCAAGGTAATGTGCTGGTTGCTTTCAATCTTCATGGGTGCTGAATCTCGACCATCTGGCCAGTGTACAACGACCTCAGCCGCTGTTTCTGTTTCTGCTTTTCTTTCGCTAGCTGGTCTTGGCCACGAAAAGAATAGAGTCGATTGGCACTGCGATAAATAACTACCACCGCTATAAAGCTGTCGTATTTGGGTTCGCTGCGTGGCGGTATTGGCTTTGCCAGTGGTCACTTCTACCACGGTACCGATCGGTGTGCGCGGCGCAGTCACGCCTACCAAATCGATGGCCAGCCAATGAGGCGCGCTGGACAGCATATTTTCGCTGAGCGTTGGCGGTCCAAGTAGTTGGGTAGCCACGAGATCCAAGTCACCATCGTTGTCCAAATCGGCTGTCGCCAAGCCTCGACCAACAGCCAGATTCGTAAAAAAAGCTCCCGGTGAGATCGTTTTCTTCAGTCGTTGGCCGGCCTCATTCTGTAGATATCCCGCTTGTTGTTCCATCGTACCGGAATCAGGCTCGTAGTGCACGTGTCCCGCGGTATAAGCTATGTCTTCGTCCGCATCGCCATCAAAATCGGCGGCCACGATACCAAAGCCAACAACGCGTAGATCGGTGCGATTTAGCCCGGCCTCACGACTAATATGATGAAAAGAGCTTTCTCCCACGTTGTGATAAAGTGCCATCCTCTCATGTTCAAAGTTGGTTACAAAGATATCAAACTTGCGATCCGCATCAAAATCCAACAATGAGACCCCCATACTGGCATTGACCAGACCTTGATCGTCGACCGCCACACCGGAGGCAAAGGCAACTTCGCTGTAACGAGTTGAAGTACTGGCCACCGTAGAGCCTTGCGGTATGAACAGGAAATTGGCAACCAGATCGTTGGTTACATATAAGCTCGTACGCTCGCCTGCTGCGAATGTCGCTGCTAAGACACTCAACGTCTTGCCCAACTGCGGTGTGTGGAATTCATCCAAGACTTGTGAAAACGTGCCGTCGTTATTGTTGGTGTAAGCGACATTCTGAGTGCCTGCGAATGCGTTGGGCGAACAGACGTCTGGATTTCCCTCGGGGGTCTTGCATTCCACATGCTTATCGAATCCCCAGTCGAGATAAGAACCCAAATACATGTCCAAGGACTGATCGTTGTCAATGTCCAGCCACGCGGCTGCGGTCGTCCATTGAATATTTTCCAGCCCAGCGGGGGACGTCACATTTTCAAAAGTCCCATCGCCCAAATTGTGAAATAGAAGTATGCCGCCGTATCCATAAACTAATAAATCCGGCAATCCGTCTTGGTCGTAGTCAACTGACGCCGTTCCGTGTGTGTAGAGTGTTGTCGTGTCGATACGTGCCTGTACATCACAATGAGTGAATTCCCATTTGCCAAGTCCACGGAGCAGTGCAGAGGCGACGCCCGTAGTCTCCTTCTTAGTTGGCTCAATCCGACCGCCACGCGGAAAAAACAGATCGACTATTCCATCTGCGTCGAAATCCAGGCAGCCCGCACCGCCACCTACTATTTCTAACATGCATTTGTAGTTTGCTTCGCTGCCATTGTGATAATCGCAATTCATCAACGCGCTCACCGCGCGCAATTCAAACTGCGTGGCGGGAGTGGAGAGGGCCAATTTGTCAGCCTCACGTGGAACTGACCGACTTGAGTTTTCGATCGGCTGGGCTTCGCGTTTGCAACCCGTCAGACAGCATGCCAGTGCTACCAACATAGAGAAAAAGCTGATCACCAGTTGTCGTTGAAAACGCGATGGCCATGCGGCCCATTGCAGGCGGAATTCACTCATTCCCATTGAACTCTGCGAGTAGTCGATGTGCTCGCTCAAAATTTGGATCCAACTCGAGAACTTCTTGGAGAGCCAATCGCGCTTCGGCTTCGGACTCACTATACCAATATAACTCCGCCAATTCACAACGTTTATCGAGATTGTTAGGGTCATCAGACAGTTCAATGACAATTTGCCGACTACGCAATCGCTTGGCAACCATGTCTGCCTGAATCTCCGCAGTCTTTTCTGCCTCCTCCACCTCCCCTTCCTTACGAAGATTCTTGATCAGCAGTTCACGCGCCTCAAAACTGCGGTGATTGAAGTCTAGAACACGCTGCAACAACTGGATTGCACGTCGTGAATCGTCCTGTCGATCAGCAATGCGAGCCGCTACCAAGGCAGCCCGGTCATTGACCATAAATTCGTCGACGGTCAGATAGACCAGTTGCAGATCCTTCGGTGGCATGTCGACGGCCACACCAATTGTTTGCGCGGCCAACTCGATTTCATCAAGTTCCCATTGGCATTGCGCTAGTTCGATAGAACCGATAGCGTTATACGGTGGACTTGTGACATGTCTAAACATTTCAGCCGCTCGTTGAAATTCGCCGAGCTTTTGCAAGCACGCACCTGCGCGATAAGCAGCCCGTACACAATTTGCATCGGTTTGGAAGCACTGAATGTACGTTTCTGCGGCATTAGCATAGTCTTCTCTTACCTCCAAGATTCGAGCTTGCTGGTACGCGACCACACTGGGGAGTTCCCCTTGATCCTGCATTTGTCTGAGTACCATTTCGGCCAGCCCAAACTCCTCGTTGTAGATGGCACATCGGACGATGGCTTCTAGCGCTTCTGGGGGTAGTGGGTGAGCTCTTTGCCAGTTCAAGAGCTGTTCTGCTGATTCTAGGTCACCGAGTTGGGCCTGCGCCATCAACTGTAACGCCATCAATTCGACTTCGTTCGGATGGCCATGCTCGCTGGCTTGAACGGTGAAATCTTGAGCTCTGGAGTTTAAGCCCAATTGAAGGTTTGCTCGCGATGCGAGCAACATGGCCCGCGTGTCTTGTGGTGCATAGTACAACGCACGCTGAACCCATTGAAGAGCCGCGTTTGGCTGCCGGTCTTTGAGTGCCTGTGCGGCAAAGGAACGCAACCACATACCAGGTGCGTCCAGCACATAGGCGACGACGAGCAGCACTGCCAGAATGGCCAGCAGCAGCCAGCCGCGTGATTTTGCCGTGGTCTGTTTCGCCTGGTTCGCCGTCATTCCGCAATCGCTTGCATCATCAACCCGCACAGGTAAGCCCCATAAGTGCCGAGCCCGTACCCCAATACGGCCAGGAGCACGCCCACGGGGGCTAGCGAGGGATGGAAAGCCGCTGCCACCACTGGCGCGCTTGCCGCCCCTCCGATATTTGCTTTGCTGCCAACCGCTAGAAAAAAATAGGGCGCGCGAATCACGTACCCCACCACCAATAACAGTCCGACGTGTATGAGCATCCACACGGCACCCACCACAAACAATCCCGCATGCGTGTAGATGGCTCGCAAGTTCATCCCCAAGCCGATGGTTGCGACCAAGATGAAAATAAACACGGAACCAACTTTCGACGCGCCTGCACCTTCCAATTGTCTTAGTGGTGTAAATGACAGCAACACCCCGAGGGTTGTAGCAATCACAATCAACCAAAAAAACTTCGAATCCAAACTAAACTGGCTAAGTTGCGGAAAAGCTTCTTTAATCCACGGCGCAAGAGTGTCTGCCACGGCGTGGGCAACTGCGGTACACCCAAATGCCACGCCCAGAATCATAAACAGGTCCGTTGTTGATGCGATCCGCGCCGTTCGGGTTGAGAACTCGGACATCTTGGCCTGCAACCGGTCAACGCTTGAGCGATCGGCGCGAAATATCTTGTCGATCTGCTCAGCCTTGCCCACCCCCAGCAGCAGGAACATCATCCAAAACTCAGCAACTAACACGTCGACAGCGATCATCGCGCTAAACAAGTCTTGGGACGGCTGAAACACTTCTTTCATAGCAACCTGGTTCGCCCCGCCACCAATCCAGCTGCCCGCCACCGTCGTTAGACCGCGCCAAACTGCATCCGCATCCTGCCCACCAACCAAGTCTGGCGCGACGGTGCCGACAATTAAAATCGACAAAGGACCACCGATAATCACGCCAACGGTGCCCGACAGAAACATGATTAACGCTTTGGGGCCCAGACGCATGATTTCGCCCAAATCGACACTTAGCGTAAGCAAGACCAAGCTGGCTGGCAACAAATAACTCTTAGCGACGGTACCTAGTTCAGATTTCTCGGGATCGACCAACCCCAAGAGCGTCAAGAGTGAGGGCAGAAAATAACACAACAGTAGCATGGGGACTACGCTGTAAAACATTCGTAGCTTAGGCGACTGGCTGCTGGCGGTCGAAAAAACGATTCCCAAGATGGCAAGCAAGATGCCAAACAGCACGGCATCAGATTGAATCAGCGGATGCGTCACAACAATTCCTCAACACTGGCAACCACCCGATCAACAATTTCGTCCGTAGTCATGGGATTGAATAGCACCGCTTTCCAAGCTGGAATGTCTACCTGATGTGGTCGGTACCCAAAACTGGTCGTAAACCCGAGCCGTGCGTCAGTCGCGGGATCGAGTCCACGTTCGCGTTTTTGATACATCTGTCGAATTTCACCAAAGTAACGTTGTCGCTGTTCGATGGACAACTCACCGCGAATCGTCTGCTGAAAAATCTGCTCCGCATTTCGACCCTTGGGGAGTACCCACCAATTTACGCTAGCCCCAGGTGTATGGCGATTCAAGACTCGGCAGTATTCAATCTTCTCTAATCCACACTTTAGGCGCTCGGCCAATTCTAGACTGCGCGCGACCAACATTCGCCATCCGGTCAAACCGATGCCATTGAGCGATGCCATGACGCTGTAGGGGCCTAGACCTGGTCGCGAGCATTCGAGCGTAAAAAGTGCCGGGTCGCGACGCCAATCGGCATCCGAAAAATAGGGCGTGTCGGAAACACTGCGCGCTAAATACTGCAAGTCTTCGCGACGATTTACAATAAACGCACTCGACGGATAGTGCCCTCGCCCCATCTTGTGGAAGTCGATCGTGACACTGTCGGCGACACGGAAACCTTCGCAGTGTTGCTGCACCCGACGGACGATGTCTAGCAGTGCGGGGGAGAACTCAAGCGGATTGCTATCCGTGGCATACTCCGCCAAAAAGCTGAGTGCCCAGCCCACTGCTGCGTCGACGTGCAATTGTGGCACCGTCTGCGCGTGTCGTCGAGCTACCGTTTCGATGATCTCGCGGATACCCGCCACGTCATCAATTCCAAAGCCATCCGTCGTCCCAAACGTTGCCACCACAAAAGCGACTTTGGTCCCAGCTTGATAAGAGCGTTCCAGTTCCTGCTCGAGCAGATCCAAACGCATGGCCAAATTTTCATCGGTGGGAACTTTGAGCAACTGATTGGTACCGATTCCCAGCCAACCAGCGACCGTTAGATTCGAATAGTGACTAGCCTCCGAGCAAATCCCGACCACTCGCTGACCACCCAGGCCGTTTTGCATGGCACCCGGCAGAACTTTCTCGATCCCAATTTTTGCGCCGTAAAAATTGGAGATGGTGCCGCCAATCGTGAACACGCCCCATGGCTCTTGCGTGTGATAGTAGATCAAATTGGCAAGTGCCGTGATGGCTTTGACTTCCAACTCGTTCGAACGTTGGCTATAGCGATCCGTACACAGATTGGGGTTTTTCAGCAAGCATGCAATTGCGCCAATCAACGAAGCATGATTGGCCGGGCCGCGTACGTTTTCCAAATGCAGCGGATTGTTCCAGCTATCGGTGCCCCAAAAATACGGAAAGATGCTATCGCGAGCGTCTTTCAAGTTCCCAGGCAGTACATGAATCTCTGGGTTGACTGAAGCCGTCTCGTAGTTCTGACTCATCGGTCGCAATGGCTGCGCGTCTTCGGCGGCAGCCGCGCTAAGCAATTCCTCAACGATCGACACGATCGCAGGCTGATCCCAACGAAAGAATGTATTGACAAGTTTGTCGTAGGCGGTTCGATCCAAGGGTTACCTATTTATCCATCGCGACTGGTACAACAAAGCGTTTTAACCGTTGAGCGGACCGTAACTTGTTATTCAGATGCAGGTTTGGGTTTGATTAGGCAATGGAAGCCTACACACATGACTTCGTCAACTCGCTCCTCGGAAGCCGATTGCAAGAGTTGGTTGATCTCGGCAGTTCTCTGCGGATTGAGAGCTGCCGACACGATGTGCTGTTGCCCCCCTGGGCCGATGACTACCGTCGTAAGCACAGCTACAGTATCTTCGTGCTGCAGCGCGCGAATGATATGCTCACCGACCTGCTGTTCGGCGTCTTTGATCGTGGAAACAAACCTCGCGATTTCCGCCTTCGAAGCGTTTTGCGCTTCGGCTGGTTGGGTGGAGCGATTCGTTTCTGAGCCTGAAGAAAGCGGCCGGTCCTGGGGGGAGTTCATTGTAACCAATCAGAAGTGCAGCAGTGAATTTAGTAAAAACCGGAGTTGCAGTTATTCTACCGTAAAACAACCCCTGCGGGGCGCTGGACAGAACCAGTTTTCAACCGGTGCGGCGACTAATAAACCGCGCGTCCGCTTCGAAGAATTAGGGGATCTTAAGTAGTAGGCGTTTGAGCACCGAGAGAACGCTTTCATTTCTACACGGGAGAATACGATGCTTTCATTAAATGCCGTTCCCAACTCGCACCTTCACAACCGAGTGTTGCAACAGAAGAATTTAGGCTATACGAAAGTAGTTTCGGCTGTCGTGCAACACCGCAAATATCCCGGCTACGCGCAGTTGCTCGCCGCTGCTGGATCGCTCTCAAGAATCGCTAATTCCATTATTAGCGCCGCCAATGCAACCTCGGGAATCCCGTTCGTGGGGATAGTTGTCGCGGCGGTACTGCAAGTAATCGGAGCGTTAACCAAACTAGCTGCATCAGCATTTACCGCAGTGGCCGGGCTATTGGTCTTGATCGTAAATCGGCTTTCTTATTGACGAACCTCGCTGTTCCTCGAGGCGTGTGCGCAAAACCTAGGCTTCATCGACGCCAAGCATTTGCTGCTCGACTTGGTCAGCTTGCCAAGCAATAGCGGTCAGGGTTCGCGTTAATTCCAAGACGTCAGCAGTATCCGCCAACAAATTGCCGCGCAAGACCAGTATGTCGCCACCGTCAACTGTCTGGACAGCAAAGGCACCGTGTACCAGTTGCGAATTGTACCGCAGCAACAAGAGTGCATTGTTGGGATTCAGCACGCCGCAAGAAGACCAGAAGCTAACCAACTTATGCCCCGCATCGTCGGTACCCGAGAAATCGATACGAACCGTCTGCTTGCGCAACGAGCCAACCGCTACCGTTACTTTCCACTCTGGCTGCGAATCGTCCAGCGTCCAACCGGACTGCTGAATAATTTGTTTTAAGGTGGCCTTCACGTCCGACTCGCCAGTCGAAGGCCCAGCCAACTTGGAGAAATCGAAAGCGGCGCCCGCACCGATGGCTGGAGCTGGAGCAGCAGGTGCGGCAGCGGCTGGCGCTGCTGCAGGCTGTTGCATGGCTTGCTGCAACAGCGGCGGCAGCATCATCCCTAAGCCTGCTCCCATACCCAGTGCGGCAGCCGATCCGGCTCCCCCGCCACCTGCGCCGCCGACTCCCGCTAGCCCATTGGCAGCCTGATATAGCGTATAGGATCGAAGGTCGCCGATCGCTGACATGCTTGACCTCGCATCAATTGCCTTTTGCACTTCCTCGGGGGGAGAAATACTGTTGATAACAAAGTCCGTCAGCTCAAGCCCAAATTGCTTGAACTGCTCACCAATCTTGACACGCGCTGCAGCTGCCAATTCGTCAAATTTTGCCGCTATTTGCAACAATCCAACGTTGGCGGTCGCCAGCAAATCGGTCAATCCTGACACAACGATATCACGCAGGTAGTTGCCGACTTCCTCCGTCGTCAGCTTGCCCTGTGTTCCGACAATCTCGTTAATCAGCAGGGGACCATCCGTGACGCGAAACGAATATTTGCCGAAACCACGCAAGCGAACCAAGCCAAAATCGGGGTCTTTCATGGTGATGGGCTGTCGCGTGCCCCACCGCTGATCAATATAGCGGTGCTTGCCAACAAAATAGACACACGCCTGAAAAGGTGATTTCTCCCATGGGATCGTCAAGATCTTGGTCAGAATTGGGATGTTTGCCGTGGACAGTGTATGTCGACCTGGCCCAAAGCTATCCATGGCTCGACCGTCGCGAAAGAAAACGGCCTCCTGATTCTGCTGGACGATCAATTGCGCGCCCATCTGAATCGCCGCAGTTCCCATCTCGGGCACGCGGGCTACCAGCGACTGACCTGTCTGATCGATGTAGTCAATGACTTCTAAGCGGAACATGCAATATCCTTAATGAAATGTACGGCTGGCAAGAACTTAAACGCCATGCTTCAGCAATTCATGGCGTCGATCAATGCGTTGGTGCAAGAGCTCGATTGCATCTCGCAATTCACTGGGTTCGCTGTCGCGATAATGCTTCTCATCGCTACTGAGTGATTGAATTTGATCGACCAAAGACACTAGGTTTTCATCTAGCTTGGCAATCTGCTGCAGGAGGGCCGCGTCCACCTTGCGGTCGCTAAACCACGCCGCATACCCTTCCATGGCAGCCGCCAATCGCGACTGGGCAAGATCCACACGCGTGCGCAAGCGTTCACTGACGATGGGCGCATCCAAATTGCCCGATGCGACGGCAGACACCCCCATTCGATCCATAGACGCCTTACATTCACCTAGCCGCTGCACTAGAAATTCACGTGTCAGCCGATCATCATCGCGCCGCGCCTCCTGCTCGCGGTAGGCACCGTAGCCCGGTATACGTTTCTTAAGCGCATTGATCAACGTATCGTCTGAAGAACTCATTATCGCCGGGCTCCTGCAAGGCACCGTGGTTTCGGAAAAAGTCTGTCGATGGATCGGCTGACTATAGATTACCAGAAGAAATGGTAACGTGCGATGCGTTGGAGGACGTCGCTGGCTGTAGCGACGACCAAGCTGAATCAGCTATGCCAGCCCGCTCATCGTGCCGGTACTAGAAGCGAAACGATCAACCGCCAAGCCCATTTCTTGTAGCAGGGAAACAAATAAGTTAGGTAGCGGATAGTTGTTATCTTGGTCAAACGCTAAGTGCTGGCCATGCTGGAAATTACCACCAGCCAATAAGACCGGCATGTTGCGGTTGCTGTGGTTGGAAGCGTTGCCAAGATTGCTGGTTAGCAGCACCGTCGTGTTGTCGAGCAAGCTGGCTTCGCCATCGTCAGTGCTCCGCAAATCTCGCAAGAAGTCACCCCACTGGTTGAGCATGGCTGATTCCACCAGCGCCAGCTGCGCAAGTTTTTCCTCGTCCAGGCCGTGATGGCTCAAGGCGTGGTAGCCCTCATGGACTCCTTCTACCGGGACGACGCCGCCCGCTCCGCCAGTGTGGAACGTGATAAAACGCGTGGAGTCCGTCTTGATCGCCAAACGCATCACGTCATGCATGGTTTTCTGTCGGGCAATCAGGTCATCGGGATCGGCGATGTCGCGCGGCGGAGTTTGATCGACAGACGGCTTGGGCAGCAGCGACCAGCGTTGCGATTCGGCCATGCGTTTTTCCAAGTCGCGAACGCTCGTGTAGTAGGCATCCAACCGATCGCGATCGCCACTGCCAAGTTCTCGCGACAAGGCCCGTGCATCGTCGGCGACCATGTCCATGATGCTTCTCCCGCCGCGAACGCGTTCTGCTTGTAGGCGGCGTTCTTCGTCGCTGTCGTCAACGAACAATCGATTGAACAGTGCGGACGGAGAATCCTCAGCAGGCACCATCGCGCCATTCTCCGTATAGGCGGGACTATTGCTGCCACCAGCGCTGAGTACAAGCGATGGGAAGCGAGTGGCTTCGCCCAAGTGTTTGGCCAGCAGTTGATCGATCGAAATTGAGTTGCGAGACCTCCCAGAACTCCCCAATTGCGAGGCGGTCAAGATACTAGCTTCAGCCCGATGCCCTCCTGTGACACCTGGATGCGACGTGCCGGAGATCACCGAAAATCGATTTCGGATGTCCTGAAGGCTTTTCAGGTACAGTGACGGTTCGTAAGTAGAGCCACTCTTTTGAGGCACAAGATTTTCACTGTGTAGTCCTAGACCTAGCGTCATGGCAACAAAACGTTTGGGGGCTGTCTGCGGCTTGGCGAACGCGGGCTGCATAGCGCTGAGCCAAGGAAGTCCCAACGCTACACCCGCGCCACGGAGCACAGTGCGGCGGTTCAAACAAACTCCCGCTGCAAATTGAATCGACTTCTGCATGTTAATTCTCTATTAACGGCGATGACTCGAAGGCCTTGGTTTACTTATTCAAGAAAATCTGGCTAGTGACGACGGCATGTAGAATTGAACGCATGCCGTAGTTCTCTTTAGCGGTCGTCTGCATTATCTTTCCCAGCTCGGTGCGGTCGACAAAACTGATATCGGCACCGGTGCCGTAGACGAGCAGCTTTTCGGCCAAGTTGCATGCCAGTGGTAATGGATTGTGGGCTTTTAGTTCGCAGAACTCTTCAAAGTCGCTGAAGGCATCGCCGCCAGCAGTCACGAAACTTGGATCGACACGCAGCGCATGCTTGTTGCCCTTGCCAGTGCTCGGGTAGTACTCGCGCCATTTGCCCGTGGGATCGAAACTCTCGAGTGCGAACCCTGGCGGATCGATCTTGGAATGGCACGACGCGCACTGCTCATCACTCTTGTGCTTCTCGAGCTGTTCGCGGATGGTCTTAGCACCACGTATGTCAGGCTCGATTGCTGGTACACCTTGCGGAGGTGGAGGAATGGGGACTCCAAGAATACGGTCTGAAACCCAGACGCCGCGAAGCACGGGCGATGTGTTGGTTCCGTTGGCAGTCACTTTCAAAATAGCTCCTTGGGCCAACAGACCGCCGCGATGTGAATCTGGCTGAAGTTTCACCCGCTGCAGCTGGTCTCCTTGCACTCCCACGATGCCATAGTACCTCGCCAGCCGGCTATTCAGATAAGTATGGTCACTCTTGACGAAGCCGGTTACGCTCGCGTTTTCATCGAGCATCGTTTGCAAATAAGCATGTGTTTCAGCCAGCATCGCGTACTGGACGATCATGTCGAAATCAGGGTAGAGTTTGCGGTCGGGCTCGGTAAAGTCGATCTCGCTGAGTTCAAGCCACTGGGCAGAGAAATCTGGAATAAAGTTCCTACCGGCCGGAAGGGCTAACATTCGATCAACTTGGGCGATGATTTGTGATGGTTCATGCAGTTTTCCGGCTGTAGCCAGCTGCAGCAGTTCCGCATCGGGAATACTATTCCACAGCAGGTAACTCAGACGCGCGGCGATTGCAAAATCATCGAGCTGCCCCGGCTGTTCGTGAAAATACAGGAAACGTGCTGAACACAGTATCGCCCGATAACCGGCTCGTAGCGCCGAGATAAAATCCCCATCGGCTGCGAATGAGTCATTGAAAATCTGACGGAAGGGTTCGAGCAGTTCGGAGTCGATTGCGAGTGGACGTCGAAACGCTCTTTCGGCGAACTGGGCCAGCAACCTTGCGGCAGCTTGCTGTGGATCTTCAACTTCAATACGTGGTTCATTCCGGTTGCGAGCAAAGTTCACATGCAGGCTGCCGAACAGACGCCCGCGGACTTCATTGTCGCTTTGCGTGTGAATACGCTCGACTTCCATCCACTGGATCTTGAGGCCGGGAACATGCTGCGCGCCCCCTTCACCATTGGCCGACTGACCGCCCTGAAATTTGGCTTGTTTTAAAGTGCGGTCGCCGGGGCGAATCTCGAGCATATGTCCTTTGGGTAGCCAGGCCAATACGGTTACATCCTTGGGCTCTGAAGTAGCTTCAAAGGCATCCACCCAGCTCATCAATGGTGCACTGGAAACGCATGCGCCGGATCGAACAGTGCACCATACTCCCTTTTCTCGGGGCTCATTGAGCGAAGCTACGCGAAACTTGAAGCGATACCAACCATTTTCGCTGGCAGTGGTGGCGGGAATTCGTCCATAAAAGGAAAGGCCCGACGACCAAACGACCGCGTGTTCGTCAATGAACTCCGGTTCGCGTGTGCGTGTTCGCGTGCGTGACAATTGTTCAGCGGTGAGATACTTGTGTGATTCATCGCCGGCTGCAAGTCCGCGCCTAAAGGCTTCGTCCAACGCCAAATCGACAACTTTTAAGTGCTGTTCCATTTGGAAATGCGATATCGATTGATTGGCAGCCAGCGTACTGAAGGAGCCCGTCTTGGGTTCATCGGGCATTTCGGTTGCCAGCGGAATATCGATTCCTAGCAGATCCTGGAGGCTACGTTCAAGTTGCAGATTTGTTAAGCGACGGCCACGCACGCGACCTAGGCTACCTTGCAATTCACGCTGATGATTTGTTAACCACGCGCGGGTCCAGTGAATGAAATGGCTGCGATCGTCATGCGTTAGCTGAGCTGCATCTTTAGGGGGCATCTCGCCAATGTCGACTCGATCAAATACTCTCACCCAGGAGTCAAAGTTATCTTGGTCAGTGATGTCGGTGGAAAGTTTGGCTAAGTCAAGATTGGCTTCAGCGGACTGGCCTTGATGGCATTCCAGGCAGTGGCTGCCTAGAAACTTGCTTAGATAAGCTGGTTCAGTTGCCCAAGTATTTCCGCTGAGCAGCAAGAATGCGACTACGAAAGGATAGCAAGAGGCTATAGTCATGCTTCGCATCATGGTGAACTTAGGTGGGGATGCACGCACGAAGGTGCGTCACTGTCGGACGCTGATACCGCGCGTCACGATTCTGGGGAAACTCGCCTACGTGGTTTGCTCAGTTACTAGAGTGCATAGCAGAACAGTATAGCCTATGGAGCCGCGTTAGACATCTCCGTCAAACAACTCAGAATCCCGTCCAAGCGGGCAGACTAGAAATTACACCATAGGCACTCCGTCTTTTTTCTTTGACCTTTCCAGCGGCGGCTTTATTGTCGATTTCGAATTCGTGGCGATTCCAGTTCGCACGCTGTTCCCAACGGGAGTACAATTCGCTGGGATAGCCGCTGAGCATGAATTTGCCTTGGATCTTTGAAAGCGTTTCCAACAATTCCTCGTGATCGTTGGCGGACATCTCAAACGCATACTCGCCGGTGGTTGCCCGCGTTTCGTGTACGTAGGGTGGGTCGCAGTAGAATAGCGTCTTCGGCCCATCTTGTTTACGAATTACCTCAACGGCAGGTTGATTCAAAATGACGACGTTTCGCAGTCGTTGGTGTACATCCTGTAAGCCCTCGACAACGTTCAACCACGCCGAGACTTGTTCGTTCATGCGGCTCCGCGTTCGATTTCTCGAGAGTGTTGCGAAGTCTCGCATTAGCCCTTGCCGTGACTGACGCGCAAGGATGAAGAATTGCACAGCTCGTTCGACGGGAGAAGTGTCAATGGCGGTGCTGGAAGAACGAGAACGTTCCAGCCGCTTCATCAAACTCTTGCTCACTAAACGGTGTTAATTCAATACGTCTCCGGAATTCCTCAAAATGTTCTGCATTTTGGAGAACTCGCCAGAAGTTGATCAGCTCACCGTGCACATCATTGGCAACTTCGCTGCTCCCTTGTTCGGCAGCGGGCAACTTCTGCTCGCCGCTGGCCATCCAGTTCTTATTCAGATCGCGCGCCAGCAGTATCCCGCCACCTCCAAAAAATGGCTCAACGTAGTGCAAGTGCGGCGGCATCAAGCCGATGATCCATTTCCTTAAGTAGTACTTGCCGCCATGCCACTTTAGGGGTTGAGTTAGTAGCGTCGCCATTTTTTTTCCAGTCATTCTGGTACGAAGACGGTTATACGTTGAAGGGTATAGGAAAGATCCGCATGTTACCGTACGGAGATCAAGAAACGAAGGTCACGATGCAGAGTTGTCAGTTTCTAGCCCAGCCAGCGGTCGAGATTATCGCGGATGAATCCTTGATCTGTAAGCGATTCATAGGCCGCGATAACTCGATCCAAATCGGCGGATTGTCCTGGCGAAAGCATTTCATGGGGATCGAGACAGCGGCGCGAAGGCAGCAAGCCATCGCGACGCAGCACTTCGTTGATGCCTGGTATACAACCAGCAAACCCGTGGGCCGCGTCAAACACAGCCGCGTTGGCATCTGTTAGCATTGCGTTTCGCGATAACCAGTCGATCGACATGGTCCTCGTCGCGCGAGCACACTGTATCTCTTTCAGCATTACGACGGCGGTCTTGGTCCACACGGCCCACTGCCCAAGCAGCCCACCGTCGAAAAATCGAGTCTTTCCGGAGGACGAAAACGGAGTGAGCAGATCGACTATGATGTTGTCGTCGTTGCCTGTGTATAGCGCCAAATCGTCGCGACCTGAATCAATCACGGCGCGAATGACGTCCAAAGTCTGGTAGCGATTAAACGGGGCAACCTTGATCGCTACCAGACGCTCGTTATCTGCCAGATTGCGCCAAAAGGCATAGGATAGGACACGTCCACCAACGGCCGGTTGAAGATAGAATCCAACAATCGGTATAGTGCTGGAGATTGCCGTGCAGTGGCGAATCAGCTCTATCTCGGACTCTTCTTGCAGCGCAGCGAGGCTCAGTAGCCCAGCGTGATAGCCGTGTTCCTGTGCGAATTCCGCCTCTGCGATGGCTTGTGGTGTTCGTCCGCATATGCCGGCGATTCGCACGAAAGGTGCCGCCGCGGGCAGCCATTCCGACAACCATTGGGATACATTCTGCAGCAGCGGTTGGCAAAGTGCATGCTGCGGATCGCGAATCGCGAATTGTGTCGAGTGAACACCAACAGCTAAACCACCTGCACCCGCGTCAACATAATATCGCACCAAAGCCCGTTGGTGGCGATCAGCCCACGATCCGTCGTCGTGAAGCGCCAATGGACAGGCAGGAATCACTTGTCCAGCGCGTAAATGTTGCTGCCACGGCTGCATGCTTCAATATCCTTCGCCACGCGCTTCAAAGTGCGTCGGCTTGTTCAAAGTCACTCCGCCGCGCTCGAGCCAAGTAGCCGTCCATTCGATCATCTGTTGCAACGTTACTTCAGGCAAGCCGAACATCGCGTGCGATTTCGACGCGTTGTTCAACCAAGCCAGCTCTGCCTCGATCCCTGTGATGATGGGCTCGATGCCAAAGCGTTTGCCGAATGCCTGGGCCACGTCGCGAATGCACAACGTTTCAGGGCCGGTGATATTTAGGGCAACGGCGGGTGTAGTGGCACAACTCAACGACTGAATAATATGCGCGACCGCATCGCCTTGCCAAATAACGTTGGCGTATCCCATGGTGACATCCAGCGGGATGCGGTTGAAAACCTTCTGCGCTATATCGAGCAAGACACCGTATCTGAGGTCAATGGAGTAGTTGAGTCGAACGAGTACGACGGGCGTACCGCGGCTAGCCGAGGCATCGACGAAAACACGCTCTTGCTCCACTCGCGACTGCGCGTACTCTCCTGGCGGATCCACGGGAGACTCCTCTGTCGAACCACCCGAGGCAGGCGAAGCAAAAGCATACACGCAACCGGTCGAGAGCATCGCGATTCGAGCAGTTCGATAACGCTGGGTCACCTGCTGCGATGTCAAGACATTGATGCGCTGCAATAAGTCAGGCTGACCACTGGTGCCGAACTTGATCGCCGCTAGCGATATGATATTCTCTGCGTCGGGCAAGGCGGCAACTTGATCCGCTTCTGCCAAATCTGCCGCAACAACTTCGAAACCCGCTCGCTGAAACCGCTGACGATTGTCCGCATCTGAGAATCGCGAGACCGTGATCACGGGTTCGTTGCGCCCTGCGGAGATGAGAGCACGTTGGAGCATGCGACTGATGTGAAATCCCATTTTTCCGCCAGCTCCGAGCACAGCAAATCGACCAGGCAAGCGGCGTACTACATCAATGACCTTCTCATTTGGCGTCGAAATCAAGTCATCGAGTTCTTCAGGCGTAGTGGGAGTTGCAATCATTTTTTCGTGAGATGGGTTCTCGCTGCCTCTATGCCCCGCCGTAAGTCTAGCAGCCGATCTAGATCGCAGCCCGGACGCGTAAACGCAGAGAAATGTTGGTGGGTTAATGCATCCGCGCTTGTTAACGCGGCGCTGGCTGACTGGTTATGGTAGAATTCTAAGCGAAATATGCATCAAAGCACACCAGCGCTACACATTGCTCGAAACCCAAAATTATTGGAGTGCCCGGCAGCTTACATGCAGTGAGCCCGTGGGTCGTAAGGCACCGGGTAGGTCATTTTTCAACAGTGTTATGTTCGAGGAACAGAAAGTATTCAGCGATCACACCAAGTATTTCAGCCAGCGTTGGGCATGCCGGACGCAATGTACCGCAAGATGTGTGGGAGTCGTTCAGTCACTGAACCAGTAGACCATGTTAAAATTCACGTTTCAAGTTTGTGCTAAATAAAGGGTGCTCTTCAATGTTCAAATTGTCCATGTTGTTCTTGGTTGGTGCTAGTCTTGCGATTTGCTGCGCTGCACAACAAACAGGAAATTCGCAAACGTTGGAAGTGGATGACGGAACACAAACGAAGGCGACCAAACCAGAGAGTAAGTACAATGCCGAGCTGGCAGAAGAGTTGGGCGCTGACGAGTATGGTATGAAGGCCTATGTGTTCGTTCTGTTGAAAACTGGCAAAGTGATAATTGAAGAAAAAGAAGAGTCGCAGAAAGTTTTTGCTGGCCACTTTGCCAACATGTCACGTTTGGCCGAAGCAGGCAAGCTCGTGCTAGCCGGACCATTTATTGACGGTGAGCCCAAACGAGGACTATTCATTCTGAACGTGGCAACCATAGCTGAGGCCGAGGCTCTGGTTAAAACCGATCCGGCTGTGGCGGCCGGAGTTTTCGATTATGAACTGACTAAGCTGTATAGCTCAGCGGCTTTGATGAAGATTGGCGAAATTCATGAGACCGTGCAGAAGACTAAGATCGATTGACTCATCCGCGCGAGATCGCAATCCATACATGGTGATCACCGTTTCATTAAAGCAACACTACTAAAAAGTGAACGTTTGGCCGGAGTGCGCGGCCGCTTACGCCTCGCGGCTCACATGCCGTGAGCCGTGAGCCGTGAGCCGTGAGACATCGGGCAAGTCACTTACATGCCGCGTTGAGTGCAATTGCTCAACCCACAACAACCACATGTTCCTACCAGCGCGGTATCACATGGGAGATGGGTGCTGCTGAAAAGACTCCCGACCCTTAGCGGTCAGCGTATACGGCGCGTTTCGCCGCTGATCCGCCAATACAACTTTCATACTGATGAGCGCCGCAGTCGCCACTTCGGGGCCTTTCATCTTGAGGTAATGCGATGAAGTTTTCTTACTCGTTGATCTCCGCCGTTTTCTTTCTTGCTATGCCGGTGCTGTCTGCCGAACGGCCCAATATCCTGCTGATAGTATCGGACGACCAAGGGTATAATGACCTAGGCCAGCTCGGCAACGGCATCATCACGCCAGCCCTGGATCGACTGGCGCGTGAGGGCACCCGACTAACCAACTTCTATGTGGCCTGGCCAGCTTGTACGCCTTCGCGCGGTAGCTTACTCACAGGGCGTTACCCGCAGCGAAACGGCGTCTACGACATGATTCGCAATGAGGCTCCCGACTACGGCTACCGTTACCCTGCCGCTGAATATGCTGTCTCATTTGAGCGAATTGGAGGCATGGACGAGCGTGAAATCATGATTCCAGCAATTCTGAAATCGGCTGGTTACCAGAGCGGCATCTACGGGAAATGGGATCTCGGGGCACTCAAGCGTTACCTGCCGACGTCGCGTGGGTTCGACGATTTCTACGGCTTTGTCAATACGGGCATCGATTACTATAGCCATGAACGTTACGGCGTTCCCTGTATGGTCCGCAACCAGGATCCCACGGAAGCCGACCGTGGAACATACTGCACCTATCTGTTTCAGCGTGAAGCAGTACGATTCCTCAATGAACACGCTGGCGAGCAGCCGTTTTTTCTTTACGTTCCTTTCAATGCACCACATAACTCATCATCGCTCGATCCGCAGATTCGTTCGTCGGTTCAGGCGCCAGATAAATACAAGCAGATGTATCCGCCGGTTCCCGTTGAGACAGAAGTGACCGACAAATATCGCTACGGCGTACCGGCGACGGTCACAACCTCAGCAGCTCGTCGCCGCGATTACCGCGCAGCAGTGACGTGCATGGACGCGGCTATCCATGAAATGCTGTCCGTCCTAGAACGCCGGCAGTTGCTCGACAACACGATCGTTATATTTTTTTCAGACAATGGCGGAAGCGGCGGAGCGGATAACACTCCCTTGCGTGGTCGCAAGGCACAGACGTGGGAGGGTGGTATTCGAGTTCCATGTATCGTGCGCTGGCCCAATGGTGGTGTCAAAGCAGGGGCTGTTAACGATGCATTCCTGTCGAGTTTGGAAATCCTTCCCAGCTTGGTCGCTGCCACAGACGCAAACGTGCCTGAGGGAGTCAAATTGGATGGTTTCGATTGGTGGCCCACTCTTTGCAACAATGCCCCGTCCCCGCGGCAGGAGATGTTTTGGAAGCGGCGCGATCAGATCGGTGCACGCGTTGGTCCATGGAAATGGGTTGTTATGGGGAAGGCTGGTGGTTTGTTCAATCTAGAAGATGATATTGGTGAACGGAATGATCTATCGCAATCGCATCCTGACGTGCTGGCGATGATCAAAGATCGCTACGCTCATTGGACGAAAGAAATGGAAGCCGCCGAGCCGCGCGGACCATTCCGAGATTTTTGACGCGGGGCTTAGGTCGCTATCAGTGTCGCCTCGCTCCGCGAAAGTCCAACATAGACACACTTCGCAGAGCGAAAGGCGACCACATACACCCTTTCGCGGAGCGAAAGGCGACCATAAATAACCGCTCGATGTTTTGAAATCGTGCTTTGGGAGTATGGTTTATCGATCGGGCGAAGCCGCTGCTGACGCGCATCTTTGCGATATTCGTGATAGAATAAAGTCTAGTGCCTCGTCCAGTCTTCTTGGGCGTCATCCCATATTAGGATTTCCACCATGGCGCAAGCTATTGTCGACCCAGAGCAGCTACGCCAGTTCGCGGCCATGCTCAAACGCTACAGCCAACAGGTGCGAGAATCAACTACCTCGCTGCTTCAGGCTCAAGGACGCTTAGCGGATAGCTGGCGCGACCAGGAGCATGCCAAGTTTGCTGAGGAATTTGAAATGCAAGTCAAACTGGTGAACAAACTGTTGGAAGCCACGGACAAACACGTGCCTTATCTATTGAAGAAAGCAGAAATTATCGACCAATACTTGCAGCGTTAAGAGACGTGCTTTGTCGAACCGCTTTATATCGCAATTATGATTTCTGAATTATCAAAGCCTGAGAAGTTTGTTTCATGGCCAGTAATGCTGATGTCCGTTCACTCGAGCAGCTAGAAAGCTTTTATGAGCAGATGCGCCACTTCCGCACCCAGCTGCTGCGCGAAGTGGAAAACGTAGGGACTGAGCTGCGGCGACTGACGCAATGGCTCGAAATAGAGGCCGTCAATTACTGGAAAGATGAACTCAAAGCGGCACAGCGAAAATTTGTCGATGCGCAGGACAATTTGAGTCGCTGCATGTCCTATGTGCGTAGCGATGAACGGCGTCCATGTACCGAAGAAAAGAAACGCGTTGCCAAAACGAAACAACGCCGCGACCTGTGCGAGATGAAACTGAAAACCGTCAATGCGGCAGCCACGCATTGGGAACGCGAACGTACCAAGAATCAAGCCCACCTGGAGCGCTGTCGTGACATGGCAGACTCGGATCTACTCGTTGCCTTAAATCACTTGCAGGGCCAGCTTCAACGATTGGGAGATTACGCCAATCTGCGCAGCGCGGCGCTGGCGGTTCCCGAGGCAGCAGAAGTAGAAGAGGCAGACTCCAGTTCACCAGTGGAAACAGATCTTAGCAAGCCGATGGCCGATCAAGGATCTGCGGGAGAGCAAAATTGAGACGTCCAAGCCATGATCTACCGGGCACTATGCAACGCGTTGCCAAGCTGCGTGACGAATTGATGTTTGCCGTCACTGAAGTAAAAACGGTTTGGAAAGACGACAAGGCGCGGGCCTATCTTCAACAATACACGTCTGACATCCCACCAACAGTCAACCAATTGGTGGCTACATTAAGCGAGACCATTGAGTTGTTCGAGAACATCGCCAAAAAAGTGCAGGATCCCGATACCGCATGATTGACTCATCTCCTAAACCGTTACCGCGACAACGATTGGAACGGCTGATTCACGGCCTGCGTGAGCGCATGAGCAGCAGCGCGCAGAAGATGTCGGAAGAAGTAGACCAGTTATCCGAGCAAATTACGGTACTCGAAGGGCAGCACGAACATCAGTTGCGCGCGGCGGTCGGCGAGCGAAATCGGCAGCGCGATGTTAGCACCACCGAATGGGATGAAACACTCAATACGCGCTGGGATGACGCCGAAATGCGGTCGTTTAAAGCCGTGTTCGAAACCGCTGATCGCGAGGGCCAACTTCGCCGCGCAGCTAAGAGTGCCGTCGATGCTGCCACCGCGGAAGCCAAGAAACGGATCGCAGACATCGAACAGCGATTCTTGCGGTCTAAAGATGTACCTATCAAACAGCTGAATGCATATCGAGCCTCCAACTCGCAACTACTTGATGAACTTAACCACGTGGAAGCCGAGGGAGAGGCCGCGTTAGCCCAACGCAGCTTGCGAGCACCCAAAGTGGACACGCCCGAGCTGGAATTGCCCGCCGTACGTACTGCCGCTGCCGCCCAGCAAGCGCTGAAGTCTGCAATTGGCCAAGCGCGCGAGCACTGCCACCGCCTTGCAAATCATCCCGTTGCAAAGTTTTTTGAATCCGTATGGTGGTGGTTGATTTGCGGCGTCGTCTTCTGTTCTGTAACTGCTGGGTTGACGTTAGCCGGCATCCTACCCTTGCTAGGAGCTGTATTGGCAGCGGTCGCATGTTTGGTCGTGTTAGTAATCACTAGCCTGATTGGCATACGTCCTTGGCTAAAGCGAGCGGCTGCGGCCGAGTATCCGAAGCTGCGAAGCCATATCGGACTGGGACGCAGATTGCACGAGTTGGGAGTCAGACTCTCGATTGAGGAGAATGACACGGAATTGAAGCGCTTGGCTGCCAAACGCGATGAGCGCTTCGAGCAAGCTAAGACTTGGCGCGACAACCAAGCGAAAGAAATCTCTGCAAAGCTAGAAAATGATCTGATCGAACTGCGCACGAGAGCCGCGAAAGAGAAGGTTGCGGCAAGCGAGTATTTGACCTCGAGCATTCAACAGACCGATGCCCGCTTCACCGCCCGACTCGCTCAGGAAGCGCTGCAGGCAGAGCAGGCCGAGCTAAGATTGGATGCCGAACTTTCCGCCTATCGCAACGAAATCAAATCGCGTATTGACGAGCTTAGTCGTGGCGGAGCACTAAGATTGCAGGTTGCCTCGCAGAAAGCGATCAAGATTTTTTCGCGCAGTCGACGTTGGTGCGGCGAGTACTTTCCGAGCTGGGAGCGACTAGAGAGTGAACCGGCGTTATGGCCCGCATCCCTGAGTGAACCGGTACTACCTCTGGGCAACTTGCCGCTCACCGAATTGATGCCCGAAAGCGTACGACTCGACGCCGGGGCCGCTGGGTTGAACGCGCCCCTGCTGTTCACGCCATTGCAGGATGACTACCTGACGATAACGGGCGATCCCAACCAACCCGCCGTGGCTCAGCTAGTGCGCGAATTGGTAATGCGTGCTTTAACCACGTTGCCAGCAGGAAAAACGCAAGTCTGTGTGATCGATCCACCCGGTCTCGGACGCGACTTCGGCTGGTTGATGCACTTGAGTGATTTTGATCCGTCGCTGGTTACCCATCGCGTCTGGACTCAGCCTGCTCACATTGCGCGGCAGTTGGAGACGCTGGCGCGTTCGGCGGAAGACTTTATTCAACAGTCGTTGCGCAATCAGTATCGCACAATCGTCGAGTACAACCGAGAGGCAGGAGCTCTCGCAGAACCGTTTCGGCTGCTGGTTTGGTCTAGTCTGCCAAGCGGCTTGGATGACCAATCCTGGAAGAGTCTTCAGAGCCTATTGGATACTGGGGCACGCTGTGGCATCATTCCGATGCTGGTCATCGACCCAGCCCTCGCTTGGCCATCGGCGGAGCATCGCGAATTTGTGATGCGACGTGGTACACACCTGACACTGAACGACGATGGCCGTTCTTTTCGAATCGAATCTGCTGCCATCGCGAGCCTGCCCATCGCGCCGCTGTCGCCCGCTGCGCCGGAGCTCTCGCAGTCCGTTATTCAAGAGGTCGGGCGTCGGGCGCTGCTTTCCAGTCGCGTGGAAGTTCCCCTGGAGAAAATGCTGCCATCCAACGACGAGCGTTGGCAGGCGGACAGCTCCCAATGTTTGGAGATCCCGATCGGGCAAAGTGGCGTCGGACGAACGCATGCGCTCAAGCTGGGAATAGGCACTGCACAGCACGCGATTATTGCAGGTAAGACCGGTTCGGGTAAATCCAGCCTGCTGCATGCGATGATCACCAGTGCCATCATGAAGTACTCACCCGAGCGATTGCGGCTAGTGTTGCTCGATTTTAAGAAAGGCGTGGAGTTTCAAGTTTATTCAGATTCAGGCATTCCGCACGCCGACATCATCGGTATCGAAAGTCATCGCGAATTTGGACTCAGCGCACTCGAGTATATTGACGGCTGTATGCAACGTCGCGGCGAATCGTTTCGCGGTGCGGGAGTGCAAGATTTGGCAAGCTGGAATGCGATCCACCCAGCGAATCCGATTCCACGCATGCTGTTAGTAATCGACGAGTTTCAGGAGCTGTTTGTGGAGGACGATAAGCTCTCTGGACAAGCAAGCCTCATTCTGGATCGAATCGTTCGGCAAGGACGTTCATTCGGTGTCCACGCCGTACTCAGCAGCCAGACCCTTGCAGGTTCCTACTCTCTTCCCCGAACCACCCTGGGACAAATGGCTGTTCGCATCGCGCTGCAGTGTGATCCGTCCGATGCGCAGATCATTTTTGCGGAGGATAATCCCGCGGCGGCAAGGCTCAAATACCCGGGGCAAGCCGTTTACAATGATGCCGGTGGACGCATCGAAGGCAATCAGCCCATGCAGATCGGTTGGCTCGCAAAGTCCACGCAGGTGGAGTGGTTCGGACAGCTACCGCAGGGCTACAAGAACGACGATCCAAGTACCAATCGCTTGGGTCGTACGGTCGTTTATGATGGCAATCGTGCAGCCACCTGGAGTCGTACGAATGCTGACATGGCTATCAGTCACGCTGCCAAGGAAGTTAACCCCGAAGCTACGTGGTGTGTAGTTGGTGAAAGCGTGGCCATCAATCCCGCCGTCACTTTTCCGCTGACCAAACAGACCGGACGCAATGTATTGTTGGTTGGTGCCGACGATCCGCAGGCTGCTTCAGTCATGAACGCTATTACCTGCTCGTTTGTGCGAGCTGCGCAACACAACCAAGTTGTTCCGCAGGTATTCGCGGTCCAAGGTGCTAAGCCTACCGATGCACGTGTACTGGCGCTGCCAGCCGCCTGGCAAAAGTTGGATTGTCAATTCCGATCAACCGACAGTCGTGGCGTTGACGACGTAATTAAGCAAGTTCACGAAATGCTGCTCGGTCGCATCGAAAGCGAGGGAGGAGAAAGCGAGACTTCGATCAGCGATGCGCCTGTACTGTTGAATTTGATTCAGTTGGGACGTTTGCGAAGCCTACGTCGAGAAGACGATTTTGCCAGCTTCGGCGAGTCAGAGTTGACGGCAGACAAACGATTGGAAGAAATCCTTCGGGATGGGCCAAGCCACGGAGTGTACACGTTGCTATGGTCCGAAAGCTACTCGACCGTCAATCGCTGGCTATCGCGGACGGCCCTGCGAGAAATTGAGATTCGCATTTTGATGCAGATGAGTGCTAATGATTCGACCAACCTGATTGATTCCGTGGCCGGCTCACGACTCGGGGATCACGTCATGTTGGTCTTCGACGAAGCGACGGGGCAGGAACAGAAATTCCGACCGTTCGCCAACGAAACGCTCGATGACCTGGCCGATTGGAGCCGTACATGAGCCTCGCAAGAACGCTCGAGCCCGAGTTAATGGATGATCCCCAAGAGTCAGCTGCCTACGATGCGATGGATCATTCAGAAGTCAATCGAAAGTTCGTCTCAGATTTCTTGCTCGCTTGCGGAATCGTTGATCACGCACCGATACAGGTTGTCGACCTAGGAACCGGCACAGCCCTAATTCCTATCGAACTTTGTCGTCAACACGCTGGCTGCACTGTTGTTGCTAACGATGCAGCCGAAAGTATGCTCGCCATCGCTCGTCGTAATACCTGCGAAGCAGGAATGGCTGATCGCATAACTTTACACCACGGAGATTCGAAGCAACTAGATTTTGCGAACGGCTCGTTTGGGTATGCCATTTCAAATAGTTTGATGCATCACCTGGCCGAACCTACCGTTGCAATTGCCGAAATGCTTCGCATCACGCAGCCCGGGGGACAGTTATTTGTGCGAGACTTAATGCGTCCCAACTCCACTGCGGAATTAGAAGCGTTGGTACAAACCTATGCCGGACGAGAGACACCGTTCAACCAACAGCTTCTGCGACAAAGCCTGCATGCTGCGCTAACACTTGAAGAAATTCGCGATTTGGTTCAGTCCTATGGCTTCGACGCCACAACCGCGCAAGCCACCAGCGACCGACACTGGACCTGCGTTTTGGCTATTAAAACGGCCAAGTGATTTGGTCGCTATTCGGGGGGCTGGCCCTCCCGCAAGGGAGCGTTGTGCGCAGTGGACTTTCTGGCGAACTGGGTTGAATTTGCAAAATAGATAAACTATGATGCTGGCCTCAATCATTCATGCACGTTTGTGATAGGGATTCTGATGAAAATTCATTGGCTAGGCGTCTCGGTGTTGTCGTTATTTTGCCTTTCCCTTTTAGTCCAAGAGTCATCTGCTGGCCCCCTAACATCGACAGATGTTTTTGACAACTGGACCGCGACAGGCAGTCCAATTAATGGACAGACAGCAGGTAGCTGGGTGAACAGCGGAACGGCCATTGTTGCAACTAATAATCATGTCGGCGCGCTCGTTAGTGACGTAACTGCATTTGGATTGTTTTCCTTTTCCGCAGATTCTGTCGCTCGAGACAATGATACTTTTGGCTTAATGTGGGGCTACCAGGATAATGCTAATCATTACCGGTTTAGCTGGGCAATAGACTATGGCGAAACCGGAGTAGGAGCTTCGCCATCGGAAGGTTTCGATGGCCCATTCGATGGCTTCAAGATTATTAAAGAGGTGGCGGGAGTTTCCAGCGTATTATTTTCGTCAGACACCGAGTACCTGCTAAATCGAAAGTACAACTTGAGTGTTAGCGGGACTGCAACTGGGTTCCAAGTCGTCGTGAAAGATACATCGACTCTTGCTAATTTATTCAACGTTTCTGTAAACGATACAACGTTTACCACAGGAAAGGTTGGTTTCCACGAGCTGTTCCAAGCAAACGGAAATGTTTGGGATAATTTCAACTTAAACATTCCGAGCGCACCAGTCCCTGAGCCAGCATCCTTTGTCGTCTGGGTAGGCTTGGCAGGAATTGCCCAGTGGCGTCGTAAAAGGCAGTAATTCGACTTGTCCATTGCCACCGATTTTTCCCACAGCGAAAGTGCAAGACTTTCGGAATCTGACACCCGCGTGGCGGAGACGGTGGTGCCATGACTGTCTCCGCGAGGCGAATGGCTATTGGGGATTCGGTTTGGGCCAGTTCAGGTGCTGATGCAAGAATTCAAAACTGCGCTCGCCATTAATACTGTGCCCCCCTTGGAAAAACTCAATCTCAACTTGGTCCGCTTTGCCAAATTGCGCATATAAGTGGCGAACCTTTGCAAACTCGTGAGCGACCCACTGATCGCGGCCAACGCGGTCGTGATGGCCGCGTTCGACCATAAACGGACGTGGGAACATAAGGTAGGTCATTTCTGCATAGTCGAACGTGTGGCCGAGGTTCCAATAGGGCATTTCCCATTCGATCGTATTCATGAAACTGAACGACTGGTCGGTGGCAGCCACCTTGCGAGTCCACTGGTTGAAATCTCCCGAGCAGATCGATAAGCAGTATTTCTCCAACACAGGCGGCACGCGGACCGCCGTCTCGCCACCGTAGCTAAGACCATAAAACGCGATTCTATCTCCGTCGACGAAGTCGAGTGAATTGAGCCAGTCGAGAATTTGCGCATGGGAGGCGAGAATGAAAGAGAAGAGGGAGCAGCCGACCGCATTGGCCTTGCGATCAAGCCAGCGGTATTCGTCCTCGCCGCGATAAAGATTGTGCGGTGCGAACGTAATGAAGCCACGCTCGGCCAGCTTGGCGGCGAAATCGTTGTAGGCCGTACTGCCCGCATCGATCGTATCGCGAGGCAGCCCGTTGCGACCGTGTTGACAGACTACTACTGGTCGGCGCTCACCGGGCTCAAGCCCCTTGGGTACGACCAACGTTCCCCATGCGAAAAAGTCGTCGTACACGTTAAGGACTACATCGTAGGCTGTCCACTTGTCGTTCTCGATAATCTTGCGTGTGCGTGGATGTAGCGGTTGCCGAGACGCGTCGAAACGCCCTATCGCCTCTCTAGCAAACTTTTCCCGAAACGCTTTGGAAGCTTCAATAAAGTCCTGGGGATCATCGGTGGCATGTCGACGTTCCGTGCTCCAACGCCCTTGCGTCCACGAAGGCATGATCGCATACATAAAGTACTGATCACGTACGTGTTCCGAAGTTCGAACCAGGGATTGAACGTGTTGCTCCAATTGTGCAACACAGCGCTGTTGTCGCTGCTGAATCTCAAGGAGAGGAGCACGACGTTTGTCGACCAATTCACTATCTGCTGCCTCGGAGTTGTGATTACCCAACAAGGCCGCAAAGGCGTCGACAGCCTCCTCCGAATAGGGCCCCGTTGTTTGATCTGCGTTGGCCTTAACTAGTTTCAAATTGGGAGCTTTTGCTAGATTTTCAATCTGGTCGAACTCGGCTTTGACGTGATCAAAGTCCGGTGTTGCCAACTGGCCTTTGTGTCCGTCAACGGCGGGAAAGGGGCTATATTCGATTACCAAGCCACGCGGCAAGATGAGCGCGGCAATCTGAGCGTTCCCATATTCTCGAGCGCGGCGCCACACGTTTCGATAGATCGGCTCGGTCCAACACGCGTCACTGGAGTCAAAATAGCCGCTCACGAGCGTCGCATCGATACGCTCATCTGCGGCTGCCGCGTGCATAGCAATCAATCCGCCTTCGCCGTAACCGGCGACCCCAATCGACTGGCCGCCGGGGGCTTGCGATTTGAACCAATCGACCGCCCCGAGCACTCGTTGAATCTCGTAGCCGATCACGTGCCTGCCCATGTGGAATGCTTGACGGTAGATCCACTCGCGTTGTGTCATATCAGCGCGTTTCAGGCGGTCGTCCTCCGTCTCCAACTTGGCTCGACTGACAACCGTAGGTATCAGTAGATTCATGCCGCGAAGGGCAAGTTTGCGTGCGATCTGGTGTTCAGGAGCGACCCCGTCAGCCAAGCCCAACAACTGTTCGGGGGACTGGTCGGCATCAGGAACGACTACGCACCAACCCAGCGGATCGTGCTGCTGGCGAACCAGTAGCCCTTCGCCCACCACGTTGTCGAAGACCGGCCAGCGAACTTGGAACACAGAAAACTGGTCCGACTCGGCGACCAAGGTCGGATTGCCATCGTCGCCGTGTTGCCCAATCGCGTGGGAGGCGCTCTTCAACCACTCCCAGAATCCTCCGCAACTCACTGCGCCGCACGGTAGCGGCTGGAACTGACCAGTCCAGCAAACCGCGTTTCCGATTCGCCTGGGCGATTTGCGCAGCGATGAAACGGTGAGCCCCAGACATCAAACGCAGACAAGTCGGCTTCTGGCAGCTCGAGTGGGAAAGTGCCAGTGAGCGTTTCAATTGGCCTCGGCTCCTGCTCTGGCAAGAAAAATAGAAGAGCGAGTGTTGCCCAAGCCGTAGCGGTGGTCGATATGAATTGGTCTTGTCCGTGGGGAAAGCCAGATTCAAAGTACTTCTGAAAGGGCTGGCTACGGCTGGCAACTTGCCACGAACCGTCGTTGAGTTGAGAATCCAATAGGAACTGCAAGCCGCGCATACAGGCCGCTACGCTAGTCTTCACGCCAGCTCGATGTAGTGCAACCAAGACTGTGGCGGTCGCGTAAGCATCGCTATCCATGTTACTAAGCTGTGCCCAGCCACCATCGGAGCGTTGCATTTCGAGCAACTCGGCGACCGCTCGTTCACTTTGCTCTGGTGGAACTGCTGCGTAGTCGAAAGCGAGCAAGCGAAAAACTCGATCTTCTGTATCTTTGGTGGCCGAGTCACAAAGCCATTGTGCCGCTCGAGTCTTGGCCGCGTCGATTTGTGACTGAAGTTCATCGCCAGCAAACGCAGTCGGGCCGCAGCGCGAGATAAGTCGTCGTGAACTGGCTAGCTTCCGAAGGCGGTCGATTGCTGGATGCGGGCCAGTATCCCGTTTCATCCTGCTTCTTCAGGAGATACCCGATGACTGCATCGGTAACAGCGTCGGGCTGCAAGTCGCCGGCCTCGAGTGTCCACAAGGCATAACCAGCGGTGTCAACTTGCCCACCCTGTCCTTTCGCTTCTGCGTACTGCTTCTGGCCTCGCTTCAGATGTGCATAAGTATGTTGAACCTGTCGCCGGATGTTTACCGGACTTGCGTGGAATCCCCGCCGTCGGGCTTCGACGAACGCTATCACAGGCTGAGCTTGCCCATGACACGTAAAGCAAGTCCGCATATCCGCAGTTGTCGCAGATGTTTGCTCTAGCAAGGCCAGCGAACGCTCGATAGCCAGTCGAATGCGTTGCTCGCCTAAAACCGAGTCGTCCGCGCGAACAACCGAAACCAAACTGCAAACAACTACCAACATGAATAATGGCAGTCTTGGGACAACGCGTGTCATCTGTGATTCGCTCTCAGTTAAACAGTGATACGAGCGGCTCCATATTCTAGCAATGCATTGGCTTCGTAGCTTGGACGTTCCGGATATTTTCAAACGGAAGCTCAGTAGTAGCCGTTCACGAACTTGGATCAGTCTTTTCAGCAGCACCATCTCCCATGCGATACCGCTGGTAGGAACATGTGGTTGCTAGCGGGTGAGCAATTTTGGGCTGAAAAGACTCCAGACTCCGTCGCAAGTAGGGTACATCGTGAACGAATGCGCTCAGTATTCTGACACTTGTCCCGGATGGGTATGATCTATGCATAATGTTGGTAAGCTACGTTTTGCAAAGCAATAAGTTACTGTTGCGGCCGGATCGGCGAACCGTCCGGACCCTAAGGGCTGGAGGGCCCGTGCCAAAATTCAAATCGGCAGTTAGTTGAAATCTACATTTTACTTAATTCGACGGCAGGAGCGTATTCCCATGAAATTGAGAGTTGGCCTACTGGTCTTGTCGCTTGTCGCCTTGCGTTTCAACACAGCGCTAGCTCAGAATTCGCAACAACGCTCCCGAGTAAACCGCGCCGAGGTTCTTCAACGTAACGAGGCGGACATGACCGTGCTGCGCGATGTGGTCTATGGTACCGGCGGCGGTCGAGATTTGACGATGCACATTGTGTTGCCCAAGGAGCCAACTGACTTGCCGTTGCCAGCTTATGTTTGGGTTCATGGCGGCGGTTGGCAGGCTGGTACAAAGGACGGCGGCGTGATGAAAGTTATTCCAATGGTTCGTGAAGGCTTCGTGGGAGCAACGATCGAATACCGACTGACCGGCGAAGCTCCCTTTCCCGCCCAGATCGAAGACTGCAAATGCGCAATCCGCTATTTGCGGGCACACTCGCAAAAATACAACCTTGATCCGAAACGCATCGCCGTTGGCGGCAGCTCCGCTGGTGGTCACCTCGTGGCGCTCCTAGGTACATCAGGAGGCGTGAAAGAACTTGAAGGCGAAGGAGGATGGGCGGACCAATCTAGCAATGTGCAAGCAGTGGTGGACTTCTATGGTCCAAGCAATTTTAAGGCCTTCGTCACGACCCCCGGATACGAACACCATAACAACGCAGGCTCACCTGAGTCGAAGCTGCTTGGTGGCGGCGAGGTGTTGTCAAATGAAGCGGGAATTAAACGCGTTAATCCAATTACCTACATCGACAAGGATGACCCGCCATTCCTCATCATCCATGGAACTGATGACCGAACTGTCCCACCCAATCAAAGCGAAGCTCTAGATCAGGCGCTGAAGTCGAACAACGTAGAATCTACATTGCACATCATTCAAGGTGCTGGGCACGGTGGTCCAGCGTTTGCCAAGCCGCAGATCGAGGAAATGCAGCGAAAGTTCCTATTAAAACATTTGATGAACAAGTGATGACGCGCGAGAGGGTGGCATTGAAGGCGTTGAGCACGAAGTGTCGTAATTCTCTGACTCCAAGTCACGCGGGTTTACCGATGGCGTGGCTGCCAAATCCGATCTTGGCAAGCTGTCGGCGATCAAGAATGTTTCGGCCATCAAAAATGAACGCCGGTTGAGGCATCGACTGATAGATCCGTTGAAAATCCAACGTCTTGAATTCATCCCATTCCGTCATCACCGCAATCGCGTGCGCGTCCTTGGCCGCCTCATAACTGTCCGAGGCAATCGACACGTTGGAATCAATTAACGTGCGATCACCGGGGGTGACCTGTCCGCTGCTATCCTGCATGGCGTATTCCAGGTCGGCAACAATCTGGTCTTTCTTGACACGAGGATCGTAAATGTGCAGTCTAGCTCGTTCACGCAGCAAGTCCCGGCAGACATAGATGGCTGCCGATTCGCGAGTGTCATTGGTGTCTTTCTTGAATGCCCAGCCCCAGATGGCAATTTTCTTGTCAGAGACGGTATTGAACAGCGTCTTGACGATGTTCGTAGCAAAACGCCGTTTTGATAGTCGTTCATGACAACGACCTGCTCCAATAGGCGGCAACTTCGCTCAGGCCAAAATGTTCACACAGGTAAACGAGATTCAAAATGTCCTTCTGAAAGCAACTACCACCAAAGCCGACTGACGCTTTCAAGAACTTTGGGCCAATTCGAGAGTCGGTGCCAATCGCCCGCGCGACTTCATCGACATCGGCACCAGTAGCTTCGCAGAGAGCGGAAATTGCGTTGATGGATGACACACGTTGCGCAAGGAATGCGTTTGCTGTTAGTTTCGATAATTCACTACTCCACAAGTTGGTTGTCAAAATTCGGTCGGCAGGGACCCATCGTTGATAGATGTTTGCCAGCGTCTGGATAGCCTCTTGCGACTCACCGCCGATCAGCACGCGATCGGGAGCCAATAGATCTTCGATCGCAGTTCCTTCGGCTAGAAATTCCGGATTGCTCAAGACGTCAAACGTGGCTCCATTGCCTGCGCTGCTCAAGATGCGTTTAACGGCTTCGGCGGTTCGGACAGGCAAGGTGGATTTTTCGACGACGATCTTGTGTCCCGTCGAGACTCTTGCAATTTGGCGCGCGCACTTTTCTACATATTCTAGATTGGCTGCTCGACCGGAACCGATCCCAAACGTCTTCGTCGGCGTGTTCACCGAAATGAAAATGATGTCCGATTCAGCGATGGCGCCGTCGACATCCGTTGAGAATTTTAAGTTGCGTCCACGGGCTTCCTTCACGACTTGGTCTAAGCCGGGTTCATAGATCGGCAGAGATTCCGAATTCCAAGCGTCGATGCGGGCTTGATTCAAATCGACGACGTGAACCGAAACATCTTTACACTGCTTGGCTATCATCGCCATAGTTGGGCCACCCACGTAGCCCGCGCCGATACAACATATTCTCATAGAGTCAACTTAATAAACGGAAATTCGGTAATGCACCTGGGGTGGCTTGTGCTGAGTTTTGCGACTTTGCTTAGGATCTAGTGGAAAACAAGTGTCGCCTTTCGCTCGGCGAAAGTCCACGATATACACCCTTTCGCGGAGCGAAAGGCGACCATATTCATCCTTTCGCGGAGCGAAAGGCGACCATAAATAGCCGCTCTTTCTTTAGCTCGCGAAGCTAGAGCTATGTAGTTCTCGCTGAGCCAATTCCAAGTCGTGATCGACCATGATTCTCGCCAATTCACGGACGTCTGTTGCCGGGGTCCAGCCTAGTTGCTTACGCGCTTTGCTAGCGTCTCCTAGCAGCAAATCCACTTCGGCTGGGCGGAAGTAACGCGGATCCACTTCAACGTAATCCTCCCAATTCAATTCTAATTGCTCGAACACCATATCCAAGAACTCGCGGATCGTGTGAGTTTCTCCTGTGGCAATAACAAAATCCTCGGGCTGTTCCTGCTGGAGCATGAGCCACATGGCTTCGACATAGTCTTTGGCGAAGCCCCAGTCACGTTTGGCGTCCAAGTTGCCCAAGTACAGTTTCTTTTGCAAACCAACTTTGATGCGCGTTGCCGCTCGCGTAATCTTTCGGGTCACAAATGTTTCACCCCTTCGCGGCGACTCGTGATTGAACAGAATGCCGTTGCAGGCAAATAGATCGTAACTACGACGGTAGTTGATCGTCTGAAAAAACGCATACACTTTGGCACATGCATAGGGTGACTGTGGATTAAACGGCGTCGTTTCGGTTTGCGGAGTCTCAAGCACTTTGCCGTACATTTCCGACGATGAAGCTTGATAGACTTTGACTTGTTTCCGCTTGTTCAACAGTCGAGCTGCTTCCAGTACATTGAGGGCCCCAACCCCATCGCTCATCAGCGTATAGACCGGTTGGTCAAACGATACACGAACGTGGCTCTGTGCTCCCAAATTAAAGATCTCGTCCGGTTCGATTTCCTGCACGAGATTCGTCAGCGCTTGGCCGTCCGTCAAATCGCCGTAGTGCAATAACAGACGGGACTCTTCGTGTACGTCTTTGTACAGGTGATCGATGCGCCCCGTTGAAAAACTGCTGCTGCGGCGGACGAGCCCATGCACGAGGTAGCCCTTGTCCAAAAGCAATTCAGCCAGATAGGAACCGTCTTGGCCAGTAATTCCAGTAATGAGTGCGGAGCGTGTGGACATGTCAATTCCTTCGTCATCTAAGTAAGTAAGGTTCTTAATGGCCGTCCATGCCGTGCATGATAGGCGGTATTGTTCAAGCTGGTGAATTTGTTCGAGCTGGCAATTCGCCACAAGGCAAGTTGTTCAACCAATTTGCAACGGCACGCCTGCTAAATGCTGCGCAATGTGCCGGCGCGAACATTCTTCAAAAAATCGGCGTATGTTTGTTCGATACCATGCTGCAAATCCGTCGAGGGCGACCAACCTGTCGACTTGAGCAAGGAGATATCTGTTAATTTTTGCGGCGTGCCATCGGGCTTCGTCGGATCCGTCAGGATCTCTCCGGTGTAACCAATGGTTCGTGCAATTTGTTGTGCCAGTTCTAGGATGCTCTGATCTTTGCCCGATCCCACGTTGACCCAATCTGGTGGGTTGGGCAACTCTAGCAAATGCACCAGTGCATCAGCCAAATCGTCGACATATAAGAACTCACGGCGGGGCGAACCAGTCCCCCAAATGGTCACGCTAGGCGCGGATGCTTGCTTGGCTTCATGGAAGCGGCGTATCAGCGCAGGAAGTACATGACTGTGCTCGGGGTGGTAATTGTCGCCTGGTCCATAAAGGTTGGTTGGCATGGCCGAGTGGTAGAGGACACCATATTGCTGTCGGTAGTATTGGCAGAGTTTCAGTCCGCAAATCTTGGCGAGTGCATAGGCTTCATTGGTGGGTTCCAGGGGGCTCGTCAGCAGTTGATCTTCGCGCATTGGCTGTTCAGCCAATCGTGGATAGATGCATGTACTGCCCAGGAACAAAAACCGCGAAACGCCAGTTCGATAGGCGGCTGATATCGTTGCCAACTGGGCCGCTAGATTCTCAGTCAGAAATTCGACCGGATAGGTCTTATTGGCGTGAATTCCACCCACACGTGCTGCCGCAAAAATGACTGCCTCAGGACGCTCTGCCTCAAACAACGCTTGAACCGCTGAAGAATTCTGCAGATCGAGTTGCTCACGCGCGCACACAATCACACGCACGCCGTCCTGTCCGGCGAGTCGTCGGCAAATTGCCGAACCAACCATTCCGCGGTGGCCCGCGACAAACACTGATGAAATCACGATAATTGTGAGGTTGGGTAGTCTTGGAGGAATGTACAACGGGAATTCAGGCCGCTACAGTCTAACGCTGCCGACACCTCACGCCAATGCCGTTTAATCGTCAGCTCGTGCCGCTACAAAGCATTCACGAGCCACTTTGCTTCTAGCACCAAATCTAGAATTTATACAGGACGAGAGCTGAGTAATTGACGTCATTAGCTTTGGCACCATTGGGCGTGCTGTCGTAGCGATCGATAGCACCCAGTTTAAATGACAGATTGCCATCCGCGTCGACCAGGTACTCCCAAGCCAAATCGGAGATCAGACGAAAGTTCGAAAAGTCTCCCCACTCGGGAAAATAGTCGACTTTGGCTATCAACTTATTGCGTTCGTTGACTTGATGTTCGTAGTCAAAGCCAAACAGTGCTTCTGGTACCCACCGATTGTCGGGCCCGCCAAACTCTCGCGATGCACCAGCACCAAAACGGGTTGTCAGCGTCAAATCTTCGGTGCTGTAGAGGCGGTATCCAAAACCTGAGTTGATGTTGTATCGCAAATCAAAGGTCTTGAATTCGTCGTACTCTAGACCATTTTTTACGAACCAAGTCCAGCGTGAGTCGCCCAGGAAGCGTTCGAAATCGGCGTACACCAGAGCGTTATTCTGTGTTTCGATCCCATTGGCATTCGTGCGATTATAGGTGGTTCGCAGGTCGAACAATGTAAAGTCCGTTTTTCGCTTGAATCTCGCCCCGGTTTGAAAGCTCATCGATTCTGCATTACCTGCCGAACCATTGATCCCCAGCTCTGCCGAATTTTCCCAACCGTCCAAGGGAATCCAGGTCCAGGGGTAGTACCAGACCGGCCCACTTGCTGATCGTTGCTCGGGAAAAGCCGCGGATTGATCGAAGACGGATGGGGGCAATTGTTGCAGCGGAGCTGGCGGTTCGAACAGCCCTTGTTCAGGGACCGTTGGCAGGGCCGGCGCGACTCCGCCTGGGCGATACGATTGATCGGTCAGCCAGTCTTGAGCCGAGGAAAGGTTGATCAGGCAACCGTAGACAATCGCAATAATCACAATGCTCGGGCGCTGCATTTGAAGCGGTCTCCATGCGTAGAACTTGGGATGAAAATCACCCGGAATAAGTCGAGGATCTTGTAAATGAACAGCCGAATATCGACCGGAATTTCAAGGACCATCGTGCTTGTACAGGAAACCACCCAATCAAATCAACCCGTGCCACCACCATTCTTAGTGTTTATCAAAATGAAGTGCCGCCAGCTCTACTAGTACAAGCCGCGCCAGGGGAGACGACATCCAAGGAATAAGTATGTCCGTTGCCTAAAATCACAGGCAGCTGCGGGACAGATGACGAGTGCGATAAAACGCAAGCGTGCTGCCGAGTAGCGTGACTAGCAATAAGCTAGAGGGTTCGGGGACTGCGTGGATCGCAAGAAAAGTTGGGGAGGACAAGTTGGCACCGGTTAGCAGCTCACTGGCTAGGCCTGTACCAGTATCAAATTGCAAGATCCGGCTGTTCGCAAAGTCGGACACAAAGAGTCGATTTTCATCGCCCGACAGGGCTAGGCCATAGTAGTCTCCATTAAAACTAGGATCCGACCACGTGGAAACGAGCTGCCCCGTCAATACATCAAACGTCAATATGGCTGGAAGAATCGCTCCGTTGCCGGAATCACCAAAAGTAGACACGTACATCAGGCTTCGATCGCGAGTAAACTCCACATCCGCCGTCAGACGATTTGGCGAGTCAAAGGTTCTTAGTGTCGCTCCATCCGACAACGAACGCTCGACGACTGAATTCGCTCCAGAATTGGCGACAAAGATAGATGCCTCATCAGACGACAATTGAATACCAAGTGGATTTGATAGACCTCTGATGACTGTATTCGTCGTGCCCTGCGTGAAGTCCCGTACGGATATGGCACCGGTAGTCGACGCGATATAGAGCTTTGTACCATCCGCTGTAAGATCCAGTCCTCGCGAGACGCTAGTCACTCCAGTATTTACCACGCCGTCAATTCTCTGCGATGTTGCAATATCGTATCGCAATGATGCAAAGTTGCTTCCGGGACTGGCTACGTGAATTTGTGTGTGTGATGAATTCAGTGCCAGTCCGCGAGGTTGAACCAGAAAACCTGGATCAACGATCGAACTTACTACGTTACCGGACGACGTATCAATTTGAAAGACTGTAGCGTTATCTGCGCTAGAAACAAAAAGAAAGTCTGAAAAAGCAGTAGTTGGGCAGGCAGAAATAAATGCGAAAAAGAGAATCGGTCGCACGGGATCGAGCCTAAATTGAAGAATGTAAGCGTAACATTTCTAGTAACGACAATAACTACAAATGTCCTGCGGTCAAGATCGACCGCTGGGCGGATGACGCCCCGAACCGAGGTATACAGCCGGTCCTGGCGGCGACTCTAGTTACCATCGATGGGTTTTTTCGTCACCATTGAACTGGAAGGAGCCAGCCGCACTCGCTGCCTAGGTGTTTAAAGGCTCAAAAGGCCAGAGGAAATCCGAGGTAACTGCGCAGGATCGCTTTCGCTAAACTGAAGTGAGCCTGGGTTCGTGCGGGCAGATGTCGAGCAGACTTGTAGTCCCGAAAACTCTACCGTCTACCATTGGAAATAACATGTATCCAAGCTGTCGCTGTGGTTTCGGACTTGCATTCCGTTCCGGTCTCCAATTTGGTTTGGTATCTGTGGCGATCTTCTCCCTAGCTGTTGTGGCTCGCGGGCAGCAGTCGCAGAAGCCGGCCTTTCAGTATCAGTTAGACGATGTCCGCATTAGCATTCCCTCGGCGGATGAGCCGCGAGTGAAAGCGTTTGGTGCGGAATCGCTGAAGGCCGCGGCGAAGTACTTGGAAGTTGGTGCAGTGAGTTGGGTGCGCGAGCGGTCCTGCGTGAATTGCCACACCACCGGTCCCTATATGACCGAATACACCGCATGGTCGCAGCAGTTCGGCGAGCCAAGCGAGGAGGTACATGCGAGCTTCGTCCGCGCTTTGCCGAAAGAAGTCCAAGCGGTCAAGGAGACCGAAACGAAGGGGCACAAATCTTATCCGAATACGTTTAACAGCGTGTGGCGCAGCGCCGGACTGGCCGAGTGGGATCGGCACATCACCGGCAAGTTCTCTGAGGCAACGGATCGCTCGCTGCGCGATATGTTCGAACGTCAATCCGAAAACGGCGCGTTTGTCAGCCATGGCGAAGTCGAAATCCCACATATCACCACGGACTTCGAACTGTCACTGCAAGCTGCGCGCGCCATCACGGCCGCGCCGGAGTGGCTCACCAGTCTAGATGACGAAAGACTGGTCGCTCGCGTCGAAAAGTTGAAGCTGTGGCTGCGCACCGCACAGCCGAAGAACGACTTCGATCGAGTTCTGAAACTGCAACTCGCCTACTACCTGCCGGACCTGGTCTCGCATTCGGATCGTGAGGCCGCGCTCACTCTGCTGACCTCGAAACAGCACGCCGATGGCGGTTGGAGCACGCGCGACATGTCGCCAGTTGAGGACTGGCATTTCGAAATGAGTGATAAAGTGCTCACGCTGATCCAAAACCTACCCGATGCAGACCAGCCTGAAAGCGACGCCTACATGACTGCGTTGGCCATCGTGTTGATGCGGCAGAACGACGTCCCCGTTTCCGACTCTCGCATCCAGCAAGGTCTGGCGTGGCTGAAGCGAGAACAGCGCGAGAGCGGCCGTTGGTGGATGCACTCGCTTTACCGCGGCAACTACCACTACATCACCTACATCGCCACCGTGCAAGCGATGAAAGCGTTCGATTTATGCGGCGAACTGGACACCATTTCCTTGGAGAAGCAATAGCGGGTACATCAGAGGATTTCTCTTATGATTTTTCCATGGATTTGAGTCAGTCGTTCTTCGCGGCCTAGATGTGGGAAAGTCAACTCGTCTTGATGAAGGCCCAGTTGATGCAAAATAGTTGTGTGGATGTCTCGAAAATGATAAGGACGTTCAATGGCACGCAGGCCTATCTCGTCGGTGGCACCTACAACCTGCCCGCCTCGAACTCCGCCACCCGCCATCCACATCGTAAATCCTAAATTGTGATGGTCTCGACCTCGGCTGGACTGCGCCTCAGGCGATCTTCCAAACTCGCCGCCCCAAAGTACAAGGGTCGTATCTAAGAGTCCCCGGCGTTTTAAGTCTTGCAGGAGCCCAGCGATCGGTTGATCCGTTTCACCTGCCATGCGATTGTGATTTTCGACGATATCCTTGTGAGCATCCCACTGCTTGTTGCCTGGTCCACCGCCAGACACAACCACGGTGAAACGCACACCGCGCTCAACTAGCCTTCGGGCCAACAAGCAGCGTCGGCCATAGTCGTGCGTCGGCTCGACCCCCACGCCGTACAGGTCGAGCGTTTCTTGTGTCTCGTTTCCTAGATCGAATACCTCGGGTGCATCACTTTGCATCTTAAACGCAAGCTCGTAACTTTCCATGCGGGCTTCGAGTTCGTCGTCTTCACGCCATAGCGCCGCTTGGTCCAATTGTCGGATCAACTCGATTGTCCGGCGCCGCTGATTGGGCGAAACGTGCGAGGGTGAGTTCAGATTTAGAATTGGATGATCCCCCGGACGAAAGACCATTGGTTGATGCGCTGCCGGCAGGAAACCGTTCATGTACATCGGACGCCCGGCTTCGAGGGCTCCATCGGGATCGGGCATCACGACATAGGACGGTAGCGAGTCGTTGGCGTTTCCTAGACCATACACGATCCAGGAACCCATACTGGGGAAGCCTGGCACGACTCGGCCGGAAAAAAGTTCATACTGCGCGGCGCTATGCACCACGACGTCCCCGTAACAGGATCGCAAGACTGCGATGTCGTCGATGCACTTCGCCACATGCGGAAACAAGCTGGAGACTTCAATTCCGCTTTCGCCATACCGCCGAAAGTTGACATGGGAACCAAGGAGCTTTGCATCATTGGTAACAAACTGATATTTGGCTTCTCCAAACTGGCTGGGCCGTGGCTGGCCATCGAGTTGGTCCAAGAGAGGTTTGGGATCGAAGGTTTCGATATGGCTTGGTCCGCCGGCCATGAACAAGAAAATCACTGATTTGGCTTGGCCCTGAAACTTGGTTGTGCCCAATTCAGCTTGAGCCTGTTCAAGCATCAAACTGTTCAGGGCCAGCGATCCCATACCACAACAACCGCCTGCGATCAGCTCGCGTCTGGAGAAAGGGCGCCGAGTTGGCATTTTCGGGTCGCGCGGCACATCGATTGTCCAAGGCATCGCATCTACTCAGTCTACGTACAGGAAGGCGTTGATATTAAACATGGCCAGTGCAAACTCACGAAGACTTCCTTCTTGCAAGAAGTTGCAAGCTAATTCGAATTCACGAGATGTCGGCTGTCGCGAAACAGCCAATTGAAACGCAGTTTCGACGATTCTCCCCGGATCGCTCCCCGCCTGATCGCGCAGGCGCTGCGCAAAGGACTCGGCCAATTCGTTGGTCATCTGTCCGTTCAGTAGTTCCAACGCCTGCCTGGCATGTGTACTTTGCTCGCGCACCGCGCAGCTGGTTTGTGCGGCAGGCTGGTCAAAGACTTCCATGAATGGAAGCCGTAGATTTCGTTTTGCAAAGAGGTAAATGGACCGGCGAGCGTGTTGTTCTGGCTCTGGATTGACGACCCAGGCTGCTGGATTATACAACTGTTCGATTAGCTCCTGCTCGACCGGCAACATGATGCTCTCACCGCCCATTTTCAAGTTCAGCTTACCCGAGACGGCCAGCATCGCATCTCGCAGCTCTTCACCGCTCAGTCGACGTTGGGAGAAGAACGAAATGAGTCGATTGCTAGGGTCAATTTCTTGGGCGAGGTTGGCATCCATTGGCCTGGAGCTTTGTCGGTACGTGGCGCTGAGCATGATCGTACGATGAAGGGCTTTGAGCTGCCAACCAGAATCAATGAACGAACCACTCAGATACTCAAGTAACTCAGGGTGGGAAGGCCCCGAGCCGTTCTTACCGAAGTCATTGGACGTACTTACCAGCCCCGATCCAAAGTGCCCCTGCCAAACGCGATTGACCATGACTCTAGCAATCAATGCACTTTGCTCTTGCAGCAGTTCGTGAACCAACTGAGTTCGCGGCTTGGAAACCCTCTGCGGAACTTTTTGTGCGTCGGGCTGGTACAAGACACTCGGCAATTGCATTTCGACGATACCACCCGGCAATGTTGGATCGCCACGACGGAGTAGACGCACGGGCGGCGAATTCACAAAATCATTCTTTACTGCACAAATTGTCGGTCCCGGTGGCACCTTTTGTTCTATTAGCTTGGCGATTTCTTGACGCACACGCTCTTCCTCATCGCCGTCTAGATTGGCAATGATTTCTTTCAGGCTCGCTATCTTGGCATCAAGTTCTTCATTAAGGGCCAGCCTTTCCGCTTGCTCTGTATCAAAATGCAATGAGCAATTATCTTCGTGCGTGGCTGCCACAAAGGCTTGTAAACGATAATAGTCTTTTTGTGAGAGTGGATCGAACTTGTGGTCGTGGCAGCGGGCACAACCGATGGTCAAGCCCATCACGGCCGAACCAAGAATGTCGGTGCGTTCGGTAAGAACTTCGTTGCGGCTACTGGCGACCTTCTGATTGCCCGCATTGCGCCGCACGGCACCGAGCCTAAAGAACCCCGTGGCAATCCTGAGGTCGGTCGCCCGACCCTCGGACTCTTGATCCTGCGCCTCGTCGCCAGCAATTTGCTCGAACAAGAACTGATCGTAGGGTTTGTCCTCATTGAAAGCCCTGATAACGTAGTCGCGATACCGCCAGATGTCCGGCAAAGTCTGGTCGTATTCAAAGCCTTCCGTTTCAGCGTAACGTACAACATCGAGCCAGTGCTGTGCCCAGCGTTCGCCATATGCAGGTCGCTGCAGTAGCTCATCGATCAAGTCACGGTATGCCTGTTCACTAGGGGATGAGGCAAACGCATCGACCTCTGCTGGTGTTGGCGGTAGACCGATCAAATCAAAATAGACTCGCCGTACAAGCACTTCTGGACTCGCTGCCGGTGCAGGACGCAACGCGACGTCCTCCATCGCAGCGAGTACAAAGCGATCTACCGCGTTCTTGGGCCAAGTTGCATCCTGGACGGGCGGCACGGACACGCTGGTCAGTGGACAAAATGCCCAGTAGTTTCGAGCCGCCGATAAGTCTGGTTCGGTCATCTCCGGTGCATCAGATTGATTGCGCGGATCAGCCGCGCCAGATTCAATCCACTGCCGAAAGTCGGCGATCGTCTCAGGACTCAGCGGCTGCTCGGGCGGCATCCCATCTTCGGCTGCCGTGATCGCTTGAAAGAGCAAGCTGTCGGACAGGCTACCAGGAATAACGGCTGGACCCGAGTCGCCGCCCGCGCGAACCGACGCGCGCGAATCCAGCAACAGTCCACCTTCCACTTTCGGCGCATGTCCCGAATGACACTTGTAACACTTTTCAACTAGGACTTTGTGTATCCGAGACTCAAAGAACTGAATCTGTTCACTACTGCCGGTTTCAACCTGAACGTCCTGCGCCCAAATGCAGCGATACGAATCCTCACGCGACAGGCTGGCGAAGAAAACAAGTGCAAGTAGCAATGTCGTCCTATACTGCTGTATATCGATAGCAACTTGTCTCATGCTGACTGGTGTCCCTGATGAATTTGAGGGAAGTGAGAGTACGATTCTACCAATTCGACGTTGCCCATGCGAGTTGAATCGCCAGCCATATTGAACTACGGGAAAGCAGAGCTGACCAGGATCACGACTTGCCAAACGGCCAAGTCCACAGGTACAGCGCAATGCTTCAAACGTGCGGATAAACATATTTGCTGGTCGGCAAGCCCGGCGAAGAGTTGTAATGCTCAACCAGCGGATTGACCGATGTGCACACTGAGTTTCAAGAACCATTGAGCTCGGATTTCCATTGCCTGTGATACCGAGATCTATCGGAGTTGCATGCGAATTTCTCTGGGAAATTGAACTCCTCGGCGCACATCGAATTGGTGATCTCAACTCGTACTCAGTCAAGCTGGCTTGCTCCAACGCAACACTAAACGCTAACCTCGTTTTCACAACTTACGCTGAACCAATACAGCCACTTGCCATAGGGACGAAGAGTGGAAGGTCTGAACCATTCCGGGGTCGCCTAGTTTTAGGCGCGACGGTAGAATCTGGCGTCGGATCACCTATACTCTTACGGGTTGGGTGGTGTACGGCTATCGTCTGTCTTTGCAATTGGAGGCGACTTTACCCTATTTGACTCCTTTACAGGGTATGAATCGGGTATTGGATTGGCGATAGCAAATTTCCGAAAAACCTAGTGTTTTCCATACTTGGATGGGTGGCAGAGTGGACGATTGCGGCGGTCTTGAAAACCGCTGTACCGCAAGGTACCGGGGGTTCGAATCCCTCCCCATCCGCTAGCTGTGTCGTTGGCGGCGAGCATCCAAGTTGAGGTATTTCTCATGGCCGGCGTTACCGTCGTTCAACACCCGCTGGTCGAGCACCACTTGACCATTCTGCGCGATCGTACGACGCCGAGTTCTTTGTTTAGAGAGCAAACCAAGCGTCTGGCCACCTTGCTGGCTGCCGCAGGAACGGCGGACCTGCCGTTGACCCCCAAGTTGATTGCCACACCCATGGCAGAAATGACCGGCAGTCGTATTAGCGTGCGCATCGCCATCGTACCCATCCTGCGAGCTGGTTTGGGATTGGTAGATCCCATCCAGGCTTTATTGCCAGAAGCGGAAGTCTGGCATTTGGGCATGTATCGCGACGAAGAAACCGCGCAACCGATTGAGTATTACTGCAAATTGCCGTCCAGTGGTGCTTGTGATGTCGGTTTCGTACTCGACCCGATGCTGGCGACGGGTGGAAGCGTCATTTCGGCTATCGAAGCCCTTCAGCGTTGGGGATGCCCCGACATCCGGGTGATCAGTGTCCTTGCAGCACAACCAGGCGTGGAACGACTGCAACGCCAGTATCCCGACGTGCGGATTTTCGTGTGCGCCGTCGATCCAGAACTCAACGCAGACAATTTTATCGTGCCCGGTCTGGGAGATGCAGGCGATCGTATTTTCAACACTAACCTCTAGCGATTCACTTGGGTTTCAACACTATTGCCAATACTAGTGTACAGCTCAGTGCAACTTAAGTGCCTGTGCGCTGCCACGGCCATCGAGCGCCAGCACGTGCCGATTATCAAGAGCAACGACATGCGTTATGTATTGCAGTGAAGGCGCGTAGTCGCGAATCACTTTAGCCGCCGACATGTCAATAACATGCAGCCGCGCATCGCGAGTCGCAGCGACGATCAGGGCCTCGTCCAGCACGGCGATGCTCGTGACGGGCGACTCCAATTGTACAAAGCGAACCAAGCGTCGTTGGTCGGCATACCACAGTCTCGCAGTCCCATCGCGACTGCCGCTGAACAGACGGACAGGCGATGATGCCGATATTGGATTGGGAGTAGCCAGGGCAGTCACGCGATCGCGATGCTGTTGAAAATCGGTCTGCGCATGGCCGTCGGTTGTATCAAAGATGATCAGCTTACCCGTCCAATCGGAGCTCGCACACTGCTGCTCACCTAGCGCAGCGAGACTTGTCACCAATTTGCTGTGCAAGGATTTTTTCCAGCGGAGTTCACCACGTCCGGCTGCAAACGCCATCAGTTCGCCGCGTTCGTTGCCCGCGATGACAAGATCACCAGCGGCGCAGACGCTGGTCGCAGGGAATTCAAGATCGTCGTTGATCCACTCAAACTGCGATAGATCGTCGTAGCGACACCGGCCGACGAACCCGTTCTCGATGTCTGCCGCCCCGGCGACGACGACCGTATTCTGCAAAGCTGCAATTGCTGAAAAGACGTACGATTCTAAGTTGTGCTGTTGGACAACTTGCATCGATTGCAAGTCAAGTCTAGCCAGCGAGTGGCCACCGATCAAAAGGCAACTTTGCCGGTCCTGTGACAGGACGCCGCTCGCCGCCGGGAAGTCAAGCTGTATTGAAGCAGCAAGGGATTCAGAAGGTGCAGGTGGTTGAGCTGGGGCGACTTGAGCCATTGCTCGATTGGCCAGGACCAGTGCTAGTACTAACACCGGCACGGACAGAACGCGGCAAGGGTGGACGAGCCATCGGCCAAGTAGATTCATTCTCAATGGTTCGATATTCATCGATGTGACAGCTCCAGTTCCGCCAATCGCCGCTTGGCATTGTGACTTATGCGAGAATGCTAGTGACAATGTGCGATTCTTCTGGCGTGCGTCGCATTTGCTGTCCATCCGGCGTGGCAATGCGTTCGGCAGGATCGACGCCCAACAGATGATACAAGGTCGCAACCAAGTCAGCTGGCGTCACGGGATCTTCATGAGCCGTTTCTCCAACGCGGTCTGAACTCCCGTAAATTGCTCCCGGCTGAATGCCAGCCCCAGCCAGTAAGACGCTGTAGGCGCGCGACCAGTGGTCGCGACCTCCTAAGGAGTTGATCTTTGGGGTTCGCCCAAACTCGCCCATCACCACGACGAGAGTGTCATCAATTAATCCCGTACTGCTCAGATCATCCAGCAAGGCTGCGATGGCTTGATCCAGCGATGGTACTAAACCGACTGGGGTCGCGGCTCCGGTGTAACCATCGTACAGACGATCGCGGAGTCGATCGTGCGTATCCCAACCTTTGTTATTCAACGTTACGATTGGAATGCCTGCTTCTAACAAACGGCGCGCCAGGAGACAGTTTTGGCCAATCGGCTTGCCACCATAGCGCTGACGCGTCTTTGCGGACTCTTGTGAGATATCAAAAGTCCTGCGTACGTTTGGGTCGCTGAGCAAATCGATGGCCGATGCCAGGGCTTGGTCGCCTGCGTCACCTAATAATTCCCGCCGCCGCTGTAGTCGCTCAATGTCCAACCCCGGAGACGACGGCCACAGACGCTGTAAAAAATCTTTGTCACCCGCATCGCTGCCAAGCGTCCAAGGCAAAGTAGCGCGGTCCAGGAAGCCGTTCAGTTTTGCTCCGCCACCGAGATTGAAGTTCGGCACGGCTACGTGAATAGGCAGCGATGATAGTGGCGGACCAGCAGTTTGCAATTTTGTCGAGACCGGCAGGGTGAATGCCGGCGCTACCGCACGACCGCCAGGTATATGGCCAGTCAAGGCGTAGTGTGTTGCCAAGTTGTGTTCACCGACGGGCGATGTCATCGAGCGAATCACGGTGAATTGATCGACACGCTGTGCCAACTGGGGTAAGCCGGCGCTGAAGACTACGCCCGCATGTCGCGTGTTGATTACTCCCAACGGTCCACGCACCTCCTCCGCCGCTTCCGGTTTGGGATCAAAGGTCTCCAAATGGCTGGGCCCGCCGTCGAGCCAGACCAGCACGCAGCGTTTGGCAGAACCCAGAGTATCCGACGGCCCTGCACTAGCTCGCTTGCCGTTCGCGGCTGCTAAACCGAAGCCAGCTAGTGACCCGAAGACCAGGCTATCTCGCCGCGAAATCGTTTTAGTTGCAAACATGCTGCAGTTGCCTCTGCGTTTACCAGCGAATTCAGGTCGCCGCGAATAGCCAAGACGCGGCCAACAGCGAATCAAGTAGGACCCTCGGAGGCCCAAGAATCATTATCACCCCAAATCACTGCGAATACAATCTCAGCAGTTGACCGATCCAGTCGGCGCCAATCCGGGGCGGCGTGAAAATTGTGTGAAGACGGTCGACAGCCTGCGCCAACGCTTAGCGCCACTGACGTTGTCGTGTATCGTGTGAGCGTCGATTTACATTGGAGGCCATGTTGCCTGAAACCGATCGAAATACTCAAACCACCACGTTCATCGCGGCACTAGCGGCGTTTAGTACTTACTTCTGTATGTACGCGTTCAGAAAGCCGTTCACGGCTGCAACATTTGATGACCAAGAGTTCTGGGGGCTAGGTCTGAAGTCCGTTCTGGTGTTGGCGCAACTGTGCGGCTATATGCTATCGAAATTCATCGGCGTAAAGGTGGTTTCAGAAATGCCGCGATCGCGTCGAGCAATGGTGATGGTGGCACTCATGGCCATGGCCGAACTGGCTCTGGTTGGTTTTGCCTATTTGCCAACTCCTGGCAAGGTACTAATGCTGTTTTTGAATGGTTTACCACTGGGGATCATCTTTGGTCTTGTGCTGGCATACTTGGAAGGACGGCGGCATACCGAAGCATTGGCTGCGGCATTGTGTGCCAGCTTTATTGTGTCATCGGGAGCCGTCAAGACTGTTGGACGCTGGCTGATCGTCGAACAGGGAGTTTCCGAGTTCGACATGCCGTACATGACGGGGTTGTTGTTCTTTCTGCCAATGCTGTGCTTTGTGTGGTTGCTGCAGCGAACTCCGGAACCCAACCATGAAGATCGCCGACTGAGATCCGAGCGCTCTGCAATGAGCCGGGCGGAGCGCATAGATTTCATTCGAGCTTACTTGCCCGGTCTGCTGCTGTTGTTATTGGTCTATATTGGCTTGACGGTGGTTCGCACGATGCGAGACGACTTTGCCGTAGAAATCTGGCAAGCTCAGGGCGTAGAAAAGCAGCCGGAAGTATTTGCTCTATCCGAACTGATGGTGGCCGTGGTGGCGACCCTGGTGAACGCTATGGCTATTTGCATCGTTGGCAACTTGGCGGCATTGTCTGCGGCCACGGTGCTGATGTGTAGCGGATTTGCGTTAGTGGCAACGTCGGTACTCCTACAGTGGACCGGACACATGGCAGCTTTTCCGTTCATGGTGGCTTGTGGCATTGGACTTTATATTCCCTATGTCGCGTTTCATACAACGATTTTTGAGCGATTGATTGCCGCGTCTCCGCGCCCAGGCAACCTTGGCTTTCTAATGTACTTGGCAGACTCTATCGGATACCTTGGATATGCGGCCGTTGTTACATGGAAGATGTTTTTACCTCCTGGAGCGGGCATCTTCCCATTGTTCCGAGGCGGCCTACTTATTGCTTCCGCCGGTAGTGTTGTCGCACTCGTGTGTGCGTTGCGATATTTTCGTCGTACTCTCTCGCTGTCGGCAACATGATGAACGAAACGTGCAAGGCAGCTGTCTTTACTGCAGTCCATTCTGAAATCGAGTTGCGGGACGTCCCGATACCGGTATTGCAAGCTGATCAGTTGTTGATTCAGGTGACGTGCTGCACGATCTGTGGAAGCGATCTGCATACGTTCTGCGGAAAACGATCGACGCCAACGCCAAGCGTTTTGGGGCATGAAATCATTGGGATAATTAAACAGCGTGCCGCGTCCCCAGCCTTCGATATCGCTGGCAATGAATTGCAATTGGGGGATCGCGTAACCTGGTCCGTCGCGGCAGCCTGCGGAAATTGTCATCGATGTCGCAGCGGGCTGCCTCAAAAGTGCGAGTCGCTGTTCAAGTACGGGCACGAGCGTTTTTCTGGAGCTGCCAAACTCAGTGGGGGATTGGCGCAGTACTGTGTGTTGCACAGTGGAACAGCTATTGTTCGCCTGCCAGCGAAATTGCCAGATTCCGTCGCGTGTCCCGCAAATTGTGCAACAGCCACAGTCGCTGCCGCTGTGCGCCAGGCGGGTTCTTTGCATGGGAAACGAGTGTTGGTCTTGGGGGCTGGTATGCTCGGTCTGACGGCTTGTGCAATGGCCGACGCAGCCCAGGCCGCATCTGTTTGTCTGTGCGACCCTGACGAGCGCCGACGCCAACGAGCCATCGCTTTCGGAGCGACCGAAACCGCAGGGCAAGTCGCTCGCGATGATTTTGACTGCGTCTTTGAAATGTCAGGTCATCCTTCAGCCGTCGAAGCTGCAATTCGCGCTGCCACGGTGGGTGGTAAGATTGCGTTGGTGGGCTCGGTCAGCCCGTCTCCTCCTGTCAATGTCGACCCCGAACAAATTGTAAGACGGCTGTTGACGATTTTTGGAGTGCATAACTACACTCCACTGGATCTAGTGACAGCGGTAAACTTCCTGTGTGAGCAACACCAACGTTATCCGTTCGCAGATCTAGTTGAACGTTCGTGGTCATTGTCAGAGGTGAACGCCGCTTTTGACTACGCGCTACAGCAGCGTCCAATTCGCGTAGCGGTTGTCCCCGATGGAAAGTAATCACCGTGCCTGATATCGATCAAATTATGACATTGTTTCGGGAACGAGGCCATTCGGAGTATGGCGGCGAAGCTGTGACGCAGTTGCAGCACGCACTACAGTGCGCGACACTGGCCGAAGCCGACCGTGCGTCGTCGAGCCTGATTGTAGCCGCGTTGCTTCATGACGTCGGACATCTTGTTCATGCCCTGCCGCAGGATGCACCGGATCGCGGAATTGATGACGTTCATGAAGAGCTAGGGCAGCGCTACCTGCGACGGATGTTTGACGAAGCGGTTACCGAACCGGTGCGCTTGCATGTAGCTGCCAAACGATATCTATGTACGACGGATCCCGACTATCAGTATCAGCTAAGCCAGCCTTCCATCCTCAGTCTGAATCTACAGGGTGGTCCGATGTCGGAGCAGGAAGTTGCCGAATTCGAGGCAAGTCCGTTCTGTGAACCTGCCGTCCGGTTGCGACGTTGGGATGACCAGGGGAAGATTGCTGATCTACAAACACCTGATATCGAACACTTTCTTCCGCATTTGCAGGCGGTCGCCAAACAGAAAGAACAGTCTTCGTGAGCGCCAAGTTTGATGTCGCAATTGTTGGAGCCGGTATTGTCGGTCTGGCTCACGCGTGGATGGCTGTTCGACGTGGTCTGAGCGTTGTGTTGTTCGACCGTTCGCCTCAAGCGGAGGGTGCCACCGTTCGCAACTTTGGCATGGTTTGGCCGATTGGCCAATCTGCCGGAGTACGTTATGCCACTGCCATGGTCTCGCGCAAACTTTGGCTTGAACTTCAGGCGGCCAAGGTAACGCACGTAGATGAATGCGGGGCAGTCCATTTAGCTCATCACCCAGACGAACTGGCACTCTTGGAAGAGTTTGCTGGCGGAGCAACTCACGATTGTCAGATCCTGTCCGTCGCGGAAACGCTACAGAGAGCTCCGGTGGCCAATCCCAATGGATTGCTCGGTGGCTTGTGGAGTCCCACTGAGCTGCGAGTCGATCCACGGAGGGCGGCGGCAAACATTACCAATTGGCTAGTAGAGGTTCATAACGTCCAAACTGTTTTTTCGACGCAAATTAATAGCGTTGCCAATCGGACCATTCTTGCAGCAGATGGACGACAATGGCGGGCGGAACGTGTCGTAGTGTGTTCTGGAAGCGATTTGCAGACCTTGTATCCCAGTGTCTTGGCAGAGTCTGGTTTGAAGTTATGTAAGTTGCAGATGCTGCGGGCGGCAGCTCAACCATCAACCGTGCAGCAGTTCGCGCATCTCGCCAGCGGCCTCACACTGCGGCACTACGCTTCTTTCGAGCATTGTCCATCGCTTGTCAAGCTGAAGCGACGCTTCGCCCAGCAAGCTCCTGAGCTGGATCGATATGGCATTCATGTCATGGCGACTCAGTCAGCCAATGGCGAGTTCATTCTGGGAGACTCGCACGAATACGGCACCGACATTTCTCCATTTGACAAGCAGCGGATCGATGATTTGATTCTTCAGGAACTGCAAAAAATTCTACAGTTACCGAATTGGCGCATCCAAGAACGCTGGCACGGCGTCTATGCAAAACATCCGGATCTTGCAATTTTTGAATCGGAACCCGAACCGCAGGTTCACGTTTCTGTGGGACCTGGCGGAGCTGGAATGACGATGTCCTTCGGACTTGCCGATCTAATGTGGAATCAATGGGTTTAGCTAATGGACTAAACGATTTAGGCTGAAAAGACTCCCGACCTTGTCAAACAAACCGACACTTCGTGAACGATTACAAAAATAAGAGCAAGAGATGACTGGATATTTCAAGAATTTAAAAGCCGTGGTTTTCGACTGGGCAGGAACGACCATTGATCATGGGTGCATGGCGCCTGCGATTGTGTTTCAGGAGATCTTTCGGCAGCGAGGAGTTTCCATTACGTCTGCTCAGGCTCGCGAGCCTATGGGAATGGCTAAACGGGCCCATATTGCAGCTATCGCCGCCATGCCATCGGTGGCTGAGGCCTGGCGCAGCACGTTTAGCCGTCCGTGTACGGATACTGACATCGATGCCATGTACGCCGACTTTCTGCCGCTGCAGAAACAGACACTCAGCCAGCATAGCACGTTGATTCCAGGTGCTGCGGACGCCGTGGCATGGTGTCGCCAGCGCGGACTGAAGATCGGCTCATCGACGGGTTACACGCGCGAACTGATGGAAGTCGTGACTGCCGCCGCCGCCAAACAGGGGTATGAGCCGGACTGTGTCCTATGCTCGGAGGATGCTCCTGAAGGACGTCCCGCCCCGTGGTTGCTGTTCGAAGCGGCGAAACGGATGAACGTCTATCCCTTGAGGTATGTTGTCAAAGTTGACGACACGCCGGTTGGGATCTTAGCTGGGCGAAATGCGGGATGTTGGACGATTGGTGTGACTCGCACGGGCAACGGAGTCGGTATGTCGGCGGCAGACCTGGCGACACTGTCGATAGAAGCGATTGCCAGTCGTTGCACTACCGCAGCAGCGACGCTAACCTCCGCAGGCGCCCATTATATCATTGAATCGGTGGCCGATATTCGGCCTGTCCTGCAGGACATTGACACGCGTCTGACGAATGGTCATTTACCAGACTCGCCGTAGCCGAAACTCTTGACGAGTTTCGCTACAGATAAATCGAGAAGGTTATTTTCAGACAATCATTAACGCCGGTTGGCGCTAACCGTTAAGCTGATTGATAACTAGCAGAACGTCGATGGGTGAAATAACTCCGTCAGCGTTGGTATCTATGTAACCTGCAAATTGTATCGGGAAACTTCCCGATCCATTGGAATTGATGAAGTTGACAATTAGCAGCACATCGACTGGCGACACCATTCCGTCACCATTGGTGTCGTTGGGGTTCCTGAAATTCGTCGACACGTTTACATCGTTACCCCAGAAGAAAGCGTCTGGTGGCGGGGGAAGCGGTGCTGGTGGTGGCGGTGGGAGGGGGATTAATGGGCCGGGGCCCACATGTGACGGCGTTGTCGATTCCGTGCCGTCAGGAAAACAAAAATCGCCACCAACATCACAAGTATAAATGGGCTGAGAATCCACAGGTGCGACCAAGGGGCCGATGGGATCGGTGGGGCGAGTCCCGGAAAGTCGCACATCGATGGCGGGTTGCACCGACTCATTGGTAACCGCAGATATTTGAAGGTAATATTCCCCCGCATCCAGCAATACGCCCGGTAAGCTGCGCATCGATGCCAGTGGAGCGACGATGTTGTGAAGCAGTTGCCGCTGGTGGTCGAAAAGCTGGAAGGTGGCCTGAGTTTCTTCGGTAATATTTCCTGAAACGAGCGTTGACTCAAGCGAAAAAGTGATCACCTGGGGAATCGCTAAATAGAGCGTTTGGCTAATTGCGGACGTGTTCGGGTCAATCGTGCCCACGGCGAAGACATCGTTCGATTCAAGCGTCGGACTCAGCTCCAGCCTCAATGAGTAGTTACCGGTGCGGTGCCTTGCATCGACGCCAGTCGAATCGAGTCGAACAACGTAATCGGTATCAGCCTCCAAGTTATGGAGCAGCAACTGCGTAGACCCATAACCGACCGACAGCAATTCTGCATCCAGTACCGCGCCATTCCCAGCCAATACACTGACACTGGGGACTAGTGTGTTGATATCGAGTGATTCCAAGTGAACTAGCAACTTAGAGCCAACATTCATCGTCTTCGGAGTTTTGAATCGAAAGTGATCGATGTCCGTCAAGTCCGTAACACTACCGACTGCGGAGTAGACCGTACGTTCGCCCGAGTCTATGGCGGCCAGTAGATCCCGGGCGTTGACCAAACCATCGTCGAGGTGGGCATCATCGTCCAAGTACCCATCGGTGCCTAAACCTTTTAAATGGTATGAAAAACCGCGTTTGGCGCCGCGACTGTCAAAGTACCATCGGTGGACCAAGTTGCCCCATTCTGCAATTTCTGCCTGTTCGTTGACAAGACTAAGGGGATGACTGATCGTGATTGCGTAATCGCCCTGCGACCAAAATGCATCGGTAGATGCAGTTACACGGATGAAGAGTTTCTCGCCTGCTTCAACGGCACCCAACGTCAACGTTGTTTCCCCGCCAAAATCTTGGGCAACGGAGCCAGCGACTAAAACAGTTTCGTCACGGTCGATCAATTCAACGCGCAATTTAGCCAAACTCAAGCCTTCCGTGCGTAAGTTGACCGCCAGGGGGCCAGAGTAAGCGTCGTCGATGTGGATTTCGAAAACGTCTACATCATCGGCATCTAGCAAGTCACCGAACTGCAGCCATACTTGCGAGCCATCAAAGTCATCGTTGGTTATCGTACCAGGAGCTTCGCTTCCCTTAATCCGGTGAGCTTCGTCTACAGAGTCATTACCCTTGTTGCCCTCAGTGGGGTCCGGATCTCGATGACCATGCAGGGATTGCAGGATAGCGATGTCTGTGGCCGTGGGAACTGCCAAGGCTGACGGTCCGTGCGCGTTCATAGGTGAATTTGGATCATCGCTGTGTTTTAGACCAAAAACGTGCCCGAATTCATGCAGTGCCACCGTTTCTAGATCGAGCAAACTCCGCCAATCCGCATCGACGTTGAAAATAATGTCACCAGCCCAAGTGCCAGCAGCGCGAGCATTTTCGCTGATCGCTTCGGCCCAAACCTCTTGCCCCAACGACACACCAAATATCCGGATGTCACCGAAACGGCCATCGCCTTGGGTGGGACCATAGACGCCTGCGTCGGCTCCGCTGTCATCTACGAACCCGATATTGAGTTCTGCGGCGCGGGCCCAAGTCTGAATGGCGCGCTCAATGACCGGCTTCCACTGACCTGCGCCGAATTTCGCGTCGAACGCCGATTCCAACTCACTGGTCCGAAATCCAATCTTCGTGTCGTCTGGTGCAAAGCTGGCCGTAACGCTTCCGAAACCAAAGAAAGCCCCCGAATCGCTAGAGAGTAGCCTACGATCTTCCAATTGCTCACCTAGCAAGCGGCGCATAGTCAGTTTTTTAATGGGCATATTCAGGAGTCTTTCGATGATACCGTTTGGTCCTGCTGCGATTCGCTAGCCAAACCGACACAGCCTTGTGGTTCGACCTACAGCGACTCGTTCGATTCGGCCTTAGCTTAGGACCTATCCGAAAACCTCAGAAAATCGAGGCAGCACCAAACAACTAAGGACTTTCGGATAGGTTCACGGTTTGATTGGCTTCTTCAAATTGTGGTTGGATGCGTAACCATGCGACATCTGTGTCAGTCTTGGCGATCTCAGCAATATCCGGCCGAGACTTTACCGAATAAGTATACCATTTCAGGGCTGCACTTAGAATTTGGGATTGCGTTGGAAACCCCGGTTGCGATGCTTCTTTTTCGGCGGTGTTGCCGCTCATTTGTGATGCAACCAACGAGTAGCCGCAGGCGACTTGGTAGGCTACAAGTGGATTGGACATACTCAGTGTCGAAGCGTGACTCAAGTCGCGTAGGGCATCGGACAAACGCCCGAGTCGAGCCAAGACGACTCCGCGACCGGCCCAGCGTTCCGCGTTAGTCGCATCCAGTTCAACTAGCGCATTTAAGTGTTCCAATGATGCTTCGGGCTGCGAAAGTCGCTCGGCCAATACGTGTGCGAGATTCTGGCGGCCGGAAATAGATTGGGGGTTGAGACTAATCGCCTGCTCGAAATCGATCTTGGCCGCGTTGGGGTCTGTAGGTAGCAGCAACGTTCCCCGTCGCACCCAATCCAGCTCAGTCGTTGGTCGCGAGGCGATGGCCAGCGCCAGGTCCTGTTTGGCCTGTGTCTGGTAGCCTAGCTGCTGATTTAGCTTGGCGCGAAACGCATAGCCGGAGACACTTTGCCAACCGTCAGCGATTGCCGCGTCTAACGTGTCCAAAGCTGTCTCAATTTCTCCTAAGGCTTCGTAGGCCAGGGCCAGGTTATAGCGAGCGGCAGGAAAGTTCGAATTGATCGCAATCGCTTTCGAAAAATCTCCAATCGCCAACTCAAATTTACTCGATTCTAGCCGGGCGATACCACGGTAGAACCAAGCAACTTCAATGCTTGGGCGTAGTGTGACGCACACCGAAAAACATTCGCGAGCAGCAGCGAAATTACCAACTTTCAAATTGCTTTGCCCCAAGAACATCCATGTCGCGTAGTCACTCGCTCTGGCGGTTGGCAATTTCTTCCCCAATTCCAACACATCTGCGAAGCGACCGTCCAGGTAGGCTTCGAGCAATTCGTCGTGCGAATTATTCACCGGTTCAGACGGATATGCATTCTGCAAGGCTGCTTCGAGACGCGTGATTTCTGCTGCAAATGCTTCCATCTCGAGTGGCGTTGCACCCTGGACCGCCTTTCCGTCAGCGAGAGGCTTACGAGTCAAATCGCCCATGCCTGTCACGTGTCGATCGAGGCCATTGCGTTTGCTCAACCGCACCAGCGTTTGTAAGGGAGCAAGATCTGCGAGGATGGAAAGGTCGGGTGGTTGCCCCGGTTCGTCGCGCAGCAGCTCAAACACTTGATTTGTTTGCGTTAGCGCTTCGTTGGTCAACTCCGGGTAGTTACGCATGGCTGATACTGTCGCAATCGCACTTGGCACGAGTTGCTGCAAGCGATCGCCACGACCGATGCGCTCCAATCGCTCCAGTTGTTGTCCACGCCATAGAAAGGCGCCAGTAGTTACAGCAACTAAGCAAGCCGCTGTCAAGCTGATCGATGAGACCGAAGTCAACAAGGGATGTCGACGCACCCATTTATGCGTGCGTTCAATCAGGCTTGGTTCGGGTAGGTGGACCAGCGGCAAGCTGTTGCACTGGGCGTTCAGATCTTCGTAAAGCAGCGCGGCGGAGGCGTAGCGGGCTTGCGGCTCATTGGCTAGGCATTTCTGAATAATGGCGGCCACCGCAGGTGTGACGGACGGGTTAGCTTTCTGCAATTTCTGGCGAACCTGAACCTGTTCGTCCGAGGCGTGTTGCTTGGGAACAACACCGGCCAGCATTTCAAATAGCACGACGCCAAGGGAATAGATATCGCTGCGCTCGTCGATCTGCGGTTGCCCAGCACCCTGGACGGCGACAAACTGTTCCGGAGACATGTATGCCATGGTGCCGCCAACTCGCATTTCGTCGTTCGTATTGCGTTGTTCCAACGAAACATTAAAGTCCAGCAATCGAGCTTGCCCGTCTGGCGCCAACAAAACGTTCGCCGGTTTGATATCGCAGTGCAATACTCCATGGCGGTGGGCATGATCGAGGGCATCAGCAAGCTGTGCGCCGATCCAAGTAATCGCACCCACATAATCCAATTTGGAAAGTTCCTTGGCCGTCGCGCGGTTTTGTTTGCTGGCTGACGATGTCTGCAATGCGCCGGAATCCGCATGATCAGGTTGTATGAATTCAGACTGGCTGCTTTTGGGGGCACGTTCCGAATCCGTGCCAGGCTTCACCCCCACCCAAGTCGATTCGCGATCCTGGGTTTCTTGATCGGAGGCGTGTTTGGCAATGGTCGTTATTCTGGCTTGTCGATGTACCAAAATCTCGAGCAATCCAATGCCATCCGCGCTATCGATCGAACCAAAGTTCTTTGCGCCGGTCGGCAAAATCTCCTTGAGCAGATCGAGTAAGGTAGTGTTGCCTAGATAGGGCATGCACAGACCGTAGATTTCGTCATGCTGGTGCATCGAATAAATGGGCACGATCGCGGAATGATGCAGTCGAGCAAGCAGTTGAGATTCCAAGGTGACGCGAAAGGTCAGCTTGAGGGCCACCAACCGACCCGCCATGGAGATCTGTCGAGCGAGATAGACGCGCGCAAAAGCGCCCTCGCCAAGTTGCTCGAGCAACAAGAAATCCCCCCATGTCTCGCCTAAATCGGGCAGTTCCGCAGTGGCTCGGTTCGCGGAGCAGCGAGCGCTCTCGCTGGCACTGGTGTTAGCCGACAATCTCTGGAACTCGAAGTCCAGACTCTGCAATTCAAAATCGGAAAAGGCGATGTTCGGAAACAACGAGGTTGCCTCCTGGCGGGTGACCGGCAGTTGTGATGCGAAGCGATACTCGAGCCACACTCGGAGCAATTCGGTGATCGCCTCTGAGTGTACCTGTGTATCGGTTTCTGATTCCCAGGCAGTCACGATATCTGGTGGCGCAACGCTCTCGACACCGTACTCTGCTACGGCCTGCTCAAAGCGTTCGACAAGTGAATCTAACGTTTTCAATCTGGCTACTACTCCTGTCCCGACTCACCAATGCTCGACAGTAACTCTGCGCGAAACCCCTGGAGCACGCGTTCGATGGTCCGCTTGCTTCGCTTTAGCTTGTCTGCAATTTCCTGTATCGCATACCCTTCGATGCGCATGCGAACAATCTGGCGGCTCGACTCAGGCAATTGAACCACTATTTCGTCTATGGACATTTGCAGTATCTGCTCAGCCAATCGCTGATCAGTGTGCTCGCTCGCATCGCCACTGTCCGCTGGAAAGGTCTGGGTACGGCTGACATCCCGACGACCTGCGCGGTGAAAATTACCTTGCGCTCGCACCTTGTTCAGAGCTATAACTAACAGCAACTTCCACAGCTCTTCGCCTTCGGGCACATCGTACTGGCCCGCCGAGGCGCGACGAAAAAAGGTGCGAAACACCGACTGGACGATATCTTCAGGATCGATGCGCGTGGCTAATTCTGCAGAGGTTCTATGATGCGCCAAGCTCAACAGCCGGCGCGCATAGCGCATGTACAGTGAATGAGCCGCATCGCTGTCACCTGATCGCAGGCGACCCAATAGGCTGTGATCGCTGGCGTCTGTTGCGATCTTACCATCGGATTTCAGGGGCTCTGTCACGATAGGAATGTCATTGGCAGTGAATAGGAATAGAGATGAGTAACAGATCCGTCATCAGATTCTACACAAAATTAGCCTAGGCTCTGTTTCTAAAGTGTGGGCCGGTTGTCCTCAACCGTTTGAGTTGCTCGCATTTGCGGCGCAAAACAATTGAGACAATTGTTCTACATTAGTTTAGAAACAGAGCCTAGGCGACGACTTTTCGAAACGTGGCTGTACGAGATTCGATCGTCACGGTTGTGCCTTCGGCAATGGCTGGAAAGTCGCTAGGCATCATCGTCTCGCGAGCGTCTCTCGGAGAAGTGGAGTACTTCAGCTTCGCATCACCTCGGGAGTCGGTAACTAGCGTCGCTACTTGTTGGCCATCGACGAATACCGCGTAAGATTTGTTGCGTTCGGCGTCCTCGATTTCGACCTCGAACTTGCGCTCCAAAGCTCCGCGACGTTCATCGACTTCGTATTCGGCCTTCAACTGGGAGTCAGAGAAGTTCGCCAATAACTCAACTTGTGCAAACGTCTGCTGGCTGCCGCTGGACGAACCTCCTGAATTTGAGGTGGAGTCGTCGCCCGTAGCGTTGTCGTCCGAGGAGTTGTTGCCAGACGCCGAGGAACCACCGGTACTCGACGAAGTGAAAGCGTTGCCAATTCGCCCGTTCACGATCTGCCCAATCGTAAGTTCCATAGCGGGTGTGAGCGCGGTAAGGGCGTCTGGCAACGGCAAATGCGAGCGATTATCGTCGCCACGACTCAGCTTAATCCGCCCGCGCCCCTTCGAATCCGTCGTCAGCTCGCCAAGTGCAATATCGTTGAGTGTAACCGAGTATGTCTGGTTGGCTTCGGCACTCTTCAATTTGATAGAAAGTTCTGTTTCTGAGCCTTCCGTTTCCAACTCGACTTGAGCGCGAGCACCGCCGCTACCCAACAACCAGAACTCATCGGACATGCTAGGAAGCAAGTCTGGATTGTTAATCACGTTGACTACCTGCAAAGCGTCGAGTGCGGACAGAATGGAGTCGTCGTTCACGTCAGGCTTGGACTGGTCGTCAATCGACTGCAAATCAAAAGAATCGTCATTCAGCTTGTTGATGATTGTCAGCACGTCAATTGCACTTACATTGCCATCATCATTGACGTCATGCGGCATCACGAAATTGTGAACTAGGTCCCCTGCCAGCATTGCACGGGTTTCCAGCGTTTCTGTGAATAGACGGCGTTTGGCACTGTAGGGTTGGGTTGGCATCTCGGCACCTGCGACAAAAAGAGTAGGGTTGGAAACTTGGTTCTCGCCACACTGCAGCAACTTCTCACCCCAAGGGAGTAGCTTCTGCCGCAGTTGTCCGCCAAAAATTTCTAACTGATCCGAACCGGCTGAAAAACGAATTCGAAAAAGGCGAGACACGGCTATGATGGAGCCGCCTCGCCTAAGGAACTGTCCCGAAATAACTTTCCGACTTAACTGACAAACAGGTAGTGGAATTCGCCAGAATTCCCGTCGCACAAATAGGTAGTGGAATTCGCCAGAATTCCCGTCGCACAAATAGGTAGTGGAATTCGCCAGAATTCCCGTCGCACAAGGAATTCTGGCGAATTCCACTACCGACGTTATTGCACCCGGATACCTAGAAGGTGCCTTGGAGAAGGACTCGGCGGGCAGCCAGGTCGAACACTATGACCCTATCACCAGCCGAAATCGACGGCACCGACTGTCCAAGCAGCGTATCTCGATTTAGGTCAAATCCGCCTAGTGCATTGGTTCTCATGACAGCTCGGAATACGAGTCCTGCGGAATTGCGGACGTCGACGCGATAGCGTGTATTGGCCGCGGCATCTTCGATCTCGACGCTGAATTTTTGGCGATTGCCTCGACTCTCGAACTTGGCCTTGCCGCTGGCGAGCGTGTTGCCGGAGAGGTTGGCCTCCAGCTTGACCCGCTGTTGCGCGTGTGACACCGAAGCAACTGAGAGCAGTAGCATGCAGGCGGTAGTGGCGATGATCTTTCGGCGACTGAACATGAATGGATCCTCAAAATGTGAACGGAGATAGTAAAAATCGGCCCTGTACAAGATGGAGTAGGAGCCGACAGTCCCATCCGCCAAGAAATCTTGAAATTTTCGACACCGCCACTGCAGCTCTGCCTTTTTGTTTGTTTCCAGAAGAGAAAACAAGCGGCATGGCGGCGTTATATCGCACGATTGATGTGCTCAGATCCCAAGAGTTAAGATTCTGAGAATTTTTTTTGGCGTAAATCGCCTGCCTTTCTTGCTTACCTTCGTGTGGGGCGAATTCGTCACCATCGAGTTTCATGCAAGCATTCCAGTTTCATGCCAGCATTCCATGGAATAGCAGTTTTGAAAAGCAAGGTCGCAACACTTATGAACACGCAGGCCAACTACAAATCCGGGCAGCCCCTCACCAGCTCTGCGCAACTTGGTGTGGAATCCTTACCGTTTTTAGTTTCCCGGCATCGACGTCGACTGGGTTTTACGCTGGTCGAGTTGCTCGTAGTCATCGCAATCATTGGGATCTTGGTCGGTCTCCTGCTTCCGGCGGTGCAAGCGGCTAGAGAAGTCGCGCGGCGAGCGCAGTGCCTTAATAATCTCAAGCAAATCAGTTTGGCTTTTCATAATCACCACGATCAATTCAAGAGCTTTCCCTCCGGTGGCTGGGATTGGGATACACCGCCCACTTATGTCGCTGGTTCACCCGCAACAGGAGCGTCACAACGGGCTGGGTGGGCATTTCAAATCTTGCCGTTCATCGAAGCGTCCAGTACTTGGCAGGCGGGGGCGGAGGTGGCGGTCGGTCAACCGAATCAAGTCTACTTTTGTCCGTCGCGGCGTGGCGCGCAAGTCGTTACGACTCCCGATCACTACTCGCCGCCCATCAATGGTGCTGACGTGACGCATGCACTTTGCGATTACGCAGCGAGCAATCGCAATGGCAGCGGCGTTGTGCGACGCTTCGTGCCGCGACGGTTCCGCGATGTTCTGGACGGTACCAGCAACACGCTGCTGGTGGGCGACAAGCGACTGAATCGCGCATTTCTAGGTACGCCCCAAGAAGATGACAACGAAGGCTACACCGCCGGCTGGAACTCAGACACGATTCGAAACACCGACAAGATTCCCTTGCCGGACTTCACTGGGCTTGGCGATGGCGACGATCGATTCGGTTCGTCGCACCCAGGTGTCTTTCAAATCGCTTTGAGCGATGGATCAACACGCTCAGTGAGTTATTCGGTGGACGGCCGTGTTTTTGAACGGCTGGGCGATATCAGTGATGGGCAAGTGTTGGGTGATTACTAACCGGCGGTCTTCGCTGCTGATCCCCCGTCAATACCTCTCCGTACCCTAAGGCAAACCCAATGGAAATCGCAGAAGTCGCCACAAAAGGCAAGTGGACCGCAAGCATAGTCGGCATCGTGTTAGGAATCGGTTTACTAGTGTTAGCCGCAGCCATGTTGCGGAGAGACCCAGTGCGGGAATTAGCCAATCAACTGAATGAAGGGAACGCGCGGCAGCGGTATAAAGCGGCTAAGAAGTTGGAGGAACTCGGGCCCAATGGCAGCGACGCAGTGACTGCGTTGGCGCAGGCCATTAGCGATGACGATCCGCAAGTGCGATACAGGTCTGCCAAGGCGTTGTCGAAAATGGGCGAGCTCGCCGAAGCTGCCGTACCGTCCCTGATCGAGGGTTTGCAGGACCAAGATCGCGAAATTCGCTATTACTGCGCGAAATCACTTTACAAGGTCGGTAAAGCCGCTGCTCCAGCGCGGGATACGATTCTGGCCATCCTCAACGATAGTGACGATGAAACGCAGGTCTATTTGGTGAAGACGCTCGGCGACATCGGTGAGGAACATAAGCCGTCGATCGATGCTGTAAAAAAACTCTGCAAAAGCACCGACGAAAAACTCCGCGCTGCCGCCCAGGAAGCGTTGGAAGACATCTTGGACTAGGACCTGTAGCAGGAAGGATTGAGTGCTTGCCGTAGCGGAAGGGTTGAAGACTTTCGGCAGCCAGGGCTCTCCTTCATCAACATCAAGCGAAACTTATCTCCATCTGGCATAGCAATGATAATGAACTTAATCAATCGAACTGACATCAAACTGAGTCCGCAACTGGTAAGGCGCACCGAGGCGGCCCAACCGATGGCCACGGTTCATCGTCGCCTTTCCCGCAAACCACGAATCGCCTTTTACTCGCATGACACGATGGGAATGGGGCACTTGCGACGCAACATGTTAATCGCATCTGCTCTATCTTCCGGTCGCTGCCAAGCTGATACGCTCCTAATCGCTGGGACTCGCGAGGCAGGCTTTTTCGCCGAACAAGCTGGACTAGACTGCGTCACGCTGCCCGCACTGACCAAGAATCGCGACGGAAAATACTCGGCGCGTCATTACAGTTGGTCCTTGGAAGAAACGACGCGCTTGCGCGGACGCGTGATTGCTTCGACATTGTTAGCATTTCGGCCGGATATCCTCGTAGTGGACAAACTACCACAAGGGATCTGCAACGAACTTCAGCGAACTTTGAAACTAGTTCGCAGCCGCATACAAACGCACTGTATTCTTGGTCTGCGCGATGTACTCGATGAACCTGAAGTGGCAATTCGCGAATGGGCGAGCTCCAACAACGACGAGATCATTGAGAAGTATTTCGACGAGGTGTGGGTCTACGGCGATCCCAGTGTCTACGATTGCCGCGCCGAGTATCAGTTTGCAGAGTCCACGTTGGAGCGGATCTGCTTCACTGGCTACCTCGACCAAAAAGCGCGCAGCAGTTTTGCCGAGCTCGAGCCAAAATCCCAACAGCCGTTGGCACTGTGTGTGGTCGGCGGCGGACAAGATGGCGTGGGACTTGCCCAAGCTTTTGTCGAAGGCGGCGTGCCTAAAGGCTGGCGCGGGGAGGTGATCACGGGGCCATTCATGCCTGTGTCCGACAAGCAACAGTTGATCCAGACGGCGCTCAAGCACTGTCCTGCCGGTTCCGAACCGATCAAGATCATCGATCAATTGGTGGAAGCAGACGACTATGTGAGCCAAGCCGACCGAGTCGTGGCGATGGGCGGTTACAACTCGGTCATGGCAGTGCTGTCTTTCCGCAAGCCCGCTTTGATCGTCCCACGTACTCGACCAAGAGCCGAACAATGGATCCGCGCTAAACGCCTGTCTACAGCCGGACTAATCACGACGTTGCACCCAAACGATCTCAGCCCCCGCGCGATCCACGATTGGCTGGTACAGCCCGACGTCGCTGCCCCCAGGCAACACAACATCGATCTTGCCGGTTTAGACCACATCCAGTCCAGAGTGATGGCTTGCTTGGCCAATCGACAGTGCGTCGTCTGATCGGCCGCCAATTTGCGGACATCCCCTAAATCCCGTTTGCGTTCGTTACAAAGGAAAGATCCGTGTGCAAAGTTGCTTACGTCGTAAAGCGTTATCCACGATTTTCGGAGACTTTTATCGTCAATGAATTGCTCGCTCACGAGCAAGCTGGACTCGAGATCGAAATCTTTTCTTTGCGACCGCCGGTGGACACGCATTTCCAAGACCTGATTTCACAAGTGCGGGCGCCGCTAACGTACCTTTCGTCCGGCGCGGTCAAAGCCAAAGAATTTTGGGACCTGGTACACCAAGTACAGCAGCAGTTTCCGCAGCTCGTCGAGAAACTGAGCCGCGTTACGGACGAAAACTCGCTCGATGTCTACTGCGGACTACAACTTGCCCTGGCGTCCATGCAGCGAGGCATTACACACTTGCACGCTCACTTTGCTTCCAGCGCGGCTAGTGTCGCTCGCATTGCATCCAAACTGAGCGGTATCCCTTACTCGATTACCGCGCACGCGAAGGACATTTTTCACGAGTCCGTCGACCATGCGGAGCTGGAACGCAAAATCGTCGATTCGAACGTAACATTCACCGTGTCCGATTTCAACTTGCGGTATTTCCAAGATCAATTCGTCCCTGCGGCTGCTTCGAAGGTCGTGAGGCTGTACAACGGCATGCACCTAGATCAGTTTCCGTACGAGATGCCACTGAACCGGCCGTCGCAGATCATCGCTGTTGGACGTTTTGTCGAAAAGAAAGGATTCTCGGATCTAGTCGAAGCTTGCATGATCTTGCGATCGCGCCACGTGCGATTCAACTGCTGTATCGTGGGTAGCGGTGAATTGGAGTCTGAGTTGCAAACGCAGATTCGCACGCTGGATCTTGATGCCCAAGTCCGATTGCTTGGACCACAGCCACAGAAAGTCGTGAAGCAACTCTTGAGAGAATCCGCCGTGATGGCAGCACCGTGTATCAACGGCTCGGACGGCAACCGCGATGGGCTGCCCACCGTTCTGCTGGAAGCCATGGCCTTGGGCACCCCTTGTGTTTCAACGGACGTGACGGGTATCCCCGAGGTCATCGCCGACGGCGTAACAGGCCTGCTGGTTGATCAGCGCGATCCACACGCATTGGCAGACGCAATTACTAAACTGCTAGTTGACAGTGAGCAACGCGTTGCCCTGGCAACGGCTGCTCGCGAATTGATCGAGAGCAGGTTTGACGTTGCGGACAATGCAGCGATCCAACGCCGCTTCTTTGGCATGAAGCCTGGCACGCACCACTCAACTGACCAACATTCACTCCAACTGACTGAGGTCTAACGCCAATGCGAGTTGCTTATGTCTGTGCCGATCTCGGGGTACCTGTATTCGGATCGAAGGGATGTTCGATCCACGTCCAAGAGATTGTGCGAAGCTTTCTAAAACGTGGCGATCAAGTGGATTTGTTTGTCGCGCGCACTGGTGGCGAGCCGCCCAAAGAGTTTTCGCAAGCCGCTTTCTCGCAACTCGCGTCCGGGTCTTGTCGAGTACATGTCTTCGAACCGCAACCGGCCGACAGCGTAGCGGAGCGGGAAGTTTCCGCACAAGCGGTCGCCGAGCGGATCTCCGAGGCAATGGAGTTAGAGGGACGATTCGATTTGGTTTACGAACGCCACAGTTTATGGAGTTCCGCTGGCCCGGACTTCGGCTGTAAGCATGGCATACCATCGATTTTGGAAATCAACGCGCCGTTGATTGAGGAGCAACGCAAGCATCGCGATTTAGTAGATGTTGACCACGCGCTGGCGACTTCGCAAGCTGCATTTGCCAGGGCAAGCTCATTGGCCGTTGTGTCCGACGAGGTCGCAAAAGCCACCGTTGCAGACTTTGACATCGACCTAGAAAAATTGCACGTAGTACCGAATGGCGTCGACACACAGCGTTTCTCGCCTGACGTCGCTGCTCGCCTGCCGTCAGACGATTTCACGATTGGCTTCGTTGGTTCGCTCAAACCCTGGCACGGCGTGGAAACCCTGCTGCAAGCTTTTCAGCGGATACAACGCGAGGTTCCAAACTCTCGGCTGTTGATCATTGGCGACGGACCGCTGCAACGCCAACTTCAGCGAGACTATTGCACGGGGGACTCGAACATTACATCTCGTGTGCATTGGATCGGCAGCGTCGCGCCCAGCGAAGTCCCCGGATACTTGAATTCCATCGACGTAGCCGTCGCGCCATATCCTGACTTGCCGGATTTCTACTTTTCGCCATTGAAAGTCTACGAATATATGGCGTCTGGCCTAACGACCGTTGCCAGCGATATTGGACAACTGAAGTCGATCATCAAGCATCGCGTCGATGGTTTTCTCTACAAACCCAGTTCAGTTGCCGCCCTCGCAAGCACGCTATCAATGCTCGCCGAGCAACCGGCCGTCTGCATGGAAGTAGGCAGACGTGCACGGAGACGGGCGGTCGACGAGTTTTCTTGGGATCATGTGCTATTGCAAAGTCTGGAGACCCTCGGCCCACAATACGACTGGAACGCCATAAGCGAAATGGAAAGTGAAGGTGTGCGATGTCCGCAGTGAATCCAGTTGCTGAACAGAATCACAATGTGGAAGACAAACGCCGTTCAATCCTCTATCACGTGTTGCCAGGCCTACTCGCGCATCCAGCTCGATTGCTATTTGCCATGACTTGTCTGGTAGTGAGCGTGTTATTGCGCATCGCGGAGCCATGGCCGCTTCAGTTTGTGATTGATCGAATTCTACTACCCACCTCAGCTCAAGATAGCTTGCTCGGTAGCTTGGCAAGTCAGTGGGGGCCTGAGCGATTGGTTGTGTTATGCGCCGCATCGCTAGTCGTCTTGGCGACTGCAAGGGCGGTGGCCGACTACTATCGCACGATTATTTTTTCGATCGTGGGTAATCAGGTGGTCAGTGATCTGCGCAGTCGTGTGTTCACCCACTTGCAAACCCTGTCTTTGGCATTTCATCAAAAGTCGCGCGGTGGCGACTTGACCGTGAGACTGGTCGGCGACATGAACATGCTCAAGGAAGTGACTGTGTCCGCAGCCCTGCCGCTGCTTAGCAGTGCATTGCTGCTGATTGGCATGTTCGCGTACATGTTGTATTTGAATTGGCGATTGGGTTTGGTCGTTGCCGCCGTGCTGCCGTTGTTCTGGTTTTTGGCGTATCGCAAGAGTAAGGAAATACACCAAGCGGCTTCAGTGCAACGTCGACGCGAAGGCGCGTTGGCAGCAACGGCAGCGGAGTCCATTGCGGCAGTCAAATCCGTGCAGGCGCATGGAGCTCAGGATCGATTCAGCGCTGCGTTTACGGCGCAGAACAAAAAGAGCTTAAAGGAAGGCGTCAAGACCAGCCGCTTGACGGCGGGGCTCGAGCGTTCCGTGGATGTCATGATCGCCGTGGCGTCGGCTTTGGTGCTGTGGTTGGGAACCCGTTATGTAATGGATGGGACATTGACCGCAGGCGGTCTCGTGGTTTACCTAACCTACTTGAAACGTGGCTTCAAGCCGCTTCAGGATTTTGCCAAATACACGGGCCGCATTTCCAAGGCGCTGGCTGCGGGCAACCGCATTACGGAAATCCTGGAGCAGGCACCAAATGTCGTTGATGCTCCAGCGGCCAGTCCGGCGCCACGGCTGCGCGGTGCTATTGACTTCCATCAAGTTAGCTTCGGTTACCGCGGCGGTTCGACGGTGCTTCAGGATCTTTCATTTCAGCTCAAAGCCGGTCAAAGTCTCGCGATTGTCGGTCCATCCGGAGTCGGCAAATCCACTTTGCTCAGTTTACTGATTCGCTTGTACGACCCAACGTCGGGACAAATCCACATCGATGGTGAAGATCTCCGAGTCTGGACTCTGTCGTCGTTGCGATCGCAACTGGGCATTGTGCTGCAAGAGTCGGCCATTTTCGCGGGTTCCGTGCGCGACAATATTGCGTTGAGTGTTCCCAAGGCAAGCTTGGAGCAAGTCGTTGCGGCGGCCAAGATCGCGCAAGCACACGAATTCATAATGGCTCTCGAAAGCGAATACCAAACCACACTAGGCGAGCGCGGCGCGAATCTGTCACAAGGACAAATACAGCGGCTGGCGATCGCCCGCGCTGTTTTGACGGACACGCCCATACTGATGCTCGATGAACCGACGTCGAATCTCGATTCAGAGAACTCCCAAAAAGTAATCGCGGCACTGCGTAACGCTTCACGAGGGCGGACCACGATCGTGGTCACGCACGACTTGCGTTTGGCTGCCGAAATGGATCGCATTCTCGTCGTTGACTCCAATGGACGCTACGAATTCGGATCGCCTGTGGAACTCCTGGCGGCTGGCGAAACGTATGCCCGCCTGGTTTCCATGGATGCTTTGACCAATCAATGCGTAAAGGAAGCCAATGCTCTCCGCTGCTAATCATAGTATCGTTATCCGCAATCGCGATCTTGCCGGGCTTGCAACTTTGCTGGATGCAAATCGCACGGCGGAGCAGCTGATGCAATGCGGTCTACCGCTCGACGGCCCCCTGCACATTGACTACCTCCGATACAAACCCGGCCGCCGATGCATCAGCTTGGTCACTACGAGCATCGCTGGGACGGAACAGCGGTTTGTGTTGACGGCGTTGCCAGAGTCGACATTCGTCAAGCAGCAGGCGCGAGCTGCTGCAGCCGAGTCAGAGACCATGCATTGGCAAGCCAAATCCTGGCAGGATTCAGTTCAACGAATTCGCATCGATCAATTCCCGTTTGATTTGGGGTTGAGGCACATTGAGAAGTGCTTCGATAGCGGCGAGCGCAGGCGACTGCTGCGGCGAGTACTAGGTAAAGATACTAACCATGCAGACTTGCACTTGGAAACTCTGGCCTATAAACCCAGTCGTCGATACGTTGCTGCGGGCATGATAGCTAATGATTGTGCTGCGCAAACCAGCGACTCCATGCTGCCATCCACAGTTAAACCAATTATTACTTTCAAGTTCTATTCTCGTTCACAGTTCAGTCAAACGTGGCAGCGACTACAGTCGGTTCAAGACGTATTCAACGCGGCGCCGCGGACAGTTGCCAGCCATGAACGCTACAAAGTCATCGCGATGGAATGGATTCAGGGGAATCTGCTAGCCGACTTGATTGCCAGCGGACAGGATGCTGATACGTTGTTCTTCGATGTCGGCTCCGCACTGGCTCGTCTGCACCGATGTGACTCAGTTCGTGGTGCGCCAGCGGCTGCGGCCGGGCATGCACTTGACGATATCGCCAGCTACATTGGGTTTATTTGTCCCCATCTAGCAGAGCTTGCTAATCGCACTATCAACGACACGGTCTGCCGACTGGTCGAATTGCGAAAACCACGCGCGCTCATTCACGGCGACTTTTATGCGAAGCAAGTTCTGATCGATCGAGACGCTACGCATGATGCCGTTCGGTTTATTGACTTTGATCAAGCGGGATTGGGTAACCCGTATCAAGATGTCGGCAACTTCGTCGCTAAACTGTATTGGCAGCAGCTAGTACTAGGCCAAAATATATCGGCGGTGGAGGAGATGGCGGAACCATTCCTGACTGGCTACCGCAGCGGCGTCGGTGAATTTGACGAACAGGCCTATCGCGCGCAACTCTCGGCGGGACTCATTCGGTGTGCGACTCATCCGTTTCGCCGAGCGATGTTCGACTGGCCGGCGATAATGTGTCAATTGCTGATGCTCGCTAGGCATGTCTTGCAGGCGACCAGCTCGCACCCAGAGCCGGTATCGCTCACATGAGTGTTTTGGATGAAGCCAGTCTGCTCGAGGTCGCATGTGATACTCAGCACATGAGCGCTCTGCTCTGCAATGGGCAGTCTTTGCAGCCCAATATTCGCGGAGCCAGAATCCATCACGCTTCGGTCTTGCGTCACAAGCAGGGTAAACGCTGCTTGATCAAGTATTTGGCCACTGACACCAGTGGTTCAGCGATTGAATTCTTGGGGAAGATCCGTTTCAAAGGGCTGGACCGCAAGTCGGCAGCGATCCAACAACGGTTGGCAGCTCTCCACCGCGACGGTGCTGAGCAGTGCCGCCATGCACCGGTGGCGGTTCCTCGAGTTTATGGGACGCTGCCATCACTCAACATGTGGTTGCAGGAGTTTGTTTGCCCAGCCACACCGCTGACCGTGGACTCCGACAATTTCATCGCTGCGCAGCCAAGCGTGGCCCAAGCGCTCGCGCAACTTCATCAAACACGCTTGCTCGAGCTCGCGCATCACACAATCGATGAAGAACTTACCTTCCTTCGAACGCGTTTTCAGCGACTCAGGCAAACGCATCCAGAACTAGATTCGCACATCAATCGGCTGGAAGAAAAAGTCGACGCCGTAGCCAACGAGTTGCGTTCAAGTTCGCTACTAACCACCATCCATCGCGATTTCTACTTTGACCAAGTCTTACTGACTGAGACGCAAGTTGTAATGGTGGACTTGGATCTATGTTGTCTTGGACCACTCGAGTTGGACGTCGGGAACTACATTGGGCACTTGCGAGAGTACGCCATTCGCTTTCCCGAATCTGCCGACAGATGCGATCATGCTGAAAACATCTTTGTCAATGCCTACTTGAGACACATGCCTCAAGCCGGATACGAGCCCATTCAGCACTGGGCAACACTCACTCTTGCACGTCATGTCTCTCTTAGCACAGTTCTTCCTGGTCGATCCCCCACGACGCTCGCACTGATTGAGAATACGATGAACACCTAGTCGATTTGCTCGGTTTGCCGCCGTTGAGTTGCGGTCCATTTTAGACGCAACCCGGTGTTGGGACTGTGCGTAACCGGCTACGGCCGTGGCTGGACGAGTTCTGTCGCCGCCGAAACTCTGGTCTCCGGAAGACCGCAGAGTCTAGCGAAATTCCGAATCGTCTTTTCCGGTTCGTCCATCAGGGCCTTGAAGTCAATTTCGACGCGCGTAAAACGTTCCAGCGCCGTATCTCGGGACAGGATTAGATCTGCAACGACCTGTTGCCGATCAGGCCGAGGCCACCACACACCCTGCCCCGTTCGTTCGGGACGAGTCCATGAACGGTTTACATCTTCGGGCGACCTGATGACAGATACAAAAACTGGACTCAAGAAGCCGTTGATTCTCCAGGCACGAGCAATGTCGGGAACCAGTTTGCACATGACGGGATGTTTTCCACCACAGGCCAGGTATCCAGCGGCAGCGGCTCGCGAATTTGCCTCGATGATCCAGGACCGAAGCGCGTTCACGCGGAATTCTGTAGTGCCAAGATAACGCCATTCTTGCGGCCGCTCGTCGAAACAATTCACACAGATGTCACGCAGTTGAGTGTCTTCGAACGTCGGGTATTCGGTCGCCGCGTCGACGAAATTGTCACCGACATAGACCCCCAGACTGTGCAAGATGGCGGTCACCAGCGAAGTACCCCCTCGCCACGGCCCCAGGACGGCAAATGCTTTCATTGGTCAGGTCTTGGTACTTAGCTTAGCAATTGCAGGCAGGCATCGATAATCCTCTGCTTGGCGGAGTGAAGGTTTCGGTCCCGGATCGACGACGCAAACTCCAACGCACTTGTGGCGCAGTCGTCGGCTTGGTGCAGTCGTCGGACGGAACGCACTATGTCGCCAGAGCTCATTTCCGCATTTGCAAATTCTACTATAAATGGCAGCGAGCGAAGTGCCGTTGCCGTCAGCCATTGGTCCAGGACTTGCGGAATCAGAACCTGCGGCTTGCCGGCGATTATCGCTGCTTGAGTCGTATCGAGCCCACCGTGATGAACGACCACCGTCGCCGACCCAATCACGGTATCCAGATCCGGAGCCACCCGAAGCAGCTTGACGCAGTCAGTTGCGGGTAATTCCCAGCGGTCGACAGGTGCATCGCGCACGTAAATGCTTCCCGGTAGACCTGATGCCAGCAAACTTCGGGCAACGATGCGAGCCTTGTCGCCGCATTCGGCAAGGTATGCGTAGAAACCGGTTCCGCGTGAACTTTGCAGCGGAGGGGCCACTTCGAAGATTCCGTCGCAGGCTTCGGACCTCCATTCGCGATATGGATCAATTTCTGGTATTGCGGTGATACAACGATGATCGCCGTGGTAGATTTCCGTAAGGCGATCTGGGAGAGGGGCATTGAACCGTCGCTGCACTTGCTGGACTGTCACTAGCATCTGCGTTTGGTCCGCAAATGCAGGTTGATCAGGAAAGAACGAAGGGAATTCGTCTCCATCTGCAGGCGGCGTACAATAGGGCGGTCCGAACAGGACTGAAGGAATCCGCCGGAAGGCAGCCAGCGTCAGAAGTGGACAGTACATCCCCACAACCAAGGCTGGTTGGATGATATCAATCAGATCTCGCCAGCCGCGAACCATCGAATACAAATGGTCTTCCGATCCGAATCCGTTGCAGGCCATTAGGTCCGCAAAGCCCGTTGGTCGCAATCCATTCCGTTCAGCTTCGGCCGATAATCTTCCAACGAGGTAGGGCGCCTGAATGGCCCGGAAAGGCAGGTCCGAAAGCATGTTGCCTGAAAGTTCGAGCGTTCGCAAAGCCAGAATCGGTTCGAACCCAGCCTCATTCAATGCCAGGGCGATCTCTCGCAACTTTTGTACATACCCGATTCCAGCCCCGAGTTCCCAGCCTAGTAGTACTCGCTTTGCTTTCATCGTCCGTCCTGCACTTTAGTTTCGCTGGAAACTGCTGATTACAAACTCGCCAGGCAATATCCGCCTGTTCGTGTCGCTTTTACGAAGTCAAGTTGCCACATAGATCTCATCGGCGCCGATGAATTCGACGCACTCGAAACCATTCCGCGCCATCAGACGGCCTATGTCTGCATCACCCAGGTTATTTTCGATACAGCACACAGCAATCTGAAACTCGTCGAATGGAAAATTGGACAGTACTCTCGTTTCAGCCCCCTCGACGTCCAGAAACAGACAATCGATTTGAGAGTACTGGTGTTCGCGAAGGATGGCAGCCAGCGGTCTCGTGCGGACGAATACTGACCGCTCGGCATGGTCGGGATGTGCGCGGACGTGCTGTAGCAGCTGTTCAGCATAGCAGTCTCGTAGCCCACTCATCTGAGTATAGCCTTGCGTTATTTGCAGGAACTCATTCTCACCGTCTGAATCGGAAATACACTCGTTGAGACACTTGCAGCGGCGAATGCGATGGGCCACGTCAAAAACCGTGCCTACCGGCTCGATGAGCAGTCCTGACCAGCCCCGGAATGTTTCGAAGAAGAAGCTGTTCGAGCCAGTGTAGCCATTGTATCCACCGATATCGACGAAGATACCGTCACGTTTTTCATTCATAAGCTGCTGATCGATATAGTAATCCTGTCCAGCCTGGCTCAGGTAGAGCGGATGTGCCATGTGCAGCGAGCAATTCCAAATCTATTGCAGCAGGGGCCCCCGCTCTGGACCACGCATGGTTCGCAAACTCTCGTGCAGTTGTTGGCAGGCTTGGTCCAACAAATCTAAGCCACAACGAATTTTTTCTTCCGGTGTCATGATTTTTTGCACAGAGCTCATCCGAGTCTTAAGGAAGTATGGGGTGAGTGGCGGAGTCACGTTGGCAGGCCGCCGCGACGCTACTGAGTGGCATGGTTGCATCAGATGGGTCGCGTGGTAGTCTGTTGTAAGGGCTATACGAGAGATCTGGAAACATACTAGGATCTGGAAACATACAACTATCGCGTTCTACAAACAACACCGCGATTATCCGTTCTACAAACAACACCGTGATCGAATTTTCAAAAGCCAAACTTCAATGGGTTGAACCTTGAGTGAACATCCTAGCCACAGGCCGATCGATGTCGGTGCCCTGCGACTGAGGAAATGCCAGCACGGTTGGGTCCTGTACCGTCCGAACGACATTATCATTGGGCGCTGTTTCGACAGCTTTGGGCATTTTTCGCCAAGTGAAATCAGACTGTTTCAATCGCTCTTGAGCCACGGAGACGTGGTTGTGGAAGCCGGTGCGTACATTGGCTGTTTTACCGCTGCGTTGTCTCAAGCCGTAGGCCCGGCTGGCTTGGTTTACGCGTTTGAACCCAATCCAGATTCATTTCGCATCCTGTGTGGCAACCTTGCTCTGAATGACGTTCGCAACGTTGAAGCGCGTCAATGCGGTCTTGGTGCATGCACAGAAGAACGAGCACTCATGATGGTCGATACCAGTCTGCTCGACAACTTTGGAGATGTTTTCCTCATGCCGCGTGGCCATGGACGACCGGTTGACGTGACAACCATTGATTCGATGACGCTCTCTCGCTGCAATCTGATCAAAGCCGATGTTCAGGGAATGGAACGGGACATCCTGTTGGGAGCGGCAGAGACGATTTCCCGCTGCCGTCCAATTCTGTATCTGGAGAACGACATTCAAGAGAATTCGCAATGCCTGCTCGCAACGCTCGAAGCGCTTGGCTATCAATCATTCTGGCATCTTCCGCCATTGTGCGAGCCGGATTCAGACATTTCCCCCGAGTACTCCGATCACTTAACGCAGTGTGTCAGCGTCAACCTACTATGTCTTCCTGAAGAATCAGGTATTCCTGAAGAATTGGACCTTCGCGTCACTGAACTGCGGGCGGTCACCGACATCACCGACTGGTGGCAGGCACACGACTGATTGTACGATTCGCAACCATTGACCAAGTAGACCACCGTCATTTCGATATCATGCATGATCCACCGCAAGACACCGCTGACCGTCTGTTCGCCGCCGCCGCGCGGCGATTTGAGCAAGGCTGGTTGGAAGATTCGCGTGCGCAATTGGATGCGTTGCTGGAACTTTTTCCCGAACGCCCAGACGCGCTTCTGCTCTTGGCTCAGGTACATCGCAGGCTCGGCTACGATTACGCGGAGATGGTTTGTCTGATACGACTGGCGTCGGTCATGCCACTCACATCCGATCTGACGATTCGGCTTAGCACTCTTCAGATGGACTCCCATCTGCAGTCTTATGCCATCGAGACCATGCGTCGCGCTGTCGAAGCCGATCCGCAAGACACTGAACTTCGAAGTCACTACGCTTATTTGCTGCGAGTAACACGCCACAGGCAGGAGGCACTCGAGGAGTTGAATCGTATCTTGGCCGTTAAGCCCGATGATGCCTGCGCACGATTCGAGCAGGCACTGATTTATCTGTCCGACGGCCGTCTCGCACAGGGATGGCAGGACTTCGACCAGCGTCACGGTGTCGATCCTGATTATGTGGAACCGGCTGGCCTAGTACGTTGGCAAGGAGAATCTTTTGCAGGTCGGCGGCTAGTCGTCACCACAGAAGGTGGATTCGGTGACAATGTGTGGGCCGCCCGCTTTCTCAAGCCTGTTCGACAATTGGGTGGCACGCTCATTCTGCAAGTTCATCCGGCGCTCCGCGAGTTGTTCGCTCAAGTTGAAGGGATTGACGAGTTTATCGATGTCGACGCGTGTTTGGACGGATTCGACTTTTACTGTCCAATTTTGTCTCTGCCCGTCTGTCTCGATGTTGATGAGCCCGAACGATACCCGCCCGCGCAGTTGGCATGGCGAGCTTCAGCGGACGAACGGTTTCAAGAACTGCTGGCTCGTGCGGGCAATCGCTTTCGCGTTGGGATCATCTGGTCCGGCAGCGAGACCTACGCGAACAATCATCAGCGCGGCGCAGCTCGAGTACTTCTTGCCGTTGTTGACAGTCCCAAAGACCCAATTCTATAGCCTGCAGAAAGGGGCTCTTCGAAATTCGCTTCAGCAACTTGGATTCGGAGACCTGATCATCGAGGCCGACGATGGTGACTTCGCCGAAACGGCTGCTCTGGTGCGTTCGATGGATCTGATCATTATGACGGACACTGCCGTAGCGCACATCGCTGGATCACTTGGCCAGCCAGTCTGGAATCTGGTGGACTACTCGCCCTACTGGTACTTTGACGCTGACGGTGCGTGTCGCTGGTATCCAAGCATGCGCTTGTTCCGCCAGTCGAAACCGGGCGACTGGCGCAGTGTGTTCGAAAGGGTTCAGTGCGAGCTGACGGCACTAGTTGAACGGCAATTGGGGACTATTTTACCGTAGTTAGTCGGCCCTGATGGCATCCTTGGAACGTTGATGTTTATTTTGCTCCGAATCGAAATTTGGTTGCATCTGTATTCTGGAGCCCTTAGAATGCCCCAATGAGTAGAGTGACTCCGCGACACCACTTTCTTACAAATGAGGGAGTTCATGACACACATACCACCCCGTAGACCGACTGTACCAAACAAGTTCGCAGCCCAAACGATTTACGCTGGCATGCCACGACAAGATACGCTTTACGGCGGCATGCCGCGACAGATGGATACGCTTTACGGCGGGATGCCGCGACAGATGGATACACTTTACGGTGGAATGCCGCGTCAGATGGATACGCTTTACGGTGGAATGCGGCGGCAGATGGATACCCTGTATGGCGGTAGCAAGCATTTATCGGGATCCTCGCCGATTTCCGTACGCGTCATTGATCCGCAAACGCGGAAGGCGATGACTGTTATGTACAACCCCGTAACAAAACTTTACCTCAACAACCAAACCAGGTCTTGGATGCCAGCACCGAACTGGATGCGGTCGCAGATTCGTTAGCCCACCGCAGAACATAGCCCTTGACCAAGTAGCATTTGCATGCGGATTCATGTTAGCCTCGACTGCCCATTGAGTTCGGATGACTCAGGCCCAGTGCGCGTCGGCTGGCTTCTCAACGATCTGCGCTCTGGGATTATCTACGAACCACCGCGACGGGTTCGTTCTGTCGGATCGAAGGCTGAAAGCGCTAAGTCCGCGTCTAGCTGTCCTGCTATCATTGGTCTCGAAAGTCGGTTGTTCGAAGTGCTGTCGCCGTTTGAATTGAAGCTGGAATTCATGCGAGACGAAGACGGCATTCCATTCATACGAAACGCGTCGGGTGCGACGACTTCCGTCAAATGCATTGATCAGATTATCGCGCTGGCGGAGGAAGACGCATGGCGAACTCCCGAACGTCCAATCCTGCAAGTCCTGCTGCCTTATGTCTTTGTTGCGGACGACCCGGTTTACATGTCACAGGTTGCTCCCTACCTGCACTACCGAGCCGAAAGCCTTCCCGGAATCATGCTCGGTGGCCGTTTTCCGATCAATGTCTGGCCAAGACCACTCATGTGGGCATTTGAGTGGCATGACATCACGCGTCCACTGGTCCTGCATCGCGGCGAGCCGATGTTCTATGTTCAGTTTGAAACTCGTCCCCAGGACTGCGCGATCCAGCTTGTCGAAGCCCGCCGCACCGAGCAACTCAGCGAATACCTCCAACTGATCTCTGGCGCCGTCAACTATGTCAACCAGACATTCTCATTGTTTAAGTCTGCCGAGCAACGACGCCCAGCAAAACTGGTTGAACCAGTCGAACGTTGAGTTTTCGTCAAGCAGGTTCAGCACGCCAGTTTCGGGCAAGTTATGCTAACTAGTGCCCTCTGGGCAAAGATTTCAGTAAGATTGCTAGACATACTACCCGACATACCTGACCAAACTCGAAATCGGAGAGCCAACAATGGTCCTATCGCCGAACCGCCGTTCATTCCTAAAGTCGACCGCAATTTCGGGGGCTGCGATCACGCTGTCCGCGTTTCAGTACTCGCGAGTCCTGGGGGCCAATGAGCGTCTGGGCATCGCGAGTGTGGGGACGGGTGGCAAAGGTTGGAGCGATCTCAATGGAGTTGCGGCAAGTCCGCAGGTGGACGTGGTGGCGTTATGCGACATCGATAGTTCTGTCGAACACCTGGGACAAGCGGCAGAAAAATATCGCGCGGCGCGGAAGTACGACGACTGGCGCAAGCTGCTGGACGAGTCCAAGGATCTACAGGGCGTCTTGGTTTCGACCCCTGACTTCATGCATGCGCCAATCGCACTGGCCGCAATGTCCTTGGGCAAGCACGTATTCTGCCAAAAGCCACTGACGCACTCGGTTCACGAAGCGCGTCAAATGCGGCTGGCGGCGGCAAAGTATGACGTTGTGACGCAGATGTGCAATCAAATCCAATCGCACTCGGCTTACCGAACAGCCGTACATTGGGTGCAGGCTGGCATGATCGGCAAGGTCAAAGAAGTGCATTCCTGGCAAGGCGGCAGTCCGACTTGGCCAAGGCATATCGCCAGACCTGCCGGCAGCGACACAGTGCCCGGGCACGTGCGTTGGGATTTATGGCAGGGCGTGGCCGAGGAGCGTCCGTACAAAATCGGCATGTACCATCCGTTCAACTGGCGCGGCTGGCAGGCTTATGGCACCGGACAACTTGGTGACTTCGGCTGCCATATCTTGGATCCCGTTTTTAAATCACTCGAGCTTGGTGCTCCGAATAGGCTCCGTGCCGACGCGCCTGCTTTACTTCCCGAGACATGGACCGACCGTGCCAGCGTGGTCTACGAGTTTCCTGGTACCAAATATACGCTTGGTACGTCCTTGCCGGTTACCTGGTACGATGCCGTAGGCGCATTGCCGCCACGGGACAAGTTGGCCGATATTCCATCCGATTACGCGCTGCCGAGTGCTGGCTCGGTCTTGGTTGGTGACCAAGGCTCGTTGGTTGTTCCCCACGTTGCCATGCCCAAGTTATTTCCGCAGGAAAAATTCGCGGCCAAGGAATTACCAGTGATCGAAGGAGTTGACCATTACACGCAATGGGCCGACGCTTGTCGTGGCGTCGGAGCAACAACATCAAGCTTCGACTACTCAGCCCCACTGACCGAGACCGTCTTATTGGGAACCATCGGTATTCGCTTTCCTGGACAAGAACTCACTTGGGATGCCACGTCTCTGGCGATCACCAACAACGACAAAGCCCAAGGCTGGGTGTCGAAGTCTTATCGCAAAGGCTGGGAGCCGACGTGGATTTAGGTCGACCGCTCTTCCACGATCGAAAGCCTAATTGGTTGGTTAAGATGCTGACAGCGCTTTGAGTGAGATTCCGATAGCTCCAACGTGAGTAGGCGAAGAGACTCGATCTTGTTGTCAGCATGTCGACTTGCCCTATTTCTTAGGCTCCAAAACCAGGCGGACGCCGATGGTTAGATGGGCCGTTTGCCCACCGGCGGGGGCAACGGGGAATCGATAGTCGCGCGAATAGCGATAGCAGCCGGGCTTGTCGGCGTTTTGACGCATGCCACGTACTACCCTCGCATCCTTTCCTTCCGCAATCACTCGCAACGAGGGATCGTCATTTCTGTTGTACAGATCGGAACAGTACTCGCCGTAGACGCCCAGCATGTCATGAAGTCCGAATTGGTTGGGTTCCGATTGAAGGGTCCAACGATTGGTGTTTCCAAGATCTTCGCAAATGGTGCGTGACACCCGTGGCTCGCTGAGTCTGCCGTTGCACGCGAACTCCCATTCATCCTCCGTTGGCATTCGGTAGTTGTACGTCTTGTCCCAGAGATTGAGCTGAGCGATGAATCTCGCGGCATCATCCCAACAGTCAAAGTCTTGTGGGGCCAACGGTTGATCTGATGGAATTAATTCAGCCCGCGTCGTTGTCAAGCCCGCGGCTACCTTGAATTTTCGATACTGTTCAAAAGTAACTTCGGCTTGTTGAATGTAGATTTTTTCGGCTCGTCTTCCAGGCAGAGTTAATGGAATTGGTAGGAACTTCATACCTAACGCATTTTCGATCGTACCCGGTTTTCGATTCTGAACATGAATGGACAGTACTTTAGGTAATGACCTGATTGCCTCCCAATTGATGAAGCGAGGATCGGCGACAATCGTTAGGGATTGCAGTTCCAATAAATCGTTTAGTTCGCTCGGTTTTCTTGGGTCGGTCCAGGTACATGTCAGATGCTGTAGATTCTTAAGTCCTGCCAGATACTTTATTCCACTCACAGAAAGGTCATATTCAGGCAATTCGAGCGCGGACAAGCTCCGAATGCTTGCGATGCCTTCCAAGCAATGTGCATCGACCGGGCCGTCGAAAGCGAAATGCCTTAGCCGTAACATGCGCTCGAGCCGCGCGACCTCGTGACATTGCAGCTCGGTGTGACGGCTGATCTCGAGCCGCTCCAGATTCTCCAACTGGGCAATCGAATCGAACACCCAGGCGAAATCCTCTTCACCCGCCTCGGAAAAACGACAACGACCGCCGAGGGCTAGTTCACGGAGATGAGGATTACGAGCAGCAAGAGCTAGCGTCGGCTTGTCGATCTGCAGGTCGAGCAGCGTGAGCTGCGTGATATGTGTCATCCCTGCGATGCCGAGCATCAGCTCCTGACACTGGTTGGTGGCGACCGGCCAGCCACACAACTGCAGTTCCTTTACAGTCGGATACTTCTTTAAGATATCAAGCGCTTCATTCACTGTGATTTCGCACGCTTCCGAGCATGGCCCCAGGCCGAAAGACAAGGTAGTAGGCTGAAGCAGCAATTGGTTTGCATCACGCATTGCGCCGCTGACTCGCACACAATCTGGCAAGCTGCTTGATTCAACGTGCGTGGACTCTGGACTCTCCCGACCCTGAGAGATCGTAATTCGAAATTGCGTGTCGCCCTCAAGCTTAATCGTAAACTGACCATTCCTCATGATGGCCAGTGTGTCGCTTCGAAAGTTGATTTGGCCGGACGCCGCAGGCAGCGAGATTCGCATCGGAATGTCAATCCCAACAGGCAGACCAGAAATTACGACTTTGCCGTTCTTGCCCGAAGCTGCGCCAAATTCGTGGTCCAAAACGAGAGCGTGTGAAGTTGCGTCTGTTTGGGAAATGGCGGAGATCCTGATTGGGAGCAACTCTGTTTTTTTGAACGTATAGTGTCGAATAGTGTCTGGTCCTGGGCCGATCGGTGGATTCGAAAACATCTCCAGTGACAATGGGAATTCTGAATTCAGCCATTGGTCAAGAGAATCGCCCACTCTAAAAACCGCAGACGCCGGCAAGATCGCTCCAGCGTCCAGTCGGAACCGATGCAGCTTGGCGTTTCTCTGCTCTCGGTGTTGGTCGAGCCAACGACGCATTGGCAAATATTGATTGAAATTGGGTGCATCGCTCGGCGGAACGAAGACAAAACACGACTGGAGAGGTTGGGCCAGCGGGCCCTTATTCTCACCAGGCTTGTCGGCCAGCGCATCGCAGACCAGGATAAAAGTCGCCGTCGCCATTTTCTGCTCGTCTGCCTCGACTCGGGGTATCGTCAAGGCGACAACTGCCACACAACTACTAACACAAAAGGAAAGGACCTGTGCTAGGCGCAACCGATATCTTTTCCGGAAACAAAGCATTTCTTGTTAGGCCTAATCGTGATCGTTCAATGAATTGAGGCGCTATACGAAAATCCTGCTGCTGTCCCAAACTGGTTGATGTCAAAGGTAGCCATTCACGAACTCGGATCAGACAGGAAAGGGTCGGGAGTCTTTTCAGCAGCGCCCGACACCGATGAGATGCCGCTGACAGGAACATGTGGTTGCTAATGGGGTAAGCGATCTAGGCTGAAAAGACTCCCGACCCTATCACACAAGCCGACACATCGTGAACGGTTACTGTCAGAGACCGTCGCAAAAAAAACTGGCAACCCAGTATTCATTAGATTACCAGCCAAAAACGCTAACCTCAACAACTGCGGGAGGAAACATGCCCAAGTTGAACAGCATGGCCGCCTCCGGTGCAGCTTCGGCAAAGGTAGGGACCAGGCCGTTTGGAGGAATATCGAAAAAATCGTGAGATTGGGTGTAAGAATTTGCGTGGCTCTCCGTCTTATATAGGTCGGCTTTATGAATCCGACGCGGAAAGCAGTTGCGTTGTTCCAATGCGCTGGTTCTGCTTGATCGATCACTAACTTTTCAATGAAAGGTGTTTCCCATGCTTCATGCAGAAAGTCCTATGAAGTCGGAGGCCAGCATAGACTTGACTACGCTGGTAGTATTGGATTCGTCAAACTGTTTGATGGCTGAGGTCGACGATGCGACCGCGATGACGATGGTTGCGCTTGTGTCGGAGGATCCATCAAGCTGGGCGGAGGCGATGAGCGTGTGGCCTCGCTATCGCACACCGGAGGTTTGTGAATTCGCCAGTAGTCTTCCACTTGAGGAGTCACCACGTGAGACAACCATCGCGGCCGTGTCGGCCGCAGGGGCTTGGGTAGTGCTCGATCTTGAATCGAAGCGAGTCTTCACGGGGGGGCAGTTTCAAGAGGTGGGGCGTGACGCCACCTTCGCGATCATCGCTGATGATGAAAGCCAGCGCAGTCCATTGTGTGTACACCTGCCGCCTTGGTGGGAGTTGCATGAAGGCGTGTCTGTGAATGACCTCCGTCTGCCGCGCCAGCCGCCGGTCAACAAGCCGAATGTGAATCGCGAGATACTCTATGGCGACGTTTTTCTGACGGAAATAGCAGCACGGATTCTACAAACAGCGGCAAGCGATGGCTGGCGTACACGTCAGCGGGGCGGCGGAGTCGGCGCGTATTATCCATTTACGATTGCCGTGCATCGCGATTGGTTGATGACACCGCGAGCAGACTTGGGTGGACGCAAGCCGCGCGATTTATTGCATGGTGCAATCGAGTGGAGCGACCGAGTTACGTTAGGCCAACGCCGCCGATTTGAAGCTGGAGGGCCAATGGTAGCTGCGCCTAACGACTGGGATGGTTTTGCCACGGCCCCGATGGGGAGCCAGGAGATGTGCCTATATTTCGACCTGTGCCGCGAAGTCATTCTCGCGGGATGGATGTGGGTTGAAACTGAAAATGGAGTCTTGTCCATGCGTGAGCACAATTCCGCATTGACTGAGTTGACTCAATTTCTGCGAATCGTCAAGGATTCTTGGCTGTGCAGCCCATTCGAAGGCGGCTCGTCGCCGAACTTCATTGTCGAGTGTGACCGCCGCCGCGTTCCGCGAGGTGTGGGTGTCGCGATCGAAGGCATCGACGGAGTCGAGACCGATGAACATATCGCAGATTGCGATTGTCCAATCTGCCAAGTCATCGCTGATGGCATGTTGGGAATCGCTTTTGACACTATCGATGGGTACCACCTGGAATTAGATGATGAGTTCGCTTTCTCGATGCAAGAGACACGTGAAGCATGGACGGCACAGCAACTTGAGTACGCGGAATTCAACGCCGCGCTTGATGGCAAGTATGCTGACTCACCCTCGAAATCCGTCAACGGCGGAGCCGTGGCAGCGTGTAGCCGGCGGTGTTAATCGGCGGTGTTAACCGGCGGATCTTCTAACGCTGCGACCACCCAAAGCCTTCGCTCCCAACATGGTAATTGTGACATTGCGTGCAAGCATTGCCTGCTGCTGACTGGCGGTGGCAGGCGTTACATTGCGATTGCTGCATGGGCGTAAACTCGTCTGCCAAGAAATTGTGAATCCGCCCTCGAGTACTGATAAAACGGTCGTTATCTGCCATGGAATGCAAAATATCGGCCTCACGGGGCTGGCGAGCAGCGGCGAGAACCTGTTGGAGACTCCTCGCTGGGTCGTTGCGCAGTACATGACAGTATCGGCAGTCGCGGACGTTCGGTAAGGTCAAATGTGGGCGGTGATTGAACTTAGTGAACATGCGCGCATCGGAGGGGCGCGTGACGCTGTGCCAAGCCGATTGTACCCAAGCGTCCGCACCAGAGCTGGGTAGCAAATGGCATTCGGTACAGTTGCCAGCCACAGTTTGTCTAGGGACGAACCCATTTTGATGCCAGCCGGCCATCCTGTTCGATCCAAGTGCTGTGTTCGATCCAAGTGCTGTGTCCCCAAGTCCATCCCCAGGTCCATCGAGTGCTGTGTCCCCGCTCCCAGTTTCCCCGCTCCCATCCCCGCGCGCAAGGGCTGTGTCCCAGTCCTGGCTAGCTTGTATTAGCGTGGCGAACTGAGCCCAGGCTGCTAACAATGGGTCAGCGTGTCCCTGCGGCATATAACGCAGCGCAAGCAACTGGCTGTCGACGTACCAGCCGCCTTGCGAAACATGTTGAATGCCAGTGATACGCGTCAGCTTGCCATCAGGCGGACTGGTTGCCGTATCCAACGCAGTGGTCGCATTGCCTAACATCGCGTCTGCATCCAATGACTGGCTGGCTTGATCTCCGCCTAGCAGTGAGTCAGCACTCTCTAGTAGCCCCTGCTTCTCGCCAAGTCCGGTGTCTTCGCCGAGTAAAAGTTCGTCTTGTGCGCTGGCCAAGCGGGCCGTGATTCTGTGTTGGTTCGCCGCAACGGCAGAATCCTTACCTGAAAACCACTGACGCTCCATGTGTTGGAACAAATCTGGCGGCAGGCCGCGTGTCATTGCGTCGATGAGTTTAAGTTCTTGTGTGGTAAGCTGTCGATTGAACCGCTGTTCGGCAACTTGTGTCAGGCGACGTTTCCAAGCCGATTGTCCGTCGTGAGCGACTTCCGCAATCATTCTTCGAAGACTCGATGCAACAGTGCGCGCGGCGGCCACTTCGTTAGGCTTGTGCACCGCAATGTCAGACAGATTTCCACTGACGGGTAAATGGCTCAGAGCATCGGCTGTATCGGCATCTGCCGCTAACAGCAGTTGCATGGGTAATGTAATGGGGCCATCGTAGCCGAATTGGGCCGAGGAAGGCCATTGCTGCAGTCCGAGATTGGGGTCGCGCGTGTCACGCGGATTCAGGCTGGGCAATTGCAGCACCGCCCAGCCTTCGATCATCGAAGCGTTCATCGGTTCGGTGTGACATCGTGCACAGGCTCGGTCGAAGCCGACATTGCGAAATACAGGGCCCACATCGCCCAGTTGACCGTGATCGACGTGGCACTGCTGACATTCGAATTTCTCGTTCTTCTGCATAAAATGTTTGTTAGCATGCGCACTGTGGTCAAACGCGATGCGTCGCTCGGTACGATACGGAAAGTTCTGGAATTCTGGGTGTCCGTTTTCGAAGCTTTGAAACTGAGATTGATGACAGGCCTGGCATCGCGCATCGCTGATTGCCTGCAAATCGTGAGCAGTTCCATGATGTTCGACATGACACAGTGCACACTGCGTCTGTGATTGGGCGGTGCTGCTGGTAGAAACCAACTGTATCGCACCGCTGTCGCTTGATTCATGGGTAGTGCTCAGATGTCGGAACTGTTCAGCCGTCAAGTCGTGGGGGCTGTGCAGGACCGCGTCGGGCATATGAGACTTGTGACAATTCAAACACAAGTCATCTTGCGTGATACCTGATGCGATGTCACCGTGCGAATTTGGATGACACTGACTACATCGCGCTGCAACAAGTTGATTTCCGAGGATTTGCGAATGCTTGGTGGACAGAGGCCCTGGTACAAAGATCACTTCGCGCTGCTTAACCGCCATGCAAACGAGCAGTAGTCCGCCGACAAGGATTGCAATGTTCAGGCTGAGGGTTTGACGCGAGAACCAACTGGCTCGGGTCGGTATGCAGGGACCAAGATCGTCGTTGGTCAGTCGCAGACTCTCTGGTCGCAACTTGGCAATTTCACATAACGCAGCGCCAGCGCAGTGTGTTTGGCAATTTGTCTTGCTGTTTTGCTCACAGGCCTGACGAGCTTTCTCCTGACAACACTTGCCGTTTGCGTCAGGTCCTTCAGCGCAGGCCATGCCCATCGGCTCAAAGCCACATCGCCATCGGTAACCTGGATTGGGTCGATGTGCGGTGACGTCCCTCGGTGCCTGCTCACTCACAGCATCACTCCCTGGAAGCGATAAACGAGGACGACATGCACGCCAATCATTAAGGCCAGAGCCCAAGTCAAGGCGACGTGGGCAGCAAAAAACAACCGCAAACGTGTTTGTAGCGCTTGGTGGTAATCCAGATCATCCTTGGATTTCACTAAATGGATGAGTCGCAAACGCGAGGCATTGCCCTGTTCTGCCAAATAACGATCGAGGTCGTTCAATTCACGCAGCAATTGCCGCCTCGCGAATCCGTTTGGAATCAGTTGATAGAGCAAACCACGCGGTGATTGAAAGAAAGGTAGTAAACGCCGTTGATAGAACTCAGCTAAAGTCGCGCCTTCACCAAAGCCTGCTGAGCTGATGGCGGTGTTGTGCGCATCGCCCGCCACGTTGGCTCTCAACGCGGGAATGCGTTCCAGCAGATAATCGCCTTCGATGGCCGCTAGCTTGCGCGGTGTTGAGCGACTGAGAAGGCCCAATGCGATTCCGCTAACTGCCACGACAACGAAGCAAGCGGCCAGAAAGGACTCGAACAGGCCGCGGACAGGCCAGCCGATATGCATTAGAAACACGATCGAGGCGAACGTCCCCATGTACATGTGAACCTGCAACCACGCAGCGACGGGGCCCAATCGGCGGGCGATCATGCGCTTGCGAGCCGTCAACAGATACAACCCCATGGTAGCGGTCAGCAATGTCCAGCCCGTAAACGTGGATTCGTCTCCGAGCTGATTTCTGACCCATTGCAATACAAGCGCTGTAATGCTGACGGCGAGCAATGTTATGGTCAAGCCGATCAATCGTTTGCGTCCCAAGTTCTACCCTGCCCTTCTTGTAATATGGGCGTTCAATTGTGTCAGGTTACCAACGTCAATGCGCACGAGAGCATCGTGTGGACAAGCGGCCTGGCAGCTTGGGCCGCCAGCATAGCCAGTGCATAAATCACACTTGGAGGCCTGAAGGATAGGCAGTCCCGCAGTCTGATCAATGCGTGCGCGACCCTGTTCATCGCTCGAAATAACCATACGAATATTGTCGTATGGACAACTTTCCGCGCAAGACTTGCACCCAATACAGTTTTGTTCGTTGATATGCACCAAACCCGATTCGTGATCGCGATGAATTGCTCCAGTTGGGCAGCCGATCATGCACACTGGATCCTCGCAGTGCATGCACGCTTGAGCAAACATCCAACGTCCGTATTGCGGACCTTGGCGAGTGAACACGGGAGTACCACCATGCGTCGTCGCGCAGGCTCGTACGCAGTCGTCACAGCGCGTGCAGCGATCGGTGTCAATCAGCATCGCTTGGCGTCCATTCATCAGTCGCTGATCGACCAGAAACTCCAATAAACCCGTTTCGATATTTTGAGTGCCGGCGTCCAAAGCCGCATCTACCACGGGCTGCCCAAATTGATATCGAGGCGTAGTAATTGGTGTGGGCAAGTCTTCGGAACGGATAAACGGCAGCACATGCTCAATCACGGTTTGCTTGGGAATGCACAAAGCGTCGACGTATCCGATGGCTCGCAACGACTCTTGATAGGGCAAGGGAATCGTCGCGCCGCCATGTTGACAATTGTGCACCAGTTCCCGCAGACCGTACATCTGACCTTTGTTCAAGTAGGCCAAGGTTCGATGCCCGACGCCTTGTCGACGACTGAGTCGCGCAAATCCGCTTCGAATAATCCACAAGCCTGTAGCGTAACTGCCTTCCTCGGCAATCAATGGTTCTTTGGCAATACGGCTACTTGCAGACTGTTGTGATTGCTTCTTGTATTGGGCATACCACTCTAATTCTCCAAATTGTTCGAGCTTGGTGGCTGCGACGACTTGCTGCAAGCTCTCTTCAGGCATGAAGCGAAACAGGGGCGTTTCGCGCAAATGCGACTGGAGAACTTCACTACAGTAGCGTTCATCGAGCAGTCGCCTGAAAGCGGGGTCCTGTTTGAGCAGTTTTAGACCTTGCCAGCGAATTTCCAATACAAGCGCTTCCGTTTCAGCGGCCGCCGTGAATTCACGCGGCGTACGCGTCACCGCAGCCATTTCACCAAACAACTCTCCGGCTCCGACTTTCGAGGTCGCATGAGTAGACAAGATCCCAGGGATATCCTGAAGAAATATGCGGGTCTCGGTACCTTCCCCCCGATGACCTAAACCAACATTGGTGTCAGACGTTCCCACCAGTTGACTGTGAGAAGTGCGAGAACGTTTGCGTCGGTCGGTCGCACCCCGTTTGGGACGAGCCCAGGCAGTGATGGCAGACAGCCAACCATGCTGCTTCCACCGCGGACCTTGATGTCGCCGACTTGCGAACAGTCGCGAAAGGAAGATACGTACCGTTCCATCCAAGACCAGGTAGGCGGAACCACCATACTGACCTTCACGGAAGACCACGTCGCCCGGTGCAAGCGTCAGCAATCGCGAGTCGTTGCGCAGTACGTCGGCCAACGGCGTATTGCTAGCGAAACGCCCGCTGTCCATGCTGGCAAACGGAGCTTGCTTGAGGAGCCAACGCACGGATTCTAGAGACATTTCCGCATCCAGCGGATGATCCCACCGGTCTGGACGTTTGACAACTACGGGCTCTGACGACATGGTTGACACAGGGAGGACGGTTGGAAGAACGTTTTCCTTAGTTTTCCTACTACATAGACGCTTGAGTTAAGCGTGTCGAGGTCACCCATTCTTGCGAAACAGAGCCTAAACTACTCGTTCGCGCTGCTGGCCGACACAACTTGACCATCCTTCGAGTTGGGGGCTGCTGTTTCATCTGCTTCAACCTCAGTGCTAGCATTTACAATCTGTGGTGCAGATTGAATGAATCGTTTTGCATCGTTGTAATCAGCAAACGCGCGACTCTGTCGCACCTCGTCTGTTTCTCCTTCGCCTGTGTTGCCAATGACCTTGGCACCGGCAAAGCGGGTGCCATCGTGGATCGTCCCCTTCTGAAAGGGGCCAATTCCCAGGAACCAAAGATCCTTCGAAGTACTCATCGACTTAGCAATGCCGGATTGCCAGTAGGGCTGCCGCGTTTGGCGATCGTAGGCAAAGACGGCGATCTTCGCAGCTCCTTGGCGTCCTTCGCGTCGCGCTAGAGAGATTTCGGGAATTGCCGGAATGACCGGAGAGCCAGCTATGGCTGCCGAAGCGCTCGATAAGACATTGCTAGCGGGTACGCCGTAAACGATATCGTGACCATTCATCCCCAAAGCGCCGATACGCGCTTCGGCCACGATATCCGCTTCCTCTCGACCTTCGACGAGCAACACGCCGGAACTAACCATCTGCTGGCGTAGCGAACTGATGACATAGTCCGAATCGATCAACAACGGGCTCTTGACTGTCTTCAGGTACGTGGCATCGAAATAGACTTTCTTGCGTGCCAGCGGGGAAAAATCCAGTTTCGCTACCGTCGCGTCCACTGCATCACTTAGCAACAGTTGTTCTGTGGCTGTAAAGCTCTTGGTCGTCCCACAGCCGGTCAAAACAAGTAAGACGAGAGCTCCTGTCCATACCAACGATGATTTTCCGAGGTACCACAAGCGCGCAGCGCTACCCAGTTGCTTGACTGCGGACGTGTAAATGCTAGTAAATCGCATAAGGCGAATCGAGGCAATCGGGAGGGGTAGCATCTGCACAGTGCATTGGCTGCTAGGTAGACGCGGCGTGTAATGCACCGTTACCGTTTCTACCCTCCCAAAGCAAGGTCGATTCGATTTTTAGCCGTGTTGGCGTTTCCCTCTGCTTCCACAAATTTGGAGTGCGGCGATTAATCGCCGCTTTAGTACGCGTTGTTATAGGCACAACGGGGCGGCTTTTGGGCGAGGGCGTTTGCTGTCTGGGAATCTCCGATTGCTTCTGTGACTTGCGTGTTGGAAAGCTCCGTAAAGTCGTGACAACCGATGTTGGAGAAAATTGGATGATGTTTCATGTCATTCGATCCCGCGAACTCACTGCCAACGCGATAAGAATCGTATACACGGTACCCCCAAACCCTTTTTTCCTAAGCCCCAATCATCGGGGCTTTTTTCAACATTGGTTGTCGCGATTAATCGCCGCTTTGGTACGCGTTGATATAGGCGCAACGGGGCGGCTTTTGGGCGAGGGCGTTTGCTGACTGGGAATCTCCGATTGCTTCTGTGACTTGCGGGTAGGAAAGCTCCGACAAGTCGGAGCAGTCCAAAGTGTTGGCAGTCCAAAACCGTCAATCCGACTTATACTTGTCCAACTTCCGGTAGAGGGTCCGCGCACCGATACTGAGAATCCTGGCGGCTTCTTCGCGGTTGCCGGCCGTCAACTTCAAGGTTTCTTCGATGGCCCAGCGCTCGATCTCGTCCATGGTACGGCCAATCAGGCTCGAATCGCCCACACTCGGCAGGCTGGGAGCAGTCTGGTAGGTATCTGCAGTCTCTACCAAGTCAGATTCTTGACTCAACTCTGGCGGAAGATCGTTCACGTCGAGGATGCCGTCGGTGTCGAGTACGACCATGGTTTCGACAAAGTTCCGCAATTGACGAATGTTGCCAGGCCATTCGTAGCCGTAGAAACGACGGGTAACAGCCGGCGCGAAACTGCACTGCGACTTGCCATGCCGCTTCTGAAATTGTTTGCGAAAGTGATCCATAAGTGGGACGATGTCTTCGACGCTCGCGCAAGGCTGGCAGGTGCACGGTGACAATGTTTAGCCGGTAGTAGAGGTCATTCCGAAAAGTGCCTTCGGCGACCATTTCCTCCAGCGGGCGATTGGTGGCACTGATCAGACGCACGTTGACTTTGATTGCCCGATTGTCGCCCACGCGCGTAATGCGATGCTCTTCCAAGACTCGCAGAAGTTTAATCTGCGTACTCATTGGCATATCACCGACTTCGTCCAAGAAGAGAGTGCCGCCGTCGGCGTACTCGAACGCGCCCATGCGATCACTGGCCGCGTCCGTAAATGCGCCTTTCACATGACCGAATAACTCGCTTTCCACCAATTGCTCGGAAACCGCGCGGACGTTCAAGGCTTTCATGCGCTTCGCCTTGCGCGGGCTGTTTTGATGAATAGCTTGAGCAATCATCTCTTTGCCTGTCCCGCTTTCACCAGTGATCAACACGGTGGCGTCCGTGGGAGCGATGCGTTTGATCCGCCCGATGACATCGTGCATCTTGGGACTGGCAAAGATAATTCCTTCAAAGCCGAACTTCTCGTCCAATCGTTGACGTAGCTCGGTGTTGGTTTGTTTGAGATGCACCGCTTCGACGGCTTTGGCGGTAACGGCCCGCAACCGGCCCGGCGTGATCGGTTTCTCCAGAAAATTGAATGCGCCCAACTGCATCGCCTCGACGGCTTTGGTCACTGTGGCATGCCCAGTAACCAAGACCACTTCGCAGTCTGGCAGCGAGCTCTTCGCTTTCTGTAGGACTTGCATACCATCGATGTCGTTCATGACCAGGTCGCTGACGACGACTTGGAACATATTCTGCTCGATCTGGCCAATCCCATCCGGACCGCTCGTCGCAACCGTGCAACGATAGCCGACTCGTTCGAGACTCTCCGTCATCGCCCGTGCATGGGCGCGGTCGTTGTCGACGATCAGCACGGCATACTCGCGCGGATCAATGCCAGAATCAGATTCGGGGGTAGTATGACTGTCGGTCATTAGGAATGTGAAAAAGTACTATGGGCTGAACAAAACAAATTCGTCTAGGTATATTACTGAGCTGCTATATTAACGAACTCGGCCCAGGGTGGAATGGTGGCCAGATTTCCAAACCCGTTCAAAGTGGCGAAATAATGACAATTTGCTGTCGCGGCGTTCGCGGAGCGACCACAGTAGAAGAGAATACGCGCGACGCTATTTTGCGAGCGACGCGACAAATGCTGGCGCTAATGATCCGTCGCAATGAAATTGATTCAGCGGATCTAGCGAGCGCACATTTTACGGTTACCCGCGATGTTAACGCCGAATTTCCGGCATTGGCCGCGCGACAATTGCGCTGGCTTGAGGTGCCATTGTTGTGTGGCTACGAAATTGAAGTTCCAGGTTCACTGCCAATGTGCATCCGCGTGTTGTTGCACTGGAATACGACGAAGTCTCAGTCGGAGATTCACCACGTTTACATCCACGAAGCCGTGCGTCTACGCCCCGATCTGTCCAAGCTACCGCCGGTCGATTGGGACGAACTTGAGAACTGGATCGACGATCACCTGACCTGACAGGTTCAAGCCAACTTTCGCCACTTGAGCTCTAATGGTTCAAGCGATTTAGGCTGAAAAGGCTCCCGAACCTGTCACACCCAACTACTGGCAGTTCTTTAGGACTTCGTTGCCTGCACGCGTACTCCAACCGCGCCAGCAGATTATGTCGACGCTGTCGCTGACTTGTTGAACTGATCCGTCCGCCATCGCAATCTGGACGAGTGGACCGTGGTTGCTGCGCGAGGTAAAGGCGTAGTGTCTGAAGACGGTAGAGCGCGGTGGGCAGGGGGGAACGCATTCGGCATCGCAGGGAGCATTTTCCACCAATGGCTCCCAATTCACCCAATTAGTGTTGACAGACGTCGAAGTCGCCACGATCGTGTTTGGAGGCAGGGTTGTTGTAAACCAAGTTTGGCTTGCTTGAGCGTTGACCCACTGTGAGTGTGATTGCCCCAAATGATCGCGAAACCTTGGGAAAGCACTGAAGTCTTCTGGCTTTGGGAAGGGCAATGGCGAAGCTGAGCAAATTAGGGACTCAAAATAGTCGATGTTTGGCAAGACTTCTGCAAACAACATGGTGTTGGAAAGCCCGTCACGGAAATCCTCGAGTCTCGCGGGTTTATTGCCCAGGCGTGTGAACGCCGATGCAGTGGTCGGTGATCGAGAATCTGAATTGAGCCATACACCTTGGCAAGCCGCGTAGGCAATCGGGCGGTTGGGGATACCAGTCCTGGACTTGGTCGGTTCGTCAGTAGTGCTGGGACACATGTACTGGCTGGGCCGATAGTCCGTAATGAGTTCGCCACTAGCCAGTGGTTGTGCCCAACCCTTTTTCCACGGGATTTCATCCGCAGCATTTATATCAAAATGGCTAAGTAAGGAGGCAAAGATGGACCAAGCATGATAGTGTTCACCTACCACCTGATACTCACATCCTATCGGTTTGATAGTGGGCAAGCGTTTGGCGTTCAGCATTTCAGCGTGACAGGCTAGTCCGAGCTGGCGCAAATTGTTTGCACATTCTGTGCGCCGCGCCGATTCGCGTGCCGCTTGCACGGCGGGTAGCAAGAGTCCCACGAGGATCCCTATGATCGCGATCACCACGAGCAATTCAACCAGTGTAAAAGCTAATAGATCTGTGCGACGCCTCATATCCCGCTCCTTTTGTTGATTTACTGACCACCCAATCCACGTATCCTAACAAATGCACAAAGCATCGCAAATTTTTTTCTACACGTGTGCCCCTCCGTCTATTGCTCCCCATTCTCTATCTGCGCTAAACCTCCTAGCGTGAAAGGATGCGTGGAAAAGGCCTGTCATGGATGGACGTTTGCCAAGGATAATCGTTGTCGTAGAGGACAAGGTACCTGGCCGCAGGACGAAAAGTAGCGCATGAAATGGCAGGAAACGGAATCTACTAAGCTAGAATGATTGTAACCTTTCACGACATGTCGACTCCAAGTGAACGGCTACGATTCGAGAAAGTCGGAGGAATTGCGCGCCCTGGCTGGGGCGGAATTGGGCCTAATTATCGAGCGACTTGCGGATGTGCGACCTGTTTCTTTACATCGGAGAGTGAATTCGTGGCACGCGGCGACCATATCTATATTGAAGGTGTCCTGCACGGCATTCCCTATCAACATCATGGTATCGATGTGGGGGATGGGACCGTGATTCACTTAGCTCCTGCCGAGGGAGCCAGAATTGCCATTCACGACGCTTCCGATCGGTTTTCTGTTCGGAGAGATTCCGTAGAGACATTCTCAGGCGGCAAGTCGCTGCACGTGAAGCGGCATCTGACGCCACGATCGGCCGATGATACGGTCGCAGCAGCTGAGAGTCACTTAGGCAGGACAGGCTATTGCTTGCTTGATGGCAACTGCGAGCATTTTGCGACGCTCTGTGCGACTGGCAGTTCACGGAGCCATCAAGTTGAAATGGCAGAGGCGACGCTGTCTGCCGTCGCGTCGATGGCGACCAAGTCGGTTTGGGCCGTGTCGTCACGCGTGGGTAGTCGAGCATTGCTCAAAGGTGCTGCACGCGTCCACCCGGCAATGTTGTTAGCAGACGGGGCCGAAGTGGCTGCACTCGCAGTTGGCTGTCGCCAAGGATTCGATGTGGAACGATCGCGGCGAATCGCCAGAATCAGTGGGAACGTCGTGGCCTTCGGCGTCGGCGGATTGGTAGGTGGCCCCGCAGGAGCAGCGTTCTGTTTAGCAACGCATTCGAGCTCCACGGCGATCGCAGATCAACTTTGCAAATCCATCCGCAACTTGATCAGTGGCGCCAAGCGCGATGCCGCCCCGCAACTGGAATCAAGTATGCCATGCTCATAGAAGGCAAGGTTGGTTGGCCCAAACTGCGGTCAGCGAATCTGTATTAAACGGTGGCAAGTGGCCAGCTTGCAATTTCACAGAGAACAGCGAAATCAGCCACTGAGTTAATCTCCAGCTTGTTGAGCGCAGATTGCCGTCGCCGATCAACCGTGCGAGGACTGAGGACCAATTGTTGCGCGATAGCTTTATTGGGAAAGCCACGTGCCGCCAACTGCATGATCTCTAGCTCTTCGTGATTGAGCCGTTCCAGTCGTAAGCTGGCCGACGCAATCCGTTGCCGTCGCGCGGCCGATTGTCGACTGGCTACAATAGCGCGGTTGATATGACGCACCAGTTCATCGGCCTTAAACGGTTTTTCCAGCAGGGTTGTAGCTCCACCACTCATGATCTCGATCGTACGCGGTACATCGGCATGCGCCGTGATTACGATCAATGATAAACAGCTTCCAAGCTCTTTAAGGCGTAACTGCAAACCGATGCCGCTCAGCCCAGGCATTTCCAAGTCGGTGATAACACAACCTTGGTCTGTCGGCTTGATTGACGCCAACGCATCGACGGCATTAGAAAAACACTCCGCGCGGTAGCCCTTAGCGCGTAACAGTTTACCTAGCACGTCGAGCACGCTCGCTTCATCATCCACCACGATGATTCTGATTGGCGCTTGGGGACTGTTTTCTTCAGGCTCTCTTAAATCCAACTTTGGCAAATATTGAACACTGTCGATTGACACTTTGTCGTTTTGGCGTAACTTCGCCACCCGAATGATGAGTTGATCGGCTATACTGGGCAAAAATTCATACTGTTCAGTCGGGCGAAGTAACTGGACAATAGTTTCTCGAAGAATGGATCCTCATGGGGCAATGAGGATCCGAAAAAGGGAGGCACTTCGGATTCCGAAGTGCCTCTTTTTTTTGGGAGATCTCCCCATTGCATCGTGGAGATCTTACTTGAGTCTCGTTTTAAATCTACCCTTATCCGTGTAAGATGGAGGTGATTGCGTCGACTTTTGTTTGAGGAATGAATGCCAAGTTTGCCCCCCTCGCCCGCTCTTTCTGATCGTCTGACACGGCGCAAGATTCCTCAGCCGTTTGCCAGCCGCAACATAGGCAAAATGCCAGCTTGGTTGGCCTCGATTCTCTTCCACGTTACTGTCCTTGCCACCATTGCTGCGGTGTGGAAAACCCGCTCAGGTGGTACTGGGGCTGAGTCCGGCGGTCCGGTTGGTGTGGCAGTCGTGTATGAAACCAATAGCGGAAGCGAGTACTACTTGTCGGATGCGGCCAGCGGAGCCGAGGCAAGCGCTCAATCAGCCATCAGCAGTCTACCCTCCGAAGCATCCGTGGGCTCTTCGCAGGCCACTTTGCTGGCCGATCTCCTACCCAGCGGTACAGGAGCGGGCAGCGAAACCATTGCGGCAGCAGGCAGTCTTGGACTCGGAGATGGAGGAGCCGAATTGGGGGGCAATTCGAAGTTGCCCAAAGCTAAGACCACTGTCTTCGGCATTGAGGGCGAGGGGACTCGTTTTCTATATGTCTTTGACCGTTCCGACAGTATGAACGGCTATAACGCACTACAAACTGCAAAAGCTGAATTGCTGAGTAGCCTGGAATCACTCGGGCCTGCTCACCAGTTTCAAATCATTTTCTATAACGAATCGCCGATGCCCTACGGCGGCTTGAGTGAACGCGGGCCGCAACTACAGCGCGGTGACGAGGCGTCCAAGGCCAATGCACAGCGGTTCGTGCGTAGCATCGCCGCCGTCGGAGGTACTCAGCATGTCGACGCGTTACGCATGGCTCTGAATATGGCCCCCGACGTGATCTTTTTTCTCACCGATGCCGACTTCCCACGGCTTAGTGAAACGGAAATCGAGAACATCCACACGCGCGCCTCACGGATCAACGCCACGATCCACACGATCCAATTTGGTTCTGGGCCGGAACGGAACTCAGGTGATTGGATTCGCCGCTTGGCGGTCGGTACTGCCGGACAGTATCGCTACGTCGATGTGACCGAATTGCAACGCAAAGCCAGGACGTGCCCTAGCACGTTGAACTTGGACTGCGGCGACTTGTCGCCGCTTTCGTGTCGGTAAGCGAGTAACTTAGGATCGTTCGAGAAATAAACATCCAATATGATGTAAGCGATTTAGGCTGAAAAGACTCCCGACCCTGTCACATAAGCCGACACATCGTGAACGGTTACCTATTCTTTAACTTGCTCGACCTAGTTGTTTTCTGGTAGACCTTCGGTGTGGCCGATGTCTTTGACAGGCTCGAGGATGGCTAAGACTTCTTGTAGCAAATCCGCCTGGATCGGCTCGCCCGCCCACTGAACCCACTTGCGAATGTTCTCAGGATTGGCACTGCCAGCCACGGTAGTCGTAATATCCTCGTTCAGCAAACAGAATTGCAGAGCCAATTTGGCGATGTCTTCCCCTCGGGAACTGCAATGCTCCGCCGCTTGTTTCGCAGCTGCTTGAACCGATGGAGGATCGCGGAACCATGGCGGTAGAGTTGAATTCGTCAACAAGCGCGCACTGAAAGGTCCAGCATTCATGATCCCCACCCCTTTTTCCTTTAGCAGCGGTATCGTCTCCGATTCAAACCGTCGATTCTGCAAGGTGTATTGGTTGTAGCTCATCACGCAATCCAAGTCGGTTTGGCTGAGCACACTGCGGAATATTTTTTGTGGATAGCCACTGATGCCGATATAACGCACTTTGCCCGCTTGCTGTTGCTGACGCAAGGCGGGAATGGTTTCATCGATTACTTGTTGCAAAGGCACAAATTCAATGTCGTGGCAAAGCACGATATCCAAGTGGCCACATCCCAATCGGTGTAACGAAACATCGACACTTTCCGCTACGCGTTTGGCCGAGAAGTCGAAATGATTGATGTCATAGCGTCCCAGCTTGGTGCATATCAAATAGTTGTCGCGCGGCACTTCTTTCAGCGCGACGCCCAATAAGACTTCACTCATACCGCGACCATAGAATGGCGAGGTATCGATAAAATTCAATCCCAAGTCGAGTGCGGTACGAATCGAGCCAAAGACTTCATCGAGTGTCACTCCCCGAAACTCAGCCCCGAGCGACGAAGCTCCAAATCCCAAGATCGGTAGTTCAAGTTCCGTATTGCCAAGTCGCCGTCGCTGCATCACTTTATTCTCTTACGGGAAATACGTGGGTGGATCGCTTTTCGATAGTGGATCCCCGCTACTATGGGAGCGCGATGCGCGTCAATCAACCTAGCTTGTACAGGGTCGGGAGTGGGTCGGGAGTCTTTTCAGCAGCCCGCCACCGATGAGATGCCGCTGGTAGGAACTGGGGTTGCAAATGGGTTAAGCGATTTAGGCTGAAAAGACTCCCCACCCTGTTACACAAGTCGACACATCGTGAACGGTTACCTTTTCTCAAACTCCGTTGATCAGCAAGATGAGCAAATCTCAAGTGTTGGGCGTCGACATTGGCGGTGCGAATCTCAAGTTTGCCGATAGCTGCGGCCACAGCTACTCGACTGCATTTCCCATGTGGACGGAGCATGAACACTTGTCGCAGGCGCTCGCGATTGGCATGCGCTCGCTGCGTGATCGATACAACTTGCCGTCATTCGACCTCGTAGCCGTCACGATGACTGGCGAGCTGGCTGACTGCTTTGCAACACGCCGCATGGGAGTGACGCAAATATTGGATCAAGTCGAATTGCTGGGCTTGGAAATCGCCGTGTATAGCACGGACGGAAATTGGCTCACTCCCGGACAGGCTCGGCAGCAAGCTTGGGACGTTGCCGCGAGCAACTGGCACGCACTAGCTTGTTGGCTACTCTCACCTGCCTTGGTCAGCCTGTCTCCTGCTTCCTCGTCTGACTTCGACTTGATCGTCGACGTCGGCTCGACAACAGTTGACATCGTTCCAGTTGTCGATGGTCGGATCGCGACAGCGGCAAAAACCGATCGGCAACGCATGCAATTGGGGCAGCTTGTGTATACCGGAATGCAGCGCACGCCAGTGGCTGCTATATGCCAAGCGCTCGATGTCGATAGCGAGCGTTGTCCGCTAATGGCGGAGCGATTCGCGACCAGCGATGACGCCTACCTGGTCCTGGAGCTCGTTGACGAGTCGGATTGCTGCGATACCGCAGACGGGCAACCGCGCACACGCGTCTGCGCAGCGAGCCGACTCGCTCGCATGGTTGGCGAGGACGCCGAGACGCTATGCCAATCTACGATTGCAGCTCTGGCCAATCAAGTCATCGACGCGCAAGTTCACCAGGTCGCCGACGCGATAAGTCGCAATTTGTTTGCCGGTGCAAGGCCGTCCAACGTGTTAATCAGCGGCCACGGTCGTCCACTGATGAATCGCGTGCTAAGCTTGTTGCCTCAATGCGCCCCACATTGGTTGGACGAGTGCTTGCCTGCAGAAGCAGCTCGATGCGCTCCTGCGGTAGCCGTCGCAAGCCTCCGCGAAAACTGGGGGGCATAAGCATTGTTGCAAAAAATTTATTCGTTTAACGGCAAGCAGGCGTCGGCTGATTTAGTGAGCCGTGACGCGACTACTGCCAACACATTTGCAGTGCCTGGCTTGTGATTGCTAAGCTGCCGCCTAGAATACCACACGCAAGTAAGCCACCTTCCAACCTTTGGATGAATCCATGCAAGCTATCCGACTTATCGAGCCCAAACGATTCGAACTCATTGAAATTGAGCAGCTTGGCAGGCCGGCGGCTGGACAAGCACTGGTGCGTACGCATTGCATGGGGATTTGCGGTACCGACTACAGCGGCTATCTGGGAAAGATGCCGTTCTTCAGCTACCCACGCATTCCAGGCCATGAACTAGGTGTGGAAGTGCTGGAGGTCGGCGAGGGAGTGACGAATGTCCAGGTCGGAGATCGCTGCAGCGTTGAACCGTACATGAATTGTGGCGCGTGCTTCGCATGTCGCAAAGGCAATAGCAACTGCTGTGAAACGCTCAAGGTCATTGGTGTCATGGTCGATGGCGGCTTGTGTGAACAAATGTTGATTCGCGCTGACAAATTACATCGGTCCGCAAAACTAACGTATGAGCAGCTGGCACTAGTCGAAACATTGGCCATCGGTTGTCACGCTTGTGATCGCGGCGAGGCGACAACGGGCGACCATGTGCTGATCATTGGTGCTGGTCCTATTGGATTAGCGACCCTGGAATTTACGCGGCTGACTGGAGCGACCGTCACGATCATGGACATGGTCCAATCTCGCTTGGATTTCTGCCAAACGACTTACGGCAACTTGCACACAATTCTGTTCAAAGGCGATGGCAGCGAACTGGAGCAGATGCAGAAGATTACTGGTGGCGACAAGTACTTGGTGGTCACCGATGCGACAGGAAATAATCGTTCGATGTCTGCTGCGATGCAATACGTGGCACCTACTGGATCGCTCGTATACGTGGGCATCACGACCGAGGACGTGTCCTTTAAACATCCGGTATTGCATCGTCCCGAAATGAGCATCAAGGGCTCGCGCAATGCACTACCCCGAGACTTTGGCAGGATCATCCGACTGATCGAAGAAGGTACCATCGACACAACGCCTTGGATCACTCACCGCACGACGTTTGACCGAGTCATCTCCGAGTTTGAATCGTTCACTCGTCCAGATTCCGGCGTCATCAAAGCCGTGATTGAGCTGTAGAATCCACCACCGCCCGTAGCACATGGCCGTGCACATCGGTCAGGCGAAATTCTCGCCCCTGGTAGCGATACGTCAGACGTTCGTGGTCGAGTCCGAGTTGATGAAGTATGGTGGCGTTGAGATCGTGAACATGCACGGGATCTTTGACAATGTCCATGCCAAAATCGTCTGTTTGTCCTAGGCTAACGCCACCGCGTATACCTCCGCCGGCTAACCACATCGTGTACGCGTCTTTGTGGTGATCCCGACCGGATAGTTTCTGCCCCGCAGGTGTGCCGCCTTGGTTCAACGGTGTACGCCCAAATTCTGATCCCCAAATGATCAGAGTTTCGTCGAGCAGACCACGGCGTTTCAAATCGCGGATCAGCGCGGCGATGGGTCGATCAGTCTCCTGACATTTTTTCGGTAGCCGATTTTCGATCGTGTTGTGGTGATCCCAGTCAGAATCATATAGTTCCACCAATCGCACACCGCGTTCAACCAGGCGACGTGCGAGCAAACAGTTGTTTGCAAAGGAAGCCTTGCCAGGCTCTGCGCCGTACAACTCAAGCGTCTCTTGCGTTTCGTCAGCGATCGTCATTAATTCTGGTACCGACGCTTGCATCCGGAAGGACAGCTCATACTGCTGAATCCGAGTTTCAATCTCGGGATCACCGACGGCCGCGTAATGCTGTTGATTTAAGTTAGCCAGCGCATCGAGCTCTCGGCGCCGGTCCATCACCGAATGCCCTGCTGGACTGGATAAGAATAACACGGGATCGCCCGACGAGCGGAATTGGATTCCTTGGTATACGCTGGGTAGGAAGCCATTGGACCATAGGCTAGTGCCTGCACCGCCTGGTGGCCCACTGAGCAGTACCACGTAGCCAGGCAAATCCGCGTTTTCGGAGCCGAGGCCATACATGAGCCAAGAGCCAAAGCTGGGGCGACCTCCGCGACCAAATCCCGAATGCAGGAACATCTGAGCAGGTGCGTGGTTGATCTCATCCGTGTGCATCGAATGAATGATGGCCAGTTCGTCAACTACCGCGCTCAAGTGTGGCCATAACTCGGACAACGCATGCCCGCTTTCCCCGTGCCGCCCAAACTTCCAGGGGGATCCGGCTAGTGTTGACGTCTTACCGATGAAAGCGAAATCGCGGTTCTTGGTAACTTCCGGTGGACAAGCTTGGCCATGCCGCGTTTGCAATTCTGGCTTCGGCTCGAACAAATCGAGCTGTGATGGTGCACCAACCATGTGCAGATAGATAACCTGCTTGGCACGAGGAGCGAAATGCACTGGATTCGCTCGCGATTCACCATTCAGCATGGTTGCCAACGCCAGGCTGCCGAATCCAATTCCACTCGTCGATAAAAATTGGCGCCTATCCCAGGTGCTCCGTGTGGGTAGAACGGATGGGTCAGTGAAACTACCAGAATACAAGGCAGGATGGATAGGATGTTCGTTGCGCGTCATGACTCAGTCTCAGCCTCAGTCCTTGGTGATCGTTTCGTGTAAGTTAAGCAAGACCGCGCATGCGCTGTACCAAGCTTTTTCAACCGGTTGATCGGCAAACAATCCTTTTAAGGTTGCCAATTCATTGAACGAGGGCGATCGAGCGGTGCAAACCTGAAACGCGTAGCCCAGTTGCTCGTCGAGCGTCGCGTCTGCGCGTGCCTTCTGTACTCGCTCCGCCAGCGCCTGGGCCGCAGCCACGTAGACGGGATCGTTCAGCAACGTCAGCGATTGCAGCGGCGTATTCGTTCGCGAGCGTTTGACCGTACAAGCCAGCCTTGAGGAGGCGTCGAAATTGACGAAGCTCGGATACGGCGATCCCCGTTTGTGAATCACGTAAATGCCACGTCGATACTGCTCAGAACCTGGGCTAACTTGATAGTCATACGCTTGCCCGCCAATCTTGCTCCAAATACCAGCGGGCTGAAACGGATAGATGGACGGGCCGTACTTGTGAAGACTCAGCAAGCCAGCCATGGCTAAGGCGTTGTCGCGAATCATTTCCGCGTCCATTCTAAATCGCGGTCCGCGGGCGAGCCATCGATTCTCGGGATCTGCTTGTTGCTTACTTGCATCCACGGTGGAAGACTGTTGATAAGTGCTGGACATCACGATCGACTTCAATACATGCTTCATCGACCAAGCATGATCATCAACTCGACGGCTAACCAATCCAGCAGACTCGGATGCGAAGGCAATTCTCCCTTGACTCCAAAATCTTCCGGTGTCGCAACGATACCAGTTCCAAACAATTCCGCCCACCAACGATTTACCGTTACGCGGGCTACCAACGGATTCTCGCGTGAAACCAACCACTGCGCTAGTGCAAGGCGATCTAGGCGTTCGGCTTGCGAAACCTCAGGCAAAGCATGTAGAGCTGCAGGAACGCCGGGCTCGATCTGCGTGGTCGGTTGTCGATAGTCACCGCGTTCAAACATATAGCTCGTCCGCGGTTGATCGAGTTCAATCATCACCAACGTCGTATCGGGCTGGATTTCTTCGATTTGATTCTGTAGCTGTTTTAGCTCCGCTTGAAGCTGCGCGCTGGTCGCATCGCGTTCGACGCGATAATTCAATAGCTTCTTGCGTTCATTCGTTGTCATGGAATCGGTTGCTTGGGCCAATAACTTGACAACGTCGGCAGGTATCGATTCAACGTCGAGATTGCCAGTAACGGCTGAAACACGAAAGCGCCCCAGCGTACGGGCACTGCCGAAGTCTTGTACTAGTTCAAACTCGAACCGCTCGCCTTCGCGCAAGTTGAGTGGTTCCGCCAGTGCAAAAGTGGCCCAATGCGGCTGATTGAATTTCGGAGCGATGGCCCAGCCCGTCTTGGCTTGATTGCTCAGAGCGCCGGCGACGCTCCAGTTGGACTGGGAGAAGCTCGCCTGGGCTGACACCAGTTCGAGTGGCCTTGCGGCGGACTCGCCATGCTTAATCTTCACTACAAATTCGTGTAATACAAAGTTGGTGCGCTTGGTCTCGCCGCGCCCAGGGCCCTTACCAGGCAGCGAATCGTGTTGCAGCGCATCAAGCCTCAAGGCACGTATGTTTTCGAGCGCGTATGCGCGCGTTGATTCCTTGACTTTAGCCTGTGCATCTACTGGCGGACTCGCCGTAAACCGATACGTATCGCGCTCTGGCGGATCACTGCCGACCAGCAAGACTGAGCCGTCATCTAGAATCTTGTACGAATCAGTGGTTCCCTGTGACTGGAAGTTTTCGATAGCCAGCGTGTGCATTTGCGGCCCCTGTTGCGCTTCGCCATGCAATTCTTGCGCCCAGGCGATCAAGTCAGCATCGAGCAACTGACGACGAGCCTCCAGTTGTCCCTTGACCATTGCGACCTTCGTTTCTAGGGCCTCGCGTTGCTCGTCTTGCCGCTGGTTGGACAGTGGCATCGATGGCCCCAGAAAAGCAATCGAACTCGCGGACTTTGCGTCCTTGCGATCGGCTTCCATCTCGGTGTTGTTGTAGAAGGCAAGCAGTCGGTAGTAGTCTGCCATGCTAAACGGATCGTACTTGTGGTCATGACATTGGCAGCACTCTAGCGTGGTCCCCAGCCAAACAGCGCCCGTCGTATTCACGCGATCAAAGACTTGTTCGATACGTGTTTCTTCTGGCAGTGAGCCGGCTTCGACGTTGGTTGGTGTGCAACGATGAAAGCCTGTGGCAATTCGCTGCGATTCGGTAGCATTCGGCAATAAATCGCCCGCGATCTGTTCAATCGAAAATTGATCGAAAGGCATATCGTCGTTCAGAGCGCGTATTACCCAATCGCGATATGCCCAAATATCTCGCAGGTCGTCGCGCTGAAAGCCATGGGAATCGGCATATCGAGCCAGATCTAACCAGGGCCGCGCCCACCGTTCACCAAACTCGGCGCGCCCGAGTAGATGATCCACCAAATTTTCGTAACGGGTTGTCGGCGGAGCGGCCAGGAACGCGCTGACTTCTTCGGGCGTTGGCGGAATGCCTATGAGATCCAAATACAGTCGTCGTACCAGCTTCTCTGGTTCTGCCGGTGGGGCGGGCTGGACGTCGACCGCCTCCATCTGTTCAAGCACAAAACGGTCGATGGGTGAGCTCGCCCAATCGACATGGCTCACCTGCGGAAGACTGGGCCGTCGGGGTGGCAAGTATGCCCAGTGCTGCTGCGGAGAAAAATCTTCTGGCCAAAGGGCACCCGACTTGATCCATCGCGAAATCGTCGCAATCTCCGCGGTAGTCAACGGCTCACCAATCTCTGGCATGACTTCTTCGTGCAATTTGGGAAGCGAGATACGCCGCACCAACTCGCTCGCTTCCGGCATGCCAGGTTCCACGCTGCCTGAAGCAAGCAATTCACTACGGTTATCCAAACGCATTCCACCAGCTTGCTTGCGTTCTCCGTGACACTCAAGACAACTTCGCGCTAAAATCGGGTAGACTTCAGAAGCAAAATTGACCGGTTGTTGCCCGTGCGCGGTGAAGCTATTCAAACAAGTCACCATTGCCAGGACTGTAAATCTTGTCACCGAAACATTCATCGACGGAATCTACTAGGGAAAGTTGTGAACTGATTCAGGAATTAATGCAGCATAGTTTGCGTTCACGCCACCAGTCGGCCAAGCTTTTCGTTTAACGGCAAGCCGCAGGCGACAGGTTTTCGTTTAGCGACAAGCCGCACGCGACAGCTTTTCGTTTAACGGCCAGCCGCAGGCGACAGCTTTTCGTTTAACGACAAGCCACAGGCGACAGTGTGTCTCTGATATGTAAAAAACATTCAAGCCTTGGGGTGAATCGGCGTAAAGGTGTTCGCACATCATAGCGCAAGCTAAATGGAGATGCTACGACGATGTCGCCTGCGGCTTGCCGTTAAACAAAAAGCCCCTCAAATAGTAGCAACACACTCCGTATGCCGTCCGCTGACTCGCTAGTTGTTTCTCGGTCTGGTTGACGAGATTAATCGCGATTCCTTTCGCGATCACTTCGGCAACATAAACGGTACATCGAGATCATCGCCATTTGCTTGGAAACCACCACCGTCCACGTCAAGAAAAATAGGATTGGCCACGGCGACCGGCGGCAACTCACCGCTAACTTCGCCCATCACCGGCCCAAGTTTCAAGTCTTCGCCAATCGTGGCCACAATCAAGTGGGTGTCGTGTTCGAACTTTTGCAACTCGCCCCTAAATGCAAAGCGAATGGCGCCCTGATTGCGAAACAACTCCGGATTGGTTTTGCGGGTAAAATTCAATACTGGCCGACCGTTGGCAAAAACTTGAACGCGATTCACGTCGAACCAATTGGGGCATTGAACGCGAATCGCCACTGTTGCTGTCTTTCCGCGCATGTCGATATCCTCGCCGGAGATATATCGCTGACCATCGACTTCGATCGCAGCGTCTAGGAACGGACCGGTAGTCATGATCACATGCCCATGTTCCGCCGCGTGAATCATTTCGTCCAGATCGATGGCGGAGGGATCGTCATGACTGCTGGCCAAGTAATTGCGTAGCCAGCCCGATCCATGATAATTGTAATGAGCGTCGGTGTTCACTACGCCTGGAATTCGATAGCCCAGGTTCAGTAACTGCATCCAGAAGAAGATTGGATTGTTGTACTTGTCTTTTGGGCTTACATCGGCCGGCGGTGGCGTGAAGATCCCTTGTGGCGGATGCACTTCGATGACGTCCATCCAGCCCAACATGCCTCGGAAACCCTCATCGGGCATGCCATCCATATCACGATCCCCCAAGATCTGCGGGATGTTCGGGTGGTTGGATTGGACAACTTTGGACGCATTATTGTCCCACAACCCGAGTCGCTCGATTTGGGCAACTGGATCCGCGTCGGTTTGCGGTCCCCCACCGTCTTGTTCGTGTTCATGCCGATGCAAGGGGAAGGCATTTTGGTGATTGATGGGCAGCGGAGATCCGGTAAGTTCCATTCCCGTGCACGTTGCCATGGCCGGCGTAACACCCAAGAACTCCAAATCGTCCGCATACGTGTCGATGCGATTATGCTCGGTACACGGTGCAAACTCGATATGCTCAGCCAGCAGGTTCAGTACCCGTCCAAGTTGCTCGGATACATTATCGCCTGAGGGACTGGAGTGACTGTGAAAGTCGGCGCTGACCCAACCCCGCGTATCGACCGTTCGCTTCAGTGTGGCTTGCAGCGTATATGGCTTGCCGGTCTCAAGCTCAAATTCGACAGTACTGGCATCGTATTCGGGACCGTGACTGATGATCGCACGGTACTTTCCTGCATCGAGGGGCTGATCGAATTTCCCAGCCGCACAGTAGATCAGGTTTTTTACAGCAAAGGCTGCAGAGTCTGGACCGAAATCGGGAGTCGAGGTTCCATCGAGTCCAATCAACTGCACTTTGGCAGCGATTGGCCGTTGCTCACCATCAACGATTTTGCCGATCAGTCGTGAACCCGTTGGCAAGCTGAGCGTACTGTTGGTTGGCGACTGTTCGATAACAAGTGGATGTTCGCGAGTTTCCCGCCCCAGCGACTCGACGACGGCCGTGTAATTGCCTGAAAGCAGCTCTGTGCGAACCATGCCCTTGGCGTCTGATTCGAGAACGCCCAAATTCTTTTCGCCAGCGCGAATTTCGACTTTTGCATGTACCACTGGTCCTTGTGGGCACTTAAGTGTTAATTGCAGCGGATAGGTCGGAGCGTCGCTAGCTAGCCCAACCGCCCAACTGCGCAAGCCTGGTAACCCCTGATCGCAAGCCACCTTGCCGCTCCAGGCCAGCGAATCGCCCTTGGCCAATGAACGCTTTTCCCCGTCAACCGGCGCAATCGTGATGTTGCGTCCGGTGGAAGCTCTTAGTTTTCCAGCATCGGAGAGGAAACCATAGCCTTGGCCAAAATACTGATCGACGATGGCGAACATGCCTGTCTCATCGTCGCTAGTTCTTACGAATAGATTTCCATCACATCGTAGCGAGTCTTCGACAGTAGTCTCGCGCGCCGCCTCACCGGTATTCTCGATGGACACGCTGTAGTCGATCCACGCCCGCTGATCGCGAAACGAGTATTCCACGGTGGCTTGCGTGCCATCAGCGGCCAACGGTTGTCCTACCATCCTCAGCGTGATGAGCTTGCCGCTGGCCTGATCTAGCTTCCGCAGGTCGACCGTCTTGCCGTCAACTTGGCAAATATAGGTGGCCGCATCTTCGAACAAGTAGCGTCCAGCAGCTGGGTAAAAGCAACTGAGTTGATCGCTTTCAAAGTAGCGGCGGGTTAGATCGATTAGCATTCCACTCACGCCGCGGACCGTCATGTTCGCTTTGCGATCTTTGACTGGTTGCGCAATCACTGCCACGATCTTGTCATTGCGCAAGACAAAATCGCCGTAGATCGCGTCCACTTCCTTGCCTTGTGGTACGATCTGCGCGTAATTCTCAGCTGAGATTTTGATAATCTCAGCCGCTGGTGTAATCGTTGAGCACACGAACACAGCCAGCAAGACTGGCAAACAGGTGAGTTTCATGACAGGTGGGACTCCTAGGTGGGAAAGCCAGACGTTTTTCGAACGCCAAGATCTACTCCATGGTAGCTGATATGTCAGCGAAGCAGGTGCGAAACACCATCAAAACTTTGCGTTTCAACGTTTGCTCGCCCACTGTACAGGCTGGCCTTCAACGAGGATATATTGTCTATTGAGATCAAGATGCTCGGTAATCTCCTGCTGTAAACCAGAGGGCCAATTGACGAGTATGCGGGCGACAGCATTCGCCTCCCCCAGTCCAAATAGGAGTTGCCTCGCATTGGAGGCTTGGTAGCCATCGCCCGCAGTCAGCTGTCTCGTAAGCGAACGGCCGTCCCCTGTGACCAGTGTTACGGCTGTCCCAATCGGATCACGCGCGCTCTGCACACCATGGAGTTCGAGAGCCAAGTAATTGCCTGCGCCGAGCGTTGCATTGGTTAGTAGTGCGACAGGCGTATCAAGATGTGAAATGACCACGTCTTCTCGACCATCGCGATTCCAGTCGAAGCGTGCCAAGCTGCGGCCGCGGAGTAATTTTGCAAAGTACGGACCGAGCGTTTCACTCTTCAGTTCGGCGAATCGACCGTGACCGTTATTCTGGAAAAATTGGGGGGGCATTTCGTAGGGTTGGCCAAGGAATGCAAAGTCATCCAAGTGGCCGTTTGTGACGATCAGGTCCAGGTCGCCGTCAGCGTCAGCGTCTAGGAACTGGGTTCCAAAACCGAGCAACGAAAAACTGGGTTCGTGCAATTCGGCAGCTTTGGTTCCGTCGACGAATTGTCCTGGAGATGTCTGCAGATAGAGCGTATTCGATTCTTGATAATAATTCGTGACAAACAGATCGAGTCGTCCATCGCCGTCACAATCACCAGTTGCTACTCCCATACAAGCTTGTGGCGCGCCCCGAGCATCGTAGGCGAGCCCTCTGATCACGGCAGAGTCATCGTATAGATTGTCGCCCATTGTATTGGACGTAAATCGAAACAAGAAATTAGGCTCTTGATCGTTGGCTACGAATAGTTGTAGTCGCGATTCGTTGGGTGATTCCGGCTCACAGAAGACAGCTGCTACAACGCCTAAGCCATTGCCTGGCGGAATTTCAATTCCAGAGTTGTTGGAAATATTGTCAAACGCACTGCCTGTGTTCAGATACAGCTGATCTTGATCGGGACTGAACGTTGCGGGACCGCAAATTCGCCTTTTGCCCTGTTGCCAAACACATACGCGATCAAAGATATCTTTGCCGCGCAGGTAGTTAACTTCATAGATGTCGCAAAGCCCATCGTCATTGAGGTCCACCATAACGCAACTGGTTGTCCATTGTGTTGGTCTTTCGGCAACAGGACCAAGCAGATTGGAGGCGTCGCTAAACGTGCCATCTCCATTGTTCATATACAGTCGGTTGGGGCCGATGTTGGCGACGAAAATATCTGGAAAGCCATCGCCATCAAAGTCTCCGATTGTTGCACCTTGGCCAAATCCCGTGTCAGCGGCGGCTTTGACCGTTGCGACAGGCTCAAATCCTTGACCGCCAGCGTTTCGGCAAAGCAAATTATGCGGGCTGACTTCTCGGGTATCCAGTTGATTGGGGGGCCACTCGCAACCTTGGGTTAAGTAAACGTCTTGCCAACCATCTAAGTCGAAATCCAGGACAGCTACACCGCCACCCCCAAACTCGTACATGTGCTTGCCTTCGACGCCTGGGGTCGGACTACAAAAATAGTTGAAGTCGAGCCCGCGTTGTTTGGTTTCGTCGACAAAGCGAATCTCCCGAGGCGGGGTAACAGCATGTACGACTTGGCTTCCCAAGCCTGGTCGCCTAGCTTTGCCCCAGTTGGCAAGCGTGATTCGCTCCAGAGAGAAGTCTGGCAAATCGTCGAGGCTAAATGGCAATTGCGGCAATGTTCCGGCTGGCGTCAAAATGCTCGCCATTTGGCGAAATTGACGATTAATTGTGGCATCTTCGGGCGCAAGTGATCGAGCCACTCCCAGCCACCCCCAAGCTTCCCAGCTTCGACCACATTCCTGCATCATTTGCGAGAGTTCCAGCACACTTTCCAATGGCGGTGCGCGGCCACTTAATTTGTCTAGCGACTGGCGGATCGCTACTGTAAGGCGATGACGCTTTAGCACTGCCTCTGCGTCTTTTTCTCTCTCGATGACTTGAAGTGTTTTCCCAAGCCGATACAAACCTTCGATGTGGTTCGGATCGTGTTTAACCGCCTCCCAATAGCAGCGAGCACTGGTGTCCAGTTCAGAGCATTGTTCTGCCATGCGTCCACGTACGACCCAAACTTCTGGATGTGATTCTGCCAATGCGGGTAGCTGTGTATTCCATTGAATCAACTCAGCCAGAGTTTCACGCGACTCACCCGTCACAGCAAGCTGAAAGAGCGCTTCGCCGAGTCGTGCCCAAGCCTCAATGAGCTGCGGAGACTCTCGCGTGATGGTTCGCAAGCGTTTGGCAGCTGTCGAGTAGTGTTGATTGGCAAGTTCGAGTCGGGCGAGCCCCAGCCTGGGTAGTGGATCCAGCGGATTCTGCTTCTCAAGTAACCATAGCTTCTCGCTTGCATCGAAAATTCGGCTCGTTTCACCAAGTGCAATCAAGCCTGCACTGTCGATTTGCAAAAGCTCTAATTGCTTAAAGTAATGTGGCTGAGCTTCCCAGCGACGACCGCTCAGCACTAGTACCTCGATTAATCGTTGACGTGCTTCTCGATGGCCGGGATACGTTTTTAGTAGTCGCTCGAGACGCTCGGTAGCCTGAGTTAATGCTCCGTTGCGAAACAGTAACTCGCAAGGCACCCAGGCTGCAACTTCCGCCTCAGGGCTTTGATCCTGCGGAACTCGGTCGCAATAGGCAATCGCTTCAGATGTCTGGCCCAATTCAGCTTTGACGCGTGCTGCTATGAGTAGCACGGCTGCCGACTCAGGCGTCCTCGTCAATAGATCTTGGGCCATGTTTTCAGCACGCTCGGTGTCTCCATTCTGCAACGCAGATTCGACATCAGCCACGGTGACGAGGCCGCGTTTGCGCTGGTGAGGAGATCGTTTGGGCGGCGTCGAAGTATATACCAACACGCAACAAACAAGGCATACACACAGTACGCTGCCAATGATGGCCAGCGTCACTCTGCGGCTAGGTGGTTTATCGACTCCAGTGGGACGTTTTTTCATGGACTAAGGAGGAAGGAAGAGAATCGCGCAAGAAATCTCCAATACACATCCGCAGCGACGGCATCTTTCGTACTAATAGTGTCAATCGTACCAACTAGTGAGTTCAAAACTACTCACCTCACTTAGTGAATCAAGACTACTCACATCAAGCGCGAGCTGTCCCCGCTCAGGGGGTTTATGGTGATTAGTTTCATATTTATGTGATTAGTTTCGTATTTATGACGGATATGTAACTTCTAACAGTAGTCATCACTGCAGGGCGAGCGACAATAATAAGAACGAGCAAACTTCTCGATTCTTCACTTTTCTTGCTTTGACTGGATATCTCATGAGACGAACTCAAAATCGCAGCGCTTTCACCCTCGTTGAATTGTTGGTGGTAATTGCAATTATTGGAATTCTGGTTGGGCTGCTGTTGCCCGCTGTCCAGTCGGCGCGTGAGGCCGCCCGCAGGATGTCTTGCAGCAACAATCTGCGACAATTCGGTTTGGCGCTTCAGAACTACCATGGTGCAAATAAAAAGTTTCCACCTCAGGCAATTTGGGGACCTGGCAAAATGCCAGCTACCGGCTACACCACTCCTTACCACCATACTTGGAATGTGATGATTCTCCCATTTATGGAACAGCAACCATTATACGATAGTATCAACAAGCGGCTTCCCATCTGGGGCCAGCAAGACGCGGTCGCGACGCAAATCCCAACCTTTCGCTGCCCTTCGGATAGTGGTCGGTGGGACCTTGATGAAACGAGCAATATTGCAGTTACGAACTATGCTGGCAGCGAAGGCTACCATTGGCATCCCGGCGCAGACGTTGGCGCTGGCTGGAATTCGGGAGCAGGTTCCGATGTAATGGCCCGCCCTGGTGACTTGAGCGGCTTATTCACGGTTACCAAGACACGCCGACTGTCTGACATCACCGATGGCTCGTCCAACACCATCATCGTCGCAGAGAAAGATTCGATGGGCTACGGCGGCGGTGGTTTTAACACGACCGGCACCGGACTGCCGAGAACGGGTAGTCCAGTTTTTTGTAGCGCGTTCGTGGCCACTACCTATGCTGGTTGGCAAGCCAATGAAACAGGGGCTCATGTTACGGAAGTAGATGGCAGTGCGAAGAGTAACGGAACTTGGTTTCGCAACCACTCATTCTCGCCGTCCTATCTAACAGCCTGGGGGATGAACACCGAATGGCCCGGAGCCTCCAGCTTGCACCAAGGTGGTGGGGTTCAGTGTTGCTTTGGCGATGGCAGTGTGAGTTTCCTGTCAGAGCAAATGGACTACCTGACCTGGGTTAAACTAAACGCAATTAAAGACAATAATAAGATGGTTGATCCGCGAAACTAATGGCTCCATCTTGGTTTCTCCTCAGAAAGGCTGGTTCGAGTGAACCAGCCTTTTTTCGTTGTTCAAGAAACGAACCTTAGGGGGCAAGATTAACGAAAATTGACAAGAAAATCCTTGACAAACGAGCGTGATTGCGCTAAAACCAATAATGGGTTTTTTTTCCCCCCACACCTAATTTACAGGTCCGTTGATGGGCCAAGCAGTTTTCTTTTCAAAGTGATTTCTAAATCGGAGAGTCCTATGAAACTACGCTCCACGCGCTCGGCATTTACGTTGGTCGAGCTCCTTGTCGTGATTGCCATTATTGGCATTCTGGTGGGACTTCTCCTACCCGCCGTCCAATCCGCGCGCGAGGCTGCCCGACGCATGTCGTGCAGTAACAACATGCGTCAGATTGGCTTGGCCCTACAAAACTATCACGGTGCCAACAAGAAGTTCCCACCGCAAGCAATATGGGGAGTCGGCAAAGCGCCGCACACACTTCCTTATCACCATACTTGGAATGTGATGATTCTGCCATTCATCGAACAACAGCCTCTTTACGATAGCATCAACAAGCGGCTTCCGATTTGGAGCCAACCAGACGCCGTAGCGACTCAGGTACCGACCTTTCGTTGCCCGTCGGATAGTGGTCGCTGGGATTTAGACGAGACGCACAACATTGCCGTTACCAACTATGCTGGTAGCGAAGGTTACCACTGGTGGCCTACCGCGAACGTTGGTGCGGGATGGAATTCCTCAATGGGGACGGACGTGATGGCGCGTCCTGGTGATCTCAGCGGTCTGTTTACGGTCACCAAGACCCGCCGCTTGTCCGACATTACCGACGGTTCATCGAACACAATCATTGTTGCAGAAAAGGATTCGATGGGTTTCGGCGGTGGGCCATTTAATACTACGGGAACTGGCCTGCCACGTACTGGTGCCCCCGTATTCTGCAGTGCATTCGTTGCAACTGCCGTTAATGGTTGGGCGGGAAATGAGGGAAGCCCATCACCCCCAAATTGCGTTAACGTCGACGGATCACCGAAGAATGGCGGATGGTGGCGTAACCACTCTTTTACACCCAGCTATTTGACTGCCTGGGGAATCAACACCGAATGGCCTGGAGCCTCAAGCCTTCACCAGGGTGGCGGATTGCAAGCTACCTTCGGCGACGGAAGTGTTGCGTTTCTTACCGAGCAGATGGACTGGTTGACCTGGGTTAAGTTAAACGCAATCAAAGACAACAACAAAATGGTGGACCCTCGCAACTAAGTCTCAAGGTAGCGAGTAAGTTTCCTGCTTCATAAGAATCGGTCGAGGTTGCTCCAGTCTTGGGGTAACCTCTCATATTTCAAATCCTCAACATAGAAACACCCATGAAAACTAGCGTGCGTTTGCTACTTGTAGCATCCTTATTTCTCGTTCCTTTAACAACGACTGGTTGTACTAAGGCTCGCCCAGATCCTCGGGAAAACCCGAATTTCAATGAAGAGGCCTATAACGACCCAGACGCCGCCATGAAGGCCATGCAGGGGCCAGATCAACCCAAATAAGGATCGATAGCGGTACTGAAGTTCTATAAGTCCCCGCAGTCAAGGCGACCTCACTCGAGGTCGCCTTTTTTGATTACAGATTTGCCTTGCCCCCTTGAACCTCCTGCGCCTTTCAGTCTTGACATCGGGAACGGCGGACAACACCGAGGACGAGCGAAAGACTCAACCATCGACAAACGACTCGGCTCCGCGGCTTGGGTGCAACACGTGGTTATTTGGCGTTCTCTTTATCGCAGAAAACGCTGCGACTGGCCTTGGTGCCCAAAGTCCGGTTGTTGTGGTCGCCAGAAAATCCGAGGCGATTGTTAGCCAGCGCCATGTTTAGGCGTTGCATTTGAAAACGATCGAGTTGTTCATCAGCTATGCGTGTCCTATCCGCCGCGTATGCTCTGGTCTCAACCGCGAATGCGGTGTCAGCGTGTAGCCGCCGGTGTCAACCGGCGGAAACGAATCGCAAATAATTTTCAGCCGCGAACGCGGCGACACCGCGTTTGGAAATCAAGTCGCCTATCGAACGGAATCGATTTCCGTTCTATGCTCGTTTTTTCCGGGCCTCGCCGACCATCGGACTGAGAATTACTGGCACGGCAGCCTCAAAATCTTGGTTTGCAACAAACACTTCCTTCTGACGCTGAAGAGTTTCCATTGTAGCAAGAAGCAATTTAAGTTCGCTTGAGTCAGGGGAATATCGGCAGGCAATCTCGCGACCAGAGCGACGATGCAATCGCATTCATTAGTGTCGGAGGTCCATCGTCAAGCAAGTAGATTTGGACATCTGAATCAGTCGCATGCGCTGACACGCCTCTGCGATTGAGCACTGCCGCAAGACGCATTTGCATGGCGCGCGAGCCAATCGACCAGGCGGATTAGCCCAAGACCAAAGTCTACCAAATTCGGCGCTCTCGGTGTCTGTCATGCCGTTAAAATACGTCGTGCCCCCCATACAGCTCCACGAATAAGCTTTCATTAGACGGCCATCTTTAGAGATGATAGTAACCCCGTGACCGAGTCCGCCTGGAAAACCATGTTGAAATTCCGAATACCGACCGTAGTCTTCTGATTCGCAGGGATCAGCCATCGCTATGTAGTCAACCACAAGTTGGTTTACGTGAATCAGGCCATTCTCCAAATTTGTTTGCGTTGCTTCCAATTCCAGTTGCAAGAGCGAATTCCGTCGTTCCGCTTGAATCCGTTGGTGTTCCGATTTCGCGTAAATCGCAATTGGAACTGAAACAATTGTTGTCAAAATCAGAAAGTGTCGAATTGATATCCTCATTGTTCAAATACTACGTACTTGTTCGGCTCACGGTTCACGTGAGCTGTCTGAACGATGCAAAATGTATTACTGACGATCCGGGTATACTCAGCCGGATCGTTGGGCGTTGAACTGGGACATGGGCGATCGGTGAGTTTTTTCGTGAGCATTGGCCTCAGATCGAACGACAACTCTTAGATGGTCAGTACCAACCGGACCCAGCTCGACGGAAAACCATCTCCAAGGACGATCGATCACTCAGCATTTTTTTGGATGACTTCGGCAACCGTTTGATGTCAGAATTCGGTCAAACTTGCGGTAATGTGAATCGCAACGTAGAACCAGCCATTTTAGCAAGATTGGCTGGTGTGGTAGGGATTGGCTGATCGCAAGATTGGCTGGTTCTGACTAGAGTGTATGAGGCGGCGTCAGTTTTTAGAAAATCGCCTCGCTGATAACTACACCTTCGCAGCGAGACTTGACTACGGGATAGCAGTCCCGCTTGTCCACTATCAATCCTGATCTTCAGTTCGATGTCGCAAGTGCGAAGCCTGATTCCTTCACCTTGTCAGTGCTTGTGGCAACGGTGTAATCGCTCTTTTACGCGCAGTCATCCCGCGCAGTGTTCTGCACAGAAGATTGCCGACTGCTGGCGGTCGAGTTTGAGCGAACCCAGAAGCGGCAGCCAGCGAGCTAGGCGGGAGGCCAACCGTAGGTACCGTTGAACAGATCGCGGTAGAGCCAAGCATCGGGAGTCGTGTAAGGCCTATCGCTTGCAGGAAGAAACAGCTCGCGGAAGTTGAGCGGATTGCGATTGGTCAGGAGCAGTCCGATCAATCAGCTCAAAGAGCACTTGAGGGTGATACAAATCGCTCAAAGAATGGCTTCAGGAGAAAAAATTCTTGCCGTCGGCCTGGCTGCAATATCGACTGGTCGATTGATCCCAAGACGCCTCACAAGAAATTCTGTAGCTCTTTATGCGACAACGCTTTGCGCGGCGGTGACGGTCGAGCCTTTACTACAGATCGCTCGGTTATGTGGGAGCAATCAGGTCAGAGTAACCGCATGCAAGTCCTCTTGGCTAGGCCTGGTTCGCGTGTCCAGCTTGGGCTTTCCGAGCGTGTGGTCTTACGATGTTGAGCTGTTTAGCCCCGCCAAGTGACCTGCAAGCCGCTTGACTGGGGAGTGACTGGTTCCAAAAGCGTGAGAAGCTATTCGACGATGCCACTGCAACAACGTCTCCTGGGGTGACTCGGCTCACTGTTTGGACTTGAGCGATTTCGATCTACGCCTTGAGCGTTATCCGAATCGTCCAGCCCAAATCCGATAGTCTGATGGCTCGTTCATTATCCAAGTACGGCAGTTGTCACCATTGGTCTACTGCGTCTTGGATGATGCGTTGGTGCTCGTCGATGGCTTCAAGCGTTTGCGCGCCCGGCACGTGCACTCAAAGGCGTGACTGTTCTGCAAGCACGCAGGCTCGAGACCGATGAACATGGCCTTCAAGGCTGCCATCTTCAATCTCAATCGCATCACCAGTCGACCCAATGAACTGGAAGAATCATGGATCATCTATGCATAGTACATGATGACGGGCTTGAGCAAAGTAGAAGTTGCCAGCATGCTCGGGCGGCATAAGTCTTAGGTCAACCGGCGTCTGGCATTGATCGAGCGATTAACGGATGAGGCGAGTCGCTCAGGCTGGGTCTGCTCACCCACACAAGCACGCCATTTAACTCAGTTGCCGCGCACGGCAGCGAAACGCGGCCTTGCAGTGTGCCAGCGAGCATGCACTCACTTCCGCGCGATTGAGCGAGGCTGTGCGACTGTTACAAGCCGCCAGCGCACGCGAGCAAACTGAATTCGTACTTGAAAAGCCTCGCCAAGCCATACGTCAATCGCAAAGATTCCTATGTGCATCAGTGGGATCCACGACTGAGTACTGCAGGCAACCGTTTCGCGCGGCGCTGGGAATTCTGCTCGATTCGACGACCAAGATGAACCATTGGTTGCAGCTGCAGGACGTGGTGAACTACAAGCTTGCAGTCGGCCAGTGCTCTTGCCTGGCATCAGCAAGCTGAGTGAGAATCAGCACTGTTAGCGGAATCGAGCCGAAGGCTTCAGCAAGGAGCTTGAATTGCCATGAGTGTTTCACCTGCTCAAGAGAATGAGATCATCTCACGCTGGACCAGTGGCCAAGGCATGCAGCCATCGCGCGACATGTCGCTTGGTCGCTATGTGATCGCTCGCGTGATCGCCGAGCATCAGCGCGGACAGGAAAGCGTCGCTGGTCATTGGACCTAAGACAATCGCTCGTAAGACGAAGCTTGATCCATTCATCGATCAGCTGCGCCCAACTGCTTGCACGTTATCCAGCACTTACTGCGCGCACGCCTTCGAAGAGATTGCGCGGCCTGGGTTACCGCAAGAGCAGCTACTCCACGTTACGCATGTACTTAAGGTCCATCGTCCGAAGCCCAAAGCACCCGTAGTTCGCTTCGAAACCCGCACCCGGCACAGGCTCAAATGGACTGGTCAACTTACACGATCAACTTTACGCAAGAAGGCAAGCGTCGCGTCCGAGTTATTCAGTTATATCTTGGGGTATTCGCGCCCGCCAGTACATCTGCTTCACTGAGCGTCAAGACCGAGACCACAATACGTCAGCACATCGCGGCTTTCGAACATCTCAGTGGCGTGGCAGCGGTGCTGTACGACAACATGAAAGTCGTGGTCACGCGATGGGAGGACGGACAGCCGATTTACAACACTCGCTTCTTATCACTGGCGACGCATGGATTCAGGCCGTGGGCTTGTCAGCCCGAACGTCCTGAGACCAAAGGCAAAGTGGAACGCCCCATTCAATTACGTCGAGAAAAACTTATCAATGGTCGAACGTTTCGCACGCTCGAGCACATCTGAACGAAGTAACTCGTTGGTGGCTGGCGGAAGTCAATGACAAAGCGCGATTCACGGTACAACCAAGCGGTCGCCTATAGAAATGCACGAGCAAGAGAAACCGCATCTGATTCCACTGCCAACCATTCGCTTCGATACCGCCGGCGTCGTCTGCGGATCGTCGATGGTGAAGGCTTTATCAGCTACGCCGACAATCGTTACTCAGTTCCGTGGCGGCTGATTGGTCAGATGCTACCGATACGAGTTATGGAAGATCAACTTCAGATCTATAACGCATCGGTCGAACTGGTGTAGGCACGGCCTGTTGCGAGGCCGAAATGAAAAGCGTATCGATCAATCTCATCTGCCACCCAAAGATTATGCTCAGCAGCTCATCCTGCTTCGTGAAAAGTACTCGCACTGGGGACCGACTGGCCAGAATACTTCGATGGCCTGCAGAAAAAATGTCGCTACGGAAGACGCGAAGCCGCGCGGAGTCCTCTCACTGCTGCAAGGCTATCCCGGTGAAGATGGCCAGTTGGCTATGGCTCGTGCGATTCAATATCACGCTTACGGCTATCAATCTCTTGAGCAAAAATTCTGGCGCACTTCGGCCTGCAGCTAACTGGGAACTTCTCAGCCAGCAGATCGAGAGACATTGCAACAACTCACGGAATCGACGCGTGAAGAAGATCCGCAGGAGCGAAGAATATCAACAAATGTTCGACCAGCAATCCCAAGTCAAGGTGATGAGTTCCAAGACAATGAAACCCAAAACAATAAGCAAAACCAAGAACCATCGAGAAGCGATTCTCCAGTATCTGGAGATCCTGAAGCTGAATGACCGAGGAACAACGATCTTCTTGCAGCACCACAGTCAAGCCTCGCTAGGCATCTCAGAGCTAGTGGCTAAGTTCTTGGAAGGACCGGCTAGCACTAGTCAAGAGAGTTGCCATCGCCTCTCGAGTCAGACGGGCTGCATTCCCAACCGATGCGACGCTCGAGTCTTACGACTGGACTCGTAATCCCACCACGATTCGCAAAGAACCGTTCTTGGAACTGGCCACTGGGCCAGTTCATCTCGCGTAAAGAAAACGTAGCTTTCGTGGGCTTATCCAGTCTTGGAAAAACACACCTTATTCAAGGTGTGGGGCATGGTGCTGTGCCTTGGGCTATCGTGTGCGGTATGAAACCAGTGCGGGGTTTGAATCGCTCAACGGCTCAGGCATCAAGGCACTCCACTCCTAAAGTAAAACACTACTGCTCGTATGATTTACTCATCATTGATGAATTCGGCTTCGAGAAGCTTGAGCGGAAAAGAGGTGCCTGATGCACTTAGTCTGCTTTACAAAGTGATCGATGGTCGCAACCGCCGAACCTCTACGGCGATTATCACGAACGTAAACTTCGACAGCTGGACAGATTATACCTGGGTGATCCGCCGATGACTGGCCCTGCTTGATCGCGGTGTCGACCAGACCAACTTGATCACCTTCGAAGGGAATCCATCCGACACTCAAGAACAAATCGAAGAAGTGAGAATCGACTATCGAGCACTAAAGCAGCGGGTTCGAGATCCTGGATCTGCTGATGAGTATTGCGTGGCAATCTACCAAGGGCCGTGGAGCACAACTCCGCAGCCCTTATATTACCCACTTGCCGTGAACAGTCGTTGACTTTAACTAGCAAACCAACGTTCAGCGTCAACACTGAACGTAACATCTATCACTGTTTCCCACTGTCACTGTGCCGGATCTGTTCTATTTCTGGACTTCTGGCAGACCTACAAGGCCATCACTCTGCATCAGGCCGCCATCGAACTGAGCCAAATGGTCAACTCAAGCAACCAAACGTCGAGCTAAATTCGACTCCCAATCACGCAACTGCCCGCCAGCCAATCTTGCTAAAATGGCTGGTTCTACGTTGCGAATGACACAGAAAATAAGAGGCAGCAGTAATAAATCCCAGAATAAGTACAGCAGCTTGCCTTGCCATGGCACTATTTTCGTCCATGAAACGACCGCGATGACCGCAGTCGCCTGGTTTGATTATTTTTTAAGAAAGAGCGACTCGGCGGCTTATTGTAATCCGCACGCCAAATTTGATGGCCTATGTGTGAGCCCGAAGGAAAGAGCCTAGAACGAAGGCCATCCAAAACTCTGGTGCGGCGCGAATTACTATTTAAGCTACCCAAGCCGGGTGGCATGTGAAAGCTCCTTCGAGCCTCACCGAAGACGTTTCGCAGCCATCGGTTTGCTTTCCGCTTACGAATCCTAAGATGAAGTCCTTACCCAACGGCCATCAATAAGTTATTCGATCCGGAAAGCGTTTCGAAGAAGCTTTTACTACCGCTTCTCTAGTTTTATTCAGCAAGAACACAGCCATGCCAATTCTTCACGAACTGCCGCAAAGCCTATGTTCATAACTACAAATATCGCATCTCTTTCAACTGGGGACGACGCTGAGTTTCGGTGAATTCGTCTTCATCATTTATGTCTTCAAGTTCTTCTTCGTCAGCAGCCACAAAAGTCAGACTATCAATGTCGATATATTTGCCTTCTTGATGGTCGAACACGTGCCACTTGTTTCTCGTGGCAAGCTCATGCACGGCGTGCATCGCAAATTCCGGTTCATGAATATGCAGTGTCACGCTGTCAATCGTTTGGAGGTCTGACGGGAAGTTGAACTCGATCGTGAAGTCCGGCGAGCTGAGCGTGCCCCATCCCGAATCCTCCCAGTCAATTGGGAGTGTTTTGGCCAATAGCGTCTTGAGTTCTTCGTGATTTCCAATCGAATTGCCGCAAATCTCACCTTCCTCATCGGGCACTCGCGGTACGCCGTCTTCAAACAGGTAGAAGGTTACATCCCAACTCATTTGACTTACTTCCTTCAGCCGATATTGCGACAGAACGGCAGGGTTCAGCGAGCCCGAGCAGTTGACTCAACGCAAGCCAAAGCAGCTGATCGAGGGATTCGTCTGCAACCCATTGTTATGCGTCGTTTTTCGCGTTGGCGATCTGATCGACGATTTGGTCGTTGTTGCGAACGAGGCCGAACCCCGCGGCGACAAATTCATCTGTAAACGTCCGTGGCGTAAATGTGTCGCTCGAAGATTTGTGACCAACTGGGACGGCGAATATTCTCGACAAGGTCATCGTGGATTGGCAGCGTGAACACAACCGCTGAAGTGGCTCGGTGTTGGTCGCGCTCGGCGTCTCGCTGGCGGGGGCTTGTTCATCGAGTAACTCAGCCGCCAGTGTCGATCGTCGATCGCAGTAATCTTCGAAGCGAACCACTTCAAAGAAAAGTCTCTGTCGTGTTCAATACCGGTCTCACGCACAGGCGCGAAGCTCGCAAAGGCTTGCAGCAAGGACTTTGCGAGCTTAGCGCGTTTGCGTGACCAAAAACTGAATAGCTCGCATGTAGATAACACAAAGTATTCGCGGCTGTCAGTCTTGACATCGGGAACGACGGGAATTATCCGGTCGCCGAGGTAAGTTTGTTGTGTAAAGTTGTCGTAGCTCGGCGACTCGGCGTGCATCCGCGGTTCGTCGGTTCAATCGGAGTCTTCGGGGGCGTGTAACGCTCACGACGCTGATCGACGTTGAGACTCATTGTAGGCAGTTCGGGCTCTACAAGCAATTCAGACCGCAGATATTTGCGCGCTGTGAGCGCGTAGATTTCGTGGTGTTATGTGCTGCCAGAAGACGTCCGTGGCGCGAGTTATACCACGGAAGTCCATTTTTTCGTTTGGACCGGTTTGCCACAGTGGCGCAGTGTGTCACGTAGTCGCGGGTCGACGAACGTGAACGATCACGAGTCGGCACGAGCGACGTAGTCGTGTCCTAGTCGTCGTTTCGGACTACCGAAGAATCTGAAACGCAGAGACACAGAGGGCGCGGAGTGGGAACGCGACAGGACTCTGCGATCTCCGCGCCTCCGCGTTTCACTTGACCGCGCAACGGTTTGCGACCAGTGACAACAAAAACTTTACCGCAATAGAAAACGATGCGATGCGGAACACGTTCCCAACGGCTTGGCGGAGTTTGGAACAACCAGTGAGCCGACGAACGATCGCGATTACCGCGGGCACCGCGGTTGGCTGTTCTGCAAGGCGGACCGGCTCGGCGACTCCGGGCGAGAAGGAAGCAGCTTTTCGAGTTTAGGTAGAGGTTTGTGTTTACCTGTTTCCACGAGTTTCCTCATTGTGGTGTCACAATATTACAACCGTGTTCTATTGAACTTGCTTCCCCTCTCAGGACCGGACTAGCCCAGTTAAAGCATCCGACTCCCAGAACGTCATTTGCCGCTCTCGCTGTTTAGGCTTGTTAGGCATACTCAATTCTTCCATGATTGGACTTCACGTAAGTTTAAGAACGTCTGGGCCTCACTGGTTACTTGAATGTCTTGGTGGTTAGCGCGAATGGATCTTCGACTCCGGGTCTCCTACTGCCGCTCGCCAAGAACGCGACAGTAAGTATTGCCTTCCAGCATGCACAGACCTTGGGCAGATTCCAACAGTTACCAAGCTTTCGGAGCTCAATCTCGTTCAGTGCGGGACAGCCAGTCGCTACCTTTCATCCTCGCTACCTTTCTTGACTACACATCAACGTGGAATTTCGATCGGGCTGCGATGCCGCTTACGCCTTATATCCACGTTGCAAGCCTAGATAATGAGCCTGTGGCTAGCAGTTACTCATGCGGGGGTCCCACCCGCTAGTCATTTCGTGCGCCGGTTGGTTATCCGACTTTTGGATCGGTTGGCCACAGCACTTTGTCGTCTGGCAATGCTATGTATCGAGCCCAGAAGTCCGTGAACGAATCGGCGATCGTGCCGTATGAACGGCCATCCCCGATCCAAATCACCGGCGTTGGAGCGTGTGGTTCATTTGTAAGCATGATAGCGTAAACGCATACCCAGATCGAATGGTCAGCGAATACGAAGTAGTTGTTTGCGTTCGGTAAGTTACGCGAAATCGCTGAGTAGTTTGGTGCGCCACTGAATTCAGACAGTTTTGCGGTAACAGTGTCGATTTCAGCCAGTGGCCAGAAAGCGTTGAGTCCGCCATCCGTGCCTTCGATTCCGTCACAGAGCGAGTAGAAGTCACGAAAGTCGTCCGGCAGAAGAATGCCATGACGACGGGCAAATGCATCAATCGGGGTTTGACTTGCTGGTGGCCTCGGTACGACGTCGAGCGTTTTCCAGTGATCCGTAAGATGCTGAAGGTAATTCATGGATTCAGTCGGATAACGTTGGTGTTCACGGGGTTCCGGGAGTTGTTTGGTTGTGCAAAGTAGTCTCGCCACCGGAACTCCCGCGCAACACTTGGTTCAACGTGTTTTGAGTTGGGGTTCGCTTTGGAAGTCGCACTATATTGCGGCCAGACTCTTTCTCGCGACGCCGAAGGTCAGCACCAATGCGAAAAACGTCGTTTCCGCATTCCGCAGCCAAGCGATGACGAGTATCACGTATTTCTTCAGTAATTGCGTTATGTTCCATCATCGGTTCCCATTAGTTCGTCAGGCGTGCAAATTATCGGCGGTTCGAACCCGTTTGCGCGGCAGGTCCCTTCGATCTTTGATCGGAGTTGGGCATTTGCGATGTGTTTAAAGTTCCAAGTCAACAAGTATTTTACACCGTTGGTCGCTGCGAGGGAAATATGCATTGCGTCGCGGGGCTCAGACTCTGGAATTGCTTTGGATTTGAGCAGCGAGTTTGCCAATTGGTCGGCTTCGGACGAGCCACCCAATACGGCCAGATCCGAAATGATTCGAAGGCGTTCTTCCGAGGCAGCAGCGTTACCTGCAGAGCATTCGTCAATCACAAGAAGCGAAACGAAGCATTTGTAACTGGAGGCGTGTATTTTCCACCATTCTCGCGTGGAATGCTGGCGTGCAGCGATTATTGAATCGCTAAGTATCCTACCGCCAAGATGCCCAACAATTGTTGTTTCAATGTAGATTGTGTCCATCGAAGCATTCTATCACGACGAACGACCGCGATGACCGCAGTCGCCGGGTTTGACTATTTTATAAGAACGAGCGACTCGGCGACTTGGGTGCATCGCTTAGTTCGTCGGCATTCTTCAGGTGAGTTGTTTTACCATGTATTGTGATCCACCACCGTCTACATCTGCTGCGTAAACCGCCTGCCGAAACCCGAATTTCGTGTAGACGCCGCGGGCGACCGGATTATTCTCTTGAACTTCTAGTGACAATTTGCAGCAGCCGATACGCTTCGCTTCATTCTCGATTGCCAACAACAATTGATTTCCTATCCCATTGCCTCGCAAACGGGGTTCTACGAAAAAGTCGCTGATATTTATGAGCGGTTTCGCGGCAAATGTAGAGAAACCACGGAAACACGTAGCAATCCCGCAAGGACTTTCGTTGTCCAGGGCAAGGAAGACCAATGTTGTCGGATGCTCGGCTAGCCCTGAAATCAAGTGCTCTTTAGCGTAGTCGGAAAGACTTTGCCCATCTCCCATTGGGTCGCACGAATACGCGTCCATCATTGCAAGGACCGCGCGTGGTGGTCAGGATTCGAAAGGTCTGCTTGTACGATTTTGATGGCCATTGCGATTGTCAACGCGATACTTTTGTCCGACGAACGATTGAAATCACCGAGTTCCGGGAGTGCACTATTTTAGCAAATTCGACGAACCACCGGAACTTCGGTGCATTTCTTGGTTCGTCGCGTTCCATCGTCTGCGATTCGCACAGACATCGCCTTGGGCAAAGGGAAGGCTATATTACACCTCCGACATCATGTCCAGCAGCGTTCTTCATCCAAATCGTGCCATCAGGATAATCAAACCGGTACAGATTCCCGTCGTTGCATTTCTGTATTCTTGTTCCGTCGGGGAGTCGCAAGCGTTCTTCTGCATTCATCACCTCGATTGGCAAATCGCTAAGTGGAATCACAACGCCACTCGGCAATCGGTCCGAGATGTTGCCCTCGCCCATAGCGCATCCGGTCGCTAGAGACAGGCACGCGAGTATCAATCCAAGTGGTAGCCAATTGCGACCGTTGACCTCAGTTTCCATTATGCGTTTCATTTGCTCAGAAAACGAAAGAATCCATGGATCCTGGGTTTTGGGGCGGGAGTCTTCGATAATAAAATCTGGCGACTCAGGCCCGTGATCTCGGATGCTGTAACGACCCACTGTCACATTCTTCCAACCCCAAACCCATGGAGCTTCAGACCATGTTGATTCTCGCTCTTGACCTCAGCTCAAAATTCAAGACAATGTGCTGCTTTTTCGACACCAAAACACGCAAAGCCGAATTCCAAGTTGCACCACCACGCATGATTATCTAGCCAAAGTCTTTAAGTCACACCAAAGTCTGACCTCGTCGTCATGGAAGCTTGCGGTCCTTCCGGCTGGATCAATGATCTGGTCGCCAGCCAAGGACTTAAAACCCTCGTCTGCTCGACGAACGAAGACGCTTGGAAGTGAGTCGAACGTGAAGCGTAAGACTGACAAAGACGACGCGGCACGAGCTGGCCCGTATGGCCTCTCTGAACGAACTGAAGGCCGTCCACATGCCATCGGAGGAACAGCGAATTCCGCTCCTGGTCAAGTATCACGGAACGCTCGACTATCGTATCTGCAAGGTAAAGAGTGCGCTTATCCGTGCTTGGTTCGTAAACCATGGCATCACTATCGACACCGGCGAGAAAGCATGGAACACTGGACGTACGCTGATCAACTCGTATCGCAAGCCGCTATCGGACTGTAACGCCAATGAACTGTGGCGAGCTGAACTCGACATCGAACTGGCTTACAGCTCGATGCACTCACCACTCAACACGACTTGGTCGTAAAAGCTGGAAGCCATTGGTAGAACAATCCACGAATCCAGCGTATCATGACGATTCAGCGTCGGCCCCAGGACAGCTGAGATCCTGGTCGCATGCATCGACGATCCCCATCGCTTCGCCAGCGGTCGTGAAGTCTCTGCCTACTTCGGGCTCATGCCACGTCAGTATCAATCCCGGTGAGACGGACCGCAACTTGGTCGCATTACCAAACGCGGCAATCCGCTAGCTCGAACGATCCTGGTTGAGTGTGCTTGGGCTTCGTTGCGATACAACCCGTGGGCCAAGTCGATCTATCGAACGAGTCTACAGCAAGCAGCGAACGCACTTAAGAAAGAAGGCGGCAGTTGCACTTGCCCGCAAGATCGCTGTCATAGCCTGGGCATTGATGCGTGACGACAAGACTGGGATCCCAAACGCATGATTGAAGTCACTGGTCCTTCACGTGACATCGAAGAACGAATGGGCCTTATCATAACCATAACAACTCATTGGACAACCAGTATGCGTGGCTGATCATGAGATCAGAACGAATTGGACCATTGATTAAACAACAAGCGATAACATCATTTCAAACCATTGACCTTAACGTGGAGCAACTGTAACCAGCGATTGACAGACCGCCATCAAGGAGAAGACCTGCCCAATCGACTCAACGTCGATCAAAACTGACACTGAGGTTTCACTAGGACGTGAGCACCAGGCTCACAGAAGCTTAAACACGTCGCCTAAAGAATGTGCGGTCGAACGGAAGGTAACACTGCTCACAGAAGCCTCAGGCAAGCGCAGCCAACGGAACAACATCGCATCAAAGATGCTTAGACCGTGTATGGATAACTGAGGGACGCTACCTGCTCAAGCAGGCGCACAAGACCGAACGGCGTTCACACCTCGAATAGTCGCTTAATCAACATCCTTGTACGCAGTCGACGATCGCCCAGGGCCAAGCTCCCTCAAAGCCCTCAACAAAGGCACCGGTGCCCTCATCTGCACGCCCGCCTGTCGGTCGCCATGCGCTCCGCTCAGCTCGCTGCGTGGGGTGGCGACCGACAGGCGGCTCCGACGAAGAAGGCACCTACCGGGAACATTTATCATGTAACAAAACGAAAAGACCAATTTATTGGTCAAACCACTTGCAAAACCCAGGACTTCATAGTCGTCCGGGATCAGCGGGTGGCGGGGGCCGCCGCGGTTGATCTTCCATTCAAGTTACGCACGATCGGCGGCTTCGCGTGCATCGTGTTGTTACGTGGCCTCGAATCGCCAGCAGTCTTCAATGTAGTGGCGAACTTAGTTTACGGCCAGCTCCTGTTCCAGTTGCAATACAAAACAGCGATCCACGCGATCACGAACAGTGTTGAGAATCCATACCGCCAAGGACGAAAATTCGTGAGCACTGCATCATCGTCTTTCTCGGTCCGGTATGCGACAACATCGGGTCCACTGTAGTGCTGCCTCACGTTGTCATCCCACCACTTGCGTTGCCGCTGCTGTCCTTTCTTGCTGATTCGGAGGCCGAACGCGGAGAGTAATGCAATAGCACATCCGAGGACCGATACGACCACAATGAGCGGCCTCGCGTCGTCTTTGTCCCAAGCAAAGGCCAAGGCGGCAAAAAAGAACCCTTCGCAAGTTAGGAGCCAAGTTAGACGATGATCTTGCAAATCGTTTTCGTGTTCGATTAACGATCGAATGGCTCTAGTCCATTCCTCGCATTGAGCTTCTGTTGGTTTGGTCGTTTCTGGATCAATCGTGCTCACGTCATTTACCTCTATTGAGACTGGCCATGTAACGGCCGCGATAACCGAGTGCGAGGGGGTGACTTTGCTGTGCGAGAAAGGCCGTTCGAGCGCTTCGGGCGAGTAGGAAGCAGTCTTTCGAGTTTAGGTCGAGGTTTGTGTTTACCTGTTTCCACGAGTTTCCTCATTGTGGTGTCACAATATTACAACCGTGTTCGATTGAACTTGCTTCCCCTCTCAGAACCCGACTAGCCCAGTTAAAGCATCCGGCTCCCAGCTAACACCTGTCACTAGTATCTCACACACTGCGGCTCAAGGCAATCAAGTCCGTGATCCGGCCAGGAAGGGCCAGCGGATGACGCTCCAAGAACAGACGGTACTTCGGCCAACTGAGAGTCGCACCCTTATGGCTGCGACGACGCATCCAGCGAATACCCAGCCGACGGGCGGCTTCTCGGTACTTCAGCAGACAACGCCAATTATCATTGACATTGTAGTACTGATAGTGACCGAGCAGTTTCGCATTCAGCGTCTGCCAGACTTCCGCAAGCGGAGTCGTTAGGTTCTCGCGGAACCACTCTTTCAGCGAAGCTACTTTCTGGCGGAACTTCTTCGTGGCAGTTTTCCTTTTCAGCTTGAACTTTCCTGAGCGACTCTTGCCACAATAGTGCGTCAAACCCAAGAAGTCGAAAGTGCTCGGCGCGCCTTGCTGCATCTGCTGGCAATCGCGATGTGCAAAGCGACCAAACCGAATCAGTTTCGTCTTTTCCTGGGCTACTGCTAACGAGTATCTAGACAACCGCTTGACCAGGACCTCCTGAAATCGCCTGGCATCGTCCATCCGTTCGAAGGCGAACACGGTATCATCCGCGTAGCGAATCAAGTACGCTTCGCCTTTGAGCCTAGGCTTCACTGCGTCTTCGAACCATTGGTCCAACACGTAGTGCAGATAGACATTGGCCAGTAGCGGTGACAGACATGAGCCTTGTGGCACGCCTTCGGGGCTGTCCTGACGGTGGCCTTCGATCATCACACCCGCTTCCAGCAACCTTTTAATCAAACGCAGCATACGCGGATCGGATATGCGCCGTCCTAGCAGTTCAAGTAACTGCGTGTGCGACACGGTATCGAAAAATGCGCGGATGTCTGCATCTAAAATGAAGTTTACCTATCAATCGCAATTAAGAACGAACCATTTTCGCAGGGTGGTTCTGAGTGGGTTGCGGTTTTGCTGGTGCTTTGACCGGCTAAGTAGGTTTGCTTGATTCAATGTATGCATTCAACTCGAGGGCAGATTCCCTAAGTGTTTGCTGTCGATACGAACTCCAGAAGTCCAGTACATTTCCTCGACAGCCACAGCGGAAGCAACAGTACACGTTTTTGCTTGCATGCACACTGAACGATCCAGCCGTCGTTTTCGATCCACTCTCTGCATGCGGATTGCAGGCCGGTAATGGACAAGGGCCGCGGAGTTGTTCTCCGCGGCCCTCGGTACTTGCCCAACCTATACTCGCCAGTAGCTCCGCCAATCGAATTCGGCGTTTCAACTCTCCATAGTCGACTCTCATGCGTTTGACTTCTTGTTCAGCTTTCTCAACGCTTCGCCTCGTATCGATTCGCCTACGAACTTGATCAGATTCGTTTGGTCAACGACTCGATCCAAGAGTGCCATCGTCATCGGTGGATCTCCCAAGTAGTCTGTCCAGTCATCGAAGCTCACATTCGTGATCACTGCTGTTGAGGTTTTGCGGTTCCGGCCATCGATCACTTTATACAGAAGGCTCAGTGCATCAGGTACTTCCTGACGCTCCAATTTGTCGAAACCGAACTCGTCGATGATGAGCAAGTCCCACCCACAGTAGTACCGGACCTTCGGCGTTAAGGCCTTGATCGCGCGGGCTCGGTTCAAGCTTTCGATCAGACTGGCGCTGGTTTCATAGCGAACTCGGTAGCCCAACGCACAACACTTTCTCGCGATTCCTTGCATCAGATGTGTTTTTCCAAGCCCGCTTTCACCCACGAACGCAACGTTTTCTTGCCTCCGAATGAACTCACCTGTTCCCAGTTCCAAGAACGGCTCGCACGTGATGGTTGTTGGATTGCGACTCCAATCATACGATTCAAGCGTCGCTTCGGTCGGGAAGCCTGCACGTTTGATGCGATAAGCGATGGCTGTTTCTTGGTTTGCATGCGCGGGGATTTCTAAGAACTTCGCTAGGATCTCTAGGATACTACGCTTTCCACCGGCATATTCCTGCAGGAAGCTATCGAGTTGTTCCGCCTTCAGCTTCATTTTCAGAACTTTCAGATAATCCAAGATTGTCTCCCGATGGTTCGTTGTCGGGTTCGCAATCGGGGTTGGTTTCGGAGTCGGCTTGCGGGGCTTGGTCATGGCTTGGATCGGTTTTCTCTTGGTCAAACAGTTGTTGATACTCCTTGCTCGAGCGAGCTTCGACGCGGGTCGATTCCGTGATTCGTTGCAGGGCTTCTTGCTCGCGTTGGCTAAGAAGTTCCCAATTGGGTTTCGGCGTTCCAGTGTGAGCCAAGATCCGCTCCAGCGATTGATAGCCGTACGCGTGGTACTGAATTGCTCGTTGCATGGCCGCCAAGCCATCTTTCTTGGGATAACCGTATAGCAGTGCTAAGATTCGTTGCGATTCGTGTCGGCTATTGCGACACTTGCGAAGGATTCCTTCGAAGTATTCCAATGCCACCGGCCCCAAGTGCTGATACTTTTCGCGAAGGATGGCAAGTTGCTCATCGTGATCCTTTGGCGGACGATGGCTGTCTTGGCACTGCTTCTGGTTCCTGCCGCGAACCAGTGGATGAGTGGCCACCCGATCAATTGTGCCATTAAAGATCTCCAGATGATCTTCAGGAACTCGCACGGGGATCAACTGGCCAATCAACCTCCAGGGAACGCTGTAGCGATTGTCGGCGTAGTTAATAAAGCCTTCGCTATCGACCCTTCGATAAACAACTTGAGCGGTGTCGAAGCGGACCGCTGGAAGATTGATTAGATGTGGCTTCTCTTCTTCATGCAGTTCTAGCGGTGTTCGTCTGGTTGTTCCGTGAACTCGAATATCATTGCGCTGGGCCAGCCACCATCGAGCTACTTCATTGAGATGCTCTAAAGATCGAAAGGTACGGCCATTGAGAAGATTTTTTTCGGCATAATCGAATGGCCTTTCGATTTTACCTTTCGTTTCAGGATGCCGAGGCTGGCACGCCCAGGGCTTGAAGCCATAGTGTGTGGCGAACGACAGGTAGCGTGGATTGTAAATTGGCCCGCCGTCTTCCCAGCGTGTCACAACGACTTTCATGTTGTCGTAGAGGCAAGTGGCCGCAACACCGCCAAGATGCTCGAAGGCAGCCACATGTTGGCGCACCGTCGTTTCGAAGTCCTGTCGTTCGGTAAAGCAGATATACTGCCGCCGCGAATATCCCAAGATATAGCTGAAGAGTTCTACACGGCGACGCCCCTCTTGCGTGAAGTCAATCGTGTACGTCGACCAATCCATCTGAGCTTGAGCACCAGGCAGAGTTTCAAAGCGAATTACCGGAGCTTTCGGCTTCGAACGATACCCCTTCATAAAAGTGCGGAGAGTCGAGTAACTGCCTTGGTAACCCAGCTTGCACAACTCCTCGAAGGCGCGCTGCGCTGTGATATTTGGGTAACGAGCGAGCAACTGATTCAAGGATTCAAGGAATGGCCCGAGCTTTGACTTGCGAGTTAAAGTCGTTGGGCCGAAGCAAGCCGGTGCCGCATCGGCATCGATCGATTGCGTTTGCGCCGTATGTTGACGAATAACGCGAGCGACTATTTTGCGACCGATCTGTGTGTCGTTGGCGATGCTCCGCAGGCTCTGATGATTTAGCCACCGCGCAATTATGTCGTTCTTGATAGCAGGGTCGATGTTCATGGCTGTCCGAGTTCCTTGATAAAGTCGCCTGTGGCTTCGATGAGAATGGAAGCTTCGTTCTGGAGCTTGACGAAGCTGGGCAAGAGGACGGGGCGATCGCAGGCCTGGAGTTCGCTTCGACCGGTCAATCGCAGCCAATGATTCATCTTGGTGGAAGCATCCAATAGGAATCCCAAGCGTTTGGCCGCTCGATTGCCTGCTGTGCTCAAGCGTGGATCCCACTGATGGACATAGCTGTCTTGAGACTGCCTGATGGCTTCGCGTGGTTTTTCTAAGACGAATTGCGTTTGCTCTTGGGTGCTGGCGGATTGCAAGAGTCTCACTGTCTCGAAGATTTCTCGCGAAGTGAGCGCATGCTCGGAAGCACACAGCATGGCTGCATTTTGGTTGCCGCGCGGCAACTGAGTTAGATGGCGAGCTTGCGTTGGTGAAAGAAGTCCCAAGCGAAGAGCCTCTCGCGCCTGGTCTGTCAGCCGATCGATGAGCGCCAAGCGACGATTGACCCACGACTTGTGACGGCCAAGCATTTGAGCGACTTCGATTTGCGGCAAGCCGTCTTCGTGGACCAAGGCATAGATGATCCACGATTCTTCCAGCTCGTTGGGCTTGGAGGTAACCAGATTGAGATTGAAGATAGCCGCCTTGGCGGCTTGCTCGTCAACTTCGAGAAGTCGCGCAGTGAGGGACGTGACTCCTTTGAGTGTGCGAGCAGCCCGAAGACGTTTGAAGCCATCGACGAGTACCAACGAACCTTCAAGCTGGCAGTAGACGACGGGTGCTAGCTGATCGTACTTGGCTAACGAACGAGCCATCAGCAGATCGGCTTTGGGCTGTATCAGCCGATAGCGATCGAACCTCAGGTCGAAGTCGGATAAGTGCAAACAGCGAACCGAGTCCCCTGCCGGTGACGTTGTTGGAAGTGGCATCGCCGATGGCCTCTCACGCCTTTTGGAACCAGTCAGACCGCACGCAGACAACTTCGCCGGTCCATTGAGCTCAACAGCGTAAGACAACCGACTCGAAAAGCCTAAGCTGGGCACGCGAACCGGGCTTGGCCAACAGCACTTGCTGGCGGTTGGCAGAGGTGATCCTGCCGATCGAACCACGGCTCTTGTAGTAGCGTTCGACACGAGCACAAGCTGCGCGTAAAGCGTTGTCGCACAACGAACTACAGAGTTTTTTATGAGGCGCTCGTCGATCGAAATTCCAGCCGACCGAACAGCCAGGCCTTCGGCAAGAAGATTTCTTTGCGCGTCGAGTTTTTGGCCGATGTGTATCACCCTCGCGCGGCGAATCGGAAGCCCCGATTTCTGTCGTTGCAACGGTGTTGGAATGAGCCTCCAGAGCGGCTAACTCCTTCTTCCTTTGGCGGTAGTCCTTGCAGTACTGAGCGTGCTTGGATCTACCGCGATCTGTTCAACGGTATTTTTTGCGAGCTCTGGCGCGGGCTTCGTTGCGTCGCCGAGCCCGTTCAGACTCGACGGCAGCCAGTCTACAGCCCTCGCAACAGAAGGTCTGAGCAGGATGGTTGGGCGTAAAAGAACGATTGCACGGTTGCCAAAGGCACCGACTGTGAAAGGAAGTAGGCTTCGCTACTTGCCAAGCGCTTGTTGACGGACCAGGATTGTAGTTGGGCAAGCGGGAGGACCATCCCGTGAGTCAAGTCTCGTTGTAGAAGTTGAAGATCTACAGCGAGGCGTTTTTCTGAAATTCGAAACGAGAGTCCAATTCTAGTCAGACTGCTCGCCAACTGCGAACAAAGAATCGCAGACTCACAGAACCACCTGCGAAAATGGCTCGTTCTTAATTGCGATTGATAGCGTCGGCCCCAGGACAGCTGAGATCCTGGTCGCGTGCATCGACGATCCCCATCGCTTCGCCAGCGGTCGTGAAGTCTCTGCCTACTTCGGGTTGGTACCACGTCAGTATCAATCCGGTGAGACGGACCGCAACGGTCGCATTACCAAACGCGGCAATCCGCTAGCTCGAACGATCCTGGTTGAGTGTGCTTGGGCTTCGTTGCGATACAACCCGTGGGCCAAGTCGATCTATGAACGAGTCTGCGGCAAGCAGCGAACGCGCAAGAAGAAGGCGGCAGTTGCACTTGCCCGTAAGATCGCTGTCATAGCCTGGGCATTGATGCGTGACGACCAAGACTGGGATCCCAAACGCATGATTGAAGTCACTGAGTCCTTCGGACGCATGTCCCCGGCTCTCAAAGCTACGCTCTCGGAGATGAAGCCCAAGGAGAATAGCGACCAACGCAAGAGTCGTCTTCGCCGCGAAGCTCGTGTTCTAAGAGAATCTGCCAAGGAAAAGGCACAAGCGAAAGCCAAAGCGACTGTGAAATCGGACAAGCTAAGCAAGACAGCAGCAACCAAGCCGAAGGCAACTGGCAAACAAACTACAACCAAACCAAGGCGAGCAAGAAAGCCCGTATCGGCCGCCTGATGCGTGTATACGTGACATCGGAGAGCGAATGGGCGCAGCCGCCAACATAACAACTCATTGGACAACCAGTATGCGTGGCTGATCATAAGATCGGAGAACGAATTGGACCATTGATTAAACAACAAGCGATAACATCATTTCAAACCATCGACCTTAACGTGGAGCAACTGTAACCAGCGATTGACAGACCGCCATCAAAGGAGAAGACCTGCCCAATCGACTCAGCACCGATCAAAACTGACACTGAGGTTTCACTAGGACGTGAGCACCTGGCTCACAGAAGCTTCAGACACGTCGCCCTAAAGAATGTGCGATCGAACGGAAGCGTGCTGCTGCTCACAGAAGCCTCCAGGCAAGCTATAGCCAACGGAACAACATCGAATCAAAGATGCTTGAACCGTGTATGGATAACTGAGGGGACGCTACCTGCTCAAGCAGCGCACTCAAGACCGAAGAGCGTTCACACCTCGAATAGTCGCTTAATCAACATCCTTGTACGCAGTCGACGATCGCCAGACCAAGCTCCCTCAAAGCCCTCCAACAAAGGCACCGGTGCCCTCATCTGCGCCCGCCTGTCGGTCGCCATGCGCAGCCCGCTCGAAGACTCGCTACGGCCGGGGTGAGCGACCGACAGGCGGCTCCGACGAAGGCACCTACCGGGAACATTTATCATGTAACAAAACAAAAAGACCAGATTATTGGTCAAACCACTTGCAAAACCCAGGACTTCATAGTCGTTACGCATCACCGCGGTCGCGGCGAGTGATGCTCCATTGAAAAAACGCCTGATCCGCGACTCCGGTGCATGCGATGGTTCGCCAAAGGTAAGTGCTATGGAACGGGATACTTCTTAAGCAGAGCGCACTTAAGAGGGCACAAGACCGTTGTAGCACACCTGGAGTTCTTTCCCAATATGGCGCATCGTGAACCTTGCTTGCATAGGGCGAAACTCCGCTTCCAGAAAGGGAACCTCGAAATCGCAACAAAACCCATCTTCGTCGGCCGCTACGACATAGAACACCCAATTCTTAATTGAATCAACAGGACAGTAGGTGAAACCTTCTGGATTGGGAAACTGCGACGCGAAATCTGCACCAGAGTCATTGACATCAATCATTGCCTCGGCAGCTTCAAGATCATACGCAGCAATTCGGTCAAGGAATTCGGTTGCGAACTTGGCACATGCGGCGAATGGGTGTATCGACGTTGTATCAATCATGGTGTTTCAGTTGGCGAACGGTAGCGTTAACGGAGTTCGCGAGTTTGACTTATTAGCAAGCGGAACGGCATCGCGAACTTCCGTTCAACGCTTGGTTCTGCCGCGTTCAGAGTTCGCAATTTCATCACGCGTTTCCATAGCTCGAAATTCAATCGAGTACCGTAAAGGGTCAAGTAGGAATTGCGATGTTAGGATACCATAAAGTGGGTACAACAGCGACACCGCAATTCCATTCAAATGGTTGTGGACAGGAGCAAACGAATCGTACAGGACTGCGATAAGGTTGATGAGTCCGCCAACTAGTCCTGAAATAAGCGCGCCCCTGGATGTTGCACGGTACCATTGCGTTGCTAAATGTAACGCATTGACGTCGCGTGACGCATTACCGGAAATCGTCACGTGAAGAGCTGCGTGCCATGCACGGAGTTCGCAGCGCAACAACGTGAGTGCGGTAGTTCCTCCAACGACGAAAATCGCGGCGCGAAAATCTACAAACCGGGCCTCAGTCCGCGTTTCGGCAAGTAGTAGTCCTGCAATTAAAGTTAGGGCAAGCAGCTTTGCTATTGTGAACAAAGAGTTTCCAGTGATTGGCAGAACGCCTAAATTCATCGAGTGCGAGCAGGTGACTCAACGCAAGTCAAAAACGGCCGACCGAGCACTTCGATGCAATTTTTTGTTCGCCATCTGTTCCGATTATTGTTTTAAAAATTTGATGCTGAATGAATGTGGACGACCAGAGAGAAATACTGTGCCTTTGGCAGTCAGGCCGCCATCGTCAATCGTGACGATTACATCATCGATGTCATTGTGTTCGATCAAGTAAATTGCGGCTTCGTTCTCGTCTAAATCATCGATCGAGATCTTTGCGGTGGCCTTGCCCTCAACCCTACCAATCTTTGCGGGAAAGTCATGCAGGTAGAAATGTGGCGGGTATAGCGTCCACGACCACGGTGAGTCTTCGTCTTCCGTGATTGTGCCGTATTGTTTTTTGTCACCATAGATGTCGGCGTCGATTTTCGCGGTGCCATCCTTAGCGACACGGAGTTTGACACGCGACTTATTGCGATCGATTTTGAAATCTGTGCCATCAATTTTGAACATTGCGTATTCTCGTATGGCGAACGGTAGGGTTCAGCGGGGCCGCGCGAACGACTCACCACTTCAAAAAACGTCAGCTCGCGGCCTCCGTTGCAACCCATGGTTCGTCGTTCAGTGGCGGCTAAAAGCAGTCCCAATCGAGTGACCATTTATTGCGAACACGGTACACGACGGCTGTTCCATCATGCCCCCACATGAAGTTCGCTTTTTGTTCGCTTCCAATTTGAATCGCGTATCCGCGATAGTTCAAGCCATTCTGGCAGGAGTTTGGCCAGCCTCCGACCTTCGTTCTTGGGTTTGAATTGTATCTTCGGCCCAACACGTTCGACCAGTCCGGGAGCTCACGGAATCGCTCTTGCTTTTCGTCATCGACAAGCCCGATGTCATCTGGATACGTTGGAATTTCATTCTCGACTTTCTTCCATTCGATACGACATGGTTTTAGGTTAGACTTGATTGGCCTTTCCAGAGCACACAGGCCACGCAATGTGGAAAATGATCGAACCACCACGTTCTCGCCATCGCCGTAGCGTGGATTCACCAAACCACTGGGCCAAGTCTCGCAAGACACGAAGACTTGAATCAGCGAAATACCCTTGAGTTCTTTGGGGCGGAAAGGCAAGTCCTTTGTGCGGATCTGAAGGACACCTTCCAGTGGCTCCCCGTCAAACTCGGGCCAAACAGAGTCCTTCTGCCCGACGAAAACGCCACCGAAACAAGACTCAGTTGGCGTTGACTGCTTTCCGCGTTTGAGAATAGCGATGGATGCGGATTTCAAATGACGGTCCAGATCGGCGAAGTGCTCATCAATGATCTTTGAGCGTTCAGCGCGAGTGAGGCTTCTCTTCTTCATTTTGAATTAAGGCAAATCAGATACGACGAACGACGGCGTTCAGCGAGCCGCCGGGTTTGAGTTTTTTGTAAGTTGGGCTAGCTCGGCGGCTTCGTTGCAACGCATGGTTCGTCGGCATTCTAGGCGCGGGGACTTGCCAGGCCAAGAACTACCATCGCGATGACCGAGGTGGATGAGCCGAGTATACCAGGTATCAATAGCATACGCTTCTTCACCGTCGCAACTATAATTAGAGTTGCCACCAGATTGACAAAAATCAGAGCCTGAGAGAGCCCAAATAACGTCGGCCAAATATCCATCCACGTCATCCATGCCGACATTGCATCGTCACTGTGTGCATTGAATTGGGCAGTCGGGTGGCCGCGAGACAAAACCGCGAAAGCCGCAATACATACAGCTGCATTGGCAAGAACAATCGCAGCATTGACTACTGAAGCCGTCCTCGCACCTCGATCTTTGTGCAGCAGTATTGCGGCCATCACTACCGAGAAGCAATGAAGGATCAGACCGGTCCACCACAGTAAGAACCACAGCAATGTAAATTACCTGTTTGCTGACGAACGTTCGCGATAACCGAGTCGCGGCGATTGATATTCAACTGTCAAAAACGCTAGCTCCGCGACTTCGGTTCATCGCTTGGTTCCCCGCTATTCCGGGCCTTCGTCGAGCCAGAAGCGTCGGGTCGAACCTGATTCATTAGATTGCCAGCAGATACCAGTGTCAACATCAAGACAGGTCAACCAGCCACGCCCGCATGCCCAAGTATCGATGCAGATCGCGTGTCCAACGGAAAGTGGGACACCATCGCGTTGGGGTGTGTGACCGCAAACCATCGTTAGACCAGATTCATGTGGCGTTGGTTGGCCGAAAGACTCCCAATAGAGCATGAAGTCGGGCTGCTCATCGATCGGAATCTCGGCGTACGCATTTGCGTGAACGAAGAAATGAGTTCTGGTCGAAAAATGCGAACGTAGTGAGTTTGTGAGAAATCGCCAGTGATCATCGGGGATGTCATCGAGTCGATCAGTGCAGTAAGAGGACAGGACAGCATCGCCACCGCACGCGAGCCATTCCTCGCGATGTCGATCGGATTCGCGTGCCGCGAGCATCATGAGCTCGTGATTACCGCGGAGCGGAATCAGTCCACCGGTCGAGTGTCGTTCGAGCAACCATTCGATCACGCGCTGTGAGTCTGGGCCACGGTCAACGTATTCGCCAAGTGTGATGATTCGGTCGTCAGGTTCGAAGGCTGCGAAAGATGCCAGCGCGTCGAGCGAACGGTAGCAGCCATGAATGTCACCAATCGCTAGCGTTCGCACTGCGTTCGAGTCTCCAGTAGGTCTTCAGTCGGGGAACGACGGCGTTAACGCGGCGGGCGCGGTTGACAATGATTTCAAGATCCGCGTGATCGCCCGCTCGCGTTCAACGCTTTGATATCCGGCGTTTGGGTGGTCAAAGTGTCATTGCATTTGCTTCGTCAAACGTAATCTCACGATCATGTCCGTCGTCCATGCACTGAACGTACATTGTTCTCGTGCCATCTTCCGATCGAGATTGTAACTTGGCAACACGCCCATTGTACTTTTTGGGGAATGTCAGGGTACATGGCCAGTGATCTTTTGGATCAAGTGTGCAGGTAGCGACAGTTTCCTGCGCGGGCCATGTTAATCGTTCAAATATCCATTTGTTTGCGCGGTGGAGTTGATAATCGCATTCGAGCCAAATGGCGATTTGATTCATGGCAGGATTCCATGCGATGCAAACCGCGCCTGCGGGTCCACATTCGAGTCCGCCCGTCGCAGCATTCCAAATTCCGGTTCGGTGATTGTCTGATCTTTCAGCGTAGACATGCGGATGGACTGTACCAATTACGTATGGTCCGTTTTGCGCATAGACTTCTCTTGGGATGGCGTTCCACAAGGGCTCAAAAAACGCGAGATGCGGCGATTCCAATGGCGTCGTTACATAGCCGCCCTTTTTGACGCGCAGCTTGTCTTTTTCGCGTTGCTCGAAATACGCGGCCAGGTTTGCATCGGCGAGTGTCGTGGCGTCTTGCATTGTCATTGACGGACTTTTGCCGGATATCGACCGCGATGACCGCAGTCGCCGGGTTTGAGTATTTTAAAAGAACGAGCGACCCGGCGACTTCGGTCGATCGCTTGGTTCTTTGGGGTTCGTTGGTTTCAAGAGGCAGTTTAGCAGATTCACGGGGCATCCTGCAAACTGATTTTGGCAAGGTCTCTGTTTGTCAGCGCATCGGCTCTTTTGATGTTCGCGCAGCCGAAAGAAGTTGGGCGAACGAGAACCATTGAGGATAGTTCGCGGCCGCCGAGTAGTTGCCGCCAAGCAATGTTCCAGCGGCCAGCGTCCAATAAAGGAAGCGAGTTTGAGTTGGCACCGTGCGAAGCAATAACGGAGTTCGGCCAACCTCGTATTGGTTGAAAGATGTGCCCCAGCAGCCGCAAGGATTCAGCGCTGGGGGGCGTAGCGAGTGAGCGGCCGCGGCGAGTGACTTCGCGATCCGCCCAAAGAACGGGGGCGATAACCTAGTGCGAGCGGAGGCTTCTGCTCTGCGAGTAAGGCCGTTCGAGCACTTAGGTTCATCGCATAGTTCGTCGAGCATTCTGCAGCTGTGAAATACTAACGCTGCTGATCGGCGATGAGTATAATTGTAAGCGATTGGGGCTCGACGAGCAATTTCCGGTGGGAGATATTTGCGCGCTGTCGGGGCGTTGATTCTGTCGATCCGTGCGCCGCCGGATGGAATTACGGGGGAAGCGTGTCAGGCCACGGCCGTGGATCTTTTGTTTTCAGCAAGTTGACCGAGCAGCGAAATTCGCCGTTAGTTGAGAGTTCGGGGCCAGATACATGCAATCTGAACTCTTGATTTGATGTGACGGCAATGACTGTGACACTTTTGGAGCAGACATTGCGTGACAAATGCGTATTCCATCTCTGTCAGCGCAACCAGCGCGACAGCCAGGCGATTTTCCATTCGATACCATTCGGCGAAAAGACAGATGTCGCTAGGCCGACGAACGACGGCGATGACCGCAGTCGCCGGGTTTGATTATTTTATAAGAACGAGCGACTCGGCGACTTCGGTCGATCGCTTGGTTCTTTGGGGTTCGTTGGTTTCAAGAGGCAGTTTAGCAGATTCCCGGGGCATCCTGCAAACTGATTTTGGCAAGGTCTCTGTTTGTCAGCGCATCGGCTCGTTTGACGTTCGCGCAGCCGAAAGAAGTTGGTCGAACGAAAACAGTTCAGGATAGTTCGCGTCCGCGCCGCCAAGCAATGTTCCAGCGGCCAGCGCCCAATGAAGGAAGTTGAGTTTGAGTTGGCAGCGTGCTGCGCAATAACGGAGTTCGGCCAACTTCGCATTGGTTGACAGATGTGCCCCAGCAGTCGCAAGGATTGAGCGCTGGTGCTCGTAGCAAATGTTCGGCCGCCGCAAGTGTCTTCGCGATCGGCCCAAAGAACGCCAAAGGTAACCCGGCGGCGGCCGAGAACCATTGATTTCAAACTCCGCCCGATCCGCCGCTCGGGTTGACCGCCTTGTTCGCCGTCGTTTCGATCAGTTGTCCGGTCGCGATGTCCCAGACGTACTTGTCTTCGTTCCAGTCAATCGCAGTGACCTGATCTTGCGAAACGGAAAATCCGTTCGTGAAAATGTCGGCACCGCTGTTCGACCACATGATCGAGCCGTCATATGAGACAGCAGCAACATCGAGTTCGCCGTGCGAAATGTAACATCGCTTTTCTTCCGAGTGATACACCCCAAAACATGTTGCCGAATCCGTCTTCACTTTCCAGTTGGGCGTAAGCGTCGGCAGTTGCAGTGAAACGACAAAAGGGCCAACAGCGATGAGTAAAGAATCGGCATGGATTATTGCCGAGTGTTCGTGAACGCCAGAAGCACCGCCAGTTGCGCCAAGGATGCTTGATGCAACGACGGTTTCGTCTTCTTGGATGACGCTGACGGAGTGAAGTGATGTCGGAGAGTATGGTTCATCGTCGAGTCGGAATGAGTGATCGTAGGCGTGCGGAGTGTCTACCGAACCGAACGAGAACGACGGATCATTGTCGATGCGAATTTCAAGCTGTTGGTACGGCAGTCGTAGCATTGGATCTGACGGCGAACGGGGGCGATAACCTAGTGCGAGCGGAGGACTCTGCTCTGCGAGTAAGGCCGTTCGAGCACTTAGGTGCATCGCATTGTTCGTCGACCATTCTGCAGTTGTGAAATACTAACGCCGCTGATCGGCGTTGGGTCTAATTGTAAGCGATTTTGGCTCGACGAGCAATTTCCGGTGCCAGATATTTGCGCGCTGTCAGGGCGTTGATTCTGTCGATCCGTGCGCCGCCGGATGGCATTACGGGGGAAGTCAGGCCACGGCCGTGGATCTTTTGTTTTCAGCAAGTTGACCGAGCAGCGAAATTCGCCGTTTATTGAGGGCGGGGTCAGATACATGCAATCTGAACCCATGATTTGATGTGACGGCAATGACTGTGACACTTTTGGAGCAGACATTGCGTGACAAATGCGTATTCCATCTCTGTCAGCGCAACCAGGGCGACAGCCAGGCGACTCACCATTCGATATGATTCGGCGGGCAGATGTCTAGGCCGACGAACGACCGCGATGACCGCAGTCGCCGGGTTTGATTATTTTATAAGAACGAGCGACTCGGCGACTTCGGTCGATCGCTTGGTTCTTTGGGGTTTGTTGGTTTCAAAAGGCAGTTTAGCAGATTTTCGGGGCGACCTGCAAACTGATTTTGGCAAGGTCTCTGTTTGTCAGCGCATTGGCCCGTTTGATGTCTGCGCAGCCGAAAGAAGTTGGGCGAACGAGAACCATTGAGGATAGCTCGCAGCCGCAAAGTAGTTGCCGCCAAGCGATGTTTCAGCCGCCGTTGTCCAATAAAGGAAGCCGAGTTTGAGCTGGCAGCGTGCTCAGCATTAGCGGAGTTCGGCCAACGTCGCATTGGTTGACAGATGTGCCCCAGCAGCCGCAAGGATTCAGCGATGGTGGTCGTAGCGATTGAGCGGCCCCGACGAGTGTCTTCGCGATCCGCCCAAAGAACGACCAGCCATAACCCAGTCGCCGCAATTGATAGTTTAGTAAGTTGGGCAGGCTCGGCGACTTGGGTTCATGGCTTGGTTATGGGCTTTCGCTTTAGCCGTCGATACTTTACAGGGCTACATCTGTGTTTTAAGCGATGTCATTTAGTGCAGCTGATTGTTTGACGCATCCTTGATATTCGCAGTACAGCATAAGCGACGAGAATCGAGAATGGGAGAATAATGAAAACCGTCTGAAGGCGGTAGTTAGAGTAGAAGTTTGGAGCAAACATGCAAAGTGGTGCGTAGGCTACCGCAATGAGTGTGCCTGCGTAAGACAGTCGCATCAACGAACTCGCCACTTCGTGCGCAAGGTGATGCTTTGCAACCATTGCAGCTCCCAGGATCGAATTAGACAAGAGTATTAGCGGAAGCCAATGAAGTCCTGGATTCGCGATGCTCGACGGTAAGAGCAGAGAGAACAAAAGCGTCGCGTACATCATGAAAATAATGGATTGGCCCAAGTATCGACTTTCGGGCGGTGGTTCTTTCATACTGCTAGGCTTACGTGTGTGTTTGTACCCGATAACGGGGGCCGTCACCGGGCACGAGCGGAAAGGCAACCATTGCCAAAACGCGTTTTCGAGTGCTCCGCGTGCACGGCATTGTTATCTGGCGATTACGCGCTATACGAGTCGCCATTTCGATCATATACGAAGTAGTTCTTGTCGTCATCCCATATCGTGACGAGGTTTTCAACGCTGTATTCCATGTTGACAGGTTCAATTGGGTCGGTTGATGTCCAATATACTCCTGCCGTTTTAAGACGACCATCACGATACGCCTGCAATCGTTTGCGGGAGTCGTTCATGCAGTCATCAAACGCGACCACCAGAGGTTCGGTTTCACGCGAACCGTCGCGGCCGATATTGAAGCACAAGTCGACATCATCCAGTAAGTATTTGTCGTCGTCGTCGAACGTCAAAATCATGGCAACGTTGCGAGCCTTGGCTTGGAGCAGGTAGTCGTACAGTTGGGCGGAGTCCATAAGTCAGATGACGCACAGCATCGAGACAATCAAGCCAGATAACGTGGGCGGTAACGGGTGTTCGCGTGTTGGATGTTTTAGCAAAGTGGACGGGCTCGCGAACTCCCGTGCACCGCTTGGTTATCGGGTTTTGGCAACTGAGCTAGTCTTTGCTGCGTCCATCGATACCGCACGGAAGCGGGCATTGATTTCACCCTGTTTGGCTTCGATCAATGCAATGAGTTCTTTGGGGCTGCCGATTTCTTCAGCAAGCTTATGCGGAGTTCGATTCTCCCGATCGGCGAGTATCAAGGAGGTATCGTTATCAAGCAACAGTTGCACAATTTCGACGTAGGGCAGTTCGAGCCCCGAACGATTATTCTCCGCTAGCAATGCTATATGTAAGGGCGTCTGACCTTCGCTGTCTGTGGCGCTAGCATCGAGTCCAGCATTAATTAGCAAGCGAACCGACCGAGGGTTGCCCTTTAGCACTGCGTAGTGCAATGCCGTCGCTTGGAATCCAAGCCGCCAACCAGAGCCCGCGCCTGGCCCCATGAATGAGATTCGCCGCTTGAGATTGGCTCCATGATCAATCAGTAACTTTACGATTGCTGGTGATTCAATCGCATCCACGATTATGGGGATGCCCTGTCCTTTCTCGAACGAGTCCGGATCAGCGCCAGTTTCAAGTAGCTGCTTCGCACGTTCGATGTTGCCCTCACGAACGGCATCCCGTAGATCTTCTGCGTTCACTGTCAGAGGTGCAGCAAGAAGAGTGACCAGAATGAGCAATGCTTTTTTCGTCATGACGATCTCCAGATAGAAGAGTTTCTCGAGCACGATAACGTTACCGATCAGCCGGCGGCGACGGTTGATCATCCACTCCAAAACGCCCGACTTCGCCGCTCGGTTGCATCGGATGGTTCCCCGCAATTCTAACGTTTGCCATCGTGAGCGGCCACCATTTCCTTGGCAGTTGGATACCAATACGACTCGATCCAGTCCTCTCCAAGCGGTGCGATGCGGTCAACATTCCAACCATGATCGCGCATCGAGTACAGCATTGAGTCAGCTGCTGCGGCGTTAGTCGAGTGTATAAGCGTAGGAGCGGTTGGTTCCCGTGTCACCAAGAATGCGGCGACATCGCGGCCATCACCAGGATCGGGGGCATCAGGTGAGTCAGAGAACAGATCGTGGTCGAGGCAGATTAGATCAGGAACGCGATCGAGACAGGAATACGCGTCGATGAAATCGTGAGCAGTTCGATGAACGTCCAGCGTCGCCGCAGGATGATGCAGAGTCAAAATGCCAAGGAACCGCGAGATGCGATCCAAGTCGTCTTCTAGCATCACGAGAAAGTTCACGATTAGCGGGGCAATCTCTTCAGTCGGGGAACGCCGGCGGTAACCGCAGCCGCCGAGTTGGATTAATGATGTAAGCAAAGGCGCGGTCGGCGGCTTCGGTTCACCGCTTAGTTCTGTGCAATCATGTTGTTTCCCAGCATTCGTCTGGCCTGTCTGCGTCGCGCTGAATCTTAGCTTTCCATCCCGGCTCACGACCGTAGTCTTTGTATTGTAGTCATCCGGGTCGCCAGTCAGGAAATAGCTCGATCAATATGTCGAGTATTGCGGCGGCATCGTGTTGATCGTGAATACCGCATACCTCGATGCCGTAGCAGTCATGAATTGGGTCAACGCTTGAGTAATGACTTAGCCAATCGAAGCCTCGTTCCGCAAGTTCGGCAATGACATCAGTTCGCGTTTCGAACAATTCGGGCGCAAATCGAAATACGCCACCGTCGCTCTCACGCTCGCTGCAACGCCGAACATGGCCACTACGGCGTATTCTCCGAGTAGATGGTGAGTTGCGTCGCAAAATACGACGCAACGTGAAGACGAATTGTGTCAGCACTTTCATTACATGTCAGATCTAAGCACAGAACGACCGCGATGACCGCAGTCGCCGGGTTTGACTATTTTATAAGAACGAGCGACTCGGCGACTTCGGTCGATCGCATGGTTCTTTGGGGTTTGTTTGTTTCACAAGGCAGTGTAGCAGATTTTCGGGGCGACCTGCAAACTGATTTTGGCAGGGTCTCTGTTTGTCGCGCCGCATCGACCCGTTTGATGCTCCGCGCAGCCGAAAGAAGTTGGGCGAACGAGAACTATCATTGAGGGTAGTCTGCAGCCGCAGGAGGCTGCCGCCAAGCAATGTTTCAGCAGCCAGCGTCCAGTAAAGGAAGCGAGTTTGAGTTGGCAGCGTGCGAAGCAATAACGGGAGTTCGGCCAACTTTCGCATTCGTTGGCAGATGTGCCCCAGCAGCCGCAAGGATTCAGCGCGATGGTGGTCGTAGCGAAACGCGGCCGCGGCGAGTATCTTCACAAGGATCCGCTCAAAGAACGCTTGAAATCACCGGTCGCGACCTTGTTGTTACACAAGTATTAACTGCTATAGTCTCGCAGATCGCGATTGGGTAAGTCAAGGTTGGCGTTTGCTGGCAGTGAGTTTTCGAGGAACATTTTTGACCAGGATGGTCGAGCGATGATGGAAAATCTGGTCGATCATGAATTAAAAGATGCGGAGCTATTGGACAAGCGACTTGAAGATAGATTCGCTGTACTGCTTGACCTGCTGTCTCAGCATTCGGGCAGCTGGGGTATTCGCCGCTTGCGATGCTCGCAAGAAATGGTGGCGGCTTATCGGTTCTTCGACAACGACAAAGTGACGTTCGAGTCAGTGCTTTCACCGCACATCGAAAGTGCTGCTGACGTTGCTAACAGAAAGTTGCATTGCTGGTCCAGGACACCACTGGAGCTTGACGTCACTCGACCTAATTCGGTGGTGATGAACGGTACAGGCCCGTTGCACAATGGCAACCGCAATGCTTTTGCTGCATGTTCTTCATGCTTTTACGACCGACGGTACTCCTCTGGGTACACTGTACGCCGAAGCGTGGACTCGGGAACAGCGCGTGGCTGGACAGAATCAGCCCAAACGCGGTTCTAGTGAAAAGCGAGTGGAGTGCGCAAGAAAACCGTTCGAGGAAAAAGAAAGCGTCCGATGGCTGCATACCGCTCAGAGGTGCTCGGATCTCAAGAAACACTGTCCGAAAACGCAATTGGTGATGCTTGCAGATCGGGAGTCGGATATCTCCCAGGTCATCGACTACTGCTCCGGTCAAGATTCCATTGATTGGATCATTCGCAGCGAAGGTTCTCGTGTACTGCTGAACAAAAGCAAATCGGCGAGTTCGACTTCAGTACACGCAGCGCTGGCTGCTACCAAGCGGAGGTTTACCCGTACAATCGACGTTCGGCAGCGGCACAGTTGGGGCAGCGCAACGATCAAGCATCGACCTGGCAAAGCCGACCGTCGTGCCCGAACGGTTCGCGTAACCGTGCATGCTGCCACGATCATCCTCAATGACCCCAGGCCAGGAAAGCACGGAGGAATTCGAGTCAATGCAGTTCTGATACGCGAAAACGACAATCCGAACAAACACGATCAGCCGCTAGAGTGGTTGTTGCTAACAAGCCCGCCCATCGATAGTCGCGAGGCAATCGAATTGATTATCGAATACTATTTGCAGCGCTGGATGATCGAAATATTTTTTAAAGTTCTCAAGAGCGGTTGCAAAATCGAGTCGCGTCGTTTCGAACACATCGATCGTTTTCTGCCAGCTCCGTCGCTATATCTAATTGTTGCCTGGCGAAGTCTGTACATTTGTCGCATTAGTCGCAGCCCCAAACCGACCATGTACAGTTCTCTATACTTGCGGGAATGGCAAAGTTGTTGGATGATCGTCAATAAAAAAACGCGACAGCAAGTATTGCCTTCCAGCATGCACAGGCCTTGGGCAGATTCCAACAGTTACCAAGCTTTCGGAGCTCAATCTCGTTCAGGGCGGGACAGCCAGTCCCTACCTTTCATCCTCGCTACCTTTCTTGACTACACATCAACCGCCGACTTCGACTGTCTGCCTTATACCCCGGTTGCAAGCCTAGATAATGAGCCTGTGGCTAGCAGCTACTCATACGGGAGTCTCACCCGCTAGTCATTCAAACATCTCCAGTTCGATTCGTGCATTTCTTGGTTACGTGCCTTTCTCCGCGACTCTGGGCGTCAACACGGTCGGTAGCGTCAAACAAGCGACGAGAATCGCACCCCAAACAATGAGTTCAGCATAGTGGAATAGGTCTCCAATCAATATGCGCATTGGTATACCGGAATCTATGTCGCTGTATTCGTCCCACGTTCGAAGTCTCGCAAGCACAACAAGCGCCACGAATAGAGTTGCTCCAATTAGTATAGCGATTGTTAGCTTCGGTTCCAGCTTTGCCAGGACCGACTTTGCAGCATAGTGAGCGCAAGAAACTAGAACAGAGGCAAGAATTAGATTACCAACCATGCCGAGCCACGCAATGGTCGGATTGTTTGTTGATGTCCAAAGTGCCATAAAACCCGTGGCATAGAAGTGGCGCTCAGTTTCAATCGATCCCACAACACATACGAACGGCCATCCGTATCCAATTTCAATTAGTGGGGCAGTGATAGTCGTGAAATCATCGGGGCTTGTATTGGAATCCACATTGAGCGCGATGAATGACAAGAGTACAAGTGTTGAGACGACAAATGCAGCAAGCGAGAACTTCATGTGCTGCATAATGATACTCTGGCTCGTAACGACTGCGTTAACCGGGTTGCCGCCAGTCAACTTTCCATTTCAAAACCAGCTGTTCGGCAACTCCGGTGCAACGCTTTGTTCGGCTTTGACTGAATTCACGCAATGAGACAATCGTTCTGAGTATCTCCGCTTGCGCCGCAATTTCAACCACTCGTGCATCCTCAAAGATCCGATCATAATTGGATTCATCTTTTTCCGCAGCTGCGCAGGCGATCGCTGATGCGGCACAGGATGTTGATGACAACACATTTGCGGGCGTTCGCTCCCAGACGGATGAAGCGTCCACCGCCGCAGAGGCAGCGTAGGCACGGGCGTCTGGCGATCGACCGTTATTACAAATAGTCCTAGCTTCCTCTTCAGCGATGCTGAATGCTGTGGTTAGCCGCGTTACATCAACGTGCCCATTTGCAAACATTTCGCTGATGTCTACCGCATGGCGACAGCCGTCCGGCAACAGTTGCCACGCGCGACGAACGCAAGTGATCGCAAAGACCCGGGCCTCCCGTTGCAGCTTACTAAAGCAAATAGCGTGAAGCATCGGCTCGGGATCGCGACAGATAGACCACTCTGCTTCTGTCAACAGCATGAACTCCTTAGCCGAACGCTACCGTTCACCTAGCCGCCGGTGAGCGGTATCCATTTCAAAAACGCACTTTCGGCGGCTTAGGTGCAACGGAGTGTTATTTGTCGCTGTCCGGAATTCCCCAATACGTTGTTTGTGTGTTTCTAGGTATTCGGTCACCTTCTGGCGTGAAGAACCAGTTCATGAAATTGGTACTCGAGATACCAGCCGATTCAATGCGCACTTTGCCAAGGCCAGGAATTTCAAGCTCCGATTCGGTTTCATCCATTGTAAGTGGAAACATGATATCCGAATTCCCGCACAAGATACATTTCGGGGGTGAGGAGCGATTGATGCGCCATTCCAATCGCGACTCCAGATCCGCGATCCGAGACAGCCGGAAGCTTTCCGATGTGCCTCGAGGGTTTCCCATTCGGATTTGTTCGTCATTCCACTCAGCGTATCTGTAAGCTTTGGATTCGCAGTCATTTAGCTCTGCGATTTGTTGGCAAATTTGCGATGGTGGCTCAATCCATTCACCGTCGGTGAATTTCCGGCATGTTTCGCACCAAACCAGATGCGTGAGAACGTCGATCGTTGAGCCGTCAGCAAATTCGTAGTAGATACCACGGGTCAGCCAAGTCTCTTCAGCGTGGCCCGATTGCAAGTATTTGATCGTGAAGGTTGCTGGCATCAATTTCCGGTGTTGAGTGAGACAAATAACGGGGGCGATAACCTAGTGCGAGCGGAGGAGTCTGTT
>JAWKTR010000011.1:0-313411 GCA_041398985.1 Pirellulaceae bacterium
TTATAAAGACCACGTCAGCGTTTTGCACCGCAACAACGCCACGATCTAATCGCTCCATCACGCGCTGTGCTATCGCGAATTGATGGGTTGTGGGTAGCAGCAGGACGGTGAAGAGCAAGAATAGCGAGCGTGACAAAGCAAGGCTCCTTGGTATGGGATAATTCGGAAGAGTTGGCAAACTTGTTCGCAGCTGCGCAAGCATCGTTTTTCAACTTTGGCCGCCACCTCCGCTCCTGCAAGTGTGCATCCGGGTGCACACTCCGCAAAACTAAACCATGAAACTATAGGCATAATATCAGAATATCTGCATCCGTCTCTTAGGCCGGCGCAAGCGCCCGTCGCTCCACTCTGCGAGCGACCTGCCTGCCATAAACAGCTAGCCCCACCGATGGCAAAGCCGATCCACGATGATGTGAGCGACCGCTGGCCGTCGCTACATGCATCCGTCCATCCGGATAGAATGGCAAATGATCATGGGCGCGGACACGCTTGTCGCTGCCCGAGGGGCGCTACGCCCGCCGGCGGTGCCCCGCAGAACTGGGAAAAGGGTTCAAATCGAAGCAGCGTCGCCCTTGGGTGCGAACCAAGGGTAAATGGCCGGGACGACTAGACTGGTCAGAAGCGTACTGGTAATCAGTCCGCCAATCACAACTGTTGCCAGAGGACGCTGCATTTCGGCACCATCGCTTGTGGACAATGCCATCGGCACAAATCCTAGACTGGCAACCATGGCGGTCATTAGTACAGGACGCAAGCGATTCAGCGCTGTCTGCTCAGTGACTTTACTCATCGCTTGACCGGACAGGCGCGCACGCTCGGCGGCGCTGACCCAGACAAGCCCATTGAGGACCGCGACGCCAAATAGCGCAATGAATCCAACTCCAGCCGAAATACTGAATGGCATTTCTCGCAAAGCTAACGCAAACACACCGCCACTGGCTGCCATGGGCACGGCTAGGAATATCAGCAATGCCAGGGAAACACTGCGAAACGTTGTGTGTAGCAACAAGAAAATGAGAAGCAGCACAATTGGTGTAATCAGCATTAGACGGCGACTGGCTGATTGCAAACTCTCAAAATCCCCACCCCAGCGAATCTCGTAGCCTGGTGGCAAGCTGACATTGGCGGCGACCGCCCGCTGGGCCTCCCTAACGAAACTGACCACGTCGCGATCTCCGCGAACATTAGCAGCAACATAGGTACGGCGGCGCGCGTTATCGTGCTCGACGGATGGAGGCGTTTCTTCAATTCTCAGTTCAGCTAATTCACCCAACGGAATGAGCTTGCCGGCGCTAGCGGCTACTGGAAGCTGCTTAATCAGATCCAAGTTCTCGCGCCATTGCAGCGGGATACGCACGTTAATCGGGTATCGCGCACGGCCCTCGACCACAACTCCTACTCCGCGACCACCGAGCGACTCCGCCACGTCGAGAACTTTGGTTGCATCGATTCCATGCCGTGCGAGGGCTTCGCGGTCGGGTAAGATAGTCAGAGTTTGCAGATTGGCTTGATAGTCTGCGCGCACATCCTTAGCCCCCGCAATGGCCTGCAGTACGCTTTCAATTTCCTGGGATTTCTGAGCTAGGATGTCCAAGTCATCGCCGTAGAGCAACACCGCCACATCCGACTTGACACCAGCCACTAGCTCGTCGACCCGCATTTCGATCGGTTGTGTAAATCCAAAGGCCACGCCCAACATGCGGCTATTGAGCTGCTGATCCATTTCCGCTATCAAATCGTCGCGTGTTAGGCCTGCGCGCCACTCATGATGGTCTTTGAGGATGACCCAGACGTCTGTCTGATGGACACCCATCACGTCATTGGCAATCTCAGGACGACCCGTTTTGCAGAATACGGTCTTGACCTCCGGAAACTCCATCAAAATACGCTCGATATTGGTGCTCATTTCTGCGGCACCTTCGATGGTGGCGCTCGGCAATCGCAGGGCTTCGACGAGCAAGTCGCCTTCCTCCAAACGCGGCATGAACTCAGCTCCCAAACGCCCCGCGACCGGGATGCTGATTGCGAAGACGGCCACCGCGATTGCAGTTGTGGCGATTGGTTGCGCAATGGCAAGGCGAACCAGCGGACGATAGCAGGTTTTAATGACGCGGATAAACCAGACATCTTGGCTACTGATCTTACGTGGCAGGGCGATCGCAGCTAGCGCGGGCATCAAAGTCATCGATAGTATGAGTGATCCAAACAAAGCGAACAGCACCGTTAGCGCCATGGGGCGAAATAGTTTTCCCTCGGTGCCTTGCAGCATCAGTACAGGCACGTAGACAATCCCGATGATAAGTTCACCAAACAGGGTCGGCTTACGCACTTCGATACAGGCGTCGCGGATCACGGCCACTCGCTCCCTGGCGTTACCCGTGAACTTCGACAAGCGGTGCATGCAGTTTTCTACCATGATGACTGAGGAGTCGACGATGAGTCCAAAGTCGATCGCTCCCAGACTCATCAGACTGGCCGAGATAGCCATGGCGTACATCAAATTAGCCGCGAACAACATAGACAGCGGAATGGCCAGCGCAACGATCAAACCTGCGCGAAGACTGCCAAGCATCAGGAGTAAGACGACGATGACCAGCACCCCGCCTTCGACCAAATTCTTCTCCACGGTGTGAAGCGTACGTCCGATCAACGCTGACCGATCATAGGTGATTTCTATTGCAACACCTGGAGCAAGTGTCGACTGGATCTCTTCAATTCGATCTTTGACGCGAGCAACAACCTCGCGTGAGTTTTCGCCGACGAGCATCATCACAAGTCCCGTTACGGCTTCGCCACGTCCATCGCGAGTCACTGCACCCTGACGCGTCATCGGAGCCGCTTCGACAACCGCCACATCTGACAACAGAATGGGCAAGCCACTGTCACTGCGGCGGAGTACGATACTCCGCATGTCGCTTTCATTGTGCAGCAACGCGGTCGCACGGATAAAACGTTGCTCGTTGTTGTGAACGACATAGCCGCCTCCTGTCGAGCCATTGTTTTCCTCGACCCGCGAAAAAATTTCGTCAAGACCGATGCCGTAACTAGCTAGTTTGTCCGGATCGGGTCGAATCTCATACGTCTTATAGAATCCGCCGTGCGTGTTGATTTCAGTCACGCCGCGGACCTCTCGCAGCTTGGGGGAAATTTCCCATTCGAGCATGGTCCGCAGTTCCATGGGTGTGTAATCCGCACCGCGAATTTCGAACTGCAAGATCTCACCAAGTGCAGTGGTCAATGGGCCTATTTCTGGTGTGCCGTAGCCCGGAGGAATCTGGGATGCTGCAGCGCCCAATCGCTCGCCAACGACCTGACGCGCAAAGTAGATATCTGTACCTTCATTAAATACGATCGTGACCACACTGATACCGAACTTGGACACGCTGCGAACTTCTTCGACCTGCGGCAAGCCACCCATCACCGATTCGATCGGGTAGGTGACGTACTGCTCGACTTCGACGGGCGACAAGGAACCGGCGTTGGTGATAACCGCGACTTGTGTATTGGTCATATCCGGTACAGCGTCGATTGGCAGCAGCAACGCGCTGTATTCCACACCGGCGACCGCCATCAACAGGGTAGCCACCAACACGATAAAACGATTGGCTAGGCAGAATTCGATCAGTTTCTGTAGCATTTTTATTCCTCCTCGCCAGCGAGCAGGAGTTCACTCTTGAGTTTGAACACGTCGCTGGTGGCAATGGAATCTCCTTCGCTCAAACCGCTGAGGATTTCCGTTTTTCCGTTGATGGTCAAGCCTGTCGTTACGTCGGCGCGTCGGAACATCATTTCCGGTGAATTCGCCGTTAACACAAACACGAATGCCACACCTTCATGAACAACCACCGCTTGCTCAGGAACGACCAATGCGTCTCGGCCAACACCGACTGGGACCGTCAGTCGGGCAAACAACCCTGGTCGTAGTCGCGGGTCGGATGCTGCTAGCCTCGCGACGAGCTGTGTCGCACCGCTGCGCGGATCCACTATGCGACCTTGCATCAGCAGTTCCGCTCGAAAAACTCCGTCTTGGGCGGCAGGGACGAGCACGTCGACGGGCGTTCCCGAAGCCACTTCGACTGCTGCCCAGTCACTTTGACGGACATCGGCAACCACCCAAAGCTTCGACGTGTTCGCCAGTACAAAAATAGGCGTCTGCGTTTCGACGCGTTCATTATTAGCCAGTAGCCGCTCTTCGATGGTTCCATCCATGGGTGCGACTAAATGCACCAGCGGCAGAGACTCGTCGGTGAGCTTTTCAAGATCCTCAACTTTGGTTTGATTGGCGGCGGGACCCAGTAGCGTATGGAGTCGTTGTAGGCTCAGTTGAAAGCTGCGTTGGATTTCAGCCAGTTCCGTGGCTGACTGTTTACAGCCCAATTGAACTTCGTAAAGCGACTGTTCGGCGATGGCCTCCACGGCGGCTTCGGCGGCCTGGCGTTCAGCCTCACGTTGTTGCTGCAAACGCCCTGATATTGCGCCCTGGTCGGCGGCTTCACGCGAGCTATTCGCAGCTTGCTTGGCCAGAAGGTTCCGCGTGTAAGCGCTCACAAGTTTTTCGCGATATGTGCCCAGCGAGTCGTCTTGGAGCGACTGCTCAATTTCTTCGGGCGATTTTCCATCGCGGACGAGAGCGACGAGCTCTTCGACTCCCTTGCAGATCTCTTCATTCCATTGCCGCTGCTGTTTGGCTATGTTCAGTTGTCCCAAGGCCGAACGCACTTCACTGCGGGCGGCAGCAACCGTGGGACTGCTTAGAATTGCAACGACCTGTCCTTGCTGAACGAAATCACCAGGCCGCACCAGCAAGTCGGTGACGATCCCTTCGCAGGCAGCTCGCAATTCGACGTGCTGTTCCTCGTCATAAGCCAATCGCGCTGGTAGGGTCAAAGAGGGTTGGAGAAATTGGCGCGCGACCCGTTCGGTTTGAATATCTGCGGCGGCGAGTTTCTCGGGCGTCAATCGTAGCTCACCTTCGGCAGAGGATAATTCAGACTCCACCGCCGTTTCCGATTCGAGCCTAGGCCAGAATTTCCAAATTGCAAAGGCACAGCCAACGATCACCGCTGTGGCCAGAATGATCCCCAAACGATTTTTGAGCATAACGACACGCAGAAATAGAAGATGTAACTAGCTTCCGCCGCAGCTGGTGGGAACCGACGCACCGCTTTCGCGACGAGGTTAATCAAAGAACGATTGAGCTATAAGACAAAGCTCAACAGAGAATAGCGCACGTCAGCTGTAGAGACGTTTTACCTGCGTAAGTCTGCAAGAAAGAAGTGCATTCGACGGCAAGTCCGCGAACTGTCGGTCGCTCATCCCGAGACGCATTCTCGGCGAGTGCAAACGTGGTTGGCGTAGGTGCCATCTCGATCAACGAAGTTGACTCGCAAGGGGAAACATCGGCAATTCCCAAGCTCGTATGGCAGACAGACACCGCAATTTGGCTGTCATTTCCCCCACCACAGACCATGTCCCATACGAAGACCACATGCCAATGCACCGCGTCGGGATCAAGTGAATGCCCCGTATGATACCGAGCTAGATGCTCACCCAATTGATCATTTGAATACGAATCTTGGCCTGGTTGCGCATCGTGCGCGTGTGCCATGGGTAATGGAAATTGGCAAACAATCATCCATACCAATACCAACCAGCGAAGGCAGGCACGCGACAGTCTCAAATTGTGGAGGCTATGCGGCATAGTGATCTTCAGGAATTTCCATTTGGGACCAGTATAATCCCAAAGTCTCGAAATGGTCACTGTTCGGCCGGGCTCAGGGAAAAAACTGACGGTAAACGACACTTCTCGCTGATCACCACCATGGTTCTTGCTTATGCTCCCGCGCACTCGTTTCCATGGCAAGACCGATAATTCGCGGGCGCGAGCTTTTCGGGGAGGGGAATCTGGTGGCCCTCCCCGCTAGGTTCGTGGAACTCACCAATAAGTGCACTCTTGATTGACAGGTCTATTGCGCAAGTATCGGATCAACAACTAGTATACCCACTCAACTGGGTGGCGCGATGAACACGTTGAATGGCCAGAGCAAAAGCGGCTGTACGGAGGTCGATATCGCGGCTGATCGATTCCTGCCAAACCTGCTCGAAGGCATCGCTCAACGTATGGTCGAGCTCCTGTCGGACCCGATCTAGGCTCCAGCGATAGTGTTGCCGATTTTGCACCCATTCGAAATAGCTGACAGTCACGCCTCCTGCATTGGCCAGAATGTCGGGCAAAATCGTCACGCCGCGGCTTGCGAGCTGTGCGTCAGCGGCGGGTAATGTCGGTCCGTTCGCCGCTTCGATAATCAGCTTAGCACGAATCTGGTCCATATTGCCCTCGTGAATCACTCCGCCGAGTGCTGCGGGGATAAGTAAGTCTACATCGAGCGCTAGCAAGTCATCGGCTGGTAACACTTCAGCATCCTTAAAGCCAGCCAAAGATTTGTGTTTCAGAACGTGTCGCAAGACCTCTTGCATATCCAGTCCGTTGGCTCTGTAGTAGCAACCGGAGATATCGCTGACCGCCAAGATTGGAAATTGAGCATCCGCCAAGAATTTACCTGCATGAAAACCCACATTGCCAAATCCTTGAATAGCCGTGCGGCATTGCTCGGCTTTCATGCCCTGACGTTTTATCAATTTAATTGCAAGTATGCCCACGCCACGACCAGTTGCTTCCTCACGACCGCGGGCTCCGTACTCCTCAACCGGCTTGCCTGTGATCACGGCAGGATTAAAGCCATGGTACTTTTCCCATTGACTGCGAATCCAAGCCATGACTTCGTGCGATGTTCCCATGTCAGGAGCTGGAATGTCCGTATCGGGACCAATGATATCATGGATGCCATCCACAAAAGAACGCGTCAAGCGCTCGAGCTCTTTGTGTGAAAGTGCACGTGGGTCAACAGCTACTCCACCTTTGGCTCCGCCGTAAGGAAGATTTACGACTGCCGTTTTCCAAGTCATCAAACTGGCCAACGAGCGCACTTCATCCAAATCCACTTCGGGATGGTAACGAAGACCACCTTTCATCGGTCCGCGCGCATTGTCATGTTGCACGCGATAACCCAAATAGGTTTCAACTCTGCCGTCGTCCATCTCGCAAGCGACCTGCACCGAAACTTCACGTTTGGGTGTCAGTAACAATTTGCGCAGCCAATCGGGGAGGCTAAGTTGATCGGCTGCCTTGGTGAAGAAATACTCCGTCGCTTCGCTAGCCTTCAAGGAAATACTCCGAGTTTGAGGTGTGTGCCAAAGGACTGTTACCGTTAGAGGCAGCAGGGTACTGACGCCTGCGGCTTGCCGTTAAACGCAATACCGTTCAATGAATGTAGTGGGAGTCGCCAGACTTCCCATGACATAGGGATCTCTGACACACGGATCTCTGGCGAGATCCACTACATAATCTATATACACGGATCTCTGGCGAGATCCACTACTTTATCTATGCGCAGGGATCTCTGGCGAGATCCACTACATCTTTCTTCGATGAACGGTATTGCCGTTAAATGAATATTAGCGACACGCTACTCGGCATCCGTGCTTATAGCATAGTCGTTTTCGCGCGTGGCGCGGCGTTTGGATCGCTTAAGCCGCCTGTTGCACACGGACGTTTGACTACTCTAAAATAGTGGTCAGGCCCCGACTTTGCACTCGACAATCTTTGGCGGAGAAAATGATTATGGCTACCGTAACAACAACCGTACCGTCCCCACGCGTCAAGCATACGGAATGTTTCATCGGAGGCAGATGGTTGCCGGCGGCGAGTGGGAAAACGTTTCCGACGATCAATCCCGCAACTGAAGAGGTCATTGCCGAAGTGGCCGAAGGAGATGCCGCAGACGTACATTTGGCCGTCGATGCGGCACGGCAGGCGTTTGAATCGGGCCCCTGGGCGACGATGGACGCGCGCGACCGCGGACGAGCCATGCTGCGGCTGGCCGACCTGATGGAAGAAGAGATTGATGAGCTGGCCGCGCTAGAAAGCTTGGACAACGGCAAGCCGATCAGCGATGCTCGGGCTGCGGATCTGCCTTTGGCAATCGACTGTATTCGCTATTACGCGGGCTTTGCCGATAAGATTCACGGAGCGACCATCCCAGTTCGCGGAAACTATTTCACTTACACGCGCCGAGAACCCGTCGGCGTCGCGGGACAGATTATCCCGTGGAATTTTCCGATCTTGATGGCCGCCTGGAAGTGGGGCCCGGCTTTGGCCGCTGGATGTACCATTGTCATGAAACCAGCCGAACAGACGCCGTTGACTTGCCTGCGAATGGCGCACTTGGCTCAGGAGGCCGGTATTCCCGACGGCGTTATCAATGTCATCCCGGGCTACGGTCCAACGGCTGGGGCTGCAATTGTCAAACATCCTGGAGTGGACAAAGTAGCCTTCACCGGCGAACATCGCACGGCACAGATCATCATGCGTGACGCGGCGGAGTCCTTAAAGCGGCTCACCTTTGAGCTTGGCGGCAAGAGCCCCAACGTAATTCTGGCAGACGCAGATTTAGATGCCGCGGCGGCAGGCACTCATTTCGGATTGTTCTTTAATCAAGGCCAGTGTTGCTGTGCAGGCAGTCGCGTGTTCGTCGACGCGCGCGTACACGACGAATTCGTTGATAAACTCAAGGGATTGGCCGCCCGCCGCAAAGTCGGACCTCCGTTGTGCAAGGATACCGAGCAGGGCCCTCAAGTCGATCAGGCCCAATTCGACAAAATCATGTCCTACATCGAAAAAGGTCACGCCCAAGGTGCCAAGTGTGTAACTGGGGGCAATCGTGTCGGCGATCAAGGTTACTTTATCGAGCCGACCATTTTCGACGAAGTGACAGACGACATGGCAATTGCTCAGGACGAAATATTCGGACCGGTAATGAGTGTGCTCAAGTATGAAGATTGGGATGAGTTGATAACGCGAGCAAACAATACTTGCTTTGGACTCGCGGCTGCTGTTTGGACGCGAGATGTTGGCAAGGCGCATGACTTTGCGCGCCGCGTGCGGGCGGGGACCATCTGGGTCAACTGCTATGATGTATTTGACGCGGCGGCCCCCTTTGGAGGTTTCAAAATGTCTGGCCAAGGCCGAGAGATGGGCGAAGCCGGCTTACAGGGCTACACCGAAACCAAGACCGTTACCGTTAGTCTCGCTTAGCTAGAAAGGATCACGATGCGCCAATACTCGACGTTTCTCTGCGTCTTGACTTTATGTGCCGCCCCGCTGTACGCGCAAACGCCGGCAGAACAGTCCTTGTCAAAGAGAGCCGCCCAAGCAAGCGAAATGCTGCGCGAAGCCAAGGAACAGCATGAACGAGGTGAATACGAAGCAGCGCGACGGCTAGCGACCGAAGCCGCAAAGCTCGCTACTGATTCGGTAGTAGTTCAACAGGCGGCCGCGGAGGTACTGTATCTGTCAGGCTACTCCAAAGATAGCCTGCCACTGTTTGACCGAGTTGTCGAACTAAGACCGGAGGCGGCACCTCAAAATTGGCAACGTGGGATTGCGCTTTGTTCATGTGGAGATTTTGAGCGAGGGGCGGAACAGTTCAAGACGCATCATGATGTTAATCCAGATGACGTCGAGAACTCGGCTTGGTATTTTCTGTGTATTGCCAAGACCCAGGATATCGCCGCGGCTCGCAAGACCGTGATTCCTAGCCGCGGCGACGGACGACAGCCAATGATGAGCATTCTGGCAATGTTGAAAGGCGAACAGCAGCCCGCCGATGTTCTCAAGGCTGCAGAAGCTGGCGGGCTCTCAGGGCGTTCCTTGAAAATGTCCAAATTCTACGCCGACTTGTATGTCGGCTTATATTACGATGCGTTGGGCGACGAAAAGCAGGCGATTAAGGCGCTTCAGCGCAGTCTAACATACGATATTTCCGGTTATATGGTTGATACCGCCCGGGTCTATCTTCAGGATCGTTTCCCAGACGCTACGAAAGGACGATGAAAGCCGCAAAGTAGAACTTTTTCGTTAAAGACGACGCGATCCGGATGGACACCGCAAACTGTGATGTAAGCTTTTTCAGCGAGTAAATACCGCTAGTCACAGTTTTGCCTACGTGTTGTTTCCATAGATTTTCTGCCAGTAATGGTTCGAACTACGGAACGACTCTGGGTGTTGGATGTCCTTAAAGTCCTTAGGATCGCACATGAAGACGCTGAATCAGACGCAGTCACAACGAATCAACGACCAAGCCAAAGCAGATGAGTTCGAACAGGTCAAGCGTACGATTCATAATAAGCTGGTCGACAAGCTTGACCTGAGCCGCATTGGCGATATGAAGGGCGAGCAGCTTCGCCGTGAAATCCGCTTGGTAGTCGAGCATCTGTGCGACGCCGAGAACACGCTGCTCAACCGCTCCGAGCGCGATCGAATCATTGAAGAAGTTCTCGATGAAACGTTTGGCCTCGGACCATTGGAGTACTTGCTCAAAGACTCCACGATCAGCGATATCATGATCAACGGCCCCAAGCACATCTTCGTTGAACGCGGCGGACGCCTGGAATTGACGGACATTGAATTCCGCGACAACGCGCACCTGATGCAAATCATCGACCGCATCGTGTCCAAAGTTGGCCGACGCGTAGATGAGACATGTCCGATGGTCGACGCTCGACTCGAAGATGGCTCGCGGGTCAATGCGATTATTCCTCCGCTGGCCCTCGATGGCGCGTGTGTGTCCATTCGCCGCTTCGGTTCAAATCCACTGAAGCTGGAAGACTTGTTGAATTACAAAGCGCTAACGCCCGAGATGGTCATGCTACTGGAAGGCTGTATTAAGGCTCGCCTGAATATGATCATCTGCGGTGGTACCGGTTCCGGTAAGACGACTCTATTGAACACGCTCAGCAGTTTTATTCCCAATGATCAGCGCATCGTGACCATCGAAGACGCTGCCGAATTGCAATTGCAACAAGATCACGTTGTTCGCCTGGAAACCCGCCCTGCCAACATCGAAGGTTCAGGTGCCGTTTCGGCCACGGACTTGGTTAAGAATGCTCTGCGTATGCGTCCTGAACGCATCATCATTGGTGAATGCCGGGGCGGTGAGACATTGGACATGCTGCAAGCCATGAACACCGGTCACGATGGTTCGCTGACAACGATTCACGCTAACAATCCTCGTGACGGTGTAGCTCGACTTGAGACGCTCGTGATGATGGCTGGATATGACCTACCAATCAAAGCGATTCGCCAGCAGTTGTCCAGCGCAGTTAACGTGATTATCCAAGCCAACCGATTGCAAGGTGGCCCGCGTCGCGTAACACACATCACAGAAATTACGGGCATGGAACAAGACACGGTGGTCATGCAGGATATCTACAAGTTCAACCAGACGGGCATTAGTGAAGACGGCAAGGCTCACGGGCACTTCGAATGCACTGGCGTTCGCCCCAGCTTTATGCATCGCCTGGAATCGGCCGGTGTGCGGCTGCCCGCTAGCACGTTCCGTCAACGCGTCATCATGGACGCGTAAAGCGCCGAACCACGCACTCCACTTCGTTCCCATAAGAGCTCTTCCATGTTATCAATTATCATCATCGTATCGGTAGGATTGGGGGTCACGGCGGCCATTGGTGGCGTGGCATTTGCGCTACGGCCAACGCAAGATAACTTGGCCGAAGATCGCCTGTCGGTGCTGACCGGCAAACAGAAAGCCAAAGGCAAGCAGATAGAGGAGGCGACCCTGCTGACCTCTCGCTCGCTCGATGACACGCTGTCCTTTGCCGATGAGGTATTGAAACGGTTTGGCAATATCCAACGCATGATGGATCAAGCCGATGTGCGTATGTCCGGCGGCAAATTCTTGGGAATTTGTGGTGGTTTTGCGGCCGTCGGTGCCGTCATCGTATTCTTCACTCCCGTGCCAAACTATTTTATTCCGCTGTTTATGTTTATGCTCGGAATTCTGCCCGTCGGCTGGTTGATGCTCAAACGCAAGAAGCGGCTTCATCAGTTCAGCAAGCAATTGCCTGAAGCACTGGAACTGTTGGGGCGGTCGCTTCGCGCTGGCCACTCCTTGGCGGCTGGATTTGGTTTAGTGGCGAGCGAAATACGAGAGCCGTTGGGAAAGGAATTTGGACGTGCATTTGAAGAACAGAATCTAGGTATTTCGCTCGACGAAGCCCTTGAGGACATGACCGAACGCGTACCGAATCTTGATCTTCGATTCTTTGCCACCGCCGTGATGCTGCAACGGCAAACAGGTGGTGACTTAGCAGAAATCCTGGACAAGATTGGACATCTGATTCGCGAGCGATTTAAGCTCGCTGGACAGATTCAAGCCCTCACCGGCGAAGGACGCTTGTCAGGAATCGTACTGCTAGCACTACCACCCACATTATTCGGCGTCATGCTGTACTTGAATTATGAGTACGCGATGGTGCTCTTCCGGGATGAAGCTGGACGTAAAATGCTCGCTGGAGCTATCGTCTTCCAATTCATCGGTGCTTTGGTTATCCGCAAGATTATCAATATCAAGGTCTAGTCATGTTGCTCGGAATCTCACTTTCAACTGCGATCATTATTCCAGTTGCCATTTTTATTGGCTTCGGCGCAATCGCGTGGCTTGTCCTTAGTCATTTTTTTAACAACAACGAAGACCGAGCTGAGCAACGACTACAGGAGCTGAGCGATCCGCGTACTCGAATGGCAAGAGATGCCAGCAAGGGCGAATCGCTTGCTCGAGCACTCAAAAATGCATCGCCTACGCTGGCCAAGCCGTTGACGCCAACGAACGACGTAGAGATGAGCAAGCTCAAGCAATCGTTGGTCGAAGCTGGCTTTCGTAGCGAATCAGCCCCAATGACCTTCTTGGCCATTCGCGTACTTTTCCTATTGACGTTCTTGTTCTTTGGCTGTGGATTGTCATTGTTCTTCTACGGCTTCACGACCGCAGCAGCGATTCGCGCTGTTGTCGTGGGTGGAATAGGCTTTTATCTACCGATCTTGGGGCTGGGTTTCTTGGGGAGACGCCGCAAGGAACAAATCTTCTTGGGATTGCCTGATGCTTTGGACTTGATGGTCGTATGCGTTGAAGCCGGTCTGGGGCTCGACCAGGCCATGCGGCGCGTGTCAACGGAAATGAAAAAGAGCTACCGCGTCATTGCAGAAGAATTTGGCATGTGCAACCTGCACTTGCAAATGGGACGTGGACGCAATCAAGTCTTAACCGAGCTTGGAATCCGTACCGGTGTGGATGATCTTCGAGCTTTGGCCTCCATCTTGATTCAAGCGGATAAGTTTGGATCAAGCATTGCAAATGCACTTCGCGTCCAGAGCGATTCGATGCGCGTACGTCGTCAACAGCTAGCGGAAGAGAAAGCTGCCAAGACCGCAGTGAAGTTGATTTTCCCTCTCGTACTCTTCATTTTCCCAGGCATCTTCGTCGTACTCGTGGGACCCGCCGGCATCCAAATGGCGCGCGAAATGTTCCCGGCCATGGCTGGCAAGTAAAACGAAACCAAGCGCCACGTAGCTGCGTCTCTCCTCTGAGACGCGGCTATGTGTACCTCGCCAAACGAGTCGTGTCGCGGAGAAACACGACTACGTAGTGGCATTCTTCCTGGTTAAGGTTGTTTTTCCTCTTCGCTGGATGGCTTGGGTGGTCGCCCCGACTGTCGCAGACTCTGGCGTAGCAAGTACTCAATCTGCGCATTGACGCTGCGCATTTCGTCATCAGCCCAACGACGAATTTCAGCCAAAACCCGCGGGTCAATTCTCAGCAAAAAGGAATCTCGTTTAGCCACACCGCTCGCCTAGTAAATCGAACCCGCGTTTACAACTGGTTGTGTATGGCGGTCACTGCACAGGACTACTAACAAATTAGAGACCATCTGCGCGCGACGTTCGTCGTCCAAGTCGACAATGCTCTTCTCAGACAACTCATCCAAAGCCATCTGTACCATGCCGACTGCACCTTCGACGATCTTGGTACGGGCAGCCACAACCGCATGCGCCTGCTGACGCTGTAACATGGCTGCTGCAATTTCGGGCGCGTAGGCCAAGTGGCTGATACGCGATTCGATGACTTCTACGCCTGCCTTATCCAAGCGCTCTTGAATGTCCTCGCGTAGCTGATCTGATATCTCTTGAGTACTGCCACGCAGCGACGTTTCATGGTCCTCGCTGTCATAGGGATGGCGCGAAGCCAAGTTGCGTAGAGCTGCTTCGCTTTGCACGGCCACAAAGTCTTCGTAGTCGTCGACTTCAAACATCGCTTCAGCCGTGTTAACCACCTTCCACACGACCACAGCCGAGATCTCGATCGGATTGCCATCGCGATCGTTTACCTTCGATGGCCGCCCAATCGTCCGCGACTTTTGCGTCACAACCTGCCCTGCCGCGTCTTTCTTCTCCGGGGTCGTCGTCGAACCCGTTTCAAAATTGCGGATACGGAGCGAGATCTTCTTCTTCGAAAAGAAAGGATTGACCCAGAAAAACCCAGATTGAACCACACTTCCCTTGTACGCACCAAATAGGAGCAACACTCGCGCTTGATTGGGAGCAATTGCCATCAAGCCAAACAGGCACACCAAACAAATTGCAAAGACGATAATAGCCGTGACTACAATCGCCCCAGTGACAGGGCCGCCAAGGCTAGCGGAATTTGCCAAGGTGGAGATGAAGATGATGACCATCACGATCATCACTCCCAGGAATCCGAAGAGCGGGAGCCAACCACTGCTTGGCGTGTACGTCTTCTCTTGATGCATCATTCTCTCGCTTTCATTTTTTCTTGGGGCTCGCGGCCCAAAATACATATCTAATTGATACCTAAGTGATATCACATTGCTATAGGCATGGCAACGGGCGGGATAGGGCGCAGAAAAAAATGCGAAAGGCACTTAAATTCCATCCTGCGTCGAGGCACGGAGCGCGGCGATAACAGCCACTCTGGGGGGCTGTCGCGGTAATACGCCCCAGACGAAGCGCGACGCTAGGGTCGCTTGCGAATGAATGACATAACGCCGACGATCATGATCCACTCAAACAAGAACAAGTGCATAGAATACTCGATCGAAAGATGGAGCGCGATGGCCAGCGCTATGGCCATTCGTCGCGTAGGAGGTAGCCACAAGAGCAGCGGCAACAAAGTTTCAACAGCCAACACACTCCAAGTTGCCAAGTGAACAATCCAAGCCGTTTCGAACAGAAAGTCGGGCAGCCACAGTCGGCCAAATACATCGTCCATCCGAGAGACATAAAAGAGTGCTGTGCCATCGCGCCAGGTCTGTCCCTGCCACTTCGAAATCGCAGTGGACAAGTAGATCGCGGTTACCTCGAACTGCATCAACCGCAGGGCCCACGCCGAAGCGCGATTCGACGACCCACTGGAATCGCTATTGGCGGGGACTCGTTTTCGCCACACCGCCCAACATGTATCGAGCGGCATAAAAACCATAAAGAACGCGAACAAGCGAAAAACGGTATCCTCGCCATCGCAAATTAACGGATTGCGGTGATGAAAGGAGGTCAACCACACGAATATGCATGCGGCTTGGATTTGGGACCAGCAACCGCACAACATGAGCGCCCCATGCACCAGCAGTAGCCCTAACCCAGCATAAACGTATTCATCGCGCTGCGGCAACCAAAAGAACAAAGACCAGTGTGCATGTTGGCTGATTTCTTCCGCACTCGACGCACGCAGCACTCCGTGGTCGCTGAACCAAACAGTCGCATCCAAACACCAAACGATTACCAGCACTAGCAACAGTAGCGCGTATGCGATTCGAATCGCTGAGCAGACCTCCGGCGTGCCTGAGCCAAAGAGAAATCGGTCGATCGTGCGCTGTACCGCGCGAATCGCTTTCATGGCGAGTACTCGCGCGTCAACAAGTTAACACTAGTCGCGATCCACAACGTGTCGTCGCGGGCTGGTAAAGTTCCGTCATCGGGCATCGACATATTCATCTGATTGCGCGAAAGTACAATTCGCCATCGCGGCTCCACAACACCCGATGATGCTCTGCCTGGCAATGCTGGCATTTCTGTCACGGGTCGCGCCGCTGGCCCAATATTTTGCCGAGCAAGAAAGTCCGCAAAATCTCCGATAGCAGGCTGATTATGGAGATGATTAAAGTAGTTTACATAGCGAAAACGCCGAAACTTCTCCCAACCCGAGGCACTCGCCCAGTAGGTCGAATTCCATCGTCAACTTACCATCGGGGTCATGAATTTCGGCAGACAGCCAGGCGTTATTGAGTATTGGATCGGGTGCAAATAAGGGCCATTCGCCCTGCCACAGCCCGGTCTGACAGGTAAACGGTGAAATCATCGCTTTGGCATCTTGCACAGGACCAAATTCAACCGGCTGACTAGACCAATTGATACGTCGTGGCAGTGTTTCGATCGCGATGATGCCGAACATAGTCAAAACAAACAGTCGTATCGCCCAGCGTTTGGCTTCATGCACTTACTTTTCTCCTTTGCAGCAAGGCTGGGTAAGACGTACGGATCCGCAGATCACGATGCACCGCAATTAGGGTCTTACCATAAGCCGTGTGTACGCTCAAGCGAAGAGTTGTAGGTCCCGGCCTAAGATCTTAAGGATCAAGCGCAAAAAAATGTCGCCTTTCGCTCTGCGGTAACCGTCCACGATGTGTCGGCTTATATGACAGGGTCGGGAGTCTTTTCAGCCTAAATCGCTTGACCCATTAGCAACCACACTTTGCTATCAGCGGCATCTCATCGGTGGCGGCGCTGCTGAAAAGACTCCCGACCCTTTCCTGTCGACTTCAAGTTCGTGAACGGCTACGCTCTGCGAAAGGCGACCATCTAAGCAACGACTGGACTGCTGGGCTGGCAGATTGCCGGTAGCTCAGGTGGATCGTAGAGAAAAGTTGGGTCTTTGCCTAACCTGGGTAGTAATTGCTTGCAAGTGATCCGTGAAGATTCATAGATGACGGGCAGGCCGCTACCCGGATGTGTACCACCGCCAACCAAATAGACATCCTCCAAGTCTTCAAAGCGGTTGTGCGGCCGGCGATGAAGCATCTGACTTAGACTGTGAGTCAGATTGAATGTAGCCCCGCGATAGAGCCCAAAATCTTCAGACCAGATTTGCGGCGTGATAATCCGTTCCGTCACGATCCGTTCGCGAATGTCGTCCAAACCTACGTGGGCGAGTTGGTCCAAGGTAAGTTCGCGATAGTTGCGGATCGTCTCTGAATTCCAAGTCACGTTCTGACTGGTATGTGGCACCGGTACAAGTACGTAGAGCGTACTCTTGCCCTCGGGTGCCAGACTGCTATCCGTGACGGCAGCGTTCTGTACGTAGAAGCTTGGCGCATCGGGTAGCACGAAATCAACTTCGATCTGCTGGAGATTTCTCTTGTATTCACTGGTAATGTGAATCGTGTGGTGCGGCAGGTCATCGTAACGCCCTTCGAGGCCCAGATACATCATGAACGTTGAACATGAAAAACGTTTTTGGCGGATTTTCTCATCCGTCCAGTTACGGCGAATCGAATTCGGGACTAAGTCGACCATCGCGCGAGCAAAGTCTGCATTAATAATGACCGCATCTGCCTCATATGCCCCATGATTGGTGTGAATCGTTGTTGGCCGACGGCCTTCAAACGTAAATCCCGTCACAGCCTCATTCAGACGAATATCGACGCCCATCTCGACCGCCAATTCCGCCATCCGCGAGCTCACTTGCCCGCAGCCACCGATGGGATGAAAAACGCCATGTTCGTATTCGAGGAACGACAAGATGGAAAATAGGCTCGGGCACTTGAAGGGAGACATCCCCAAGTACTTTGATTGGAAGGAAAACGCGATTGCCAGACGCGGATCCTGAAAGTAGCGCATTAGCTCTTGTCCGAGCGACCGCCACGGATTGAGACTCGGCAAGGCTGATAGCACTTTGCCCGACAGTAAATCCAGAGGACTATTAAACGCAGCCTCAAGCAATGGTCTAAAGCGTCGCAGCTTTTCGCGGTTGTCATCCAAATAGCGGTAAATGGCCCCGGAGTCGGCTGGCGAAAATTCGCTAATTCGCTGATTCATCAGCTCAATATCGGGTGTCGCGTCCAGATGATCACCCGCTCCAAAGCTGATCCGATACTGTGGATCAAGCTTGCACATGGGCACTTCGGACTTCAGGTCTTTGCCCACCGAGGCAAAGATTTCGCTCAACACGCGCGGATAAAGGAAGAAAGTCGGGCCAATATCGAACTTAAAACCGTCTTGTTCAAAAGTTGCCGTGCGCCCGCCCGCCCAGTTCTGTTTTTCAAGAATGATAACGCGTACGCCAGCATGAGCTAATTGAAGAGCCGCAGCCAACCCACCAGGGCCAGCTCCAACGATAACGACCTGTGCCACGACCACTCCCAACTATCCGACCGATAACGCATGTACCAAACGGTGCATTGTAGCAGTACGGCAAGAATTGGCGGCCACCCGGACAAATCGACACGTTGCATGCGCCCCGGAAGGACAGGGTCGGGAGTTTTTTCAGCAACCGAGGCCAACCGCCACTTGGTCAGAAACGCCGTTGTTTCGTTCACCCATGAGCTGGCACTCAAAGCTGAAAAGACTCCCGAACCTCTCTTATCATTCTTATTGGACTAACCTGCCGATTAGCGGATTGGCCGAAGTGATGTGCGCGGGTCAGCGGAGTGCGATACGACTTTGGCCTGTTCGATCAGACTATCGACAACCGGGCGAACCACGTCTGCAGGCAGGGCATAGCTGCTGACGCGCCCGGCGCGGGCAATATTGATGCCCACGACTTGACCGTCTAGATTCACCAATGGTCCACCACATTGATTAGGATCGAGCACCGTATCGTGCGTAAAGACACGATTAAAACCACTAGCGCGTGCGCTGATACGCCCGTTTACTTCCATTTCAGTCTCGTCAAGCAGTTCATCTGCCAAATCCATTAGTCGCCCTTCGGTTTCGATAATGGTATTAGCACGCTTGTACGAAAGCTTGACGACTTGTCCCCCAATGCCATCCTTGACTACCTTTTGGAACGAGCTGTGACCTTGGACGGGTTCTCCATTGACCGCAAAAATGCTGTCACCACTTCTCAAACCGGCTTCGTACGCGCCGCTACCCGGTAGTACCAGGGTGACTTCAGCACCATCGCTCGAATCCTTCAGATGGACACCCAGAACAGCATTGGATCGATTGACGCGTTGCGCTCCAGCGCTCACGACACCGACGGCGGTTGGGACACTAGCCTGTACATCCGTGGTTGCAAGCCAGCGACCGCGTTCTGGGATATCGGTAGCCCAAGACACGACCGGCAGGTTGTCGCGATCGATGCGCAGTAATGCCAAATCGATATCCACCACGCGATTTACCACATCGGCATCAACGAAACTTCCATCATACAATCGGCATTGAACTTCCCCAGAAATGGGCAATTCACTGGCTTTGGTAATGACCCATCCTTCACTACCCACAATCGCCCCCATCGCAACTTGCTTACCATCGGTGTTGAGTCGCACGGTGCTCTTCCAACTGTCGCCCACCGCATCCTGAAAGGCGCGGAGCATAAAGAAATTGCTACGTTGGTTGGAGCGTCGGAGACCTCGCGAGAAATCAGGACGATAGGAAGAACGACGCGGTGGCTCCTGCACCAGCTGGCCGGATTCGACGTCGGGCCGCGCCACCGCTGGCGACAACGCGTTTGTTAACGGCTGGACATCAGACGTCTCGGCAACCGCAATGGCTGCCACACTAGAGGTTGCATTGGGGCTAATCCAAGTCGCGGCACAGGTGCCGAGGAACATCGAGCAGGCTAACAGAGCGACTGTGGTATATTTTGAAAACGGTTGCTTCACGTTGCACATGCTTTTTATAAGAGGCAGTTTGGCGAAAGCTCCACCTGTCGGTGGTTGTCAAGCGAGCCCTATTCTAATCTAAATCTACAGGAAATGGGGTGCAATCGGTCGCCGTCCCGCCAATTCGCGTGCGAGTACGCAAGCATTCAGGCTCTGGAACTGCTGAAGTCTACTGACCATCCTGTACGCCAACCGTGACCGGGATTCTAAGGATCTGCTGGTCACGTTTTATTTTCAAGACGATGACATCACCTGGCATCGTGGCTTGCACTGCCATCTGCAACTCGGCAAATGTTGTAATGGACACCCCATCAACACTTAACACCGTATCACCCGCCATAATTCCAGCGCGTTCAGCTGGGCCGTTTGGGGCTACTCCAACGATCGTGGGGGCATCGTTGGTCTTGCCGCCAGACACACCGATGATAGGTTGAAACCCAGGCAGCATGCCCCAGACTTCCTTGGCTGCCATTCGGTCCCAACTGCTAGCATACACGTCGATAGGCACATGCATATTGTCAACCACATCAGTTCCGATGCGCGAGTGGATTCCGATCAGTTTACCTTCGAGCGTAAACAAGGGACCACCACTGTCGCCACCAATGAGTGCACAGTCCGTGAATAGCGTGTTCGCTTCATCCTCTCCCGGGCTCTTACTAATAGACAGCACACGTCCGACCCGGATGACCGCACCACGCTCCGGTCGCCAGCCGCCTGGGTGCCCCGATGCGATACACCATTGACCAACTTTGAGATCTGAACTTCGACCTAACGTGGCATGCGGCCATGGCCCATCGCGTTGGTCAACAATTTTCATTAGTCCGGCATCTTTGCTGCGATTCATACCCAGGGTGCGCGCTTTGACACGGGTGCCATCATTCAGTAACAGGTAGGCGTCGCGATCTGCGCCACCAGCCACGTGCGCGGCAGTTAATACATAACCATCCGGTGTAATAATCACCCCGCTGCCTTGCGCGGCACCTTGCTGCACGTTGACGGTGACCTGTTCAATCGCCTTAGCGACAAGCGACTGCTGTACCTCCAGCAGACGCAATTCCTGCAACGTGCTCGGCTCTTTGCCTGCAAACACATCGCGCAGCCCTTGAGCCAGCGCCACATACGTCTCGCCTTCGCCAGCCCGACTGCGAGCGGGCGAGACAGGTTTAAGCGAAGTTCGTGGAGGAGCAACCTGGACTACGTCGCGACCTTGCCCCTGAATCGTCGGATCGAGCAGCGCCTCGTCCTGAGCCACAGAAACTTGAGGTAGCAAGGCAGCGCCTAAAGCAAATACCCACATGCGTGCCGCTAGCCAGCAACGGAACCTAGAGATCGCACCGCGACTCTGCGAAAACGTTTTTTGATGGCTGTTCGACATCTGTGTTCCTGTGGGATCGATGCTCCGCATTATAACGCGCGTCCATCTAACCAAGATGACCAGACCAAGGTTGCTCGAATTTTACGGAATCCAGAGCGATCTCACCTGCGGCAGCGTGCGTCGGTTGAATTGATTATTCGTAGAAGGCAAACAAAATGAAACCCTTTGGCAAATTGAATTTAGCCAAACTCGACAAATCGTCTGCAAAATTGGTAAAAAAGTAACGCATCTAACGCTTGCAGAGCCGTTGCGGCCCGGTTGTTAAGAAACCGTCAGCCGGTTTATCACCCTGGACATTCTGCCTATTTCGCGTATCCGATATAACCTGCAGAGACGATTGCCTTACTAGGTTGGCCGAGAAATGACGTTCTACCGACTTTCCCCTCAAGCAGCTTGACAAGATCGCTAGAGCGCCCGAGCACTTCTCAGATATCAAGGCATGGATGCCAAGACATAGATCTGCCAGCCTCGGCGACGAATGTCTGGCTCGTCTGCGCGAATCAAGCGAGTCAAGCAGGGATGATCCGTCGCCAACAGATGATGGCTGGCCAGTGCATGCGCAGCGATGGCGACGGACAGCGGGCGATCGCTATCGAGTAGCCGACTCATCAGTGGCTCAAGGCGCTGAATTGGGCCGAGTGGCAACGCATCGACCAAACCGTCAGCGACTTCTCCTTCCGCAGTTTCGATACTGGCGATCAACGCCTGCTGAGCCGGAGGAAGATCGAAATGTAGCAGTGCGAATGCGGAAGCGGCTACCTGCGCTCGTGGTGGTATGCTACACGCCGCGACCAATCGTGGCACGATCGCCGCCCCCAGCTGTACGAGGCCGTCCGTATACGAATGGATGCGTGCATCTAAACTGCGTAACTCCAGCGAATAGGCTTCTGCGCTTCGTAGCATCCCGGGCCGTTGCTCCCAGTGGTCCACCAGCCCGCTAAAGAAACGCTCGGCCATCCAGCTTACGTGCTCATCCGTACGCTGCATTTAATATCTCCCACGCGCAGTATAGTAGCAGGCACACTCCGTGTGCCGTCCGCTGATTTTGTCCCGCTGCAAAAGGCGCCAAGACGTCGCCAAGACTTTCGTATTCGTGATTCACCGAAACTCACGGGCTGCGGTTTGCCAGAATCCGTGACGACTCATTTCATTGCGCCAGCCGCGAGCAAATCGCAACGCTCTTCCTCGCTAACGGTGCGTTGCATGTCCAATTGTGCTAACTGCCAGCTTGTGTGGCTCGCTACGTCAAGAACGGGCGTGTTCCTGCGAACTGCAATTTCAACTGCGGCGGCGCGACGCTCGCGTTGTCGCCCTAGCTTTAGGACACTCGACAGCCAAGCGATGTCCATGGGATACCCCAACAAATATCGAACGCCACGTTCGAATTGCTGCGCGTGCTTCATGAACCAGTCTGCCACAACCGAGCCCACAGCCCAAGGTAAATGTTCATCCGCATCTAGGGCCACGTCTTCGTCGTCTGGATCATCGTTTGGTCCGAATTCGTGCCCCACAGGTGGTTCCGCTTCGAATGGCGCTTGATCCAGCCGCAGGCCTGTGATTCGTGAGAATGCTTCCGCAGCGACGCGACCGTAGGTTGGACTGGCGAGCAACTCAACCATCCACGGTAAGCTTTCACGAATGCCCAACTCACCGCCCAACTGGACTGCCAGGCGTTGCTCTCGTTCGCTGCCCTGGCTCAACTGACGGATGAGCGTTTGCGTTTCAGCGATGGGCAGCGCCACACATAGACTTCGCCAGAAATCGTCCAGCAATTCTGTCGATGTGGTACCGAAGTCCGTAGCGAGTATCGCTTCAATTTCCAGCAGTTGCGATTGTAGCCGACGCGCCGCAGTCTGCGGATCGTCACCACGCAACATCAGCGTGTACTGTACCGCAGCTTGAACGGATAAAGACGTATCTTCCTGCAATTCTTTAACAGCTTCCAACGCATCACCCCGTGCCGCCAGGCCGATAGCTCGAGCAGATAAAAACCGCACGTCTGGATCGGGATCACCCAACCACGCTTGCCAGTTGTGCTGAGAGGACGCGCTGCATCGCAACCACGCATCGACTTGCCAGGCGACGGCAGCAAAACGCCAAAAGGGATCCGCCGAGGATTGCAGCAATTCGATGGCTGGTTCCAAGTGTGTCTTGCCAAGGTCGCGCCCGCAGGCGATCAATGCCGATACCACAGCCGTTCGCAGTGCGCGACGATCCACCTCGTCGATTGGACGGCTGGTCGTTCCGTCAATCGCTCTAAGCACCGTCATGACTCGATCGGCGTCCTGGCTCTCAATCGCGAGTCCAGCGGCGACGAACACATCGCCCGAGTCACGCCATTTGAGTTGCGGGAGGCAAGCCTCCCACGCTGCCTGGCCAGCGAGTCGAACCCCCGCCAGATTTGCATCGAGCTGTCCGTCGAGCGTGACCAGATCCCGCAGACTAAAATGCGGCGCAGCGACCGCGCGTTGTCGGCGCTGCCAAAGTACGGCTGCGGCCAACAGGTGCTGGTCAAGTACGACGGATGGATGCTGCATGGGGGGCGAACTTCTAATCGAGTGGACGATGAAAGGACGTCGTGGATGTCGCCAGAATCGTTTGCATAAGGACTCTAGCAGATCCACAACGATACGCGGCGGGGCATGCTGTTGGCCTGCCCTTTACTCGCTATCATTCAGATCTTTCATAAGCTCATCGAGCGCTGAGTGCATGTCTTGGAGCATCATATTGCTCAGTTCAATTTCGTCGGCTTCAGCGTTGCGGAACACAGATTTCCAAGTTTGGCCGTCGAACACGGACGCGGATTCCAGTCCGCCGAGCAAGAGTTTTCCGTGCCCCTGGGCCATGCACAAGCCGCCGGTCGCTGGCAAAGAAAAACCTCCCATGTCGACCGGTTCGACGCCATCGTCCGTGATGCGATAAAGCGTATTGCCCCATTCATCGACTGCGTAGACTTGTTCGTTGTATTCGAGTAGCTGCATAAACGTGTCGTTGGTGGTCGCCTCATGCAACACTTCCCAACGATCATTGCGACCACGGAGGATCATGTGCCCGGCGCCACCGATGTAAGCCTGTCCATTCGAAGCACAGCATACGCATTTAAGGATACGGTTCGTGGGCAGATCGAGCTGGTGCCATTTCTGGCCATCGTAACGCCAGGCATCTCCCACACCACCGACGGCCACCAAGTCCTGTTCGGTAAAACCATCGACATCGCTGAATCCCCAGTCGAGCGTCTCGCTGGCTGGCAGGTCGGTGTGCAGACTCTTGGTTAAATCCTGCCACTGGTTCTTGCCTGCGCGTTGCAGAATTCGCCGCGGTGCGCCAGCTATAAAAAAACTCTCGCCAATGAAACGCACGTTTTCTACCGCAGTGGTCAGTGAACGCGAGATCCGTTTCTCGCTAACACCGCCACCCGCATCATGGACGAAAACATTTCCTCCCAAATAAGCAATGAGCAATTGGGGAGTTGCCAAATCAACCGCCATTCGCGGCCCAGTATCCACGATCACTTCGGTGATCAAGTCTTCGCGTTTTTCGCCTGGCTGTTCATTCAGAAAGTGGGTCAGGTAGTAGAACGGGACATCCGTCTTCTCCATGTCTTCCTGGCTTGAACAGGCGAGGACGAATCCATACACGCCTGGACGCATAATCGCGCAACTTATTACGGCGCGGCCACGAATGCACTTTTCAAAAATATCATCGCGCACGCTTGGACCTTCTTAACTGTTGAGAATTAAAGGGGCTAGGCTTTGTCTCAAAAGCGGTCTGCCCCTTTGGAGGGCATGCAAAATCCCTGACCAAAGGAATTGCCCGGAGGGGGTCAGCCCCCTTTTGAGACAGAGCCTAGAGTTAGAATCCACTGGTTTGGGTAGTGGCAGCGTCCTTGCCGAGCGCGCCACCTTCCTTATTAACTGCATTGATCTTGCTATTCTTGCACTTATCGAGCGATGCTTTGAGCTGCTCGTAAATACAGCCCGTACTACAACTACTCAAGCCGAAGACTTCTTTGTGAGCTTTCGCGGCGGCTTTGATTGCATCATTGTGACTCAGACTGCCATCGGCCCCCATCATTTTCGTCGCGGCCTTGTCTTGCGCGTCGTGTAGGCGTCCGTGCGATCCGCTACGCTGATCAACGCCTTCGGCGCAGACGACTAAGGCGTTCCCCTCCTTGTAGTCAGGGCAGTCCTTGAAGTAGCTCTTCGGTGGAATGTGGTGTCCGGTTTGACCAGGGCAGCAGCCTTCTTGCTGTGGCTTATTACCAGTCGTTCCCATACCGGATTTTTGATTGTAGGGAGTTAGCAGGCATTTGAGTGCGCGCAAGCATGGGTCGGCCATGGCTTGGGCGGCTTGCGCGTTGGCCATATTTCGGCCCATGTCGGCCGCTTCTTTCTTCAATTTGTCGAGCTTCGCCTGTTCAGCGGCTGTCAAGGGTTGACCATTCTTGACTTTGTCCAACAAGCCCACGCCTTCTTTGACCTTAGAAAGTTGCTGTTGGGCTTTGGAGAAGGCCTCTTGAAAGTTGCCAATTTGACCAGAGATTTCTTTGTAGGCATCGTAGGCTTCCATCGCACCGGTGACTGTCGAGTACGCGCCATCGACAACGGAGACCACGGTCGAGGCAGCGGCTAGAAACGGAGCGAGTGGCCCGCCGAACAGCGATCCGACATACTTCGCTCCTGCGCGCGCGGCTACCTTGGTCGCTTTCGATTTAGCGATTTCAATGCCTTTTTCGTAGAGCAAATCGTCCAGGTTGGCGATTTTATCCATGACGTCATCGATTTGCTCTTGGATCGCCCCCTGTATGCCCTTGAGATCGGTGTAGGGTTTGACACGCATCAGACCTTTGCAATGAGCGTCTTTCCAGCCCATGGGACGCACCGCCTGGGCACGTTTGCCTTTCTTCTTCCGGCGTTTGTTGGCACGATCCTGATCGTCCTTGAACTCTTTCTTTTCCTTGTTGGACGGTTCACAGTGTTTCTTGGCGGCTTTGATCTCTTCGGCACAGGCCTTGCCAACGGCACCCTTGTCAGCGTAGACCCACGGAGGCGTATTGCCCGGCTGAGACGCGTGATTGTGGGTCGTCAAATCTAAGTGCCGTACGACGTTCTCTCCCTCGATCTTGACGTTCATCGACCAGACCGTGAAGTAGACCTTGCCCGTATTGACGCTGGTGAGCAGCCCCTTCTTGGCGGCGCAGCCCGCTTCGTCGCCAGTACTTTTCTTGAAGTACGATTTGTTCTTGAGCATGACTTCCTTGCCAGTAATCTGCACGCTCTTGCTGCCGGCCGTCGTGTCACTAGCAAAGCCGGTGTTTGGATAGGGAATTGGAATGCCCGGAGGCGGTGCTTCGGGTGGTGTAAAGCAGACGTCGGGAAACGCTGCCACCGTTTTTCCGGAAGCCGATTTGCACGAGACCTCGCGCCCATTGGCGTAGACGTTATTGGCCATGCTGCCTCACTTTCTGGGGGTCGTCATAGCGACCAACGATGGCCGCCCGTTGTTCATCATCGTTGGCGCAGTGAAACAACACCCCGTCACCAATCGCATACGCCTTTTCCGCCGCGGACCGAGCCACCACTAGCATACTGGGCAACAAGGCCGAACCGACATCGCCCATGCAATCCGCCGGATGCCACAAGTCATATTCAGATTTGACTTTGTCCATCGTTCGGGCCGCAGCCAACGAAGCCTCTTTAAACGCGTACTGCTCGCCACTGATTCCCGTGATGCGATAGTCGATATCGTCGTAGTCGCAGTTGGCAGCCTGGAGTGCAGCGCGAATAGCTTGCGAAAGGCCATTGGCGCGGAGCGGTTGCCCAGAGCGAATGGAAGCCGGTTCTTGGCCAAAGCCTACGCCCCGCAGCAGAAATTCCTTTGGATTTCCAGTGGCACCGGCGGGGCCGAGCAGCACGGCTGCCCCAGCTTCGCCCGGTATCAGACCATTGGAGTTCTTGGGAGTCAGCAAGCGTGCCTGTCGTTCAAGAGCGAGCAAATTACTGGCCGTCAAAAGACTGTCGGAACCAGCCACGATGACGGCTGGCACAACTCGCTGATCCAGCCAAGTCAACGCAGCTTGAATCGCTTGCGCACCGCCAACGACCCCATTGGCAACGACCAACGAATGTGGACTAAAGGGCACATTCAACTGCTCTGCCACTTCCGTTAACAACGTAGCGTCTAACTCGCCCAAACGCCCTGGACGATTTTCGCTCGATAAGCACAGGACGACTGGTATCGATTCGGTGGGCAGATCGGCTAGCTCCCCGCCTGAACAACGCAGCTCGTCAAGCACTTGGCCGATCGCTGTGGTAGCCAAGTGAATGAGTTTTTCACGACCACGTACGGGTACGTCCAGCGGAACCTGCGCACCAAGAATCGGCTCGCCTTCGGAATCCAAGAAAAGTGTTTCCTGAAAGTTATCAATGGCGCAGCGAATGGCGGCGCAGGAAGTGGCTGCATTTAAACCGACACTGCTAATCATGCCCGAGGCAATTATCGCGATAGGCTTCATATCTTCTCGGCAGCTAGTTCGCTCAAGTTGTCGTAGTACTTCTTGCCAAGTTCCCGCGCGCGGTACCAAGCTCTTGGCATTCTGCCAACCAAAGCCAGATTCAGTTCAAAAATGTCGCGAACAATCAAGTAACTTGTTCGCCAGACCATTGAGAACTGCCGTTGGTCTGCATCGATATGAAGCGTGTCCAGCCGCGCATTTCGCGTTTCAATGGTCGCATCCTGAAGATGGAATTCGATAGGCACCGCGATCGTCGGTAATTGAAAGCGGCAGAGTCCCTCGGGAGTCAAATTGGTCAACTCAACTTGCTCTCCACCAACCAAGCTGGGTAACTGCTGATCCTCCGGCGCGGATTGATAATAGCGTTCGTCAAAGTCTGTAGGCAAGAATGGAAATTGGTTGGCCTTCCAATCCGCATCGTAGGTTCCAGCATAATCTCGCCGTGGTTTCCAGGCACGACCGATTGGCCCAAAAGACATGGGACGGTAGTCGCGGCGTGGATCGACCACGGGCCGGCCCGGCTCTTCCAAGTTGGGTAAAGGTTGATTCACGAGTGCTTCATTCTTCGAGCGAGCCACAAAACCGCGGCCAATCGGATTAGCGTCGTAAACGACCGATCCAGTCTCGAGGTCCGAGGCATCGATACCGCCAAAAGCGCGTTCGTAACCAAGAGGCATCTGCGTGAACTCGGCTGGAGGAGTTATCTGCGGGCGTGAAAGGGTACCGCGCCAAGTGCGATCGCCGACGACTTGAATCTGCTTTTGCAATTCGCCGACGCGCAGGCTGACCAAGAGCTGATTCGTGGGTTTACCCTCAGGCGCGTGAGCGGTGCCAATCAACAACACTTCCGCATTTGGCTTTTCGGGAACAAAATCTGCTTCAATCAGCGTCGAAGAGTAGCCGGGTTCGCCAGCAAACTCGTCCGCCATGGTTAGTGGAGGCTGCTCAGTTAGCAGCTTGGGAAGTTCGCCGGCGCGAGCGGGGAACGCAAAAGTTCCCTTGACGACCACGACAACCAACTCGCGACCATCAGGTCGCATGCCTAGCGTGTAAGCCGCCTCCATTTTGGTTGTATTGCGTATCTGCATCTTAGTTGATTTGCACTGACCCGCCGTGGATGCGGTTTACGCCTGAGGAGCGACTCGAGAGGTAGGTTCCGCGAAGAATGATTTTTCCAGCGCGAGTCAAAGTAATGCTCGCCTTGCCACATTGCAATACGATCTCTTTGTCAGCTGTGAATACGAGCCGCTCATCGTCAAGCGTGGCCTCCAGTTCATCCGGTAGCCCGTCGCAGTCGGCCTTGTCGACTTGCTGGTGTTCGCCAGCCATCTGCATTAGGCCCATCAACAGAGGACGCTCAGGATTGCCTCGCTCAAACATGATCGCCACGTTTCGACCAACATCCTCATTGGTGATCGAAACCATCACGAGTGGTTGCAGTTGACCGATGCCCGGCACTTCGACCGTCACCCTTCCGCTGGCTTCCTCGACGCCTAGGAGTTGTCCGACAAAAACACTGGTCCAATCCGGAGTGCACGTTGGTGGTGCCTCACGCAAAACATCGTCGAGCGTAAATGGTGCGACCACATCGTAATCGTCAATTTCAATCTTGGCGGCGTCAAGTTTCTGGGACATTGGACGTTTTGCTCGATGAGTGGTGAACGTTGGGTAGGCTTGCAAATTAGGGTAGGCGGCCGTGAACTAGCTCCTAATTTTGGAGGATTTTCTTGCCTTTTAGGACCATGTCTTTCTTGGCGGTGCCGGTGATCTGGCCTGAGCCGTTGATCGTGATGTCCTTGCCGGAGATATCAATGGTCCCATCACTGCGCATCGAGATGACCGAGGATCCCGTTTGGATGATGATCTCGTCGCCGGCATTGATCGTCAGTACTTTGGCGACGCTCAGGGCATCATTGTTGCCAATCTTGGTGGTTCGATCCTCTCCGATGGTCAACGACTGATTTTCGCCGATCTTGATAATTTGGTTGGTACCAACATCGATTTTCTGCACCTGGCCGACTTTGATATCTTCATTTTCGCCGATCTTGTGATTCCGATTCTGTCCCACCGTGACTTGCTCGTTTTCGCCGACGGTACGAGTGCGGTTTTTGCCGACATGTAACTCTTCATTCTGGCCGACGGTCTTCTTGCGATCGACGCCAACTTCGATCGTTTCGTTGTTCGTCACATCTCGGCTACGATCATGGAACACGTGCTCGCGCAAATCGTTTTCGATCGTGGAATCTTTGTCCTTCTGGCCGTGTTCGCGAATCAGCTCATTATCGGTGGCGTCGTCCATGACATACTCGTTGTAGCCCGAGCCTTTGTAGGTCTTTGTCGTGTTGCCACGCACCGTCTTGCCGGCTGGCAAATCGAAAGGCGGCTTATTCTCCGCGTTATAAACACGCCCTACGATGATTGGGCGATCCGCGTCTCCTTCTAGAAAATCGACGATCACCTCTTCACCGATCCGTGGCAAATCAATGTAGCCAAAGCTCTTGCCTGCGTGGTGCTGTGAAACGCGAATCCAACATGAACTCTTGTCGTCATACTTGCCTTCGCGATCCCAGTGGAATTGAACTTTGACGCGTCCAAATTCGTCCGGATAGATTTCTTCTCCGGGTGGCCCGGTGACAACAGCCGTTTGGCAACCGGCGACCACGGGCTTGCGCGTAATGCGGGCAGGACGGAATGTAGTCGAATCAGGAAAACACTCGAAACGATTGCGGTACTCGTATCCCTGCGCCGAACGCTCGGAATCCGTTTCGTAATTGGACTCGCGACTTTCGTGGATGATCTTCTTTATCACATAGGATTTTCCGCTCTCCGCCTGTACGCGATGTCGCTTCACGGTGAAACGCTGCCCTGGCGAAAACGACTTGCAGCCACTGGTAGCCACAACGGTGTTGTGCTCCAGCTCTAACTCTTCCATGCGCACCCGGGCTAAAGGTGATCCTACGCCCTTGTCTTCGTATTCACCTGGATAGTCATACTGCTCGTATTTCTTGACGTCTTGAAAACTCATCATTGTTTTCTCGTTCGTCATCAGCTTTGTCTTGGGAGTTTTGAAATTGTAATCCGTGTGCGCCCACGCTCCCGTGCGAAACTCATAGGCATGTTCCCAAGCATGAATATGGGCCACCATGCCGCGCGATTCCGATTCGTCACGCGGGTAATCCACTGACGATTCTTTGCAGTCGCTGTAGGCAGAACTGGAATCGCCCATCATCAGGGTATGCTTGCCGTCTTCGTGCTTGAAGAAAAAGAACACACCTTCCTCTTCCAGCAAACGCGACACAAATGCCAGGTCCGATTCGCGATATTGGACACAGTACTCGCGCTGTGGATGCGTACCCTGGACTTGCGAAAAGTCGTAGTCCGTGAAACCCAAGTCCGTAAAGACTTGCTCGATGATCTCGACTATCGTCTTCTCTTGAAAAATGCGGCAATCCGTAGTCTGCGACAGGAACCAGAGCCAAGGAACGACGACGGCTTGGTAACTGCGTCTTCCCTTGTCGTCTTCGTCACCAGCGGCAAATCGCTGCACAAAACCATTGAAATACCGACGTTGACCATCGTCGTAATCCAGTGAAAAGGTAATATTCTTACCTACAATCTGCTCCGCCTGAATATTGCTATTGGTCGAGATGAGACGCAGGTTGAACTGAAACAGGCGAGACAACTCCTCTTCACCGGTAAATCGCGTTAATTGGACCGCGTCTTCGCCAAGAGGCGTAGTAATGTTGAGCGAGCGGGTCGCTTGTTGGAACACCATTTTCAAAGAAACCTCGAAGTGAACATGCTGCAGGAGGAATGCCGAACGTGTTCATGCACTCCCAGCGTTGTTATCCCCCCACCCACTAGAATGTTGCTAATTTTATACTCGAAACAATGCCCCGACCGCTGATTTTTTCTTGACGCCGCCAAGAGACCAGCCCTAGCGGCCACATCCGTATCGTCATTATGGTGGATCATCGCTGCCGCAACGCCCCGATACATTCGGCATTTCTGGGGTTCGCACATCGCTCCTCCAGAACCCACCGTTTTGGGCTCGTGCTGTGTCCGCTGTGTCCAGATTCAATTTGGGAGTAGCTGGAGTCGCTAAACTTCAGAGTAACCGTTCACGAACTTGGCGTCGACAGGAAAGGATCGGGAGTCTTTTCAGCAGCGCCCGCCTCTGATGAGATGCCGCTGGTAGGAACATGTGGTTTCTAATTGGCGAACGATTTAGGCTGAAAAGACTCCCGACCCTTCCACTTCGAACGTTGGTTAAGGATGAGACCGAAAGGCGGTCTTGGCTTCTGCCAGCCAATCGATTGGCCCTTGACTAGGCTCGGTAACCCAATAGGCCTTTTGCGAGTCGACGACCCGCAACCTTCGATCATGTAGTTTCGCCAAGTGTTCGATGCGGCCGCGATTGCTGTATGTCATCACCAAATAATCATCTTCTGCTTGCAACGTCTTGACGAACCAAAGCGATGCGTCAATTTTCAACTCAACTACTTGCAGCAACCGATCGACTGTATCCGGCAATTTGCCAAATCGATCCGACAGCTCCTCACGCATATCATCCAATTCGCGGATATCCCCAATGCGGCTGAGGCGGCGATAGATATCGATGCGTTGGCGAAGTTCAGGCACGTAGTCGACTGGCAAAGAGGCGTCGATGGGCAGATCCACATCTACGTCGACTGTCAAAGCTGGCGGTTGATGGGTCAATTCACGGACGGCGTTGCCTAACAGTTGGCAGTACAGTTCGTAGCCGATGGCTGCGATGTGGCCACTTTGCTGCGTACCCAGCAGATTGCCCGCTCCGCGAATCTCCAGATCTCGCATGGCAATTCCAAAGCCAGCTCCGATTTGACTGTATTCTTCGATCGCGTGCAGACGCCGCGCGGCGTCAGGCGACAGGTGTTTGTGCTTGTCGATTAGCAAATAGCAATAGGCTTGATGCTTATAACGTCCTACGCGTCCCCGAAGTTGATGCAGTTCGGCCAAACCATATCGATTACCCTCGTCGATAAAGATCGTATTGGCGTTGGGAATATCGAGTCCACTTTCGATAATTGTGGTCGCCAGCAGGATGTCATACTTGTGCTCAATAAAGTCGACCATGACTTGTTCTAGCTGCCCTTCGGCCATCTGTCCGTGTCCGATGACTAGGCTAGCTTCCGGCACAATCCTTTTCAACTTTGCGGCTACCTCCTCGATATCATTCACGCGATTGTGGACGAAGTAGATTTGTCCGCCGCGATTCAACTCGCGCAGGATGGCGTTGCGGATCAGATTCTCATCAAAACGAATGGTCCGCGTTTCAACGGCTAGGCGATCTTCCGGTGGGGTTTCCAAATTGGAGATATCTCGAACACCCACCAGCGACATATGCAGGGTTCGCGGAATCGGCGTAGCCGACAGCGTCAGTACATCCACGTTGGTCTTCAGATGTTTCAATCGCTCTTTGATCTCGACGCCAAAACGTTGCTCTTCGTCGATAATCAGCAGCCCCAAGTTGTAAAACTTGAGATCCTTCGAAGCCAGTCGATGTGTGCCGACAACAATATCGACTCGGCCATCGCGAATTCCTTTGACGGTTTCGCGTTGTTGTGTGTTGGTCGCAAAGCGACTGAGTTTCTCGATATCAAAGGGAAACTCGGCCATTCGTTCGCGAAAGGTCTTGTAGTGTTGCTCGGCCAAGACCGTCGTGGGCACTAGCACACCAACTTGATAACCGCTGTCAACAGCTTTGAAGGCTGCTCGCATAGCAACCTCGGTTTTTCCAAAACCAACATCACCGCAAATCAAACGGTCCATGGGGCGCGGCGTGAGCATGTCTTGCTTGACATCCGCGATGGCTGAGAGTTGATCAGGAGTTTCGACGTACGAAAACGACGCATCAAATTGATTCTGCCAAATGCTATCTGCGGCAAACGCCACGCCAGGTTGGCTGCGCCGCCGGGCTTGGAGCTCTAGCAATTCAACGGCCATATCTTGTACGGCACGCTCGGCGGCTTTACGTTTTCGCGCCCACGATTGCCCACCGAGTTTCGCCAGCTTGGGCTTGCTTTTGGTTCCACCCACATAGCGCTGGATCAATTCGATTTTCGAACTTGGCACGTAGAGTTTTGTGCCACCATCAAACTCAATCACCAGGTGCTCGAGCTTTTGGCCATGCTTGTCAACCAATTCGCTACCGCGGTATACGCCAATGCCATGCGATAAGTGAACGACTAGATCGCCAGGTCGCAAGTCCAAGAAGCTATCAATTGGACGACTCTTGGTACGCTTGGTAATGCGCCGCACATGACTTCGTCGCAACAACTGCCCGGCCGTTAGGACGAAAATCCCACTGGGCAGGACTTCGAAGCCGTTTTGCAACTGACTGACCACAATCGACAGTCGCTGCTCTTTGGCAACTAGTGAGCCCGATAGCAAATCGCGCAGCCGTTCGTGCTCGCCCTCGTTCATGGCGACCACGATGGCTGACCGCGAGCCAACGTGGGCATCGATGTCTGCGGCAAGTTTTTCCAAGTCCCCGCCGATGCGTTCGACGTTACCCAGCGGCAACCGCACGAGCTGTCCCAAGTAGCCGTCTTCGGCCAACTGGCTGGTGGTTAACAGTGGATGTGCCAGCAGTTGTTGCCAAACGCTGGGCACCGCCGCAAAACGCTCTGGGAATGGCACACGATGCAAGAACGCTTCAGCCGCCGCATTGACGCTTCGTTGTTCATGGACGGCGACCATCGCTCCGACGGGCAAGTAGTTTAGTAGTGAACCATCTTGGGCCACCGAGCCCTGTACCGCGAGCAGTTCTAACGTTTGCCGTTGTTCAATGCTGCGTTGAGAGACAACGTCGAAGGCACGCAACGATTCGATTTCATCGTCAAACAACTCGACGCGTACGGGCAGCGATTCATCTGGCGCAAAAATATCGAGGATTCCACCGCGCAGCGCAAACTCGCCAGGAAGCTGCACGGAGCTGGTAGCGTGATAGCCAGCTTTGATAAGCCAGCGTCTGAGTTGTTCCAAATCGATGCGTTTTCCGCTCTGCAAGACATGCTTGTCGCCTTCGAGCGATTGTGGACTGGGGACACTCTGCAGAAGCGCAGGTAGCGTTGTGACAACGATTGGCGGAGGATCGCTGCGTTGCTCGGCGTTAAAGTACTTGTAGAGTCGACTGAGGACATGCAGCCGCTGAGCGGTTTCTTGATGGGCCAGAGACTCAAGCTCGGTCTCTTCGCTCCCAGGCGGGAACACATCCACGTCGCGCCCCGTCAACTCGACAATCTCCGCCGCTACCGATTCTGCCTCAGCGACTTGCGGGACTAGCACCAGCAACGGACGTGATTCCCGTTGCTGCCACGCGGCCAAGATAGGCGCAAGTGCGCCCAGCCAGACATTTTCGATCGCTGCCCTGTGCTCGCTGTTCAGCGATTCGACCGCCGCAACCAGCGCAGGCAGTTCGGCCACTTGACCGACAGCATCAGCCAGCGTCATTTGCGAGCGGCTCTCGCCGCTTCGCTTCACTTGCAAAACCGCGCGACGTCCATTCATCCGCGCTGACAATTCGAAAAAGATACTGGGAGAAACGTGTGGGACTATTAAAGCTCAAAGTTGGGCGGAACTACAAGGGGACACGCCTGACTGAGAAGCCTATGCCGCTTTCGGTGGAAGGATCCCCATCGCAAACAGGACGCCAACAACAATCCCCGCGATGATCAGCAGCAAGACGAACAGGATCAATAGGATCTTCCATAAAGGAGTCTTCTTTTTGACCTTTTTCTTCTTCTTTTTGCCTTTGTCTTCGTCGAATTTCTTGAGCGTACTATTGGCCGTCGAAGCGGTCTTCGTCGGTGAATAAACTTCTTGAAATGGCGAGCGGCGATTGTAGTCGCCTTCCGTCAAATCATCGAAAACGGCACCGAGCGCCCCCGCGCCCACCGCTGGTCCCGTGGCCTGATCTGCTGGTGGATCAGCCGTCTGCGCAGCTGGCCCAGCCATCGGTTCACTGCTCGCGGCAGCTGGCACCGTAACTGCTTCGCCACACTTACACTTGCCCTTCTTGCCCGCCAACTTCGAATCGACTTGCATTACATGCTTGCATTTCGGGCACGCGAACTTGATCGGCATAGCGTTTTCACAACGGGCGGGGGTAGTAATTGGAAATTTGATTTTAGCTGCAAGTTCCCAATTGTAGCTAAGAATTAGCGTAGCCGTTTAAAAATTTGGAGTCGACAGGAAAGGGTCGGAGTCTTTTCAGCATTAAGGATGGAGCGGTAAATAAGTGTCGCCTTTCGCGCCCGCGAAAGTCCACCATCTACACCCTTTCGCGGGAGCGAAAGGCGACCATAAATAACCGACCCTGTGCGACATTTCGGCCACCGTGGGATAGAAGGCGAACCCCACAACAAAAAAGGCGATAGATCTGCGCTGGAAGATCTATCGCCAATTTTGTGTTGAAATTCGTGGAGTCCGCGTTTAGCGGAGTATTTGCGTCGGTACAACCGTGGTTGCTTTACCAACTAGCTCGACCATGCGTTTCTGGCTTTGCATGCCAGTTAAACTGTACCGCTTCCATTTGCCGTCCTCCTTCGAGAACATGACGATTTGTGGAAGTGTCTCACCTTTCATCAACTGCTCGGCCAACTCGGGTCGCTGGTCCTTGTCGATGTACGTCACAACGACGTTATCTAATTGCCCGGACTCCTTCATGGGCTCGATCGTGTCTCGTTTCATTACTTGACAGGATGCACACCAGGGTGCACCCACCAGAATCAAGAGCGGCTTCTTTTCCTTTTCGGCTTTGGCAAATGCAGTCTCATAATCGAGGGGTTTTGCATTATCGCCTGTAATCGCCAACAGAAACGCCAGTGCCACTTGTACCATACTTGTCATCCTTCTTGAAAAGACAGGGAGGTGTACACCCGTTGGCAAATTGCGATTTGCAGCCTGCTGCCAACAAGCCCGAATAAAACAACATGGACAGTCCGTCCGTGGTCAATTGATTCGGTCGTATCGGCGTCTGGTTGCAAACCTTCACATCGCCAGCGCACCAGCGGGTGTAAACGAGTTAGATGTCCCAAAAAGCTCGGTGATTAGATCAGGTTGGTCTGGGAATTCGGCAAAAGCCTTAGCGATTGCACAGTATCTAACGCTAAATAAGTTGGGGGCGAGTATACGCCAGGCCCCACAGCTGGCAACCAGTCGTCAATGTTTCTTTTAATCGGTTTTGCTAGCGAATCTTGGTGAACCTTGCCCACCAACACTTGGGCAAACTGCCGTCCCATCAAGAGAAACTTGCGGTTTTTAGCGGCTGGCGAAGCCTAAACGCTGGCAAAAGAACTGGAAAATTTTTCTGACTTCCTGCTAAACTAAGTTTTTAACAAACCGACGCCTCACTCCCATCGGGGGGGTGATGGCGATCGGATTTATCATCGACGGTTACCCACACGCTTATGAGACTGCGAATTGGTCTGATTGGTCTCTCAAGTGATTGGGGGAATCGTCACTTACCAGCCCTTAGGATGCTGCAGGATCGCTTCGAAGTCGCTGGCGTGTATAGCTCGGTGGCTTCCTTTGCGGATTCCGTCGCGCGCGAATTCCAAACCAAGCAGTTTGATGGATTTCGCGAGATGCTGTCGCGCGATGATATCGATGCGGCCCTGATGCTCGAAAGCGATTGGTACCGCACGCTGCCTGTCACGGCGGCTTGCGAATACGGCAAGGCTATTTACTGTGGCAGCGAAATTGATTTCGATCCACAGCGCGCCGCCGAACTAAAACGCCTCGTCGATCGAGCTGGCATCGCGTTCGTAGCCGAGTTTCCGAAACGATACGCTCCAGCCTCATTGCGGCTCAAGGAACTAATTGCAACGCGTTTGGGGCAACCCCAGCTCCTTTTTTGCCACAAGCGATTGACCAGTGAAGCGAACCCAAACCGCGGTGGCCGCAGTCTTGCAGCGCGGACCGATCGAGAATTGATTGAGCTGATCGACTGGTGTTCGTTTATTGTCGGCCGCGAAATTCGCTCGGTATATTCAACCGAACATCGCCGCCATCTACCGGACGACCCTTCAAAGATTCGTGCAGAGCCCGACTACCAGACGATCAGCGTGGACTTGTCCGCCGACGGAGCACCACTCGGATCGACGATCGCCCAAATTAGCTGCGGCACTTACTTTCCGCCTGCATGGCATGAAGCCATTTCCTTTCGCCCGCCAGCGGCAGTTCAGGTCTGCTGTGAGAACGGTTTAGCGTTCGTCGATTTGCCCAACACTTTGATTTGGTTTGACGAAGCCGGTCGCCATCAAGAGTCGCTGGAATCCGAGATGGCCGTTGGCCAGCAGCTGTTGACCCAGTTTCACCGAGCTGTGACCAGCCTGGTGAGAAAAATGGGGGATTTGGAGGACGTCTATCGCAGCTTGTGCGCACTCCGCTCCGCTCGTGAAAGTGCGGAACTGCGGCGGTGCATCGATCTAAGTAGCAATAGTCAGGTAGGACGCTGCGACCAGTAATCCACGGCTGCCTCGCTCATAATTCAGCTTGCTCGGCGCAGCTCTGGTATAATCAGTTTCGTTCCCACCCGTTCGGAGATTACACCAAGCGATGCAATCACTCAATCGACGACATCTATTGCAAACCACGTCTTGTGGATTCGGGGCACTGGCGACAGCGGCTTTGTTCAATCCACTGCTGCAGAAAACTGCGTCGGCAAGCGACATGGGTTCAAGCAATTTGCCCCACCATTCGCCTGCCGCAAAACGCATCATCTTTTTATTTATGCAAGGGGGCGTGAGCCAAGTCGATTCGTTCGATTACAAGCCCGATCTAGCCAAACGCAACGGCGAACAATTGACTTTCGACGATGCTCGACAATTGGCCAAGATTGGCAAGCCAACAAACCATCGGCTGATGCAGTCTCCCTGGCGGTTTAGGCAATACGGACAGACGGGACAATACGTTTCAGACTTGTTCCCGCAGATGGCGCAGCACGTCGACGAAATGACGTTGTTGCATGCCATGCACACCGACGGCGTCGCGCACGGACCTGCCACCTTGTTCTTACATTGTGGTTCGACCAACTTTATTCGTCCGAGTTTCGGCGCCTGGGTGCTGTACGGATTGGGCACTGAGAATTCAGACCTGCCCGGGTTTGTGTCCATCGCACCCTCGGTGGGTAACGGTGGTGCCAGGAATTACGGCAGTGCCTTTCTTCCGCCTCAATTTCAGGGAACCAAGGTCGGCGCGATTGGTCAATCCGACTTGCGAATCGACAGCTTGACCCGCAGCGACGTTGCACCTGAAACACAGCGCGAGCAATTCGAATTACTACAGAGCTTGAACCGCCAACAAATTGCCAGACGACAACGTCGAGACCGGGAATTGGATGCCGCTTTGGAATCGTATGATCTCGCGTGGCGCATGCAGCAAACCGCCCCTCAAGTGCTGGACCTGACCGGCGAGACGGCTGCGACCGAACGCATGTACGGATTGGACGACCCACGGACGCGTGAGTATGGCCAACGCTGCTTGCTGGCGCGCCGGTTGTGCGAGTCAGGCGTGCGTTTTATTCAAGTGAACTACGGAGATAACTCTGCCAACCCCGCTTGGGATCAACACTCGAATTTGCCCAAACATGCCGAACACGCTTTCGCCGTGGATCGACCGATCGCCGGTCTATTGACCGATCTTAAGCAACGTGGCTTGCTAGAAGATACCGTTGTGTGGTGGGGTGGCGAATTTGGTAGAACACCATACGCTCAAGACAACGGCACCGGTCGCGATCACAATCCGGGAGGTTTTACCGTATGGCTAGCCGGTGGCGGAATCAAACGCGGGTTTCAGCACGGCGGCACGGATGAATTTGGTTTCCGTGGCTTACATGGTAAAGTCCATATGCATGACTTACATGCTACCCTACTACACCAATTGGGACTCGACCACGAACAGTTAACCTATCGACACGCTGGCCGCGATTTTCGACTCACGGATGTCTATGGCCGCGTTGTCAAAGACATTATCGCCTGATCAGACACCCCCAGCGAACACGCAAAATAGCACCTAGGCTGTCGTAGGTCAGCCACGTAGGTCAACCACGTAGGTCAACCACGTAGGTCAACCACGTAGGTCAGCCTCTCCGAGGCTGACACCGCAGTGACGCACTGATGCTGCGGTTCTTCCAAGTCTCGGAGAGACTCGGCTACGTGACTGGCTACTCGGTTCACCTACTGAGCTCACTTTACTGGCAAGAACTGAACTGCATCTACGATTACGTAACCATCCGTTTCGCGATTGTTAAGCTCAACTACAGCTGGCGCTGCGTCGGTGAATTCGAATTCGCCAAGAGAAAAAAGCAATTTTTCGTGCGGCGCTTCTCGACGCTGATTCATGGTGAGCGTAACTTCGCCAGCCGAATGTCGGACCGTTACAGGCACATTTGTCGCGCGGTTCGCATGGGCTGCGTACGACACACGTACTTCGTAGCGACCGCTGGGCAAAGTCGCTTCGAATTTGGCTGAGGCGCGACCATCGCGAGCGTTGCCGTCATGAAAATATTCGCGACCGACGCTGGCTCCTGACGTGCTCGCGGTCCAATGTCCGCTGAGCTTCGCAGCCGAATCATCAATGACAATGCCTGGCAGTTTGGTTGGGTCCAACCGATTGAGTCCCAGCGAGGCTCCCGCATAAGTTAGCACTTGGCCGTCCGCGATCAATCGTTGTCGCAGCTTTTCATAGTCAATCGCCTGTACGGCCTGATCTCCCTCGATGGCCAATGCCGCGGTGGTGGCAGCGGATTGCCCAAGAATCATAAAGACCGGTTCCATACGGATGGAGCCAAAGGCAATATGGGAACTGGAGAGGCAGACTGGCACCAACAGATTCTCGCACTGCTCGGGTTTTGGGAGAATTGCCCCCCAAGCGATTTCATAAGGACCGCGCGTGCTGACTCCGATGTCGCCTTCGTTCTGAACATGGCCCTCAGGTGTTACATAGCGCTGTACATTGTGCGAGTCCATGGTATACGAGCCCATACCAATGGATTGTGGTGTCGGGCGTTTCTTTAATAGCTCGTTTTCGGTCATGACAAACTGACCAACCAATCGCCGCGCCTCCCGCACATATATTTGATGCGGCCAATTGTCATTGTCTACGAATTCGTCCGCAGCTAAGCCCCATTGACTGAATTTGGTTCTCACGTCTTGCGGCACTCGTGAATCATTAGCCAGGAAATACATTAAGCCCTGCTGGTACAGCACGTGTTCAGCCAAAATTTCCCGGCGTCGCTCATAGCTGCCTTCGGGATAGTCATAGTTGTATCCAATATTGTCTGTGCTGAACGGACCGTGATTGTTCGTGTCGGTTTTGTGATTGGGAATTGGGTCAAACTTGCGAAAACCTTCGCGCCATCCCGCCTCCAGCACACGTAATAGCAGTTCGTATTGCCCTGGATCGTAACCCTCCGGCTTGGGGAACGGCACACGATTTCGATCATCGTCCGTCATACACATGCGGTAGCAGTAAGCTTGAATACGCTCGTCTGCGGATCCGAATTCGCCTGGTGGGTCGGGACTGATTCGCGGCAACAACCCACTACTGGGGTCGCCGGGAATGACGTAGGGGCTCAGCGGTTCAGGCAATACGCCAAAGTGGTGTCCATGATGGAGAACACCAGTTTGAACACCATTCCACTCTTCGCCGTACTGCTCACGCGATTCGCGTCCCACGTGGTAGCTGACTCCTGCGGCGGCCATCAAATCGCCTTCATACGTTGCATCGATGAACATTTTTCCGCTAAGAGTCAAACCATTCAGCATCCGAATTTTGGTAATTCGCTGATCTACTTTTGTTACGCCGCTATTCCTGTCGAGCCAAACATCGCGATGAACCGGAATGTCATACTCCGCGACAAAGTCTTCAAACACGGACTCGGCGACATGAGGTTCAAAAATCCACATGGTTCGTCGCTCGCCGTCCATGGCCGGCGTGCCTTGTCCCTGGTTGCCGTAGGCGTCTTTCGATTCCCAACGCCAAGCGCCTGGATCCTGATAGTGTTGCCAAATGCGGTGGTAAAATTCTCGCGCCACCCCACCGATAACCTCCTTGTTGCCCGAGTCGGTCCACCCCAAGCCACCGCTACTTAAACCACCCAAGTGAACGTCGGGACCAGCGATTACCGCGGACAAACCCATCCGTTTGGCTTGTACTGCGGCAATTACTCCAGCCGAAGTTCCTCCATATATAACGACATCGTATTGCTGGGGTTGGTCGACCGCGACCGCTGAACCTTCTTGTTGTGGCGCGGCTAAAGCTGGCGAATCCCAATGACTCAAAGCGGATGCACTAAGACAGAATATCAGGATCAAGTTTCGCATCGGTGTCTCCTCGATGGTGCCTTTTCGACGGTGGGGGTGGCACCGATTCTAACTGATGCTGTCGCAGTCGCCAAACCACCAAAGATACGGCCCGACGGTTTGTCGCTCGGCTTTGTTTCTAAACCAGTTTCCACATAGCCGCGTCTCTCCGAGACGGGCAATTCGTGTCTCGGAGAGACACGATTACGTGTTTAGAAACAAAGCCTCTAGGCTGGCGCGATGGTTGCTGCGGATTCCTGATGTTCTTGCGCTTTCTCCACGGGAAGCTTGATGACTAACACAGGGCAATGCGCCAAACGGGTCACACGCTCCGCAACAGAGCCCAAGATAAAACGCGACAAGCCAGTGCGGCCATGAGATCCAATGGCGATCAACTCCGCTTCTAACTCTTCCGCTAAATCCGTAACCACTTGACCAGGATCGCCGAGGCGAACATCCAATTGAAGGTTACCGAATTCTGCGACACTCAATTTTTCAGTCATTGACTCTAAGGCATGACGAATGCGGTCACCATCATCGATCGTCGCCCACACAACGCCTGGTTCAGTCGGGATCATAAACGGCAACACATGCACCACATGGATCTGACTTGGTGAGTCCACGATGCTGACCATCTTGCGTAGCGCCGCCATGGCGTGATCGGAAAAATCAAACGGAACGACAACCGCTTGCTTTATATTCCAGCTCATTAGAATTCACCTTTCGTGGAGTTGTGGAGTGATTGTCGCACGACTAGTGCTTCAACAGACTAAAAACGAGGGTAGTGAACGAGGCTACGAGTCCCGCGCGCCCTGGCTGCTGAACGGGACTCGTAGCCTCGTCCACTTCGTTCAAACCCAAAGTCAAGTGTGGTTGAAGCACTAGTTGTGCATATTGCGTGCCGCAAACCCATGTGCATTTGCGCCAAGCTAACCGTGGGGTTAAGCAAGTTTACCAAGAATGCACCCACCGAAACGCTTGGAAACTCCGCTAACCGCTACACCGCCAAACTACACGGAAAAGCCCACCAAGCACAGCAGGGGAAGCAACAGAGCGAAATCGCACGAGAAAGCGCGCGTGGATTGCTGTCAGCCCAATCGCTAATCTAGGCCAACGAGTTGCGAACTCTCATTTCAAAGAATATCAGCTCCTGCTGACTGCGGATTGATCGTCCATCGCGACCTGGATCAAGCGAACCCGTCTAAGGGATCAGCTTCTCCGAAGCCATCAGCGGGTACCGGCTCGTCAGCCAGCGGTTGTGGCTGCGGTGCCATCGCTTTCATAGCTTTCGCTCGAGCACTCTTTTCGCGGAGAGCGGCAATAGCGGTGGCGATGACAAGAGCCAGCATGCCAGCCATCCACAGGATCCAGTCCATCATGGTTTGAGCCTTAATTGAAGTGATTTCGGTTGGGGTCTAAAGGAGAGCGGAAATCGTCAAGATTTTCAAAGGCCATGCCAAGACTCCTGACAACCCCTGAAAGAGTTTCGTTGCCAGTACAGACGATCCGCCACTAGCCTAATTGCTCTCTGGGTAGGTCGTCAAGCTTCGTGGAAGCGGTCTGCCAACGACCCGCGTGCGTGGCTGCGAGCAGGGCAGGAATTTGGACGCCATTTATCAGCCCGACGCACTCGGAACCTGCTCTAAATACAGCCCCCCAAACTTGCTTTACGAATCTACTCATGGACAAGAACTTTGGAGACGCCAGTCATGTTGTTTGGCAGGTTATTTATGCTTAGAATCTCGCCAGCGTGTGTATTTGAGAATCACCTTCTACACTGAACAGGGCCGAGGCATCCTATGAGCAATCCTTACGCACCACAACAAATTCCTCCAACGGGAGGTGATCCCAAATTGCTGGGTGAGATCAAATCGCAGGCAACTACCGCACTGGTGGTGGGAATTATCAGTCTCTTCTGTTTTGGCATCATCTTGGCACCGTTTGCTATCTACCGAGGCAATAAGGCTAAGAAACTGATCGATCAATCTGGGATTGGCCAGGAACACCGTGGTTTGGCACAAGCAGGATTCATTATTGGAATCATCGCACTTGTCTTAAACATCATCGGGATTTTATTCTACGTGTTGGCTGCTGTTGCTGCCGTAAGTGCCCAATAGCGAAAACACCAAATGACGGATCGCCTCGCCACGGACTCAGCCCCGATTGGTAACCCAGCCCCACGCCCACTGCCTCAGTATGAGAGTGCTCGCGTCGAGTACCAAGCTCGTTTCGATGCCGCGCGCGAGCAGCTCAAACTACTGGCCACCAAGCATGTCAAGCTGGTATGGTTGCGTACCGTTTGCTTCGTCGTGGCTTTGGCTAGCTTTATCTTGGGCTATGGTGGTGACACCTATCGCGGGCCGTTGCAGGTCGTGGCTTGGTTAGCCGCCATTGTTTTTTTGTATGCGATTGTGCGTCACGAGCATCTGCGTTTGCAGACGCTGATGCACAAGTCTGATGAACGGTTGTTTCTGCGGTTATTGGCGCGCCTGGATCGCAAATGGGCCGAGTTGCCGGAAACGAAATTGCTGGGTGAGTTTTCTGGCTTGACCTTCGCCGATGATTTAGACGTCGCCGGTGGAGCAAGCCTGCTGACTTTGCTCTCGCTGACGGGTACCGCTCCTGGGAACCAAACACTGCAGAGCTGGATTGCTAATCCACCAAGCTGGCATGAGGTCAAGCAGCGCCAAGCATCCGTTCGTTTACTAAAAGATCAGCGCGATCTACGGTTGTCGATCATCAAGACGGTTATTGCAACCAGCGATGCAAGTGGTGCAAGTGATCGCCAGTACGGATTGCCAGCCTGGGCGCGCAGCGAGGCTTGGTTGCCGCGTCATCGATTCGCACACGCGCTCAGCTATATTGGTCCAGCTTTGGTCGTGGGCGGGCTGGTCGCCTTGCTTGTCGCCAACAGTAGCGGCGAGCAGGCAGCGGGTAATATGGCGGTCAATGCCGCTGCAATTACGCTTGGCCTCGGCTTCTTGATCAACATTCTCGTCACAATTTCGTGGGGTAGCTGGCTACACGATATTTTCTTGCAGGTAACGGGTGAACATCGCGCCGTGTATCACATGGGCGAGGTCTTTCAGGCCTTTTCCCAGTTGCCGCGAGACGACGGTTTATTGTCAGCGGTTCGCCACGCTGCGGTCGAAAGCCCCACTTCGCGCAGCGCGGGTTTCCTCGCCTACTATGGATCGTGCGACTAGCTAATTTGCAGCGTGATCCAGTGATGTACATCGTATACCTTGTACTACAGTTAATTGTCGTGTGGGACTTCCGGGTCCTTAAGCGGCTCGAAGCCTGGAAGGCCGAATTTGGCGAACACGTGCAAGGCTGGTTTGAAGGATTGGGGACCTGCGAAGCACTCATCTGTAGCAGTACGCTCGCCGACGAGTATCCCGAGTGGGCGTTTCCAGAACCGCTCGCGGATCCACAGATGTTATTGTCCGCCAAACAGCTTGGGCACCCGCTGATCTCAGATGGGGCTCGTGTTAGCAATGACGTCGCGCTCGATACGCGTCAACCGCTGCTCCTGGTCACCGGCTCGAACATGGCTGGTAAGAGCACCTTTATGCGGGCCGCAGGGTTGAATCTGTTGTTAGCGCGGACCGGAGGACCGGTTTGCGCTGCTGAAATGCAAACGCATCTCTATGAATTGGCGACAAGTATTCGCGTGCGCGATAGTCTACGAGATGGAGTTTCATTCTTTATGGCCGAGCTGCGACGTTTGAAGGAAGTCGTCGATTTGGCCGAGCAGCGCGCGGGCGATTCATCACACCGAATTTTCTTTTTGCTCGACGAGATCTTACAAGGCACGAATAGCAACGAGCGGCAAATCGCTGTTGCTACCGTGCTCGGACGTTTACTCAACTTCGGTGCAGTCGGTATGGTATCCACGCACGACTTGGACTTGGCACATGCCGAAGAGGTGCAAGCGATCAGCCAAGTTGTCCACTTTCGCGAGTATTTCGAAACGCAAGACGGGCAGGAAGTCATGCGGTTTGACTACGTCATGCGGCCCGGTTCAACACCTACCACCAACGCACTCAAGCTTCTCAAGCTAGTTGGCCTCAAGTAATCTCAATCCAGATCCAACAGCCCGCGCGCGAAGGCTCTGGGATCAAAGACTTCTAAGTCTCCGATTTGCTCGCCCACGCCGACAAACTTCACCGGCAATTCGAACTGCTGACGAATGGGGACAATTACGCCACCTTTGGCCGAACCGTCGATCTTAGCGAGCACAATACCCGTGCAGCCAGCAACTTCAGAAAATCCTTTCGCTTGGCTAATCGCATTTTGACCGGCTGTCGCGTCGAGCACGAGCAAGACTTCGTGCGGTGCGTCGGGTACATGTTTAGAAATGACTTTCCGAAACTTTTGTAATTCCTGCATCAAATTGCTCTGCGTTTGCAGTCGCCCGGCGGTGTCGAGGATGCACACATCGAAATTTTCGTCGCGTGCTCGCTGGGTCGCTTGAAAGGCGACGGTGCCAGGATCGGCACCTTGAGCTGCTTTGACGATTTCGCAACCGATGCGTTCAGACCAAATCGTCAGTTGCTCCACGGCCGCGGCCCGGAACGTATCGCCAGCACCCAGCAGCACACGTTTTCCATCTTGGGTAAATTTGTGCGCGAGTTTGGCAATCGAAGTCGTCTTGCCGGATCCGTTGACTCCGACGACCAAGATGATGGTGGGCCCCGATTCGGCAAAGTTGACGTTCGTGCCGCCCTGTTCGAGCGTTTGTCGAATTTCTTCGGTGATAATCGCCAAGATTTCATCAAAGTTAACTTTGCGAGCGCGAAAATCCGTGCCGATGCGATCACGAATTTGGCGAGCCATGTCGCCGCCCATATCGCTCTTGATCAAGACGGCAAAAAGACGTTTGAGGAACTCCTCGTTGACCAGCTCACCCTGCGATTTGAGCAAGTCGCGAATGTCCGTATTGAGAGCTTGGCTGGTCTTGGACAACGCCGACTTAATGCTGCCGATAATGCCCCCCGACTTCTTTTCTGGCTGTCCCGGCGCACCACTTTCGCCTTCGTTCTTTTTTTTATTCCAAAAAGCCATCGGATTTCGCTTGCAGATCTAGAGGAACTCGGATCAGTCGTCTTGTAGATATTCTGCTAGATTTTAGACTTACTTCGCTCATGTACGAAGGGGACGCGGTAGACATATCGTAGCCCGACGGATATGGCGCGATGACGGGAAAGGGTCAGGAGTCTGTTCAGCAGCGCCCACCGCTGATGAGCTGCCGCTGGTAATAGGAATATGTGGCTGGTATCGGGTAAAGCGCTTCAGGCTCAAAAGACTCCCGCCTCTGTCACACAAGCCGGAACTATCGTGAACGGTGACACTTTTTATTTTTTGGCAAGCCCAAATTGTCTGGCAAGCCCACACTCAACCAACGATTATTGCCGTTTTATGCTTAATCTGCAGTCAACTTCATCCGATCGCTGGCTGGCCCAAGTTGACGAATCGCTTGAAGAAATATTGATCGATCACGCTCACTGCGAACACAAAGCAGCGGCTACCACCATGAGTCTGCTGGGGTCCTATATCGACAATCGCGATTTGTGCCAGGAAATGACGCGCATCGTCGAAGAAGAGCTTGAGCACTTTCAGCTTGTCTTGGACATCCTCGAAGCTCGCGGCATTAGGTTCCATCGTCAACCACCCGGCCACTACGGTCGCGAGTTGAATTTGCTGGTGCGGCCCAATGAACCAGAGCGTGCCGTCGATCGCTTGCTGGTGGCAGGCTTGATCGAAGCCAGGAGCTGCGAGCGATTTAGCCTATTGGCCGAGCACGTTGCCGACGAAGAATTAGCTGAGTTTTATCGCTCGCTGTTCGAATCCGAGGCGCGTCATCATACGACCTATGTTCGATTGGCCAAGCAGTATGCGGACGAGCAGGAGGTCAAGAAACGTCTGTTCGAACTTTCCGCCGCCGAATCAAGAATCATCGGTCGTGGGAATCCACTTCCCCGCATGCACAGCTAACTAAGGTGAATTCTCAAAATGCACACGCATGAACAGCCTCTACCTGATTACTTACAACCTCACGCCGAGGCCATCGCGGGCCTGCAGCGCGTAGGTCGCATCTTCTGGGAACGCCGCTGGAGCTTGGGCACCAGTAGCAATTACTCCGTGGTCGTTAATCGCGAGCCACTCCAGTTGCTGGTCACGGCAAGTGGCAAAGACAAAGGCCGGTTGGAGTGCGGGGATTTTGTGATCGTCGATGCCGAAGGCAACCCAGTTCACGAAGGGCAACCCAAGTCCTCTGCAGAAACACTATTGCATTGCGTGGCTGCAAAAGCGGGTTCAGCGACCAGTAACGTTGGCGCTGTACTGCACACGCATAGCGTGTGGTCGACTGTGCTCTCGGAACGCTTCTGGCCTCAAGGCGGAATTTTGATTGAGGGCTTTGAAATGCTCAAAGGCCTGTCTGGCGTTACAACGCACCAGCACGCCGAATGGCTACCCATCTTCGAAAACACACAGCACATCCCCGACTTGGCTGAAAAAGTTACCGCAGCCATGACCGATACGAAGCGTCCACTAACACATGGATACTTGATTCGCCGCCACGGCATTTACACCTGGGGGAGCGACCTTGAAGAAGCCTTTCGTCAAATTGAAATTATCGAATTCCTGCTCGAATGCCTTGGTCGCCAAGCGTCAATGTAGTCTAGCCGTTCACGAGCTTGGATCAGACAGGAAAGGGTCGGGAGTCTTTTCAGCAGCATCCATTTCCCATGCGATACCGCTGGTAGGACGATCGGGTTGTAATTGGGTTGACAATTTTGGGCTGAAAAGACTCCCGACCCTGTCACAAGTCGGTACATCGTGAACGGTTACGATGTAGATTACATCGTCGGTGAAGTACGTTAGCTGGGGTTGTTAATCTCAGCCAACCGAGTCTTCGCCTTTTCAACCAGCGGGGCGACCTCTTGATTGGTGCCGTAGAGTTCGACGATCGACTCGAGTTTAAGTTTGGCGTCGGTGATGCGGGCTTTGTCGTATGCGGCTTCGGCTTCGTCGAGTTTGGCTTGGATGAACTCTTGAAGCGCATTTTCTCCCATGCCTTGCGCGCGAATGCGCGAGATGGCTTCACTGGCTAAGAGCACAACGGCACGATCTTCATCGCGAGTCCCAAACAGATTGACAATGGCGCGAAAGCGATCCAAGGCCGTCGCCAAATCGCCAAAGCGTTCAAACTTGCGAGCCTCAGCGTACTGGACTTGTGCTTGCGTCCAATTGTCGGTCTTGCCAAGCCGCTCTTCGCGGTCCAACTTACGCTCGGCTTCACGCGCATCGACCCATTCGATCTTTTCAGTAGCCCATTCGCTATGTTTTCCATCTGGAAATCGTTGTAGAATGCCCGTCAAGTATTCGTTTCGCGCATGATTCCAATCCGCCCAATCCTCGCTGGCCAAGAGCTTTTCTGCGTGTTCCCTTAGGCCTTGTTCACTCAGCGGGAGCATGAACCATACCGCGGCACCAATGGCCAATAACAAAGCACTGACCAAGAACCAGGTGCTTTCAAAGACGGAGGTGTCGCGGGACTTGCGAGCCTTCTTCTTCTTGATCCCCAGGACCTTTTCAGCTTCTTCCCGGTCAACATTCATTTGCAGTGGACTAAAGCCAGCCGTAGCGTGTTGCAATACGCCGACGCCTTCGCTCTGACGTCGCTGAGCTTCCTTGAATGCAAGCTGCACGGCGATAGCGCTAAACGGCCGCTGCACTGGGTCTCGCGCTAGTAACTGCCCCACGATCACATTGAGCCAGACGGGACAGTCAAGCACCTGCGAGGCGACGCTTTGAATTTCTCCGCTCTGCACTTGCCTGATCAGACTTGCCGCGTCGGTGCCAACGCAAGGTGGCCGACCTGTCAACATGGTGTACATGACCGCCCCCAGCCCATACAGATCCTGCTTCTCGTCTGGCGGTACGTTGTCAAAATACTCTGGGGCTGTGAATTGAATCTGCTCAGGGGTCAACGGCGCCTGCATCATGGACGAAATGGCTTCGCGCCGCCAATCGCCAATCTTAGCAATCCCAGTTTCGGAGATCACGATTTTTCCGGGGCGCAGTCGTCCGTGTACCCAACCCATTTGGTGCGCATACTGCAATGCTTCGGCCATCTGTTGGCTGTAGTCGAGCGCTGTTTCCCATGGCAGACGCTCGCGGCGCGCCAAGATGCTGGTCAACGATTCTCCTTCGACCATTTCATACGCCAAAAAAGCATTGCGCGTATCAAAGCCTCCTCCATAACAACGTACAATCCCGCGATGCCGCAATTGCTTCAATTGTTCAAGTTGCGAGGCGAAAGCCGCACGTGTTTCGGGAGTCAGTCCCATGGGAATGGGAAAGATACGAATGGCGGCTAGCTTTTTCTGCTCCAAGTGAAGTCCGCGAAAGACCTGCCCGGAGCTCTTCGGCTTCGACAATGGAGCATCTAGCGAAAACGGTCCGATACGAGACTTGGCCATCAGAAGTTTAACAAGCAATAAAGTGGCTTTGGAGACTTGCGACAGGAAGCTGACATTCTAACACAAGGCTTAACGAGATTTGCATACCGAACCAGTTTATGTACCTAACTGCGGAGACGGTGCGACAACGGCCAAGCACTTATGCAGAACTTTCGACAACTCTCGCTGATCGCCACCGTGAACAGTGATATTACCCCTCCCGCGCGCCAGCGTTTCCATGGCGAAAACAGCCAATTCGCGAGAGGGTGAGATTTCACATCGTGGTGGCGTTCAGCCAGAAGTGCCAGAATTTCGCGCAAATTGTTTGTAAAAACGCGCTGAATCGGAAACCGAGCCGTGACTTGGGCGTCTACCCAACTCTACACCTGTTTATGATTATAGCAGGCCGCTCGCCTCGTACCCACGCGTGGGTTCCGATTTCGCATGGGCTCCCATGGTTTAGAAAAGCTCGCAGACACAACAACGAAAACACTCCACAGGGCATCGATGATGAAGCGACTGAATCTAATCTGGACGATCGCATGTTTTGCGCTTTGCCTGGCTAGTTCATTTTCCGCGTTGCAGCTTAGGGCTCAAGACACTCCCGAGAGCAACGAAACGGTCGAGCGAACGATCTATGTGCCCTTTGCTGAGTTGGAAGACGTTTTTGAACGCGAAGGCCGAGGTGTGTTCTTGCCGTACGAGCAGTTCGAGAAGCTTTGGAATGCGGCGCGCGTCAAGCCGACTGCGGAGTCAGGGGGCCCTCCCGTAAATTCGATCATTAGTGCGGTAAACAACGAAGCTGTCGTCGAAAAAGATGTCGTGCGAGTTTCGGCTGTACTCACAATCGAGCTGCTCAAGGAAGGGTGGAATCACATTCCGTTGCGTTTAGCCGACGCGGCGATCTTGTCGGCAACGATCGGCGACGAGCCCGCACGCATCCTGCCGGCTGCCGGTGGCGGCTACCAGTTGCTGGTCGAAAACCCAACGGCCGACGCACAGCAAATCGAGCTGAAGCTGACCTACGCTCGCGCATTTGAAAAATCACCCGGCAAGAACAGCGTCAGCTTTTCGGCACCCCAAGCCCCTGTGAATCGCTGGAAAATCAGAATCCCGCAAGTAGGCGTTAAAGTCAACGTCGATCCAATGATCGCCGCTACGGAAGAAAACTCAGAGGGCGCTCCAGCGAATTCCGACATCGAGCCCAACACCGCTAAGGACCCAAGCGAGGATGGATCCCAAACAGAGACTGTCTTGCTGGCCTTTGTCGGTGCAACTCCGCGCGTCACGATCGATTGGACACCCAAAGCTGAAGGCGCAACGGGGCTCGACGCATTAGTCTCGGTACAGGTCCAACAGGAAATTTTCTTAAGTGAAGGTACACAGCGAACGCGTGCGAACATTAGCTATGAAGTCAGTCGTGCCCAAATCTCGGAGCTCGCGATCGAAGTTCCCGCCGAACACAAAGTCGTCAATGTGTTTGATCAAAACGTTCGAAAATGGAACGTATCGACCGACGGAGATGTGCAGACGGTGGCGGTAGAGTTATTTGAGCCAGCCACGACGTTGCAGCGCCTTTCGATAGAATTGGAAAAGTTCGACTCTGCACCGGACGAAACCTCGACGACCAGTGTCATCGCAGTCCCCAAAATCCGCGCAGTGGGAGTCGGGCGTCAACAAGGAACTATTTTCGTCCATGTCGATCCCGACCTGCGAGCCGAAATCACCGCGCGGTCCGGCTTGCTGCAAATGGACGTCAACGAGTTTTCATCGACTCCCTCCAACGATCAAAGCTGGACACTGGCATTCCGTTACGCATCATTGCCATACGAGTTGAAGCTAAATATTGAGAAGGTACAGCCACGCATTACCGTCCAGCAATTGGTCGAAATGCTGCTTGCTCCCGAACAAATCGACCTGAAGATGTCCGCAGTCTACAACATCGAACAAGCGGGCGTCTTTCAATTGGACGTGCAGATTCCGGCTGGTTACGAGGTACAACAGGTAGTCGGACGCGAGATCAACGGCGCCGCTGCTGCCGTGGTGGACACCTTTCAAGTAGTAGAGGCTGCTCCCGAGTCAGAAGAAATTCGGCCCCCCAGTCCTGATCTTCCTGCCGCAAGTGACGCTACGGGAAGATCGCGATTGTTAGTCAACTTGGGACGCAAAGCACTTGGACGCATTGGACTGTTCATTGCGATTCAACGGCGTTTGGATGATCCAAACTTATTAACTCCCACGGGCAACACAACTGACATTATCACCAACGTTCCACAGGCTGAGCAGGAGCACATCGCGCGAGCTACGGGCAATCTGGTCGTCTTTGCTCCGGAAAGTTTGCGGCTGGTACCTAACCCAATTGGTCTCCGATCGATCGCAGTCAATGAAGCCTATGCAGAATTACCCTCATGTGGATCGTTGGGTAGCAATGGGGCTCGGGCGGTGCTGGGCTATAGCTTCACCGATCAAGCTGCGGAGCTGAAGATCGCTGTCGAACGTCGCAAACCGTTTGTTACCGCGCGCCAGCGATTGCTCGTCCAAGTTGAAGAGGGTGTAGTCAAATACGAATCACTGCTGCTCACACACATTCAATTTAGCGGGATTAAGGGGCTGCGAGTCGACGTGCCGTCCGATATCGCTGCGGATATTCGCAACGTGAGTGGCAAGTTGCGCGAAGTCGTAATGTCGCCTCAGCCCAATGATGTACTGGACGGTTACACCGCTTGGCAATTTACTGGCGAAACCGAGCTGCTTGGAAACCAGACACTGCGACTCGTGTGGGAATCCAAGATTCCTGAGCTAACCGTGGGAAGTAGCCAAACCATCAACGTGCCGAGAATTGTACCGCAGGAGACGGATCGCGCGTGGGGGCAGATCGTTATCACTAAATCGGAAACGCTCGATGTTGAAGCTACCGGCACGCTGGAGGGCTTGCGACCGATCGATCCGAACCAGGATGTGATGCCAGAAGGACGGGTGAGCAACGCCGCCCGCGCGTTGGAGTTCTACGATGCCTGGAGCCTACAGCTCACCGCCACTCGATATCAATTGGAAGAATTGAAACGGACGAGCATCGAACGTGGTGTGGTCCGCACCGTGGCTACGCGAAGTGGTGTCCACAACGTTCAAGCGCTGTATCGCATTCGTAGCGCGCGACAACGACTGGCATTGAAACTGCCAGCCGGTGTCGAATTTGATGCCCAACCGGTACGCATCAACGGCAATCCGGTCGCCCTTGAGCGTGGCGACCAGGATATGTTGACCATCCCATTGATTGGTCAGGATGCAGATCGCTCGTTTCTGTTGGATCTGCGTTATACGCTGGCGGGCAGCTATCAGCGCTTCGCCGTGCCGGAGTTCCCCGAAGATCCAGCGGTACAGAAAGTGTATCTAGCCGTCTACTTGCCTGATGAAATCAAACCCTTACATACCGCAGGCCCGTGGACAGAGGAATTTGAGTGGCGATGGGAACAGGGCCAACTGGAACCAATTCCGAATCTGGTTGACGCGGCGCTTACGAAATGGGTTAGCGAAGGCCTTTCACCCAGTGCGGGTCCAATGTTCCAGACCGATGGTCGCATGTTCTTGGCTTCGGCTTTGCGTCCAGAATCAACGCCGAGCGGCGATCTAGTTTTGTTCACGATGCATGAACGCATGTTGGCAGCATCGACTATTGGAGCTTGCTTGCTGCTGGGCTTGCTATTCTTGCGCAGTTCCTTAGGCGCAAAGTTGGCTGCGGTCACGGGCCTACTGATTGTGGCCGTCGCGTGCGGCGTACTTGCACCGACGCTGGGTCGACAATTGTTAGGTTTGCCAGCCATCGCTGGGTTGATCGTTGTTGGAATTGCCTGGTGGGCGTGGCACGCGTATGCCACCTACAAATCCGTCGATTGGCAACAGGCTTTTGTTCGCAGAGCAGCAGTAGAACAGACCGCGGATGAATCGCCACCGAACGAGACTCCCGACTTCGAACCCTTCGATCCATCATCAACGCTACCCGCGCCTGATGATCCCGAGTCAGATGCGGACGATAAAGGAGGCAGCCATGTATAGTCATCCAATACTACTGCCCTGGTTAACTTGTGCTATAGCGTTTTTTCTCTGGAGTGCCTCTCCATCAAGCGTGATGGCCCAAGATCGACCGGTGACACGAGAGTTGTACGTGCCGTTCGAAGACTTGGAAGTGCTACTTAGCAGCGGCCCTCAACGCGTCTTTGTGACAAGAGAAGAGTATCGAGAACTTCTCGCAAAGACCAAGCCTGACGAAGAACCATTGGTGCCATTTGCAGCTGAGATCTTCTCTGCGGAGTACTTATTGGCAGTTCGCGATGGCCGGGCAAGCTTGCGCGGTGAACTATGGATTGAGACGCTGCGAAAAGGAATGCAAACGATCCACTTGCCGTTGTCTGGCGTCGGGCTCTTGTCGGCTACGATCGATGGTCAGCCCGCAAGTCTAGCTCGCGACGATGGACGGGTGACGTTATTTATCGAAGGCGTCGGGCGTCGCAAATTGGAGCTTGAGTTGTCGTTGCCAGTCCTGGTCGACGCGGCGCAGCAAACACTCACCTTTCAGCTTCCCTACGCGCCAGCCAGCCGCCTGCGGGTCGAAGTGCCTGGCAATGTCGAAGTTAAATCCGGCGCAGCGATTGTAGATCGACAAGTCGATATGGAGCGAAATCAAACCCTGTTCGAGATGCTGCTTGCCCGCGAGCCGATGACAATCGTTATGTCGCTGAACAATCGCAGTCTTCGCGAACAAAGTACCGTCATGGCAAGCGGCGTTGTGTTCGCCGAGGTGACTACCGCCTACGAACGCCTCCATGCAACAATGTCGATGAATGTGCTCAACGGCGCAACAGACGAGTTTCGTTTTGCGGTCGATCCGCAACTCGAGGTTTACAGTGTCCTTGGCGCAGAACTCAATCGCTGGTCGATCGAGTCTATCGATGGCCAGCGACAGTTAGTGGTCAAGCTGCAGACACCGGCTACGGGTCGAGTGGTCTTGGCAATGCGACTGGACCGTACCGCGCCCGTGCCTGTTTCCAGTACACCACAAGCTTGGACACTGCCGACGCTGCAACCTCTCGGCGTAGCAGGCAGTACGTCTGTCATCGGCTTGGTGACTGAAGACCGGTTGCGGGTAGCGGACATTGCGACAGATAATTTGATACCGATTGATACCGGCGTGCTCAGGGCAGCCTTGCCAGAGAGTATGTTCGCTGCCGACGCCAGCCGCACGGCGTTAAACGCTGTGGCTGCCTACTATGCGACCACTGCCGAAGCGCGACTATCTGCCACTGTGCGAATTCCCCAGGGATCGCTGGAGGCGTCTGGCATGCACACCTTGGTCGCCTCCAATGCGGGCATCACCTCCACCGTTGGGCTGAATTTGTCAAGCACGATGGAGGAGTTGTTTTCAGTCGACGTGTTGGTCTCAGCAGACTGGACAATTGAGCGAGTCACCTTTGCCGATGATCGCGTCGCTCAATTCGAACGGTTGGATGATCGCATTCGAATCAAGATACCAGATGGAATTACACCTCGTTCTGCCGGTGGCGATGGTAGGCTGGTCTGGTTGCATGCAGTACATACGCCTCCCGGATGGCTCGCGCCATGGCAATCGCAGACTCTGCAGGCGCCTACCTTCACCGTGGTCAATGCAGCCAGCCAGACAGGCGTGATTATGGTGCGAGCAGAGGACGATTTGGTGATCGATCCTGAGGCGGTCGCTAACTTGCTTGTGCTGGACCAGAATGAACAAGCCCAGCGATCCTCGGTGGCCGAAGGCAGTCTGGGCTACCGCTACGCTGACGGCGATTGGTCGGCTTCGTTCAGCCTCACTCGTAAACAACCGAGATTGACGGCTGTTGCCTATTCATTCTTTCGCGTTGAACCCGAACGGCTAGCGATTCATATTGAACTTGCGTATTTAGTCGAAGTTGCCAAGACTCGACAGCTCCAATTCTCGTTTCCCGATTCGGTACCCGCAGAATTGAACATACGCGGTGCCAGTCTGCCAGACGAACAAACAGTGGCGGTCAAAGAGACACGGAGTGAAGTTGTCGATGGGCGGCGCGTCTGGACAGTAGAACTGGCAGGACAGCACCTGGGCCTCGTCCGCTTGGCCATCGATACCGAACAAGTGATTGATTCGGAAGTCACCGACTATGTCTTGCCAGTGGCTCGAACTCTAGGTGTCGAATATCAATCTGGCGTGGTTTCGATCGAAGGGCACCCCGAATTGGATCTGCAAGTTGATGAGCATCCGCGATCCGTGGACATCGGTGAGTTGGTCGATGCCGAGTACCAAGTTGGCAAACGGCTGCTCGGAGCGTACGGCTACGCGGGTACGGAAGATCGCATCAGCATCAACGTTGCCCGACGCCCGATCCATGCTTTGCCAACCACCATCGTGCAGCGAGCAGAAATGCTTACTCTTGTTTCCGCACGGGGCGTGCTCCAGACGGCGGTTCGCTACGAATTGAAAACCAAGGCCGATTATTTGGAAGTACGCTTGCCAACGGATGCAGTACTCTGGTCTGTCAATTTAGACCGCACACCGGCCTTGCCATATCGTATCGCAACGCAAGACTCGATCGAACAAACAACGAATGACGTGGTCGTAGCGGTTCCTGCCAATACGCAACTTGAAACGCGCAATTTGCAAATCGTATTCGAAACGCGGGGCGATAATCTTGCCCTACGCCAAGAAATCGACATTCAGGCTCCAGAGCTGTTTGAGCGTGAGCGTGGTGCTGGATCAGCGTTGGCAATTCCCACGGCTGATCTAGTTTGGCAAGTGATGTTGCCGCATGGCTTTGCTGCGTCGCGAGTCAACGGTGCGCCGGCAGCCGCGTATTCGTTCGATGGTCTTCTGCAAAAACTGTGGGACATTGGTGGTAGCCGACGGCAAACTGTATTCACAGACTTGGCCTATCGCCGCGAGGCGCAATCAAGGCTTGCGCCCGGCGCGGAAGCCGAAATAGCCATGGCGGAAGCATCTACCGCAAGCCGCTTGGATACGCTTACCTTCGATTCTATTGCGTCGAATAGCCCGGTGCCAACAGACCCGTTTGGGGTGACCCCCGATCCGTTTGGCGCTCCCAGTCAGCCTGCTGCGCCGGATATGCCTGCGCCAGCTATGCAAGCCCCAACTGTCGACGCACTCGCTAAGGCAGAGCAACTGCCTCCTCCGACAACGCAGGCACCGAACGGACCGACCTCGCAAGCGCCGCTGCCCGCTCAATCACAATTGAGTCGATCGCAGCAATCTTGGGCACTCGAAGGCGTGCGCAGCTTAGAAATTGAACTCGAGCAAAGAAGTTCGGGTGAACGGGTGCGATTTGCAAATCTTGGATCGCAGGCCAAGGCTAGTCTAACCGTGGTCCAAACGCGACGCTTTGACTGGCTTGGCTGTCTGGTGGGTTTGATCGTCGTGTTGTTCGGCATCGCACGCACAACTTGGGCGTCACGAGTACGTTACGTGTTTATCGTCGTGATCCTGGCTCTGCTAATTCCAGTCGCGGTGGGTTGGCACACAGAATTGCAGCCAACGCAACTGGCAATGCTGGTAGCGGCCGCATTTCTGTTTATTTTCTACGCCCTGCGCAGTTGCGGAAACTGGTTTGCTTCACGACTGGCCCGTTTAAGACACGGGTCGACCGTTGCTCGCTCCACAACCGCCGCGGCATTGCTATGGTTGAGTTTCTCGCAAGTTGGGTTAGCTCAAAATCCTTTTGGTGACGACGTGCTTCAGACACCCGCCAAAACGGAGGCGAGTACACCGTCGGTGGTGACCGATCCGAATCAAATATCAGTTATGCTCCGCGCTGCGTTGGGCTCGCGCGCCACGGCCAAGATTCCCGATGACGCGATCGTGGTGCCCTATGATCCCAACGACGAAAGCGGCATCGTCAACAGCAAGAAGATCTTGGTCAATTACGAAACGTACCAGCGGCTGCTACAGCAGGCTACAGATCTAGAAGCAAGAACAACGCCGCCATTGCGTGACTATTCTATGGCGGGAGTGGTCTATACACTCACGCTCGAATCTAGCGACTCACTGCAGGTTGCTGGCACACTGCTGATCGATCAGTACGTTGAACAAGATGTCCTCATTCCGCTACGGATCGGTGGCTGCGTGCTGGAAAGTGCGCAGCTAGATGGCCAGGCTGCGCGGCTGCAACTTGTTACTGCCACCGAGAATGCTTCACAGGTAGATCAACAAGCAAAAATCCAGGCCGATGACACAGCGGAACCGTTGGTGATGTTGACTGCGTCCGGAAAGGGTCGCAAAGAACTTCGATTCGTGCTCCGCATGAAGCTCAACAAGGTTGGTGGTTGGCGCAGTGTTTCGGCACAAGTGCCAGTCGCTCCAGCCGCCCGAGTAACGCTCACGGCCCGCAGCGCGGGTACCGATATTCGCATCCAAGGCATCGCCGATCGTAGCATCCTGGAGACGCAACAAGCCGATGAACAAGTGGTGTTTGCGCTGCCTACCGACGGCCATTTGTCATTGCAATGGCGCGACAAGATTCAAAGCTCAGAGGTCGACCAAGGGTTAACCGTCAATTCCAAAGCTGTCTTCGATGTTCAAGAAGACGCGTTACGCCTGGTTTGGCACGCGGATCTTGAGTTTCGACGTAGTCAACGGGATGCGTTCACCTTGCAATTGCCCAACGGCTACCTGGTCGAGCGCGTCGAGGGCCCCAACGTCCGAGGCTGGGCGACGAAGACTCAGGGAACTACTGTGTTGCTGGACGTTGACCTGCTCAAAGCGGCTGAGCAGCGTGACTCGCTGACTGTGTTTCTTTCCAAGGCAATGGAGATGTCGAGCGATGGCGTGTCCGTCCAAGTACCGCAGGTAACGCTCCCTGGTGCAATGTTACATCAAGGCAAACTATTGGTTCGCCGCAGTACTTTGCTTGAAGTAGCCACCTCAGTCGCTAGTGGGCTTAGTCGCACGGATCTGCCCGCTGACGCGCAGTGGTTTGGCGCGGAAGTGGGCGATGGACCACTGCCCGTTCTAGACTACCAGGGGTATCAATTCTCGCAGCCAGCGATTGATCTACAATTGTCAGTCAAATTGCTGAAGCCACAATTGAGGACTGAGATTCAAACACTGTTGAAGATTGCCCAGCGCGAAACCCTTGTCGAAACGCGCTTGTTGATCAACAGTAGCGGTCGCAGCGTCCATCACCTACAGATTCGCTTGCCAAATTCGATCGACTTGGCCGAACCCGAGATCGCTGGCGATTTCCAGTGGTCGCTGACGGAGGAAGATTCGACGCAGCTTCTAAATATCTACTTGGCGGCCGGCGCGAACGGGGATTTTAATGTCATTCTACGTGGAGCGATTGCCTCTGCTTTGGCCGCCGACCAAACGACGCCCAGTCCTATTCCACTACCCAATTTTGAGTTGTTGGGCACTGAACGCCAAAGCGGAGCAATGGTCATTCAGGCTGACCCAGGGTACGACGTCCGAATCGACGCATTGACAGGCGGCGAAACGGCACTGCTGAGCAGCGTCCGAGACTGGCTCAGTGAACCGCAGCTGCGACTCGCCCGTTCCGTCGTACGCTTTCAAGACAGCCAGCTTTCAGGCACTGTCCAGGTCTTGCCGAGAACCCCAGTGGTATCGAGCTCTTGGTTGAGCAATGTCAAAGTAACGGATCGTTCCATCGAAGAGACCATCTTGATCGCAGCCAAGATTCAATCTGCAGGCATTCGCGAGTTCACTTTTGAATTGCCAGCCAGTTTGGCCGAAGCACGCATTCAAGCGCCTTTGCTGCGACGCAAAACCATCGCCGCGAATAATGTCGATGGCGGGCCGGTTTCTGTGCGGTTGGAACTGCAGGATGCTATCATGGGGCAGCTGATGGTTGTCGTCGAGCATGATCGTCAAGCGAGCGATGCCGTGCAAACAGTGGCCATGCCAACGATCACTACTGGATCCACGCTCGACCGATTTGTCGTGCTGGAAAATGCCAGCCGTGACGAGCTGATTTCACAGCCACAGTCGCTTCGCAAAGTGGAGGCAATTCGATTCGCAGCGAACGCGGCAGTGCAGTTCCTAAACGCTCCCACCTCAGAGATGTATTCGGTTTCTGCAAGCCAAGATGGCACCGATGCCGCAGTTCCGCAACTGACGTACCAGAACAAACGGCGCGACGTGGTGCAGACGGCGGGTGCGCGTATTGGCTTGGCACAAACGCTGTTGATCGTTGATGAATTTGGTGGCTACCGCGCTTCGCAAGAGTATCGCGTGGAGAATCGGGTTGAACCCTATTTGGAAGTTCAATTGCCAGCTGGAGCACAGCTTTGGACGGTAATGGTGGCGAATGAACCGGTGAAACCAGCCCGGAAAACTGGTGGCGAGGCGACGGATGCTGGCCCATCTGGCACGACGGCAAACACGACTACGACTGGCGAGACCGTGCGGATCCCCTTAATTCGCACCGCTGAAGGCGATCTGGATTATCCCGTCGTGCTGAAGTATGGCGGTGCGCTCGCGCCAGCTTCTAACTTCTCGTCGACTCAATTTCCTTTCGTGCGTACGGTCAATATCAACGTCGAATTATCGCAAGTCCGCTTGTATTTGCCGGATCGATTTCGATGGTTCCGTTTTGATGGTTCGATGGGGCGAGTAGACAACGAAAGCGATCTGCAGGCAGGATGGTTGGCCTTTCGCACTCGACAGCTAACCGAGTTGACCGAAGTATTGAACTTCAGCAAGGGTGCGTTTTCGCAGGCGCGGGCCACGAACAACTTGAAGCAACTGGGACTTGCTCTAGCTAATGTGGAAGGGAGCTTTCAAGCTAGTGCGAGTAACAACCAAGAGCTTCGCAAGCAGCTCGAAGCCAATTCCTATGCCCTCAAGCAAGCTCAGGAGGTAGTTGCAAGGAATGAGGTCGAAGCAGACCGCAACGGAGATACGACGCTAGGCAATCGCGGTCAGGTCTCCAACTGGTTTTCGCAACAAGATAACCAGCGATCGTACAACGTCGTCGATGAAGTCGGTCAGAATTTTGTCGCGCCCAACGAGCAATTCGGAGAAGTTACGGTACCGGACCAGCGGCAGAAGTTTGACGACAAGTGGCTTGAGCAAAACGATTTGAAGGCCTATGCCACCCAGGACGAAGCAAAGCTAGATGCGTTGGCTGAAAAAAAGCCGCAAGCGGGCAAGCAGCAGCAGCAGCAGCAGCAGATGGCCGCCGAGGTTGCACAACTGGCTCTGCCGCCACAGATCAACGACCTTTTTGGCAAGCCGGCAGACAAAGTAGTTGACGGTGGTAGCAAAGTCGCAAAGGACCGAATTTCAGGAAATTTTCGCAGCCAGGTTGAGCGATACAACAGACGCTTGGAAGAGAGCCAAACAGCGGCCGAGTATAGTCGTGAGCTGTTCGGTGCAACATCCAGCCGCAGCCAGATGCCTGCCACACGCCCAATGGATGATGGTGGGATGGAAGGCATGAGCGAAATGCAGATGGATGGAATGGGGGGCATGGGTGACATGCGGGGCGGCGGCACCGGCTATGGTGGACCAGCTCGAAGTCGGGCTGGGATCACCCCCGATCTTGGCCCTTTTGGGAACGATACGATGGCCATGTTACCGCCTAATCCGCAGAGTCTCAGAACTGCGCAACAAGTCGGACAAGTCGGCGGCTCCAACGTCGGTTATCTAGCGAGCCTAGATGTCAACTTGCCAGCACGTGGCCAGGAATTCCTGTTTACAACGGCCGGTGGGCAGCTTGAGTTGACCGCACAGAGTGTCGAGCAGGAAACGATTTCGCGGACCGTGATGGCGGCTGGTATCTTGTTTACTGCTGCAGTCGTTTGGATACTCTACCGAGCCGCGCTGCGTATTGCGGCGACGCGACTAGGGCGAATTGGGCTTGGTTCCGCTTTGGTACTCATCGGGGCTGCCAGTCTAATCGTCGGTCTACTGCCGGTTTACGGCATTCTCTGTGTGCTCGCAGCCTTTCCGGTGCTGCTTGCACGCCACTAGCTGAACTACGTTACTAAACCTTTGGTAACCATCATGAATACATCCTCCAACGTTGGCTCTTTGTCATTAAAGCTGCGCATGGGGATCTTCTCCTCCATCAGCCGCGTCATGATATTGGCCAACTGCTGCTCATCGGCTTCAAATTCGGCAATGACACGATTACCGTCAATATCAATGTCGCGTAGCTCGGGACAAGACCGCAAGATCGATATCCCCGCCTCGACTTTATCGATGAAACGGATATCCACCATGCGATTTCGACGAATTTGGCTATAGACACTTTCGATCGTCCCGCTCAACAGCAACTGTCCACGTTCGACAATTCCAATGGAAGAGCAGCAGTCGGCCAACTCTGATAGGATGTGGCTACTGATCAAGACGGTCTTGCCCATTCGCCGCAGTTCTTTGAGCAAGGCTTTGACTTCGATGCGTGCCCGTGGATCCAAACCGCTCGTCGGCTCGTCCAGAATTAGCACGGGTGGGTCGTGTACAAGTGTTTTTGCCAAGCAGAGACGCTGTTTCATACCGCGTGACAAACCATTGACAAAGTCATCACGCTTATGAGCCAGATCCAAGAGCTCAAGGACATCCAAGATAATCTGTTTGCGCTGCGAACGTCCAATCTTGTACGCCACGGCAAAGAAATCCAAGAACTCCCAAACTTTCATGCCATCGTAGACACCAAAGTCATCGGGCATATAACCAATGCTGCGACGGACGTTCATTGGATCGCGATTGACGCTAAAGCCGTTGACCGTAGCATCTCCTCGAGATGCCTTGAGCAACGTTGCCAAGTAGCGGATTGTCGTACTCTTGCCGGCTCCATTGGGGCCGATGAACCCAAACATCTCGCCAGCTTCGATTTTGAGCGTCAGCGAATCAACCGCCGTGAACTCTCCGTAGTCTTTTCCGAATTCAAACAATTCAATCATAGAATCTAGCCGTTTGGGCGTAAGCTCCGGTGGTCGTTGACGGTTTCGAAGATATTAGGTTCGAAGATATTAGGTTATTCATGTAGAACCGAGTTCACGACGCAACGCAAACAATATACATTGAAAGCAATGCAAACGCTCGCACCGTCGCTAAAAGTGTTTGTGGATATCTTACACCTCCATGGAGCAGTTCACGATGAAGCTGATACCAAGTTGCATTTTTTGTGCGTATTTATTTTTCGTAGGCAGCGGGTTGGCCGTAGCCCAAGATGCACCGATCGAACCAGGTGATAGCTTTGGCGAAGATTTTGGTTTTGACACGGGCGATATGAACTTTGGCGAGGAGGACTTTTCATTTGCCGTGGATCCAGCACAGGAGCGGGCCGCGGCTGCGGTCGCCACCGGCTTCATGATTGTTTCCCTGGTCATCGGACTGTTGGGGCTGTGCTTGATGATATTTGTAGCCTATTTCCTCTCGGACGGGTTGGCTGCGGTACCCGAAGAGTTCCGACAGCTGCCGACCTGGGTGCCCTGGCTACTTTTGGTGCCCTTCGTCAATATCGTGGTACTGATCCTGGCTTTCATCAAAGTCCCACAGTCGCTCAGTAGCTATCTGGCGAGCAAGGGGAACACGGGCCTGGGCGATTGTGGCCAAGCGCTGGGACTGTGGGGCTCGATTCTTTACCTCCTTTGCTTTCCGGTCGGTCTAGTACTCCTACTCATGTCTGGACTGAAGATCAGCCAAGCCAAGAAGGCCGCACGCGCCTAGACACCACGCGAATGAAGTCTCCGATTTGGAAAGTAGCGGCAGCTTGTCAGAAGCGTTGAACAGCAGTTGGCCGAGAACAACGAACAACCCAAGTTGCAGGTCTGATGCCGACCTCGAAGTGAACCTCAGGCGCTAGCCGTGGGCTCTTAATGGCGCCAGCCCAGTGAACCTCAGGCGCTAGCCGTGGGCTCTTAATGGCACTAGCCGTGGGCTCTTAATGGCCAACTTCGCCAAGGGCCCACGGCTAGCGCCTGAGGTTCACTGAGTCAACAGCCTGCTAACACGCAACAAGCTCGAATCGAATGCCACCAGTGACAGATCCTGAGCGCCAATCCACGGAGTTGAAATTGCCACGTGAGTCACAGCCGGATCGTTCGTGGTACTCATGGAGTGGTATTTGGAAACGGCGCACCACAGTTATTGCGGTGCTTGCCGTCGCGGGCATCACCGCGCATCTGGTACTGCAGTTCGCGCTGGAGACGTCAGCTAGCGCGAAACTGTGGCCGCTGTTTGCAACTCTCAGCTTGGGCGGAATACCGCTCGTCTACGAATTGTTTCAGAAACTCCTGCGAAGAGAATTCGGATCAGATCTCCTCGGTGGAATTTCTATCATCACTTCCGTCATTCTCGGGGAGTATCTGGCTGGCTCGATCATCGTGCTGATGCTCTCCGGCGGCGAGGCGCTTGAAAGTTACGCGCTGCGCAGCGCGTCTTCCGTACTAGCCGCACTGGCGAAACGCATGCCCTCGGTTGCACACTTGAAACGCGAGACGGAAATCCTCGACGTGGACTTGGCTGACGTCCAGGTTGGCGACACGCTGGTGATCTATCCGCACGACATTTGCCCAGTGGATGGTATGGTCATCGAGGGCCACGGAGTTATGGATGAGTCGTACCTGACTGGCGAACCATTCATGATCACGAAAACCACCGGTTCTAACGTCATCTCCGGCGCAATCAACGGCCAAGCAGCATTGACGATTCGTACAACCCAGCGAGCTGCCGATTCGCGCTACGCGAAAATCATGCAAGTCATGCGCGAGTCCGAGAGCACGCGACCACAGATGCAGCGTCTGGGAGATCGCCTGGGAGCATTCTATACGCCGTTGGCGCTGACGGTCGCAATCGCCGCTTGGTTGCTCAGCGGTGAATCCCTGCGTTTCCTTTCAGTGTTGGTAATTGCCACGCCTTGCCCACTACTGCTGGCAATCCCGATTGCTATTATCGGCTCAATTTCGCTATGTGCTCGGCGAGCCATCATTGTGAAGAGCCCTGTTGTATTGGAGCAAATTGCTGGTTGCCGCACGGCTATCTTTGATAAAACAGGGACGCTTACCTATGGCACACCCAAACTTACCGAACAGATCACAACGGCTGGGTTTGAACAATCACATGTGCTGACGCTCGTCGCCAGCTTGGAGCGTTACTCGAAACATCCACTGGCAGGCGCTATTGTTCAAGCGGCTCGGGGTCAGGGTCTACAACTGCCCGAAGCTAGCAACGTCGGCGAACGACCGGGGCAGGGTTTGCTGGGAAGTGTCTCTGGCCATACCATGCTGGTTACCAGCCGCAATAAACTGCAGGACCTGCAGGTCGACGAGGCCGCTCGATTACCCCCAGTGGCCGGTGGCCTCGAATGTGTGATTGTGATCGACGGGCGGTTGGCAGCCGTATATCGTTTTCGAGATGCTCCGCGAGCGGAGAGTCTATCATTCGTCGAGCATCTGGGGCCAAAGCATGCGTTTAAGCGTATCATGCTTGTCTCAGGTGATCGCGAGTCGGAGGTACGATATCTGGCCGAACAAGTTGGTATTACCGAGATATTTGCAGAACAAAGTCCCGAACAAAAGCTAGCCCTGGTTCGCGCCGAAACGGCGAAAGCCAAAACGCTGTATGTGGGAGATGGGATTAATGATGCGCCGGCTATGATGGCTGCCACGGTTGGCATGTCCATCGGTCAAAACAGTGACGTTACCGCCGAGGCAGCGGGGGTAGTAGTCATGGACAACGCACTCGAAAAAGTTGACGAGTTTATGCATATCAGTCGCCGCATGCGCTCCATCGCATTGCAAAGCGCTGTCGGCGGGATGGCCCTGAGCTTAATCGGCATGGGGTTTGCCGCCGCCGGATATCTAAGTCCAGTAACGGGGTCCATTATTCAAGAGGTCATCGACGTCCTGGCGGTTCTCAACGCCCTGCGAGCGGCATTTCCGCCCAAGGTCCTGCATGATCTGCATGATCTCTGAAAATACGTAGCCATTCACGAACTTGAAGTCGACAGGAAAGGGTCGGGAGTCTTTTCAGCAGCGCCGCCACCAATGAGATGCCGCTGATAGGAACGTGTGGTTGCTAAATGGGTTATGCGATTTAGGCTGAAAAGACTCCCCACCCTGTCACATAAGCCGACATATCGTGAACGGTTATAATATGCAGCCAAGTGGCGGGCCGCGCGGGCCAATGTGCATGTCATGTTGAATAAGGATCCATGCGCGCATCGCAACATACTGCAATCAAAGTCAAATTCTCGTTCCTGGTGCGCGGATTAGGGAAACCAAGTGGCAACCCGTGCGACGACGAGTGGAGCAATAGACGCACACCAAAATACCAGAGCGGGTGGACCGCTGGCACCCATCCCGATAGGTTCGATTTATGCCCAATCAGCTCGATTCTCTTCCGTTGGCGGACATTAGGTCGATCGAAGCGGCATGCACTGCTTTTGAGCAATGTGGAGAGCATGGTGCGCCCGCCATCGAGTTATTTCTCAAAAACTGTAAGCGCGAACTACGGACCGCGCTGTTGGAGGAGCTGTTGCTGTTGGACGTTGAGCTGCGCTCGGCTCAAGGCGCACTGGTATCGGCGAACGACTATGAGTGTTTTGAAGATCCATTGGACGCACAATTAGCGCGGCAGTTCCTGGCCGAGAATACCGCGACTCCACCCGAATCCGACCGCTATACGTTTGAATGTGAAATAGGACGCGGTGGCATTGGGGTAGTCTGGCGAGTCTATGATCGGGCAAGCGAACGGCCTCTGGCGATCAAGACCTTGCACGAGCAGTACCGCAACAGCGCCGAAGCCAATTCGCGATTGCTAAATGAGGCCCTGTTGACTGGGAAACTACAGCATCCAAGCATTCCTCCGGTATTTGATCGCGGGTACCTTCCAAACGGGCTAGCATTTTTTTCAATGAAGCTGGTCGATGGCGAAACACTGGAGAATGCTCTGCAATGTCGCCAGAATGCTGACGACAATTTCCTACTTTACGTCGACGTCTTTCGGCAAGTCGCTCAAACGCTGGCCTATGCACATCAACGCTCGGTCATCCATCGCGACCTCAAGCCGCACAATATTATGGTTGGGCGGTTTGGCGAAGTGCAGGTGATGGACTGGGGCATGGCCAAACCACTCGACGATAGCGAGCTTCAATGGCAGGTAGAGGCGACGCGGTTCAGCTCAGCCAATTTTGTAGCCTCGGAAGTCGACTCAACGCTTCCCATCAATGTACGACACGATGGAGAATCGGGATCTGGAAACGCGACACTCGACGGGGAAGTCATCGGTACACCAGTCTATATGGCACCGGAACAAGCACGCGGGGAAATCGCCAATATCGACGCCAGAACGGATGTTTTTGGCTTGGGCGCGATGCTATTTCAAATTCTCACGCACCGCCGCTTATACGACGGCGAAACCAGCTACGAAATCATTGCCAAGTCTGCTCGTGGGGATCTGTGCAGCGCTTACGCACAGTTGGATACACTTGTCGGACGTTCCGCTTTGGTGGCCTTGTGTCGTCGGTGCCTAAGCCTTGATCCTGCCGATCGCCCACAAAGTGCAGGCGAAGTGGCGGAGGCTGTCGGCACCTACTTGGCTGGTGTGGAAACGCAATTGCGTCAAGCTGAACTGGACCGCGAACGAGACGAAGTCCAGCGCACCGAACTGCGAAAGCGTCAGCGAGTATTTAATTGGATGGCCAGCGCAGTCGTGGCTGTGGCATGCGTCGGTGCAATCGCTTTCGCCTGGGAATGGAACAAGGCGCGCCAGCTGGCCGTCGCCGAAGGGCAAGCAAGAATCCGGGCGGAAAGCGAAGCGTCGACTGTTAACGATGTCAACTCGTATCTCGGCATGCTACTCTCCTCCGCCCGCCCAGAACATTTTGGTACGGAAGTTACGGTGGCGGAAGTCGTCGATGCGATGGTGCCCGAATTGGAGGGGAGATTTGCAGACAAACCGCGAGTTGAGGGCGACATTCGTTTGACCATTGGCTTGACCTACCGCAGCCTCGGCTACGACGATGACGCCGTGGAACAGCTTCGCTTGGCCGTCGTCTGCTTCGAACGAGTCAGACCACGCGATGAACTGAAAGTACTGGTTGCCAAACACGAGCTGGCTGGGATACTTCGCTCACGCAACGCAGACCCCGGCGATCTCGCCGAAGCAGCAACTCTGCGGGAGGAGGTACTTGAGCGGCGGACGAAATTGTTGGGACCAACCCATCCAGATACGGTAGAGACAATGAATAGTTTAGGATTGGTCTACTGGGAGCTGGGGGACCTGGCCAAGGCGGAAGAATTGATTGGCCAAGCGTTAGAGTTACTGAGCCGCGATCCGGAAGCAACCTTGGACACCTATCTGGCCTTCAAGAACAATTTGCTGGCGATTCGTGAGGACGCTGGCGACTACGATACTGCAGAAACGGGCTATCGCGAGCTATTGAAGTTGCATGGAGAACGCGAGCACAACAAGGAATCGCTGAATATTCTAGGCAATTTCGCTGCCTTTTTAGACTCGCGTGGCAAGACAAGTGAGGCTCAGCGGCTTTACGGCGAGACGATCGTAGGCCGCACAGAATACTATGGCGCGACACATCCGGCCACACTGTCAGCAGGTCGAAAACTATCGAGAAGTTTGGTTGACTCTGGTCAATACGAAACGGCGCTACCTGTGTTGCAAGAATTGGCGGAGAATCATGCTATCGAGTTCGGGGAGGATGCAGGTTTGACATTCGGCGTGCGACAGTATTTGGCTCGCGCTTTGATTGGCATGGGCCGCGAGAAGGAAGCGCGAACGGTACTCGAAGAGACACTTGAGATACTCAGCAGTGCTCGGGGAAAAGACCATGAATACACCGCGCAGGCGCGTGAGCAATTGGAAGACTTTCTCACTGGGCAGTCCGAAGTGGTTGAACCATAGACACCACGTAACTGCGATCTGCAGAATCGTTGCGCTATTGTTGCTCGCTCCAGATCTTGCGTATGAGACTTAGACGCCGTTCGACCGACCGTTTTGCACAGCCAATGCGGCTGGCAATCTCGTCCACCGAGTAGCCTTCCAAACGCAGCAGGGCGATGGCCTGTAACGTCTCGTCGCCGAGTGCATCAAGCATGTTTTGGCACTGCTCGTCGACTTCGGCTATTGTGGCCGGAGAAGCATTTGGAGGCGATTCGCTTTCGATGCCAGCCATTTCTTTCGAGATGAAAACCGACTCGCCGCGGACTTGGCCGCCACCACGTTTTAGCCGCGTTTCGTGTCGAACGTAGGCGCTACCCTTTCGCGCCGCAATGCAGGTCAGCAGCTTCCAAAGTTCATCGCGGTTCTGGATGTCGCCAATTACACCACGCTGCGCACCATTGCAAAAACTCTTGAACGCGCTCAATGCGACGTCTTCCTCGTCCAGAGCTCGTCGCAGGTTCTCCGGTAGCTTGGATCGCGCGTATCGCAACAGTCTCGGAAAGCAGTGCTCAAAAAGCCTTCCGATCGCTTCGTCATCGCCCGTTTGCAGCGCCTGATACCACTGCGTAAGAGCGTTTGGATCGTCTTCAACTGGATCAGCCATTGATTCGAAGTCTTTGTCGAGGCTGTAGTAAGCGGCGATAGGAAACAGTCCGCGCAAAGGCCCAACGCAGAACCCCAGTATAGCAGTTTACTCGCCACCATGAATTCCCTAGCTAACTCACTTGCGAAACGCTGTATTACGCATCACACGTCCACAGCGCACGGGAGTGAAACCTCGCACATGCTGGGGAGCGTTCAGTGAGAAGGATCCATATTTGTTGAGTTTTCCCAGGCTAAAGGCTAGGCCACGTGGTGGCAGAGCCCTGGAAGAGGGAAAAGTTCGTTTTCTTGGCGGGTGGCGGCAGTGGCTGAACATAGCTCTGAAGCGGAACAAGCCTCCTCTTCAAACCTTTGCCGGAAACGCAACCATGTTCAATCGAAGCATTCACAAGAACCGTCTCAAGAACGTCCGTAAGTACCAACTCCAACGCACGTTGCGGCTTGAAAGTCTCGATAGCCGCCAGATGATGGCTGCTGACCTGGGGGTAATCGACGAAGGGTTCCAAGGCGAACTACTGGACTCGTTGCAAGCACAAGTAAATTCGAACGTATTCCGCTCCGAAGCTCCACTGGTCGGCAGCCAACTGGCTGAAGCTAACAGCGCGCGGGCCAGTTTCTGACCGCATTGAAAGCAGACCTCTCCCTATTGAGCATCTCAGCCGGTGCATCCGTAGCAGATACGAAAGCCGCATTGGAAACGGCCCTGAGCGGCAAGATTGGCGAAACGGGCATCACCGTCACTGGTCAAGACGGCGACTCGGAAGTGCGTTTTCAGATTCCAGTAACGTTGACCCGCACCGACAAAATGGATTTGGATCTGGGGCTGGGCAAGGACTCCGTGGTTGACGTACTCCTGGGAAATGAAAACGCTGTGGATGTCGGCTTGAGCATCAACTTGAATCTCGAGTTTGGGGTCCGCGAGCGCGCCGATGGCAGCAGTGAGTTCTTCATGGTCACGGCCAATCATGGTGAGGTCACCGTAGCAATCGACGCAACTTTGAATGAACTTTCTGATGCGGCTACAGGACGCATGGGGGTTTTTGTTGGTAAGTTTACTTCGCACGAAGATGGATCGATTTTCCAAGGCACCTATACCATCGACTTGGCAGATCCGAATCAAGACGGATTGTTGGTGGAGGACGAGTTTGGACGTGCCATCGTCACGGGCAAACTTTCCGGTGACGGACAGGTCCATCTGGACGCGGAGGGAAGTTTCCTGCCTAATGTCGAAGGCATGAACAGCGACTCGCTGTTCAACTTGGCGGTTACGAATAAAGTAACAGTGAACTACGACTTCAATGCTGCGACAACTCAAGGCAGCAACTCGACAGAACAAGTTGATGTAGGCGTCGAATTCTCGGATACGCGGCTGGACCTGGGAACCTTGTATCGCGATTTCATCGATCCCTTGTTGTCCGGAATTCGCAATGTCATTATGCCAGTTAAACCAGTGGTCGACTTTCTTTCGGATCCGATCCCAGGCCTTAGCGAGTTCACGGATTTGACCTTCTTAGATGTGGCTCTGAAAGCAGCGGAGGCGCTGCCGAAGAGCGCAAAACGCGACGAGGCTCTCCGTCAGCTTGATCGCGCCAAGTCAACCATTGGACTGATGAATCGCCTACTTGATTACCAGACCCCAGGCACGGGAGAACTGGGCGATGCCACCAAAAATCTAGGCAGCGTCAAGGCCAAGTTCCAACATGAGTTCGGCGAAAACGTAGAAGATAGTCGCAGCAAGAAAGAGCAACTGAAGAGCATTTCGTTTAGTGAGCCCAAAGAAGCGAAAACCAAGACAAGCTTTGAAGCTGAGTTTGACGGTGACGTGAGCATTCCCTTGCTTTCGGATCCGCAGACCTTGATCGGGCTGCTATCTGGCGACGCAGCCACTTCGCTGTTCACCGCAGATTTGAATTTCGAATTGACTGCCGTCAAGTTCGAGTACACCGCGCCCATTGCCGCCTTGGCATTCCTTGCCAACGGAGAATTTAAGTTTGAATTGTCCGCTGGACTAGATCTCGGTTTCGGCTTCGACGCTCAAGGCATTAGCGACTTTACACAATCGCTAGATTTCACCGATGCGGAGACCCTCAAAGAGAGCAAGCTGCAGAACGAGCACTTTCTAGAACGCGGATTTTATGTCGATGACAACAATGTACACCGTGTCGAGGACGGCAAAGTCAGTCGAATTGTTGGTGCGACAACGGAACTGCCGGAAGTGTACGTGCGCGCCAAAGCCTCGGTGGGCGGTTCCATCGGTCCAGACTGGAAAGTCATTACAGCCAAAGCTGGAGTACTCGCTACCCTCAGTATCGATGTAAATCTGGACCTGAATGATCTGCCGGATACGCTGCCAACGAGTCAGTGGATTGACCCTTATACTCCAACGCGACCAGAGGCCGTAAAAGACTGGACCTACGATGGTCACATCCGGATGGACGAAATCCAAGAAATAATCGACTACGATCCTGCCACACTGGTCAATGCCTCTGGCCAGTTGATCGTTGGTGCCGATGCCTTTGCAGAAGTCTCGATCGTTGGCATTGAACTGCTGGATTGGCAAACGACGCTCGTCGAGGTGCCATTGATGGATTTCAATATTGCGTCGCCAGATGACGCAGCCGTCATTGAGAAAACGAATCCCAACGTAATACTGGGGTCGGTTGACGGCAATGGTGTGCTCACCGTCTTTGCTGGCAGCAATGCTGGTCGCCGCGAGGGGATCACCCATGCGAAATCGGGAGCGGCCGAAAACGAAAACTTCCGTGTGCGTTCGCTGGGCGAAACCGACCAAGGTCATCGCGTCCAAGTCATCTACTGGTTCAAGGACAATTCTGGCGTTCGACGCTCCTACAACCAGACCTTCACAAATGTAGCTCTGGTAGATATCGATGCGGGTAGCGGCAATGACCAACTGATGGCCGAGCCCGGTACCAACGTACCATTGCGATTCAACGGCGGCACGGGTAACGATGTGATCATCGGCGGTCGCGCGGCGGACATCCTGCAGGGCTATTCCGGCAATGATGAAATTCGAGGTGGCGGCGGAAATGACCGAATCGAAGGCGGCGACGGGAATGATACGCTGTGGGGAGGCACCGGGGATGATTCGATTTCTGGGGGCTATGGCGAGGACGATATCTTTGGCGAAGCCGGCAATGACGAAATCTGGGGTGGTGATCAAGTTGATACGCTACGCGGCGGCCTAGGCAATGATACGCTGCACGGTGGTGGGCACAACGACGTGATCTACGGCGAAGAAGGTCACGATTCGATCTTTGGCGACGCAGGAAACGATTGGTTGCATGGGGATTCCATTGACAATTTCATTACGCAAAGCCCGCGCAGGCAGGGTGCAGGCAACGACTCGATACACGGTGGCTCAGGTACCGATATGGTCATCGGCGGCTACGGTAACGATCGCTTGTTTGGCGACGACGGTGCGGATGACTTGTACGGTGAAGCGGGCAGTGACTATCTAGACGGCGGGTCGGGCAATGATTCGCTGTGGGGCGACTTCAGCGACTTTGATAACCTCTTTCGTACCAGCCACGGCAATGATGAATTGCATGGGGGCAGCGGTAACGATTGGCTGCGCGGTGGACCAGGCAATGACGGCTTGTACGGTGGTGCAGACGATGATGTGCTCTACGGCCAAGGTGGGGACGATACCCTCGACGGCGAGGCCGGTAACGATACCGTCTATGGTGATAACTTGATCGATATCACCGGCGGTGCAGATACCATACGCGGTGGAAATGGTAACGACCAGCTACATGGTGGTCCTGGCAATGATTCAATGGACGGCGGCGCCGGCAACGATACAGTTTATGGCGAAGCCGGCCATGACGTTGTGCGAGGCGGATCGGGCGATGACTACGTTTATGGCGATGCCGTGATCGATTTCTTTTTCGGATGGGACACCATTTATGGCGATGACGGCAACGACCACTTGTACGGAGGTTGGGGTGATGACACGCTGTATGGCGGAAATCACAACGACAAGATGTACGGCGACGCTGGTCGAGATCGCATGTACGGTGGTAATGGCAACGACTACATGGAAGGCGGTATCGGTAGCGACTGGTTGTATGGAGAATCAGGCCATGACACGCTGTACGGCGGTTGGGATCAGGACATCGTGAGCGGCGGTGACGGTAACGACTATGTCCACGGCGGCTGGGGACATGACACGCTGTACGGTGGCAACGGACACGATCGCATGTACGGCGATCTCGGCAACGACAAGATGTATGGAGGAGCGGGCAACGATACGATGGATGGCGGTTGGGGTAGCGACCGGTTGTATGGCGAAAGCGGCAATGACAATCTTCACGGAGGAAGGGTACCATTGTTCGATCAAGACTTCGCCTGGGATTATCTCCACGGAGGCAGCGGCTATGACACGATCAATGTCTCCTGGTACTGGTTCTTCGGCTGGCACAAGGAAGACCAAGCCGTCAGTGGCGAAAAGATCGTCTAGCAGGCAGTTCATTCATCCAACCAGCCCATCGCAATTGCGGTGGGCTAGTTTTCCATTGGCCCAACGCGCGATAGCGCATGGCATTACAACCAAGTGGTAGCAGGTTGCAGCTACGAATCAAGCGCCGTAGCCGTGCCGTCTTCGCCGATTAGCTCAAGTCGTACACGTTGGACAAGGCGTCGAGTGGCTTTCAACACGGTGATTCGAACTCCATTTAATTCGACTTCCGTTCCGACCTTGGGTATCTCAGCGAGTCGATGGATGATTAAGCCGCCAACCGTGTCATAGTCGTCCGAAGCGGGCAACTCAATGCCCAAGATTTTCTCGATACTCTCAATGGGCACTTTGCCTTCCGCCTCGACTTGATGAGTACGCTCGTCATAGACAATCTCGCTGTCTTCTTCGATGTCGAGTTCGTCAGCGATCTCGCCGACGATCTCTTCCAGTGCATCTTCGATCGTAACCACGCCAATAAATTGCTGATACTCGTCGACAACAATCGCCATGTGATTGCGATTGTGGAGGAAGATTTGCAGGAGTTGATCTACGGGTTTGCTGGCGGGAATGAACCACGGATTGCGCAAGATCGATTCGAGCGTCTGGGGGTCTTGTGGCCCCTTGGAGGGATCGGCGAGTACGCTCAGCAGGTCCTTGACGAACAAGATGCCAATCACGTTGTCATGGGTCCCACGATAAACGGGTAGACGAGTGCGTCCGCAGTGCGCGACAAACTTGACGACTTCGTCCCAAGGCTGATCGATATTGATGGCATCCACGCGACTGCGTGGCGTCATGATCTCCTCAACGTCAGCGTCATCGAGTTGCATAACGCCACGGATCATATCGGGCACTCCTTCAGAAAACACACCATCGCGCTGTCCAGCTTGGACCATGGTGTGGATTTCATCCTCCAGCATCTCTTCCTCGAAGTCGTCGTCATCCGGCGTATCGCTCAAGCGTTGTCCCAACCACGTAAAGACTTCGCCCAAGCCTGAGAAGGGGCTGATGGCGACCGCCAGCCCTTTCCAAATCGGCCAGGAGTGATAGAGAAACAGCGAGGAACTATAGCGGACTACGATCCGCGGCAGCCACAAGCCGGCCAAGACGAGCAATACCAACCAGCTCGTCACCCAACCTAAGATTCGAAAGGGTGGCACGTTGGAAAATAGGATGCCATTCTGTTGTTGCACATCGCCCGAATTGCAAAACCAAGCGCCGGCAGCGAGCGAGCCCAGCACGAGCGCGAACAGCAGTACGTACTGCGCGGAGGCATACGCCCGCGCCTGATGATCCAAAATTTCGCCAAAGCGTGAGGGCTTGCGCTTCAGGCGGCAATAGGCCTCGAGCTTGCGTCCGTTGAAATTCTCCAAAACGTGCACGCCCAAGCCACCGAGCAGAGTCAGCGCCCAACAGACACACATCAGCATTCCAAGCCAATTAGCATTCATCAATTTTCGGCTGTCGCCTTTGGCTGATCGTTCAACATGTTAATTCCCAATGCCACCGCATAGCCCCACACGCTACAGATCTGAGTGAATGGAGTCCCAGCGCGAAACATGATTTTCACTGCCAGCTACACGGAGCGCAGCCAGACACTCCTGCTCAGCCTGGCGCATCTGACGTCGTTGATCTTCGTCCAAATCGTCGAGGCCCGCCAAGTGCAGCAGGCCGTGAATACAGTACAGCAGCAATTCGTCCTCCGCCGACCATTGCGCTTGCGCACTGAGTTGCTGCGCGGTATCGAGGCTGCAGATGACTTCGCCATCGACTTCAATGCGATCCGCTATTTCGATACGCTCGAAGAGCAAACTGACCACATCGGTGGGCCAATCGTGATCCAAGTGCTCGCGATTGACAGCTTGAATCGTCGGATCATCCACAATGGAGATGCTTGCTCTCAAGAGGGAAAGTCCGAAGCGATTAGCAATCCACTCGGCGGCCGCATGCATGCGCGACGAATCATCGATGATTGGACGGTTTGGTGTGTCCAGAACGTGATAGACGATATCAAGCTGAATAGTTGGGGGCACTGGCGGTTGCGTTGAGAGATGATTTGATCGTCTTGGGTAATGATAACCGAACCGACCGGATTAGGCCGAGGCTTGGCCGCTGTATTTTACACGACCATGGTAGATGGCTGTCAGCGATTTAACGAGCGAATTCTTCAAAAGGTCTAGCTGCTGCAGCGTTAGACCACATTGGTCAAATTGGCCATCCAGGAGCTTCTTCATCGCTATCTGATCAACCAAGTTTTGGATACGCGACGACGTGGGCTCTACGAGCGTGCGACTGGCACTCTCAACCGAGTCGGCGAGCATCAGAACCGCAGCTTCCAGCGTTTGTGGTTTAGGACCAGGATAGCGGAACGACGTCTCGGAGACTTCTTCCTTATTTGGGTCAGCTTGGCTTCGCTTGGCAGCTTCGCGGTAAAAGTACTCGACCAAAGTCGTGCCGTGGTGTTGTTCAATAAAGTCAATGATGGGTTTGGGCAAGCGGTGTTGGCGGCCTAAGTCGGCGCCATCCTTGACGTGTGCAATGATTACCAACGTGCTCATCGCTGGCTGCAGAGTATCATGGCAATTTCCACCTTGCTCTTGATTCTCGACAAAGTAATTCGGTTTGAACATCTTGCCGATGTCATGGAAATAGGCACCAACCCGCGTCAGCAAGCCGTGAGCACCAATCGAATCTGCTGCCGCTTCCGCAATTGCGGCCACGTTGATGGAGTGGTTGTAAGTCCCCGGGGCGCGCTGCGCTAACTGACGTAATAGTTGATGACTAGCGTCACCCAATTCCAGTAAACTCAAATCCGTTTGGACTCCGAATGCCTTTTCGACAAACGGTAGCAAGGCGGGCATAAGCGTTCCCGCCAGCAAGGTAAAGCCACCTAACCGCAGCGATTCGGCGACCAAGCCAGGTAGCAGCGTCAGCCATGTCTGCGGTTCGTCCGGCATCTCCGCCGACGCACTGGGCACAACCATGCTCAGTTTGCCAGCGACCGTGTCGACTCCCAAATGCGTCAGGGCAACGATGGCACCGGCCGCCATGCCAACATAAATCAAGCGGGTTCTCGTGCGGATACGGCCCAGCAATAAGGCCGCTGCGCAGGTGCCACCACACAGCGTCACAAATTCACCAATGTCCAATCCCAGCCCCAGCGTAACGGCCAAAGCCAGGCAGGTTGAGACCAACAACGCCACTTGTCGACCAAACGCAATCGTGGCTGTCATGGCACACAGCACCAACGGCACGATTTCGGCTCGCAAAGGATCAGGCGCAGTAAACTTGCAGAACAAACACGTCAGCACGACCAAGCCCAATAGCCGCAGCAGCGGTTTCGGCTCAGTTAACAGCGTTGGTTCGTATTGGTAATAAATATAGATTCCACACAGCAAATACAGCGCAAAAATCATACCGATGAACGCGATGAGGCGCACCGTCGTCTCGCCAGTACTCAGCTGTTGCACCCAAGCGTCATATTCAGCTCGTAAGAGAGGCAAACTGTCGGATCGTGATAACGGCTGCCCCGCAGCAGCCAACTTGCTAATCGTTGGAAAGTAAGAAACGCGAGCGTCTTCGACGCTCTCCTCCGCCTTGCGGCGTGCTTGTTCGCTGAGATCTTGCCGGTAGCTAAGCGTTTCCGGCAGGCGATCCACCAAATAATCACTGACCAACTCAGCAACGATCACCGCATCGGGCGAAGTAAAGGTTTGCTGAAAGACTTCTGCAACTTTCTGCGGCAATTCAGCGACTACTTCCGTCCGACGGACACGAGGCACATCGACGAAAAAGTCGGCATCTGGCTGACCCACGGGAAAGACGATAATCGAGCGCTGCGAACCTTTTTCATTGTCATGGCTCAGCGATTTCAAAATCCCTGATTCGGCAATCGGATCCAAAATCGTGCGCATCGCCTGGTCAAACTTTTCCAGTTGATCTCCGGCCGTTAGCAGGCTGCGAATGCGCTGCAACGCTTCCTTGCGCGAGAGTTTTTCGCTCGCATCGTCTGATTTCAAGAACTGATCGAGCGCGGCCTGTTGCGCCGGTTCCAATTGCTCAAGCGGTTTTTCGCCAAGCAGTGAGATAAGCTGATCTTTGATCGCGCTGCGCAGTTGAAGGATTGGTTCCGACCGATTCTCGTAGAAACACAATACTTCTCGCCGCTGTTGATCGCGCAGCAGCTTGGTTTGCTGAGTATCGATGACTTCAAACGCAACGCGGGCTACGATATCGCGGTCGGGAACTTGGCCTTCGCGATACGAAAACGGTGTGCGCCAGCCCTGCAGAATGATAACCAACAGAATGGCTGCCACGGCACCGATCGCAATCTGCAGCAAGGATTTGCCAGTTACCAATTGCTTGAGATATCGGCTGACGATCGATGGCTCGAGTTGCAACGCGGCCACGCGTTCGCTACGCGTTCGTTTTGTACTGCTGGTTGCCATACGGCTTAGTCTTGCGAGTTGGGCTCGCTGTGCTCCTGTTGATCCATACTCGGCTGGGGGCGTTTGGCGTGCTGCCGTCGGGCGTCAGCCAGTTCCTTCGCCTCGTAGCGGTCGACAATGTCCTGCACCAGTCGGTGTCGAACAATGTCTTTGGACTCCAGTTTTACAAAGCTTACGCCGCGAATGCCACCTAGGCGATGCCATGCGTCCCGTAATCCACTAGTTACCCCCCCAGGGAGGTCGACTTGGGTAATATCACCCGATACAACGATTTTAGAGCCATCTCCCATACGGGTTAAGAACATCTTCATTTGGGCACAAGTAGTATTTTGCGCATCATCTAGAATAATAAACGCCTCGTTTAGGGTGCGACCACGCATATAGGCGAGGGGGATCACCTCGATCACATCGTGCTCCATCAAGTATTTGACTTGATCGTAGTCCAGCATTTCGTTGAGCGCGTCCAACAACGGCCGGAGGTACGGATTGAGTTTAGCTTGCAAATCACCCGGTAGAAATCCTAGGCTCTCTCCGGCTTCAACTGCAGGGCGAACCAAGACGATTTTACGGATTGTGCGACTCTTGAGGGCTTCCACGGCCAAGGCGACGGCCAGATAGGTCTTCCCGCAGCCTGCCGGCCCCTTACATAATGTTAAATCGCTGCTGCGGATGGCGGACACATAGTCGGCTTGGCCCTCCGTCCGCGGTTTAATCTTCCGTTGTTGATGGGTCAAATTGACTTCGACCGGAGGCGATAATCGGCCAGCGACGGGCCTTGGATCGGCTGGGCTAGGTGGTACACCGCCTGCCGAGCTCACTTTGTTCTGCCTCTTGCCATTCGGTGATTGGCCGCTCAGGGCACTTTCGACTTCATCCAAGGTCAGCCCGCCAGATTCCTGCGCTCGACTGTGCAAATCTTCCATCAAGGCTGTAGCCAGTCGCACAGCCGCTTCTTCGCCGATGATCTTTAACTTGCCGTCGCGGTGGGTAATGGCGACGCCAAAATGATTGCGAATGATCTTCAAATATTGGTCTTGCGGCCCAAACAAACTGAGGACTGCGGCTGGATCGGTCAAGTTGATATTGGCTTCGGACATCGGTTATTCCTTTAGTTCCTTGATCTCACATCATGGGCGACTCAGCGCTGCCGTCAGATGATAACTCGCTGCCAACCGAATGAGCCCAATGCACCGGTCCTACGCTGGTCCGCTGATCCAGCCGGTTAATACGACCAGGTAGCCAACCACAGCGGCGGGCAGCAAGGAGTCGGTGACGTCCCACAGTCCGCCCAGTCCCGGCAATAGCTGGCCGCTGTCCTTGCACCCCATCTCGCGTTTGAATATCGATTCGAGTAGGTCACCCGCTACGCCAGCTAGTGTTAACAGGACTCCCAGCGCGATGACTCCCAGCCACTGGATTGAAACTTCGTTGGGACCGAACGCCCATGGGGCGCAAAGCTTGAAATAAATCGCAGCTGCCAGGCAGGCAGTGGCCATACCGCCGACCAGCCCTTCCATGGTCTTGCCTGGACTAACGCGCGGGCACAACTTGTGCTTGCCAAATGCTCTTCCAGAAAAGTATGCACCTGCATCGGCAAATTTCGTTACGACGATCATGCCCACCAGCAGATATAAGCCCCACCCGGGACTGCCGTTGAGTCGCAGGGCAAGTGCAAACGCAAAACAGCTTCCAAAATACACAGACACCCAACCAGCCAAGATAGCTCGCGAAAAAAAACCACTTTCAGCTTGATAGCTGGGAATCATCCACACAAAACTTCCGACAATTGCCAATGCTCCAGCCGCCAAGGGCCATCCCAAAGGACCAAGTAAGCAGTCCTGTGGATAAGCGGAACCGCTGAGTGGCCATAGCAGGGGAATGCAGGCCGCCAGCATGACTCCAGCACAGCCAATCAGCGCCGGCACGGCCAGCGGTGCCCCCAACTTGCTACGCGACATCAACACACATTCAATGGCACTGCCATAAATCAAGTAACCGCCGAGTGGCACCATCCATAGTCCCGTGCAATCCCAATTCTCGGCCCATGCATCGAGAGCAACGAAACAAAGTGCTGAACTAATGACAATCGCAGCCGAAAGCAGGCGGTAACGCAGCAAGAATACTTCCTTATCGTCAGGTTGTTTGCGAACCTAAGCCGCCAAAGCGACGATGGCGGCCTGCGTAGTCGCGAATAGCTTCCGCCAAATGTTGTCGGTCAAACTCTGGCCATAGCGTCTGGGTGACCCAAATCTCAGCATAGCTGATTTGCCACAGCAGAAAATTGCTAATTCGCATTTCTCCGCTGGTACGTATCAATAAATCCGGATCGCGCAGACCGGCGGTAAATAACCGCTGACTAACTAGATCTTCATCGATGTCGCTCGAAGTCAACTTCCCGGCCTGCACTTCACCCACAATGCGCTGGACCGCCTCAACCAACTCGCTGCGCGAGCCGTAATTGATCGCCAAGCACAGGACCATGCCATCGTTGCCACGACAAGCGTCAAGCGTCAAGTCCATCTCTTGCTGAACCTCGGCCGGCAAGCGTTCGCGGTGACCTATGATCTTCAATTGCAGATTGTTCTCTACCAAACTATCACGCTCGGCGATCAAGTACTCGCGCAGCAGCGCCATCAGAAACTCGAGCTCCTGTGCTGGCCGCTTCCAATTCTCACTGCTCAAACAGTACAACGTCAGAATTTCGATACCAAAGTCGCGACAAGCTTGCATGACATTCCGCACCGACTCGACACCACGCATGTGCCCTTCGATTCTTGGCCGCTCTTGTTGCTGAGCCCACCTCCCGTTACCGTCCATGATCACGGCGATGTGCTTGGGACGCTGCTCAAGTGGAATATCCTGCAGCAATTCTTCCATTACAAACTCATCAGTTCAGCATGATCTACGAAAATCGTTTGCTCGCGGTCGGGACCAACGGAGATGATTTTGACCGGCACTCCGACCAATTCGCCAATACGCTGCAGGTACTCGTGCGCCTCAAATGGCAGATCGTCCACGTCCCGCGCTCCTGTAACATCTTCTTTCCAGCCTGCGAGCGTTTCGAAAATCGGCTTGGCCTTGCGAAGCGTACTGGCATCGCTGGGAAAGCGGTCAACCCGCTGGCCGTCGATCTCGTATGCGACACAGACGTTGATTTCATCGAAGTGTCCCAGCACATCCATCATCATCAGTGCCAACGAATCCACGCCACTCAGACGAGTCGTATAGCGCACGGCCACCGCGTCGAACCACCCACAGCGTCGCGGGCGGCCCGTCGTCGTGCCATACTCATTACCCAACTTGCGAATCTTGTCGCCCGTCTCACAGAACAACTCCGTCGGAAATGGCCCTCCGCCGACGCGCGTCGAGTAGGCTTTGGCGACACCGATCACGCGTTTGATCCAACAACTGGGCACGCCGGATCCGCCCGTAATGCCGACACCAGAGGAATTGCTACTCGTTACAAATGGATAAGTCCCATGATCGATGTCCAGCAAAGCGCCCTGTGCGCCTTCCATCAAGAGACGTTTACCCGCGTCTAGCTCATCCAACAGACGATTAGTCGTGTCGCCAATCAACGGCCCCAGTTGTTCCGCCCAGCCCATCGCTAATTCGGTAACTCGTTGTGCGCTCAATTCGTCAGCCAGTGCGCCGCCTCCCATGCCTCGCAAAATCTGCTGCTTGGCTTCGACGATGCCGTCGATCCGCTGCGGCAAGTCCGCTTGAAGAAGATCAATCGCGCGGACGGCAAAATTGCGGCCCACTTTGTCGCGGTAGCAAGGACCAATGCCTCGCAATGTCGTGCCGATATTCTCGCCTTGAACCACCAACGCGTTCATCAGCTTGTCTTCCAGCAAGTGCCACGGCATCACCAAATGCGTCCGCTCGCTGATCATCAGATTTCGGCGAGGATCAATGCCGCGGCCCTCCAGTCCCTGGAGCTCGCCAATCATCGTTGACGGTTCAATAACAACACCAGGCGTAATGAAATTCATGACCTGCGGGTGCAAAATACCGCTGGGGATATGATGCAGCTTGTAGACCTCCGTGCCGCATACGACGGTGTGCCCTGCGTTCGCGCCGCCTTGGTAACGCACTACGCAATCATGCTCAGGTGCCAGTAGATCGACTAGCTTTCCTTTGGCTTCATCGCCCCATTGCAATCCAATTACACACGCTGCTGGCACTTTTTTCTCCTAATAGGTTGAACGAACGGATTCCCAAGTCCTGGAACTTGAGCTCGGATTGTGGAACTCACTCACCAGACTCCTCGACGTGATTCTAATCGGCGGAATACCAGCAACAGCACCCAATTTAACTACCCCCACATGGGGTGAGAATTGCGCCATCTCGACGCAATCCGAGCAGCAGTATCGGCCTGCTGGCAATTGTCGTCAAGTTACAACCCCGGATGGGCCGCTCAGCCAAAGCGCTTTCTCGCAATCCGCCCCCGTGAGAAATGACCTTTGCACCCTGTTCCCGTTGGACTCCTGGGTCTTGATTCAAGCAGCCAAACCCGCAGCCGCCCAACACATCCTACCATCCGGATGAACGGATGTTCTTTTCAGCTGCTGTTTCTGTTGCGGCAGTAGCCTATGTCCCAGAAAAACGGCGAAGCCGTGGCAGCGATTCTCAGTCTGATCATCGGCGAGGCCCGAAAAAATGCGCATAGAACAGAAATCGATTCCATTCGATACGTCTTCGCTCGCGTCAATTCAACTGAAGTCGTTCTGGTCGTCCGTGGCGCAGTAATGGATGTATACAATTAACTCGTGGTATGCTGGGTTAAAACATCGTGGCAATGGCGCCCTGGCTAGCCTAGGACGAATAAACGACCTGGCCACTTTGCGAGCGGAACTGACTCAAACATAAAGTCGATTAGATGAGCAAAACTGAAAACGTCCATCACGAAATTAACTACATTGAGCTTTCAGCCACCGACATTGGCAGCAAAACAGTTTTTCAGTTCGGCTTTTGGTTGGCAGTTTAATGACTATGGACCGGAATACGTTGGCATTCAGAAACAGAATGGCGATGGCGAATGCGGCGGAATTTGCCGCTCAGAGAGGGTGGTAAGTGGTGGGCCTCTTGTGATACTTTATTCACTTGATCTGGAGTTGTCTTTTACATCTGTGCAAAAAGCGGGCGGAACGATCACCAAAGAGATCTTCTCATTTCCTGGGGGGCGCCGATTTCAATTCTGCGATCCGAGTGGAAACGAGCTGGCGGTATGGTCCGACAGAACACCAGCCACGAATTGACGCGTGCCACGGAGAATTTCCGCGAATGTTGCGGCGTTCGCAGTCTCTCGGCGGCACCCATCTACCTGTTTAGCAACAGAGTCTAGCTGGACAGACTGCTCGTTAGTGCCTCAGCCAACCGGTCAGCCCACCGCTGTTGCGTCTTCGTTCCTAGGCGTGCAATGCGGTTGTTGAGCTCCAGTTCAATGCCTACGTAGCTGGTATCGCCATAAAGAGTGCGTAGTCTTGTAGTATGCCCATCTGCGGTACCGAGATACGGTTGGTTGGCGACCGTGCGCATCCCATTGGAATTTAGCTGACGAATCATACGCTGGCTGATCTCACTCTCTAACTGGCGGGCTGGATCAAACAGTACGCCAACATCAAAGTTGCGCTGACGACCACAAAATCGCGGCGTAAACGTATGAATGGAAATGTGAATCGCAGTCGCCGCGCGAGTCACCGAACGACGAACGGCCTGCTGTACGGCCGCTCGCAGGGGCGAATAAAATTGACGAATGATGGCCGTCCGCATCTGATCGGTGAAACCATGACAATACTTGGAAAACAACTGGGGCGAGTCTAAGCTGCGATTGAGTTCGATCAAGAGACGCGAGACGTCGCTGAAGTACAATTGGACCTGCAGACGCTGGGCAAGCTGCTGGGCCATGAGTAGCGATCCGGGGTCGTAGCCGCGATGGCTGCGCAGATCGCGCTGAGCGCCCCGCGACGCAAACCAGGGGAGATATTCATCCGGAATGTGGTTTCCGCCATGTTCACACGACAGGATCATGACGTAGCTGCGTTTTCGTTTCGTCATGGTTGGAATGATTGCCAGCGCACTAAGCAGTCTGCCAAATCATGATAGACGTCGCGCAGGCGTCCAGGGGTAAAGCTGGGACCGAGGGCTTCCGCAATGCGGCTCGAAAGCGTGCCAGTGGACAAAATGATTTCCAAAGGGGCAAACAAGCCGTCCAACATCGGGTCGGATCGCTTGAGCGTACTGAGCATTTCATTCCACAATTGCTTTGCAGTGATCGCTGACTTGCTGATGCCGAAGTGCGCAAGGAACTCGGGATTGGTGATGCGCGCGTGCTCGCCACGCTGGATCGTGCTGTCAAGGATTTGGCACAAGGCATCGGAGGGCATCCGCTTTTGAGATTCCAAGTCCGACCAATGACCTTCGCACAAGACACGCAGTACGGCTGAGACACCCGCACAGATAGCGACGTCGGCAGCCGGATATTCCTGGACGTCCATGACTCTTAGCTCAATGGACCCCCGATCGAAGCGTGCTATGGCTCCTCGGGCATTGAGGAATTCGACTTGCAAGACGTCGTGAGTGTTGTGCGGGGCGATGTCGTGGGAAATGCGACCAAAGATCTCACGCCGATACGTTTCTTCATCGAAGATGGGCTCTGGGATCAAAGCGCCCGACAGAAACGGGACGACATGGCAATGCTTGGCATAGAGTTGCATGCGGGTGTCGTGTAAACCCGTGTAAGCGCCCTCCAAGACTGGCGAGCTGGCGGCCAGCGCGGGCAGCAACGGCAATAGGATGCGGACTGCGGCGTGCAACTTACCGAATTCGCCATCACCGTCAAACGGAAGATTGAGGTGGACGCTTTGAACATTGGCCCAGCCGTGCGCGTGGCAATTGAAAATTTGATGATAGGCTTCGTAGATCTCGGCGCATTCATGGGGCCATAGTTTTGTCTCGGTTTCTGGGTTCATCCAGGGATGCACGGCGGTCGGAAGCAGTTTCAGATGGAGCGCATCGAGACTGGGCTGCAAGTCAGCAATAGCCGTTTCAAAGTCACTTGGTAGTCGCAAGAACGACTTGGCCGGCTGTGAGGTTTTTAATTCGATGACATGCAAGGCGAGTTCGTTTGACCAAGTGATTGGTCCACGTTCAATATCGCTGACGGTTTGGCCAGCCACATGCCGTAGCAGCTCGTCCGCTGCGGAACGGACGTCGAGCGTCTGCGCATCGACCAGCATATACTCCATTTCGATACCAAAACGCTCAAACAGGTGTAGCGGCGACCGCCCCATCAAAAATCTCCATGGATAGATTTCTTACGAGCTTCAATGCGTCGAATAAATGATTCAACGATGCGCACATACACATCGTCTCTGAGTACTGCGTCTTCCACGCCCGAATCCAGATTGGGGTTATCATTGACCTCAATCACATAGAAATTGCCTTCGGCTTCTTTGATATCGACTCCGTAGAAACCGCTGCCAATTAAGGCAGCTGATTTCTGAGCCATGGCGACCGCCTTGCGAGGCGCTAGCTCGACTGGCAGCGTTTCCGCCTTGCCAAACCGAGTACTGACACCTTGCTCGTGTTTTGCGATTTGCCAGTGACCGCGTGCCATGTGATACTTGCTGGCGAATAGCGGACGGCCGTCCAAAATTCCGATTCGCCAATCAAAGTCGGTGCGCATGTAGCGTTGGGCGATGACTAGTTCCGAGTCTTCAAGAAACTCCGACAGCTTGGCCTTCAGTTCCGCGATATCCATCGCCTTAACGACCCCTTGCGAGAAGGCGCTATCAGGTCGTTTTAGCACGCAGGGGAAGCCAATTTGCTCGCCAACTTGGTCAATATTCTTGCGATGTACGACGAGGGTTAATGGTGTTGGGACTTTGGCTCTGGCGAGTAGCTCAGCCAAGAAGACTTTGTTGCTACAGCGTAAGATCGAGAGTGGGTCATCGATGACGACCATCCCAGTTGCTTCGGCGCGCCTCGCCATTTCGTACGTATAGTGAGAGACAGCGGTAGTCTCCCGAATGAATAAAGCATCAAATTCCAGCAGTCGACCACCGTCCTCACGCTGAATCAACTCAGCCGCCACGCCCAGTCCCTGTGCGGCCTTGCACAACTTCTTCAACGCCGCTTCGTTGGATGGTGCCAAATCGCCTTCTTTAGGGTTGTGGAGAATGGCCAGATCATATCGCGTCTGCTGACGTTTGTGTCTTGAAATAAATCGTCCAGCGAAGTGGTTGAGGGCGGTTTCGGAAACGAACTGCCGGTGATTGTCCGGGACGCTCTTGAGACCAATTGCCGAAGCGCGACGCAACCGCCATTTGTTGCCACGGCGTCCAAAAGTAAAACGCAACAGCGGCGCTTGAAAGAGTGAGTAGAGTTCTCGCGATAGCTTCTCGTAACGTTGGGCGACGTTGCGTCCAAAATAAACGCTCAGCGTGAATTCATCCGATGTAATTGGCTCTAGGGACTTCCGGATCAGTTCCTCGAGCTCTTGCGGAATCAATCGAATCGCTGCGGTTCCGCGCAGGTCTTGAATAGTGGTTACGTCAGGAATGGGCCGCTGCCCGCGAGCCTCTGCCAACAACGACACATAGTAGCCCAAGCTCTGGTAGGCATAAGAACGACACAAGTTGTAAACTTTAGTACCGCGACGAGAACTAAACTGTGGATCAGTTAGATACTCGCGAGGATCGACCGTTTGCACACCTTCGAAGCTTCCTAGCCAGTCGTCGCGTGAATCGACAACTAAAACGATACTCACGTTTCGCTCGCCTTCTGCAAGTTGTGAGGAGTTATTGCCAGCAGGTTGGAATCGTAGGTGACAATTCCCAGCAGAATTGCTGCTACGACACGATTAAGACTGGCCGTGTATTTATTGGTTGGGCCAAACGGGTTTGAATGCATCGGATCGGCGATTTGCACCATGTCGGTTGGAGGGTCATAGCCATGCAAGACGACGAAATGGCCCACCGGTTCCCCGCAGATGTCGTCCGGTACTGAAGTTCGACCTGGCTGATCAGTTACAACCCGCTCACGCGATTCCTGATATAAATACGTCGCGCTCAGACCACACAGAATCGGAATCTCTCTGGCTAGGTTTGCAACGATCAGCTCTGAATCAACGGTTAACATGCGAACGACACCGCCCAACGAAAGAAACGATAGGTAGGCGGCCGTGGCTCGCTCCAATCGCATTACATCGCTTCCCGCACAATCCTTTTTGGCGATCAACTGCGCATTCAACTTGCTCGCCAGAAAATCTGAGAAATCTTGCGTGTCACTACGAAACCAGGTGGGGTCAAACAACTGAAGATTGTGCGTAGTTATCTCTGCGGAATAACCACGTGAGAGTGCATCGCAGGCCAATTGCACGGCCAACGTTCCGCCGCTGCTAAGCTCTCCGATATGGGCGATGAGCTCGTGTAAATCGACCTCGTCCTTCCAGTACCGATAGACGGCGGCCAAACAAGTCGGGCCACAACTGGAATCCGTTGGCTGAGTTTGAATTTCAACAGCAAGAGAGTGTTTCATTCAGGGTACTGTCAGAATCGCTGGCGTTGCATTTCGTACCACCGTGTACGTGCACGCCCACCGCGAATAATCTGATCTTCTCAGTTTTATCAAAACACGCAAGTGGCCGCAGTTACTGACAATCCTTCCACAGCGATGGTGCGGCAATACGCGACTTCGTCCCGAGTGCGGCACAATCAGACGACGGACGTAAAGTTTCTCCAGGCCTTAACTTGCTCAAATTGTGTGGACAAATTCCCGAGCCGCGTGGCAATTCTTGCGTGCTAGCACTTGGGCTGAGGCGCCACTGCGGCTAACCTGCTGAGCTGTTGGAACTGACATGCCGGATCTTTTTTCACTTGGAGTGATGTTTTGGAAAACCGCCTAGATTCAGCCGCAGACGAACCGACCTTGGACATGGATCCACGCGAGCGTACGGCAAACCAAGGATCGGATGCTTCTTCGGAGTTGATCGACCCCAAGAGTACTGAGCTGTCCACCGAGTTTGTGGGACGTTGGTCGACGCTCATCAGTACCACGAACTGGGAAAAAGGCCGAATCATCCACCAATGGCGACAGACCTTGCTGGATTCCGAAGCCGCCCCAGCCACCTTTTCCGATGAAGCTTGGAGCCGTCGCGTTGGCGGCGTCACACCACAACATGTCGGTCGCTTGCGAAGGGTGTTCGAGAGATTTGCTGACAGTTACGAGTCCTACCCAGGACTATTCTGGAGCCATTTCCTGGCGGCCATCGATTGGGATGATGCCGAAATGTGGTTGGAGGGCGCGGTGCAAAGCAAATGGAGTATCTCCCAAATGCGGCAGACCCGCTGGGAGTCCATGGGGGCGCCACCCGAGGATAATCCTGCCCATGCAGAACTGATGACTGTCGGCGACGACGAAGATTACACCCCCCTGGCTGAAGCTGGTACCGACAAAGAAGCCGGACAGGGCGACGCGCCCCGCAGCGTGGCCGAGGGACCTCGCTACGACGATCCAGATTTTGGTGATGAAGATGACAACTACTCTGCATCGGCTGGCAAAGACGACGATGATGATGATTTGCCGTGGCAAGACGATGCTGCGACCGCGATTTCACCATTTGCCAAAATCCCGAGTTTACCCGTCGACTTGGCCGAAGCAGTCGAACAATTCAAGCTGGCGATCATTCGGCATCGCTCCACCTCTTGGTCAGAAGTCTCCCAACGTGACGTCGAACTGGCTCTCGACGCCCTGAAGACCTTTGTGAACTTGTAACCCCCTTACAGCTTTGCGGGGGAAATGCGGCGGAAATACTTGAGGCCAGGGATGAAGAAGCAGGCGGCGGCAACAATTCCGAAGAGCGTATGCGCGACTTCGGGAAACAAAGCCATGAGCAAGCTGGTGACCAGTAAGCAGCCAGCTTGGATGTAGAACCAGCCTGCCAGGATGCCAGCTTTTACAAAAAAGACCATCGCCCCCACAACCGCCAGTATGGGAGAGAGCTTTAGCGGTTCCAGTTCCAGCAGCCATTCCAAAGGTGTTAAGATGCTGGTGGCAATCAAACTGGCGCCCCAGATGTGCGCAATTTGGCGTTCGACAAAAGTAACGGGGCCCATCCGCCGCCGGAGCGCCCAGAATACGAAGGCCCATGTTCCCAGGCCAACAAACCATAACGCGCCGTAACTAAGTCGACTTTGAACGCCTTGCCAATGCATAAGTTCCGTCGAAAGGCAAACGACCAGCAGCACCAGACTGTGCCACATCCACAGCAGTCCCCAATTCTCCAGCACGGCAGCATGGTGGGTTTCGCGAAACCAACGCGCGACAACTTGCGCGAATTTGCCGCTCCGAGCCGTGACTGGTTCATCTCGCAAAAATGCCGCCAGATCTTCCGCCAAATCGTCGGCAGTGTCGTATCGCAGATCCGGCGGTTTTTGAATACTACGCGATACGATCATCTCCATGTCACGGTCGATGCGTGGATCGAGCAGACGCACCGGCGGCGGATCTTGCTCCAATATCTGTATGGCCAGTTGCATCGGCGAATCGGCGATAAAGGGCGGACGTCCTGTCAACAAGTGGTAAAGTACCGCACCCAGTGAATAGATATCGGAACTTGGCCCCACCGAATTCGATTTACCAGAGGCTTGTTCCGGCGACATGTAGCTAGGAGTCCCCAGTACTGCACCAGAGTGTGTGAGATCGTCTGTCGAGTCCGAGAATTTGGCCAAACCAAAATCTGTGACGCGAATTCGATTTCTGAAATCGATCATGATATTCGAGGGCTTGATGTCGCGATGCAACACGCCCTGGGAATGCGCAAAGCCAATTGCCCGGCACACGTCAACCATGATACGAGCCGCTTCACGTTGAGGCAAAGAGCCAAGTTTCAAACGTTCGGAAAGCGTTTCACCACGAATGAGTTGCATACTGAAGAACGGATGCCCCTGGAACTCCCCCACTTCGTACAACGGCACGATGCCCGGGTGATCCAGCCGTGCATTGGCCTCCGCCTCTGCCATGAATCGCAGCCGATTCTCCGGGCTCAACGGGCGGTTTTCGTGGATCATCTTCACCGCCACGTCGCGATGTAGGCTGAGCTGTGTTGCGCGATAGACCACTCCCATGCCACCGCGCCCAACCACCTCAAGCAGTCGATAATCACCGATCTCAAACGGCAAAGTACCGATTCGCAACTTGGATGAGAATTCTGTTGACGCATTGGATGACTGCGTATCTGAAAGTGTATGCAGATTGCCAGCCACCGCATGCGTAACAACCAACACCCCCCAAATCTCTCTCAAGTCTTTGGCAAACTGCGGATGTTCCGCTGTCACCTCTGAAAGGCTGAGCGATTCGCCGCCTTGCAAGCGTTCCACAAGTCGGCTTACGAATTCAGCCAACTGCTGTTCATGGTCACTGACGCTCGGCTGCTCTTCAATCGTCAAGAGTCGTGGCCCGTCTCACGAGAATCTTTGTCGCCCAAGTCATGATCTGCGAGCAACGTGTCACCAGCCAACAGTCCACGAAGTTTCTTCAGCGCCCGCAAATAGCGCATACTGGCCGCTGGTTCGGTCAAGTCCAAGGCCTGGGCAATGTCTTGATTGCTCAGTTGCTCGTAGTGGCGCATCAGAATGATTTCGCGATTGCGTTCATCCAGTCGATCCACGGCCGATTGTACATGCAGCGCTAACTCCTGCTGCGTAGCTGCAGCGGCCGGAGTCAATTCAGGGTCACACAGTTGCGCCGCCAGATTGACTGTCGATTGATCGACCGGGCCGCGCGCCACGAGCCCCTGTTCGCGATCTACGCTGCGCTTCGCCGATACCCGGTGCCGTCGATGCGCATCGATAATACGATCTTTGGCAATCTGTCGAATCCATAAATGAAAATCCATGATTGGATTGGCCAGATAGTCTTCCAAGCGTCGATTAACTTCCACGAGCACCTCTTGCACGATGTCGCTAACGTCGACTCGTTGAGCTATTTGTTTGTCGAGCCGCAGATCGATCATGCGTCGCAATTTATCTCGATGGCGATCCAGCAATTGATCGATCGCTCGCGCATCGCCAGTCCGCGCCTCGGCGAGAAGTTGCTCAGTAGCTTGTTTGTCATCTGTCATCTGTTGCCCATGGCTCAGTTCTTACGACACTTCTATTTCAAGGCCACTGTTCAAGACTTCCTCACTCGGGCACGGCACGCATCGTGTAGTGCGCTTGATTCGGAAACAAAGTGTCGTCGTCCGAGCCGATCGCAGCGACGTTGATTTCATAAACGAAGCCAGCCCGCAGGTCGTCGACTAGCAATTCGATCTGGCGGCGATCGTCCGCAAGTTGCACTTTGCGAACACGCTCGTCCCGTTGATCTTGGTCGTCGCCACCGTAGGCGGGGGTGGAAATGCGACGATAGGATCGAAGCTGATAATTTTCTGGCTTGATCGCTTTTTCAGCCACGACTGGGCTCGTGAATGTAATGGTAAAGCCTGCCGCATGGGCTCGTACTTCAGCAATCCCCAACGGCAGTTCGCCCTGGGGTCGCAGGCGGACGATCGACCCTGTGTTTTGTCCGCCGCCCCAACCGCTATCTTGGAGGTTGCCAACCCACACGTCACCGGTGGGGCCAACGTCGCAGACGATTGGTCCTTCGAACCCTTCGTCGACATCTAGCGTCGGTTGGCTAAACAAATAGGCGGCTCCTTGATAGGTGTCCCCGACTCGTTGCAGACTCATGCGAATCAAACTGCGATTGTTCATCTCGCAGCCCAATAGGTGGCCTTCGAAAGGCCCGAATAACTTGCGCTCTGGACCACCAGCCGATGCGGGAGTTTGCAGAAAGCAAATCCCATTCACGCTCCGAGTCCACGGGTGCGGCAGATTGATCGCTGGCGATTCATATGGTGGTGAAAATCCATCGCGCCGCTCGATTTTGTTGATGAATCCGTAACGCAAACCCTGTCGCAAATGATTTAATTCATTGAACGCATTGTAATTCCCCTGATTGTCGGTCGTGAATAGGTCGCCCGAGGGACTGAGGGCAATCCCCATTGGAAATCGCAAGCCGGCTGCGATTGGTTCAATGCGGTACATGCGAGAAGGATCGCTTGTGTCAGGTACCAACTTCAGAGCTTGGCCCCGCAAATTGGCCGCTGCTGGCGACCGATCGTCTTGCTGGCAGGGCAAGGCCATCAAGTAGTTGTCGTTCGCATCGACCACCAACCCGACTGCCCAGTCGTGATAGTCATCGGTGTATCCCCAACCATCCGCGACGATTTGTGAGTCCCAGACTTGACCGGTAGCGTTGGGTTGTAAACGTACCAACGCGAATTTCGCCAACACGTCCAGCCCCTGGGATCCGTAGTGCAGGCCATAGGGCGTCGGCAGTTGATCACTGATAATTTCGTAGTCGTCGCCGAGCCCATCGTCGTCCCGGTCAATCACTCGTACCACATGACCTTTTAATGAACCAGCATACATGCCGCCTGTGTTGTCCCACGCAAACGAAATGGGCATCTCAGTAATTGGCAGAGGCAATTCTATCGCTTCATAGCCTGGCACACAGTCCAACGGCTTGGGTTCCCGTGGCGGCAAGACGAATGCAGGCATGGGAAAACGGTCGTCAGGCAAGTTGGTTATGTAGCGACTGGTCCAAGTGATGGCTTGATCACTGGCGGCGTCCCTGACGGTCAGCAGGACTGAATGGACATCATGCTGACGAATCGTATGTGTTTCACTGCTTAGGTTAAGTCGGGCAACAGCGTTCAGTTGTGAAGAAACTGTCTCGTTCTGCAACTCGAGCTGACCAGCGACTTGAATTCGCAATCGTTCGTCTTGCTGCAGGCCAGTTAGCCGAGTTGTAATCACCATGGTTTGGCCATCAGGCTCGGCCGTCTGCTGTAGGTGCACGTCTCGCTGCGATTCGCCACTGCTCAAGTGCAGACTGCCTGACCAAACAACTCCCCGTGGAGTATGTTTCACGGCGTCAAGTTTCACGGCGACTTGTTGAAGTGCGACGGGCTCCCAAATTCGATCCATCGAATCAACAACTGTGATTCGCTCCAGGAAACGAACCTCGTCGATCAGGGTTCGAGCGCCGGCTTGCCAATACCAATACTTGCCCTTGGTAAGCTGTCGAGCCGTGTCGCCGATCCACCATCGGCTCAGCTCTCCGCGTTCAAGATCGAACAGAACGTTGTGTCGATTCGGCAATCCGAAAACAAGCGGACGAAGAAAACGGTCCGTGCCAACGTCGATTACGTCGGTCAGGACATGGGCGCCCTCAGCTCGCTCGTTCATGTTGGAATTCCGCACAATACGAACGGGGTTTGGCTGCGGCGGACGGAAGCCTGGAGTGTTTAATGTTTTCCAGAGCGCTGCTAACTGGAGATCAAGGCTGTCATTCAGCACGCCTCGCGCGGGAGTTTGTATCGCTGGCATTTCCATCCTGGGAACAATCCGCGACGGATTGCGAACCCATCGCTGAAACCAACTGGCCCGGACGCGGTCGCCCAGCATGGTTAAGTCGCTGCCATGCGCATTCAAAGCAACTTTGGGGGGCTCGCTGTCAGCAATCTGATGGCATGATTGGCAACCAAAGCCTTCAGCGGTTACCAACCGTCCCGCAGCTAGTTCCGTAGCTATGTCATTTGGCAATTCGATTGGCTGCGTGGTTGCCTCGGGAATGCGATCATGCGAGATCATGTCGTTGACGATCCGCTGTACATGACTTTCGCTCAGACGAAATTTGGGCATCTGCACGTCCAGCCAGGGGCGTCGACGCGGCTGGTCGACGCGAACGATCGCTGCTGCGAGTGCCGCATCGTGTAGCTTGTCGCCAACACTGGACAGCGAAGGCGGTGCCACGGCCGCTAAACGATCTGCCAAATCAGGCAGGCTGTCTGCCAAGTCGGGAAACTGGGCTGCGATGCCAGGTTCCAGATCGCGTGAGTGGCAAGCAAGACAGTTGTTTTCCAACATCAACTGAGCTCCGGTGATACGACTTGTTAAATGCTGGTCGGCCAACAAGTACTTCTTTAAAGCTGCCTGGTGTTCAACAGTCAATTCGTAACCTGGCGCCGCCCGCTCGCGCCGCGGAGCACCGGTACACGAGTCTGCCCACGGGCTATCTGCGCTGATCTCGATGTTCTGCAAGTTGCTGGTTAGCGATCGAGGCAAAGTATGGCATGCGCCACAACGATACTTGGCGATGAGCCCGACGCCGCGGCTTGCGTCACCTGCTGCGCGAGTATCATTTGTGGAATGCTCAAGTCCGAGCTGCGATAGAAATTCGACCAAGTCGAATTGCTGGTTGTCTGTGAGTTCAAAGACTGGCATCCGATGTTGGCTGTTGACGCTGGCAGGGTCCACCAACCAGCGGGCGATAAACGCGCGCGTGCGTTTGGCAACTAATCGAGATAAATCACCTCCAGCGAAAGCTGCCAGTTCGCGCGGCTGGCTCGTACCCAATTCACCGGCGCGGTGGCAGGCCACGCAACCACTAGCAGCAAACGTCAGTTCGCCTTGTTCAGCGTCCGCGGTAGTGCGGATCGCTGGATCAGACTTCTTGCGCCGCTTTTCAGCTTGCTGCAATTTCTTGGCCAAGTCCTGTGGAGCAGCGGATGATTCGGACGCCGCAAACAACGCGGCGGAAATCGCCATGGCGTCGTTCCTGTGCAAAGCGAAGTGTGGCATCCCGCCGTCAGGCGCTGAGCCCACATCTTTGCCAGTTCGCGTCAGTCGTTCTACCAACCAGCTTGGCCGAAGATTATCCGCCACATGCGTCAGCGACGGTCCCGGCAGCACGTCGTCAGTATGTGGAAAAGTATGACAGGCCGCGCAGCGCAGCCCACGGCTAAGGTTTCGCCCAAGTTCATGATCCGTTGATGCCGACTGCGCAGCCTCATGCGATAGATAACTCGCAGTGAGTGGTTCCAGACCGAAACTTGGGCCGCTCCAATACACGCCGATGGCTGGCGATTGGGTTTCGCAGCGATACTCAATCAACAGATTATGTCGTCCGAACGTCAGTTCTACTGGTTCACTACGAAACCAGCCGGGCGATTCATCGTCGGCCAGCATCTTGAGTGGCTGATCACCTATTTGCAACGTAACCTGTCCCTTGGCAAACACGCTGAACAGAAACGTTCCATCCTCACGCGCGTTGACCTGACCACGCCATGAGACGAACATGGGGGCCTGCGGTAGCCGCGAATCTACCGACGGTTGGTCGCCGTGCCCAGCGAATAGAACATCTCAGATCGATGCGCCGTTGTGTGCCCATCCAGCGAATACCGTGGCCACTAATCCCGGCTGAACAGTTGCAGTGCCATCGTGCCCAGATAAAATCGCTGAGGTGTTGGAGCGCTAACAGGAATACAAACGATTCCAAAACATTTGATTCATTATGAAGCCGAACAGGATTGGTGCTATGTCAGTAGTGGAAGAAAGTTCTCTTTTCTTGAAGGCTGCGATAGGCGGTGTCAACCAACTGCCGCCCAATACGGCTCAATTGCGCAGAGCAGTCCACTTCGATCTCTTGCCACGTTGTAGACAATCGACGAAATATTGATGGCATTTTGATTTGGTGCAAGACAACAACATCTACTGGGAACCAGTCGCCGTCAGGTCGCGCGGTCGTCGGTTTTCGTATCGCGGTGAATTCCGTAGTCAAAGGAGCTAATGGGTGCCAGTGCAGAACCGACCAATACGAAACCACATTTCGGCTGGGGCTGGTGTGTCCATGATCAGTGTATGTCCCCTTAGCGTGTTTCTTCAAACTTGCTCAATCCGAAACTGTATCTTGCCACGGTGATAGAGTGTTCGTCGACTTCCGGCGTTGTGTGAGGTTGGTCGGTAATGGCAGTGACTTCGATGGGAGCAGCGCCACCCAGGAACCAAGTGCCAAGTGTGACTCCATAGCCCAAGTAGTCTAGCATGGAACCGCCACCGCCTGCCTGCTTGTAGAACCAACTTTCGGGCTTTTGGCGATTCACTTCTTCAGCGGTGACTTCGCGTTTCCCTGCGGTATTACAACGCATTTACTCGCCACCGTAATAGTACTTCGCGTAGCTGGCCGATCTGCTCCCTCTTCATCGATCAGGCGTTTCGCCGTCCGGTGACTGGGCACCCAGACCATAGGCCAGTTGATGGCCAGTATTACATCATGGCGTCGGCAGGCGTCAATCATGCGGTCGGCGTCTGACAACGACGCAGCCATCGGCTTTTCCATCAACAGCGGTAATCCGATGGGAGCCAAGCGTTCAATCCACAGGGCATGATCGCCCGTGGCTGGCAATATGTGATGCAGAATAAAGTCTCGGATAGTGCAGCTCCAATACAATGCTGCCAATCCGTGAAGACTTGGTCGTCACTTAATGAAAATGCTTGGCGAGCGTCAGACATGCGTGCGGGGACGTTATCGCAGATGCCTACAATTTCACACGCCGGATGCTCGGCTGCCATTCGCAGATTGTCGCCCATGTGCATATGTTCGAACGAAATGCCGACAACACGATATTTCTGTTTCATAGTGGGTGCTCATTCTTCGCCACTGGCAATCGTTCTAGCTGCTGGCGATAATGCGATGGAAATGCAATTTGACCTCGCGGTCGACAACTCGGCGGACACCTTCGACCAGGCACTGAGGTTCGTTTTGCTCTGGCCAATGCGGACGACTTCGTCAATTTTCGTGCCGGGCGGGACGCAGAACGTGGTCTGGTTGATGGTCTGATTTGCAGCGCTCACCCCACGATGAAATGGCAAGTCGCGCCAAACGTCAGCATGCGGGCTGCGTACGCATCATGGTAGGGACGAAAGCCGGGAAACCCGGGCAGCAAACCGTGGTGCAAATTGATAATCCTTCCACCGGCGAATTTCCAACACACATCCGGTGGCAGGACCCGCATATAGCGAGCAAGCACGACATAGTCGACCTCATAGCGATCGAGTACGTCAACAAACTTTTCGTCGTCGGCAGAACCATCGCCGCACCCAATGTACTCCCAAGGCATTGAGAACTCAGCCGCCAGAGTCGCACATTTTTGGCGATTGCTCAGCATGACCGTGGCTTCAGCGTTGATATGTCCGCTACGGATTGCTTCGAGTACGGCGCGCGGGGTCGGCTCTTGATAGGTCGTACAGATCGCCAACCGCGCCTTGCGTCCCGGAGGCGTGGGTGTCCACACTCGGACGGAAAGCTGCTTATCGCGTCCGATGTCTTGCATTTTGGCGCGAATGTCATCCCAATGACTCGCGTCAACATTCACGCGACACATCATCGCGAATACCGCTGCTTCATCATGGTCGTACATCTGGATTTCAGCGATACTGGCCCCTTGCCGCGTAACTTCGTGAATAATAGGATCGGCCAGCCCAACATTGTCCGGTCCAACCGCGGTGATCACGATCTCCATTCAGGCTACTTTCTAACGACGGTAATCTTTGGCAAACTTTGTAGCGCGAGGGGCATGGGCGAGCGCTAAACTCGCTGTTAGAGTGTACCTCGCTACACAAAAGCTTAAATGTAATACATAGGTAACATGAGATGGTAACCTCTGATAATTCAGCCACGCAACCGCTAACCAGTACAGAATTCAATCCTGCAGCAGTTAGCCTGCCCGTTGTCAGACGCATGACCCGCGAGAATTTGCCCAAGGGAGCCTGCTTGTGCGAGTACTGTTCGGCTAAATGCTGTCGCTATTTCGCCTTGCCAATCGACGCCCCCGAAAACATGAAGGATTTCGACTACATTCGTTGGTTCCTGCTACACGGTCAGGCAAGCGTATTCGTCGAAGATGAAAACTGGTATTTGCTCGTGCACACCGTGTGCAAGCACCTGCAGCCTGACAACCGCTGCGGCATTTACCAAACACGACCAGAAATTTGCCGAGAATATACGACTGACAACTGCGAGTACGACGAAGACAGCACTTACGAAAAATACTTTGAAACGCCAGAACAAGTCGCCGAGTATGTCGAAGCCACGCTCTTCCAAGCAGAAGTTGGCTGCACACGCACTCCCGAACCTCCCCTACTGCCAGTGTTATCCTAGATACATTACTCGGGTAAGTACCCAAGCATAAGATTGTTGGCTTGACGCACGTAGCAGCGTCTCTTTCAAACGCTGATGGCCGCGAGCCTCACAGAGACTGGCCTACGTGTTTCCGATCAGAAAATTGCAGGAAACGCAGTGACGCAATTGATACAACCACGCACACTGAAGGGCTTCAGGGACTTCTTGCCTGAGGCCATGATGCCGCGCGAGGCGATTATGGAAATTGCGCGGCGAGTCTACCGCCGCTATGGTTTCAGCCCAATTGACACACCCGTGCTCGAGTATCTGGAGATCTTGACGGGCAAGGGCAGTGAAGAGACCGATCGACAACTGTATCGCTTTGAAGACCACGGCGGTCGTAGTGTGGGCATGCGATTTGACCTGACGGTCCCGCTCGCCCGCTTTGCCGCTCAGCACATTAATCAGTTAGGAACGCCATTCAAACGTTATCACATCGCCCCAGTGTGGCGTGGCGAGAGCCCTCAAGCAGGCCGCTATCGCGAATTCATGCAGTGCGACTTCGATACAATCGGTACCGAATCGGTCGTAGCGGACATCGAATCGGCTCTCGTTATCCATGAACTATTGCTTGAGATTGGTATTCAGAATTTTCAGATTCGAATCAACAATCGGCAGGTGCTGAGTGGAATTTTGGAAAAGCTCGATCTGTCAGAAAAGTCGGCACCGATTCTGCGCTCGCTCGACAAACTGGACAAGATCGGACGCGCAGCGGTGTCTCAAGAAATGCAAGCCGTGGCTGCGATTTCCACAGAACAGGCTGAGTCCGTGCTTAAACTGGCCGACGTTTCCGGTTTGCCAGATCAAGTGTTGGCTGGGGTTGAACCGTTGGTAGCCGGCAATGCCACCGGTGAAGCAGGACTCGAGCGACTGCGGCAGATCGTTCGCGCACTTGAATTGACGGGCGTGCCCGTTGAGCGATTCAAGTTGGATGTTTCGATCGCTCGTGGCTTGGACTACTACACAGGCGTGATTTTTGAAACGTTGCTCATAGATTTGCCTTCGATTGGCAGCGTGTGCTCAGGCGGACGATACGACAACTTGGCGGAACTGTATACCAAGCAGCACTTGCCAGGCATCGGCGCTTCGTTGGGCTTGGATCGCTTATTGACCGCCATGGAAACACTCGGCATGCTTGCGCCAGTTCGCACACCGGCGCCTGTCATGGTGGTTTACTTTGACCGCGAGCGTCTGGATGACTATCTTCAATTGTCTCAATGCGTGCGAGCCGCGGGGATTGGCGTTGAATTATTTCCCGACCCCAAAAAGATTAACGCCCAGTTGAAGTACGCGGACGCACGCGGATTTCGTGTGGCGTTGATCGCGGGTAGCCAAGAATTGGATGCCGGCACTTGCCAAATCAAGAACTTGGCGGAGAAATCGAGTCAGACGGTCACCTGGCGCGACGACCCACAGCCCTTGATCGAGGCGATTCGTAAGCTGCTATAGTCCGGCTGGTTCCGCGTCAGCAGAACTGTTTATTCGCCTTCTTCAACCACGTAGAATATCTGCGTTTCCCCATCCTTCAGCGTCACACGTCCCGGATTAGACTCTCGTGGCCACTCTTCAAACAAGTCAACTAGGTCCCCGTAGTGGTCGACCAAATCTTGCACTGTGTTCACTTCGAACGGAAAGAAATTCTTATATGGACTGTCTAAGCCAAGCGTGATATTGCCACCAAAGTACTCTGACTCGACCGACTCGCCTATGTCCATTTTGTAAACCCCGACCTTGTGACGGCCAGACACTCTAAATGTCCACTTGCCAACCCGACTAACCGAAAAGCGGCCTCGGTCTGCATACTTCACAAGTCCTCCGAGCACAACGATCGAACCTGGATACTCGTCGACTGTGAAGCGACAGCTATTGACTTCCTCCGTGATGTCAACATGCGGATGGAGCTGGACACTCGAAATCCCTTTCACCTGAGCCAGTACAGATTCAGTTTCTCGCCGTTCAGCATAGTAGGCATTGCGGGCAGCCAGAAACAAGGCACACACCACGGCAAACCCCGCAATGGTGACCAGTAATTCTCGAATTCCAAACTGCATCTACGCTTCCCTATTAGCTTCGAGGGCTCTGATAGGGATTGCCTGATTCAATCTGCTCCGCTGGTACAGGATTCTTACTTGCCTGCCGCGAAACACCCGGATACACGTCTGGATTTGCCCAGTGCAACAACCAGCGAAAGCCACGAACAACCGCAAAGACCATCAAGCAGAAGATTCCTGCGGGAAACCAGCCTAAAACTAACGTCCCCAACACCGAGGCATCACTAAAAGCTTCGTCGGGAGGATCGGGCATCTCCTGCCAAGCGCGATATCCCATATCCGAGCCAAAAAACATAGCTGCCCATAATGTCAACGTACCACCGATCAGCAGGAATCCCGGGAACGCACATCCGGATCTTGCTCCAGCGATCAATGAGAGGATTCCCGCAACCAGCAAACCTAACATGAAGATTGGCAGGAAGGTTTCATCAAAGGGTGTCATCTATTTACTCAGTTGTATTACATCGTCTGATCGCGTATCAAGTTTCGCATTAACGAATTGATTACTGGGAAGGCGACAAATGCAATTGCTCAAAAGTTTGCCAAGCGATGGGCGTAATTTTGGTGCCACTCACATCGCAAGTCGTCAGGGCCGGTAGCTTGGCAAGCTGTTGCAAACTGGCGTCGGTGATTTGCGTATTCGTCAGCCACAATGTCTGCAGAGCACGGCACTGGATTAGCTGAACGAGGTCTGCATCCTGGATGTCACAGCCACTCAAATCGAGCTCAACCAACTTTGGCAACGTGGCTAACAGGCCCAACAGCTTTCCATCGACTGCCGTGCCTTCGACGCTCAACCGTTCGAGCGAGCGAAGTTGACTTAACCACTGCAGGTCTTCGGTGCGCGCATTGGAAAAGGAAACGTCTAGCCACTGCAACTGCAATTGCGTGCGTAAGAGCTGCCACGTGTCGGCATGCAAGTGACTGCCTGCCAATACCAAGTCAACTAAGCTGATTCCACGATCATGCAGTAGTTTGATGTCTTCATCTCGGACAGTCATGCGCTGTTCGTAAGCGGCTTTAGCTGCTGTATCGTCACTTCCCAACCAGCTAATCAGATCCGTTCCCGCCCCCATTCGTCCCGCATAGATGCCGGTCAGCGCATCCAACGTTGCCCGTCGAGCTGAGGGGGCATTCGACGGCGAATAGAAGAGCATGTGCGTAATGCCCGCAGCATGCGCATAGTAGAGCGCAATCCTTTCATCGGCCTTCCATGTCTCGATGGTCCCGCTAGAGAATTCTGTCCACTGCGGCCAGTAGTGATCGCGCAGGGCCCGATAGCGAGCGGTTTGCAATCGTGGTGATTCGAATCCGCCGACCGTCCAGTAGTTGCCGTGCTCCCGCAACGATTCCATGTAGAGCGCAACGCCCTCCAACAACCACACGCCTCCGCTCTCACCAACATCGGGCACAGTCGTGAGGTTACTACTTTCCATAAACATCTGGTGCGTCAACTCGTGAAAGAACGTGGCCTCCAAGTTCTCGTTGGGATAGAAGAAGCTCTGTCGTTCGGTTGGATTGTAGTAGCCCACCGAGACACCGATGTTCGCTTCGCCGGTGCCAAGTGTCTGCAAGTAGTCCTGGCGATCAGCTAATAGAAAGACTTCCATTTGTCGCGCCAGTGGCCAACTCTGACGACTATCACCGTGCAGTTTCTCGTTGAGCAGTCCCGGTGGAGCCCAGACATCAAAGAACAATTGACTCCACAGTGCATGAGCCGCTTCCAATCGTCGCGCGATGGCGATGCTGTCGCGAGTGCTGGCGCGGGTAGTCAATAAGAAATGGGGGGTTTGGATGCGATGATAGCTTCCGGCCGGCCAGCCAAAGTCGGCGTGTGGACCTGTCGAACGCCGCATGCGCGGTCGAATCTCGGCTGCATTTGCCAGGGGGCCTAGCACGCGTCGCGCGTCAGCATGCGTCGGATCTTCGCGCAGCACTTGCCATACCGTTTGGAAAGCCGCCAGTTCACTTCCGGAGGCGGCCTGTCGCTGGGCTTCTGCGTACAGCCACTGCGCGTAGCGTTGACGCGCCGTGGCAAATCGACGATGCCAGCCAACTTCTGCAGGACTACTCCCTGCGGTTGGTTCGGGCAACTCTACGGGCAAGTAAAGCGTCTGCTGGTCGAGGCGAGGTGGGACGAGCCAATGACGGCTGATCTTAGCCTGTTCATCCATTCCGACCGAATCGCAGATTTCCGCCAACTTCGAAAGCTCCAGAGCAAACGCGGTTTGGTCTAGCGGCTCGAGTTGCACACGCTCGGTGGCAGAATCGTCGGCCTGGACCAGCTGGATCGCAGGCTGGCTTTGCGACTGGGCACTGCACCTGGGTGCGAACATCAAACCAAATAAGGTTGAGACGACAACCAGGCACAGCACTCTCAATTCGCGTTTTGCTATCACTCGTTGATACCGAAAATCAAAGGGGCAACGATCGGGTCATTGGTTGCTAAGTTCGTGTTCCGTCCTGCCCTGGCCTTGACTGATCGACGAACAGCGGAAAAGCTATCTCACAATCTAGTTTAACAACACGGAGGATAGCGTAGATGGCCAAAAGGCGGACGACGGGAAAAAGCGGGGCTGACGGGGGGAACTCCGGCAGTAAATCCGGAAGGAATAACCGTTCGAGTAAGAAATCGGCCACCGCGGACCTGTTTGACGCTGAGGAAATCCAGCAAATCGACACCGTCCCGCTCCGCGAAGCCGCCCAAGAGCGGTATCTCAACTACTCGTTGTCCGTCATCACTAGCCGCGCTCTGCCCGACGTTCGCGACGGACTCAAGCCGGTTCAGCGCCGCATTCTGTACGCCATGGATCAGCTCGGAATTCGCGCCGATTCGAAACCGCGTAAATGTGCGTTTGTTTGTGGTAATGTAACAGGCAATTTTCACCCGCACGGCGAGTCATCGGTATATGACGCGCTGGTACGCCTGGCACAGCCCTGGGCGCTGCGCGAAACACTCGTCGATGGTATCGGGAATTTCGGCTCTATCGACGGCGACAATGCAGCTGCCATGCGCTATACCGAATGCCGTATGACGCCTATTGCCGTGGAGGTGCTGCGCGATTTGGGCAGTCGTATTGTGCCCTACAAACCCAACTATGATGGGACGCGCCAAGAACCAGTTGTATTGCCCAGCCGCGTGCCAAATATGTTGGTTAACGGTGCAACCGGAATTGCCGTGGGGATGGCCACAAATATTCCACCGCACAATCTGGGCGAAGTCTGTCGAGCACTGTTAAAGTTGCTAAAGGACCCTGAGATCAAGGACTATCAGCTGGTCGCCAACGATGCGGTTCAAGGTCCTGACTTTCCCACGGGTGGACAACTCGTCAATTCGAAGGAGGAACTGCGCGAGATCTACGCGACAGGGCAAGGCAGTCTAAAGCTGCGTGGCACGACGGAAATGGGCAAGCCGACGAAGAGCGGCAGCAAGATGATGCACATCACGTCTATCCCCTATACCGTCAATAAATCGATCCTAGTTGAGCGCATCGCAGAGATCGTACTCAGTAGCAAAATGCCCTTGATCGAAGATGTTCGCGATGTTTCGACTGAGGACATCCGCATCGATTTGCAATTGCGCAAAGACGCTGACGAATCAAAAGTGCTGGCGTATCTATACAAGAACACGCCCTTGCAAACGAACTTTAACGTCAACATGACGTGCCTCGTACCGACGGAGAATCCAGAAGTCGGTCGGCCAGAGCGTTTGGGCTTGAAGGAAGTCCTGTGGCATCTTCGCATTTTCGCTTAGATGTCGTTACCGCGCGTCTGCAAAACGAACTCGACGCAAGCCGCTTAAACGCATGCACACATCTTAGAAGGCTTTGTGCCGATCTTTGATGCGCTCGACGAGATCATCAAGATTATTCGCGCATCGGATGGCAATATGACGCAGCCGCCAAGATCATCATGAAGCGTTTTCCAGTCGAAAAGGGTGGACTGGACGAAGAACAGACCGATGCCATCCTGGAATTGAAACTGTACCGTTTGGCCAAGCTCGAAATCAACTTGGTGCAGGCGGAACTCAAAGAAAAAAGCCGCTCGTGCTCCTCGCCATTCAAAAACCGTTAAAGGAAAACACAGACGACACCAATAGCTCTGGTCGCTGGGGAATCGTGCGGCAGGAGATCGAAGGTTTGATCATGATTACGCTAAAACGAAATCAGCCGCTCGCCGTACTCAAATTGTGACGGTTTCCGAAGAGCCTGAGTACAGCCGCCGAAGATTTCATCGTAGCCGAAGATTGCAATGTGTTATTGTCCGTCGACGGCTGGGTCAAACGCCAAAAACAGATTGCGGATCCGTCCAAGAGTCGTTTACGGGAGGGCGATCGCGTGCTTGCTTGCGTGGCTGGTTCGACTCGTAGCACGCTGGCCTTGTTCTCATCGTTCGGAGTCTGCTATACGGCTCGATTCATCGACATTCCCGCTTCGACTGGTCACGGTGAACCCATTCAAAAGCTGTTCAAGATGAAGGACGGCGAAAAGATTGTGTCCGCCATTTCGCTTGATCCCCGCGTTGTTGGAAACATCCAGGAAGATCCGAAACATCCAGACTACTGCCCAGAAGTGCATGGCTTCGCGGCCACCAGCAATGGCTTTGCCTTGCGTTTCGGCTTGCAGCAGTTCGTCGAGCCATCGACGCGCAGTGGTCGACGCTACGCGCGGGTGGCCAGTGGCTACGAAGTCGTTGGGGTTGAAGCGGTCACCGGTACCGAAAAGATTCTGGCCATTTCCAGCGGGACTGCCGCGCAATGGTCTGCCCCATCGAAGAAATCAACTACTTGTCTGGCCCCCGGCAAAGGTGTCACGTTGATCAAATTGTCTAAGACCGATCGACTCGTCGGATTCAAAGCTTCGAAGGGAGATCGCGACCTGCTAACCGTCGAAACAAATCGTGGAGCCGCAAAAAACCGTTTCGACCGCTGCTATCGCGTGACCTCCCGAGGCGCGTATCGCGGCACCGAAATCCAAAAGAATGGCAAAATTGCATCCGTGGTCTTTCAACCTCCTGCGCCCCGCAGTTGCCCGAAGAGTAACGCGGGATCAGGGACGGAAATAGTAATCAGGAATAAACATAAGCGCTCAAGTTTCAAAGCTTGAGGTTTGAGGCTTAACGTAAACCGCAAAGTGATGGCATGGCTACTGTAAATAAGAGTTATACAGCCGATGATATCGCTCGCCCTGGAAGGCCTCGAACCGGTGCAAGCGTCCGGGGATGTACATCGGCGGAGTCGCGCGCGCGGCGGGACTGCACCACTTAACTGGGAGATACTGGACAACTCAGTCGATGAGGCCATGAATGGCTATGCGACAGAAATCACGGTCACGTTGCACAAAGACGGGCGGACAGTGAGTGTGGCTGACAATGGCCGTGGCATCCCCGTTGACAAGCATTCCAAGACGAATAAGAGCGCACTTGAAATGGTCCTGACTGTCTGCATGCGGGCGGCAAATTCGAAGGCAAGAATTACAAAGCCTCTGGTGGTCTGCACGGCGTCGGCGCTTCTGCCGTCAATGCTCTGTCCAAACACCTGGTCGCTGTGGTCCGGCGTGACGGCGGCCAGTTCAAAATGGAGTTTTCGCAAGGAAAGCCGATCACAAAAATCCAAAAAGCCAAAGGCACGTTTCGCGGCTCAGGCACCACGATCACTTTCACGCCCGATCCGACGATCTTCCCCAAAACGGATTTCAATTCGGACACCATCCGACAGCGGTTGGAAGTCACTAGCTTCCTACATCGTGGCGTGAAGGTTACGTATGTTGACGAAGTCAATGATAAGAAAGAATCATTCCATCATGCCAATGGAATTGTCGATTACTTGGGTCGCGTTATGGAAGAACGCTCCGCACGTAGCATCCATGACACCCCATTCACCCTCTCCAAAGACGGCGATGAGCGTATCGAGATTGCACTGAAGTGGACCGAGTCTACTGACGAACACGTGCGATCCTATGTCAATGGCATTCCCACTGCCAATGGCGGCGCTCACGAAAACGGATTCCGTGCGGGGCTTGGCAAAGCCATTCGCAACTTCATTGAAACTCACAATCTTACGCCGCGCGGCGTTAAATTTACGCCCGAAGATATACGCGAAGGCGTGGTAGCGATCGTGTCGATCTTCATTCCTGATCCACAATTTCAAGGTCAGACCAAAGACCGCTTGAACAATCCTGAAGTGCAACCTACCGTCGATACCGCGATGCGGGCTGCGCTTGAGCAGTGGCTAAACAACAATCGCTCGGTGGCAGAGGCCATCGTAGCGCGCATCATCGCTGCGTCGCGAGCCCGCGCCGCCTCGCGAGCCGCATCGGAGTCAATTTCGCGCAAGAGCAGTACCTCACGCGGCGCGATGTTGCCAGGCAAGTTGAGCGATTGCCTAGCCTCCGGACGCGGCAATTCGGAATTGTTTATCGTCGAAGGGGATTCGGCCGGCGGGAGTGCCAAACAAGGACGCGATCGCAATCATCAAGCCATCTTGCCACTGCGCGGTAAAGTACTGAACACCGAAAGCGCTGGGCTCAAAAAAGTGATGGAGAACAAGGAACTCCAGGACTTGGTAACCGCCCTCGGTTGCGGCATCGGCACGCACTTGGATCTGAGCAAGCTGCGATACCATCGCGTGATCTTGTTGGCCGATGCCGACTCCGACGGCCATCACATTACCACATTACTGCTGACATTCTTCTATCGCCACATGCCAGCTTTGATTGCCGACGGGCGAGTCTACATCGCTGTGCCGCCTCTATTCCGCATCGATATCGGCAAGGAAACACACTGGGCCGCTGATGAAATGGCCCGTGCACGGATCCTGGCCGCCGCCGATAAACGCTCCAAGCCCGAGATCACGCGTTTTAAGGGACTCGGCGAAATGATGCCCAAAACGCTGTGGGACACTACGCTCAACCCTGCGACGCGACGGTTGCTGCGAGTCGAAGTAGACGATCAATTAGAGACGGACCGCGTCGTTTCTGACTTGATGGGCCGCGATGCTTCGGCGCGCTTCAATTTCATCATGGAACGCGCCGAGGACGCGCAAGAGATCGACGTCTGAGACAACACAAAATCGGAGAAATACCCTGCGGACGAAATGTGTAAGATGCAAGTATGGCGGATACGTTTGTTAGGGTGCTCTGTCAAAGTTTCTCCTTCGCGTCTGGATTCCCGCTGACCTCCATTGTACGACTGCAGTTCCTGGAAAATTGAATTATTCAAGTGAAGTTCTATGCCTAAGAAGATTCTGTTTATCGTTGGTGATTTCGTGGAAGACTACGAAATCATGGTGCCCTATCAAATGCTGCTGATGGTCGGCCACGAGTGTGTCACCGTCTGTCCCGACAAACGCGCAGGTGAATTCGTGGCAACGGCTATCCACGACTTCGAAGGACATCAGACCTACAGCGAAAAGCCTGGGCACCGCTTTGTGTTGAACGCCGACTTTGAGACCGTCGACCCACAGCACTTTGACGCCCTGGTGATCCCCGGTGGTCGAGCTCCCGAGTACTTGCGTTTGAATGAGCGCGTGCTGGAATTGGTCCGACACTTTCATGCGAACGATAAACCGATCGCGGCGATCTGCCATGGCCCGCAGATCTTAGCGGCAGCCGGAGTCGTTTCGGGAAAATCTTGCAGCTGCTACCCGGCCGTGGGACCAGAGATTGCATTGAGTGGCGGAGTCGTCGTGCCCGCAGCCAGCAACTTCGATAATGCGCACGTCGATGGAAATCTGGTCACGGCACCGGCTTGGCCCGCACATCCAGCTTGGATCCGTGCATTCCTGCAAGTCTTGGGAACGAAGATCGAAGCCTAAAGCTTCATATCGTGTGCTAGGCTTATAAACGCAATCACTCGCATTGCGCCATTATGAGAGCTTTAGCGGCTGCCGACCAAGCACATGGCCAATCCACACGAAAACTCATTCATTTCCATAGCCCCTGGCTCAGCTCGGATCTGGCTGTGGACGGGCATGAGCGTGCTGCTACTAGCAAGTTTATTGCTGGCCTTCAGCCCGAATTATCGGTGGAATGTGCATAAAGGGGAAAGTCCATACGGTTCGGACTTCCTGCAAGATTGGACCGGGGCCAACATGCTGGTCTCTGGTCACGCAAACCAGCTCTTTGATGCGGCTAGCTTTGATGCTTGGCAGCACGACCCACAGCGTATCGGATTTACGTGGAATGCCGACCAATTTTATCCGACCGTATATCCGCCACCCTACTATTTGCTTCTTTGCCCACTGGGATTGCTCGACTATCGCCTGGCTGTTGTAGTATGGCTGGGGATTCTGCTGATCGCCTTGTGCGCAGCAATTATGATCGTAGAACGACTGCGTGAGGGGAAAGGTGCGAGTCGTGGATCTCGGTGGTATTGGCCAGCAATGTTACTGTTTCCGCCGGTGCTCTTAAGTTTAGCGATGGGGCAGAAGGGAACACTGTGGCTCCTGGTCTTCGCGGTCACCTGGGGCTTGATGCAACGACAACGCCCGCTGACTGCTGGGCTAGTCTTTGGATTGTTGTCGGTCAAACCTACGCTGTTTTTTTTCTTGCCGCTGGTCATGCTCTATCATCGCCAATGGCGGTTTGTGTGGGGAGCAGGCATGTCCTGGATTGGATTATGGGGAGTAGCTGCGGCTGTCTTGCCTGGCCATGTATGGGGCGAGTTTCTCGAAGTAGCGCGCGGTGCGGGCAACTATCACCAAAACGCGGGCTATCAACTCAATTGGTCCTGCAACTTGCTGTCATTGACTGCTGGCCTGGAGAAGATTTGGCTACCAGCCTGGGCCAACTATCTCTTGCTGGGTCTGCTGGCGAGTTACGTCGTGAGTCTGGCATGCTTTGCCAATCGCTGGGTGCAGCAGGAACGGTTTGATTTGCGTCAGGGAAGACATTTGGGAGGCGCAATCGTGGCGACGTGTTTGCTCAGCCCCCATTTCTACGTTTACGATTTGGTGGTGCTGTTGCTTCCCATTCGACTACTGTGGGCAACCCATCGTACTCAGGCAGTACTCTTACTATTGCTGAGTTGGGTTGGCGTGCTGGCCAGCCAATTATTCCAAGCTGCCCTAGGATTGCCGCTGATGCCGCTGGTTCTCTTGGGATCACTCTACTGTTTGTCAACAGTGACGGTTCACGCCGTGGTGCGCAGCGGTGATTGCGATTCTTCAACACATACAAACGTGCTTCACGGAATCTTGCCTGGACATGCCGGCTGAGCTGGAACCAGCACGGTCCTATTTCCACTCGCCTCTGCTTGCCCGTCGAACCCACTGCTCACGCGTCAGGTTGCGATTGTACAACACCCTCGTTGGTTGACTTTCGAGCTTCAAATCGATCACCGCTTATTCCGGCGATAGCCACCCACCGCCACGGACTCGGCGTATTGTTGATAGGCGAGTTCGTCGGCATCCGGAGCCGCCGCTTTCAGGTCTTCCGTTGGCTTTGCAACTTCACCCACACTGCGGGTTACCAACCAGAATCGACCGTAGGTAGCCACAACGTAAGCTGGAAGCGTCAATACAGCACCTACAAATGCAGGAAGCAAAGCCATGGCAACCAAGACATTGAACTCCATTACACTTCCAGCGATTGCGCGGTCTGACCCGAGCTCAATCGCTTCTGCAAGATTCACTAGCGAACCAACAATACCGATCCACAGGGGCAGCCCCGCTATTGGCGAGAATGCGACCAAGGCAACGACACTCTGCAAACGGAACGTTAATCGTAGCGCTACGCCTAGATTTATTGCCGCTGCCAGGCACAGAATCGCCAGCCACCCTGGGCCGCACACGTCTAGAATCGTCCGAAATAAAGCTGGCACGGGACACCCCCTAAATCTTCATGAAAAAATAACACTCCACATCCGCGGTGCAGATGTAGACTAAACGCTTGGAATACTGCGACTTATGCTCACCGTGCGGATGGGACGTTATCGCCTCTGCCCACTCACCGAATAATATCACCAAATGATGGGGACATTGGTTGACGGTTCGACATGGTATACCTATCGTTCTTGCCTGAATAGTCAGCGCCATCATAGCGTCCACGCGGCATCGGTATTGAGAAGGGCGCGACTGTTAAACTGCTTGGGGATCAACGATCCACTGAAACAAACACTTCGGGGCTCCTTGCCTCGACTGATGAGCTCTAAAAGCACCTGAATGGATATTCAACTTATTCTGGATCACGGAAAACAGGCGGGACGGGCGACGCCCCTATCCCTCGGCGTGTATCTTGTTGGTCGCTCCAAATCCTGCCAGATTCGCCCGAAGAGCTCATCGGTCTCACGAAAACACTGCGCGATCGTCCACAAGTCCGACAACGTCCTCTTGCAAGACATAGGGAGTAAGCACGGCACCTTTGTTAACGACGAGCGTTTGGAACGGGGAGTGGCTGTCTCTTTGGCTGATGGCGATCGCATACGCGTTGGCAAGGTTCGCTTTCGCATAGCCATCGCCGCGCCCCAGGCTGCTCCCAGCAAGTCTGCCAAGCGATCGCCCACGCGAACTTCGAAGAAACACAAACGCACAGAACATGCCTCAGCCTTGGTCACCTCAGCGCCCAACAGTGCCGTTAAAACTGGTCACAATCAGCGCAAGTCTGGCAAACCAAAATCGGATAGACGCGAGCAGGCGCAAAAGCCACAGCAACCCATCGAATCGGCTGCTGCCACTCCAGCTCATGCTGAAAATCCAGGCCAGCCCGAGCACGTAATCGATGATATCCTGAGTCTAATTCAGGGCGATGCCTCGGACGTTGACAATAGCGATGTCGACAGCAGCGCCATCGACATGCTACCGCTTGGCAAAGAAGCGAGCATTGACCTAGACGATATCGACAACGATAACTCAGATGGTGACGTCGAATTTGCCGCACCAAGGAGCAACGAGTCGTTGCCTGAGAAAACGCCTGTGCCGTCCTACCAACTTCGCCATGACTGGGATGTGAGCAGCGTACAGGAGTTTGTCGGCAAGAAGAAAGAAGCGCCCGCGCAGCCAACCCGGAAATTCAAACTAAAGCACGCATCAAAAGCCCAGAAGGCCAAAGAGAAAGAGCGTGAGCAGAAAATCCGCAAGCTCTCCGGCCAGCCGGCACGTAGTCTGCCACCGTGGCTTGCATGGATTGAATCAGGTATTGCTGGCCCCATCTTGGTGGGGCTCTTCGGCATCGCCCTGCTTGCCTGGATTGGCTACAACATCTACCTGCTGTACAGTTTCAAAGGCTAGTCCTTAGGAACTTTCCCGCAATAACTTTCCGACTAAACTGGCAAACAGGTAGTGGAATTCGCCAGAATTCCCGTCGCACAATGAATTCTGGCGAATTCCACTACGGATGTTATTTCGGGACAGTGTTATTTCGGGACAGTGTTATTTCGGGACAGTGTTATTTCGGGACAGTGTTATTTCGGGACAGTGTTATTTCAGGACAGTGCCTTAGTCTCGCACTATGATGACCTCGCCACCGTCACTCGTTTCATATTGTTTGATCGTTGGCTTGACGCGATCGGGTTCATTGTTGGTCGAAAAGGCTCTAAAAATGGACAGACCAAGCCCGGCTAGGGCCAGGAACAAGCCCAGGAAGACAGCCGACTTGACATAGATTCCATTATCAGCCGGCGAATTCGATTTCTTTTTAGCGCGTGGCTTGGCTGGAGCAGCCGCAGCAGCTTGCGCCCAAAACGGAGTGCTGTTAGTCGGTACAGCAGCAAGCGCCCCCATGCCGACCGATCCGTCTAAAGACCCAAAGTCTGGCAAGCCTCCAAAGCTTGACGAGTCCATACTCGGCGACTCGGTGGAAAAATCCATACCCTGAAGACTGAGAAACCCGTCGCCGGACATCGAGTAGTGGCTATCTGAGCCACTCCGTTCTGAGTCTGGTGTGAGGACGGTCACATTAGATCCGCCTGCCAAACGCGGTAAGATCTGATCGCAAAAGCGCACCACTTCCTCCATCTGCTGCACTCGATCTTGGGGCTTTTTAGCCAACATCTTCAAACATAATTCCCCGATCGGCGGCGGGCAGTCGGGGCGAATCTGCACCAGCGGAGTGGGGGCCGCCGTCTGATGCTTGGCGAGCCGTTGCGCTATCGTGCCACTGTGAAACGGTGGTTTTCCAGTCAGCATAAAGTACAGCGTGCATCCGAGAGAATACATGTCCACTCGCCGGTCCACCTTGCGGCTGTCCCAGGCCTGTTCGGGAGCGATGTAGTCGACGGTACCAACCACAGAGCTCGTTCCGTCTTGCGTATGTCGGTCGGGAACATCCATGGCAAACAGGGCCAAGCCCATATCGGCTACTTTGAGATGCCCACCCTTCTCGACCAGAAAATTGTGCGGTTTGACGTCGCGATGTGTAATGCCATGCTCATGAGCGTAGGCCAACCCGGACGCTGCTTGCCGCAACATTAGTATCGCATTGCGGTAGGTAAGTGGCCCTTGCTTTTCGACGATCTCTCCTAAGTTGGAACCGTTAACCAAATCCATCACCATGAACCGACGATTGTCGATCACGTCGCAGTCGTGGACGCGCACAATATTCGGATGATTGAGCTTGGCTGCGGCCCGAGCTTCAGCCAGAAAGCGGCTCACCGATTTTTCGACATCGCTGCGAGCCTGAGGCAAGATCTTGATTGCCACGCGCGTGTTGAGTACCGAATGCTCAGCTTCATACACGACGCTCATCCCACCTCGGCCCAGCGGTCGACGGATCACGTATTTCCCTAACATGAACCCGCGGTACTTGCCCTTCAGAAGCTGCGCCGCCTGCCACTTGGTTATGAGTCCCGCGATAATCAACTGTTCAGAAATATCGCTAGCCGTCCGATCACTACCGCTCGTTAGCACGACGGACTTCAGCGCGTGTTCCAGCCGCTTCGGCTCGATCAGCTCACTGCGCTTGATAACTTCGATGAATGTAGAAACGTTGATATGTGGAACGCTCGCCGTGGTCATATACACTCCATTCGCTAGCCCAAATTACGATCCGTCCGACAAAGTCCGGCGGAGCGGCAGCGAGTTCTACTCTGGTATACAACCCGACCCGTTGAGTGTCGACGGTCGGCACCCTGATTCCAGGTGCCTTAACCGATTCTTAGCATTTACGGTTTCCTGCGAGAGGTCAGGCCACTAGCCTGGGGGGAGTCTGTGCGAGACTTATTGCCTTTCCTAGCCTTTCCTCCAAACACTGGAACTCAGACACTACTCAGGCCGCTCAGCTTGCCAACGCGTTCGGCTTGCTGCCACAGTTCGGTAGCCGAACGCATGCGTTTGGCCGGATCGGGTTCCGTCAGCCGATTGACGAAATCGACAAAGAGCTCATTCACTCCGATTTGTGCAGCCCGAGTGACAAGTTTTCGCGGCTGCCGAATTTGCGATTGCAGTTCGAGCAGGTCGCCGTGTCCATAAGGTGGTTCACCGGTGAGCGTTTCCGTAAGAACGGCGCCGAGCGAGTAGATATCCGCCTGCAAGGAGTGCGCGTTGTCCTCTTTCCCGAGCAGTCGCTCCGGTGCTGTGTACGCCACGTCATGCGGCAAAAAGAACTGTTGCGTTACGCTGGCATCCGAACTGGCGTCGGCCTTTGCGACTACAAGATCAGACAGTAGCCACGTATTATTGGCCCCCCGATGCAAAATGTTGGTCGGCCGGATGTTGCGATGCACGATACCATGGCGTTCCAAGATATGTAGCGATTGAGAAATACAAACGGCGATCTGCCAAGCGTCGCGCCAATCCAAGCATCCCCCGATGCCCTGGCGTTCCACGCGATCCGCTATCGAACCATCCTTGAGCCATTCCATCGCCACCCAACAGTAGTTCGTCGTTCGGCCCGCCCGTAGCAGCTTGACCAAGTAAGGGTCTCGCAACTCCTGTAGCATCTTCATCGCTCGCATGAACCGCGCCTTGTCCTCCTCGCTGCCGCTGGGCGTCGGAATGACTTTTAGGGCTACTTCGTCACCCGAAGTCGAATCAACGGCACGGTAGACGAGGCTCTTGCCACCGCGATTGACCAACTTCTTAATTTCGAAACGATCTATGCTTGGTTTGGCTTCGAATCGCTCGATGAGCCCTTGCAGCGACATCCCGCGCCGACCTCGCGGTTGCAGTGTCGGTGCGTCCAGTGGCGAATCCGAAGTTACCACGAACTTCGTATTGCCTGCTTTGAAGCTCTGTCCGCTGTGTAGCACTTGCTCGGCAATTCTACGACCAGCGACAAGGGTTCCTCCAGTACTGCCCAGATCGCGTAGCAAGGGCATCCCCTGAACCAACTCGACTTCACAGTGAATGCGAGACAGGGTCGCGTCCTGGATCTTCGTATCGCTGGCCGATCCACGCCCGATCTTCATCACCTTTTCAGTGGGTAGATCCAACCGTACCGCTTGCTTGGAATCGCCTGTTGTATACTCAATGAACCAAGTCATTCATGCTTCCTAAATAGTCATTTATCGTGCATTGGTTTGTTTAGCGCTCGATGGCGTCGGGCGTTGCCAGTCGTTCCAATTCCAAGTCTTCTGGCCCCCCCGCTTCTGCGGCTGCAGTCGCATCCCCGAGTGCTTCGCGCACCAAAGCGACCAACTGCTCAGGTTCACTGCGCTGTTCGCGCGGAAGAGTCAACAAAGCCTGTGCTGCGTATTGGGCTGCTACGGCAGGATTACCGTCCGCCGCGTGATATTCCGCCAGCTCCTTCGCAACCGCAAACTTAAGTTCGTTGTTCTGCTTCGCAGTCAAACTAGTGGCGATACGCTGCTCCCAGATCAACCGCTCGCGGCTTAGTCGACTGGCCTCCTCGCGCGCTTGATCCAGCTCCCAGGATTGCGCCACAAAACGGACGATGACCCAACTGATTAATAACAGCAACAGCAGTACAGCCGACCCCGAGACACTGGCGGCTAACAGGTGCCGACGCGTTTGATAAGCGATCCAGGATAGGAAGCTGGGCGGACGCGCTTGGACGGGCTCCCCTCGCGTGAGCGCCACTAAGTCAGCTTGCAAGTCTTTGGCGGATTGATAGCGCGACTGCGGCTGCTTGTGCAGGCAGTGTAGAATGATTGCTTCCAGCTCTGGCGGCACGCGGATGCCAAACTCGCGCAAGCTTGGCGGCGGCTGCGCGATGACCCGGTGTAACAATGTCTCGGAGTCAGCCGCGATGATCGGCGGACGTCCCGCCAAAACCGTGTACAGCACTGCACCTAGCGAGTAGATATCGGCTGCGGGCGTCAAGGAGTCACCACGGTTCAAGATTTGCTCCGGCGACATGAACTGAGGTGTGCCTAGCCCCTGCGCTCCACGCTGAACGTCGTAAAAAGCCGACAACCCAAAATCCGCAATCTTTGGATTCTCCGCGCCATCGAGCAAAATGTTCGCAGGCTTCAAATCCAAATGCAGGATGCCCTGGTCGTGCGCATGCTGTAACGCTTCACACAGGACCAGCCCCAAGCTGACCGTCTCATCAACCGACAAGACTTTCCGTGAGACTCGCCGCGCCAAATCTTCTCCAGCCACGTAGCCCATCGAAAAGAACAACGCCGAGCCACTGGTCTGCACTTCGTAGACTGGCACAATCGCCGGGTGCTCCAATTTCGCCGCGATTTGCGCCTCCGCCACCAAGACCTCTTCCAGATCTCGATTGGCTCCTGAGATCGTCTTGAGCGCCACCAAGCGATTGAGTTTCAGATGCCGCGCTAGATAGACCTGCCCCATCCCACCGCGTCCCAATTCCCGCAGCAGTTGGTACCCTTCAATATCCGGAAACCAATCCGCGCACACCTCTGCCCCAATTACAGTCGGCGCGTCTAAGTCAAAGTTTTGACCGGTCACTTGTTCAGATAGGTTACTCGTAGCCAATTCTCGAACCGCTTGGTCCACAGACCAACCCCGTGCAGACCGTGCCCGCGCGCAACCCGCTCATCCTCCTGGCACTGGCGTCGCAAATTCCCGCCACTCTTGCTAGTCGGGTACCAGCGGAATGCCGCCAGGGGAGATGGCACATAAATTGGATCAGCGATTTTGGACAAACGCAACCAATAGTCGTAGTCAAACGCGAGCGTCAAACTCGAATCGAGCATTCCAATTTTATGCATCACTGTCCGTTTCCAGAAAACGGTCATCTGGCTAATGAAATTGCTCGACAACAGTTTCTTGCGACTGTACCGTCGCGCACGGTAGCGTTTGTAGGCGCTCACCCACTGGCGGATTTCTTTATCATCGCGGTCGACAATCGTGCAATCGCCATGCAACCAGACGGCTTGCGGATTTTGTGCGAATCCCTCGGCTACTTTTTGCAACGCTCCGGGCAGAAGCATATCATCACTATTTAACCATCCAACTACGTCGCCGGTAGCTGCGTCGAGCCCGTGGTTGAGCGCCTCAATTTGCCCACCGTCAGCTTTGCTGGTCCACCTCAAGCTTTCGCCATAGCCTTTTAGAATGCGCGTTGTTGCGTCGGTACTTCCCCCATCCAGTACGACGTAATCCAGTTCAAAATCGCCTTGTTGTTGGAGCACACTATCGATGGTACGCTGGATAAAGTCGGCGTGGTTATACGAGGGCGTCAGTAGGCTGATCTTAATCACTTGAGCGGCTAAGCAATCCGAGTTGTCTTGTATGAGTTTCTTGGGTAGCGGACTCGCCACGAGTTTCTGCATGTGTACTGCTCACTACACCAACGGAAGTCGCTACGGCGCTGAGATAAGTTGCTCGAACTTTGCTTCCAGGGAATCGACCACGTTTTCCCAATGGAAATCCGCCGCGCGATGCAAGGCGGCTGAAGAAAACTGCTGGAAACGTTCGTCTGAATCCAAGATGACTTTCAGCGCAGCGGCCAATGCCTGCGGTGTCGTCGAGTCCACGAGCAGGCCGCAACCGTGTTCACCCAAAATTTCCGCCGGACCACCCGAATTCATCGCTACGACTGGGGTTCCACAGGCCAGCGCCTCGACAACCACCAAGCCAAACGGTTCATTGTCCGAGGCCAAACACAGAACTCTCGCATCCTGCAGCAGTTCCGTGGCTCGAGTGTCCGACACACGCCCGTGAAACTCGATGCGTTGGCGGGCCATGCATGCGTTGGCTTGGCGATGAAGTGCCGCTTGGGCGTCTCCGTCTCCCACAATATGCAGTCGCAGATCCGCCCGCTGAACGGCTAGCAGCTCAAACGCCGCGATTATGCGATCGACGTTCTTGAATCGCGTCAGCTTGGAGAAAACAACAATCGCCTGCGAACGTTGGCTGTCTTTACGTGGCTTGAAGCGACCATGATCAACGCCCAGGCTCACCGGCACAACCGTCTCGGGCGGATATCCATAAACTTGTCGCGCGTACTCTTGGGAGAACAGAGAATTCACCATGACCGTTCGAAATTTCTGGCAGCTGCGCACGTCAATTTGCGCCAGGAACGGATTCAGCAATCGTGCGATCCAATTCTTGGGAAACGGCAGCGCTCCGATCCAGGCTGATGAGTGGATGAAAGCCGAAGGCTCCTGGCAAAACCAAATGCAAGGAATGTGCGGCAGTTGCGTCAACACATAGCTACCCCACCAGTTGGCAGGAAATACTTGGGGAAACAACACGCATTCACCGTTAGATTCATCCGTGATTCGCTTAACTTTGGCAGCAATGCGTTTGCAACCAGCTCGGAAGCCCAACCAGAAGGGAATTTGCGACGAAGATGGCCCACCGATTTCGTGAAAAGTCATGCGACTGTCGTTACCCACGATATCGCGGGCGGCGCGAATGCAAACACAGTCTACCCGATGGCCGCGATCTGCTAGCCGCCTGCCGGTTTCCAGTACCATGCGTCCAGCACCACCATCGGTAGTGAAGTGCGGATGAAGATAGACGATGCGCACGGTGACTAACCGATGACACTTCGGTAGACCGCCATGGTCTGCTGCGCCGTCTTACTCCAAGAGAATTTACTTGCCTGTTGCAAGGACTTGGCACTGAGTTCGGCTTTTCGTTCACCACAATCTACAACTGAGCGCATCCCTTCCGCTATCGAGTCGACGTCTAGCGGGTCAACGATCACCGCTGCGTTACCCACTACTTCACCGAGTGACCCCGCGGCCGAGCAGACAACTGGCGTACCGCAAGCCATCGCCTCAAGCGCGGGTAAACCGAATCCTTCGTAGAGCGACGGATAAACCAACGCCTCGCACCCCCATAACAATTCTAGAACTTTCTCGTCAGGGATATGCCCAAGCGCACTAATGTTGTTTGACATGCCCGTTGCGTGAATTGATGCTTGTACATCCTTCCATGCGCTCCGTTTCGCGCCAGCGATCAGCAATCGCATTTCCGGGTGTTGTTTATGCAGTTGTGCAAACGCCTGCACAAGTCGCACATAGTTTTTGCGAGGCTCAATGGTACTCACTGCAAGTAGATAAGGTTGTCCACCATTGGCATTGTTCCTTGCCATGGTTCTCTGCTGTTCCATCACGGGTGTATCGAAGTGGGACCGCTGGGCGAGGTGGATCGTAGTTACATCTTCTGGCCTTCGCCCCACCAATTCAAGCACGTCCGTGCGAGTACATTCAGAGTCGCAAATGACATGGTCCGCAGATTCAATCAGCCTTTGGAGTCGATTCAATCCAAAGATACGCGGGGTGGGCAACTCATTCTTAGGCACGCGCATCCATGCCAAGTCATGAACTGTGATCACATACGGCAATTGAAAATCCGTGAACTGGCTTTGTGCGTTGGTAACGTGGAAAAGCTGCATCTTGCCAGCATCCAGCCGCGTTCGCTTGTTGACATTTCGGCGATCATGCAAGAAGGCGAACGTTGGACGGATTTTAATGCGTTCTTGAATCTGGGCAGGTAGTTTCGATCGCATCCGCAGGCGAAAGAACCGATCGAAAGGTATCTCACTCAATACCGGGAAATGCCATTCTATATCTGAATTCGCCAACGAAACTGCATTTACCAACTCTTGGACATACACACCAATTCCCGTCAGGGTATATGTTAGCGGCGCGAGATCAATGCCGATTTTCACTTTTGTCAACGCCCTGCTAACTTTAGAGTACCTTCAAACGTTTCCTCGTGAAGCTCTTCAAAGCGATACCCAAGTGACTCGTAGAGTTGTACTGCTCGACAATTGTCTTTCGAAACTGTTAATCGGATTTCCTGTGAGCCCCGGGACCTGGCGATCGAATGGAGAAATAGGATAAACATTCGCCCGAGCCCTCGATTTCGATGCTCTGGCGATACCGCAATTCCCAGCGATGGCCTGTCAAACCCTTCTTTCCACCCGCGAAGCATCCCATACGCAGCTACTCTCCTCTCAATCAACGCAACGTAGTAAACATCCAGTACTTCATTGGCAAGGCTTTGAACTGTCTGGAGATCAAAGGGGTGCGGGTGAAAGTGAATCATGTCCCCACTTCTTGCGATCGTTTCCAGAAACTCTAGCAGGCCATCAACGTGCTCGACCCCAAGCGGCTCGAAGCTGAGCGCATTGCTTTGATACGACTCATTGGTGGCAGGCTCCGCCACCCTACCGATACTTGCGGTTGTCTGACTGGGATGGAAGCCTACTCCTTGACGCCGGCTCTTGCGCCAGATGATCGCCAAGGCTTTGCAGATATGATCAACGGTACCTTCATCCATGCCAGTATAGGTCGGCAAATTTAAGCCAGAATTTGCAAGTCTATCTGTTACTGGAAGCACCTCTCGACGTGCTTGGCTCTCGTGGCGAAATGGCGGTAAGCGATGCAATGGAATAAAAAATGGCCGAGTATCGATTCCAGCCTCGGACAGTTGCAGGGCAACAGTATTGCGTGACAACCCGAAATCCTGTTCGATAACAACGCTCATGAGCCACGGTGTGATTTCAGCCCAATCAGCGACTGGCTGAAACCCAATACCATCGATTTCGCACAGTCGTTCTCGATACCACGAGTAGATTTGTCTCCGCTTCGACACAATCGCCTCCTTGCGCTCGAGCTGAGCGCACAGAATAGCGGCAGCAATATTCGTCATGCGAAAGTTGTAGCCTGTGACGGGGAAGAAATAGCGCCGCGTCGGATCCACACCTTGCCCCCTTAGGGTCCGCATTCGTAATTCAAGTTGTGCATCGCTAACGGTAACGGCACCACCTTCGCCGCTAGTGATGATCTTATTGCCGTAGAATGAAAAAGTTGCGCAGCGAGCTAACGAACCTACGACGCGTCCTTTGTACCTGGCAAAATGAGCCTCCGCGGCGTCTTCGATCACCCATAAGCCGTGGACGGCGGCAACATGGTTGATTGCGTCCATATCTGCGGGATGGCCGTATAAGTGAACCGCGATAATCCCGCGCGTCTTCCGCGTAATGGCGGCTTCCAATTTCGTTGGGTCTATGCACCAAGTATCTTCATCGACATCAATAAATATGGGCTCTGCCCCAACATACTTGCATGCATTCGCGGTAGCGATGTAAGTCAGGGATGGAATCAACACTTCATCACCCGGTCTTACGTCAAGGGCCATTAGTGCTAAGTGAAGTGCGACCGTTCCATTGCAGACTCCCAATGCTGTATCCGCACCGCAATCCGAAGCAAACTGTGATTCAAACTGGTCGAGGTACTTTCCAGAGGAAGAAATCCAAGACGACCGCATTGCGTCAACAACGAATCGCTCTTCATTTCCAGATAAATCTGGCTCGGCCACTGGTATTTGCTTCGGCGTAGCATTTGGCTGGTTCATAGAATTAACAAATGTCTAAATGGCTGAGAGTTTAGCTTTCATCGCCCGGATGTTTAAAATCCGCATGTCTGAAGAAGAGGTTGGAGCGATATTCTCCGTCGTAGATATACCCCAGTCTCTCCATGTGGCCCTTGACTTCTTCCGCCCGATGAGGCCAGGCTTCCACTACCGCAATCAGCGGCAGTACACTAGTCCGCGACACTGCCGACAAGATCGTCGCCTCGTGCCCCTCAACGTCAAGCACTAGGAGGTCAATGTGTTTGATTGACCACGCATTGCAGAACGCATCCCAAGGCCTTGTTTCAACTCGAATATGCTCAAATGTACAACCCATCGCTTCGAGTTCTTGTCGTTGCAATTCCGAATGCCTGAGGCTACCGTTCCCAAAATCGTTCCCCAGTGTTGGATGTACCGCCTGAACAAACTCCGCCTCAGTAGTAGCATCGGACAGGGCGAAGCTCAGGTTCGTGGAACGCGGGCGATTCTTTTCCAACCTGGAAAAATGGTGCGGCAACGGTTCAATGTTATATCCCACCCAGCCTAAGTGCCGCTCAAACATAAGACAAGTTGACTCACACACTCCGTCGAATGCGCCACACTCAACAAAGACACCTGCCGATGGTCGGCTAAAAAAGTATCGCTGGTAGATCACTTGATCGAGTGGCGGTGAAAATTGCCCATAAAAGCGGACGGGATGAACCCATCGTGCAAGTAAGCAACGAATTCGATACATCAAGCTTTGTTGACGAGAGTTCTTCATTGTTGCTCCGACCTGCTGCCAGTCAAATCGCTAAGACTAATTTGAATATGATGAAAACACGAAACCGTTCACGAGTCGTGATAAATGCAAGAAAACCCATAGCACAAGTCATCAAGGCTTTCGGGGTGCCATGCGGTAGATAGAAACTCATGCGAGTTCTGCTACCCAAGCGTAAACGGTTGCGAAAAAACTCTCACGTATTTTTCGGCCACAATTCCCCACGTGTCGAAGGCAAGAGATTTGCTTGCTTCGACAGCTTCTGACTTGATTTGGTCATAGGACTCAACAAATTCATTTAGCCTAGCCGCAAGTTCATCCTGACATTGAGCTTTAAACATCCATACTTTTCCCTCATTCACTTCTACAAATTCCTGCATCACAGGAATATCAGTGCAAATTGCAGGAATCCCACGCAATATCGCTTCGCCAACGGGAAAGCTACCGCCGCCTTCAGCCAAGGTCGGCATGACCAACGCCCAAGCGTTGGACAGTAGCGCGAAGTATGTGGCGTCATCCACGTATCCCAAACCTAAGATCTTCCCACGGCTCGAGAGTTGCAGCTTTGCATCGAGGTTCCTGAGTACTCTCTGCCGCGCGTCCCCTTCACGGGCTTTGCTATTCCAGTCTGTGCCACTTCCAACCAAGACAATTGGAATTGCCGCTTCCCATTTCGCCACCGCTTGCAGTAGTGTTTCGTGGTTCTTATGGGGTGAGACGTTTGCCGGGCACAAGATATAAGGTTTATGCATCCACTCCCAACGCTCAGTAGGCTGGACACGCTCTAGGGGACTTGCCGAGTGCATGCCCGTTAGCCTAATGACTTGAAATCTACTTGGCTCTTGTCCAAACAGAAACTTGAGCGATTCGGTCGTGGATTTTGAAGTAACAAGAATTCGAGCATCACTTGCAAACCAGCGTTTCATCAATTCATGCTCAGTGGTTTGAGCAGCGACCGGCCACACCCCACTAAACTGCAAACCAATCGTGTCATGGAAGGTCGCCACCAGCGGTGTTCTCGTATTCCAGTCCGCTTCATGTCGGTGAATCCAGGGAAACCAAACCAAATCACAATCGCCAAACGCGCGCTGTGGAACGCGAATCGTCCAGGGAATTGTACGGCCCACTAATCGCAACATAAGTGCATTGCCCGGAATGCGATGCCAGACTTTCGGATCTAGCCGTGGGTTATTTGCAGGCGGAATATCGGACAACTGGACTCGAATCCGACTACGCTCTAGCAGTGATCGATATCTGCGCAGTGCATTACCATGGCTTACGAGCTCGTACGAGAAGTCAGAGCGATCGACCAAGGCTTGCAGTAGCTCGATCACAAACCGAACGCCGCCGCCAGGATTGGCTACATAGTCAACGATTCTTATCTTTCGTTTAGCTTTCGTCATGGCGGGTCGAAGTAATCAGCGGAAACATCAGTGTGCCAATTTATGGACGGTCGGACGACTCCTGGCCATTTGCCATACCATTGCTCGCGAACTGTGTCATCTCGCGGTTGCATCTTGAGCACATTTTCGAGCAGCAATTCGACCCTCTGACGGTCTCGAATAATATAGATGCTCACTTTGTATAGCTCGTCGTTTAGCAGATTGGGCGGAATCGTGAGTCGACATTTGTAGACGCCCGGATCAAGGGGATCTTGAAATACCGAGGCAGACAGAGAGGGGAAGGAATTCAATACAATAACACCACTGTCGTTTTCCAAGACAACGCTGGGGTTAAACAGATTCCCACTAGTACACACCACCATTGAGAATTCGATGACGATCGCTCGCGTGATGGTGATTTCTTGAGAGTCGCCACCACTTGAGTAGACTGAAGCGCCAGATACGAAGACATTTTCTGTTCGCAAGTCTCGCAGCGACTTGCTATCGGCTATGTTCGAATTGAATTTGCTTTGGTAACGCTCAAGAACTTCGCCAACGTTGCCTTTCGCCTCAACTCGACCGTTGGCAATCAAGATCGCGTGACTGCACATGCAAGTAACGGCGGACATGCTGTGGCTCACCAAGACAACAGTTCTGCCGCGGTGTGAGAGTTGCTCTAACTTACCTATGCATTTCTTCTGAAACTCAGCATCCCCAACGGCTAGCACCTCATCAACGATCAGAATTTCACTTTCGAGATGCGCGGCGACGGCGAAGCCAAGGCGGACTTGCATGCCAGAGGAATATCGCTTGACGGGGGTGTCGAGGAATTTTTCGACGCCTGAAAAATCGACGATCTCGTCGAAGCGTTTTTTGATCTCGGCGCGGGTCATGCCAAGGGTGATGCCGCTGACAAAAATGTTCTCGCGGCCGGTTAACTCGGGGTGGAAGCCGGTGCCGACTTCTAACAGACTCGCGACGCGACCTCGCACGCCAAAACGGCCGGAGGTGGGCTCGGTGATGCGACTGAGAATTTTTAGGAGCGTGCTCTTGCCAGCTCCGTTGCGGCCAATGATGCCGACCACTTCGCCTTGCTTAACTTCGAAACTGACGTCTTTTAAAGCCCAGAATTCGTTAACAGGCTGAAGGCTGGAGGCTGGAGGCTGGAGGGAAGAAGAACCCGCGGCTAGCGCCGACGGCTCACAAGAAGCGGGGCGAGGGGAGAAAATCTTGCTCCAAGCGTATCGCGGCAGTCCAGTCAGAGCTTCGCTTAGGCGATGATATCCCGGTCCTCCACTGGTCCCGATATGGAATCGTTTGGAGAGGTTCTCAACGCTGATGGCGATGTCGGACAAGGTTTAAGGTTTAAGGTCTAAGGCTTAAAAATGGCGGGTGACTAGCTGTACAACTGAAAAAAGTTGGCTACCGGGCACTTCCAACCATCGACGGCGGAACTGCAGTCGATGACTTCCGTGGGCCAAACACTTCGATTTTCTTTCTCGACCAAACCGCATTGACCATTTGATTATCTGGATCGACCACTAAAACGAGTTTGGTTCCGGCGTCGAGCCACGCGTAAGCTTTGGATTCTACCCTGGCAAACCGATCACTCGGCGATAAAACTTCTGCCACAGAGTCGGGGGCCATTGGCAGATATTGGGCTTCATTCTCTACCGTTTCAAACTTGGCTCGTGACAAGTAGGCCACGTCCGGTGCTAAAACCGTGTCGGGCTCTTGCTGGATCAAGAATCCCGTTTCGGCAGCAAAAACGACGCCGAGACGATTGCGATCCACGTGCGCTTTCAACAAGTAGCCAATCTGTCCTGCAATTCGACCATGGCGTCCATCTGCTGGCGACATCATATGCAACGCCCCCTGGATGAGTTCATAGCGATATCCGTCGGCCAGTGAATCGAAGAGTTCTTGGGCAGTCGTCATCGTTGGTCGGCTTACAGTCGGCATAGGCTCTCACACGTCGCGAATGTCATTTTTACAGACACTGGATACCTCCGATTGTACTCGTGAGACCGAAGCCTGACCATCGAAAAAGTTCTCGGACCTTCGATGCGGGCTGCGAGCGACGGAGAAACTAACGGAGAAACTAGTAGTCAAAGCTGACGGCTGGGTTGCGCACTACTTTCTCAACTGGGCGAGCGAAGTGCCGTGGTAGCTTAGTAAGCGATCAACATACTGGCGCTGAATTTCAGCTTCACTTGCATCAGGATTGTTGGCTCGTATACCAGCCCTCATGATCTGACGTGATATCTCGGTGAGCTCAAAGGCCTTGGCAAGCTTCTCTTCGCCACTCATCGAACGCGAAACCTGTTCCATGACCCGCAGTGCTTCGCGCCCGCTCTCAGAGGCCGCTAACAACTCATGTTCGTATTTCGTGGGTAAAGGTTGTTGCATCGACGACAAGGCTATCGATCCTCAGATTCGTATTCGTTCAATAATGGCGTTAACTCTTGAGTCAATCCCCAGGCCTCAGCCTGCTGCCGCAAATATTGCTCGTCCAATTTGCCGCCCTGGATTCTGAGGATATCTCGCACATCATCGACCTGACGCTTAAGACCACCACCAGACTTACTCCAACTCAGTTTCGCGAGAATTGTGTCTTCTGCAGAGGCCATATCAACTTCGATATCCATCAGCTTCCGTCGCGAGCGGCGACTTAATGCCGTGCAGTTGTTCGTGTTGCCAGCATCCAGGAAAAAGTCAACTTTGTCGCCAGACTGCAAATCGATCAGATTTGCCATTCGGCCTTCGCGCAGTGCTAATTCGCTCAAATAATATCGTTGCGTATCAAATTCTTGAACCAAGCGTGGTACCTTTGCACTATCCAAGTCGATGACCATGTCAATGTCATGCGTTGATCTTGGTTCACCGTAAAAGCTGGAGGCATATGAGCCGACAAGCATGTATGGTATTTGCAAATTGTTAAGTACGCTCACAACCAGCCTCAGTAACTCAATTTGCGACATGGTTTTCACGCAATGTCTGAAAAAAAGTCGACGACGGGGCTGGTAAAGCCAGGAAGAACCTGGCCACCATCGATGATTTGCTCCTCACCAAGCTCCGTGACGCGGCTGGGCGAAGTGTAAACGGCGACACTGCGACTGGTGCAGTCAACAATCCACACCAGCTCAACACCGGAATGAAAATACTCGATACGCTTCCGTGACATTTCAGCTTTGGTGTTACTAGGGCTCAGCACTTCGACCACTAGATTGGGACTGAGCGCTGGAAAAGCATCCGTCGGAAATTTTCCGCCAGGATAACGAGCCCGGGCCAAATAGGCCACGTCAGGTCCTCGTACCGTGTTGTCCAACAAGCGGAACATGCCATCCGGACCAGAGACCACACCTAGCTTCTGTGCAAAGACATAGGTACCGAGGATGCGTGCGATTGTCATGGCGACTACGGAAGCCTCAAAGCCCATGGACTTCTCCACCAAGGTTCCATCAATGAGTTCACACAATGGCCCAGAGCCTGCGTTGGCTGCGATCAAGTCGTCAGAAGTGGCGGTACCCGGCGGGGTGTGAGCGGACGCGATCCGCAGAAATGCCGCCAAGTTCGATGAGACGTTCCGCCATCGTGCTGATGATTGCTGCGTTGGTCATACTACTGCCGCCCGACTTGTCTTGTTTGTCGGCCCCTAGAGCCAATACGTCATCGAAGGCGATGGCCAATCCCCCGAGCATAAGACTCTTCGCCGTATCCCCGGGGCGACACTCCTGAGCTACCGCGTATTCAACTCCATTCAACGTTAGCACGGTCAATAGCAATTGCTCGGGATCGACGATCCAATATTCGCGCACTCGGCTTTGGCATAGTCGATGCGTTTGTCTTCGTAGTCTCGCTTGCGTGCCTCGGCGCCTTCGCTAACAACTTCTATCGCTAGATCGATTCTAGAAGGGTATTTTTCGTCAGCCTTAGGCAGGTTCTCTTGCGTAACATAGAGTATGTCCGGTTCGCGAATCGTGCCGGGAAACAACCGAGTGGGCAGTGGAGCGAACAGGGCCTCTCCGCCTGCGCCATTGGCGATACATTGGTCTAGTTTCTGCATGAGAAACTTAACAATTAGCTGGTGCAACCAGGTTGGCATGGGCAAAAGCTCCAAGCGTCCATCCACTAGTTCCGCCATGCGATTCGTATGGAACTGCAGGAAATCCTCCTCGCTCCAGCGTCCTTGCGGTGGAAAGAAGTAGGCTGCCTCCCAAGCGGGCTCGCCGACCTGCGATGGTATTCTTGGCTCTATTTCTAACGACATGTTTGGCACCTCAATCCTACATTTTATCACGGAAAGCGGTTCAGAGCGAAGGCAATCGTAGGACTTCGCGACCTTTTCGGCTCCTGCGGTGAGTCTCGGACGCTAGCTAACATCGGCGAAGTAACGTTCCATACGGCGAAAGTAGGCCATACCCGTGATCAACAGGACAACCACGCCCAGTATCGAGATCATCAACGAACCTAGGCTGGGCAGCGGTGAGCCGAGCAATAGGGCGCGGTAACATTGCAATAAGCCGGCCAGTGGATTGAGGTAATACAGCATCTGCCATTTTGCGGGAACAACCGCATTCGTTTCGTAAACGACTGGGCTGATCATCATGCCCAGCTGCAAAGCGAAGGGAACCGCGAACTGCACATCGCGGTAAATTCCATTGACGGCGGACAACCAAAGTGCAAACGCAGCCGCAATCACTAACGTCGCAAAAGCCAATATTGGCAGAAACAAGATGGACCAGCCGGGGACGATGCCAAAAAAGAGCATGACGGCGGCAAGCATCACAAAAGCCACTGCGAAATCTACCGCTGCGGGCACAAAAGCTGACAACGGCAAGATGACTCGAGGGAAGTAAACTTTCTTGATTAAGTTGTTGTTCTGCGCTACGGACAAAGTGGCTTGAGAGACGGCAGCGGCAAAGAACTGCCAAGGTACCATGCCACACAGACTGGTCACCACATAGGGCACGCTGCCATCGCTGGCCGAGCCGCGCAGCCAGGAAATCAGTACGCCAAAAACAATCACTGTAAACAGCGGCTGAATGACCGCCCAGGCTAAACCGACAAACGTCTGCCGATAGCGAACTTTGAGGTCGCGAAAGCCAAACGCCCATATCAGTTCGCGAAACCGCCAGAGTTCCGCGAAATCGATGAGTTGCCAGCCTTTACGCGGTCCATAGTAGCGCATCGGCAGCACTCCATCGTTCTCTTCCACCTCGTCGATCTCAGTCGATGCGACAAAGGCTGCGCTTGGATGGATTTCACTCGGTTGTTCGTTCAGTGCTGAAATAGATTCTGCTGACATTGGAGTCGCCAGCCGGTACGGCCAGCGCAGACTTCGTGCCTGTGGGTGGCACCTTTGCTCGGGCTTCGAGCTAGGTGTACCGTGCGGCACAGGCCAGGGAACGCAGTGCGAGTTGTTGTGCCATAAGCTAACGGCCTGTCGCAATCGTCGCAATGAGCATTAACGCAGCCTTAACAATTGCCGTTCACCTTCGACATTTCTCGCCAATCGCCACCACGTAGGTCAGCCTCTCCGAGGCTGACGCCGCAGCGATGTTGCGGTTCTTCCGAGTCTCGGAGAGACTCGGCTACGTGATTTGCCGAGCGACTAGCACGTTCCTGCGACCAAACGTTTTAGAATTGGATTGGTCATTCTTCGCATCCGCGCGCTCGACGATTACGACGCACGCCGCCGGTCCTAGTGCCTTACTTTGGGTTTGAACGTAGAGAGTGCTCCGCAACGCTTTTTTGGCTTTGTTGTGGAATGTGCTTTGGCACCGAGATGGCCAGACAGCGTACCAACTGAGTCAATTGCTCACGCTGCCGTTCCAAAGCATAGGAATCACGTAGAAGAACGAGACCAAGAATGCCAGCACGGTGCAATACAGCAACACATCGGCACCGCGGCCAATGCTGAGAAAGGCGGCAATGGGTGCCGTTATCTGCGGGAAAAGATCAACGTCGCCGCCAATAGCCAAACGCACAAGCGGAGGCCACTGATCAACCGCCGAGATTTGCCACTGAACTGCAAATAGGTTTCGCCAAATGCCAGCAGTAACATCAACCCGCCGGCCAAGAACTGAAATACGGTCATCGCGTCAGCCTTACAATCAAGAGCCTACCCAGTATACGGAACGCCGCTCGATTCGACTGGCCTTTCTCTAGCGTGGTCGAAGTGTACGTGATGGTGCACGGCACTTCTTCGAGCCGCAAGCGTTTACGTGCCGCGATAGACAGGATCTGTGAGGCGTGGGCCATGCCATCCTCAGAGAAATCTAGGGCCTGTGCGGCTTGGGCCGTCATCGCCCGCAGGCCATTGTGAGCATCGGTCAATCGAAATCCTGTCGTGATGCGCGTGAATACGACAGCCAATTTCAGTAGCACAACTCGAAGAAAGGGAATGCCTGGTGCGCTGCCTAAGAATCGCGAGCCGACGCACATGTCCGCCCGCCCGTCGCGTAGGGGTGCCAACAACGCGTCGATATCGCTTGCCGCGTGCTGACCATCGGCGTCAAACGTAATAATCTCTGTTGCACCGTGAGCGAGCGCAAAGTCAATACCCGTGCGGAGCGCAGCCCCTTGTCCTCGGTTGATCCAATGCCTCAACACCCACACATCGTGTTCCATAGCAACCTGAGCAGTTGTGTCACTGGAACCATCATCTACTACCACGATTTGGCATTTTCGTCTGGCGAGACCTCGCAGGACGCTCGGTAGTCGCTGAGCTTCGTTCCAGGCGGCAATCACAATCCACAGTTGATTCTCATCGCATTCTGGCTTTGCTTTGGCAGCCTGATTTCCCATACCGCTCAAGCAGACTGGCATCGAGCTGCTCGAAACCACCAATCCGCTCACGCTGGCTGCTTCGACGGTGGAGTTAGTCATTGTATTTCCGTAAGTCGAAACGCGATGTGATGAAGAAAGCCATCAATCCAGAACGGTAAAAAGTGGTTTGCACGAGCTTAGCGATAATGCGCTGCCTGCAGTAGTCTCGCGATGTTAAGATCGCGCTACGGTTCTATGAAGTTTGCGATTCACTTGCCTTCATCGTTTAACGGCAAGCCGCAGGCGACTGCTGATTTACTTCATCGTTTAACGGCAAGCCGCAGGCGACTGCAGTCCCACCCACACACAGCTAGACAGGGGCGCAGTCGCCTGCGGCTTGCCGTTAAACAAGAGATATTCGCCCCAATGCTCGGACCACAGACAGCGCTCTCACTTTCGACAGCACCTCATTTAGGGGAGTCCGACTCGCAGAGCACAGCTAAACCAAGGGTTTACCGAAGAGTAGCGAGGAGCAAATTTTAAGGTTCTGTGAATACCGCGACGTAGCCACTTTCGCGTCTTGCAACTTTGAAGCAGCGTGCCAGAATCTTGGCCAACTGAAGCGAGCAAACCTCCTTGAAAGCCTGCTCGCCGACAAGAAGTCTTCAAATTCACTCACAAGATTGGATAGCGCGATGCCGGTAAAAACAGTTCGGCTCGAACATACTACGGAATGTCCTATGCGTGGGTTCAGGCTGCGCAGCGCTTTTACTCTGATCGAACTGCTAGTGGTCATGGCGATTATTGGCATCCTGGTTGGATTGTTAGTTCCCGCCGTCAACATGGCGCGTTCGGCAGCCCGATCAGCGGAATGCCAAAACAACTTGCGTCAAATCGGACTGGGATTACAGACCCTGGCCACCACTGGCAAGAAGTCCAATTTTTGCACGGGAAATTTTGACTGGGCTGGAGACGGAGCGGTTACAGACGTGGGCTGGGTAGCCGACTTGGCGAGCAACGGAGTTTTGCCTGGCGAATTGATGTGTCCGACCAACTTGGCTCGCGGTTCGGTCACTCTAGACGAAGTGCTCACCCGGAGTACCTTCACTATCGCTTGTGGTATCGATCCCTCTGGCAGAAAAGCTCAAGTCTTGCCGGATGGTACGTCGCTAGCCGGTATATGCCGGCAAATTGTGAGCGGTCCAATTGCCGCCGGAAGCGCACGGGCACCGCTGGTCAAGAGTTTGATGATCAACAAGGGGTTTAATACCAATTACGGAGCAAGCTGGTCACTCACTCGGGGCGAGCTGAATATTGATTCGGTGACTGGGCAGATCGTAACGAAGCCGGGTTGCTCAGGTACCAGTGTATGGAGCATCGGCAACACGCAAGGTCCATTGGCACTATCTCAAGTTACCAACTCAAATGTTTCAAGTTCGACAGTGCCGCTGATTGGGGATGTAAAGATATCGGGGACGTTCCTTAGCCAAGATCTTGGTGGCGAGCTGATTGCTGGAGCTTTGTTGGCTCAGACTCAATTTGGTGGGCCAGCAGCCGTGGATACCAACGGTGAATTGATCGCACCCGCGCCGCCAACGACTAAGGGTGGTGCTACTGGATGGTGGGCCTATTGGAACCGAAGGGTATTACAAGACTATCGAAAGCTCGACCCCATTCACAAAAATAGCTGCAACGTCTTGATGGCGGATGGTTCGGTTCAGTCCCTATACGACGCCAACAAAGACGGCTACTTGAACAACGGGTTTCCCCAAAATTCAGATTTTCGTGATGACACAATTGAGATCACGACAGCAGAAGTATTTAGCGCCTACAGCCTAAATTCCGCTTTGAATTAGTACTCTAACCGCAGCGGTTCACGCCAATGTTTGCTGGCCAGTTATAGATTTTCATTACTCGATTCCCGGAGGTGTGTGGCAGGAAGCAGTAACGAAGACAAGAAGGTAGAAGTGCTAGAAGCTCTAGCACATGTTGACTCATGTTAACCCGAGTTTGGGTGGCATGAGAAAAAGGAAACCGGAAAACGCCAGTTAAGTTCTTGCGGAACAACATGGGCTTCCCGGCTTCCCAAGAAGAAACCAGTTCAACTCGCTATTTTGGGTAGTTTTTGCTTCGGTTGTCAATACTGAATCTACCCAAAATGTACATAGGAAAAAGATACAGATGAAAAAAACTTTTGGGTCGGCTGGACGTCCAGCCTTTACGCTTATTGAACTTCTCGTCGTGATCGGCATTATTGGCATTATGGCTGCTATGCTGCTGCCCGCTGTCAACCGTGCTCGTGAAGCGGCTCGTGATGCAACCTGCAAGAACAACTTGCGTCAAATCGGATTGGCATTGCACATGTTCTCCGACAAAGACCCAGCCAAGCGCCTGTGCTCGGGTGCTTATGACTTTTCCCGCGATGGGTGCATAGACACATATGGTTGGGTGGCAGATGTCGTGAATATGGGTGGTGGCAACGTCAATGAAATGCAGTGCCCTTCGAACCCGTTGCGCGGCTCTGAGAAGCTGAACGACATCCTCGGTGGAAGCACCGCCGGCACTGGTGACCTGCCGACTGCCTTGGCAGGTCGCAAGACGGAAGGCTATTGCGGTAACGGTGGCTTCGGTGCAGCGAATTCCGCCGCGAGGGACACCGCCGTTGGCCAGCAATTCTTGGCTAAGGGTTATGGCACGAACTACGCGGCTGGCTGGCACTTGGTTCGTAGTCAACTAAAGCTCGCGAACGTATCTGGCGTTATCTCCTTCAACGCCCCGACTGGCTTGCCATCCGGCGAGAAGTATGATGCGAAGGGTCTAGGTGGCACAACTGGTGGTCTAGCGCGCCGCGTACTTGAAACAGGACCTGTTTCGTCGGATCGCGTCGGCATCCTCGGTGACGCCGCACCTGGCGACATCAAAGACGGTGTCTTGACAAGAACTATTACTTGGGATGGTGGTGCCAAGAAAATTGAGCAAGGCGAATTGCTGGTCGAATCGTTCAATGACGGTCCAGCTGATGCCGGTGGAACGAACGCGCTAAGTTTGATCAGCGCGTCTGCGACAACCCAACTGGCGTCTCAAATTGCAGCTGAAGCCGCTGGCACGCTGTACCCCAGCGTACTTGCTGGAACTTCGCAAGACAATCTGTACCTGCAAGACACGCGTGACTGGTTCGCCGTCCATGGTACTGGCCGCAATGGAACCGCCAACATTCTCATGGCTGACGGTTCGGTTCAAGAGTTCAACGACTTGGACGGTGACAAGTTCCTAAATCCTGGTTTCACCAACTTCACGCCAAGTGATTTGAGCGGATACCAAAGCAGCAAGCAAGAATTGCTCGAAGGTGACATGTTCAATGGTATCTTCCTGCAAGACACTTCGAAGCTGTACAACATCGAATCCGCTTCGGGTGGTTGATCTCGAGCTGCCGAACGCTTGATTGCAAGCGTGTGAATCCAAAGAGGGCGGCAGTCGTTGCGATTGCCGCTCTTCTTATTCTCGATTTTCTTATGCTGGACAGTTCTTGATAAAACTCGTTTAACGGCAAGCCGCAGGCGTCACTGTCTCAGTAAGTCGCCGACGCTTACGGCTTGGCGTTGAATTAAGCGTAGCCGTTAACGTACATGAGGTCGACGGGAAAGGGTCGGGGTCTTTTCAGCAGCGCCCGCCACCGATGAGATGCCGCTGGTAGGAACATGTGGTTACTGAAGGGTAAAGCGATTGAGGCTGAAAAGACTCCCGACCCTGTCACACCAGCCGACACATCGTGAACGGTTTCAATTAAACGTACGTTGCGTTTGCAACCGTGCTTACCTAAACCTTTAAATGTAAATTCCATGAAAGCTTTCAGTATCTTCTTGATCGGCTTAACGCTCATTGGTGCGACGGTGTTTGCAGCGGCCAAGAGCGTCAAGTTCAAGGCGTTTACCAAGACGGGGCAGGAACAGGAGTATGCCGAAGCCCGAAAAGCCATCGAAGTCCTGAATGCCGAAGTTGCTGAAGACCAAGCCCCGCAAGTCTTCATTCAAGAGAAGGTATTTGATTTTGGGCGCATGCGGGTTGGTGAGCCGGGCCGTCGCGAATTTACCATCGAAAATCGTGGACAATCACCACTGGCCGTTTCCGACATGGGGACCTCGTGTGGATGCCTAGAAAACGATTTTGGTGTCTTTCAATTAGCACCGCAGGAAAGCAAGACGATTACGCTAACCTGGACTCCCTTTGAACGCGATGCAGCGTTTAGCAAGGTACAAACCATTGCGACCAATGACCCTCAACACAAGGAAATTCAGCTCGTGATTCATGGCGAAGTCATGACTACCCTTGACGCGACACCAAATAGAATTCACCTCGATCGAATTATCGCTGGTATGCAAACACATTCTTCCTTTACGATTTATTCGGAAAGTTGGGAGCGAATCCAAGTTGAGCGTATTGAACTGGATTCCGCGCTTGGGACTTGCACACTCGTCAAGACTCTCCCGAAAGATGACCGGGAACAACTGCCCGCTCGCGCCGAGTTTGACATCGATTTCCAGCCAATCGCGGAAACGACCCAGTCGGTGGTGCGTGTCTTCGTCAAGCCGCCGGCCAGCGAGATTGAGGCCTATGCCAACGCAACAACTGATAGCAAGTACATTTCGGACTTGAATTGGCAGGACGACCAAACCGTCATGGTCGAGCTGCCGATACGCCTGGCAACGATTCGGCAATTGAGCATTTATGCTCCGTTTCTCAAAGTTCCTCAAGGTGCGGAAAACCTTTACATTGCCAATTCCTACGGTGCCAAGCTGGAGCTGGGCAAAGTCCTACATTCACAATCGGTGCAGAAGAGTTGGTCGATTATTGGCAAGCTCCGCGGTGAGAATCGCCCCCAAGACATCCAGGTCAGCTTGAACGGTATCGAAAACCTCTCCGCCGAAATTGAGATCCAACGCGATGAAAAAGGTGGAATTGGCAATGCCTTTTCGATCTCGCTCAAAGCGGCAGAGCCAATCCCCGTCGGTGTTTATGATCGTGAAGCATCGGGCACGTTACGAATCGAAGCCCCTGGGCTGGTTGGCGAAGAAGTCATGGAATTGCCAGTCACCCTTGATGTCATCAGCGACACGTTCAAACGATAGTTGCTTCCATGAATTCAATCGAAGCAGTTCAAGTTGCCAGTGATTCCTCGGACTGTCCGACTCGCCCGGCGAAGGCCTACATGCTGCTGGCCGTCATTGCACTCGCAGCGGCGGTCCTGCTCGCTTACTTCGCCTCATTGGACTCTGCGTTCGTCTATGACGATGATCCAGTCATTGTTGAAAACCCATCGGTCCGCTCGGTAGCTGCGGCCTGGCAAACGCCTCTTTTCCGACGTTTGGCGTTCGTCTCGTTCGCGATGAATTACGAACTCAACGGTCTTTCCGCGTATGGATTTCGGTTGACCAATGTCCTGATTCATATTGCGTCCAGTCTGCTGCTGTTTGAGTTTGTACGCCGCGTGCTTAGCTCCTCGCGTTTAAATGAGCGCCTCCGGCGCAGCAGGTCTGGGCTGGCGTTTGCGATCAGCTTGTTGTGGGCCGTTCATCCTTTGCAAACACAATCGGTAACCTACATTGTTCAACGCATGGAGTCACTCTCCGGTATGTTCTTACTGGGTTCGCTAGTGCTCTTTGCCCACAGCAAAGCCAGTCGACGTTGGGCTGCAGTCTGGGCGATTGCGGCGCTCACTTGCTGGGGCGCAGCGATCATGTCCAAGGAGACGGCCATTGTATTTCCCTTACTGGTTGTCGCATACGATCGCTTGTTCGTAAGTACCAGTTGGCGAGAGTGTTTTGTCAGCAGCAAGACGTTCTACACATTGATTTCAATAGGTGCCATCGGCGCCATGTTTTTTGCCCTGCCGCTGATATTCCCCAAAGCAGGGCCTGGTCAGGCTGGATTTGGCGCGACCGTTGTCAGTTGGCAGGCGTACTATCTCACGCAGCCCGAAGTGATTCTCCATTACCTTAAGCTAAGCGTATGGCCAGCGAATCAGTGCTTGGATTACGGCTGGCAGCCTGCAGAAACATCGCGTGCCGCGCTGCCTGCCTTGTTGGTGATCGCTGCCATCGGCTGGACCGCTTGGGGTTTTGCCCGCGCCAAACCACTAAGCTATCTGGGAATATGGTTTTTTGCCTGTTTGGCCCCCACCAGCTTGGTACCCATTCAGGACTTGGCGGTGGAACACCGCATGTACCTTGCGCTGGCTGCAGTCGTGGCTGGGATTGTACTATTGGGCAAATGGATCCTGCACATTGCAGCGGGCTCACTGGACAAACGCTTGGGAACCGTTCTAGTCGCGGTTGTGTCGGTTGCTTTTGCGGTCGCCACGCACTACCGAGGCCAGGTTTACGAGAGTCCGCTGAGTATCTGGAGGGATGTGGCCGAAAAAGCGCCCGACAATTTTCGGGGACATGCCAACTTGGCAAACCTGCTGCGTCTGCAAGAAGACTATCAAGCAGCCGCACGCTGCTTCGAAGATTCGCTGGCCGTGCAGCGACCGGAGCGATTGAATCGGATCGCTTTGACCTCAAGCCTGTTGGCCGTTTGCTACGCCAACACCGATCGTATTGACGAAGCGAAGGAACTGTTGGGTCAGGCCTTCAAAAGGGGGCCCCTGTCTGCAGATTTACATGCCAACGCTGCCGAGGTGTTCGCAAAGGACGGCGATGTGGTATTGGCAGCACAACATCTACGTGAAGCTGCCAGATTAGCTCCCAATAACTTCGTTACCCAATACAATCTTGGGTTAAGCTTGCAGGCAGTTGGCCAACATGCCGAAGCTCGACGGATCTTCGAGGAACTGCTCGTCAAGCAACCAGATAATGAGCTGGTCCAGCAACAATTGGAGAGTGCCCCCGTAGACGACACCGCTGCAGGCATGATTGTCCGAGCTGATATGTATCGAAAGATGGGCGATTTTGTCGAAGCGATTAAGCTTTACCGGGCAGCCATTGCCGCCGACCCGCAATCAGCGATTGCCCACAACAGCTTGGGGGCTCTGGTCGCTCGCGAAAATCCCACGTTTGCGAATGAGTGTTATCAGCGGGCGATAGCCATCGATCCAAACTACGCCGAAGCCTACAGCAATATGGGAAATCTGGCCGCCCGTGAAAAGAATTATCAGGAGGCGATTTTGCATTATGGTAAAGCGCTGGAACTCAAACCGGACTTGGCTTCTGCCGCCAAGAACCTGGAAACGGTGAAGCGCATGGCGGAGGCCACAAAATCTTTGTAAGGCAGAGGCCGCCAGAAAACTTTTACCTTTGCTTGGCTTTCAGGCATGTCACTGTATTCGTAACCGTTCACGAACTTGAGGTCGACAGGAGAGGGGCGGGAGTCTGTGCTGGCCGAATTCATGGAATCTTAACGATTAATTTAAAGAGCAGCGGTTAGAATCTGTGTTCCTACATTCAGTCTCGAAGCGATGCCGACAATACAAGCCACGCGCGAATGATCGGGTGCTCCACCGTTGTCCACTCCACCCAGCCAACCTATGAATAAACCGCTTGCAAAGTCTGTCGACACTTGTTGCGGCAATTGCGGCACTTCCATCGACCCCAACAGTCAATTCTGCGCGGGCTGCGGGCAAGTCTTGTGGCAAAAGTGTGACTGTGGGGCGATGGCGCTGCTGACACAATCGTTCTGCAATGGCTGCGGAACGAATCTGGCGGAAAAACTGGCCGGGCGGATCGCAAGCTATCAACGACTGTTCGCTCGCTGCGAAGAACTGCAGAGTGAGGGCAAGTTCGATGACGCCCTGCGGCTGGCAGAATCTGCCTGCAAAGTTCCCGATTATCGCTTCGCTGATATAGCAAGTCAGGCGACGCAGTTGTGCGCTCAGTTGACAGAGGATCGCGATCGCTGGGCGGCGGAATTAGAAAAATCGGCCAAGCGCGTGGAACGCTATTTGGCCGCCGATCGCCTTGACGATATCGTGCGAATCTTGTCCCGCATTCCAGTCGGCGTCCTCACTTCTGAGTTGAAGGCCATCCTGAACGATTGCCAATCGAAAACGGCGTTGATTCAACAATGCAAGGCGGATTACAAATCTGCGCTAGACAGTAAGGAGTACGACAAAGCGCTGCTGTGTAGCACACAATTGGCTGAGTTGTTTCCAGAGGACACCAAGTACCGCGAACGCGTAACCCAGTTGGTCGACAAGGTCATACGCAAAGCCACAAAGTACCGCCAGCAGTGGCGTTTTCCGCGTGCAGTCGAACTCCTGCAGTGTATTCCCGAAGAGCATCTAAATAGTCGCGCGCGCAAGGTACTTTTGGAATGCGAAGAAGCCGTATTCATGCGGCAGATTCTGACGAAGACGGAGTTCTTCAGTCCCTTAGTTAGTTCGGTAATCGACAAACTCGAAGAGCTAACCAAAGGCGATCCAGCGATCGTGAAGCTGCGTGAGCGTCAGAAAAAACAGCGCAAAGTCGCTCTCGGTCTGACTAGTGCCATTTGGGCACCATGGATGAAGCCCTACCCCAATTTCTTGAACGTCTCACTCACCCCGACACGCATCCCCAACGCAATGCCAGGGGCTAAGCCAGAGTGCATCATTCGGGGCGGCAGCCAGTTTTTTGTGGCCCTAGGATTGGCAGTTCAGGCGGCTCGCTGCGTAATGCCTAGGGGCGAATTGCAACAAGAGAAAAAATCCAAAGGCGTGCTGAGGCTGCTTGGTGCCAAGAAGATCAAACCATCGGAAGTAGGAATTGGCATTGATATCGGCGACTCTAGCATCAAGGCCGTGCGTTTGCGATACAGCGGCGATCCTAGTCAGCCTCAAATTGAAAATGCCGTTCTAATTCCTCTGGCGGTCAACATCAGCTCGCTGAAACGAATAGACAAAGAAGCCATCGAAGACGGCTTGCGGAAACTACTTTCCGAAATGCCGATGAGCGGCGAACGCGTGGTCGTCAATTTTGCAGGCATTGATTTGGTGTCTCGCTATCTTCAATTACCCCCGCATGAAACAAAGAAGCTGGATGAATTTGTGCTACAAGATGCGCGAGCCAACATTCCGATCAACATGGACTTGCTGCAGACAGCCTACCATATCAGCAGTCGTCCACTGGACGACACGATTTCGCCTTCAGCGATTCTCGTCGCCGCCCGAAAACAAGAAGTCGAATTTCGCCGCGCCCTGCTAGAAAACGCTGGCCTGACCTTTGACAGTTTCTTGCCAGAACCGTTTGCGTTATGGAACGCATTGCAGACCATCCACAATATCGACGCCACAGCGATTGCCTTCGACCCCAGCGCAGAACAAGAAGCTGTACACGGGCAGAATTTGGCGGACATGATTGTAGATGTGGGACTGCAACGCACGAATATTCTGATTTCACATCCGCACGGGATTTGGTATCGCACGATCGACTGGGGAACGCGAGATCTTGGCGCTGCCATTGCCAGGTCGCTGCAGCTCACTCAGGCAGAATCCGAAACCATTCGCCGTGATCCGCTGAAAGCCAAGCACTTCCAGCCACCCATCGAGGCCATGCAATCCGCTGCGCTGGCCCCCAAACGTGAGCTCGAACGTTCGGTGCATGTTGCTCGTGAGGCGATCGGCGACCTGCGCCTGCAACGTGCCATCCTGGTCGGCGGCGGCGCCTACCAACCGTTTCTCAGCGGTTGGCTAACCGGCCAACCTTTCTAGAGACTGTAAAGTTCCAAAACTGAGTGGCACCTGTGATCATTCGATGCGGCGGTTGGCGTTGATGCCAAGGGCTGCCAAGGCAGCAAACAAGTAGCCCAACGAAAAGAGCCAAAAGGCTTCGTGCCAATCACCGTTCGCGTCCCAGTGCTTCAGCACAAAAGGAACTGACACCGGAATCAGTGCAGCCCCCAGATTGCCCCACATGTTGGCCCAGCCGAAAACGGCGGCGGTGTTCTTGCCGCCGACATCCTGCATATAAGCCCAGATCGCTGGAACACTCATGTCCGTCACAAAGGCGATCAACGCCGCTGCGGCAATGAACGCCCAGGCCGATTCGAGCCGCAAGCAAGATAGATAGGCGACGATGGCAATGCTGTAACAAATGACCATCTGCAAGGTACGCCCCCAACGCCGACCAAGCCGCTGGGTGGTAAAGTCGGTCAACGGACCTCCACACAACATCCCCACGATGCCGGCGGTCAGGACCATCGTGGACATCAGCCCGCCAATCTTCGGGTCAACCTGCTTGACTTCCTTCAGGTAGGTCGGCAGCCAAGTCACCAAGAAGACCCAACCGATGTTAATTCCGAATTGCAGCAAGCTCATCAGCCACATCGATCCGCTTCGCAATAACAATCCAATGGGCGGAAAGTTGGTCGGCTCGCGGCTCGGTGGCTCGACGTCGCTCACCGCGGCTGGAACCGGCAATAAAGGCTCCATCGCAATCAACTCCCGTTCAGCCTCATCGACTTGGGGATGCTCGTTGGGAGTCTCCCGGAAGATCCGCCAAAAGTGCAAAGCGACGATAAAGCCCGCGCAGCCGTAGAGCACCAGCACCCACCGCCACGACAAGTAATCTTTGAGCAACCAGGCGGTGAGCAAGGGCGCAACTGCGCCTCCCAATCGCCCGCCGAACGAAACGATACTACTAGCGGTGCCCCGACGTGGTAGTGGCACCCAGTTCTTAATCAAAATGTTGGCCGTAGGATAACAGCCGGCCTGCGAAATGCCAAACAATAAGCGAGCCACGATCAACATGAAGAAGCCCGTGGCCATGCCGGTCAGAATCGTACACAACGACCAGATACAGATGTAGAGTGGCAGCATCCGCCGTGCACCAAAACGATCTGACAACCAACCAGCGGGAACCTGGCACAGCGCATAACTAAAGAAAAAGGCAGAGAGAACTGCGCCTGTTTGTTGATCGCTTAAGCTTAGTGCACTCTTGAATTCATCCAACTTCGCTATTTCGGCGATGCAGATGCGGTCCAAGTACAGCATGATGGCCGCAAGCGTAGTGGCCCCAATCACATGATGACGAACGTTGGATGGAATGGCTTAACTCACTTGGCTACGCCGACAGCGATTGCTACTCGACTCGAAAAGGCTACTGTGAAACATGGTGCCGAGCCCTGGGTCGACCGGTGCCAGCAGATAACCGTGTTCGATGACCGGCTGACGATCTATCAATCGCTCGTAGAAGGTGCGGATGTGGGCGCGAACCGTCTCCTGCAAAACGACGTTAGCCGAGGCCACCGACAAATGCAATCCTGCGAAAAGTGTCAGTGGTCCAGTACAATCATGCATCGTTGCCGGGATATTAAACGTCTGAGCCATATCGATAATCCGCCGCGATTCACTGATACCACCGGCCCAAGTGGGATCAATCATGATGTAATCCGCCGCTCCCGCCTGCAGCACCGACAGATAATTGCTGCGTCCTAGCAACATCTCACTGGCAGCGATCGGCAGACGCGATTGCTGACGAAAATCGGCCAGCGTCCCAACATGATCGACTCGCAGCACATCCTCCAACCAGAATGGGCGAATCTCCCGCAACGCCTCTGCCACCCGCAGCGCCGACGGCAATTGAAAAAACGCATGCCCTTCGATCATGATCTCAATCTTGTCGCCCACGCGTTTGCGGATTTCTCGCAACGGCTGCATCCCTGTTTCCACATCGGCGGCCGAGATATACAAACCGCCGCGCTGCACGAAGCGATCAAAGGGCCAGACCTTCATCCCGGTGATCCCTTCAGCGACGAGTTCTTCAGCCAAGTCACCGGCAGCATGGAAAGACGCCCAATTGTCCTGCAACGGTCCAGCTTTCCCTTCATCGCCGTAGCCGGGCCAACCGGGATGTTTGGTAACCCGCGGTGCCGCTATATCTGCAGCAATGGAAGAACTGGCTGCATGCTGCGCTCCATAGCCGGGACCACCACACGTATTGTAGATACGAACTCGCGGTTGAACCGCACCACCGAGCAGTTTCCAAATTGGCTGTCCGCACACTTGCCCCATGATATCCCATAGCGCCACGTCGATGGCCGACAGGGCTCGCATCTCGGCACCGGGCGCCCCAAAGGGTGTGCAGCGCTCGTACAAAAACCGCCAGTGAGCTTCGATGTCCGTCGCTTCGGCACCCAGCAAGCGCTCCGCCATCCAGTCATGGATCAAGCCCTCGATGGCGTGCGGTGTGTAGTAGGTTTCTCCGCAGCCGATCAGTCCATCGTCGGTGTGAATCCGAACCAAAATCAGGTTCGGCATGATCGAGTCGGGGATCGCTGTTTCAATAGCCGTAATGCGGGGCATTTCGCTTACCAAATTTCTCTTATAAGACTGAAACTGAAACTAAAACTGAAACTAAGACTTGCCTGAGGACTGCAGCCCGAGCATGAGTTTCGGTTTCAGTACAAAGACTCTGTTGCGTGTAGCAATCCACGGATGTAACCAAAGGCGAACAGCCTGCCGAGCGTCGTATAACCGGGCTCACCCTCATCTTCGCCTTCCAGTTGGGGCACATGGTCGGGGCGGATGGGACCATTAAAGCCTATTTCACGCAAGGCACGTATGGCGGCGGCCATATCGGTTGGCCCATTGTCGTGGAAAGTTTCAGCGAACGCTTCTGCAGTACCACGGACGTCGCGAAAGTGAACATATTGAATGTGTTTTCCCAAGCGACGAATGGTCTGAGGTATATCGACACCCAATGCGGCAAAAGTTCCTTGGCAAAAACAGATCGCATTCCGCGAGCTTGGAACCAATTGCATCAACCGCTCAAAGTTCTCCACCGAACTCATAATCCGCGCCTTGCCGAGAAACACAGGCAGCGGCGGATCGTCCGGATGCATGGCCAGCGTCACTCCCGCTGCTTCCGCCACTGGAATTACTTCCTGTAAAAATCGCTCGAGATGGCTCCACAGTGCATCTGCCTCGATCGAGTTCGACTCAACCTGAGCGTGCGAGTTCAACGAAACTGCGCGCTCGGCTTCGTCCAAATTAAAGGCGGTCACTTTGGCACCACCGCGCTCCGGTGCATCTAATTGTGTCCTGACCCAATCGGTACCAGCCATGAAATTGTAGCAGAGCAGCGGAATGCCAACGGAGCCCATGTGGCGAATCAGCTCTTTGATCGCTTGCAGGTCCTCGTCCTGGCCAGCCGTCCCGAGTTTAATGCGCTCGATTGGCAAATAGCCTTCCACAGCAAAGACTTCGAGCCCGTACGCTTCGGGCAATAGCTTGGCCGTCAATAAAGCGTCCCGAGTACTACCGGGATAGCGGATCACCACCCCTTCCACACCGCACTGGGCAGCCAATCGCAGGTTGGCAGAAGAAAGCGGTGTCAGTACAGAAGCCAGCTTCATGCAAGGATCTCGTGGGCTACGTGGCCATGTACATCGGTCAAGCGGAAGTCGCGACCGGCGTGTCGAAAGGTCAGTCGCTGGTGATCGAGTCCCAGAAGATGCAGAATCGTTGCGTGTAAATCGTGTACGTGCATTTTGTTCACTTCCGCTTTAAAACCGAACTCATCGGTCTCACCATAAGTCATGCCGCCTCGCACGCCGCCACCAGCCATCCACATTGTAAAACCATGATGATTGTGGTCACGACCATTTCCGTTTTCCGACGTGGGTGTACGCCCGAACTCACCACCCCAGACCACCAGCGTGTCCTCCAACAATCCGCGTTGTTTCAGATCCGCCAGCAAGGCAGCGATCGGTTGGTCGATGTCCGAGCAAAGTTTGGTAACAGACTGATTGTGTCCCGAGTGTGTATCCCAGGGCTGGCCATCACCGTAGTAGACTTGTACAAATCGAACACCTCGCTCTACCAATCGCCGCGCGAGCAAACAGCCGTTGGCAAAATGTCCGCTCCCATACACTTCCCGTGTTGCCGTGGATTCACGCGAAATATCAAACGCCTCACTTCCCTCGAATTGCATGCGGTAAGCTGTCTCCATGGATGCGATTCGCGCATCTAAGACCGAGTCTCCCGGACGAGTCGTTTTGTGGTTCGCGTTCATCTGCTGCAACAAGTCTAGCTGTTGGCGCTGGGTGCTTGGATCCCATTGTGCATTGCGTAAGTGCGGTACCATTCGCTCGGGCGCGATCGTGGAATGATTGATATAGGTACCTTGATAAGCTGATGGCAAGAACGCACTATTCCACAGAATAGAGAATCGGACTGGTCGCCCAGGGCAAAGCACAATATAGCCTGGTAGATCCTGATTTTCCGTTCCCAGACCATATAACATCCAGGCGCCCATACTTGGTCGGGTTGGCGTAATGGTGCCATTATTCATTTGCAGCAATGCGGGACCGTGGTTGGGATTATCGGCGTGGATTGCATTGAGCACGCACAGATCGTCGGCATGACGACTCAGGCAAGGCAACAACTCGCTGATTGGTAGTCCGCTTTCACCATGCCGCCTGAATTTGAACGGCGAAGCGAGCAGGCCACCGGTGGGGCGTTCGGTCAAGAGATCAGCTCCTGCGGGCTTCTGGCCTTCGAACTTGGCGAGCGCCGGCTTGGGATCGAACAAATCGGGGCCGAACGGGCCGCCATTCATAAACAAGTGGATGACCCGTTTGGCCCGCGGCCGGAAATGGGGTGCCGGAGTCGTCTCCGCAGCCTTGGTCAAATCGCCGCCAGCGGCAAGCAGAGCGGCGGCTCCAAGCCAACCCATGCCACCACCGAACTGTTGCAGCAGTTGACGACGATTCAAGACATGCACCGACATCCCGTTTCCGTCAATTGGAACATAGCGACTGCCAACTCGTTGATCGTGCATCGGTAGCTTAATCCAAAAAGAGAGTTTCGTTGGAGGCTAACAAGGCATGCGCATATTGCTTCCAGCGATCGAGCCGCGCCTGCCCTTGACTGTCACTCAGGTAACTGAGCCCCAATTGCCTTTCGTCGTCCGTCGCCGCCCGAGAGTAGAGCAACCAGTGAGCGCGGTCGATTCGGGTTGCATCGTCGTGGGGATACTCTCGCTGCAGACGTTCGACCAGCAGTTGCGATTGCTCAGCCAGCAGGGGGCCATTGAGTGCATACAAGCCTTGCAGAGGAGTTGTCGTGGTAAAACGCTGCGGGCTGTGTTGATTGGGATCGGGAAAGTCGTGTATCTGGTAAGTGGTTGACAGTTCGCGGCGATGCACCAAACAGTAAAGGGTACGACGCCGGTTCCCTACTTCGTCGAGATTCACAGCCACTCCACCGATGGCCAGATCGAGCGCACCACTGGCAGATAACATCGTATCGCGCCAGGCTTCAAAGTCGTGCCGGCGGCGATTCATGTGCGACAACCAACGATTGCCGGGATCGCTGGCCCTAGCCGCAGGCGACGGCTCAACCGCTTGTTGCCAAGTCGCTGAGAGCAGGATCTCACGCTGCAACCACTTGATCGACCAACCGTTGACCATGAACCGAGCCGTGAGATCGTCCAGCAGCTGGGGATGAGTTGGCGGACTCCCCTGGGTTCCAAAATTGCTAGGCGTGCCAACAATGCCTTGTCCAAAGTGGGCCAACCACACGCGATTTACCAGCACTCGAGCGGCCAATGACGCAGCTTCGTTGGTGATGGCTTGGGCCAATTCCAGTCGTCCGCTTCCTTGGGTAAACAGGCGTGGTGTCGAAGAAAGAACGGTAAGGAAACCGCGCGGGACAATTTCGCCGGGTCGATTTGGATCGCCTCGCGAAAAGAGTGGCAAGTTTTGCGGACCAGGGCGATAGACCAGTCGTGTGCCATCCTGCGGCTTCTCTCCCGCCCGTTCCACATACAGCGACTCTTCAGATAACGCGTTGGTCAGTGGAGTGTCGAACAGCGGAGTCGCCTTGAGAGTCGCGATCCGCTCGTTTACCTCAGCAAGTTTCACTTCAGCTTGCATCAACTCGGCCCGCAGCGCTTCGGCTGGCTTGATTTTATCCGTCTTTTCGTCTCCCTCAGCCTCGCTGTTTTCCGGTGCAACCACTTGCTCAAGCTCTTTCTTGAGCCGGGTGACTTCCGCGTTGAGCTTCGGCAACTTGGGTTCCAATTGCGCCAACTCGGCTTTGGCCTCACGGACCGGTTCGTAGAGCTCCTCGGCGATCAACGGCCGACCAATCTGACGCGAGCTAGCGAAGACACCGGCCAAAGCGTAATAGTCCGCAGAGCTGATTGGATCGAATTTGTGGTCATGGCAACGCGCACAGGCGACGGTCAATCCGAGAAAAGTGCTCGAGACCGCATCCACCCGCTCTTCCCATTCGTCCGCCACGATCACTTTGATGACTTCGCACGGGAGTTTCAGTTCTTTCCAGTACGTGGGACTCAAGCCTACAAATCCCAGCGCAGCTAGATCGGCCGGACGAGCATCGGGAAGCAAGTCACCGGCGAGTTGCTGTTGGATAAACGTATCGTAGGGCAGATCCTTGTTAAAAGCCTCGACAACCCAATCGCGATAGAAGTGCGACTGGCCTTCTTGCAACAACCAGCTTTCGGTTTGATCTGTGTAACGGGCCAAGTCCAGCCACATCCGCCCCCACTTTTCACCGTACTGAGGGCTAGCCAGCCAACGATCGAGCAACCGTTCGTATGCCACAGCAGAGCCATCTTGAACGAAGCTGCGAACGTCTTCGGGCGAAGGCGGCAGACCAGTCAAGTTATGACTCAAGCGACGAATTAAAGTCGCGCGATCGGCGGGAGCCGCCGGTTGCAGACCAGCCCGTTCGATACCGGCTAGCACGAAATAATCGCCGCGTGTCTGAGGCCAATGTGCACGAGCAACTTTGGGCAGCGGCTGAAGGCGGGCGGGCTGAAACGACCAGAACTTACGTCCCTCTTCGTAGTCGACCTCGGCCCGTGGGTTAGCCGTGGCATGCGTTTGGGGAAAGGGGGCTCCGCGCCGCACCCACTCGGTCAATTCTCGAATCTCTGCCTCCGGCAATTTACTCTTGGGCGGCATCTGCAGGTCGCCCGTGTATTCGATGGATTCGACAAGCAAACTCGCTGCAGGCTGGCCAGCGATCACTGTCAGCCCACTGTCGCTGCCTTCGGTCCGCCATCGATGGTCATCGAACTGCAGACCACCGTGCAGCACTTCGGCTTGGCTTGAGTGGCAGGCGTAACAATGTTCGACGAGGATCGGCCGGATTTTTCGTTCGAAGTACTGCAGATCTCCATCGCTAAAAATCAGATCATCACCGATCACCATGGCTGGCGCGCAAGCCAGCATACTGAGTAGTAGGAGCAAACGTAGCATCATGGTAACGACTGGCAGGATTTGGCGTAGGCGGGAGGGAAAGCGAGTGCGTCTGCCTTTCCATCATACAGCACCGCACTTGGAATCTCTACTAAGCGAAGTCCGCTGGTTCGAAAGGAAAAAGGGGACGGCGGCGATGGTTGAATTGCAATTGATTCAAATCGGCGCAGGTGATTCCAGGTGTGTTAACACGGATAAAGCGATCGCACACATCGCGATATGCAGCCAATGGCGCATGCACGCCCTTGGCAACTAGCACGCGAAACTGCTCTGGCTGCACACCACAGGAGATGAGCTGATTGAGGCTGAACGGGACCATCCGCCGCGAGGTGAGCATGATCGTCAACGGATGCTCTGCAGCGCGCACAACTACCGTATCCCCCTGATCAAATTGAGTGATGCCGCCATGCCGTGGCAAGGTCTCATGGAAAATACCATCGTGAAACGATTCAATCTGGACACAAACTCGTAGCGGTTCGCCGTGCATCGCATCGGTATGCCCCCCCTGCGAGAGTTCCAAACTGGCACCAACTCCTGCCAACATGCAAGCCTCGACCGCCGCGCGATCGACCAAACAGACAAACGCCGGGCCCGTGTTTCGGCGGCAAAGCGCTGCGGCAATCACCGTGCCATCAGCGGCTGAACCACCACCGACGTTGTCGCCCATATCGAGCAAACACACGCGCTGATGGGGATGTGTCTCACACAATTCCAACGCCTGTTCAATGTCGGTCAACACTCCAATCATCTGCTGGCGATCGTCCCATACGTGCTGCGCCAGTTCATCTGCCAATTGCCTTGCCAGTGCTGGATCGTCATCGGTAACCACGATGGTGGCCGCTCCCATCTCAGCGACGTCCGCATAGGGGAACCCGAGAATTAGACTGTTGGAGAGCACTTTAGGTGCAGTGCGTTGTTCATCCGCGAAATTGAATATTTTCTGCAGATGGGGCTCGGCGGTACTCTGCCGTTCGATGTTGATCACCAGTGGAGGGAAGCTGGCAGCAATGCAGGGGCGCACTTCGCCTTCCAGTGTCGCCAACATGAGCTTGGCCGCCTCCTCGCCGCGCTGCCGCTGGTCGAGATGTGGATTCGTGCGGTAGGCAACTAGGGCATTGCAGGCGTCGACCATGGCTGGCGACAAGTTCGCGTGGGGATCCAAGGTCGCGATGATCGGTATCGTTGCCCCCACCGCCTGCCGTACGCGGCTCAACCAATAGCCATCTGCATCTAGATGATTCACACTGACGGCCGCTCCATGCGCGGCAATCAACAGACCATCCAACGGCAGTTGCTGCGCCAGTAGTTCCAGAATTCGCGAGACCAGAAAATCAAATGCATCAGCAGCAATCGGACCGGAGGGCGTGGCACGAGCAGCGAACAATGGAACCACTTCCAAACGTTGGTCACCGGCTGAACTGGCAAGACCACTGAAAAAGCCACCGATTTCATGATGGCTATCGGCAAGTCGCTCACGCATCGATGGCCCCTCCACATACAGATCTTCATGGAAGCGATCCAACGTGGTAGGCTGCGCCAGAAACGTATTCGACTCGTGAAGCAACGCCAAAATCCCCACACGGTTAAGACCCTTGCCAATTTGCTTCATGACACGCCGTGAGGTTAGAGTTACGCAGGAACGATGATCGTAAATGCCGATCTTCATCGGCTCCGCATTGTCACCCGAAACTACGTATAATCCAACCAGACGTTCGGGGAAAACTTCTCCCACAGGTTAAACTTCCTTTTGCCGTTCACGAACTTGGAGTCGACAGGAAAGGGTCGGGAGTCTTTTCAGCAGCGGCCGCCATCGATGAGATTCCGCTGGTAGGAGCATGTGATTGCTAATGGATTAAGCGATTTAGGCTGAAAAAACTCCCGACCCGGCCAAGCAAGCCGACACTTCGTGAACGGTTACAAAATCTCAGATCAAGAGTCTTTCGCGATGCGTAGCTTGGAAGAAATGCGAAATCAACTTTATTGTGCGGTCGTGTGCGACGCCTTGGATGGACTGGGATACCGCCATCAATCTCCGCGTATCTCCTTGCCGTTGCAAACAGGCTCACCGGCGCATTCACCGCGATTGTTGGTGGGACGCTGCAGAACAACGTTGTGGACCGACATGTACCACCCAGACCCACGACCCTATGAGCTTGAACTACAGGCGGTCGACGCTTGCCAAACCGACGATGTGCTAATCGCTGCTGCTGGCGGCTCTATGCGTTCAGGCATCTGGGGGGAGTTGCTGACAACGGCGGCGTCTAACCGAGGCTGTGTGGGAGCGATTGTAGACGGCGCAGTTCGCGACGTTTCGAAAATCGCAAGTATGGACTTTCCCGTCTACGCACGAGGTACTTGTCTCTACGACAGCCTGCATCGGCAACGCGTCGTTGACGTAAATGTGCCCATTGAAATCGATGGCGTTGTATTCCATCCCGGTGATCTCGTATTGGCTGATCGCGATGGAATTGTCGTCGTGCCGCAAGCAGCAGAATCAGAAGTCGTCGAGCGGGCCTTTGCCAAAGTAAGTGGCGAAAACATGGTGCGCGATGCCATTCGCCAAGGCATGTCCGCCGTCGAAACATTTCGCAAGTATGGAATTCTCTGACTTAGTGTTTTGTCCTGCCTCGACCAAATGTTCGAATTTCGGGGCGAAACGCCACATCGGGGTCAAGTGGGAAAATTGGCCTCGGACAACGCGTATGTCCCAGGTAGGCTAGGTTTGCACTGGACGAACCGGGGGCATCGACGTTCAACATCGTTTCGCACCAAGCAGCGAACATGTGATGTTGGCAATGTGGCGATTTGACAACGACAGCACTAAAGCAGCGCGGATTCTGCCCAAGCGAATAGAAGAACGAACGGTCGTACAGACTAACGGCACGACTGCTGATCGCCAACGTAAACTGGCCGCACTCGATTACCGCCGAGGGCCCGGAATCCCAGGCTTCACCAAACGACTCGCTGCGAAACTGGCCATCGGCCAAATGTCGTACTTTCCCCTCAATCGACAGCGGTTCAAAGCGTCCCGGATCGAGCGTACCACCAACGCTGGTCCGAATCGTTGCTCCGATGCCAGCAGCAAACGCCTGCTGCACGGCCGGGGCATCGACAATTGGTAACAGGGTTCGCCCCGGATAATTACACTCGACTAGCTTCCGCAGAATTGCATTGCTGTCCCCCGAAGCGCCTGAACTAGTGGCGTCGGCCGCATCCACGATGGCAATCGTACCGCGACACGGCTGCCCCATTCGAGTTGCCATTTCATCCAAGCTGATCAACGGAACTTGCATACGATGACGGTTGGGCCAAAAGCTCTCAGCAATCCGAATCGCTTCACGTTCCGCGAGCGCCAGGTCGTTGTCAGTGACAGCAAAGCTGTAGGTTTGCAATGCTGGAACATCGGTAAATGGATTCCCAATGAACATCCCAGCTGAAAGACCGTTGGGGCCAGATTCAATTTGTTGAGCGATCCTAATACTGTTGCCGAACAGACCCGTTTCAGTGATCAATTCATCGCCACGGACCAAGGCGGGTATCGCCACCTTGGCGGTCACCGGTCGCGCCCCTGCCAAAATCTTTAGCAATAAGACTGCAGCGCGCTCTCCCGTTTCAAAGAAATCGACGTGGGGATAGGTGTGATAAGCGGTGATAGCATCAGAGTGTTCGATCATCCGATCGGTCAGGATGCCATGCAGGTCCAAGGAGACGACAATCGGCACGTCTTCGCCAAGCAAACGGCGAGTCTCGGCGATGAGAAAGCCTTCAGGATCGAGCTCCTGTTGGCTGGCCATCGCGCCGTGCATGCAAAGGTACACTGCGTCGACGGGGGCTGCCTCGCGCATGCATGCGACAAACTCCCCTGAAATGCGCTGCCAACCGTCTGCCGACAATGTGCCTCCCGAGGTGATGAAGCAAGCGCTGTAGGTCGGAACAAGCTCCACATCGGGGAGATCGCCGAGGACGTGCAGAGCACCTCCAATTTCATTACGAACCGCACGATGATAATCCAATATTTCTTGTCCACGCCGAATCCGGAAGTCGGTGTATTGACTCAGGTGCGGGTTGAAGGTGGAGACTTCTTGTTTGCACTCAGCTATTAGGATTCGCCGCATGGCAATGACTCCGCATCGACGCACTTAGCGCCGGTAGATCAATTCTATGGTTTTGCAAGATCGATCCGTTGCTTGGCAAGATCTCGAGGAAACAGAACCAGAATACAGGCCAGTAAAAGTAAACCTGCCACAAAATAGGCAGCTCCCGTCAAGGAAAGTAATCGATCGATCCCCAGCGTCTCTTTCCACATGCCGCCGAACAGAGTCGCGAATCCTGAAACGAGGCCGCCGCAAAGATTCAGAACACCCACGGCCGTGGCGCGACTGCAAACGGGAACCACCTCGAACGCCGAAGGAAAGATATTCCCAATCATCAGACCGCTGAAGAGCCCAAAAGCAATCGCCGCAATTCGCAATTGAAAGAGCGTTTCGCAGTTACCGATGACGTGCAAACACGGTGCACACAATAGCAGGCTTGCCAACAGCAAGTAATATCGAGACGCTCGGGTCAGCGGCAGCAACTTGTCCGCTAACCAGCCTCCGCTCAACAAGCCGACCAAGGTGCTGCCTTGCAGGTAGACCGTTGCGTTGAAGGCGGCTTCGGACTGCGTTAGCTCGAACTTGTCATGCAAAAACGTTGGCAACCAACCATACAGCAACCACAACCCGAATACAAATACTGGGAAGGCGATGCAGAGCACTTGAAAAGTCGGAATCGATACGAGTGAATACGAACCACTGAGTATATCTGCACGCGATGTTGTTTGATCCGATTCAACCGTTGAGGCTTGCGATTCAACTGCTGGCGGCTTGTGCTTCAACGTGCTCAGAAAAGCAAAATACGGGAAAGCGTACAGCAATCCGACTCCGCCTAGTATCAGAAAGGCGGTTCGCCATGCACCCATATCGGCCATCCAGCCGCCAAACCAGCTTCCTACAACGGTCCCAGCAATCTGTGCGGTTGTTAGAATTGCAATCGCACGTGAGCGCAAATCTGGGACAAAGGCACTGGCTGTTAACGCAATCGCCGTCGGCATGAAGAGCGATTCGGAGATACCCATAGCGGCGCGCAGCCACAGTAGTTCATTCCCCGCACGGGCCAAACCGGTCGCGACCGTGACCAGACTCCAGATGACCAGGCTCAGGACGACTAACATCCGCTTGGAGACTCGGTCACCAATCACGCCTGCGACCGGGCAACCGAGAGCATAGACCCAAAGAAAAAGGGCTCCAGTCAACCCCAGTTGTTGATCAGTCATCCCGAGATCGGACTTCAGCGAAGGGAACATCGCGAAAACGGCTTGCCGATCACAATAGTTCAAGAAGTAGGCGAACCACATACACCCCAACAACATCACGGACTGCAGCGAAATCGCTCGATTCGTATTTACGGACGGTTGGCTCGTTTCGGTCGTGGTGGTCATGCGGAGAGGACCTCGTCAATGCTCACTTGCCCAGCGATCACGGCCACGCAGTCCCCCTGCTGTGTCAGGCAGGGTACGCGCGCGGTAATCATGTAACCCGTGCTGCGAGCGACGATCGGTTCCGGCGTCCGATCGGGTCGTTCCAAATGATGGATCGCACCAACGCAATCGCCAACGTTTACTTTCTGCCCAAGGTCAATGTTGATCTCAAGAATGCCCGACTCGGGAGCCAGCAGGTAGTCGTCTCGATCGAGTGCCTGCACCAAAATTGTCGGTGGTTTGCCGAGACTCTCACGAGTTTTTTCTACGCCCTTCAATAGGCCGACATGGATCAAAACGTTGCGCAGCCCCGACTGGGCAATTCGATGAACGCTGGCCGGCACACCTTCACCACCTCCGAGTTCGGTAGTCACGACGATCTTTCTTTGATTCTCTGCTTCAACTGGTAGCAAACCCGATCCAGCGATATCGGCATAGAGGAATGAGAAATCGGTATTCCACGCGAGCATGGCGTTGAGCATCTGTTTGCGCTGTTCCTTGTCCGGCACAACATGCATGTGCGAGCAAGGTACAAAATCCATACTGCGTCCGCCCGAATGGATATCAATGACCACATCGCTCATGGGAAACAGCACCGTTGTCAGGTAATGTGCGATCTGGCTTGTCACGCACCCTTCCGGTTGACCAGGGAATGCGCGATTCATGTTCATGCCATCCAATGGCGAGAGCCGAGTTGCAGTGCGAGCGGCAGGAAAGTTGAGCGACGGAATGAGAATGATCCTACCGCAAATCATTTCCGGAGTCAGTTCACGTGCTAACTTCATCGCAGCGATCTGCCCTTGATACTCATCGCCATGGTTACCCCCCAGCACCAACACGGTTGGTCCGCTACCGTTCGCGACAATTGTGATGGGAATCATCACGTTGGCCCAACCGCCCAGGTTATGAGAATACGGAACCTGTAAATAACCTTGCTGCTTGCCGGACGCATCAAGATTAACAGATGAAAATAACATACGGAAAACTCCTCGCGCACCTGATCGTCGCGGCCGAATCATGACAGGAAGTGTCGGGTTAATCGACATCATACAAGGAATTCTCGGATTGCGTTTCCGCGCACATCGGGCACAGCTGACCTTCGATACAAATACGCGGCAATCGTGCGTCCAGCGCGCAGGTTGGTGATCGTCGCGAAAAATTCCAGGAAAAGATGTCCGAACTGTAGGGCTGCCGGCAGTATTAAGACTGTCACCTTTTTCTGCAAATCTACCATCCACCCTTTCAGAGAGTTGTTACCATGAAAGCGAAAACCTTGCTCGGACTCGGATTCCTGCTCGCAGCAACCCTATTCCACACTGATCGAGCGATGGGCGGTCTAATTGCTAACGCCATCGTTCGCGACGGAGTGAATGTGCTCGATTCGGACGCGTCGATGGCCCCGCTGATCGTGTCTGCCAACGCGGAATGGACCAATGGGACGGATCATGAACAAGCGCTCGTCAACGGCGGAAGCAGCCCCACCAGGGCAGGTCTGATTGCGTTCTCGTTTTACAATGCGCTAGAGACGCCGTTGTATCGACTCAATCAGTATTCAGAGGCCTCTCTCGGTTGGGAAGACAGTCTTCAATCACTCACCCTCAACAACGGCACAGTATTGACATCAGGATCGGCGCTATTGACGTTCCGCGTGCATGGAGAAATCAACATTGTCGATGACGGTACCGATGCCAACGAATACTGGGATTTCTCGGCACGAAGTCTCAACCCGCTTAACATTGCCGATGTGTATCATGACGCGTCGCTGTCGGCGACTCATCCCAGTGGAATCGGCGGCCCCGATTTTTTTGGAATCCCATCATGGGATAATTTCATATTCTTAAGTCCCAACGAGTTTATCGCGACGACCGTCATTCCGGTGACCATCGGAACCAGCATGTCTCTGCGGTTTCAATCCAACGCATTCAGCAGCGGAGAAGCGCAAATCCTGGCCGATCTCAGCAATACGGTGACGCTGGAATCGGTCGCGCTCTCGACTGGGGAACTGTCCCAATCGGCTTCCTTTGAATCGGGACTGAGCTTCCAAGCTCTGTCGGCAGTCCCCGAACCGTCCTCATTAGCAACAATCAGCCTGGCCTTCGCGATGAGTGTCGTCACTCGCCGTCAACGGCCAACGGTCAACAGTCGATGAGCAGTAACGGCCTAAACAGTCTCCAATCTCATACTGCGAATTGACCGCGACTATTCTTCGGTAGAGCAAAGCATAGCGGTGCTGAGCCAGTCGTGCCACTGGCTAATCTCGTCGTCGGATAAAGCAGATTCAGCGCAGAGCGGTATCAGGCTTTGCCGATTGCCTGCTGGCCATTGAAGACTAGCTTGTAAGATACCGCTTTCGTCTACGCCAAACTGCAACTGCAGTGTCTCGTCCCGGCGATGCTGCGGAAAGGTCGCATCAGGACTGGCTTTGGCGAGTAAATGCCAATTGGAGCTGCCAAGACTGGTGCTTTCAATCAACTGCAACGACGAGAACACTTTGTCGTTAGGTCCAGCGTTCGCATTGGGGCGCAGGGTGCGTGCCACTTGTACCGGTAACTCTGTACCTTTTTGAATCAGAACGCGAGGCTTCAGTGGTTCATTCGGCGAGGCAGCGGCCAGCAGTCCCAGGTCGTAATTGGTCGTGCTCGTTGCATGCAGATGCAAGTCAGCTCCGGCGGGGGTGGCACTAGTGAGATAATGAGCCATGATGGCCGCACCACGGGCAATCTCAGACTTTTCCAAGACGCTAACTTCAGCCGCATGGGGGACGCAAGCGGTGACGATGGCTTGGATCGGTTTAATCCGCAACAGGGCACCTGCCATAAGGATGTGATCGACCTCGGCAATATCGACCCGAGCATTTTGGCATGCGCCTTGGATGGCTTGTTGGAGGCTCTCAACCATAGCGGGGGCGATTTTCACTAGGCCCTGTTGCGTGACGACTTGATTGATCGTCACGCCGCGCCACTCAAATCGCACTTCGACCTTGGGCGTGCGAGTTAATCGGTCCATTGCTAATTCGACGGAACGCTGCAGCCGGGTTGCGGCGCTGACATCCTCGCGAATCGATTTGCCAGTCTTAGCCCGCAGTTCGCCAACAAAAAACTCTGTCAAAGCGTTTTGCCATCGCAAACTGCCGAGTTTCCAATTCCCGTGTAACCCCAGTTGTTTGACACTGGTTCCGGATGCATGGAGTAGGCTAGCTTCCAAGCCAGTGCCACCCAAATGTACGAAGAGTAGCTTCGCCTCAATGGCTCGATTGTCGCTCTGCGCTTGTCGAAGTCTCTGGTTGAGGTCGAGCCAACACAGGGCCGCAGCCAGCGGTTTATCGAGCAACTGCACCAGTTGAATGCCCGCAATACGACAAGCATCGCGAATCGAACGCCGATGGACTTGATCATAACTACCGGGCACGGTTACGATCGCGCTATGAGCTCCATCAGTAGCGGGCGCTGCATGGTTGACAATCTGACGCAGAATCGCTGCCAAAGCAACTTCGGGCGGAACACGACGTCCGCACAGAGTTTGAGTTATCTCTCGGGCACCAATCTGTCGCTGAATCGCATGAATCACTTGCTGTGGATTTTGCTGCCGCATGGCTGTAGCCGCTGAGCCAATCTTGATCTGATCGCTGGAACTCCACAACATATTCCGCAACGAATGCTTGTTGCCCTCGCCTTGGTCAATCAGCTGTGGGCCTAATTCCGGGTCGTAGTAGGCAGCCGTGGAAGCGAGCATGCCTAAGTCAATCGCCACGATTTGCGATTGCTTGGCCATCGTCGATTCTGTTCTAGCCACGCTGGTGGGATGATCGGTCAACCGCAAAGATCCACGTGCCAACACATGTTGCGCCTTACCGGTCACTGGCGAAGCCGCCAACCCGAGTTCTCTCAGGTGTCCGAGTAGTTCGTCCGCAGATCCGTAGCGGCTGGCAGGCGACTTTTGTACAAGCCTCTGAAAAACCGCGTCGAGCCGCAAGTCGACATCCCCGCGAACCAAGAACAAGGCAGGCGGTTTATGCCGAATTTGCGCAACAGCAACCTGTGCCCGTTCGCCAACGAACATCGTCTTGCCGGTAAGAAAGTAATACAGCGATGCGCCCAAGGAATATAAATCGCTGCGTCCATCAACGGAATCAGAATTTTCAATCTGTTCAGGCGACATGTACTCGGGCGTACCCATGAACATGTTTTTCTGGTGGGCGGCAGCCTTCGGTTGCCCAAATCTCGCCAGTCCAAAATCAAGGATCTTCAACGTGCCGTTTTCGGTCAGCATCATGTTGGCGGGCTTGATATCACGATGCACGATGCCAACGGAATGTGCGTAGCTGAGTGCCTGCGCGGCTTGTTCAAGCACGTGTACGGCTTCGCCATTAGACAATGGGCCAGCGCGGCGAATCCGAGCCGATAGCACTTCGCCTTCGACGAGCTCCATTACCAGAAAGTCAATGTCACCGACACTGCCAGCATCGAAGGCAGTCACGATGTTGGGATGCATCAATCGGGCGACCGCCCGAATCTCAGAAAAAAACTGATCCCGCAAGTGACTTTGTCCGGCAATGCTGCGGCTCAAGATCTTTAACGCGACTAGCCGGTTCATCGTGCGATGTTCAGCGCGATAGACGCTACCCATCCCACCTTCGCCGATCTTCTCCTGCAGCAAGTATTCTCCGACAACACCTATTGCCGCTGGCCCTAATTCTGCATCTGAATCGACCAATTCGAACTCATGGTCAGCCGGATCAACACGCGCCGCGTCCTCTGGGGATGTAAAACGCGTCGCATCATCCAGGTCTCGCGATCTTGCAATTTTCGGATCGGGATCTGAATTAGACATGCGGGGTTGGGTGGACGAGTAAAGAAACGACCAGGGAAACCAAGAAATCCGACGAGTGAATCCTATGCCTATTGTATTCGGTTGGGCACAATCCGGGTATCTTGTAGCGCAGTTTTCATTGCCCCCATTCATACGATTGCACTGATTTGACAGCGTTTTGCGTAACTCCCAGGTCCTGGACGTGCGAAACAACTGCAGAGTTTGTGGGGCGAAGGATACCTCAAGTTATGTTGTGCGGATAATAACGGTCGGAGCGCCACGAATCTGGCCTGCAGAATTACTGGGTTGAGACGAAGAAACTGGCGAGTCCAAGGATTGAGAATATGAAAACGTATAGTCACCTGTTGCTCTTTCTGGCCGCATTTTGTCCTCTGGCCGGATCGAGTATGGCACAACCGGCGAAGTGGCAGCCGACGGAGGAGGCTCTAGAGAGCAGCCAACGACTGACCGAAGCCAACATGCGCAGCCATATCCGATTCTTGGCAGATGACTTGCTCGAGGGACGCGGCCCTGGCTCGCGCGGCGACTCGCTGGCTCAGCTTTATATTGCGACGGAATTGCAGTCACTCGGCATTCATCCTGCCGGTGACCACGGTGGTTGGACGCAAGCGGTGCCGCTGGTTGGCGTTACCTCCGCAGCTCCCAGTTCGGTCGTCTTCCAAGGGAAGAACGGTTCCACTTCGCTGGCGCGACGCGAAGAAATTGTGGCCGTGAGCGGCAAGCCCGAACAGCAAGTTACGGTACAGGACGCCGAATTGGTTTTCGTCGGCTACGGTATTCAAGCTCCCGAATACCAGTGGGATGACTTTAAAGATGTGGATGTCAAAGGCAAAATCCTGGTCGTGATGAACAATGATCCAGAAGATGACCCTGAGTTATTCGCGGGCAAGCGGCGACTGTACTACGGTCGCTGGGACTACAAGTACCAAATGGCGGCAAAAATGGGCGCGGCGGGTGCCCTGATTATCCATACCACCGAGTCCGCTGGCTATCCATTCCAAGTCGTGCAAACCTCATGGAGCGGCGAAGAGTTTGAGTTGGCTAGTACTAGCGGTCCACGCACCTCGGTTAAAGGGTGGGTTACCAATGAGGCAGCTGAGAAACTCATGAATTTGGCGAACCAAGACCTCGCAAGCCTACGCGAACAGGCCCAATCGCGTGACTTTCGGCCTGTACCGCTCGGGGTCACTATGTCAATCGACCTGAATGTTGCCGTGCGCGAACAAACGACAGCCAACGTTTTTGGTGTGATCCCCGGTTCCGACCCCGAGTTAAAAAAAGAGTATGTGGTCTTTATGGCACACCACGACCATTTGGGAATGGCTGCCGAGCGCGACGAGAATAACGACAACATTTACAATGGAGCCGTAGACAATGCATCTGGGACAGCTACGCTGCTCAGCATGGCCAATGCCATTGCCGCGATGCCCAGCCCGCCCAAGCGCTCGATATTGTTCGCATTTGTAGGAGCCGAGGAACAAGGCCTGTTGGGTTCAAAGCACATGGCCATGCATCCACCCGTGCCCGCGGGTTACATGGCGGCTGTCATTAACATTGACAGTGTCAACATCTTGGGCCGCACTCGGGATCTGAATTTGATCGGCAATGGCAAATCGAACCTCGATCCTCTCGTCGAGCAAGTAGCCACTTGGCAGGGACGTACCGTGGTGCCTGACTATTTTCCTGATCGTGGGTATTATTACCGTTCAGATCAGTTCAGCTTAGCCCAAGTCGGCGTGCCTGGAATTTATCTGCACTGCGGGGTTAATGTGGTTGGCAAGCCTGAAGGTTGGGGTAAGGAACGTCTAGAAAAATGGACGGAAGAAACGTACCACCAACCGAGCGACGAATATGACGAGAACTGGGATTTGTCTGGGGCCGTAGAGGACGCCCAACTATTAATGCACGTTGGACTGCTGATTGCCGATGCCCCCGAGATGCCAGCCTGGAATCCGGGCGACGAATTCGAAGCTGCTCGTAAAGCTGCACTGCAAGCGCGCTAGCTCGATCAAGAAAGTGCCCCATCATTCAGTAAGGATCGAGCAGTAATTATGGTCGCCTCTCGCTCCACGAAAGGATGTATACGGTCGCCTTTCGCTCCGCGAAAGGATGCCTGCAGTCGCCTTTCGCTCCGCGAAAGGATGTATATGGTGGACTTTCGCCAGAGCGAAAGGATGTATATGGTGGACTTTCGCAGAGCGAAAGGCGACACTGATTTCCCTCTGCATCCTAACCAATTTATAGACGACTTCTTAACTTCAAACCGACCCAATTGGGCAACGCCATCACCGAAAGCAAACCATGTCTAACGAAGACGAATCCGCGGAAGATCTTGACAATGTAGACCTCGGCGGATTAATCTGCGACGCAGCCGAAGCCGATGATGCCGCTGTGGCCGCCAGTATTATTCGTAGTGGTCAGTTCATCCTGCTTCAACAAGTCGACTTTGAAAGCGGCGAAGTTGAAGAAGATGAAGAAGGCAACTTCAGCGTTGTACTCGCAGAAGTCGAGGACGATACCGCTGTGGTATGCTTTACTAACTCTGCGGCAGTTTCCAACTTTGCCGCTGAAATCGCGGAGGATATCCCCGAGGGCCGCGAGTTGCCCGCCGTTGTACTGGAAGGCAACGACCTCTTGGACGGTTTGCCTGAGGACTGCGGTTTGCTAATTAACCCAGGCGAAGAAACAGAATGTTACTTCCCGCCAGGGTGCTTCGAAGCCAGCGACGTCGAGGAAGACGATAGCGAAGAGTAAGTGTGCGCGTACAAATCAACGGGGTAAAATCTCGGGAGAACGGCTATGAGTTCTGCAAATCCGTATGGGTATGATCCGAATCAACCACCACAACAGACGTCCTCATCCGGCTCCAGTGCTGGCATGACCATTGGGATCATCGTGGCCGTTGTTGCTGTGCCTATGCTCTTGATCTGCATGGGCGTTTTAGTCGCGTTGTTGTTACCCGCCGTGCAGTCGGCCCGTGAGGCGGCGCGCAGAATGCAATGTAGCAACAACATGAAGCAAATTGCACTGGCTATGCACAACTACGAAGCCGTCTACAAAACATTCCCACCTGCCTATACCGTTGACGCCGATGGTAATCGCCTTCACAGTTGGCGGACACTCTTGCTGCCGTACCTGGAACAAAACGCTCTCGCGCAACAGATTGACATGAGTAAGCCGTGGGATGACCCCGTCAACATCGGCTTTTCTGAGACGGTGATTGAGTGCTATGCCTGTCCATCGACTAGCCTGTCCCCGGGGCAAACCACCTATGTAGTCGTAGTCGATCCAAGTGGCATCTTTACTGGGTCAGGAGCAACGCAAATTCGAGAGATCAGCGATGGAACGTCGAATACTCTGCTGGTTGTTGAAACGGACGAATCGCATGCCGTGAGTTGGATGAGCCCAGATGACATCGATTTACAAACGTTTATCGATGCTAGCGCAAATCGTCATGCTCACATTGGCGGTGCCAACGCAGCTATGGCTGACGGCTCAGTTCAGTTTTTTAGCGATAATGCCGACACGACGACTCGCGGCGCGATCGTTACGAAAAATGGCGGTGAGGTCCTTGGATTTTAGTTCATCCTTGCGATTGCAAGAGCCTCCTGACGGACCTACCACCGTAGAACTCGATGTAACCAATGCAAGATGAACTCGCGCAACTCGGCTATCTGGCTCGGTTAATGATTCGACTAACCATCGGAGCCGCCGGGTTGCCCGCCGAGACGACCGACAAACACGCTGCGTATATCCTCAGTCGCCAACGTCCCGACGGTGGTTGGTCTGGCCGCGAAGGCGAAAGTGACCTTTATTACACCAGTTTTGCCTTGCGCAGTTTGGCAATCTTGGGGCTAGTGGACGGCGACGTTGCCCTACGATCCGCCAATTTCCTGAAGTCCAGGTTGACCACTCACGAGACAATTGTGGACTTACTATCGCTCGTCTATACAGCCAAGCTGATTAGCGAGCGGCCGTGTCAGGCTCAATCCACTGGCCGATGCCATAGCAATGGGCTCATTCGCTTGGGCGATTTATTGGCGAAACTGCGCCGCGACGACGGAGGCTACAGCAAGAGCCTCGAAGGCCAAGCCAGTAGCACCTACCAGACGTTCCTGGTGCTGCTGTGCCTGGAGTTGATTGAGCTACCGTGCCCAGATCCACAAGCCACCATTGCCTTCTTACAGAAACAGCGTCAGAGCGACGGCGGCTACTTGGAGATCCGCGTCGCCAAGCGCTCGGGAACCAATCCCACAGCGGCTGCGATTGGCGCACTGCGGATACTACAAGCGCTCGATGCGCCAACAATCGAAGCCGCCACCGACTTTATCGCCGATCTGCAGGGCGATGAAGGTGGGCTTCGCGCAAACACACGCATCCCTGTACCCGACTTATTAAGTACGTTTACAGGGTTGGTAACGCTAGCCGATTTGGAAACGGTCACCGAAATTGATAGGCGCGCGGCCCTGGCTTATGTTCGGAGTATGGAACAGCCCAGTGGCGGCTTTCGCGGTTTTGAATTCGACCCAGCCGACGATATTGAATATACATTCTACGGCTTAGGCGCGATGGCACTACTGAATGAATCTCTTGCTGTCGCAGATCTAGCTCAGACTACGTCAACGACTGCGGATGGGAAACCCGTCTCGCAGAGCCCAGGCGATGGCGAATACGACGATTAAGAAGATGATAAACGCTGCATAGCGAATCGTGGTCATGGAATCTACCTTTGCTGGCTGGGGCCTATCATCCAGGCCTGTTGCGAACGGTGCTAGGCTTTGCACTGGCTAGCAATTTTACATACTGCGCAGCCACCTTTCGAGCCGCAGCCATGTTTGGCTTGGGATGTTCCACAACCAGGGCCACAGCCATGTTCGAGCAACTGCGCAAATTTGCACTTGCGAACCTCCGCTTCATACAATTCAACTAATTCATCTAGATGGGCTTGCACGCTGGCATCCACTTCGGACAGGAAATGGAAATAGAGTGTCCGACCATCCATGAGCGGTTCGACATCGACCAGCGTTGCGGGAATCTGGCGCTCGTCTAGCCAACGCTGGCAACTGATCTGCGCCTCATATCCGAGCTGTTGCAAGTGCCCCCACAGCAGTTCATCTTCGGCGCTCACTTTGCGAAGAATGCGTCCATCCGCCAAATCGAGCAGTTCGTCGCCTGGTTGGGCACATCCGACGGAGGATTCGAGTGCGGCTGGCCCCAGAATGACGCCCATTTCCACGCCGCGCACGGTGCGGCAAACTACCCGGTCGGCGCGTCTTAGCGCTGGAGCTTCATTGTACCGAAAGCGTCCAATATGTCCCATTGTGCCTAAGCGCACTAGAAAACACAGGTGCACCGACGGGGGAGTTCTTGCTGCGAGCATGATGATCGGGGTGGTTCTTTCTGAATTTAACAGTTTTCGGCTACTATGTGAGGCAGCCCAGTGTGGGGGCTGCTGGGTTGTATGCCAAGCAACTGCCATAACCATTCTTGAAACACCTTTTCGAGACAAAATACATGATTTGCGATTCGAAACCAGATGCAGCCGTAGATAGCCCTTGGCATCGTCTGAGTGCTAGCGTATTAGCGGGTGTGCCCGTGACCGCTCCTGAGGCTGAGTCAATTCTAACCAGTGACAATGACGAACTGCTTGACTTGACAGCAGCCGCCTACCGCCTACGTCATCGCTATTTTGGTAAGACCGTGCAACTCTATTTCTTGGTGAATGCCAAGAGCGGCCTGTGCCCTGAAGACTGCGGCTATTGCTCTCAGTCCAAGTTATCCACGGCCCCGATCGACAAGTACCGGATGCTCTCAGCCGAGCAATTACTCGATGGTGCCAAGCTGGCCGCCGATCGGGGCTCGAAGACCTATTGTATTGTTATTAGTGGACGTGCTCCTAGCGAACGTGAAATGACGGCCGTGGAGACCGTCGTTCCGCTGGTCAAAGAAAAATTCGATTTGAAAATCTGTGCCTGCCTCGGCTTACTATCGCCCTCCCAAGCCGCGCGACTGAAGTCTTGTGGTGTCGATCGAGTTAATCACAATCTCAATACCAGCCGCGAGCACTATGATTCCATTTGCTCGACCCACACCTATGCAGATCGCATGGAAACACTGGGTAACGTTCGGGCAGCCGGGCTCGAACTATGTAGCGGAGGAATTATTGGCATGGGCGAGTCGCATCGCGATTTGGTGGCGATGGCTATGGAGTTGCGTGAGCTGCAGGTTGAATCCATTCCATTGAATTTCTTGCACGCCATCGAAGGGACCCCGCTGGGTGAGTCGGTCAACATCGGACGCTCGGAGTTGACGCCACAAGATTGCCTACGTGCCCTATGCATGATGCGTTTTGTCAATCCAAGTAGTGAGCTGCGCATCGCCGGAGGTCGCGAAAAACATCTACGGACGCTACAGCCGTTAAGTCTGTATGTCGCCAACAGCCTGTTCGTTGGCGACTACTTAACGACTCAAGGCCAGCCGCCCGAATCCGACTATCAAATGATCGCCGATCTGGGTTTTGAAGTCACGTATAACTAGTTACTAGTGCGTTGCAACTTGATTTCTTGAGTTGTGGAGTACGCGTCTATGGCAGTCGTTATCATGCGCGCGTCACATCCACTACAGCCAACGCTAGTATACAACTGAAACTCAGCACCGAGCCTCGTAAATCACTATGGCCCTGCCACCACTGATGCGTCCGCACGTCTACGCCCATCCTACGCTGGACACCGCGATTTGGTATCTGCACTTGCGATGGGTGGCTGTCGTTGGGCAACTGTTAACGATGGCGGTCGTTCACTGGGGGCTGCGGATTCACTTGCCCCTTGCCAAGTTATTGGTCTTGATTGCGATAACCGCGCTGTCCAATGCCGCCTATTCCTATTGGTTGAGCTGGTTACATAAACGCGGTTTGCAGCGCGCTGATCGGCTGCCGACGGATCAAGTCGTATCCGCGCTGATGGTTATTGATATCCTCGATCTAACAGGTCTGCTCTACCTGTCCGCTGGCATGGCGAATCCGTTTGCATTGTTCTATTTTGTGAACATAGCTGTAGCCGGCGCGATCATTACACCAGCTTGGGCGTGGGCCATTTGGGGTGTTACCGTCGCGGGCGTAACACTCCTGCTTTTTCGATCACTACCGATCGCTGAGCTGAATGCGGTCAGCCAGTTGGATGCCAGCTCTGCCATCGCTTCGATTTGGACGATTCCTAAAGTCGGTTTCTTGGTTTCATTCGCGACGTGCAGCGGCATTATCACCTATTTCATCACTGTCCTAACGGGCGAATTGCGCCAGCGTGAACAAGCTTTGAACGAAGCCGAAGAAGCGCGGCTGCGCAATCGTCAACTAGAGGCATTAGCTACGTTAGCGGCTGGTGCAGGGCACGAATTGGCCTCGCCACTCAGCACCATTGCGGTAGTTGCAAAGGAGCTGAGCCGTAGCTTGGACAAACAGGGGGCTGCCGATGGCTTAATTAGTGATGTTGCGCTGATTCGCTCTGAACTAGATCGCTGTCGACAAATTTTGGATCGGATGACCAGTGCTGCCGGCGAAGCCGCAGGAGAGCGATTGACTTCCATCACCATTCGTGATTTCGTGAATGAGACATTGTTGGGATTGCGTGAGCCAGAACGCATTCAGGTCGAAATCGCAGACAATGTTGCAGACGTCAAGAGCTTGCTACCCGTTCAGGCCGCTGCGCAAGCCATTCGTAACTTGGTGCAAAATGCTCTCGATGCAAGTCCGCCAGAGGCCAATGTACTGGTTGCCTGTGAAGTTTGCGAAGAAGGTTGGCGCATGCAAGTACGCGATGAGGGCACGGGCATGTCGGCAGATGTGCTCGAGAGAATTGGCGAGCCATTTTTTACGACAAAAGAACCGGGTCGCGGGATGGGACTCGGCTTGTATCTCACCCAAAACGTCTTGCGTGGGCTGGACGCCCGCTTGCACTTCACCAGCCAATTGGGCGAAGGGACAACGGCCATCGTGACCTTGCCCACAACCCGCACCTAAGATAATGCCAGGTCTGCATATTTCTTTCCACTTAGCAACAGACTACGCCGAATCAATGGATCGTGTTGGAAGGCAGGGAATCCTATGGTAAGTCACCAAGAAAGTTCTCCATTCGACGAATGGTAAAATGTCTATATTCGCAGATTCATCCGTGTGAGGAACGAGTGTCAGAGTCGGAATCATTACTGGCCATTGAAAACCTGGGCTATAGGTACGGAGAGCGTGAAGCAGTCAAAGCGGTTGCGTTCGAGGTCAAGCGTGGCGAGTGTTTTGGTTTGCTCGGAGCCAACGGGGCGGGAAAAACGACCACAATCTCATGTATTGCAGGGTTGTTATCCGAATGGACTGGTTCGATGCAGTTTTGCGGCCATGCCTTTCGGCCCGCTCAGGTGACGGCGGACCGTGCCAAGCTGGGCTTTGTGCCTCAGGAACTGGCGATCTATCCGAACTTGACCGCTGAAGAGAACCTGCGTTTTTTCGCCAAGCTGTGCGGTGTTGCGCGAGCCGACTTGGCAGCCGCCATCAAGCGGAATCTCGAACTGTCCGGTTTAACTGCACGCCGCCAGGATCTCGTCCGAACATTCAGTGGCGGCATGCAACGGCGGCTCAATCTGGCTGTGGGACTGTTGCACTCGCCTGCCCTGGTATTGCTGGACGAACCCACTGTGGGCGTGGATCCGCAAAGTCGCAATCACTTGTTCGAAACTTTGCTGCGATTGAAGAGCGAAGGCCTTTCGCTGCTATACACGACGCATTACATGGAGGAAGCAGAGCGGTTGTGCGATCGGATTGGGATCATCAATGAAGGCGCCATTGTCGCGATTGGCACCCCGCGTGAACTGGCCGCAGGCATTGACCAGCCCGACGCGAATCTGGAGGAAGTATTTTTGCACTTAACCGGAAAAAGACTTCGAGACGAATGAACATACTTGCCGCAGCTTGGACTCTCGCCCAGAAGGATCTTCGCAGCTTTGTCCGCGACCGAACAGCTTTGATGTTAAGCATCCTGGTACCAATCGCTTTGGTCAGTGTCTTTGGCTGGATTATGGCCTATGCGTTTGGCGGATCTGGCGGGATGCCGAAAGTCGAATTGCACGTTGCGAACTTAAGTGATTCTCCGGCCAGCCAACGCTTTGTAGCCAATCTTGCGGGGCTCGACATGATTCGAGTTCGGGAAGTTGAGCTAGATGCGGAATCGAGATCTGCCGGGGACTCGCCACTAGTGGACGCTCGCCTGCAAAGGATCATGATGGCGACGTCACCACATCCTGATTCTTCCTGCAGACTTCGCCGAGAGTATGCAAGCGCAATGAGGCACCCGCAAACTGCGAACGCTTCGAGATCCCGGTCGGAAGATGGAGGATCAGGTGGTGCAGATAAGCGTTACACAAGCTGCTATGGGTGAGCTAGTGCGGACGTTATGGATCGAGGCCATGGATCGTATCTTGGCCGAGCAGGGAATGGATGTTCAGGCGTTGGGAAACATTCGAGGTTGGATGACAAATATCGGTTCATCCATTGAGGCATTTTCAAGGAGCCAGCAAGACGATGCGATTGATTCGAAAGCAGGGCAACTGGAGGACAGGGCTGCCAAAGCTGAGAATGAAAATGCAATGGGCTTAGATTCGCAAAGAATGTTAGACTTCTTGAGCGAAGTCGTACCGGTGGCGACCAAAGATGTGGCACCGCCCGATCGCGCCCAGCAAGTTACTTACCAGCAGGCACAGAGTGTCGCTGGAATGACGGTAATGATGTTGTTGTTTGCGCTGACAAGTTGTGGAAGCGTTCTGCTTTCCGAGCGTGAAGACGGCACTTTAAAGAGACTATTTGTTCAACCGATTTCTCGCAACGCAGTCTTGTTAGGCAAGTTTCTGTTTGTGTTGGTCGTTGGCGTTTGTCAAATGGCGATTCTATTCACCTATGGAGAATGGATGTTTCGAGTTGGTTTGTTTCGTGATCCGGTGACATTGGTCGTCTTGTCGTTGACATGGGTAGCCACCGGCGGTGCATTCGGGATGTTCTTGGCGTCGGTCAGTCGATCGACGAAACAGGCGGAAAGTCTTGCCTCGCTGCTTATCTTGATGATGGCCGCGTTAGGTGGCTGCTGGTTTCCTCTACAAATGATGAACTTGCCCCCACTATTGGATGCTGTCTGCAAAAGCACTATGACTTACTGGGCCATGTCCGGCTTTCAGGGCATGTTGTGGAATCAATTAGAATGGAGCTCCAGTAGGACGCTTGTTGCCATTGGTTGGCAACTGGGTTGGGTTGTTGCTTTGACCAGCTTGTCAGTTTACTTTTTCCGCCGCAACTATTGCCGTGGCTAGTTTAGGGGCGTGGATAATTTTGTGCAGTGGTGTCCAGCCAAACCTCATTTCCGGCCACTTGAACGCGTAGCCATGCCACTTGAACGCGTAGCCGTGATCGCAAAAAGCACCGCAGGCAATCACAGATCCCAAGATCGTTGCCTGCGGTACGATTGCGTTTTTCGGCTGACATCGCGAATATCTCATACAACTGCAGCCGTAAGATCTACTTGATCGAGCTTTTGCTTTCGCTTTCGCTTTCGCTTTCCGCAACTCGGGCTGTTGGATTTCGTTCCGCCGCCGTTTCGAAACCGAGGTTACTGGGCCTATCAAGGATCGGTCGTCCTGGAATATTGAACACCGTCACAAAGCTAGGAATCGCCTGAGCCGCTGCTGCTGAAGCGGGACCGACTTCGGAAATCGACAACTCACGAACCTTGAAGTTTGCGCGAACGCAATACATCGCCAACGTCAGATTGGTAGCGTCCTCGGGAACATCCAACTCAAACGTCGTGGATTTCCAGCCCGCATAGGCGGCGTCATTGGAAGTCGTGTCACCAGCATCGACTGCCAATGGGAGACCATGATACAGCAACTCTTCCAAATTCGATGTTCCATTACCAGCTTGTGAAACAAAGGCGTTCGCTCGATCATTCGAGTCGTTCGTCCAGGCCGCAAGTCCAGCGTACTGTTCGTACCCAACTCGGTAGTTGGCTTCAGCCACCAACCGAATTCTGCGGCCACGGTAAGGCGTGGCGTCGATCGATTGTTGAAGGATGTAAGGAGGCGAATCTCCGTTCGAAAAAGGCAGCTCAAACGTGCCGTCCTTTGCCCTACCACCGTCGGATTTCATGGAAAACCAGCCGTCAGCTACTGAGGGATGAAGGAAGTCGGAGGCGGCAAGCTGCACAGAGCAGTCTGCAGCTACGGAACAAGACAGCTCGCGTCCGTCGCGATGGAGCGTGACATCGGCAACTTGGCTGAGGACTGGGTTGTTGGAATCACTGGCCATGGTTCTGACACCAGCAATCAACCCCGAGAGCAGCGTACCGACACGCTCAGCGTGCGCGTCGTCAACGAAGCGAGCCCGCAACTTGATATCGCCACCATCCTCAACCAGGAATAGACCGAGGGACTCCAGGCCGTCCAGCATGGGAGTAACCATGTCCATTTCTGCTTTCCGGCTGCCTTCGATGTACTTAAGAAACGCTTCTTTTAGGCTGGTACACTCGTTGAAGACAACTGCCGCTGCGGCAGTATCGTAGTCTGCTCGAAAAACTTCTGGAATCTCAACTTCAGCGACTTGACGATGCATATCGGATTCTAGCTCTTCTATGGTGCTACCTCGATGAAAGCCCTGCTTATCATTGACAACCCACCAGAGCACTTGGCCGTCGTCTTTGCCTCGCCCTGTGTAGGCTTGAGCCGTCCGACCGTCGACTTGCCGGGTCTCTTCGGACGGTTCAAGGTGACTAAACGCCGGAAGGCTAAGCCACTTGGCGATCTCTCCGGGCAAGACATTGTCCGCCGCGCGAAGCGTGCCTTCGAGGCTCAACGAACCATGCTCTTTGCTGAGATCACGCCACTGTAGCGCAACGGCTGCATCGCCACTTAGCACTGCGTCGGCGGGCAGTAGCCGTCCCAGTGCTTCATGCTGGACCAGACTTGCTAGCCACGCAGTGCCAACATTGCTGTGGTCGTTGAGCAGTCTGTCCTGCCGATAGATTGCAGTTCCCTCCACGCGGAAGGGTGGATACCGCTTCAGAGCTGCCAACTCCTCTTCCCGCTGCGCGTCCAATGTTGTTTTGGGCGCATCTGACTTAACTTCCGTTGTGGCTTTGAGCTCGTCTGCGCCGCCGGTTTGTCCGCGCAGTCCCGACAGCGGAAGCGCCGTAGCGATGGCCATCAGCGTTAGGGTCGCCGCCCAACGTCGCTGCAAAAAATGGGGCTTCAAGCGTCCTTGCTTTAGCATCGAAATTCTCCTAATAACACAGATCTGACTTGCCGCCAGCATGGGACTCGGTGTCCGCAACGAAATCTGGTTGGCAAGTGCCAATTGGGCCAAAGCTCGTCCATAAGCTCTGGCACCCAGGGAGTTGGCGGCAATCTGATCCGCCGCCAACTCCTGTTCTAAACGCAGCCGGCGGACCAGTAAGTGCACGAGTGGATGGAACCACAATAGCACCCTTGTCAGGCTGCTGACCAACACCCAGGCGTAATCTCGCCGGGCTGCATGAGCTAGTTCGTGAGCCAATACCGCCGTCAGCTGCTCAGGCTGCCAATTCATGTAGTTTTCGTTCAATAAGACGATCGGCTTTTGCCAACCCATCGTCGCGCCCACAGCGATGCGCGGTGAAGTGTATATCTTTGGATCTTGGTGGCACCCTACCTGCCGTTGGAGCACTTCAGACAAGCTGCGGATCGCTTCGCTGTCCACGGGCGTGCAGTGTCGAGCGATCGAGCGAGCATGGAACCAACCGACGAGCCACAGGGCGAAGGCTGCGAGCATGATTGCGATGGATGTCAATGTAAGCGTGCTGAATCGGTGTTGTACTACTTTGGACTCGCTTACTTGACGCAACTGTGAATCGAACTGCAACAGCCGCACATGCATCCACTCCCAACCCACACTCGGTAACCGCGCCGCCAATCGCATGGTTTCGGCTGTGTCTTGCGTCCAACTGACACCGCTCTTGGAAGCGTGTTTGGAACTAGGCAATTGGCTGTCGCTTTCCGCGGACGATCGCGGAACGTCGTGGTCTGCGTCAATTGGTGGACTCGATCGAGCGTTTTCGTCGGCGGTCATCTGTGAAATAGCTTCGTGCAGCGACCATTGGTGTCGCGGAAAGGCGGCAGACAGCAAGAGCATAGCATTGGCAACGCATGCACCGGACAGCAAAGCAGCAGCCAATTGCGGATGTCGGCCACGTAATTTCCAGACAATACAAAGACAGATTAAGCAGCACAGGGTAATTTGAATCAGCGCCCACAAGAAAGCGATTAGATATTCGTTCATGGTGTCGCTCCTTCGCCATCGTCGAGATCATCTAGCAATTGTTGCAACAACTTTTGTTTCTTTTTTGACAACTGCTGCGGGCTCAGAACTTGCAGTAGCAACTGTTCTCGCGATCCACGAAACAGCTTTGCGACCAGGTCACTGACCAAATTCGATGAGACTTCGCCAAAGGACTTGGCTGATCGAAACGTGAATGGCCGCGATTCCCCAAGTCGCTCCAAGAAGCCTTTCTCGGTTAGCAGACGGCACAGATTGGCAACGGTCGTATACGTCAGCGTCCGACCTTCTGTCTCCAAGCGATCGCGGGCATCACTGGCCGTCATTTCGCCGCTGGCCCAGAACACATGCATGACCTCCAGCTCTCGCTCGGTCAACAGCTCCACATCCTTGGCATTCACGCGATTCCCTCCTGAATGGCAGAATTAAAATTTGACTCACCAAATTTGCATACCCAAACTTAGGTGAAGAGGGGCCCGCAAGGCAAGACCAGAAATCGCCGCCAGAACACAAGGTTGAGCCGCGGTCCCTAAGGCACCGGGCAATGCGGTAGACCCGCCCGCTGACGCGGCTCACTAAATCAACGGCCTAGCGTCCGGTTCCCAAACAGCGAAAACGCGTGCTCTTGGCTTTCACTCGAAGGGTACCGTGTAGATGGATTTCCTTGGGTGTCAGCCAAGGTCATTGCCTGTTGCCAACGAATCCTCGCGTTTCAACTGGGTTTCGGCTAGGTACAGACAGACAATGCCAGTGAGGACAAGAGTAGCGCAAGCAGCCCACGTGCAGTCAAATCCAAAGGTGCGAATCGAGTTGAGGCCCAGACTGTGTCCGAATATATGGGCCAAGCTCCATGTGCTGGTAAATGCCGCCATGTAAGCCCCGGGTTGGCCTCGATCCGCGCGATCGTAGACAAAACGATTCATATACGGAAAGTTGAGCATTTCGCCAAAAGTCAAAATGGCCATTCCCAGCCAAACCATGGCCACATGTTCTGAAATGATTACCACTGCGAAACTGCCTCCTATCAGCAGACTACTCCAACGCAGGATGCGAAAGAGCGGCAGGCGTCGATCTTCACAGGCTTTAATCAGAGGCATCTCACAAAGGAATATCAACAAACCGTTCAGCCCCAGGACCAACCCAATCACCGGCTCGCTCAGTTGATGCCCATCGCGATAAAAGATGGGCATTGTGCTGAAGTACTGCAAGAAGGCGATGCCGATCAACAACTGCGCAACAAGTGCATAGAGGAATGGCGCATCGGAAAATGGGCTGCGCATCGCATCTGGGTTTTGACTTGCTTGCTCTTCCTGTACCGTAGCGCGCGGTAATGTTAGTAGCATGAAGCTGACGGCCCCAAGACAACTGAGGCCATCTACCCAGAACAAGCCGCCGTAGGACCAAGTGGCAATGATCAACCCGCCAATGGCTGGCCCCATGCTAAAGCCCAGGTTGATGGCCAAGCGAATCAGGGTTACTGCACGCGTCCGATTCTCTCGGCTAGCATAATGCCGAACAGCCACGAACATGGCTGGCCGGAATGAGTCTGTTACGAGGGTCGCCACAAAAATGGCGATGCAAAAGGGTATGAACCCGCGAATCCACTGTAACGAGATGAATGCTATACTCGAGGCCATCAAGCTCACCACCATGACATTGTAGAATCCGAAGCGATCCGTCAGCTTGCCGCCGAGCCATGATCCTCCAACGGCGCCCGCTCCGAAGCAGGCCATGACCCAACCCACGGTTTGCAGATCGAATCCATGATCCGACGTCAGGTAAAGCGAGAGAAAAGGGATGACCATCGTGCCCGCTCGATTTACAAACGTAACGGCGGCCAAAATCCAGACTTCTCGCCGAAATCCAGCGAAAGACGCCAAATAAAAATCGCGGATGTGTGGGAGAACGTTGGTCAGCCCCGATTCCTTTTGATGCATCGTGGTAGCGGGAAAAAGGGGATCAATGGAAAGAAGCAAGAAATGTCTCTGACGGTAAGACAAACCAGACCGCCGTTCGGTTCACCCCATGTGGCCAGGTTATCGCATCACTGCAAAAAGCAGGCGACGCGGGAACGATTGCCTTTGGTTCACCAGGTTGCGTGTCGTAATACGGCTACGCTCTACCGTCAGACAGCCCTCATTCAATGGATAGTGAGGTTGTGCAATCCGCTGTCACACTGCAATGCATTCTGGTCGGGATACAGATCGCGTTTGCCATAAAAGACCCAGTCTTGGTTGGTACCCAAGATGATTCCATGGATTGGCCCCAGAACGGCTTCCATGGCGCCGTCTTGCAATGCGGATAGTACATTTTTCATAGCGGTAGGACTAAGAAACAACCCCTGAGCACTCCGCAAGAATTGGAGGACCGCGTCAAAGCTCTGATCGCTTGCCAGCAGCATCAAGCTGCCGTTGGCGAAACCTGAGCATAGCCAGTCGATGGGATTTTCTAAATGGCTTATCGGGAACAAGTGCGGAAGGTAGGGGATCGCTTGCCGACTATCCGCTTTGGGTATGGTCGCCGTACTCTTGCTCAACTCCTGGGGGCAAGGAAAACGCCATTGGTCAAACCGACACAGGCCAAAGAAGGGCGATTGCTTGGCAGCGGCAGTGACTAACTCAACCGCAGTCAGCGGTCGCTGATTTCCTGGCGTGAAGCGCATGAATTGTGAGTCATGGGTTTGGCAACGCAAACGATCCTCGACTGCCTGTTGGCGATAGGCTGCGGGCAAGACGGAGCCTGCAAGATCGACTCGCCGGATATCGCCAGTGCTTGGTACGCCGTCGAGCTCAACGCGAAACATTACGTCCTGAACGCGTAGGACATCACCGTTGGCCAAACAAGCCTGCGAGGTGGCTTGACCATTGACTTCAAACTCAACCCCAGAGACGCTATAGGCGACACATCCATGTTGGCTAAGATCGATCAGCAGGTGGATCGGCAACAACTGAGTCGAATCAATGACCACATCGGCCCAAGCTGACGCGCCGACGGTCAGTTGTTCCCCTTGCCGAATCCACCGCCGCCGACCTTCGTGTGGCCCATTTCCATTAATTAAGACTGCTTGCATATGAAGATTCGGATGAACTAAAGACGCTTGCGTGCTTGGACAATGTATCGATTTACTATGATCGCTCCGAACCAATTCGAATAGATCGATAAGCAATTTCTAAAGCGCGCTTGTTAATTGCCCACCATTCCGGCGAATCCCCTTGCGTTGGTCCTACTAAGCCAAACAGGACAAGAGAATTCTGTACACGAAAAATGATGCAAGGGCAGACAAAACGCGTGCTATCCAGACTTACGCTTGGTTCGTACAAGTAGCCTTCTTCGAATTCTATTTCAGGCAATGTCAAAAGTGGCGCCCCCGCGACCTTAAAGCCTCGTGATCGCAAACGCAGGGAGTGAAATTGAGCAAGTTTATGCGGTGTGGTGAGACTACTCGCCGCTGCATAATGCGCAGTAAGCTCACCAACGATTACACCGCTATGACTATGGGTAAGGCAAATTACCGTCTCGCTCGATTCCTCGTACCGTTTTTCCTTCCAACTTGCAGGATACTGAAAACTAATCTGGTTTCCAGGATCTACGTAAGCCGTGGTCAATGGCTCTGCACACGCAGCTACTTGTGGATGTAGTAGAATGAAAGAAGCCAACGAGACTGCAGCATGTTGCTTGAAGTCCTCCCAGGCGTTCTTCGCGGCCATAGCACCGACCAGGAAAAGCCTCTTGCCGTCTTTAACGGTTCGGATTTGTCCCTGAGTGCCATCTGCAAACGCAACTAAGCAATCACAAATAACGCCTTCTGGTCCAAGCGATTCAGACCGCTGGGTCACATGAGCTTGCTGTTCTGCAAGTTCTATCGCAAGCCAATCAGCAGGATTGATATCGTGATCCAGGTTCGCCAAAGCGATCGAAACGTATTTCCCTGGATGGTCAACGGCCTCTAAGTGGAGAATTTCCTTAAACCGCTTAAGCGCTGTCGAACCGACTTCCCTTGCCCGAAAATCGATTGGTACGGCGAGTTCAAAGTGATAGTGTGACTCGAGTAATGTAGGCGTGAAACGAAATCTCCCGAATTCAGAAACGGAAAAGTCGTCAAGGAGTCTTCTTGTTTGCAAAACAGAATCCATAGGTTTAGCTTCCGGCTGCTATTTGATTTTGCATGTCAATCGGCAATCCAGCGGTGGGTATGTTATTTTTATTCGCCCACTGGATGACCTGCTGGTCTGTCGGTGATGGTGGAATCGGAGTCAATGGCGGTGGAGTTGGTGCTGGAGTCGGAGGTGTAAAGACGGACTGTTCCGGGTGAGGAATGAGTGGCGCACCATTCTGAAGTGCTTGATTGAGACCAACCATACTGTGTCCATTGAGCCGATCACCAAGTGTCTGGGGCGGAACATTATATTGATGGAGCCCCCAGGGTTCGCCGGGATTCTTGATACCAGCTCCCACCGACGTCCCATAAAGGAATGGGCCAACCTTCGGAATCGCAAGTAACGCTTCCGTGGGAACTCGCGTAAGTGGATCGTACTTCGCATTAACGTGAATAATATTCTCGGCGTTTGCTTCCAGGCCCGCATTCTCAATAGCTGTAATTGTGGGCGGTTGGGGACCGGCTGCGTTGAAAACAAGAGCGGGAGTGGTCGTCATCATGCCCGCGTAGCTGGCAAGCCCACCGCCAAGCGAATGCCCAGTTAGAACCAAATTGCTGTTTGGATTGTTTGTCTTGATTTGCTCCGCAAGTGCATGAGCCTGTGTAAATTGCGGATGTTCCTTGAATGCTTGAGCAACGTCTGTTTTGAAGTCTTCCATCCCTGCAGTACCTCGGTAGGCGACGACTATAGATTCCTGACCTTGAAACTCACCTTTGTACACAGTCGCTTGAAAACCATCAGTACCGTCTACACGTTGAAGGACCTCGAATCCTGGTGGTGGAGCGTAGCCTTCTTCATCGCCGTCTTCGTAGGAATCCAGGGCGAGAGGGGCAAGTTCTCGCGCGGCACCTGCAATACTCGATTGCCCGCCAAGTAAGGCAGGAGTATCGGGCTCTTCCCGTGATTCCGGTGTTTCATCACCCAAGGAAAGTGGCTGTTGCGGATCACTCGGCGGGGCAACATCGATGTTCCCATTTCCCCCTTGCCCTTTTTGCTCATCGACGTGGTCAGAATTATGCGGAGCCCCCTCTTGCCCAGCACCTTCTGACGCAGAACCTGAGTTTGTGGACGCGGGTCCGCTTGGTCCCGCAGGTCCGTCGTTGGCTGAGGATGTTGGCGGGGCTTTGGGCTTCGGCGGTGCAATGGAGGCAATCGCGCCGCCGAGAAATACGGTGGCAGCGCCTTTGACCATCATGCTCGGGACAGCGACTTCGCTTGAGACAAAAGCGGTTGGCAGCTCGGCGGACAACACTGTCGCAGCGCCTTCCAAGATGGGTTTACCTGGCGGTGGGGCTTTAGGACCAGCTACCATGTCGGTGATGCGCGATACGGGTTGTTTCTCAACGAGAATGTTGGCTACGCCCATCAAGCTCACATCAGCCCCATCGTCCAGATCGCCCATACGGATGACCGGCAAGCAAGCTCCGGGCGCTTCGCCTTTGAAGAACTTGGCGATCTTGGCTTGCAGCCCAGCGATGCCTCCGCCTTCACCGCCCAGGAGTTCGTCCTTGGCCAGCCCCTTGAGGTCCTCCATGTTTTCTTTCAGGGCGCGCTGAGCGATATGCTCCGCCGCCGAGGATTCATCATCGACTTTCCATTCGCTCATCAGTTGATCGGCAGCCAGGTCGAGACCTTGGCTGCCTAGAGCATTGACATCGATGTTGTTGATCGCGTTTTCGGCATCCGCAACTAGTGAGTCCACCGACAGGTCACCGAGCGAATCGGACAGATCGCCAGTCAAGCTATCCAGGCCACCCGTAAACATATTTTGCAGTTGCTCGCCGATTTCATCTCCCATGGCATTGGCCAAGAAACTGGCGCCTGGGATATCACTCAGTCCGGTTGCCGCGAGCAAGCTGTTGACGCCTTGCCGGCCCATCGCATTAGCCAGCCCTGCGGTGCTGCCGCCCATGAGGGCGGTGCCCAGTCCTGGCATCAGCGAGCCTAGTTCTCCGACACCAGCCTTTTGCAAGGCAGCGCCTAGCACGCCAGCTAGTGGACCTGACGCCAGCGGATTGTTTACGCCCAGAACGTTTAGCGCACTGTCCATCACACCGGTGCAGCCGCCCGCCACGATGGACTTGGCAGCGGCTTGGCCGAGCCAATCGGCAGTCATCTGCGGTCCCATTTGGCTCATCATCCCCGCCAGCATGTCTTCAAAACCAGGTTCACTCGGGGCACCCCCAGAACTACCACCCATCGGATGCGCAGCGTTTGGATTGAAGCCTGGCGTCATCCCGATCGGCAGGCCCGACGAGGACTTAGGCGGCATCTGCGGCATTTTCTCGATTGGCACAAATCCGCCGTGTTCCGGAATGGGACCGTCGCTCAGGTCGGCGGGACTGCCGGGGATGAATGGTATCGCAGCAATGCCGTCTTCATGCGGGCGGCCAATGAAATTGTTCTGCGCGTCGTCGGCATAAACCGAAAGTGGTACACCGTCGATGCCACGGTTTTGCAAAGTACTCGAGAATACAAGGCCAGACTGTCTAAGCTTCATAGGGTCAACTTTCGAAGATTTCCGAAGATCGTTAGTCTAGCTCTTCAAATGGTTGGACAAACCTTGGGTCGAAAAAGAAATCTACAGACGCATCCGGATCATCAAATGCACCGGAGCATCGCCCAATAATGAATTTCGAGGAGCAAATAAGGGAGACGGCACGATTCCAGTCGATGGCCGTACCCGATGCCGCGCCGCTTTGTTGGGCAAATGTACTAGTAATAGCGGCAGTCAGATCAAGTGTGGCATCAGTTAGAATGAACATACCGCATTGTGTAGCTCTGATCCATTCCGCAAAAACTGGTACGTCTGTTGATCGAATCGCTGCCATTGCCGCAAACCTATGTTTTGCACCACTAGTAAGTTCAACTTCAGGGGACAGCCTTGTTGGTCTACTAGCGTTTAGTTGCGGAGTTACCTTCCAAAACTTCTTATAATCACTGACCCTGGTTTTCAATCGCCATGTGTCAGTTACGCCGAAAAAAAACCATTGAAGTGCTTTCCAGTTTGATCGGGCAATTGCTGATACACTGCTGTCCGCACATTCACGAATCACCGTTTCCCAGGGTGTATGTAGTGATGGTCGAGGTGCTATGAATGAAACTGCTGATATCTCGTGGCTACATGGTTTGTGACTAGAAACATTGATGATGCGGTTTGCCTGGAACACATTGTCGATTCTTGCGACCTCGACTCTAATAGTCATAGTGTCCTCCATCCTCATCGTTGAAATGTGGGCCACGATTTTGTGTTGCATCATCGGGATAGGAGTGTCCTCCGGCGTCATCGCGAATGGTAACTTTCCCTTCTGGAGTTTCGAATTCGTACTGTCTACCAGGTTGCGGGTTCCCTTGACGATCAACGTTTGGTCTTACAGCTGACGGTTGCTGAGTTACAGGTACTCCACTCTGGCGTTTGGCTTCTCGAAACGCCCCGTTGCGGCCTGCGCCCTCCGGTGAAAGATTGGGTGGGCGATCGCCCAGCTTCCTGGGATTGACGTCCCATCCAATCGCACCCGTTTCATCATCAAGTACACGCCTAACATTCTTCTTTGTCGCATCAAACGCATCGCCAAGAGCTTCTTTGCCGATGTATTTCGCACCGGCCTTAACAGCACCGGCACCTCCGGCGACGTAGGGCGCAGCTTTGACGATCCCAGTCAATGGTCGCTTATTCTCCGTGAACTCATCCTTTATTTCATCAAATTTCTCGCCTGCGGAAGTTGCGGCGCCTCCAATTGCGTCTTTGGCATCTTCGAAAGCTTGGCCAGGGTCGTTGTATACTTCCATTCCCTTGTCATATGCAGCGCCGGCGGCATCGGATATCTTGTCGGATACAATCCCCAATCCGTTCTTGAAGCTCTCCCAGCCCTTGGCGGGATCGTCGTACCAAATTCGAGCACCCTTGCCAGCGGCTTCACCTAACTTCTTGATCGGTTCAACGACCTCTCCGACCTGCTTCTTGAGCTCTTCACCGGCACCCTCAAGATCCCGCCTCAGATCATAGTTCTCGGGAACAGCTTCACTCTCAGAAGTTTGATCGGGTGAGGCCGAAGTCGCTTCCGGTTGCGGCGTTTCACCGATCTCTTCCTCGATCGGCGTCGATGCTGCCGACTGCTCAGCCTGCGGTGAAGGCTCCTGACTTGTCTCTGGTTGTGTGGGATCGCTGCTTGTGGCCCCTGTCGCGGCCTGCGACGTGCCGCTCGTCGATCTTTCTTCCATCTCGCCTTCGCCCGCGGCCTCAACATCGCCACTCTCTGAGCTGGTACTCGCAGGAGCGCTCGGCGGAGTGGCAGCGGCGTCGTTGGCAGGAATTGGCGGCGCGGGGATGGTGGCCATCGGGGCACCGGCTTCGCCAAGCTTAATCGGGGCTCCCTTAATAATCGTGATGCCCTTGCCATTCACCTCGACACTGGCACCGCTGACCGATGTCTCACTACCCTTAATATGCTTGACGCCACTAATGTCCATGCAAATCGCGCCAGCTTGATTGAGCATGGTGCTGCCAGCGATCTCCGTCATGGGGGCGACAATGGTATTGCAAGCCGCAGCCAGGGAGCTGACAAACTGGCCACTAATGGTAATCACCCCAGCTTGATTCATGTGGATAGTCGAGAGTCCACATTTGAGCGTGATTGCCGTACCCGCTTCGAAAACGATGTTGTTTCCAGCAACCAAGTGCTCATCGTTTCCAACAACTTCGGTCACGTTATTGCCGACGTCAACGGTTTTGTTGACACCCACGGTCAGCGCATCGTTATTTCCAATACTCTCTGTACGGTCGACGCCCACACTGAGCGTTTGACTATTGCCGACGGTGGTGTCCATGTCGTGCTGAGCATTGGTTCGCAACTGCTCCTGGCCCACGGTATCGTCCATGGTCATTTCGTTGTAGCCGCTGCCCTTGTGCGTATTGGACTTGCCTCCGCTGCGCGTCATTTCCGCTGGCAATCCAAACGGAGCTCGTGCCGCGGCGTTGTAGACACGACCCTTTACAATGGGCTGATCGGGATCGCCCTCAAGGAATGAGACGATGACTTCCTCGCCAATTCGCGGAATGTGTATAGCTCCCCAGCCAGCCCCCGCGTGGACCTGAGAAACACGAATCCAGCACGAGCTATTTTCGTCGCGGCTGCCTTCGCGATCCCAATGGAATTGAACTTTGATACGTCCGTCTTCATCGGTGTAGATCTCTTCGCCGCTGGGACCAACAACGACAGCGGTTTGTGGGCCTTCGATAATCGGTCGCTTCGTTCGGCGTTCGGGACGAAAAACAACCGACTGCGGAATCCCCTCAAATTCAGTCAGCCAGGGATGCTCGAGGGACTGTTCCCCGGTGGTGTATTCGCCTACGGAACCAGCGATATAGCGGACGCGTCGCAGTGCGTACTTGCGGCCAACTTCCGAGGCATTGGGGTGCTTGGCGACTTCGAAGATTCCCCCAGGCGCAAATGTCGCACGGACACCAGAGGCCGCAACCCACTCGTGTTTGGCTTCCTCCTCCTCCATGCGAATCCGAACGCGATCTCGGCCCTCAGCAGGTTGGCTAAAACGTCCTGGAAAATCGAATCGCTCAAGCTGCATTGCGCGTAGTGCCGGGATGGCGGACGGCGCTGCGCTGCCGAGGTCGGTCTTGGGCTTGCGGTAGTTGTAGTCGGTAGCCGCCCAGGCACCAGTCAGCACCCGCTTACCATGTCGCCACTCGAAAACATCAGTTGAGATGACTCCCTGCTGAGTGCGGGCAGCGATTGAGACCTCATCTTCGTCAATTCCATAGTAGCCACTGGTGGAATCTGCCAGTACCAATGTGTGCTTGCCATTCTCATGGACGAAGTAGTAGTAAATACCTTCCTCTTCCATGAGTCTCGACACAAAATCAAAATCCGATTCGCGGTACTGAACGCAGTAGTCGCGTGGTTGATAGACGCGTCGCAAGAATGCCAAATCAAAATCATCAAAGCCCAAGTCGTGGAAAACCTGCTCGATAATCTCCGGCGGCGTCATTTCTTGAAAGATGCGGCAGTCCGAAGTGTTGGTGAGAAACCACAACCACGGAACAACGCAGGCCTCGTAGACAAACATTCGATCGGTTGCATCCACAATCGAGAAACTGCGCACGTAGCCATTGAAAAAACGTGAGCCGGAATTGTCACGATCGAAACAAAAGGTAATATTCCGTCCCAGGATCTGCGTTGGATCCAAATCGGACTCACTGGAAAGCAAGCGCAAGTTGAACTCGAAAATCTCTGACAGGGCTTCTTCGCCGACGAAACTTTCCAGCAGCAACACATCATTGCCAAAGGGCGTAAAGACAGCAAGTTGACGGTAGTCTTGTGTGGCAGAGCGAAGCATGAATCGGAAGCGTCTGAAATTTCCAAAGTGGATTGGCGAATGGATTGGAAGACTATCTAAATATCTAAAACTGAAGGGGCTAATTTAGTTCAATCGTGCCGCCCTTGATGGCAGTGATACCACTTGCCACGACGTCAACCTTGCCACCAGAAACGCTCGTCAGCCCCGCTGCGGCGACTTTGCATACACCTCCGTTCATCATGTTGATGCCTCCCACAGTTGTGAGCATTGCGCCACCGATGATTTGAGTTAACGGGGCGGCAACGGCGGCATTGGCTGCAGCGGCAGTGGTGATAATCGTACCGCTAATAGTAATCACCCCACCTGAGTTCATATGGATTCTTGAAGCGCCGCACTTGAGCGTAATGGAGCTGCCCGCGTTGACAACGAGCTTGTTGCCAACGTCAACATTCATGTTGTTTCCAACATTAACATCCTTGTTATTTCCCACGTTTTCCGACTTGTCGTTGCCGACGGTCAGACTGTCATTGTTTCCAATGTCTTCCGTACGATCCACGTTAACGATTAGCGTCTGATTGTTACCGACGGTCGTGTCCATATTAAACTGGGCGTTAGTACGAATCTGCTCTGCACCGGCAGTATCATCCATACTAATTTCGTTGTAGCCCGAGCCCTTATGCGTATTGGACTTCATGCCGCTTCGTGTCATGCCGGCTGGCAAATCAAACGGTGGTCGGTTCTTGCCGTTGTAGACACGACCCGTGATGATCGGTCGATCTGGATCACCTTCCAAAAAATCCACGATAACTTCTTCACCGATGCGGGGCAAATCAATTCCTCCCCAGCCATTACCTGCATGCGCCTGCGACACGCGAATCCAGCAGGAACTGTCCTCATCGAGCTTGCCGCGGCGGTCCCAATGAAATTGCACTTTTACGCGACCGTGTTCGTCAGGAAAAATTTCTTCTCCCGGCGGACCTACTACAACGGCTGTCTGAGGACCTTCGACGATCGCCTTCGGTGTTGATCTAGCTGGGCGATAAACGACTTCCGCCGGCATGGCGATAAAGCGATTCTCATACTTGGGGGATTCGTCTTCCGTGCCCGTTATGTAGGTCCCTCCTTCGCTGGCATAAAGCTCGACTTCCGCCAATGCGTATTCTCGGCCGCGTTCTGAGGGAATGCGATGACGGCCAACGCGAAACTTGGCCGCGGGACAGAATGAAATATAGTTGCTATCGCCAACGACTTGGTCATGATCGACTTCGATCTCTTGCATTCGAATTCGAGCAAAACTACGTCCCTGCGAATTAAGTTCAAATCGACCGGGAAAATCGTATTGTTCGAGGTTCTTCATCAACGGAATCGCAATTCTCGTTTGATCGGCTGATATCAAGTTATTGTTGGGCGATTTGAAGTTGTAATCGGTGTGGGCAACCTTGCCAGGCAGGAATCGATACTTGTGCCGCCACGTGGACACTTTGTAGAGTAGATTTTCGGCGTGCCCTGGTTCGGGAAATACGATCTCGCTCTGCGTAGCGTCTCGGTAGGCTGTTGTCCCATCAGACAGTACCAAGACATGTTTACCATTCTCATGACGATGAAAATAGAAAATGCCTTCCTCTTCCATCATTCGCGACAGGAAAGCAAAGTCACTCTCGCGGTACTGAACGCAGTACTCCCGTTTGGCGTAGTCGCCGCGGACGTGGGCCATTTCGTACTCGCTAAATCCAAAGTCAGCGAATACGGCCTCAATGATTTCTGGGGTAGTCTGGTCTTGGAATATACGGCAATCGGATGTCTGCGTTAAGAACCAAAACCAGGGAACAACAGTCGCGCGATAGCTAGTTGCACGGTCAGATGTCCCTTCATACCAGAAGTTGTTAACGTAGCCGTTGTACTGTTGCAGTTCACCATCCAAACCACTGACCGAAAACGTCACATTCTGCCCAATGACATCCGCAGGATCGACTGCAGGGTCTTCGCAAAGCACCTCTAGCTCATACTGAAAAAGACTCGATAAGCGATCTCGTCCGGCTACCGACTTCAGGAGGAAGAAGTCTTGCCCCAGCGGAGTTGCGATTGTCAATTGGCGAGAGGCTTGCGATGCTTTCATGCTTTTTCTGTTGTTGCGTTAACCAAGAGGTACAAGCTTGAATTTGTGCGGCAGCACCGTGCGTCGAGAATCGATCGACCTAGACCAAGATAATCAGGAAAGGCGTTCGTGTCGGCTGCGTTACCACAGAATTGATGGACTTTGGGGAAATCTGGGCGGGGAGTTGGCTGGGGCTTGTTCTAAGGCAGGAAACGGTTCCGCCCGCGTGGGCGTTTTTCAGCACGTCCTGAGAACGTTAGGGTTATCGCATCTTCTTGCGGAAAGTTGCAACGATGGCAAATTTGTCGAAAGATGTCAGATTTCTGGGTGTGGAAAACCGCAGCTCAGTAATTCCGAGAGCGGAGTTATTCCGAAAGCGGAGGTTCGAAAAATTTGAGCATCCAGCAAAAGAGTTCTAGAACACCCCCAAGCCATCCAGCTTTGAACCTAGCATCGATCAAGTCGACTTCGCCCCAATTGAGCCGTTACTTAGTCATGTACAATTGCAGGTAAATGATGGCTTGCATAAATATTACCCCGACGATCAGATAAATGACCAAGGTAATCACCACCAAGAAGGCGCACTTGGCCCAATCCAATGCCGTTCGGAATCGCAGAAGACTATTCCAAGCGACAATTTGATAAACAAGCGAGACTATAAAGTATACGGTAGCCGCTAGGCCAACTTGGCTGGTTAGTATCAGCGGGACCATAACGAGTGTTGCGAGAATACATTGAATGCCATAGATATACGCATTCAAAACCAAGTGCTCGGCCAGATTTAGGCCTCTACCGACAACAAGCCAAGTGAAAAACGCATATACTGGTACCGCTAACAAGAGCAAGACATTCGACCACGGGGCTTGTGCGCGATAGCTCCAATCGCTGAAGGAAGTTTGCAAGGCAATTTGCGCCTGTTTCGCGCGAAATCGAATTTCGCGACTTTGCTGTTGGGATTCAGATAAGCGTTTTAATTGGTCAACTCTGGGCTGTAGAATTCTACTTGCCTCTGCTTCAGCTTCTTCGATGAAAGCCAGTTTATATCCGTGACCACCAGCCATCGGTGTAGCCAGCGCCATCGCCACTGTAATGGTTGCGACTGAAATAGCGAGGAACCGGAATGGTTCTGTTAACGAGTCTGCTCTTCCATCTAGGATTGTTTGAATCGTTAGCCCAGGCTTCAGAAAAAGTTCGCGGGCTGTGAGCAGAAATCCTTTCTCGAGATTCAGGTGCTTCCAAAGATCCGTCAGAAGCCGCATGAGCGTAAAATGAGGTTGTTGTGTCTTGGTATTCTGGGACTGCATTTTTTCGCATACGACTTTCGTTTAGGCAAATGAACTCCTGCTCAAATGTAATTTGTCACCGAGCGTAAGAAAACAACTAAGCTTCAAGAGGCGACTGTGTTTCGCAGCCCGAGATCTTGATATTGAGAGTCTAGCGCAAAGCCGATTGCTGGGCTTTGGCATGCAGCGTACGGTCGAGACGCCAGTAGTCCGTTCCATGCAGCGTGCGGGCGGTGCGGAGAAAAAGCCGGTCGGCAGCGGGTTTGCCTTCGAGCAGTAAGGCACGCATGTCATCAATCACGGCCACGTCACTGCCATAGTATGAGTGACCGATGCCAAACAGGGGTTGTTGCCCAATGTGTACCGTCTCGATGCCAGCCAATCGTGGCAGGTCTTCCTCGGTGGCGATGCCCAAACGCGGTGCCTGGTGGATGCTTTGCGATAGTTGTAATGCGCGGTCGCTGTCCGAAATGTAAATCGTGGTTCGTTCAGCCATGGCATTGATTGGCGTTACAAACCGCGATGTGAATTGGTCCGTATCCACATCGGGCGCAGCAAGGACGAGTGTATCAATTAATTTGGATGATGAATTGGGATCGCGTAGGTAGCTGCGCTCTATGGCTTCGAGTAGAGCGCGATTACCCATGCTGTGTGCAACAATATTGATATGTTGACAACCACCTCGTTCACGCAAATCGGTCAGCAACTGCTCAAAGTGAGGCGATGACCAAGACACCGTGGCTTCGTCAGCGGTGTACGAAGTCAGCTGTCCGCGTGAGGGCCAGCTGTAGCAAATGGCTGGACCAGTAACCTGCAGATCTTTGGACAACTGGGCAGTACGTTTGAGCGCATCGCCAAACTTGACGTTGTAGCCATGCAAGAAGATGAAAGTTTCGTTCCGAGGATCCGCCTGTTGTTCCGCTAGCCGAGCGAACCAGGCGTCCACGGAATGATCAATGGTTAAGCTGTGGAGTACGATATGCTTGTCGACATCTTCAGAAAATTCAAGACGCAACAATGATGGTGCTTCGAGCTGCCCAGGCTGGTGTCGCTCCGGCAAACTGACTTTGGCCATCCCCACATGCAACGGGTAGTTGTCAGTGGCTTCGTAGCGGAACGTGGAAAATCGCGTGGTGGCGTTGTTGGCCAAGCGGGTGAATTGCTGCCAACGAATGATCGTGGCATGCAATACAATCACCCCCAAGCAAACCGCCAATCCGCCACTAATCAGCCACAGCGGTTGGAAGCGTTTGGCCGCAGTCAACCCGATCCACAATGCAACACACAACATACCAACGACCAGCGCCGGAGCAAAAATCCGCAATGGACTAGGTAGCAATTCCGCCGTCGGCAAGCGATCGGTTGCAAAGTACACTTGGACGACATTATCTGGTTGCAGTTGCCACTGTGGTGCAACAACAGCCGCTTGGGGCGGTACACTGCCAAGCGTGTCGACGGCCAGGCTAGTCGCGGCTCGCGGGGTAGTGTCCTCGCTACGGGTGATATCGGGGCGTGGGATGCTTGAATTGCTTGGTAGAGGCAGTTTGGGACCATTCAGCGCCGGCAGCGACAACATCGGTTCGTTCGGCGAATCTGCCGAGTCATCATTGACGGACTCGATGGATTCAGCTTCGGCGGATTCAGCTCGAGCAGGCCGGTCGATCGCAGCGGTAGGCTTAGAGACATGTTCAGAGGGTGCACTACCAGCTTGTTCAGCTTGGCCACTGTTCTCGGCTTGGCTGCTACAGCCGGCGAGCAGGGCGCTCAAGACAATGCATATCGTCAGGTAAGCCAGGATGGGGTTACACCGCGCTAACATCGTTAGGCCTCCGTGCCTACGGTCAATTCAGGTTGCTACCTCCCTATTATCGGTCCTGCGGCAGCGATGGCTGGGCTACTTTGATCAACAAATTGCTGGAAGTTCTCATGAAATAGCTTTGCTAGCTTCAGAGCGGTAGCGTCGTAGGCATCCTGGTTCGCCCAAGTTCCCTTGGGTTGCAAAATTTCGCTCGGGACGCCACTGCAAACCAGCGGGACGGCAAATCCAAAGTTTGTGTCGAAAACGGTCTCAGCCTGGGATAATTCGCCGCTATGGATGGCGTCGATGATGGCGCGGGTGATGGATAATGACATTCGCCGTCCCGTCCCGTGCGGTCCACCGGTCCAGCCGGTATTCAGCAGCCATACATGCGTATCGTGTTTAGCAATTTTTGCGGCCAGCAATTCAGCGTATTTCGACGGATGCCAAACCATAAATGCAGCGCCAAAGCATGTAGAAAATGTGGCTGTGGGTTCCGTTACGCCCATTTCCGTTCCGGCGACTTTGGCCGTATATCCGCTGACAAAGTGATACATGGCTTGTTCCGGCGTCAACCGGCTGACTGGCGGCAGCACCCCAAAGGCATCGCACGTCAGAAAGATCACATTCTTTGGATGCCCACCGACGCATGGGATTTTAGCACGAGGAATGAACTCGATCGGGTAGGCTACGCGAGTGTTCTCGGTAATAGAAGCATCGTCATAGTGCACGCGGTGTGTGGCTGGATCGTACACCACGTTTTCTAGTACGGATCCGAAACGAATCGCATCAAAAATTTCCGGCTCGCTCTCGGCGGTCAAATGAATGACTTTGGCGTAACAGCCGCCTTCGATATTAAACACCCCCTCGTCAGTCCAACAGTGTTCATCATCGCCAATCAATTCACGAGACGGATCGGCAGACAAAGTGGTCTTCCCGGTGCCCGACAAACCAAAGAAGAGAGTCACGTCATCGGCGTCTCCCGCGTTGGCTGAACAGTGCATCGACAACACACCTTGGCGAGGCATCAGGTAGTTCATGATCGTGAACACGCCCTTCTTCATTTCGCCCGCATACTGAGTTCCTAGAATCACGAATTCACGCTGTTCAAAACTCAGATCGACACTGGTTGTACTGGACATTTCAGACGTGTAGCGGTTTGCTGGAAAATGTCCTGCGTTATAGATGACGTAGTCGGGCTCACCAAAATCTCGGAGTTGTTCATCGGTAGGACGAATCAACATGTTTTGCATAAAGAGCGCATGGTAAGCGGAGCAGCAAATAACTCGGATCTTCAGCTGATAGCGTGGATCCCAGCCTGCAAAGCCGTCGGTGACGAACAGACGCTGCTTGGTATTTAGGTAATCGCGAGCGCGCTGGCGATTAATCATAAACGAACGTTCCGTCAAACGAATGTTGATGTCTCCCCACCAAATGTCTTCCGCAGTCGCTGGGGATTCGACAATGCGTTTGTCTTTGGGGCTACGCCCCGTCTTGTCACCACTGCGTGTCGCTAAGGCACCGCTGGAAGCAATAACAGCATCGTGATCAATAATGGCAAATTCATACAACCGGGCGGTCGTAGCGTTGCGAATGACTTCGGGGACGGCGATACCAAACTTGGATAGGTCGAGCGGAGACACACTGAAACCTTATACTGGAACGATTGAATATTTAAAGGCTGGAAGATAGACGTACCCTGCATGGCTCGGCGATCAAGATTGTCGCCGCTGCCAAGCCCCAGGGTGAAACGCGGTCAATTGTACCCTTGCAAGACGGTCCGTCTCGAAGTGCGAATGTTATCCACGGAGCGGTTTACTGATGCCCCCGCGAATCTTTCCATCTTCGGTTTCTGTCGGCGTCTTTCCAAGTACAAGGTCGAAATTGGCGGATAGCTCGCCAATCTTCGAGTCCGCCAGGGGACGAAACTCGCTCATTACCAATTCACGCGATTTTTCGTCGCGCAGCTGACGAAAAACTCCGTCCTTTTCGTTTTGTGGATGGCCCTTAATGAGCATCTGAGTTGTCAATAGACGCTCACCGTTTGCATTGACCGCAAAGTGAATGTGCGGCGTGCGACCTGGATAAGGCACCGGCTTGATCGTGCGAAAATAGTAGCGTCCCTGGGCGTCCGTCATAAAACGTCCGTAGCCTTGGAAATTGTTGTCATACTTAGTCCGATTGCTGCTGCCCGAATGCAAATACGAGCCATTGTTGTCGCACTGCCAGATCTCAACGTGCGCTCCGCGCACCGGTTCGCCATTGGCGGTTAGGATACGTCCGGACAAATGCGTGATTTCGCCAACACCTGGGACGATGCCGTCGTTCACAATTAAGAGATCGTTGTCCGTATCTAGCGGGAGTTTGTCAGGATAAAAGGGTCCCTCGGTCATAGCCGGTGTTTTCATTAATTCGTCGGCAAAAGCACCTGGCGTCGCTAGCATGGCCGCACCAAACGCGGCATATTTTGCGAACTGGCGACGCGAAAAACCGCCGACAAAGGTGTTGTGGGGTAGGGCGAGTTGCTCGTGAATAATGTGTAATTGGGAGCGGGACATCGTAAATTTCTCCAGTGAACTTAGGTAGATCGTGGACGGCACGCTCATCTTAGCATGTTCCAGCCGCGGATTTGCTGCCACGAGGATCAGACATTTGTATAATGGTCGCGACTAGTTTTGTTGTTTGCCGCGTATCGAGTCTGACTCAGAATCGACAATTCCAGCGGAAAACTTGGGCACAACAGTACCAGGTTACACTGCGCGCTTACCTCCACTTGGATCCCAATACACATGCACAACTATTTTTCACTCTGGACGGCTTTGCTAACTTTTATGACGACACCACTGTTGGCAAATGAAGTAGACGTGTGGTTAGGAACGGGGGGGCGCCCGAGCCAAGGCATCTATCACTGTACCTTGGATACGGAAACCGGCAAACTTTCGGAATCGCGACTCGTGGCAGAAGTTTCCGGGCCCGGATTCTTGGCGATGCATCCCAAACGCTCACATCTGTATGCCGTTGGCACACTTAGCAACCAGCCCTCAGTAATTGCCTATCGAATCAAGGGGCAGGGCAAAGCGGCCGCGTTGGAATTAGTCGGTGCCGTCGAAATTGGAGACGGCGGAGCAGCACACGTGTCGGTCGATCAGGCGGGCAAGATGTTGCTAACTGCGCAGTACGGCGGCGGTTCGGTCGCTGCTTTTGCACTCAACGAGGATGGCTCGATTGGCGAGCGTACCGCTTTAATCAATCACGCAGGTGGCAGTGGTGTTGTCGCCAATCGCCAAGACAGCTCACACGCGCACTGGACCGGTTTTTCGCCGGACCAACGTTTCGCATTCGTACCCGACCTCGGGTTGGACGAAGTAGTTATCTACCAAGTGGACCATGACCATGCAACGCTGACTCCGCACGGTGTTGGAAAAGCGCCCGCCGGTGGCGGACCTCGACACATGAAATTCCATACGAGCGGCGAATGGATCTATGTACTGAATGAATTAGATTTAAGCGTCTCGGTTTTCGACTACGACGCTGATGCGGGCACAATGCAGATCAAGCAGACCATTCCCACCGTCTCCAAAGCGGAATTAGCCAAAGAACAATTCTCAAGTTGTTCGGAGATTCGTGTGCACCCCAATGGCAAGTTTGTGTACGCCGCGAATCGCGGACACGATACGGTCACCGTGTTTGCCGTCGGCGACGACGGAAAGTTGACGGAAGTGCAGAACGAGCATGTGCGTGGTGCTACCCCGCGGAATTTTAATCTCGCCCCAGGTGCGGAGTGGATGTTAGTCGCCGGGCAGGATTCGCATACACTGGCGTGTTTCGCGGTCGACGCCAACTCCGGCGAAATCACCTTTAACCGTAGCGTGATTAGCACCCCAACGCCAATCTGCGTACTGTTCGGTCCTGAATGATTTGTTCTCACTGCTCGCCACCAATCAATGGCTGTGAGGAAGACTGCAGGTCACGTAGTCGAGTTTCTCCGAGACTCGGAAAAACCGCTGCATTGCTGTGGCCTCGGAGAGGCGGACACACGTGTCGGCAATCAGCAAGTCGTTGCGATGAATTTCTGAATACTGAAAAAACATATGGATCCAATTTACCTTGCCTTTCTGCTTTTTGCAGCAGCCATCGTATTGGCCATCATGGATATTTTTCTGCCCAGTGGAGGGATCCTGTTAGTACTTAGTGCCGCTGCCGCCATTGGCTCGATCCTGTTCGGCTTTCGTTCCAGCAACGGCATGGGCATGTTGATGCTAACTTTGGTGGCCGCGAGCGTTCCCACGTTCGCCTATGTGGCGATCCGCGTTTGGCCTCATACCCCAATTGGGAAGCGAATTATCCTGCGTACTCCCAAGACAGAAGGACATGCGAGCACAGCTACATCCGTAATGGAGGCTTTTGTCGGGCAAGTCCTGTTAGCTGATACGAGCCTCATGCCTTCCGGGCAAATCAAAGTCGGGCATCGACGATTCAATGCCATCGCCCACAGCAGCTGGATCGAAGCCGGAAAGCATGTCAAGGTAATTGAAATCCGCGATCGCAGTCTAATCGTGCGTCTCACCGATGAGCCGCTGACTGAAGCGGTCGAGAGACGCCCCGCAGCAAATTTGGTCGCCGAGGAGGCACCCAGCCTCTTGGATGTGCCTGCTGAAGAACTTGGGCTCGACTCGCTGGAAGACTAGTTTCACTTAGGATCGAGCGGTTATTCATGGTCGCCTTTCGCTCTGCGGAAGGGTATAGATGGTCGCCTTTCGCTCCGCGAAAGGGTGTAGATGGTCGCCTTTCGCTCCGCGAAAGGGTGTATATGGTGGACTTTCGCGGAGCGAAAGGCGACACTTATTTTCCGCTCCATCCTTAGCTGCGTCTCCTCCGAGACGCAGACCATTCGCGTCACACGCCACACGTCATGTTTTTCGCTTCCCGCGTCTCAGAGGAAACGCAGCTAAGTGTTAATCTCTCTTCCACTATCGCGACAAGATCGCTATAGCCTGAGTTGAAGTGCTTCGGAGAATGGACTCGACGGATTTCAACCTAAGGATTGCCCTGTGATCGCGCGTTTCGTAATCGTAGCATTGGCCTCGGGGGCTCTTGCTAGCTTTACACCAACTCCAATCCTGGCACAAAGCCAAGGCTTTCAGCCACGCGGGGGACGACCGCTTGAGGGTCAGATGCGAAACTCGCAACAGTTCGCGCCGACACAAGCCGCCCAGAGCACACAAAACGCCAACGGTATTTCGCGAGATTTGCTGCAATTACACGCGCAAACCGAATCCGCCAATACCGAAGCGCTCGTTACGTCGATCGCCCGTGGCTGTTCCAAAATCATTCCGAACGCTAATCGGAGTGACGCGGATCGCCAATATGCCGCCAGCTTGTTGGCCTGGGCCCTCAATCGCCGCGGCGAAATGCGCAATCAGCGCGCGGCCGATTTGGTTAACGCTGGGAAAACGGTCGAAGCTGCTAGCCTGGACAAACTGGCGGCCGAGGATTTCGAAACGGCGATCGAATACGCGCCCCGCAACTGGCGAACGCGGCATAACCTAGCTATTGCGTTGGCTATGCAAAGCAAGTATCCCGCCGCAATCGAACAGCTCTCCGAAGCAATCGACCTGAACCCCGACTATGCCAATGCGCGATTCAATCGCGGCGAGTTGTATTTCGAACTGAGCCAATATACACAAGCTCTGCGCGACTATTCTGCGGCCATCGAGTTAGACGCGCGCGATCCTCAATATTATAACAGTCGCGCACACTGTCGATTCATGTTGGCGGCGCACGATGATGCAATTGCCGATTACCGCCGTGCCGCGGAATTGGCAACCGATAGCGCTGTATATCAAACAGACCTGGCGGATGCCTTACAGTATCTGGGACAGTGGGAACAGGCCGCCGAGGCCTACCGAGAGGCGGTCGCAATCAACAACAAATATCCGCGTGCCTATCAAAACGCAGCCTGGCTGATGGCCACTTGTCCCGATCCTGCGATGCGCAACACTGAACTAGCCAAGGCGTCTGCGAAGAAAGCCATCGAGCTTGGGTTGGGACGTACGGCACAGACGCTGGACACACTAGCTGCCGCGATCGCTGCCACTGGCAATCACGGTGAGGCGTCCAAGCTACTGCGTCAGGCATTGCAGATGACGAGCGACCCTGAAGAAAAAGCTGAGATGGCTAGCCGTCTAACACTCTACGAACGTGGCCAAGCCTACTTGCAGCCAGAAAAGCAAGCCCATGCTCAAATTCGCACCGCCTCTGGTGCCGCGAACTCACGCTGAACCGCCCTTTGCCCAGCGTGTTAATTCTATGGAAAACCAAGAAACACTGCTTCGACGAAACCAAACGGCAATTGTGCTGGTACTGTTGACCTGCATTCTATCGAGCGGCTGCGCGGAATGGTCCAATCAACACACGAACGATTCGGTCGTATCCCTGCCAAAGCTAGCGCAAAGTCCCGATAGTGTTACGATCGAGACCGTCTTTGTTCGATTCCCACTCGAACAGGCAGCGGCGTTGACCGATATCTGGAGTAATGTCGACGAAAGTGTGCTCGACATCGAACTTCGCCGGCGCTTGGACAAGAATGGTTTGCGGGCTGGCATTCTACTCGGAAAGTTGCCCACCAGCATTCATCAGCAACTCGTGCAAACCAGCGTCAAACAAACATCAGATGCGCTTGAACACGCGGGGCTGGCAGCCGACGTCGACAATCGAATGCGTCAATTGCATTGCCGGGCTGGACGACGCAAGGACTTGATCGTCCGTCGCGAAGTCGTAGAGCCGCTGACGGTCTTAACAACTCTTGACGGACACATTTCTGGAGAGACATTCTTACGTCCCACTGCTTTGTTTGACCTGCGTGTCGTGCCACATGCGAACGGCCAAGCCACGATCGAATTGACGCCTGAAATTCAGCACGGTGACCATGTGCAATCATACGTTAGCACCGAATTCGGTGTCCGGCCTGAACTGCGGCGGCAGCAAGCGGTGTGGAAAGAGTTGTCCGTGCGTATACGGCTAAGCCCCGGCCAAGTCATGATGGTCTCCAGCACTACTCCATCGAAAGCACTCGGCAAAGCTCTGTTTATGACTCAAACTGCCGATCAAACCGAAGAACATGTGATGCTGCTGGTGCGACTCGCGGCGACTCAGATGGACGAGCTATTCGCGCCGGAAACGATCGAGCAAGCGCACATCTTGACTGAACGCTAAGTCCCAAACGCAGCATATTCCGCTTCAGTCGACCGAAGGCGGTGACGCGCACCGTTAGCGGCCTGCAGCTACCACTGAACAGCCATAAACAAAAATCTCAGATGTGTCCGTGCAATTCAACGGTTCGCTGGTAAATCCTAGGTTCGCATCATCTATAATCTCTTCAAACAAATTTCTCGGCTCAAAAAGCACGGAGCAAATGCATGACCATTAGCTGGAAAGACTTGGGCGACGGTTGGCTTGTAGAAGAGCCGCAAGTGGCGTTGGGTTGGCAAGACCAGTCCGAGCCGGAGCGGCAAGCCCAGTTGGCTCAGTTAGAAGACTACTTGCACATGCAACTCGCAGTAGCCGGCTTAGCGGTCCCCGAATCTGCTGGGAAAGACCAAGTTGACTCTCTCTGGAGCGGCAGCCTGTTGTCCAGCTTGCGTGAGAAAAATCGCTTGCTCTCATCGCACCGACCTGCGGTTGACGAACGGATTGAGAGTTTTCTTCATTCGCATTTTGGTGATGCGCTCGCGTTACCTTTTCCATCGCTATGCTTGGACCGGCACGGATTGGCGCGATTGCTTAGTCTACCAGCCGATCGCGATGAATTCTCGAACGATTTGTTGTCAAGCTACCGAGTTCACAATGGCGTGGTCCACAACCCGCGAGCCGATCGCCGCACAACCCAAGGCACCTTCCATGTCTGTGAGGGCGGTTTGCCGATTCCCGCAGACAAACGAGCGGTCAGCAAGTCGGTGTTTGCGCGGCTGTTCCAAGCCGCGATCAATCCGCCCGATGAAATGCTGCAGCTCCCATACACTTCCACTTCCAAAGGCGATTCACGCACGTTTGTATCGCTCCTCGTTCGCCCCTTGGTCTGCCCAGCCGTGCCAGGATTCTGCCGGCACAAGACGATGGAAGTGCGTTTCTTTGCACCTGGCGGTTTGGTTAGCAACCTAGATTTTGTCGAGTCGATTTTTGGCAATGCGGGGGATCCGCTGTTACCCGAAAATGATGCTGGTTTGGATGTCTTGCATTGGTCCGGACACACGGGCTGTGTCATACTCGCCCCACACTTGTGCCACTTGACCAAGAGTGAGTTGGGTTTGCCGCACTGGGACGACGCTACCGAGCGTCAACGTCAGGATGCAATGTGCTACCGCTCACGAGACGAAAAGTACAACGATGGCAGCGCATTCAAAGTCACGTGTCGTACCGAAGCGGGGACCATCGTAACGTTGATCGCAGACAACTACTTCGGCTATTGCAAGAAGGAAGTCAAAACGCAAATTAGCTATGCCGCCAACCTAATGGGTAATGTCGAAGAAGAGCACGCGGGAGGCACGCTCGTGTTTCCAAGCTGGGCTTTAGGCGATGAATTCCAGGTCAATAGCCAACGCTACAATGGGCGCACTTTTGCCGACGTCGCCCAGGATTATGCCGAGTTTGTGGAAGTGCAGCCAGAAGGTTATGCCACGGACAAGTTCTGTGACAAACTGATTTACATTCCTGACAACGCGCGAGCAAGTTTGCATGATCAACAAATTCACTGGACACGAGATGGCCAAGAGCACTCGATCCCATTGCAGCCCAATAAAGTCTACATGGCACCTAGCGGCTACCAGCTGCGGATGGAAAAACACCCCACCGCGCCATCGTGGCGATTGATCGGTACCAGTGGCGCGGGCATCGTGTGCCACAAACCTTGCACGGTGAGCGGTGGCGGCAAAAGTGAGATCAGTAAATCGCTCCGCGACTACATGCTCAGCGGTCCAATTTTCGTCAACGATCTCGACCAGGATTTCAACAAACTGGACGAGCTCTTCAGTCGCAACTACGCCCTGCGGTGGCGCAGTGACTCACCCGAAAAGCCCGACTATACCGAGCGAGCGAGCCGACCGCTGCTCGATTCACGGCGCAGTCTCGGGAGCGTCATCAAGCTATTGACGCCGTCTCGCGACTTTACCGACGACTATAACAAGTGGCTCAAGACGATCCCAGGCTACATCTACGCCATGGCCTTTATCATCAAGCGATTTAGCAAACCAGAGTGGGATGGAAATTGGCGTAAATACTTCAGTGTTGACATTGTTAACGGTGAGCCAGGGCACGAACTAAAGTTTGAAAATCGAAAGCTAGTGGGTATGTACTTGCGCGTTGGTCTCGACGCCGAAGGACGCTGGCAGACATATAAACTTCGCCAAGACTTTGCCGCCGCGCAAAAGATCCAACTCGAAGACGACATCACAGCTTCCGTCGTGGTCCCAGGCCGTTTCCTGGATGAACACACCAATCCAGAGTACAGCTACAAGTTCGTAGCTAACTGTGAATACCGCTTGTTTCAGCGTCCCGATGACGCAGTCCATCGCGGCCTGGACAAACAAACAGAACGCGATATAGCACAGCTCACGAACTTCTTCTGTAACTTTGAGCCGCTAGACCGACAGCAAGCCTTGGCGATTGTGGCGGACGTGATGACCTTTGATAACTTCACGCCGCCTATGCAACAGATGCTGCAACAAGCTGTAGAGAAAAAAGCCGATTTCGTCGTCAGTTCCGCGCACCCGCGGATCGTGGACGGCAAGCCATCGAAGAACCCGCGCTACTTGCAGAATCGCCCAGATCTGAGCAATCCTGACGATAGCTATATTGCTAGCCGTAGCGTGCGATTGCATCGTGGATTGCCAGCCGAAGCACCCGTCTATCAACCGGTAACGGAAATCCTCTCGGGACGTCGCAACAATCCGCCTGATAAAGCCGCCGGCATCCGTTCCTTGGCTGTCTACAATCCGATCCACTACCACGAGTTGCCCGAGTTATTTATGGACTATGTCTGTTCATTGACAGGCAAGAGTCCGTCGACGACGGGAGCTGGTAGTGAAGGGGCGTTGACCAAAGGTCCGTTCAACGCATTGTTGCCAGTCCACGATTTGAATGCCGCGTTGGTCAGCTCGATACTGACGCGTGTCGGCGGCTTCTCGACTGCGGCTGGCTTCATCGGCAGCACCGTCGAAGTTGGCCATGACATCAGTTATCTCGTGCCCGAACTGTGGTGCCGCTTGACTCCCGCCGAGAAAGACCCCAGTTTTCTCATGCGTGAAGGTATGCTCGAACGCTTGGAAGATTACCAGTTCGAGGGACGCACGATACTTGCCAGTCGACTAGGCTACCGCATTACCGTGCGCTTCGTTCGGCGATTCTTTGGACGCATGTTCGATAATCCGGACAAGGTGTTTGATAGTCGCATTCTGTGTCCCGAAACTCAGGATGAAGAGGGCTATGCCGACGGGATCGATCACATCGTCGCTGCGCAACAACGCGTTGCGGCGCAGTACTTCGAAGATGGTAGTTACGAAATGGCTTGCCCACCGCTACAAGCCGTTCTAGCGGTCATGGCACACGGAGACTGGAATGGCAAGTCCATCAATGACGCAGATGTCCGCAAACTGTTTACGCGTGAATCGATGCTGGAGTCCACTTGGTATCGCGAGCGACTGGATGCCAAGCGTCGAGCGGATATCCAGCTCTGGAAACGTCATGAAAAATATCTGAAACGCTTTTGCAATAAGCCCACGCACCAAGACGTTGTGCAGCGTATGAACTTAGAAGCCAGGATCAAACAAGCCCAAGAACGACTTGAGTTCTTCAAGACCGACGAGTACCTCAGTCGAATCGAAGGCACACTGGGAACCGACCCCGTGCTAATTACCGAGCATGCACCGCCGAGCCGCCGAGCAGCATCCGTATAAAGAAACCGTTCACGATGTGTCAGTTTATGTGACAGGGTCGGGAGTCTTTTCAGCCTAGTGCTCTGTCCAAATTAAGAACGAGGGTTGATAGTAGAGCGATTGTCCCAATCGCCTCCCAAAACGATTGAGGACAATCGTTCTACGATATTTCTAGAACCCCAAAATCAAAAATGGACAAAGCACTAGATCACTTTACCCATTAGCAGCCACTTGTTCCTATTGCGGCATCTCATCGGTGGCGGCGCTGCTGAAAAGACTCCCGCCCCTTTCCTGTCGACTTCAAACAAGCCCAAGAACGACTTGAGTTCTACAAGACCGACCAGAACCTCAGTCGAATCGAAGCACACTGGGAACCGACCCCGCGTTGATAAGCGAGCATGCACCGCCGAGACACAGAGCGAGCTTAGGAGTTAGTGCCTGTGCTACCCAGCCCTATTCTATTTCTTCTCCGCGAACGGCAGCTCGGTTTGGATTGAGAACAAGGCTGGATTGAAGTAGAGGCTTCAGGCTGGTGATACCGTCATAGCCCCAAATCACGGCTACCACGATCGATGCGAACGTAGCAATCAAACCGATGTTCAAGCTCAAGCCATTGATGGCCAATAATACGACAGCGACTACGAAGCCAACGCCTGCGATCGCCAACTTGAGCAAGACGGACGCCACATGCCTCTGCCGCGTGCTCTTAGAAATGGCTGTCCGAGCAGTGCTATTGGCCAACTCGCGCATGGCAGCCATGTTCTGATTCGCTTCTGGAGCTATGACGCGAGGCACATATTTTTCGGGATCGAAGGGTGCGGTAACTTCGTTGGTTTCGGAAACGGTAGCTGGCCCTTCTGTCTTGCGACCTTCCAGCTTGCGCTCAGGTCGCAGCGAAGCGGTCAACGGCGCTGGCCGGGAAACAGGAGCCGCAGGTGATGCGGGTGGCTGTGTCGCGACCTGCGCGGATTTTTCCGAAGGTAGCACAATTTCCTCTTCGGGTACGCCACGCATGCGAGCCAACAGCTTTCGCATATAATCTTCGACACTGTCTTCTTCTTCCTCAGCCTCAGCCGCTGATACATCTGCCGCTGGTGCATCTACCGGCGCGGACGCCGAGGTAGCAAGATCTGCTTCAGCTAGAACATCTGGTACCGATATCGGGTGCCTTTTAGCTTGATAGGTCGAGTCGGTTTCCGGCGCGTGCTGCTCGACTGATTCGAATTCGGATGTTAGTCCAAAGAACTCCTCTGACTCGGGCTCGCTTGCATATCTTTCTTCATCTGCGAACTCCTCGACTGCAGGCCGAGGCTGTTCAAACGTGGTTGTCTCCTGGCCAGCCTCGGCAGCAACTGGTTCACTTAACGAAGGTTCCTCAAACTCCGCGATTTGCTCAGGAGCATTCGCAAACTCAAATTCTTCAGCGGGCGCGTGTGAGAAAGCTTCCGAATTCGATTCCACCTCGGGTGGCGTCAAATCAGCGTCGTCTTCGGTCCACCAACTTGGGAGTTGTCGCGAAGCGGATTCTGTGTCAGCGCCGCTCGACTCCTCCACGACCAAGCGGTCTGCTGTCCCTTCTTCGTTAGCCAATGGTTCTTCCGCGTCATTAACTTCGTGCATGAAGTCTTGATGAGGCTCAACCGAAATCTCGGCAATAGGATCTTCGAACTCGCGTGCGTCCGAGAATTTGCTATTGGGCTCTGCCTGGGCAGTCTCGAATGCGGTATCGTCCACTAACTCATCTGCGGCAGGCAGACCATCAAACACAAATTCCGGCTGAAACGGAGCCTCTGCGTCGAACTCTCCTGCACCGAATTGCTCGTGGCTGTCAATTGACTTCGAGACAGAGTCGACCGAAACATCGTGAACTTCAGCTTGCGCGTTGGCTGGCTTGGGTGGAGCGTAAGGTGAGACCGGTTTTTCGACTTCATTTTCTAAGGGACGAACGATCTTGGCTGGCGAAAAAGTAGGCTCGGCCGGTTCGCCGAAATTCGCTGCGTAGCCATTGGTTTCATCGGTAAGGGGATCGATCGAATCGTCCCAGCTCTTGAACTGCGGGCTGCTGATAGCACTCTCTTCATCGCATTCCGACTCGCTTGACAACTCATCAGCTATGTCACATGAGAAATCTGTTTCATCAGCTTCCAGCGTAGGCCAGCTTTGATACTCGGCCTCGTTGGTTGCAGCTTCAGTCGCAACGACCGGCACCTCACCTGCCATGCTGATCTCAGAACTCTCAATTTGCCCAATCATTTCCCAGCTTGATTCTTGGGCAGACTCTACGAGTGGTTCCACTGGTGGCCGTTCTTCCGTTGGTGGCACTCGACTTGCCAAATCTGGCGTTGAAACGGGTGTCGTTGGTTCCGGCACCGTTGCAGCTGGCGAAGTTGGTTCCGGCACCGTTGGTTCCGGCGTAATTACAGCCGAGGTAGTTGGTACTGGCGAAGTTGGTGCCGGGGAAGTTGGTGCCGCCACGACAAAACGAGCGGGATCATCCAGCGAAGCTTGCAGCGTTTGCATTTGCTCTTGTATTTCAGTTTTCCAGTCTTCCATCTCTTGTTGTGATTGTGCTTGGATACTCTGCAGTCGCTCTATCGCTGCCAGAATCTCTGGCGATTCGATCGCCGTTTGTGGTTGTTCGGTGACGGTGCGCAAATTCTCTGCAATCGTCCCCAATTGAATTTGGATCTCCTGCTTCCATTGTTCGTTGGCGGCTTGTGATTGCTGCTGGAGATCCTGCGACTGCTGCTGGAGATCTTGCGAACGTTGTTGAAGTTTCTGCAGGTTTTCGATTGCTGAGGATACGGCAACGATGCCTGCTTGCAATTGCTCGATGGCTAGACATTGCGTTTGCACCTGTTGGCGCACGGCTGGAATTTCTTCGAGTATTTCTGTGGAGGGCGCATCATCGGCAGCAATTCGATCGAGGGCGGCCAATTGATGGCTGACATCTGAAATGCGTTCGCCGAGCGCCTCTAGATTGATGGTCTGCCGCGTGACGATCGATTCCAATTGGGCTTGCAGCTCTGGCGATATTGCGGGTGGCGTTTCGGGTTCAGGCTCGGCAAATCTCAGTTCCTCGGCGTCGACTTTGGCTTGTTTCTTTGCATCGCGTCGCTTCTTGCGCAGCCGTTTCTGTCGCCGTGAATCGGCCTGCAATTCGGCTAAGGGCCCCAGAACATTGTGCAATTGGCATTCAAGTGGTTCGACGGCAGATTGCACAAGCTTGGCGACCCAAGGTGCCACGACCTCGCCATTGAGCTGAGGTGCTTGAGCGGCAGCGTTCGATTGGAGCGTTGGGTTTTCACGCTTGTTAAGCTCGAAGGGGCGAGCCAAGGTAAATTTCATGCGCCCGCTGGTCGTCGGCGACTCTGGGTTGCTTCCACCGTCCACTGCGCTGCGGGATAGCTCGAAGCGATGGCCAGCGATTTCAAAGCCCCCAGCCTGGTCGGTCAACAGGATCTCATTGACTTGTTTCCCATCGCGCGTCAGCTTGGGTGCCAAAGCGCGGACGAACGTTTGCCTAGCGCCAACAACAAGTAGTGCGTGATAGGGGGCGATGCCAGTCTCCGTACACCGGAGCGAACAACTTGAGGCACTTCCCAAAGTGCACTTGTTTTGTTTCACTAACCACTGTTGAACAACTTGCCCTAGGTTATTTCGGAGGATCAAACGAGCCAGTGGTTGCGCTGTCTTCGTATTGACTACGAGCGGGAAATTGATGGCATTCGTGGTACTTGTATCCGACATCATGTCGCGTAGACTCCATGTTTCACGATGGTCAGCGGGCTGCTTGGCGAATCCAGCGTCATGCGGTCACCTCCAAGCTTTCCAAGGTGAGTTTTACTGCGGGCGCAGGAAAGTATCTTTCATCTCGGCTATCGACCGCTGCGGCGACCAACTGGCTATGAAAACGAGCAATCCACCGTCTTTGCGCAGACCTTAACCGGCGCGTATTGGATGTACGGCTTGTATCGATGGCGAAGTCTGGCCGCTGAAAATACCTCTACAATTATTCAAGTTCCTCCTGATAAACTCCGACAACTTATGCCACTTGTTGAACTTGACCTCGAAATCGACGACCAGGCTATTAATCCTCAGGTCGCAGTTTGGCTATCCGCCGCTCGCAGACGCATCGAGAGCTACTGGGATAATTTCAAATCCAAGCCGCTCCCCCAATATATCGAATGCGACTTTGACTACGTGGCTGCCGGCCTCGAATACTGCGTGCAACGCGACCTAATCGACGGGAAATTGTTCGTAGAGTGGGGCTGTGGATTTGGCGTCGTTACGGGCATCGCGGCTTTGCTTGGTTTAGATGCGGTGGGGATCGAAGCGGAAGAATTCCTCTGTGAGGAAGCCCGTATTTTGCTCGCTCAACACGGTGTCGCGGCAGAGATTTGGCAGGGCAACTTCCTGCCTAACGGAGCGCGAAGGTTAGCCGAAGATGAAGATCCATTGGTTTCGCTGACGCACTACATCCCGCCTGCCTACGACGAACACGATATGCCATTGGAAGATTTCGCCATCGTATTTGCCTATCCATGGCCTGGCGAAGAGCACTTTCTGCGGGCTGTCTTTTCCCGATACGCGCGTCGAGACGCACTCATGCTGATGTTCCGTGGGCCCTATCAAATTGAACTCTATCGAAAAAGATAACCCTCGGGCCGCTGCGTAGATCGCTTGCATTTGGGTAGGAGCTCAGGATCCGAGGGACGGCATCACATGCCAACTTTCGCTGCAGGTCACCTGGTGATTAAACGCCGTTGGCAAAGGCGGCGATGCGAGTCTTGAAGTTGCTCGATTTCTAACACAATCGATCGGCAAGGATGGCGCGGGCGGCGTTACGACCACATGCGCCGAGCACGCCCCCCCCGGGGTGCGAGGCAGCGCCGCACAGGTAAAGTCCTGTCAAAGGCGTGCGATGGTCCGCCCAGCCCGCGACCGGGCGGAGGCTGAATAACTGGTTCAGATTCATTGCTCCCTGGAAAATGTTGCCGCCGGTCAGACCGTAGGTGCGTTCCAAATCCAATGGGCTGAGCACCTGTCGATGCTCGATGGCGGATCGCATATTCGGTGCGAACTCGACGAGCAAGTCGATGCACCGATCGGCAAAGCTCTCTTTAACATCATCCCAACATTTGCCTCCAGACAGCTTATAGGGCGTGTACTGGACAAACATGTTCATTACGTGCTTGCCTTCCGGCGCAGGCGTGGGATCTACGCTGGTGGGAAGGGTGATTTCCAAGATAGGCCGCTGACTAGCTCGACCATATTTGGCGTCATCATAAGCGCGTTCGAGCCAGTCAATCGAATCACAAATATGAATGGTTCCACGGTGTTGAGGTCCGCAGGCCGCTCCTGGCAAGGCGCGGAAATCGGGCAATTCGGAGAGCGCTAAGTTGATTTTGGTGGTTGCGCTGCTGTAGTCGATGTTTTGTACGGCCCGCCGGAATTCCTCGGGCAGTAATCCATCATCCAGAAATTTCCTGAAAGTGAGGTTGGCATCGACGCTAGAGGCAACAACTTTAGCTGAGTAGCTCTTGCCATCGCTGGTTGCAACACCCGTTACGCGTCCCTGGGCAACTTCGATCTTGGCAATCTCGCTTTCGCGAATCAGTTCCACACCCAACTGCTCACAGACTCGCCAAATCGAATTAGCAACTTCACCCATGCCACCCTCGACGTACCCCCAAACTCCACGAGCACCTCCCGCCGTCCCCATCACATGGTGCAATAAGACATAGGCAGTACCTGGCGCAGAGACCGACGCAAACGCACCGATGACTGCATCAGTGGCCAGCGTCGCGCGAACTACGTCGGATTCAAACCAACGCTCTAGGATCGGCCGCGCCGCACCAGTCAATAATTCAATCGCTTCGGGCAAGTGGGATCCAAGTGCGGATAAACGTTTGTGCAATTGCATGCCTGACCGCATGTCACTGAGACGCTTACCAAGTCCCCGAACCCGCCACGATTTGGGCAGCGGCAGGAGATCAGGCGCAGTCATCGACAGAATGGGCTCAAGTTGATCTGCGATCGCTTCCAACAAAGCTTCGTAACGTGGAAAGCTCTCTGCGTCGCGTGCGCTGAACTTCGCAATTTGTTCTTGATTGAACTTGCGGTCTGGCCCCAGAAGCAGATGTCGACCGTCGCTTGTCGGGGTAAACGAAGACGGATTGCGCGGCAAGATTTTTAAGCCATTCTGCTTGAGCTGTAGTTCGTCGATGATCTCAGGCAGTAACAAACTGACAACGTAGGACGCAGTCGAAATCTTATAGCCTGGCCAGACGGACTCCGTCACGCTGCAACCACCAATTACATCACGACGCTCCAAGACGCAAACTTTCTTACCCGCTTTGGCTAAATAAGCTGCGGTCAGCAACCCGTTGTGACCTGCACCAATGACAAGGCAATCGTACTTCATTATCTCACATTCATTTTTCAGTGTGTTCGCGGGTCAATCCGCGACGAAAACTGCGAGCGTTTTCTTGGAGTACGGTTGGAAGCTTCGATCGCAGGAAATTGCTGCCGGAAAACCAGTCCACGGGCTCGTACATGACCATTCGCGATTCGACCAAGAGTTGCTGCAGCTCGGCATCGATTTGTATGATCTGTAGGTAGCCGCCGCAGCCAGCATAGGGTTTGGGCTCGGTTTCGATTGGCATCCCAACTTCGTTCCGCTCAAACTTGGTCCAGGTGTTGCCAAAGTCTGTCGAATCAGCAAAACGCGGATCAATCTGCCAGACCAATCGTACCCAACCGGGACCTTCGTTCCGCTGCACTTGAATCGTGCCGCGCATCGTAACTCTGTTTAAGAGCGGTAGTTCAATCGCCGCAAATCGCTCCTGTTCAGACGGTGGCGAGATTCCCAGGCGTTTTAGCTCTGCCAAGGGAACGTTGCGGCTGGCTGGCGTGGTGGTTGCATCTGGATTGTCAGCGGTCAGGCTGGAGTCTGGCCGCTCGTCCCCCGAATCGACCGACGCTTGTCCGAAAATCTCGCGCATCAACTGTTCATCTCGCAGAGTCTCCAACGGTGCGTAGGCAACAAAAACAGAGTAAATTCTATGCCCCACGCGCTCACCCGCAGAGTTCTTAATAAACTCCAATTCAATCCTGACCGGGGCTACAGCGCTGTCGCGTGAAAACCGGTCCCAACCATTCTTCCCAGCCACGGTCTCTAGTTGCTGCCGTCGCTCCTCAGATCCCATGGCAAGAAAATCGTCGGGCGCGATGGCTGGATCCACGGTAACCAACAAATCGCTGGGCAGTTGGATTCCTCGTTCAATCAGTTGTCCATAGAGGCTACTGGGCGGCGTTGCTGCGGCAGGGAACGCCGTGGGAGGCTGCTCTGCCCGGATTGTGCTAACCGACAGGGCAACACATAGACTTGCAAGCCATCGGCAGATGCACCCCAAACGGCTCTTGATAATCGCTGAGTTTATAGTCGCGCACGGAACTGTAACGAGTTCCCTAATTTCGCGGAATTGTTGTTTGCTCATGACAGTAGTCTAACGCAATTGCAAGCAATTCCAACGGCCAGTTTTTTATTAATAAATCTCCAAAAGAGGAACACTGAATGTGGATGTCGGTCCGATTATTCCGATGGTAGAACATGAATTGCCAATCCAAATACGCAAACGGAAGATCGACCATGTTGGTGCAAACGACTCGCTTTGGCAGTGTTCAATCTAGCCACGAAGAAGTCATTATTTTCCCACAAGGCGTCATTGGTTTCGAGTCATCACGGCACTGGCTAATTTTGCCCGACCCGGAAAACGCGGATGTGGCTTGGCTACAGTCACTGTCGCAGCCCCAGGTCGCCTTGCCACTGGTCAGTCCACGTAAATTCTCCCCAGACTACAAGTGTGCGGTGCCCAATCGCAATTTGGCACCTCTAAACTTGCGTAGTACCGACCGCGTCTACATTCTGTGTGTACTCAGTAAGTCCGGAAAGACCCTGACGCTAAATCTACGCAGTCCGATCGTAATTAACTTGACAAAGCGACTGGCTTGCCAAGTCATCACATCAGACGCGATGCCGCTAGCGCTACCCATCAACTTAACCACCCAACCTGTCCTGCGTGTGGCTGCGTAGCGGTACGTGCGACTGTCAAGCGCCCGCTGATACGCGTTGCCGGGCAACACTGAGATCCGGAAGGCGTTTCGTATAGCGAACATCAAGCCGCAATTTTCGGATCGTCAAAAAAACTAACGCCCGCGGCTCGCCATAAGAACGAATATCGCGAACACACTTCTGCCTACACGATTATGCGCATGCTGCCGAATCCCATGCCGGGCACTATTTGCCTGATATTCGGCACATATCTGATCCGTCCAGACTCATCCGAGCCTCGCTAATGCCTATACTGTCCAGGGTCACAGTGGCCTTCAGCGGCTGCGCCGTTTCAGTTTCGCCCATTTTTGCAATCCGTTTCCAAGGTGATTTTCACAACATGCAATACCCTATCGAATTGCGATTCAAATTGTTGACATTTGGCCAACAGATCACCGCCACCGATGCGAGCGGAAAGATGTTAATGTACATCAAACAAAAGATGTTTCGTTTGAAGGAAAAGGTCGAGATCTACGCGGACACCTCACAAAGTAGCTTGTTGTTTACGATTGCAGCTGATCGCGTTATCGACTTTTCTGCCAATTACCACTTCGCCGATGCGCAGGGTACGGACTGGGGAGCTGTCTGCCGCAAGGGCATGCGTTCACTTTGGTCAGCGCATTATCAAGTTATGCAGGGTGGCCAAGTAGACGCGACGATCGACGAAGAGAGTCCGATGAAAAAAGTGCTGGAAGCGATCTTGGGGGAGATCCCCGTGCTTGGATTTGTCGCCGTTTGGCTGCTGAATCCAAGCTACATTGTCCGCAGTCCGGCAGGTACTGAACTTCTGCGACTAATCAAACGCCCGGCAGTCTTCGAGGGCAAGTATACGCTCGAGAAACTGGCGGATATGTCTGAGGATGACGAATTGCGTTGCCTAATGGCCTTGATCATGCTGGTCTTGCTAGAACGTAGGCGTGGTTAAGCCCAGTTTCGACAAGAGTTCCTTGGCACGTGAGCCGCGCTGCGCCTACACAAGCGAACGAAACGCTGCCGGCTGACTACTTCGGTTCAACGTCGCGCAGCGAGCATTGGCAGAGGACTAACACCGTTTGCTGGCCTCCATGCTCGTCTGTCTCAAATGCACTAACAGCCAAAGTGTGATTGGCTGGTAACATCATGCAAGTTCGAAACTGAGTCGAAGCGACTTCGGGCATCTGAACGGTGAACGCGGCCTCTTCATCAATGCCAGGCAACTCGAGCGTTTCCACGCTGCGGATCTTACACAAGTCAAGCTGGCAGGTAATCCGTAAATTACCATCGGTCAGCTGTGGCTGAAGTTTCATAGTCGTTCCTTCAGGATAGATCCGAATGCTCGGCGCAAATTCGACCTGCTTCTGTTCGCCTTCGCCAAGCAAGACGGGACGAATGCCCGTGACAAATGGACGTTCGACTGAGTCGCTGATTGTGGCGACTTGACCGTTGAAGACAACCAAGGTCGGTGTCATCACACGTTTGATGGTCGCCGACTGCGTAACTGCGTACAACACGTGTTCCATTTCCTCTGGCGTCAGAATTGTGTATAGCACCGGTGTCGAACGTTCGACAATTGACGTGGCCTGAGTCCAAGTCGCAGTCGTGACTCCGTCTGGCGGCGGCAAGTCTTCGGTAGCTGGGGCACGACGGCCAGCGTACAATGCGGCAGTCGTTTGCGATCCAGTTGCCTGTGCCCCAGCTGCAGCGATGACCCCAGATTGTGGCTGCTCTGCGACCCGCGAGACTGCCTCGACGTGCGACCATCGAATCGGCAATCGTTTCATGGCTGCAGTCGTGTCGCGCAGAACGTAAGTCTTAATAACTACTTGGCGCAGCCCAAACTGTTCCATGGTAGTTAACAGCTCTTGTGCACGGCGAATTTCATCTGCGGGTGCAGCGATAATCATCTCATGGCCATGCACTTTGACTCCCCGGTGTTCTTGATCCAGTGACAATTGGATGTTTCCCGACGACGTTTCTACTCCTAATAGACTCGGCTGGCTGCTCAGTTGCTCCGCAGCCGACTGCGGGCCTTGACTACCATTACCTAGCACCGCTCGAGTTCGCGATTCGAGAAATCGCCGGGCTTCTTCATCGCTCAAACCGACCTCGTTCTTCAGCCGCAGTTGCACCTGTGTGACATCGATTACTTCCGCTTCTAGCGATTCGTAGACATCTTGCAATTGTTGCTGGTCCTGACTCGTCGAAGTTGCAGTTTTGGCAGCACGGCTGTCTGGCCTACTGTCGTCCTGTGCTTCTGCTCTGGGTATCACGACAGTAACCAGCGAGGCCAACAACCAAGCCAACCCAACAGATTTTATCTTCATGCTTCGCATCCTACTTCTCAGCTTTATTCTGGAGACGCCCACTGCGGCCTTCGGTTTATAGCCGTTTCCTAGTCGGTAAGGGTACGGCAATTTCCTGCAGCTCGTCCCAAACCCATGGCGTTTTCGAATATCGCTCACCCGACGAATAGCTAGCAAATTCGCGAATCAAGTGAGCTTGGGGAAATGGGGCTAGGGATGGTATAGTCTGCAGACGACCCACGCAAAAAAACTGAATGGATATTTACCACGACTTAGTTCGTTGGACTGCTCAAGGAGGAACAGTCGCTTATGAAACTCATCCCCACTCGCATTGATGGCTTGGCCATTTGTCATACCACCACACGCACTCGACCGGATGGATCCAGTGTGGTTACACGCGATCTCGACCGCCGAATAGTGCATTCGTTTCAGCAAACGATTGAGGCCGATTTCGGCTTCACTTGTGAACTCAACTATTCGAAGCGAGCTGTTTCGCGAATATTGCATGCTGCTACGGGCGAAATATTTGTAGCGGTGGCAGACATTCGTGTTGGCAGTCCGACCTTTGGACACTGGCAAGGTTTCTACCTACGCGCGGACGATGGTCGAACCCTGCACGTTCCAGCAGGTGTCGCGTGTGGCTGGCAGGTTACTTCCGAAGTCGGAGCGCTCGATCAGTCACTGTCACGGCGCATGTATACAGAGGACTGGCGCTGGCTGCGCTGGAACGATTTGGAGTTAGCGATCGCTTGGCCGGAAGTGCCTGAGCAAATTGCCGTCCATGCACGGCCCAGTCGCTCGCTGCACCAGTTGCCCGACAAGGCTCTTCCGCGATGGGTTAGCTCGAGTTTGGTTAAGCAGTCACAAATCACCAAGCTTCCCACTCCGCGGCATCAGCGTGTTACCCCAAGCGGAAGCGGGAGCCAAAGCAAGAACTCTTCGAGATCATTGTCAACGGCAGGGAGTCCATTGCCCAAGAAGATCGTCCGGCCGACAACTGCGTATCGTGATGACTTGATTTTGGTCATCGGCAGCAACGGCAGTTTAGGCCGCGATCTATGTCGGCATTTGAGTCAACTTGGCACCGTCATTGGTGGCTGCCGCGAGCCCGAGCGGGGGAGCCTGCTGCCACTACCAATCCACGTAGACGTGAGCCGTCCGGCAAGTATCCGCCAAGCAATTCGCAAGCTAAAGCCAACCCTAATCGTTAATGCGGCCGGGTTATCGGATGTCGAACTCGCGGAGCGGGAACCGCGACTCGCTCAGTTGATCAATGCAACCGCGCCAGCCATCATGGCTGATGAGGCCAAGCTGATCGGCGCCTCGTTGGTACATTTCTGTTCCGACTTGGTTTTCAGTGGCCAGGGCGATCGCCCTTGGAAAGAGTCCGATACGCCCGAACCCGTGAATCAGTGCGGACGCACAAAACTGCTTGGAACTCAAGCTGTGCAAGACAGTGGTGTGCCTCATCTAATCCTGCGCAGTGGTTGGTTGTATTCGGATCGCGGTGAAAACTACGTCACCAAGCTCGTTGATTTGCTGACCTATCGCAATGTAATTCAACTTGCCTCGGATAGATTTGGCACCCCCACCAGTACCGATTGGCTGGCTGCCACGACGACCAACTTGCTGAGCGGGCCGCGTCGAATTTCAAACCGGAGTACGCGTGAATGGTTGCATGAACATGGAGGGCTGTACCATGTTGCACCATTAGGCTACGCCAGCCGTTTAGAGGTCGGTGATCAGATCGTGGCTACGTGTCGCGCACACGCTCTGCCGATTGTCTCAAGCAGACTAACGGGCGTTCCAGTACAAAGTCTACAAGGGTCAGCTACGTTGCCCGCAAACTGTCGCCTTGACTGTACAAAGCTCGCGCTTCGATTCCAGCTCCAACTTCCGCGTTGGCAAGAGGAAATCACAGCCAAGGTCAGCCATATCCTAAGCGCATCAAAATCACATGTTTGCCACGTAGCCTAAACCAATGCTGTTCAATGAAGCACTAGATTTACGAATAGCCGATGCGCAACTATTTTGTGATTGTTTCATCTAGGTTCAATAGAACACGACAGACGATCATCCAGGGGACGGCTGCTTGGGCTTCGCGACCGCTGAGTTGTTGATATAGGCTAGGCGAGACTCCCAGCAACGCTTCAGCGGATATCTCGGCGGCGGCGATACGACTGCGCTGTTGATCGAGTAACTCTTGAAGAACTTGAGTTTCGCTTTGCTCCGGGATGCGGCCAGTGGCCAAACGATGGGCGTACTGCAGGCGTGCTAGATCATCGTCTGCGGGAGACTCGCGCAAGACACGTCCAGCCATGGCCCGCGCGCATTCGACAAACTGGGGTTCGTTCAACAATACCAAGGCTTGTAACGGCGTGTTGCTGCGCTCGCGACGAATACAAGCTGCATCGCCTTTAGGAGCGTCGAAGACTTGCAAAGCCGGGTAGGGTACGGAGCGGTAGCTGTGGACATAGACGCTGCGCCGATACTGCTGGGCATCACGGTTTGTGTTCCAAATCTTCGGACCGTAGCTGGCGGGTGGTTGGAAGAGAAAATCGGGCGCGGGCGGATAAACGCTCGGCCCACCCACTTGATCATTCAACAAACCACTGACGGAGAGTGCCACATCACGCACTAGTTCTGCGTCGACGCGCATGCGGGGCCCTCGCGATAGATACTCGTTCAGCGGATCACGCTCGAGCGACTCTGATGTCCAAGTAGAGCTTTGCCGGTAGGTGGCACTGTTGACGATCAGGCGATGAATGTGTTTCAAACTCCATCCGTGTTCAATCAACTCGACAGCCAACCAGTCTAGAAGTTGCGGGTGCGTGGGTGGTGAACTTTGGAAACCGAAGTCTTCTGGCGTAGCAACCAATCCACGACCGAAATAGGCTTGCCACATGCGATTGACGATCACCCGCGCCGTGGTCGGCGCGTCCGGGCGCACGAGCCAGCGAGCGAAACGCAGTCGATCGGGCTCTTGCGTCGGAGGCAAGCTGCCTAAAAACGCAGGTGCATTGGCTGCGACCGCTTCCCCAGGTCTTAGGAAATCGCCACGAGTGTAGACAAAGGTTTCCCGGGGACCTTCCGTTCGCGATTCAACGACCAACTGCGTATCTGTTTCCGGAAATTTCTGCCAAACGGCCTCCATGGCGGTACGAACGTCGGGCGCGATGCGAGTGATCCAGTGGCTGAGTATCTCCGCTTGCTGTGCGGGGGTGCGCCGAGCGACTGGGGTCAACAAGGCTTGCTCTACCGCTAACGGCAAGAAAGTTTCTTGCGTCAGTTCTGTTGCAGCTTGATCATCCGTGATGGAAAAGCGATAGCGACCCAACAGGTAGTTTTGGTTGTCGTCCGAATTCCAACCACCGTGATTTTGTTTGAGTGAAAACGACAGTTCGACATCGCCTAGCTCAGTCAGCGGCGATTCGGGAATGAACACGGCCACACGTGGCTGATTGCGCTGACCTGGCCCCACATCGGTCGACCAAGCCGTTTTTGCGTCGCCGTCGAAGGCGTATTCAATCGGACCGGTAACCCGGTCATCTTGGCTTGGATCTTTCTCGCGATAGGCGGCGGGTAGCTCACTGCGCGGTGGATTGGCATCAGACAATGCCCGGACGAATTTGACTTGGCGAGCCGACTTGGGGTCCATGACAGGAGTCACGGTGACCTCGAATTCAGTGACAGCCCCGCTGCCGTAGATCGATCGCCCGGGTCCGCCGCGCGGCAATTGCGGATGCTTTAGCGCTTCCAAGCGAATGGCCGTGATCTTGTCCAGCGTCGCAATTAGCTTAAAAGTATCCGTCGTCTTCGTCGGCGCATAACTCTCGCTAACGATAGAGCCATCGTCGAGCAGTCGGAATTTTTGCCCGCTAAATGGAATATCCGTCGGCCGCATCACTTGCCATTGGATCAACGACTGAAGAGTCTGCTGCTCCCATTGTTGGACTTGCGTTTGCCAATTCGGGTGCGCGTCGAGCACTTCTTTCTCCAAAGCGGCAACTTGCGCTAATACTTCGTCGCGGCGCTGAGCTTGCGCGGGGGTAAACGCAGTGATCGTGGCTTCATGAAAGTCGTTAAGCGCGGCAAACATCTGGTAGTACTCCCGCTGGCTGAGCGGGTCGTACTTGTGAGTGTGGCACTGGGCACATTGGGTCGTGATGCCTAAAATAGATTTGCCAATCGCGTCCATGCGATCAAACATGCCTTCGATGCGGAACTGCTCTGGATCTGCTCCGCCCTCTTCATTGACCATCGAATTGCGTAGGAAGCCAGTCGCCACACGTTGGTTTTGCGTCGCGTTGGGCAACAAATCTCCTGCAATCTGCTCGATAATGAATTGATCGTATCCCATATCGGAATTCATCGCGTCGATGACCCAGTCGCGATAGAACCACACACTGCGCTGTTTGTCTTTTTCATAGCCGTCGGAATCGGAGTATCGCGCGGCATCCAGCCACCAACGTCCCCATCGTTCGCCGAAATGCGGCGAGTCGAGTAGGTGTCGAATCAATTGCTGCTCATCATCACTGGCGTCAACTGCTAACCAACGATCCAGTTCTTGTGGAGAGGGAGGTAGTCCGATCAGGTCAAGGTAGAGACGTCGAATCAATGTCGCGCGTGACGCAGCGGTGGCTGGAGTCAAATGGTGCGATTGCATTTGCGCAAATATAAACCGGTCGATCGCTCCGCGCGGCCAATGGTCGCTCTCGTCTTGCTCGGCAAGTAGGGGCACTTCAGGTCGGGTGGGTGGTTCGAACGCCCAGTGCTCCGAGTAGGGTGCGCCCGCGTTGATCCACTGCCGTAGAATTTCCTGTTCCACTTTCGAAAGCGACTTACCGCTCTCAGGTGGGGGCATCACGTGTTCCTGGTCGTCAGATGTCACTCGGACGACGATCTCGCTCTCGTCAGCGTTCCCTGGTTGAATGGCTCCTGTCTCTAACGCTTCCGCTCGCAGATCAAGTCGCAAATCAGCTTCGCGATGCTCAGCGTCTGGTCCATGACACAAGAAGCACTTATCGGACAAGATCGGCCGCACATCGCGACCGAAGTCAATATCGGCCGCTTGACTGTGACCCCCAAGACCTATCAACCAACAACAATGGGCCAACAACCAAGAACTACACTGGAGCATCACCAGAAAATTTAGGGAAATCGAACGGTGAGTAGGCATCGGAAATCGGTAGGCAAAGGTAGGAGGATTCACGCAGGACGCGGACAATCCGTGGATGGGATGTGGCGTCTTCATTATACACTTGGATGATGTGGGTGGGCTGTGAAAATCAGCCACTGAATTATCAAACTTGGCTGTGTGCACTGCTACGCAAATCATCTGACTTGGTTTTGCATCGAATTCGTCGTATCCATTCGGGAAAAAACCACTCCGCGTCTACGGTTTAGATGCATTGCAAGGACGATGGCGTGTGGTGATTAGTCGAGGTAGAATGGGAGGATTCGACTTCTACCTTCCCCGAAACCCGCCAACAGCAATGAACTATCTCCTACAGCCGCTCCTGTTGGTGCTTGCCATTTTGCAACTGCCAGTTTGGGGACAAGATACAGTCCAGCCGCACGATGTCGATTTTGCAAGCGATATTCAAACGGTGCTGGCTCGCAAGTGTTACGCCTGTCACGGGCCAGATTTGCAGGAAGGCAATATACGCTTTGATGATCGCCGTACGCTTGTTTCGGAAGCCGATAGTGGGCTGGCACCCATTGTGGTGGGCGACGCCAGTCAAAGTGAGCTGATTCGCCGCATCACCAGCGAAGACGAATCGGAGCGGATGCCGCCTGAGGGAAAGCCGCTCAGTGAAACTGAAGTAGCAACTTTTCGCCAGTGGATTAACAGCGGAGCCGAGTATGCGTCCCACTGGGCTTTTCAACCCATTCAGCGGCCAACCCTACCACAAGTTGCCCGCCCTGAACTGGCCGAGCAACCCTTGGATCGCTTTGTGCTCGCCCGCTTGGATGCAGCTGGTTTGCAACCCGTCGGTCGCGCTGAGCCGCGACAACTAATACGCCGCGTGTACTTGGACATTACTGGCTTGCCGCCTTCGCCCGAAGAGGTCGCCGTGCTGAGCCGCGATTGGAGTGCCGAGCGCTACGAGCAACTCGTTGATCGCCTATTGGCAGATCCAGCACTGGGAGATCGTTGGGCTCGGAATTGGTTAGACATTGTCCGCTATGCGGAAACCAACAGCTTTGAGCGCGACAATCCGAAACCCAATGCTTGGAAGTATCGCGACTATGTGATTCGCGGCTTTAATTCCGATAAGCCCTACGACCAATTTGTACGTGAGCAAATTGCGGGCGATGAGTTGGAAGAAGTTACGACGGACTCACTCACTGCAACCGGCTACTATCGTCTAGGCATATGGGATGATGAACCAGCCGACCCGCTACAAGCTCGCTTCGATGAATACGACGACTTGGTTACGACGACTAGTCAGGCCTTCTTGGCGCTAACTCTCAACTGCGCCCGCTGCCACGATCACAAGATCGATCCACTAACACAGAAAGACTACTACAGCATGGTGGCACTGCTGCGCGATGTCACCAGTTACGCGTCGCGTGGCAATCAGACCGAAAACAACCAGTTGGACGTTAACACGGAAGTTGGTCAGCGCTATGATGAGATCGAGGCCCGCGAGCGTGAATTGCGAAGTCAAACGCGTGAGATTGAACAGAATGCGATTGCGAAGATGCCCGCCCCCGACCAACGTGCTACCGAAGGGCCCGGCCGCGAGAAACTACTGCGAAGACAACTGAAAGACTACGTCGAGGACTCGCAATGGCAGGAATATCTGCAACTCAAGGAAGAATTAGACGCTTTAGAGCAAGAGCGTAGGCAGTTACCTCAGCGCGAAACTCTGCTGGGATTGGCCAAGACGGATGCGCAGCCTGAACCCACGCATGTCCTGTTGCGCGGCAGCCCACACAGCCCAGGTGATCTGGTGGAGCCGGCGTTTCCGAAATTGCTTGGTGGCGGTACGCCAGGAATTATTCCGCCGCATGACGGACATTCCACAGGGCGCAGAAAGGCGCTGGCGGACTGGCTGGCATCCGACCAGAACTGGATGACTGCCCGCGTGATCGCTAATCGCGTTTGGCTTGGCTATTTTGGACGCGGTATTGTTCGTTCGCCAAACAATTTTGGATTGATGGGTGAGATCCCCACGCACCCAGAGTTACTGGACCACTTGGCAACACTGCTGATTGACAACGAATGGAGTTTGAAGAGCCTGCATCGCGCAATCTTGCTTTCGAGCACTTATCAACTGAGCACCGCCGCAGACGCGCAGGGGCTGGCCCAGGATCCGTCAAACAACCTCTTCTGGCGTCAGAATCTGCGACGCTTAAGCGCTGAACAGGTGCGAGATAGCGTGCTGACGGTGACAGGACAATTGAATGAACAGCAATTTGGCGACGTGATGTATCCGACGCTGTCGGCAGAGGTGTTAGCCAGTCAATCACGCCCCGGTAATGGTTGGGGCAATTCGTCGCCCGCCGATCAAGCTCGCCGTAGCATTTACATTCACGTCAAGCGTTCGTTGCCAGTGCCTTTGTTGACCGCGTTCGATTTCCCGGAAACAGACATTAGTTGCGAAGCTCGATTCTTGACGACGCAACCTGGTCAGTCGTTAACGATGCTCAACAGCGACTGGATGCAACAGCAAGCTGCAGCATTGCTGGCGCGTGTCCAGCGCGAAGCTGGCGACGCGTTGCCAGCCCAAGCAGCTCGCGTGCTTGAGCTAACCACCAGCCAAGTCGCTGATGCGCAGGACATCGACGAACTAGTCGACTTGGTCGAACGATTGAGAAAGCGCGACGACATGGACGAAACGGCTGCTCGTCGCGCCATGTGTTTAGTTGCACTAAACCTGAATCAGTTCTTTTACATTGAGTAGTGTCATCCGACAGATTAACGACTGGGAAGGTTTGTCCGTTATGAGTGATCCCATTAAGACAACAGGCTCGTTTTGCCGCCGCGTACGACGCGAATTCCTATGGCAGTCTGGCGCTGGGTTCGGTGCCGTGGCGCTTTCGTCATTGTTGGCACGCGATGGTTTCTTCTCCAGTGCCGAAGCAGCTACGCCCACGAGTGCAAATCCACTAGCGGCCAAACCGCCGCATTTTGCCCCCAAAGCGAAGAGTATTATCTTCCTGTTTATGTATGGTGGTCCAAGCCATATTGATACGTTCGACTACAAGCCCAATATGATTGGCATGGATGGCAAGAGTGTCGATGTGAAAACATTTGGGCGCGGCGGTCACCGTAATCAAGGACGTATCGTCGAACCACGGTGGAAGTTCAATCAGTACGGCGAATGTGGGAAATGGGTCAGCGATCTTTTTCCCAATTTGGCTGGCTGCGTCGATGATATTGCCTTCCTGCATTCAATGACGGCCGATTCTCCCATCCACGGCTCAGCCATGCTAATGATGAACTCAGGCAAAATCCTCAGCGGTTCTCCCGCCTTGGGTTCTTGGGTGAACTACGGCTTGGGCACGGTCAACGAGAATCTCCCCGGCTTTGTGGTAATGCTCGATCCCACGGGCGGTCCGATCAGTGGAGCAAAGAATTGGTCCAGTGGTTACATGCCTGCGACCTATCAAGGTACCGTGCTGCGTAGTCAAGGTTCGCCAATCCTAGATTTGCAATCACCTCAAGGCATCAGCCGCGAAGTGCAGCGCGAGATGCTCGATTCCATTGCTGCGATCAACCAGCGACACCTCGATCGGCACAGCGGCCATGATGATCTAGCCGCACGCATATCCAGCTATGAATTGGCGTACAAGATGCAAGAACATGCGCCCGAAGCGGTCGACTTTAGCGATGAAGACGCCCAAACACTCGAGTTATACGGCGTCAATAATCCCCAGACAGCAGACTTTGGTCGACGTTGTATGATCGCTCGCCGATTGGTTGAGCGAGGCGTGCGTTGTATTCAGCTCTATAGCGGTGGCGCACACAATGACGACAACTGGGACGCCCACGGCGACTTGGAAATCAACCACAACCGGCATGCAGGTGCCACTGACCAGCCGGTAGCCGCATTGCTAAAGGATCTCAAACGCCGTGGTTTACTCGATTCAACGCTCGTCGTGTGGGGCGGGGAATTCGGACGCCAACCCACAGCCGAATACGCCAAAGGGTCTGGCCGTGACCATAATTCGTACGGCTTTACCATGTGGATGGCTGGCGGCGGTATCAAGGGCGGCATGAGCGTTGGCACGACCGACGAACTTGGTTCCGCTGCAGTCGAAAAGCCCATGCACGTCAAGAACTTACATGCAACGATTTTGCATCAGCTCGGGCTAGATCCAAACCACTTGAGCTACTTCTACAGTGGCCTGGATCAAAAGCTAGTTGGCGTCGAACACATCGACCCCATCAGTGAAATTATCTAGTCCAAAGTCGAGAAATTCGAGTTACGCCGACCTCGCTGATCACCACCCGATTACTGGCATTAGCCTGAAATGACTGTATTCTCGTACTCGTACTCGTACTCGTACTCAGCCATCGGCGGTACTCGAAATCGAAATCCCGGGGCTTCCGAGTACGAGGGTTACTTTTCTTCGGAGGCCTTTGCCGGCGGTGTTTCTGGCTCTTCGACCTCGAGCAACTTCAAGTCGAGTGGCTGCTTGTCTTGATAGAGAGCTAGAATCTTCCCAAAGGCTAGTTTTTGTTCATCACTGGCCAACTCGATCACTTTTTCTTGCCAACCAATCGCAGTTTCAAATTCACCGGCCTCGGCATGCGCAGCGGCCAACAAGGTAAGATCGCTTAGATTCTTGAACTCAGTGATCTCGCAAACTTTCTTGGCGATTTCGATAGCAACCGCCGCATCCCGCAGATCTTTGTTTTCACAAGTGGTTAGGAGCCAAGCCAGATTTTGCAAGGCCAGTAGGTAGCCGGGAGCTAACTCGGTGGCGCGGCGATAGTCAGCCAGCGCAAGGTCAAACTTTTTCAAAAGTTGATAGTTGTAACCACGATTATTGAGTGCTAGTGCGTTTTCGGGCGCCAGTTTCACAACTCGGCCAAAGTCGTCGATGGCTGCCGCATGCTCTCCCAATTGAAACTTGAGGAAGCCGCGCCCCATCAATGCCGACACGTCGTTTTCAACCAACTTCAAAGTGCGGCTATAGTCTTCAATGGCTTCGTTGGGCTTGTTCAGAAGTTTTAATGCCACAGCCCGCTGCGAGTACAGAACTGGATTCTCCGGCTTCAATTCGATCGCGCTCGTATAGTCCTCAATAGCCAGTTCATACTTTCCGGTAGCCATGTAGACGCTGGCTCGGTTCATCAAGGGCACATCGTCCTTGGGGTCCTTTTCGATCGCTGTGGTGTAGTCAGCAATGGCCGCTTCATAATTGCCTGAGGCCGCATGAAACAGTCCTCGACTGGCAAAGGCATGCGCCTCGTCGTAGCCCAGTTCAATCGCTTTGTCAAAGTCCGCTAGCGCTTTAACGGCATCGCCTGTTGCCCAGTGAGCGCTGGCACGCAACGTATAACGGCGACCGTCTTCGGGCGTTTCTGCAATTAGGTCGTCGTAGATGGCCACCGATTCCGCTAACTTCGCGGCGTTCGTCTTAGCGACCGCCCCTTTGAATCCGTTGAAGGTCTGGATCACTAGCGATTTCTCGCGAACCGCCAGGACCGTTAGCAGATCGCCTTTTTGAATCGTATCGATGACTTGCTTGTCCAGTGTTAATTTCATTTCCATGCGAGCGACAACGGGTTCAGACGTGTCGAACTCCGGCACAGCCGGCAAATCCAACTGCTTGCCATCCTGAGGCGGCTCGCTGGCTGCGCCCCTGTTTTCGCCCGCCTTGCCCGCATCCGGTCGATCGGGCGCGTCTTGCGCAGTAGAAAAGCTGGTGAATAGGAGCAGTAAAGCGATTGCCAGTCGTGCGGTTGCGAAGTCCATCATGGGAATATTGAGATGCAAAAAGGAAGTTTGGGGCACTCGGGTTCGTCCATCGGCTGTGACTCCAAAGTAGTCAAGAAACTCGCGATTGCGAGTTGCGGAGCTACCAAGTCAGCGAGTGAGGACTAGGTTTGGAGTACCGACAATACCAAAATTGCCCATTTTACTCATTTTGGCGATCCTGCCGATTCAACAGGCAACCCATTCTATGTATACTTCCCAGCTATGCGAATGCTCTCTTTGGGCAAGTTTGCCCCATCCTTGAGATTTGGAGAATATGAGAATGAGACTTTGTTGGATTCTGTGCTCGAGCATAATCCTGCTTGGCACCACGACAGCCGACGCAGGTTGCGGGCTCTTCCGCCGCGGCGGCTGTAGCGACCCCTGCGCAGCTGCTTCTTGTGGCGGTGGTTCGGTCGCAGCCTGTGGAAGCTGTGGCGCGCCTGGCGGCGCGGTGAGCTACACGGCTAGTGCAAGTAATGCAAGTTCCAGTTGCAGCGGTTGCGGTGGAGCCGACTGCAGTTCGGGGGCCTGCGCAGCTCAAGGCAATGTTGTCGTCGGTTCAAGTTACCTCGGCAATTCTGCAGGCAGTGTCATTGCAGGCAATATGTATGCAGGCAATGTAGTTGCAGCCAGTGGCGGATGTGCAAGCTGTGGTGGCCAAGTGGTCGCTGGAGCGCCCGCATATGCCCAGTCGGCAATCATGGGATCGATGGCTGTACCAACCCAACAGCAAGAGTTGGTCGATTGCGGTCCCATCACTTCCTACCGAGTCGTGATGGAGCCTCAGTATGTAACGGAAACACAGCCTATCCAAGTGACAGAGTACCGCGACGAAATTCGCACTCGCACCCGAACTGTTTCGCGTCAAGTTCCAGTTGAAGTCCAAGACTATCGAACATCGACGGTCATGGTCCCAACCACAGAAACGAAGACTGTCGAATACACGGTCTTGGTGCCACAACAAAGCGAAAAGCAAGTTGAAGTAACTGAAAGCGTACCGGTTTGGAACGAGGTTGCGGAAGAATATACCGTTCGTGTACCGAACGTCGTCGAAGTCCCGGAGAGCTACACCGTTCGCGTACCACAACTACGAACGGAGGAGTTCACCTACACGGTGTATGTTCCGCAAGCGCAGACTCAAACCAAGATGCATACTTTTACTAATGCCGTGCCTGTTACAAAGACACGAACCGTTCAAGTTTGCAGACCAGTGACACGTACCCAAACGGTCACTAAAGACTATGGTCGTTGGGAAGTTCGCGTAGAGGAGGTTGCAGCAGCAGCGGCTCCCGCGATCACCTACGCAGCGCCAAGCTCTTATGGTTCGGTCAGCTACGGCGTCAGCATGGGCGGCTGTGGCACATCGGCTTCCTACGGCACTTCCGGCGGTTGTGGAAGCGCTGCCAGCACATGCGGATCATGCGGCGGCTGTGGGCAAGTTTATGCGACTGCAGCGCGAGGATGTCGCGTGGCGCGCAGTTGCGGAAGCTGTGGCGGTTGTGGTCTGCTACGTCGTGCTCATCATGGATGTGGTGGCTGTGGTTCCAGCTCTTGTGGCGGAAGCTGCGGCTCGGCAGTCAGCGCTTGCGGCGGCTGTGGGTCAGCGGGATGCGGCGGTGGATGTGGCGGCAGTGCCGCGTACAGCGGTACCCCCAGCTACGGCGTTCCGACTTGTGCTACGACAAGCTATGGGATCGCCAGCGGGGAAGCATATACACCCCAAACGCAGACCATTTCGCGACGCGTATGGGTACCCAATGTCGTTACCGAAGAAGTTCCCGTGGTAGAAAACATCACGGAGACGCAAGAAGTTTCGTACACGGCCTTCGAAACGCAAACGCAACAGATTCCTTACGAGTGCACGTACTTGGTCTATGCTCCTGAGCAGCGAACTGCCACGCGTCAAGTCGTAGACTACGTTGACGAAACTCGTACTCGTAACCGCAAAGTTGTGCAGTACACCAACGAGACTCGAACACGTACGCACAAGCACTTGACTTATACTCAACAAACGAAGACACAGACGATTCCTTTTGTCTCGTACACGACTGAAAAGCGTACGAAGGAAGTTTCGTTTACTGTCAACGTGCCTCAAACGAAGGTCGAGCCGATCACCACGACTCGTTTCGACACTATTCAAGAGGAAATCCCTGAAGAGTATACCGTTCGCGTACCGGTCTGCGTCAACAAGGAAACGCAAGTTCAAGTTTGCCGCATGGTGCCTCGGCTCGTACCAGTTACCATTTACCCCTGTTCCAGTACAAGCAACGCCCTACAAGGCGGCGCAGGCCTTGGTGTCGGTGGCTGCTCGAACTGTGGCGGATCGCCAACCATGGCACCACCGATTGGCGGTTGCTCGAGCTGTGGTACTACCACCTGTAACTGCGGCCAATAATTTCTATTACAATATGTGGGTTGGACAGTCTTCGGACCGTACTCCAAAAATCGGAACAGCCGGTGGTTATCCATCGGCTGTTTTCATTCAAATCAAGACACATATCCATTCGATCATGAGACCTACTCCTGCGACGCAAATCCGCGACAATTGGCTCCGGGTACAGGATGCCGTGGCTGATGCCTGCCAAGCCGCAGGCCGGGCAACGACGAGCGTAACGATTGTGGGAGTCAGCAAATACGTTGGCCCCGAGTCGGTTCAGCATTTGATCGACGCGGGCTGTCAGACGTTGGGCGAAAACCGACCGCAACAACTTTGGGAAAAAGCGGCTTGGCTACAAGAGTACCACCCAAGCCAATCAGTCCATTGGCACATGATCGGTCACTTGCAACGCAACAAAGTCGCGCGCACTCTACCGCTCATCGAATGCCTGCAATCGCTCGATAGCTGGCGACTGGCAGAGACAGTCCATCAGTCCGCGCTGGCACTCGGTCGCGTCGTCAATGTCCTTATCGATGTCAACATCTCGCGGGAGTCCAGTAAGACGGGTTGTCATCCGGAGCAACTGCCGCAACTGATGGAACAATTGCAGGAACTCAGCGGTATTCGAGTAACCGGACTGATGGCCATGAGCAGTTTCAGCAGCGATACCGCCACGACTCGGCACGAATTCGCTCAAGTGAGGGCGCTGCGTGATAGTCTCGCCAAACAATTCTACAGCGATGATTCAAACCCCTTGCCAGAATTATCTATGGGAATGAGTGGCGACTTTGGCGAAGCCATTCTAGAGGGAGCCACACTCGTTCGCATCGGCTCCAGCCTCTGGTCCGGGATTATCTAGGCAGCTCGCTTCTGATATTAAATGCCAATCGCTGGGGGTGAGGGGCGGAGCCACCAATGCTATATTGGAGACCTGAGCGTCCACTTATTAACTTGCCAATTGACAATCAAGATCGAGCAACTCATGAAACGGTTTCATAGCCTTTGGCTAATTGTCGCCCTATTGAATACAGGCTGCAATGCACCAAACGAGACAATCCCCGCCATCAAGTCAGCGGGAACGACGGACGTCGAGCTAGTTGACGGACTGGCCGACAAGCAAACGTCTAGCGAGACCGCGATCAACGTCGAAGTCATCGACGCTGACGAACTTCAGCAGCGAGTTCAAAAACATGTTGGAAAAATTGTGGTTTTAGACATTTGGAGCAACTCCTGCCCACCCTGCATGGAAGAATTCCATAACTTGGTGGACCTAAGTCAGAAATATCCTGATCAAGTTGTGGCCATGTCATTCAACGTGAACTATATCGGACTCAAAAAATCCCCGCCCGAGAGTACTCTGCCAGAAGTCACGGATTTTCTTGCAAGTAAGAATGCCTTGTCGGTACACAACTTCCTTAGCTCGACACAGGACTCAGATGTGCTCGAAAAGTACGAGGTCGATTCGATTCCGGCGATCATTATCTACGACGCGAGTGGTAGAGTAGCCGCCAAGTTGACCGACTCCAGTGCTGGCGAAGGCGGATTAACCTACGCCAAGAACGTGCTTCCCAAGATTGAAGAAATGTTGCAGTAGCAGATGATGACGCAACCCATTCGTTTCGGGCTGGTTGGCTTTGGCGCCTGGGGCCAGCACCATGCAAACGCGATTAGCAAGACAGCAGATGCCGAACTAGTAGCGATCGCGGCCCGCAGCCCTGAATCGGTGGCGGCCGCGCAAGCCGCTTATCCGCAAGCTTTTGTGACTAACGACTACCGCGAGTTGACTGCGATGGCGAACGTCGATTGTGTCGATGTTGTCGTGCCAAGCCATTTGCATCATGAGATAGCCTCGGCGGTACTAACGAGCGGCAAGCATCTACTGCTCGAAAAACCAATGGCGTTGTCCTTGGAGGAATGCGATTCGTTAATCGATTTGGCTCGCCGGCATGATCGGCTGTTCGCGGTCGGCCATGAGTTGCGTTTATCGTCCATGTGGGGCTTGGCGAAGCAGATGATTGACGACGGCTTCATTGGCGATCCGCTATATGCGTTGGTTGAGCTTTCGCGAAATCCCTATCGTCTCGGGGCAGACGGCTGGCGGTATGACATCTCGCGCGTAGGTAATTGGATTCTCGAAGAACCCATTCACTTCTTCGATCTCGCTCGCTGGTATTTGTCGTCTAGCGGCGACCCCGTTTCGATCTATGCTACGGCTAGCTCCAGCCAACAGGACCATCCCGAGTTGCAGGACAACTTTAGCGCCATCATGAAAATGGCCCGTGGCGCCTATGCGGTCGTCACGCAAACGCTGTGCGCATTCGAACATCATCAGACTGCAAAGATTACTGGCACGCGAGGTGCACTGTGGGCCTCGTGGAGTGGTGCCATGGATCGCACGCGCCATCCAACCTTCTCATTGCGCGCCTTCGATGGCAAAGTAGTAACCACCGTGCCGATTGAAAAAATGACTGGCGAGTTGTTCGAGCTCGAAGATCAGGTGCAACGCGTAGTCGATGCTGTGCGTGGTACGCAGCCGTTGCATTGCACTGCTGAAGACGGTCGTTGGTCGGTCCGCATGTGCCTCGCCGCCCAAGAATCCGTTGACTCGGGCTCCCCGGTAACTCTCGACTAAGAACCTATCTGCCCCCTAGCCGCTCTGGGGCTAGCCACAGTTTTCTTAGGTTTTCGGATAGGTCCTGAGCTAAGTATTCGACCAACCCCACGTACGCAAAGCACTTGCGTTGGGTTCGCAGGCTAGGCCACTCACACCGATACCGCGTCAACGTGCTGCAATTCCGCTTGCGATTTTCGACGTTGCATTCGCTTGGCCCAATGTTTTCCCAGCCGCTGCGTTGGTAATTCGACCAGTCGATGAATGCTCCATGAGACACTGATCGCAAGCACTGATGTCACGGCGACGGAAGCTAACGGCGACCAATGGAACTCCCGCAACGTGTGGAGCACCACGTAGCCCGCCACACCATGGATCACGTACAACGGATAGCTGATGCTGGCCAAGAAGTCGAAGATGGGATTGGAGCGAAACACTCGTGGAAATTTCATTCCCAGGGCAAACAGCAAGACTGCTACCGCGTAGTTAATCGCTAGAAACACGGTAGCAGAGTGAGGCCCACTTCGCCAAACTAAACAGGTCAACAAAAACAGTCCTGCAATCGCAATGATTCCCCCCTTCCGCCCCAGTGCGCCAACATGAATATAGTGAAATACGACGCCGATATACATGAACACCAAGTATTGCGTTAGGTTAATCCAGATCGTGCCAAAGCTGGCCCAAACCGGGTGATTGACTGACCAACTACCAAGCTGAGTAGATAGCAACAGAGCTATACCACCGAATCCAAGTGGAATAAAAAACACGTTCAACGACTGTCGCCGCATCCAAGCGATACTGAGCGCGCACAGCAGATAGAATTTAACCTCGATTTCGAGCGTCCAGATGATCCCATCAATATTGCGGCTCTGTAGTAAATCGCGAATCCCCGGCACAGCGTGAATAGCTATCTCTGGCAGCGTGAATGGCACCGTTGTCCCAAAGTACCAGCAGCCCGCCAATACTGTCAGCAATGTGATGCCAAAGCCCACAATGTAAGTTGGCATGATGCGCAAGGCCCGGCTCAAACAGAAGCCTGCGAACGTTTGCCTGGTCAAGGAAAATGGGATTACGAATCCGCTAATGACAAAGAAGACTGCCACGCCTAGCGGCCCCCATTGAATGTAGGGGATGGAATTTAACACCGAGAAACCGGGCACGACGAGCTGATCCGGGGGCGGCGCGGGCAGATGCGTATAACTGGCAACCGCCGCCGGTGCGATCCAAAACACATACGAGTAGTGGGCCACAACCACCATCAGGCAGGCAAGGCCGCGCAACGTATTGGCGAATTCTACGTGCCGATATGGCTGGAGCATGTGCTGATTTCGGATTTGCCTCGACAGTGAAACCCCTGTTCTAGCAGCCCGCTCTCCGCCAAATCAATAGCAAACTCTTGCACCCTCGATTCCTCGATTCCTACATAGACGGCTATTACGCTTCGCTTCGATTTTCCTACGATCGCATAGCCTCGGTCCTAACAGCCGGTCGGTACACGATTACGAATGATTATGGTGCTGGGATATCCCGGCATGATGGTGTCGCACCACATTTCGCCTTCAAAGACGTATCGTACCTGAATCGCATGTGCTTCGTCCGCTGCAAAGGCAGCTTCGGCAGTCGATAGAGGTACGGTATCGTCGGTCTTCGCTGATTTCAATTGAACATGCTGCACTTGAGCTCCCGCCGCCAGGTCAGCGAACAACTGCAACACTTGGTCTTTGGCCCATTCGGCCTGCAGAATCTCCGGTAGTGGCGCATTGTTCTGAAGATTTTCGAGGCTCAGCTTGTGGGTCGTCATCAGCTTGGTAGTCCTGGTCGTGAGTAGGCCGGCATGAGCAGAATCGCGTTTTCGGGGGCTGGGCAAACGTAGCGACACACGCCACAGCCCGTACATGTTTCGTCATTGACGATTGGCTTGCCTTCGGTGACCGTGATCGCGCCTTCAACCGGACAGCGCTCGCTACATACGGTGCATGTGGTGTGATGATGAGCAAGGCACAGATGTTCGGTGACCTTCGCTGTGCCCATGATTGGAGGAAGGAGCTTGGTCAACACTCCAGGTTCGCACGCGTCGATGCAGGGAAAGTCAGGACACATCATGCAAGCCGCTGTGTCCGCTTCAATAATCGGTGTACCGGCTATGCTGCCAAGTCGCTCCGGTGCTTTGCGAATTGCCTCGTAGGGACAGGCTGCGCGGCAATCACCACACCGTGTGCAACCAGATAAGAACTGAAACTCGTCGATCGCGCCGGGCGGACGAAAAACGGGCAACGTTCGTGATACCGATCTAAGCCCCAAGTTGGTTGATGGGACCGGGTCGATGTTGATACCCGCGATGCTGCGAGGTTTCGCGTCGGATGATTTTTCTTCGCTTGGCTCGGAATACTTCGTCGGATACCGCATGACCAGCGGCGGAAACTTGGCTGATGGGATGAACTTCCACATGCGGCCTTGCAGTAAATCGCGCCTGCTTTGATTCGTCTTAGGCGACGCAAACAAATACTTAAACGCAGCCACAGGAAGCTTGATTGTAACGTAGAGAGCACGCCACAGAGCCGAGTAAATTCGAGCAATGAAACTACCCGCCCGGTTTTTCATTGCGGCGTTCCAGCACCTACTTTTGCAGTCACCACATCGAGCGGCGGTAACATCGGTACAACTTCGGATTCCGGCATTTGATCGAGCGTGGCGGATGGGGCGTGGCACTGAACGCAGTTGGTCCGCCATGGGTGCGTTGACTCCATACCGGCCCAGCCGTGTGGCCCGCCGTGGCAAGCATTGCAGTTCTCTCGCATCCATCGCGAGTGTGGGATTGTTGGCGGCGCACCCTTGTATGCTCGCTTTCCTTCTTTGGGTGCTGGCAAGCCTACGAAGGTTGATTCAACTGTCGCGTCAATCGATTGAAATGGTGCTGGGGCCATGGGCGCATGGCACTGGACGCAATTCGCTAAGTACTCATGCGACATCACACTGGCCTTGAGGCCCGCTAACTTCACACCGCCCGAGTGGCATGCGTAGCAAGCGGCGTCGTTGGTGTTTTCGACCGGGTGGGGAATAATCGGCGGTGCTCCGTTGTAAGCTCGTCTTGAAGCACGCAATTTGCTTGATGCTTCCTTTTCTGCTTCGCTGGGTTCGACCTTGGTGTACAAGTCAAACTCAGGTTGAGGCAAGTTCTGCGGTGTGGCTTGCCATGCTTTGGTTGGTCCCATGAGTGTACTCGCGATGTCGGCGTAGCTAAGTGCCGGAACCAGCTTCGAGTCGACGACGGCCGAGTCGGTAGACCGCAGGTCGACAAGCGATGATTCATTGATTCCATCGGGCTTGGGGACACCAGCTCCAATGCCAATAAAGAAGCCGATGACAGCCATGGCGATCACACAGGAGAGAAAGATCGTAACGACCCGGCTCATGACGGCACCTTTCCTTCGCTCTTTTTTACCACGCGAACGGCACACTTCTTGAAATCGGGTTGCTTCGAGAAGGGATCGTGAGCTTCGAGGGTGCAGTTGTTGATCAACTTGGTTTCGTCGAAGAAGGGGACAAACACTGTGCCCCGTGGCGGTCGCCCACGCCCATCGATCCAAACTGGCAGTTCGCAGGTTCCACGGCGTGACTCAATGACTACTTTCTCCCCTTGACGAATGTTGGCTGCTTTGGCGTCTTCGCTGTTCATTTCTATGTAAGCGGTAGGCATCGCCCTATTCAGCGGCGATAGTCGCCTTGTCAACGTTCCCGTGTGCCAATGTTCCAAAACCCGGCCTGTACATAGCCACATCGGATAGTCATCGTCGGGAACTTCCGGAGGCGGTGCGTATTCATGAAACCAAATTTGTGCGCGACCATCATTGGACGATGAGTGGTAGAACTCAAACTCCTGTCCTTTGGTGACGAAGGGGTCATCAAACTCCGAGAAACGATAACGTGTCTCTCGCCAAGATCCGTCATCTTGCTGAACGACAGGCCAACGTAAACCACGAGCTGTGACATACTCATCGTACGGCGCGAGATTCTTATGCTTCATCGTAGAGAACAAGCGATACTCTTCGAATAGGTGCTTATCAACGTTGGTATCGTAGTAGTGTTCGAACTGCCAAATCGGTATTTCTCTACCATCGGAATCCTTGATGGCGAAAATAAACTCGCCGTTTTTATCCTGCATGCCTTCATGGCCCATCTCGAATAGCTTGTGGGCGATCGCGATCGTCATCCAGCAATCATCGCGAGCCTCACCCGGTGGATCGACCATCTTGAACCATTGTTGCGTGCGCCGCTCGCTATTGCCGAACATGCCATTCTTCTCAACCCACAAAGCTGCGGGAAGTATCAAATCCGCAAGCTGAGTCGTGGCTGTTGGGTAGACGTCGCTGACGATCAAGAACTTGTCTTCAAGACCTTTCTTGTCGTTGAATAGTGCATTCAAGTTCGGCAGAGTCTGCCCAGGGTTGGTAACTTGTACAAACAACGTGGTAATGTCACCACCTTCAGCAGTTGGCTTAGTGAACTGTTCAAACATCTTCACCGTGTGATAACCAGGCAAATCACTAATGCTGCCTGGTCTTAGGTTCCAAAATTCTTCGCATTGCTCGCGATGCTCAGGCTTGGCGACAACACGGCCACCCGGCAAGGCGTGGGCCAGCGTGCCAACCTCGCGCACCGTACCACAGGCCGAGGGCTGTCCGGTCAGACTCGTCGGCGCATCGCCCGGTCGGCCGAAGTGCCCTGATAACAAGTGCACTCCGTGAACTAGCGAATTGATGGCTGTTCCCATCGTGTGCTGATTCATCCCCATGCACCATAACGAGGTGATGCGGATGTCGTGATTACCAAATAGTTCACCCAGCATGCGGCTCTTTTCGGCTGGCACCCCCGAAAGCTCTTCCACATGTTCTGGGGTGTATTTGGCAATTCGTTTGCGAAACTCTTCTTCGCTGATCGCTTCACCTTGAAGCGTTGGCGTATCGGCTTCAGCACCACGGAAATTGCAATGCTTTTCAACAAACGACTTGTCGTAGCTGTCGTTGGCAATCAACAGTGCATGATGCCCAGCGAGATTGCCACGTCACCATGCGGCTTCATTTCCAGGTAGTCCGTGGCCGCATCGGTGGTACGTGTTCGCCGCGTGCCGATGTCAATGATGGCACCGTTTCTCCACGCGATCTTCGGTCCGTTACGCGAGAACAGCACTGGATGCATCTCCGCAGGATTGTTTCCCCACGTGATTAGCACATCGCATTCGTCGAGGTCTTGGTAACAGCCAGCTGGTTCATCGACGCCATAAGTTGCCAAGAATCCGGTCACCGCCGACGCCATGCACAACCGTGCGTTGGGGTCGATGTGATTATTGCCCAAGCCGCCTTTCATGAACTTCTGGGCTGCATAGCCTTCAGGAATCGTCCATTGACCAGAGCCGTAGACAGCGAATGTCTTTGGCGAGTCGAAGATGCGTTTCGCGATGATCTCGATGGCTGCGTCCCATTCGATTTCTTCTAGCTGGTCTCCCTTTCGAAGCAGTGGCTTAGTGAGTCGATCTTTGCCGTAGAGGATGCCGCCAACGTGGTAGCCTTTGACGCACAGCAATCCTTTATTGACATCCGCTGCTTTGTCGCCTGCAATCGCTACGACACGACCGCTTTCGACGCCGACTTGAACGTGGCAACCGGTTCCACAGAATCGACAAGGAGCCTTGTTCCAGGAAAGCCCATCAAGCACCGGCAGATCACCAACACCCTCGTCAGCTTGCACGACCGGTAACGACGTGCCGCCAGCAACCATCGAACCGGCTGCGACCATCGCAGCGGACTTTAAGAAACTGCGACGTTCGGAATCCATTACGTTTTTTCCTAATTGAATCTTCATTAATTGGCCTGATCATCTTCATCGAATGCGACCATCGCGACAGCCAAGTCAATCACGCCAGGCAACTGTTGTACCGTGTTCCAGATTTCCTGATCGCGACGCTTCGTTTCAGAATCGATGACGATCGCCAATTTACTACCTGCAGAATCGCCAATGTCGATCTCGGGTATCATGCGGAGAGCTTCAACAGCCTCGGCATGCTCGGCGACCGAGGACTGGAAGGTTACGACGAGTCCGCTGATTGGCACCGCGCTTGCTTTCGCGAAAAGTAGTGGCATCGTTGGAAACTGAGGTTTCGCTAACATGTACCTAAGTGTATACATTAGCTGTCGTCTGCGAAACCTCATTTGGAACGGAAATTTATGCCGCGAATCGCCAGTTTGTTATTCGCAGTTTTGTTGTGTTTATTCGCTTCGATGGCTTTGGCGGCTCTTTGGCAGTCGGGCACAGGAGCGAATGCGCCCACTGACCGTGCCGCTGAAGCTCAGGTGTCACAGGCTTCCGCTCATTCGAATGAAGCCCATCCCGTCATCATTCGCAAACCATCCGGACCACCGCGAATCGAGCTCGCTGGGACCGATCCTCAAGGTCGAACAGGAAGCGTCGCATGCTCAACCTGTCACAGCGTTCGCCAAGCCAATCTCGAAAACAAGACTGCGGCGACACTCGATGAGTTTCACCAGGGTATGACGTTCAATCACGGAAACATCACCTGTTATGCCTGCCACAACCCGAATGAATCCGACGCTCTCCGTCTAGCTGACGGCAGCTCCGTAGCTTTCGAGAACGTGATGACGCTTTGTTCGCAGTGCCACAGTAAGCAAGCTGACTCCTTCGCTCATGGTGCTCACGGCGGCATGAATGGCCACTGGGATTTGAGTCGCGGTCCTCAGATGAAGAATAACTGCATCGACTGCCACGATCCGCATGTGCCGAAATACCCGAAGATGATCGTTGGATTCAAGCCGAAGGATCGCTTCAACGAGCCGTCAAACTCGGAGCACCAACAGGAAGGGACGGCTGCGCATGACGAACACTGAGCCCAACAATAGCCAACAGGCTGAATCCACAGCAAATCGCTCTCTACCGATCGTCGAGAATTTCACTCGCCGTGCCGCTGTGAAAGGAGGCTTTGCGACCCTCGGGGCCGCTGCTTTCGTGGCCGCTGTCTCACCGCTTCGGCAAGCTGCTAAGAACACGAGTGCAGTCGAATTCATGCAGCAGCACTACACGGAACTATCGCCAGAGCAGAAAGCGGATGTCATCGCTCGCTTGGAGGCTGAAACCAAGGAAAAATATGGAGCGGACGTTACCATTTCAGACGACCGTCCAATCCCCGGCACGAAGTTCGTCTACGCGATCAACCTCAGCGTTTGTAACGGAAACGGCAAATGTGTCGAAGCATGCCACAAAGAGAACAACCACGATCGGTCAACGAAACAGTCGTATATCCGCGTTATCGAAATGCCGAAAGGCACGATGGATATGGAGAAGGGTTCCACGACCTACTCAGGGATTGTTCCCAAGGACGACAAGTTCTACCTGCCAGTTCAATGCCAGCAGTGCGACGAACCACCATGCGTAGACGTTTGCCCAGTGAAGGCAACATGGAAAGAGGAGGATGGCATTGTCGTTGTTGACTACAACTGGTGCATCGGATGCAGGTACTGTGAAGCTGCCTGCCCGTATCATGCGCGGCGTTTCAATTGGAAGCAGCCCGAAGTTCCAGCAGAAGAAATCAATCCTGACCAGAGCTATCTGAGCAATCGAGTACGGCCCGTAGGCGTCGTTGAGAAGTGCACCTATTGCCTCCACCGCACGCGCCGTGGCAAGCTGCCAGCTTGCCTGGAGGCCTGCCCGACGGGTGCGCGCGTGTTTGGCAATATCCTCGACAAGAATTCCAACATCCGCTGGATCCTTGAGAACAAACGCGTCTACATCCTCAAGGAAGAACTCGGTACCAAGCCAGCGTTCTTTTACTATTTCGATTGAGCGCCATGAGCAGTATTCCCGTAAAACAAACAGCCATGACAAGCTACCCCAAGTTCATTGGGCGAGCGCTATGGCTAGCGACCGAAGGCTCTTTCGCTTTCTACGCTTGGATGACTGTGCTTACGGCTGTTTTTCTCGTGGGGGCCAACGCCTGGGCAAATCAAGTCGCCGGCGGCATGATCACGACCAACATGACGGACCACGTCAGCTGGGGTTTGTACATCGCTAACTTCACCTTCTGCGTTGGACTGGCGGCTGGTGGAGTGATGATGGTCATTCCAGCCTATTTGTACGACGACGAAGAGATGCACAAGGTCGTTATCATCGGTGAGGCTGTCGCGATTGCAGCGATCGTGATGTGCACCTTAAGTGTCGTTGTCGACTTGGGCCGGCCGGATCGGTTTTGGCACTTGATTCCGGGAATCGGCAAGTTCAACTGGCCGATGTCAATGCTGACCTGGGACGTGATTGTGTTGAATGGCTACTTGCTCATCAACTTGCACGTCGTTGGCTACCTCTTATACATGCGATATTTGGGGCGCAAGCCAAAAGGCTGGTGGTATCTTCCATTTGTGTTTTTATCGATCTTCTGGGCCATCAGCATTCATACGGTGACTGCGTTCTTATACTGCGGACTCGGCGGTCGCCCGTTTTGGAATAGTGCACTATTGGCGCCACGCTTCCTGGCCTCTGCATTTGTTAGCGGCCCTGCCTTCATCATTCTTGTCATGCGGGTCTTGCGCATAACAACAGGTTACACCGCGTCTGCCAATCCGGCACGTACACTCATTCAAATTATCCGCGTCGCGATGACTATCAACCTCCTAATGCTCGTCAGCGAAATCTTCACGGTCTTGTATACCGGCAGCGCCCACGCAGCGCCGCTTAACTATTTGTTTTTTGGCGATCATGGGAAAAACGGCTTGATGCCATGGATCTGGACAGCCATCGGTATGAACCTCGTCGGTACAGCACTTTTTTTCACGCCCGCAGCTTTAGAACGCAGTCACGTGCGAATATTGGCTTGCCTGCTGGTGATCGTGGGGATTTGGATCGAGAAGGGCATGGGCTTGATCGTGCCAGGCTTTATCCCATCAACCCTGCACGAGATCGTCGAGTACTCGCCAAGCTTACTTGAGTGGAAGGTCGTGGCCGGTATCTGGGCGTTGGGGCTAATCATCCTCACTTTATTACTCAAGCTCATCGTCAACGTGCTTGCCGGCCGCATGCGCACAGATGAACCGCTCTAGGGGTCAAGATTACCATCAGGAACCAATAGACATCGTAGCCAGAGGTGGCTGCACGTGTGGCCCTGCTTAATCTTGAATCTCGAGCCGAGGAAAAATGCAACCGGTGCTCCGCGGCTGGGGCAGGAGTTCAGCAATTGAAGTCTGCCGATAAGCTTCCTCGGTCAGCTTCGCGACTTCGTCGAGTCGGGCATGCAACGGGCAAAGCCTAACATGCGAACTGATTCCCAAAGGACAGTCCTGCACACGCGGCAATTCCGAAACTGCGGTGATGACGTCGTAGGTGCTGATCGACTCAGGGGCGGCCGCAAGTTGATAGCCGCCACCAGGTCCGCGCTTGGTCATCACTAACCCTGCTCCTTCCAGTGAGCTAAAGACTTTCGTCAGGTAGGCCAATGGCACACCCGTCGCCGTAGCAACTGCTCGACGGGTGCGTACCGAATTATCGTTACCGGCCAAGAATACGACGATGCGCAGGGCATATTCAGCGGTTTTGGTTAGCATCAGTAGTGCCTACGGCCGGCGCAATTTTTGAGAGGGTAAAAAAACGGAAAACCAATAGTTGACTCCCAGGTAAACCATTGGTAACCTTACCATCTCAATGGGAGGATAGTGGGTTGACCATCGGAAGACGGCAGTCTCGAACATGACCAATGAAGTGACTTCAGACGGACAGGAACCCCGCCGAAGCTTTTTGGGGTTTTCGACGTTCATTATGTTTAGCGGACTTGCCGCTGGCTATGGCACTCTGGCCGCCTTTGCCGGTCGATTTCTGTTTCCCAACAGTGTGGGACGGGAGAATTGGCAATTCGTGGCAACCGTGGAACAGTTGTCACTGGGGAGCACGCTGCCCTTTAAAACACCATCAGGCGCGAAAATCGTCGTGGCCCGCCAGCGAGATGGTAACGCCGCCGATTGCTTCGTGGCCCTTTCGAGCGTTTGTCCACACTTGGGTTGCGCCGTGCATTGGGAGCCGCAGAACGAGCGCTTTTTTTGTCCTTGCCACAACGGCGCGTTCGATGCGACGGGTCAGGCGACCGCGGGGCCACCGGCGGCGGCTAAGCAGTCGTTGACGAAGTATCCATTACGGGTCGAAAACGGGCTGCTCTTTATTTCCCTGTCGAGTGATTCCCTCGCCTAGCCGAAGGCGAATCTCTTAAATAGGACTGCAGTAAGGAATGCGTGGACTTGGAGATTGGCTTTACGAGCGTATGCCCATCAACGTGGCTCAGTTACGTGAGTTGACCAACGAGCCTGTACCCAATCACCTCAAACGTTGGTGGTTTGCATTGGGCGGAACTCCGGCATATTTGTTTGTCGTGCAAATCATTACCGGCATCCTTCTAGCGTTCTACTACCAGCCGGCGCCGGCGACAGCCTATGAGTCGGTGGAGTACATTACGAACCAAGCCGCTTTTGGCTGGTACTTGCGCAGTCTGCATAAATGGGCGGCCACGTTGATGATCGCCGCAGTCATCTTGCATCAAATGCGAGTCTACTTTACCGGGGCTTATCGTCGTCCACGCGAACTGAATTGGGTGATCGGCATGGCGTTGCTGTGCTGTACCTTGCTTACCGGATTCACCGGGTACAGCCTGGTGTTCGAGCAGTTGAGTTACTGGGGCGCTACAGTTGCGGCCAACATCAGCGACGCCGTGCCTGGCATCGGTGGATTCGCCAAGCAGATGTTGCTCGGCGGCGACACATACAACGAGCGAACGCTGTCTAGATTCTACATTCTGCATGCGGCGGTGTTGCCTACCACCATCGTGCTGCTGGTAGCGGTGCACATCCTGTTCATTCGCCTCCACGGCGTCACGGAATTTGAATTCGAAGACGAACCGCAAGACAAACCCAAACATTTCAACTTCTTCCCCGACCACATGCTCACCGAGTTGATGATCGGCCTGGTGCTGATGATTGTTCTCAGCGCTTTGGCAACGCTGTTGCCGGCGACGATGGGGCCCAAGGCAGATCCGTTGACAACGCCGGAAGTCATTAAGCCAGAGTGGTTTTTCTATGTATCGTTTCGCTGGTTGAAGTTGTTCTCGCTGACTTTTGCGGTGATCTCGACCGGCTTCATTGTAGCCGCCATGTTTCTGTGGCCATGGATCGACGCCGCCTTGCGAAAACTGACGGGCCAACAAGAAATCAGCGTGTATATCGGCATCGTCGCCACCTTCCTGCTGATCGGACTGACGGTCTGGGAAGCGGTCGTCGCGCATTGAGATGTGAGTTTTCGTTCAAATTTATCGAGTAGCGCCAGCTTAAGTTTTGATAGGTAACGAGAGAGATCATGGGCCTTCGCACAAAACAAGTCATCATCGGATTGTTGGGACTACTCTTCCTGGCCTCGCTGGTTTTTGTCCAGTGGATGGAGGTCACGCGAAGCCAGCAGGAAGCCGGCTTGATCGCGCATCAGGTCTCGATTCCCGCCAACTCCAAAGCCTGCGTGGACTGCCACCGTCAATCGTCGCCGGGCATCATCGACCATTGGACTGGTAGTACGCACGCTGAAAAAGGCGTCGGCTGTGTCGAGTGCCACCGGGCTCAGAAGGAAGATGCCGACGGCTTTAATCACTATGGCGAACTAATCGCAACCGTGGTGACACCCAAGGATTGCGGTGCCTGTCATAAAATGGAAACGGCGGAATTTCTGGCCAGCCACCATGCTCGCGCTGGTAATATTCTGGCGTCGCTCGACAACTTCTTGGCAGAAACAGTTGAAGGTGCGCGCACGCCATTCAATCCACATTCGCCAACACCAGGACGCAGCGATATCAATATGGTGAACGGCATGGCGAGTGTCGATGTCGGTTGCAAGCAGTGTCATGGTAGCAAGGTAGCGCTGGAAGCAACGGATGGCAGCCTAATCACGGTCGACGAGTTGCAGCCGGATGAGAACGGCAAGCCCACGAATTTGAAAATGGTCTCAATGATTAAAAAAGACGGCAATGGGCGGCCGAGCCTGGCGGCTAGCTCATGGCCGAACACCGGGATTGGTCGACTGAACCTCGACGGTTCGCGCGGCTCTTGCTCCGCTTGCCATTCGCGTCATGACTTTTCACCACGCCGCGCGCGGCAGCCCGAAAACTGCGGCAAATGTCATCTCGGTCCGGACCACCCGCAAAAAGAAATTTACGAAGAGTCGAAACACGGGGTGGCATTCCGCGACTTGCGCGAGCATATGAACTTGGATGCTAAGGATTGGGTGTTGGGAGCCGATTACTCGCAAGCCCCGACCTGTGCGACGTGCCATATGTCCGGCAACACGCGCAACGGCGGCAAGGTCACGCACGATCCCGGCGAGCGACTATCGTGGACCAATCGTCCACCTGTTTCGTTAGTGATGGACACCGACGCCGAAGGCCAGGTCGTGAAGGAAACTGATCCCGACAAACGACTTGGTTTGGTGAAGAGCACTTGGCAAGAGAAGCGGCAAGAAATGCAGAACGTCTGCACCCACTGCCACACGGCTTCGTACGTCGCGGCTTTCTATAAACAATACGATGACTTCGTAGTGAATTATAATGAGAAGTTTGCGAAACCTGGTCAGACGCTGATTACGCTGATGAAGTCAAACGAGTTGCTCACCAAAGTCGACTTTGACGAAGAACTCGAATGGACCTGGTTCTACCTCTGGCACCACGAAGGACGTCGCGCTCGGCACGGTGCATCGATGATGGCACCGGACTATGCGCACTGGCACGGCATGTACGAAGTAGCTGAGCGGTTCTACATGGAGCTCATTCCTCAGGCACGGGAGATTGCTCACCATGCTGCCGAAAATGGCAAATTGGCTGCGGCTGAAGAAACACTGAAGTTGATCGACGGCATTCTGGCTCGTCCCGAACACGCCTGGTTCGAAGCCCAAAAGCAACTTACCGACGACGCCGAGGCCAATACGTTCGAGCCGGCTGCCGAGAGTGCTGCCGCCGGCAACGCGGACGCTGCTGCGGAGCCGAATGAAGCAGCGGAGCCAAACCCAGACGCCGACTTGTCCGATAAGGATTCTGACGACAACAGCGCGAACTAGATTCAGCGTGGGGGGCCATCCCGTTGGTATCGCCTGTGTCCCAGATCCCGACGGGATCACAAATGGTCGCCGAGGAACTGGCTGCGTTACAGACGACGCGGCGAGCTTCACCACGTCAATGTACTTCGACCCTTCCGCGTCGTATTTGCACAATCTCGATTCTGGGGGTGCACTGCCTAAACTCATGCTACCTGCTGTGGCGGTCGACCCACGGCATGGTTTTCTTCGCAACGTGCGTGCGAGCTCAATATTGCGAGGGTTGCGCAGGTTGCGCAACTGGACTAATCGTCTTGGATTCAACATAAAAGGTGACGGTTGTAGCGCTCAAACGCTGCTTTGAGTTGGAGTTGACGCGGACTTCATCTGACGAGGTTATCTCGCGCCTACGACGTTTCCGAATAGTTGACTTGCAGGTTGATTATTACAAACGGCGGGTTGCACGGGCGAGAGTCAAAAGGGGCAACGCACAGTTGGGTCCGTTGTCCCAGAGGGGCAATTGGTTCCTGCCCATTTAACTAAAATCAATCAAGGAAGATTGAAATGTTGACGCGTGAATCGATTCCAAAACTGCGAAAACTGGCAGCAGCTTGTGTGCCGGCTCTTGCGAGCGTTCTGGGCCTTGGGCAATTTGCATGGGCGGATGAGCCGACCAGCGTTATCGAACGGGTGGCGGTTTCCCAAGCACTGGCTGCGGACGAAATTGCCGCTACACAACTTAACGCATCGCAACCAACGGTAACCTTGGCCGCTGCCCACGAGGGCGTGTCTGTGGCGCGCCCGACTTGTGTCAACAAAGAAAAGCAAGAAGCAGCCACCAAGGCCATGAAGTCGGCGTATGCTGGCGTGTTTTACGCCAACAACTTTGGCTACCTGACAGATCCTTATTACAACGGACCTGCATTTCTCGGCGAAAGCTTCAAAAACATGCAGTCTCCGCTGGGCACAGTTAGCCTCGGTGGCGAAACTCGCTCCCGCTACCATAACGAAGACAATCACCGGGGGCTGGGCATTACTGGCCGCGACGATCAATTCTGGCTTTTCCGCCAGAGACTTTACGCAGATTGGCGCGTCAACAATCTAATTCGCGTTTATGGTGAAACGTTGTATGCCGACTCTGGCGGAGAAACTTTTGCGCCGCGCCCGATCGAAGAAAACAACTTCGATATGCTGAACCTGTTTGTCGACGTCAACTTGCTCAGCGGCAATAGCGGTAACCTGACACTGCGCGGCGGTCGTCAAGAACTATTGTTTGGCGCGCAGCGCACGATATCGCCTCTCGACTGGGCCAACACCCGCCGCACGTTCGAGGGTTTGCGAGGACTGTATCAAAACGGTGACACGTCGATCGACGCATTCTGGACCGCTTTCGTGCCGGTGCGTCCCAATGATTTTGACCAAGCCGACTATGACCAGCAGTTCTACGGCGTCTACTTGACTCAGAAGAACACGCTGGTGGGAACCTTGGAAGGCTATTACCTTGGTTACGATCAGACGGATCCGGCCACGCCAGATTTCAGCTATCACACACTTGGCAGTCGCGCTTCGGGAACCACCGCTGGTGGATGGCTGTATGACTTGGAAGGCGCAGTGCAGTTCGGCGACAATTTCACTGCCGACGATCACTCAGCGATGTTCACCACGCTCGGGCTAGGACGTGCGTTGAAGAGCAATCTGCTCAGCCCGACGGTCTGGTTCTACTACGATTACGCATCTGGCGAAGAGGACTTTGTCGATGTGAGCCGTGGCGATGGCGGCTACGATCACCTGTTCCCGCTGGCTCACAAATACAATGGGTTCATGGATTTGTTCGGGCGACGTAACTTGCATGACATTAACGTATTCTCATCCACCCCGCTGGGCAAGAATGTGTCGATGGTTCTCTGGTATCACTATTTCCTGCTGGCCGAAGCCACCACGCCGTACAGTGTTGTCATGACGCCATACAACACCACTACGGCAGCCGGCGATCGCGAACTGGGGCACGAGATCGATTTGCTATTTGATGTAACCCTCAATGCTCGTAGCAACATCCTACTCGGCTACTCGCACTTCGCCGCCGGTGACTACTATTCGACCACCGCTGGGCTACCACCAGGTGTGGCGGCCGACGCCGACGCCAACTTCTTCTACGCTCAATTCCAAACTCGCTATTGAGCCGTCGACTCGAAACCTCGTGCATTACTGGCAAATCGGCTTTTTACTGTTGCCTTTTCGGCTCAAACCATGATGGCCATCCAACCTGCTGTCGCAACCGTCCCACCGACAAGCGTCCATCCTACGCGCTTGAGCCGCTTTGCGGGCGGTGGGACACATAGCAGGTACCAGGACATAGCAATCATCGGACTGGCAGCAATGGGAAGCTGGAAACAGCCTTAAAGAGATAAGTGCCGCCAGTTGGAGAAATAAACACCGCGTCGGGATTATCGAACCCAGAATCCGCGAATTCGACTGGCAAGTTCCACCAGTTGTCATCGTACCCTGCGCGGAGACATCGTTAGACGAATAGCAAGTGCGTTCCTTCACCGCGTGCCCGATCGTAAAATCCACCAACCGTCAGTACTCCATCCAAGTCGTCGAACAGATCGGTCTCCTTGAGATGGAACATGTCCATGGCGAGCTTACAGGCCCATAACTTTACACCCGAAGCGTTCAAGATTTCTAAGAACTCTTTGACACCTGGGATATCCAGTTTCTCCATCTCTTTGCGCATCATACCGGTGGCCAGCGATTCCATGCCTGGCAATGCACCTAGTAAAGTTGGAATATGCATTGCGGGATTGCCAACCGTCGCCACATGCAATCGCTCCATCTTTTCCTTATGCAAGGCTTCGAGCCCAAAAAACGTGAAGAATATTTCCGCTTCGATGCCTTCCATCCGAGCGCCATTGGCTAGGATAAAGCAGGCATAGACGCTGTCCAATGTCGCTTTGGAAAGTATCAAGAGCATTTTCTTCACCGCTGCGCTTTCACTGCCCTGCGAGTTACCCGCTTCCGATTTCAACAGGTTGGGTTCATTCATGACAATTTCCTTTGAGCGACCGAGGATAATTAGATGCAACTTGCTGGTTTAGGAATCCCAGCGATTCGACTTGATTTCTTCAACGGACCACCGGGGAAAAGCTCGTAAAGCTCTTTGATACTAACGGGACCGTGCTTGCCTACCGAACGGATTGAAAGCGGCTGGTTATTGCGAAAGCTATTTTGTAGATACTCGATCACCTCCCAGTGTTTGTCCGTCATTTCGACGCCTTCCTCTTTGGCAATTTCGATGCCAACCTCTCGAGTCCACTGGGCTAAATCCGTCAGGTAACCTTCTTCATTGACCGAGACTGCGGAGCCAGAAATTTGCTTATCCATGATTCACCTCTTTCTTCGGTTTAACTAGGTTCTTTCCCGCCTCACTCATCGTGGCGGAAATCAGTGGAATATGGCGACCTCGCAACAACACATTCCAGTACATCCAACGAAATGCCAGCTTGCCATAGTGATTGATGCGACTCTCCTTCAACAACGTTAATGGCCCGACGCCAGGAAACGGAAACGTTCCTTCAACTGGCTCGTGCGTGTAATTGAAGTCGATGAGCAAGGCTTTTCCATGTCCGGTTTCGATAAAACAATTGGCATGGCCATCGAATTCTTCTTTCAGAGGTTCACCAGCGATATAACGTAGAATGTTCTCTGTCAGTACTTCCGACTCAAAGTGCGCCACCGAACCAGCCTTGGAAGTGGGCAGATTCGTCGCGTCGCCAATCGCAAAAATGTTTTCTTTAATGGTCGTTTGCAACGTCGCACGATTAGTAGAGACGTAGTTTAGGTCGTCACCGATTCCGGAGCGGGCGATCATTTCGTCGCCCATATTGGTTGGAACTGTGACTAGCAAGTCGTAGTCCACCTCTTGCCCAGCGTAGTCAATGATCTTCTTGTGTTCATTGTCCACCCGTTCGATGGCAAAATCGCTGACGATTCGAATCTGTTTTTCAGCCAGCAAGTGCCCGAGTTTGGCAGTAGCCGTAGGTTTTGTGAATGCTCCGCTAAGCGGAGTTACGAACGTTAATTCGACTTGATCGCGAATGCCCCTCTCCTGAAAGTAAGTATCCGCCAAGAACGCGAACTCCAGTGGTGCGACTGGACATTTGATCGGCATCTCACAAATATGCACGACCAGCTTTCCGCCCGACCAATCGCGAAGCCGGTCACGCAGCGCTTTGGCACCTTCGAACGTATAAAAATCAAAAATGTCTCTACGCCAACCGTCGCCAAGCATCCCCTCCGTTTCCTGAGGTGCGATCTTCGTCCCCGTAGCAATGATCAAGATATCGTAGTCAAGCTGCTGTCCGTTACCGAGTCGGACCCTATTGGCCTCCACATCAATGCGATCAATCTGCTCTTCAATCAATTCGACACCAGCCGGAATGAATTTTGCCACCGGCTTTTGCAGCTGCTTCGGCTTGTAAATATCGAACGGTAGGAACAGAAAACCTGGCTGGTAGTAATGCGTCTTTTCTTGATTGACCACCGTTATCGCCCACGCAGTTGGCTTCAGTCTTGAACGCAGATGATTCGCCATCATCGTGCCAGCCGTACCAGCGCCTAGAATTAACAAGCGTTTCATCGCAGTCTCTTGTCTACGTGGTAAAATAAGCAACGTCCCGAAACGATTTGCAAACCGCGTGCCATTGCTCTTCTTGCATGACAATGCGTGAGTGCCCCACTCAGAAAAAGCATTCCCGGATTACTCCGAACTGCGCAGCGCGCCTTTTCGCACACGATTAGTGTGCTGGCGTTCGCCAATTGGTATCTTCGTCCCTCCCAGACGCAAAAAAATTTTGCCTCGGAGCGAAGACCGCGTGTTTGGAAACAGAGCCTGACTAATCCGTACCGCCAAACACACACATCAAATAAGAGTTGGCTCATATGAAGACCATTGAACTTGGAAATAGTCTCATCGCCTCGATATTTCTCGGAATGCTGTTTCTCCCAATAGATCCAGCACCTGCTCAGCAAACGTCTCCCAAGGCTGTGCCAAGTTCTGAAACGCAACAACCCGCACTGATCAACGCAACCAAGGTTGATCCGGCGAACAAAACCGAGAGGGCATTGTTCGAAATAAGCGTCAATGGCAAGCACGGCTTTATAGACAAAGATGGCAAGATTGTCATTGAGCCGAAATATGAGAAGGTTTTCCCCTTTAGCGATGGCTTAGCCGCGGTTCAAGTTGATGAACGATGGGGCTTTATCGACGCCATGGGAAAGTTGGTTATCGAACCGCAATTTATCCAGGTTCGGATGTTTGCCAGTGGTCGTGCGGGCGTCAGGCTAAAGTCATTTAGCGATCGCTGGGGGTTTATCGACAGCAGCGGAATGCTAGTCATTGAACCTCAGTTCGACTGTGTAGAGGAATTTCGTAACGGGATCGCCAAAGTGGGAATGGAGACACTCAAGAGTCGCCTACTTGGACGAATAGCGGATATAGGAATTGAGTGCGACTACCACTACATCGATCTTCAGGGCAACATAGTCCCCGAACCTCCGCCTGAGCACTTCGCGACGGGAGTGCCCGGCGAGCTGATCTCGTTTCGCAAGGACGGACTCATGGGGTTTGTGGATGCAACAGGCCAAGTGGTTATCGAACCGCAGTTCCTGGCCGTTGGAAAGTTTTCTGAGGGATTGGCCTGCGCTACCAACGATAAACTTTTCGGATACATCGACCCAACAGGCGAATTCGTGATTCCACCGAGCTTTCCGTATGCCAACGAGTTTTCGGATGGGCTGGCTGGCGTGCAGATTCAAGCAGGCAAGTGGGGTTTTATCGACAAGTCTGGCAAGCTCATTATTCCGGCGAATTACAATTGGGTCTTTGGTGGTTTTCGTGAGGGGCTGGCACAAGTCGCGGTTGAGGGGAAGCTGGGCTACATCAACAAAAATGCTGAAAGGGTATGGTGAACGAAGTAGACAACTCTCAGGCACGCAGCACCTACTGCATCCCGCGGTCATTTTGCGACTATAATTCCATACATTCGTCCTTTATCTCCCCCACCCAACGGCTCGCTTTATGTCTCAAACCAAACCAACTGCCCGTCGCAATTTCCTTACGACCTTTGGCGTCGCTTCGGCTACCGTGGCGGCCCTGCAATCTGCGGCACTGCGTCCAGCTGCTGCTGCCGCTATACCCGCTGAACCGCTCAAGCTACGTTACTGCCTGAACACGAGTACGATCAACGGAGGCGAGTTGCCTATTCGCCAACAATTGAAGATTGCCGCTGACGCGGGATATGACGCCGTCGAGTTGTGGGTGCGGGACATCGACAAGTATGTTTCCGAAGGCGGCAAGCTTGGCGACTTACATAAAGAGATCGCCGACCTTGGACTGAGCGTGGAGAGTTCGATTGCATTTGGTAAGTGGATCGTTGACAACGACGTTGAACGAGCTGCAGGTCTAGCACAGTCGAAGCGCGACATGGAGACAGTCAGAGCCATCGGAGGATTGCGGATTGCCGCCCCGCCGGTAGGCGCGACAAACCAACCCGGCTTAGACTTGCAGGCCGCCGCCGATCGCTACCGCGCGCTGTTGGAGGTTGGCCGGGAATGCGAGGTTCTACCGCAAATCGAGTTGTGGGGGTTTTCCAAAAATCTATCGACTCTGGCCGAAGTCCTCTATATCGCCGCTGCCGCTAACGACGCCGATGCATGCATCTTGCTGGACGTCTATCACATGTACAAAGGCGGCAGCGACTTTAGCAACATTGGTTTAGTGCCCGGCGCGAAAATGCACTGCCTGCACATCAACGACTATCCCGATATGCCTCGCGATCAGATCAATGACAAGGATCGAGTCTATCCAGGCGATGGCATCGCGCCGTTAGGCAAAATCTTGAAGTCCCTCGTGGCTGGCGGATTCAGCGGGACGTTGAGCCTTGAGTTGTTCAATCGAAATTACTGGGCGCAGCCGCCAGAGCAAGTTGCCAAAACCGGACTCGAAAAAACTCGTGCCGCCGTTGCAGCCGCACTCAGCTAGCCAACCGCCGCCCTCGGTTCGCCAGCAGCGAAAGTACCGCGGACGTAGATCAGCAGCGCAAGCCAGACAAAACAGAATCCGACCATCCGCGTTGTACCGAAGGGTTCTGCTAAGATCCACACGCCAATAATAAATTGCAGCGTCGGGCCAATGTATTGCAAGATGCCCAACGTAGAGAGCGATACCCGCCGCGCCGCAAACGCAAACAGACTTAGCGGCGCTATCGTGATAACCCCGCCCATTAAGAGCGTCCCCCAGACCCAGACGCTCTTCTGTGGTGGCCCGCTGTGCGGCGCAAAGTACGTAAGTAGAACAAGAGCCGGGACGATCAACACGCTGGTCTCAATCAACAGCCCCCACAGCGGCGGTAGTTTGGCTTGCTTCTTAACCAAACCATACAGCGAGAAAGTCCCAGCCAGGACCAGCGAAATCCACGGAATGTAACCATTAGCACTCGTCATGATTGCCACCCCCACCGCAGCAATTGCTACAGCCGACCATTGAGTAGCAGTCAATCGCTCTTTGATGATCAAAACGCCTAACACCACGTTGAGCAGCGGGTTGATGTAATAGCCCAACGAGGCCTCCAGGACCCGGTCGTGCCCAACGGCCCATAAAAACACCAACCAATTGGCGAATATCAGCAGGCCACCCAAAGCATATGCGAACCACACGCGGGAGCTTCGGAGGTTAGAAAGCAGGTCAACTCGCTCGGAGGTTGAAGCAGCGAGCCAGAGCAATGGTGCAATGCCGAGGAGGATGATCCAAGCGAAAACCACTCGATAACTGACAACTTCCAGTGAGTCGTACGCGCGCAGCAATCGCCAGAACAGCGGAAACAGCCCCCACATAACGTGTGCCAGCACGGCACAAACCAAACCAGCGCGATGCGAACTTGCTGCGAGCCTCATTCGGATGGCTGCGACGCAAGTGGATTGAAGCTAGGCTCTGCTGGAAAAGGGAGCTGAACCATTGGCGGCGGGGCGTTCTGCTTGGTTCTTGCTTCCCTGCCGAAGACAGTCAGAAGCCTCTTCCAACTGGGTCTAGCCAAGTTCTTGTGCATGCATGGACCTTCATAGATGCCTGTTGAGCGGCGATTCGGCAGGAGTATGATCGTGTCGGTTGCGCCAATTGGTACGGATGAGGTGACGAAGTGTTGGGTGCTTTGGTTCGCGCCTGGCTGGTTAAGCCGAGCGCGGCGATGATTGCAACCTATGCATTAGTCAACCGGCTTCTCAGTCCCTCCGAATCGACTGTGTTATGACCCTTTCGATCCAAATTGTCGACCCCCAGTCGCTTTGCGCAGCGGCCACCCAACAATGGCGCGAGCTGGCGAAAACCCCATTGCAATCTCCTGAATGGATGTTGAACTGGTGGGCTGCCTACCAATCACCGAATTCAAGAGCGGTCATTCTGTTGGTGTACAACGACCGCGACGATAGGCAACTGATCGGCGTCGCCCCGTTCATGCTCCGCAACTGCTGGAGCTTTGGACGCGTATTGCGGTTCCTCGGCAGTGGCTCCGCTTGCACAGATTATCAAGATCTTCTGTCCGTACCAGGCAGAGAAGTAATGGTGGCGGATGCCGTTGCTGATTGGCTCATCTCTGGCGAAGGTCGTCGCAGTTGGGATTTGGTTGAACTGGAAGGGGTCTCGGGCCAGCCTGTTTGCATAACGCAGTTGCTCCATCGCTTGCGTCTGCACGGCGCTGTACAGCAAGAAACGGTCCTCGAGAGCACATGGCGTCTCGACCTAACCAACGGCTGGGAAGGTTTCATGCAACGCATGTCTAAGTCGCAGCGCAGCCAGTCACGCAACTTAATCAATCGCTTTGATAAGAGTGACAACTTGACGTTTCAAGTGGTTGAGGACCGCGATCACATACACGCTGCACTTACCATCTGTATGGAACTGCACCAGCGGCGTTGGCAATCCGTTGGTAAGCCAGGTTGCTTTGCGGATCGAAGATTCCACGATTTTATCTTGCGGAACATTGACAGTTTCGCACGCACCCAGCAGGCAGTCATCACCCTGCTGGAGCAAGACGGAGTTCCCCTGGCGTCGCAACTGATGTTCAAAGATACTGCAGGAGGCTGTTACTTGTATCAGACTGGTCGCGACCCGAAATTCGATGACGCACGCATTGGACAGATCTTGACGCTCGTTTCGATTCGCCACGCGTGTAACCAGGGTACACAATTCTTCGATTACCTGCGCGGCGATGAACTCTATAAAGCGCGACTAAAAGCTCAACCATTCGCCTGCCGCCGCATCCGATCGTTCGCGCCTGGCACCTTGCCAAGACTTCGCTATGGTGCATGGCAGTTGACGAAGAAGATCCAAGAAACTTCAAGTAGACTGCGAAAATTGCGAACACCGCTGGTTGAATCAACGAGCGAAGAATGATGTGGGCACGCTCTTAAACGAGTTTTGCTGAACGCAGTCGCAATGCATTGCCAATCACCGAAACGCTACTCAAACTCATCGCTGCCGCCGCGATCATGGGACTGAGTAACAGGCCAAAAATGGGGTAAAGTAGTCCCGCCGCGACGGGGATGCCCAGCGTATTGTAGATGAATGCGAACAGCAAGTTCTGTCGAATATTGCTCATCGTCTTGCGACTCAGTTTGCGAGCTGCGACAACACCGCGAAGATCGCCGCCAACCAACGTTATCCCTGCCGACTCGATGGCCACCCCCGCACCCGTGCCCATCGCTATGCCTACGTCAGCTTCGGCAAGTGCTGGCGCATCGTTGATGCCGTCGCCACACATGGCCACAATACTTCCGGCGCTTTTGAGCTTGCAAACAAAGTCATACTTGCCCTTCGGCGAAACTCCCGCATGAAATTCATCGATACCTAGTTGATTTGCGACAGCGCGTGCCGTGGCTTCGGCATCGCCCGTCAACATCACGACGCGCAAGCCAAGCTCGTGCAGGCTCTGAACTGCTGCCAACGCACTTTCCTTGATTGGATCTGCGATAGCAAGGACAGCAGCGAGCCGAGAGTCAATCGCGACGAATACGGCCGTAGCGCCTCGCGCTTGATGCGCCATCGCTTTGGATCGTCCAAGTTCAACATCGGATACGCCATTTTCGTCCAGCAACTCTGCTGTGCCAATCAGCAGATCATGTTCATCGACCCTTGCCCGCACGCCTCCGCCGGTGATACTCTCGAATTGCGTCGCCTCAGCGCTACGCTGCCTCGAATATCCAGGACCCTTCTTCGCTTGGCGAACAACGGCCTGAGCCAAGGGGTGCTCGCTCTGCGCTTCGACGGCTGCCGCCAGGGCCAGTACTTCTTCTTTGTCCCATGCACCCAACATCTCGATTGCCGTGACCTCTGGGCGTCCTTGCGTCAATGTGCCCGTTTTATCAACAACGATCGTGTCGACTTTTTCCATAGCCTCCAAAAACTCGGCATTTTTGATCAAGACTCCAGCTTGCGCACCTCGACCAACGCCAACCATGATGGACATCGGTGTCGCCAATCCCAAAGCGCATGGACAGGCGATGATTAGCACCGCGACTGCCGCAACGAACGCGTGAGCCAACTGCGGTTCTGGGCCCCAAATTGCCCAACCCATAAAGGCGATGATCGAGCAGGTCATAACAATGGGTACAAAATATTGCGCAACGATATCAACCAGCTTTTGAATCGGTGCGCGGCTACGCTGCGCCTCCGCGACCATTTGCACGATGCGACTAAGAACTGTATCGCCCCCACACCGACCGCTTCGATTACCAATGCCCAGTTTGGTTCAGCGTTCCGCCAGTAACATCATCGCCCTTAGCCTTCTCAACCGGCATCGGCTCGCCACTCAGCATAGATTCGTCGACGCTGCTTGAACCGCTCACAACTAGCCCATCGACAGGCATTCTTTCCCTGACGCACGGCAGACGATCGCCTACGTGAATTTCATCAAGCCGAACGTCCTGTTCACCGTCTTCGCCAATTCGCGTTGCAGTCTCTGGAGCCAATCGTATCAGCTCGCGAATCGCTCCACCGGTTTGCTGACGTGCTCGCAACTCCAACACTTGGCCGAGCAATACCAGCGTGGTGATCACCGCCGCAGACTCGAAATACAGTGGAGCCACGCCGTTCTCGAAGAACGCGGCTGGAATTGCGGCGGGCAGCGCGACCACCACTAAGCTAAAAATGTATGCTGCCAAAGTTCCAACGATAACTAACGAGAACATGTTCAAGTTCATGCTACGAAAGGACTTGACACCGCGCACTAACAACGGCCAACCACACCAGAAAACAACTGGCGTCGCCAGTAAGGCCTGGATCCACCCCACGGCCGTTTGACTCACCCAGTTCCCGAAACGCAGCCCCAACATCGGGCCCATCGCAATCACCAGCAACGGCACACACAACAGCACTCCGCCCCAGAATCGCCGTTGCATTTGCGTGTATTGTTCGTCGTCAGCCTGGGTGGACACTTCGACGACCAGCGGTTCCAAGTCCATTCCGCAAATCGGGCAGTCGCCTACCCCCACTTGCTCGATCTCTGGGTGCATCGGGCACGTGTAGACTGCGGTCGGGTCTGATGGCGAACTGCCCTCCTTTGCTGACAGCTTAGGATGCACACCGCAACAAGAAGTAGCTGGCGCGGTGGGCGCGTGCTGATCAACTGACGCCTTCCCCGCACAGCAAGACGTTACACCTGACGACTCTTGCTGAGAACTTCTGGCAAGCACGCCAGCGGGATGCTCTTTGAACTTATTAAGGCATCCATCACTGCAAAAGACATAACGCTGGCCTTTAAATTCCAGCGCGCGAGAACTGTTCGCAGGCACTTTCATGCCGCACACCGGATCCATCTGCGTTGACGAATCGGCGATTGGCAGCGACAACTTTTGTTTTTCCTGCGCCATAAGTGCCTGTCAAAGCTTCTCTTCAAGAAAAGCTTCTCCTCAAGAATACGTAGACTAGTGACTCGTACCATTGATTATCGAAAGGTATGCGGCACGAGGCAACCGTTTTTTGGAGATCGCGCAAGCGACCGCCATCCGCAAAGGCGATTTTAGGGCTCTTTTCTCGCGTTTTTAACTGTCGGTGATTGTGTCCGCGATATTCTGCATGGCCCCGCCGGGCTTGAAATTCCGTGTGCGGACGGATGACTTGTTAAAGAGACTGAACTAGCCAGGTGCTAATTCGCTAATTCGACCTCCGTCAATTAGCCTGGATACCGGACCGCATTTGCGGTATCATGAACGGTACGCGTCCTATCCACTCCATCGCGTATTTCGAAATTAATTGGATCGCAATGTTCTCTGCCATTCGTTTGATGACACTAGTTCCCTTCATCGTCCACGCGGTGTTTGGTTGCTGTTTGTCACATGGCCATTGCATACGAGAGCAGGCCGGGATCTGGACCGGTCACTTCAGCGATCACGATGAACATTCGAGCGATGCTCAAGAGACCTGTCAAGAACGTTCGCACGACGTAAATATCGACGCTAATCAGGCATCAGTGTGCATCACTTCTACATGCGTCAGACATCCCGTCGAGGGACATGGGCCTTCAAACCATTGCAAGCACTCCATGTGTATCTTTGGAGTTACGTCCAGCGCGGGAACTTTGCAGTTCTTGGCAGATGCAAATTGGATCAATCCCTCCGCTGCCCCCTGGCTCAAGCCAGCTTTGCAATGGGACATTGCAAAGATCCGGCTGGATGGTCCACCCAGGACACTTCGTGATCGCGCCATCGACCAAGTGTGGCTAATCTGATAGGCAAGTGCATGTCCAACCAACAACTTAATTCTTGGTTGGTCGTTTCTTCCGCCCAATTTCCCGAGAGCAAAGCGATTTTGCCTGCGCCCAAACTCTCGCTATCCGATCCCTGATCTTGTTTAGCGGGACATAGCTACCCAATGCAGGCTTCCGGAAATACAGCGCTGGGGACAATTATCGGAGCCGCCGCGTAGATCATAGGTATGCTCGCAACGAGCCCACGTAACGTTGTTTGGCCGCGCGCAATCGCCTTCGAAATGGATTTTCAATCGTCGAGTTAACTATGAAAAAAATTTCACTCCAGGCGATCTTCCACAATTCATGGATCCGATGGGGCGTTGGATTGTTATTGGTCATCGTCACAGTGTTTTCATATCCCAAGTGGCGGCCCGCCTTGAACAGCTGGATCGACGTAACTGTCGCTGCCCGCAAGGAATCGATGCGAACGACAGGCGAAGGGGATGCCCATTCAGAGGGAAAACACGGCCACCCCCACGAAGAAAAAGGGCACGACCACGCTGGGCATGCGCAGAACAGCTCGCTCGAGCTGACCCCTCAATCACTCAAGAACCTGGGGCTAACGGCAGAGTACCTTCGGCCGATCGAACTGTCAAACTTCTATCGCACCGTCACTGTTCCAGCGATCGTTGTCGCCAAACCTGGCCGTACTGAAATCCAAGTATCGTCACCTATGACCGGTATTGTCCAACACGTACATGCCGTGAGCGGCGAAGCAGTCGTAGCGGGGGAGATGCTCTTCGAAGTTCGTCTAACATATGAGGATCTCATCGATACACAGACGCAGTTGCTAAAGAATTTAGCCGACGTTGCAGTAGAAAAACGAGAAATCACTCGTCTTGAAGAAGTAACTCGCTCCGGCGCAGTAGCCAATAAAGTATTGCTGGAGCGGCAGTACGTTCTTCAGAGACTGCAAAGTTCAATCGCTGCACAACGAGCCGCGTTAAAACTGCATGGGCTGAGCGAAGAACAAATCGACACGATTGTACGCGATCAAAGACTGCTGCGTGACCTCACAATTGTTGCTCCCGAAATCGACAACCATGCCCATGACGAAAACAATTTGCGACTGAGCGATCGCCGATTCCGACCAACTTCTATTCAGCCGCAAAATCCACAGCTAGCAGTTCACCAGCCAGTGCCGCTAATCTTGGAACGATTAAGTGCGTCGAAGGGACAAGGCGTGCAAGCCGGCGAAATGCTCTGCACGCTTTCCGACTATTCGTCGCTCTACATCGAGGGCAGGGCGTTCGAACAAGACGCTCCAGCGATCGCCAAAGTTGCCGACAAAGACTGGCCGATCGAAGCAGTCTTCCCAGGCCTTACGGGACAGGAAACTTCGGTCGACCTCAAGTTAGCATTCGTTGCGAATTCCGTTGATGCCCAATCGCGAACGTTGTCGTTCTTTGTCAATCTGCCTAACACCATTCTTCGTGACGAAACCACCGCCGAGGGACAACGGTTTGTAACATGGAATTATCGCGTAGGTCAGCGGCTTGAAGTTCGAGTACCTGTCGAGGCGTGGGAGAAACAAATTGTTCTGCCGGTGGACGCAGCGGTAAAAGAAGGGCCCGATTGGTTCGTTTTTCAGCAAAACGGGGATCACTTTGATCGTGTCGCAGTGCATGTGATGCATCGAGACCAGCAAAATGTGGTAGTTGAAAATGACGGAACGATCCGTCCCGGCGACGTAATTGCACTGCGATCCGCGCATCAGATGCAGATGGCCATCAAGCACAAGTCAGGTACTGGCGTAGATCCGCACGCAGGTCATAACCACTGAAAACTGGAGTAGCTTTGTTTTCGTCTGGACAACCATTTCCTACCAGCAGCATCTCATCGGTGTCGGGCGCTGCTGAAATGACTCCCGACCTTTCCTGTCGACTCCAAGTTCGTCAACAGCTACTACCTCCATTCTTTATTCCTTAATAACGATGCTCAACTACCTAATTCGCTTCGCGCTCCATCAGCGACTGCTGGTCATTGCCATCGCACTTGGATTGACCGGAATTGGCACCTGGCAAGTCCTTCAAATGCCTGTTGATGTTTTTCCGGACCTAAATCGCCCACGTGTAGTGATCATGACGGAAGCACCAGGCATGGCCCCCGAAGAAGTGGAGACGTTGATTACGTTCCCCATCGAAACCACGCTCAACGGTGCCAACGGTGTCGAGGCTGTCCGCAGCTCTTCTGGGGTGGGTATCTCCGTCATCTACGTCGAGTTCGCCTATGGTACCGACGTCTATACGGACCGGCAGATTGTGGCTGAGCGAATGCAGTTGGTACAGAACCGTTTACCAACGGGTATTCAACCACAACTGGCACCTATTTCGTCCATCATGGGACAAATCCTAATGTTGGGAATGTGGACCGACAATCCACAGGTCACACCGATGGAATTGCGAACGGAGGCGGATTGGGTCGTCCGTCAACGCCTGCTTACGATTCCCGGTGTTTCGCAAGTGTTCACCATGGGAGGTGAACGCAAGCAGTTTCAAGTGCGTGTCAATCCAGATGCCATGACGCGTTACGGCGTAACGCTGGAGCAAGTCGAAGCGGCCGTCAGCAAGAGCAATGAAAATGGAACCGGCGGGTACTTGGACCAACAGGGGCCAAGTGAATTCTTAGTCCGCAGCCTTGGGCGAATCCAGTCTGTCAGCGACCTGCATGACATACCAGTCACGATCCGCGATTCTCGGCCAGTATTATTGTCGCAAGTCGCCGAGATACGGGAGGGGCCGCAAGTCAAGCGTGGTGACAGTTCCGCATTCGTGCGAACAATAGGCAATGCAGCTTTCGCTGGTGGACCGGCTGTCGTTCTCACGGTAAACAAACAGCCCGGTGCAGATACCCGAGCAGTCACCAATTCCATCATGACCGCTCTCGAAGAAATTAAGCCTTCGCTCTCACCCGGCGTACGCATCGCAGCGACCTACTCACAAAAGTCTTTCATTGATCGTGCGATCCAAAATGTCGAAGAAGCTCTTCGAGATGGCGCGATCTTGGTGGTCATCATCTTGTTCCTGTTCTTGATGAATTTCCGCACTACCTTCATCACGCTGACTGCAATCCCCTTATCCCTGGTGATGACGGCATTAACTTTTGCAGTGTTTGGGCTTTCTATCAACACGATGACGCTGGGTGGCATCGCCGTAGCGATGGGAGAGCTCGTCGACGATGCAATTGTCGATGTCGAAAATATTTTCCGACGCCTAAAAGAGAATCGTGCGCGTGACAATCCACTTCATCCGCTGTTGGTCGTCTACCGAGCTAGCGCGGAAGTTCGTCGCTCGATCGTGTTCAGCACGATGATCGTCATACTCGTATTCCTGCCGTTATTTGCTCTTGGCGGCATGGAAGGCAAGCTGTTTGCGCCGCTTGGCGTCGCTTACATCGTTTCTATTCTGGCATCTTTGTTGGTGTCGCTCACAGTGACTCCAGTGCTATCCTACTGGTTACTGGGAAGCATGCAATCCAAAGGTCACCAGAAGGATAGTTTCGTATTGCTGGCCGTAAAGTGGATTGGAGAGCGGGTCATACGCTTCAGCCTCGCATTCCCATGGCTCAACTTGGGTGTGACCGTTGCTTTGGTTGTTTCGGCAGGGCTTTTCCTTTCTCGGCTGGAGCGAGACTTCTTGCCGCCTTTTAACGAAGGCACCGTCCAACTCAATGTTGTGCTACCACCCGGCACGTCGCTGCCTGCGTCCAATGGTATCAACCGCACGGTAGAAACAGCATTAATGGAGATGCCCGACGTGCAACGATTCGTGCGACGTACCGGTCGCGCGGAATTGGATGAACACGCCGAAGGAGTCAACATGAGCGAGTATCTCATTGAACTTGACCCAAATTCTCCGCAATCTCGTGAGCAGCAACTGCGCAGCATTCGCGGTTCGATGGATGAAATCCCCGGTATCGTTTCAGCCACAGAGCAGCCACTTGCTCACTTGATTTCGCACATGCTATCTGGTGTCAAAGCCCAAGTTGGCGTAAAGATATACGGAGATGATCTCGACCTGCTCCGTCAAATGGCTGAGCAAGTCAAAGCAGAGATGGAGACGGTCCCAGGCGTGGCGGATCTGATGATTGAACCTCAAGTCATCATTCCCCAGTTGCGAGTCGAAATGAATCGCGGTCAACTCAAACAACTTGGACTACAAGTCAACGACGTCAATCAATATGTTCAATCTGCGATGAATGGCAGAGTCGTTTCTGAGATTCTCGACGGCATGCGCACTTTCGACCTCACGGTTCGTCTGCAGGAGAACTATCGCGAGGACATCAACGCACTGCAACGGCTGCCCATTCAGTTGCCTGAAGGTGGCACGGTTCCACTTGGAAGTGTCGCGCGAATCTACGAGTCAGGTGGCCCAAATACTGTGAATCGCGAGAACGTTCGCCGACGTGTCGTCATCCAGTGCAACGTGGCAGACCGAGGGGTTGTCGATGTTGTGCAAGACATAAAAAAGGTCATCGCACCGATCCTCGAAACGTGGCCCGCTGGATACTATCCGACGTATGAGGGACAGTTCCAAAGCCAACAATCGGCCAGCCGCGTTATTGGCGTTTTGTTTGCTGTGTCGCTCGCTGGTGTCTTCTTGGTCCTCTATACGCTGTTTCGCACAGTAAACTTGGCCTTACAGGTCATGGCGGCCTTGCCAATGGCCTTCATCGGCTCGGTGGCCGCCCTGGTGCTCACAGGTCAGACGGTAACGATCGCCTCGATGGTCGGCTTTATTTCGCTAGCTGGTATTGCTTCGCGAAACGGAGTGCTACTGCTCCAGCACTACATCCATCTCGTCGAGTTCGAAGGCGAGAGCTTTACGAAAGAGATGATCATCCGTGCGGGACTCGAACGTCTTGCCCCCGTACTGATGACCGCGCTGACCGCCGGTATTGCCCTTGTACCTTTGGTGCTCGCGGCTGGCGAGCCGGGTAAGGAAATCCTCTATCCGGTAGCGACCGTAATCCTGGGAGGCGTCGTGAGTTCTACCTTGCTCGACTTCTTCGTGCACCCAGCCCTATTCTGGCTATTCGGCATCCGTTCCGCCGAACGAGCCGTAAGAGCTGCTCAAACGCAGATTGAACTGAAGGATGCGGTTGTCGCGAAAGCAGCTTAGTGTTCACATTTTGCAATACTGACTTTCCCCTGGCCTCATGAAAACCGCTGGCCTTGACATGGTACATTTGTAATTCCAAAACTAGTACAAGTGTACTGCTTCTAATCTTGAGGTGTGATGTGGGCGGGCGACCGGCTTTGTCAAAAGGTGAAACGGAAATTGCGCGAGTGCTGTGGGACATCGGTCCAGCCTGCGTCCGAGATATTCACGAATCAATTTCTCAGTCGCGAACGATCGAGCTGACGACCGTCCAGACGTACTTGCGGCGATTGGAGAGCAAAGGTTACGCGAGCAGCCGTCTGCAGGGGCGGGCGCGAATCTACTCGGCTAAGGCGCGGCCGAGTACTGTCATTCGTCAAACCGTTGATGATTTTGTCGAGCGTTTGTTTGGGGGTGATGCAGTTCCGCTTGTAAAACATCTGATCGAAGATCGCGGGATTAGCGTTGACGATCTGCGTGAATTGAAAGAGCTGATCGAAACCCTTGAACGGTCTGAGGATAAACCATGAACGCAATCGTGATTGCGCTCGAAACGGACGGGTGGTCGTTGCTGCTGCGGCAAACGATTCAAGTGACAGTGGTGATAATCGTCGTCGGTCTGATCGTTCGTGCTGTCTGCAGGAATCGACCGCAGCTTGCTCACGGTCTTTGGGCATTGGTGCTGCTAAAGTGCCTGACGCCACCTATCATCGCGTTGCCTCTGAGTCCATTCAGCATCGTGGGAATGACGAGTGAAGAAACTGCGAGTCGCGAAACTCGGCAAGAGTCTGCGAAAGAATCGACCTTTCATGCTTCGCAACGCAGCTCGGTTGCGGCCGAGTTGAACACTTCCGCCTTGAGCAGTCATGGAGCCGCGGCTGCGGATAGGCGAGCTATCGAGCTTGGATCGACAACACCTCGGCAACCCGTGCCGTCGAAACGCTTGACGCGATCCACTGCGCCAGGTGTGTCCGCTTCACTCTCGTCGCTCCAGGTATCAATCGTCGTTTGGACGTTTGGCCGAATCGCATTATTTGTTTGGTTCATTGGAGTTGGTATAGCATCCTTTTCCATAGCCATCAAACTCGCTCGATTCTTACGCGATGTGCGGCGCAATCGTGTTCCGGCCAGGGACGAGACAGTCAAGTTGTTGCATCAAACAATCAGTGACATGGGTTTAGAAGGGCGCGGGATCGCTCGAACTCAGGTTCAAGTCGTGGATTGCTTGATTGGCCCGGCAGTGGTTGGTTTGTGGCGTCCGACGATTCTGCTGCCTCGCGTCTTGGAAACCGATTGCAATCGCGATGAATTGCGGATGCTGTTGGCCCACGAATTGACTCATATTCATCGAGCGGATCTATGGTGGGCTTATTTGCAGACGCTGGTCAGTTGCGTTTGGTGGTTTCATCCGCTGATGAGAATGGTCGGGCGTCGTTTTGACAACGCGACAGAGCAAAGCTGTGATGAAGAAACGGTCACCCGATTAGGTTGTCGACCAGCAGAGTACGCTCGTGCTTTGCTAAAGGTCTTGGAACAGAAGCATCTGTTGCGTGTGGCTCCGGCGCTGCCGGGCGTGCGACAAAGTGCATTGACGAGTTGAGAACGACATATCTCGAAACGCCATTGCAACGTCTAATGCACCTTAATTACCGCGAGTCTCGGAGAGACTCGCGATAGGCTCGCAGCGGAAGATCCGGTTGCGGCTCAGGTCGTTAAGCTGAAAGCGTTTGCTGGACTCAGCATGGAGCAGACGGCCCAAGCCCTCAGCTTGTCCACTCCCACTGCTTACCGACACTGGTCCTACGCCCGCGCTTGGCTGATTAACGAGCTCCAAGAATGAAGTTGGTCGACGCTGGAAACAAACACAGTTTCAAGAAGCGATGCAAAAAGCGATGCAGACCATGCGAGAAACGCAGGGAATAGCGCAGAACCAGATTCAAGAACCCTTGAAAAACAAGGGTCTATGAGCGGTCAGCACCCCCGGCAGGATTCGAACCTGCGACCGATGGATTAGAAATCCATTGCTCTATCCAACTGAGCTACGAGGGCGAGCATTTTTTTCGAAGCTTGACGCCCGATTTGGCGCCTGGCTGATATGGGTTATCCTGTGTTAACGGCGGCCAGTATCGCATCCACCAAGGAAAATTGACGCCACAACCTGCAGACAAGTTGAGACCGTCGCAAAGGATAACGCTCCGTTAGTCTAACACCGTAACTGAAATGGGAAAAGCTGAGAAGCCGATAAAGCCCTACCGGGATATTCCCTTGTATTCTCGGGCATCTCTACGGGGAGAAGACACTCTAATCAGATTTTGGTCATCACAAGTTTTCGACTCTCCGACCGCTATATCCGCAATTGTCTGACTAAACGAAAGCATTAAGCTGGCGTTCACCTAGGAAGTCAGCAGGACCATCATAGGGAGGGCAAGGCGTGCCGCCGGCGTCGAATGCCGCCAGCTCTCGCCGTTCCAGGCACTCCACAATCAATCGACGACGGTCTCGCATTCGCCGCTGGCTTCGTAAACGTCCCACGAACCCTTTTGCTGTCGACCTGATTCACGACATCGAATTGACAAATCGCGAACGCAAGTTGTTGGACGACAGTGGATGGCTGGACATAGGCTCTCGAACAAGTGATCCAAGTGGACCGGGGCAATGGGAATCACTTTGTAAAAATCGTCAGATCTAACGCTGGTAACCCGACGCGTCAGCGAGGAGCGCACTGAATTGCGCTCGTCCTCGCTGACGCGTCGGGTTACCAACAACCTGAGTTGTTCAATGACATCGCCGTTGATTCGAGCTCGGTAGGAGTCATCGATGCGACCGCACTTACCCAGGGATCGCCCGCAAAAGGCTGCGGCTCGACCACTGGATTACCATCAAGCTCCGAAAGTTTTTTCACGTGCGTCGGTTGTGGAGTCACGCCGTTCAAGGAATCCGAGATTGCTTGCGCGGAACGGTGGCCATGTAATAACAGTCAGTTCATCCCTCCACGAACCGTGCCTGGCAGACGCGGAGATTAGAGCTCTTCCCAGTCCAGGCCCAACTGCTGCAGATTAGTTTGAACTAGATCTAAATCCCACAACTGGATTAGGTCTTGGTACGTTCCGACAGCGAGGAAGCGAGCGTTGGGGCTGAAGCAAATCGCGGCGGCATTGGGATGTAAAGTCGACAGTTGGACATCGTTCGGGCCACGGAGAATGGCAAGCAATTCTTTTGTTGAAAAGTTGTACAGTTTAACATAGGACATGTCGGTAATTGCCAGCAACTTCATGTCCAAGGAAATGGCCACGTTGGCATATCCAGGTTGATCTCTCCGGAGAGTCGATTTGGATTCCCAGTCGCTAGTACTGACAAAGTTGACTTCGTCAGCTTCGCGCACCAACAACCACTGGCTGTCAGGACTAAAGGTGACGGCCGCCCCATCGAGTCGCGTAGGGCGCCGAACGATTTCTTCGCCCGTTGTTGTGTCCCACACGCTCCAGTGCGGTGTCTTCCATGAACCAGCCGATGCCCACTTTCCGTTTGGACTAAGTGCAGGACTATTCATCCAGTCATTGTCATGAATTTCGACAGTTCGATTAGGTGTATTCAAGTTGACAATACGGGCCGCGCCGTCGTAAACCTCAGACACAAACACTCGATTCAACCGGATCCGACTGGCCGCAGGCGTCGTCCCACCATTGCTTGTCAATAGCGTCGTACGATCGGTTAACCCCAGGAACGCCGAAGTCGCTTCATCGCGATTTACTTTCCATCGATCCAGCCCCTTACCACCGCAAACGAACAACTCGCTAGATTCCGGGTGGAACGAAACCGTGGATGTGGAATCGTAGGTAGTATTTCGCTCCAAGCAATCACCAATGGACGTATCCCAAATCGCCAGTTCTTTCCCCGCTGTCGAAGCAAGCAAGCTGCTATCCTTACTAAAACTAAGCCCTTGCACCACGCTGGACGATCCAACATTCAATCCGCCTAGCAGTCGGCATTCACTACCACCTATCAGGCGGAATCTTCCAATACTCTGACCTGCATATTCAAATCCTAACCATTGACCGTCGGCGCTAAATCTACGCCCCCCAAAGGACTCGGTTCGCATGAGTTCTTCACCTGATAGGGCATTCCAGAGGCGAGTTGTTTGATCCCACGATGTGGTAACCAGCATTGAATCCGGGCCGAATGCGACATTTCGTACTGCACCTGTGTGTCCGATACATTTGGCAATTGGCTGGCTAGAGTCGAAGATTTGCCACACGTAGGTGACTTTGTCGCCACAGGCCGCTGCAAGCAGACTGCCGTCCATACTCCAAGCGACGGCCGTAACCTCAGCGGGATGTTCGAACCGGCAGGCTAATTCCATGGTTTCCGTATTTGCGACCCAGACGGTTGTGTAGGCCACGTCCACTGCTAAGTACTTACCGTCGGGGGAAAAACTCATATAGCTAAGACAGTTGTCTATGGGAACGGATCGAGTTTCCAAGCTCGGCAAACTGACGATCTGCAAGCTCATGTCTGGGGCTTGGTACAGGAAGTGTTGACTGTCGGGAGAAAATGCAATTTGTCGCCAATAGGCTTCTCCGATGGAGGCCAAAGGTTTATCAAACATGGGCCTCTGATCCACCAGATCGAATAAACGCACGATGGTTTGACCATCCTTGGCCACCGCGTATTGCCCCAAGTAGCGGCCATCGCTACTAAATTCGAAATAGGGGCGCACTTTGCCAGCGTGCGGTTCCCCTGAGAATCGCATCAACAGTTCGTTGTCCACCATGCGATAAACCGCCACGTCCCCTCCTTCCAACTCCCTTGCGTAGCGTTCCACCGTGGAATCGATCGCCCACCTCAAGTGCGAAGAGCGCGGTCCATATTGGTCGCCAGGCCAGCGACGATCCACTTGCAGGTCGATCAACGACATACTCGCGATTGCCTCGTTCCTCAATGTGGCGCGCCAATCGCCATCCAGTTGGAGTCTCTGCAACAGCTCTGTCGCTTTCGAAATCGCAAGCAGGCTCTCGATGCGTTGACCAGGTTGGCGTGTTCTGCGAACCGAGCGAGCTTGCGCCACATAGGCGTGAAACAAGCTCACTTCGGCTCGGCGATTCGCTTCCACCGCAGAGTTTTCAGCCGACAGAACGCTGGCGAGCGAACGTTGCGCGTGCATCGCATACGCCAACGAAGACGCAGCGAGCAGGATCAGCAGCAATCCAATGACTCCGGAAAGCACTGCTGCCATGGGATTCCTTCGGCACCACAGCCACAGAAGTTGTTGCATCGAAGTCCGACGCGCGACAATGGGCTTGTCCGCGGCAAATCGGTTCAAGTCTTCCGCCAGTTCGCTCGCCGTCTGATAGCGAGATAACGGCTCCTTCTCGGTCGCTTTGAGAACAATCGTTTCTAAGTCGCGAGGAATATGCGGGTCAATCTGCCTCGGCCTGGGAGGATTGGCGTACATGACTCTGCGAATGATTTCCGCCCGGTCCGCCTCTCTAAAAGCTGGTCGCAAAGTCAACATTTCGTAGAGGGTCAGCCCAAGCGAGTAAACATCGCTGCGTGGATCCGACCATCCGCGGAAACGCTCCGGTGCCATGTAACGTAGCGTTCCAACCAGGTCACCAGTATGCGTCAAATCCTCCTCGAGAGTCTTCGCCAGACCGAAGTCGGTCACCCATGCATTTCCGCTCGAGTCGATCAACAGATTCGACGGTTTGATATCGCGGTGCAGTATGCCTTGAGCATGAGCGCATACGAGTGCGTCGGCGACTTGGCTGCCAATGCGAGCTACATTCTTGTACAACTGGTAGCCAGACATCGAACCCGAGGAAGAATTGCCACTAGCTCCACTACTATCTCCAAGATTAGTGGCTTGATCAAAACTTGCCGCAACTTTCTCGTTGGCGTCCTCCGTAAGTTCGACGTGGTCCACCAGCACCTGTTCGCTGGGCGCGTTGTTCGGCGAAAACGGTTCTGCTTGCTGAGCATCCGAACCAATACCATGACGCGAGTAGATTGCGGAGGCAACTTCCGATGGCTGTGCTCCTTCGGTACTGTCACGCAATCTTCGCATTTCGTCCAAGACCAAATCGAGCCCAAGTCCACGAATGAACTGCATCGCATAGTAGTGAATACCTTCATGTTCACCGACACCGAAAACAGGCACGATGTTTGAATGATGAAGCTGCGCCACGGCCCGCGCCTCACGATGAAATCGCGTCAGGTGTTTGGGGTCCATCAATGCGTGGTATGGCAAGACTTTAATGGCAACGTGTCGTCCGAGTGATTCTTGCTCTGCCTCGTAGACAACGCCCATTCCACCGCGACCAATCTCGCGCAAGATACGGTATTCGCCAAGTTGCTGCGGCGTTTTCCCACTGGCCGTAACTCTGACCTCACTGCCGTCAACGCCAACATGCTCCATCGTGAGCAACGTTGGGAACAGTTCGCGGATATCGCGCGCAAACTGAGGATACCGCGCCGCATAATCGTCGATTTGCGGTCGCTCACCCGCGCGGACTCTGGCCGTGAATTCATCAATCAGCAGGCCAAGCTGGGCAAAATCAGGTTCCATGGAATTACTCATCGAAGACCAATCCATGCCCAACGCCCGATGGCCCATCGCCCAAAACGCTTTTCAGTCTACGCAGTGCGCGAACGTAGCGCTTGTAGCAAGTGTCCTCTGCGATATCCAGCAATAGAGCAGCTTCGGCGTTCGACAATTGCTCAAAGTGCCGAAGGGCGAGGACTTCGCGATCAAGTTGCCCCATGGCATTGAGCGCATTCTGCACACGAATCTGTAATTCGGCTCTGGCAATGGCCTGTGTGGGAGACGTATGCTTGCCGACCAACTGGGCCGCGATTGCCTGGGTAGTCGCCTCGGGCATCGGGCCGCGGTACAGCGAGACCTCACGCGCTACATCTCGGCTCTGCACGCCCAAGTGTCTGCGATGCACTTGAATCATCTTCTGCCCGGTTAAATATCGAAGCCAAATGAACGGTGGCACTTCCGGCTTCGACTCATACTCCGCGTATCGCAGAGCAGCTTCCACAAACGCTTCCTGAATAATATCAGAAGCATCCACCCGGCCTTGCAGTCGCCGATCCATCCGTAGGCGCACCATTCTCTCAAGGCGATCGCGATGTGCGGAAAGCAGTTCGTTCAGCTGCGAAATACGCTCGTCAGACGATTGACTATCAACGTCCAAACTCACTTAAGTGCCTCTAAGTAACAGTATGTGCATCGCTAAAATGCTTCCCAGGTACGCGGTTATTCAGGCGAGCATCCATGGCAGTATGCCCTCTGTTGGTACTGCCAAGCCGTCTAAGTTTCGGACAGCATTCCAGCTAATTTTTTTGCTTCTCCTGACGATTGTACTGTTCGAATCGTCGCGTTGCGAACAATCGAGCATTGAGCATCGAACTCTTTAAGCCCTGATTTTGTGGGCGTTTACGACACTGACCTATCCGAGAAGGACCAATACTCGGTCGGTATGGGGAAGACTGGGCACCCGCCTGAGCCGAATGATCGGTCTTATTTTTGACAAAAGATCAGATTTGCGGCAACAACCCTGCCGAGCCTGCGATAACTGCATTGTTAAACAAAACTGAACGGGGCACAGTGCTGCGAACAGTGCAATTGGGAATGAGCTAACTAAGGAGCTTTACATGGCTGGTTACTTGAAAATTGGCGACATCAAGGGCGAGAGTATTGATGCAGCACACCCAGACTGGATCAACCTGATCAGTGTATCACAGAGCCTTTCGCGACCAATGCAGTCCGGTATCTCAGGATCGACCCGTCAACGTGCGTCGGTAACCTGCGGCGACGTGGTGGTCACCAAAGAAATGGATTCGTCCACGCCAAAGCTGATCGAAGCGAACTGCGACGGCACCGTTTTCAAGGAAGTCTTGATTGACGTGTGCACCTCGACCGGTGGCAAACAACGCGTACCCTACTATCAGTGGAAGCTGGAACAAGTCATGGTTTCGTCTTACGACGTCTCGGGACAAGCCACTGACGGCGGCCAGTTCTACGAAACGATCTCGCTAAACTTCGAAAAGATCGCCTGGACCTATGATAAGATGGGCAAAGACGGAAAATCGAAGGGCAAAGTCGACGCTACGTGGGACGTCGAAAAGGGTGCTACTTCCTAATTTTAGGCAAGTTCACTCTCCAATTCGAAAAAACCGTTCAAAAAACCTCCGGAGCTTCGGCTGCGGGGGTTTTTTCGTATACGTCACGGAACGCGTTGGGCGGCGATTAACAGCGCAAAGACTGGCTTATTGCCTTCTTTGCGGAGGGCCACACGATTCATGTACCCGCCATGGATGCCGTTTTCAACCAACAAATCCATCAAGTATTGCGGCGAATGTGCATAGCGACCGTGCGGTTGCAGGAAATAATGATCCTCGGCTAACGGTCCTTCTTCGACCGAAAAAATCAGCCAACCATCAGCCCGCAAAGCCTCCAACGACAATTTTAGTACCCGAGACAGATCGCCAAAGTAGATAAAGGTGTCGGCGGCGACGATCAAGTCGAATGTTTCCAGTTGGCCTTGCAAGTAATCTTCCAAATCCTTGCATATCAGTGAATCATAGATGTGCTTCTGCTCGGCCATTGCGAGCATGGCGGGCGAGAGGTCGACGCCCGTTAGTTCCCGCGCGTACTCTTGCAACACAGGCCCGATCAAGCCAGTTCCGCAACCTGCATCGAGGACTCGCAGCGATTTTGGCTGAGCATCTGGCAGATAATACGACAAGATCTCAGCGACCGCAGTGGGTCCACGATATTCTAGCTTCCGCAACATGGGCTCGAACGTTTCCGCAAAGGCGTCGAACACATCGACTACGTATCGAGCCTCCGCACGACCCGGAACGTGTCCTCCCTGCAGTGCGGCCAACATATGCTGCGCGACGGGCTGTCCGGGTTGTACACTTAACCAACGTTCGTAATGCGCGACAGCCGCGTCCATCTGCTTGGACTCGACAAAACAACGCCCAAGCATCTCCCAGGCGGCAACGTCCGATGTTTCGTCCACGAGCATCTTGAGGACAGCTATTGCTTCATCAAACTGATCATCTAGACGCAGGGTGAAAGCTAGCAGGAACCGTAGCTTGCACGTGTCCTGACCGTGTTGAATGGATTGGCGGAGCAGTTCGATAGCTTCCGCGTTGCGTCCGTCGTCAATGAACATTGCTACCAAATTGATAGCCGCCGTGCGATGCGCTGGGTTAGCCTCTAAAACGGAACGATAAGCGGCTTCGGCTGCGACACGATCTGGATGTTGGCCATTTTCTAACATCAATCCGAGTTCTTCTTTCTCTTCACCATAAAAAGCCTTTTGAAAAGGCGCCCCGGATAGGCAATTGCATCTCTCGGAATGAGAATTATTCCGGCTCAGTGACTTGCCGTGGGCCAGCGGGTCGGTCACACTACGGTACAGTCTAGTAGACCCGCAAAGTGAGTGATAGTCGGAGGACATGTAGTGGGGAATGTCGACGGACGCGAAGATGAGCTTAGACCAGAGCGGTATGCAGATACCGACGATTCCGATCGGCGTGATGAGCATGCGCTGTTGGATGCAGTCTTGCGTGAGACGATGGGTACGGCCAACCAAGCCGCTTTGGATTTAATATTTGATGTTGCACGCAGGAGTGAATATTCGAATACGGCGGAAATCAAGGCGGTGGAACAAGTCGTGCAAGCCATCATCAAGTTCAAGTTCGGTGCACGCAAGTTTTCGTCGCGATTGATCAACCGGATTGCCTGCACGTTGATTGAAACGCCCGAAGCGACCGTCAAGCTAGAACGATTATGGCAGGAGGCACGCGCCAGTGGATAAGCGTAGTATCACGCCAGAAATGCGAGCTTGGATCGACCAGTCGCAAGGCATGGTCCGCGCGATTGCGACGAAGATCTTCAGTCGCCTCCCCACGCATGTGAACTACGACGATTTGGTCTCCTATGGGCAACTCGGCCTAATGCAGGCGGTGTACTCCTTTCAGCCCGACAAAGAGGTCACTTTCCAGACATTTGCCTATCATCGAATTCGCGGTGCGATCTACGATGGGCTTGGCAAGATGTCCTGGACGAGCCGCGCCATCAGTCAGCGCATTCGCGCTGAACGCCTGAGCGCGGAGCTGCTGGAGCAGCAGATCCAAGCTTCGCGACAACAAGAAAACGCCGAGTCGCTGAGTTCGGATGCCGATTGGTTGGTCCGCACTACGCAGCACATCGCAGTTGTACACCTGATCACAGATAGCTCGGACGATTCCAAGAGCCTAGCCACCACAGCCGTTGACACCGAGCTGCCTCCGGACGAAGTGGTTGAGCATCAGGAGCTGTGTGAAGTCCTTCGTCAATCCATCGCCGAACTGCCCGAGACAGAACGCCAACTCATTACGGCTACCTACTTCGAAGGCAAGACGCTAACGGACGCCGCTGATCAGCTTGGCAAGAGTAAGTCGTGGGCCAGCCGCGTTCATGCACGCATTCTTGAAAAACTTGCCAAGAGCATTGCTTCGCACGGGGGGTAGGCACTCCCGCTACCGATCTTGACGCTTGTATCGGTTTGCAGACCAAATATCTTGGATGCATAGATCATTCGACCGATTACCTTTTCCGATCGGCAAGATTGCGCAGTAGAGTTGCCGACTGTGGTTGAGATAAGGGCTGTGTCCTGTCTTTTCCACTTCTGCCCTACAAATCAATCTCGAGGTTTGAGGCGTATTGGCCACCTGAAGTCGAGTCGAAACACAGGGTCAAAACGCACGCAACAGGCGATGCGTCATAAACGTATCAGTGAATATACGGAAGCAATCATGTCTGAGTCTACGATTGATGTAGAGCAATTGCTCGCTCCGATCAGCGAAGAGCAACCGACGGGTGAAGAGTTGTCACTAGGCGACTTGGATGGCCCGTTGATGCGTCTGAAGGATGCCTTTGACGAAGCCCGCAAGTTGATCAAGGAAGAGCAGGATAAAGAACTCAGCGGTGGCATTGATAGTCAGGGACAGCCCTGGCGTTCAATACCAACCCCGGATTGGGATACGGTTATTGAGCTTTCAACCAATACCTTAGAGAATCGCAGCAAAGACTTTCGCGTTGCTTCATGGCTCACCGAAGCCTTGCTACGCAAGCATCACTTGGTTGGCCTGCGTGACGGTTTAGAATTATGCTGGGGACTCTGCGAGCGTTACTGGGAAAACATTTTCCCACAGCCCAACGAGGATGATGGGCATGGCGTAACGGTGGGTGCATTTGCGGGACTGGTCACCGATGCAACTTATCCAGCCATCTTAGCTACACCGGTGGTGGCGGGTACCAAACCCAACGAACGGAACGAGCGTTCTTATACTGCATTAGATCATATGCGCGCGAAGGACTTGCAGTCGTTGGCTGATTCCGAAGAGCGTCAGCAGCGTTTGGAGCAAGGTCAGGTTGAGATGGCTGAGTTCATGTCAATAGCTGCTTTGACACCGAGCGAATTCCATTTGGCTAACCTTGATGTACTCGATGCTTGCGTTGAGAAGCTCAATCTACTTGGCGAATTCTTTCGCGAGAACTGTCGCGACGATGGATACGACGAACCGACAGCACCTGGTGTGTCGGGCTTCCGCGAACAACTCGAAGCCCTGCGTCGGCTCATCGTTGAACTCAATGGCGGTGCCAGCGCGACCGAGGAAGAAGCCGAGGATATAGGAAACGCCACAGGTAGCGGGAGTGGCGGGTCAGTGAGTGTCTCAAAGGAGATGACTCGCGAACAAGCCTTTCAAGCCATCGAGAAAATCGCCCAGTTTTTTGAACGGACGGAGCCACACACTCCCGTGTACTTTGCGCTGCGGCAAGCGGTTCGTTGGGGACGCATGCCCCTACCAGACTTGCTAGCCGAGCTCATTGATGACCACAACATGATGAGCGCCTTGCGTCGACAAATTGGTTTACCTACGCCGCCTGAAGAAAACCAATACTAGGCTCCTTCAAGAAGTTAGCTAGCCTGCTGTGAAAATAATGCAAGCCCATTGTTGCATTCTAGTTCGCAAAGAGGTTAGAATTTCCCTAGATTCAGGGGGGGCCGTGTTCCTTCGGTTTCCCGAATTCCATTACTCCTTTCCCTTTTCGCGTAAGCATTCGCAGTTGGTGAAACATGGCAAAAAGCTCTCAAGACAAACTTAAGCGTGTTCGCAAGCCACGTGTTCACATCACGTACGATGTCGAGACAGAAGGTGCGTTGCAGAAGCAAGAACTGCCCTTCGTAGTGGGCGTGATGGGTGACTTTTCGGGTGATCCAACGAAGAAGTTAGACCCACTTTCTAAGCGAAAATTTACGCAGATTGACCGTGATAATTTCAATCAGGTCATGAAGGGCTTGAACGTTGGGTTGGAAATGAGTGTACCCAACACCATGGTCGATGAAGAAGGCAAGGAGATGAAGGTTAATCTCAAGTTCGATTCCATGGATGACTTTGAGCCAGGCGCAGTTGCGAATCAGATCGAACCCCTCAAGAAGCTGCTGGGAACGCGTGAAAAATTGCGTGACTTGATGGCCAAGGTGGACCGCAGTGAGGACCTCGAGGGCTTGCTCGACAAAGTTCTCAATGACGAAAATGCATTGAAGAAATTGACCGAAGAGCTGGGCGGTAACGAATAGCCAGCGGACTGCGCACGCAACCAGCCTCAATCCAATTCTCATACAAAAACACTCTCGATAGGAGCTCTCTGAATGAGCGAGCCACAAGAAGAACAGCAAGCCGCGGCGGCGGAAACCACCACCGAAGAATCTAGTCTATTAGATCAAGCGATTTCGGCGACGAAACAAACCAACAAAGACGAAGCGATCAGTATGATTCGCTCCTTGGTGGAAGAAGCCAACGCGGGCACGGTTTCCTACGATCGCAATGTGATCAGCACCATCCGCAATGGTATCGCGGCGATTGACCGCGTTATTTCCAAGCAGTTGGCAGCGGTCATGCATCACGAAAAATTCCAGAAGCTGGAAGGCACTTGGCGCGGACTGCACTATCTGGTGCATCAATCCGAAACGGGTGAGATGCTGAAGATTCGCATGCTTAACTGCAGCAAGAAGGAACTTGGTAAAGAGCTGGAGAAAGCTCCCGAGTTTGACCAAAGCAGCATTTGGAAAGCGATTTATGAAAATGAATTCGGTATGCCAGGCGGCGAGCCCTACGGACTCTTGGTCGGCGATTACGAATTCGATCACAAGACGCCAGGCGACATGGACATTCTAACCGATATGTCGGGTATTGCCGCCGCATCTTTCGCACCCTTTGTGACCACTCCATCGTGCAAGCTGTTCGGCTTGGAAAGCTGGGAGCAGCTGCCCACCATCCGCGATTTGAAGACTTCATTCGACTCGAAGGAATATGTGAAATGGAAGGCCTTCCGCGATAGCGAAGACTCGCGGTATGTCGCCATGACCATGCCACGAACCTTGGCTCGCTTGCCCTACGGTGCACAGACGAAACCGGTGGACGAATTTGATTTTGAAGAAGTGGAAACGGGGCCAAATGGGGAACCTATCGCAGTCTCGCACGACAACTATTGCTGGATGAGCACGGCCTATGTCCAAGCATCAAAAATGACCGCCGCTTTTGCTGAAACGAACTTCTGTACGGCGATCCGCGGTGCCAACAGTGGTGGTAAAGTCGAAGGCTTGCCGACACATATCGTCAAGAGTCCCGATGGTGACACCGACATCAAGTGTCCAACGGAAGTTGCCATTACCGACCGCCGCGAAAAGGAATTGAGCGACCTGGGCTTCTTCCCGTTGTCGCACTACAAGAATACGGATTACTCGGTATTCTTCGGTGGTCAAACCTGCCAGAAACCTAAAGTCTACGACCTGGATGCTGCCACGGAGAATGCAGCGATTTCGGCGCGGTTGCCATACATCATGGCTAGCTCACGCATCGCACACTTTTTGAAAGTGATGGCGCGCGACGGAATTGGTTCGTTCAAAGAAGCCGAAGACGTCGAAGCATGGCTGCAGCGTTGGATCATGCAGTACGTCTCTGCTGACGAAAAGCCATCCGAGTTGTCCAAGGCAAAATTTCCGTTGCGTGAGGCGCGCATCGAAGTCAAGCCGATTCCTGGCGCACCTGGTTCCTATAACGCCGTGGCTCACCTGCGACCCTGGTTGCAAATGGAAGAGCTCAACGCGTCGGTGCGGATGGTTGCCAGGTTGCCAAAGCAGGCTTAAAGCGACTTAGTTCAATCTTAAATGCACTGCCCGGTGGGGCTTGGCCACCGGGCAATCGCATTTCTGGACGCCAGCGCCTGTGCAGACGGTGCTTGCTGTGTGTCCTATTGCTTGCTCCCTATCTCATACAAGTTCTCCGTTGGGCTGACCATGCCAGATCCATCACCTCATTCATCCTATCCACAGGCGAATGGGGAAAGCTACCTGGAGCTTGAACCGCAGGTTGGTGAGGACTTTGAAAGCGAATCGCTATTAGATTTGCTAGTTCTCGAAGCCAACATCGCGGCCGACACGCTACGTGACGGGCGCGATGCCCCCTCGCCGTCAGCAGCCAGCCAGCGCTTAGCCGAATTCTCAAACGGCCAGCTTTCGACCGAGCAAGCATTGCGATTGTGGGTCGGAGACTTCAAGTCTCAAATTGCCGAAACGGATTACGCAAGCTGGAAGCAGCAAGCCGCCCTCCGCTTGACCTATCACGTGGCTGAAATTGATCGGCTAATCAGCGAGCAACTTAACGAAGTGCTACATCACGCACGCTTTCAAGCGTTGGAAGCCTCATGGCGTGGCTTGCGGATGCTGGTCGATTCGGCCAGTGCTGAAGGCACGCGTCAAGTGCGTGTGCGCGTCCTGAATGTAAGTTGGCGCGAAGTCCAACGTGACTTCGAGCGAGCCAGTGAGTTTGACAACAGCACAATATTCCGCAAGGTCTACGAAGAGGAATTCGGTACGCCTGGCGGTACACCCTATAGTATGCTGGTCGGCGACTACGAGGTCCATCCGCGTCCAACCGCCGCGCACCCCTACGACGACATGGCCACCTTGGGGCATCTAGCCGGAGTTGCTGCCGCCGCGTTTTGCCCCTTCGTGTGCGGTGCTTCGCCCTCACTATTTGGCGTCGATAACTTCGTCGATTTGCAGCATACACAAGACCTCGGTCGCGGATTCCTCTTGCCAGAATTCGTGAAATGGCGGTCACTACGAAAACAAGAAGATGCACGCTTTGTCGGTCTAGCCATGCCACGGGTGGTGATGCGCAAGCCTTATGAAATCGAGGATACTCGCGGCTTCTGCTTCCAAGAAGACGTAGCCGTTGGTCACTTGGGCAATTACCTGTGGGGCAATGCCGCCTATGCCTGGGCCGGTGTGCTTATTCGCACTTTCGCTCAAAGCGGTTGGCTGGCGGACATTCGCGGCACCGAGCGCAATCATGTTGGGGGTGGACTGGTAACGGACCTGCCGTCCATCTCGTTCAATACGGACCGCGACGGTGTAGGGCTGCGATCGTCGACGGATCTAGTCGTAACCGACCAACAGGAATCGGCTTTGGCCAAACTGGGTTTCCTACCACTTTGCCAATGCCACGACACTCCCTACGCAGCTTTCTATAGTAGTCAATCGATTCAGGAACCTGCCGCATACGACGACGAAGTCGCCACGGCCAACGCCAACATATCGTCCATGCTACAGTATATGCTGTGCGTTTCGCGATTTGCGCACTACTTGAAAGTCATCGCTCGTGATGTGATCGGTTCGGCTACGGAACCAGACGAAATGGAGGGTGTACTCGACGCCTGGATCAAACAATATGTAACGCCTGACGACAGCGCCAAACCGGAAGTCAAAGCCCGCCGACCGCTGCGTAAAGCGGAGGTCACCGTCTCGCGCGATCCTGGTCGCCCTGGTTCTTTTCAATGCACCTTTTCGTTACTGCCACACTACCAGTTGGATGACTTGTCGGCGTCCATTCGTCTGCAGACGACCATGTCTAATCGCGATAAGTAATCATTACTCAAGGAATACCTACTCATGCAAGCTCTGGAATTACTCAATCAAGGGAAACTGGATGAGGCGGTCACCTCTGCAATTGAATTTGTACGCAATGAGCCAACCAATGTTGGTGGACGCGAGATTTTAAGCGAGTTGTTCTGCATTCAGGGAGATCTGGAACGGGCTGACAAGCAAGCCGACACGATTGTCTTGCAACAGCCGGAATCGGCGGTTACCGCCTCACTACTGCGGCAACTCCTGCGAGCGGAGACGGCGCGGCGCGAATGCTGGCTGCGTGGCCGCGTGCCTGAGTTCATTGGTGAACCTGATGAAGTCTGCAAGCAAACGCTAGCCGCCATAGTCGCCTCACGCAGCGGCGAGCACGCTGAAGCGACGGACATTCTGGCAGAGTTGGCCGGCCATGCCGAACAACTCGCTGGCACCTGCAACGGAACTCCCTTTACGGGCTTCCGCGACCTCGATGATTTTTGCGTGGGCATCGTCGAAATTTTGACCAGCACCGGCAAATACTTTTGGGTGCCAAGCAGTCGCATTCGACTAGCCGAGTTTGCTGACGTTTCACGGCCACGCGACTTGATCTGGCGTCAATGCGAACTATCCGTCGAAGACGGCCCAACCGGCGTCGTCTATATTCCAGCCGTCTACGTCAACACGCATAGCTCTACCGACATGGCCGAAAAGCTCGGACGCGCCACCAACTGGGTTGAAGAGGGCGAGCAGCCTGTGACCGGTCTAGGGCAGCGTACTTTCTTGGTGGGCGAGGAGGAAGTAGGCATCATGGAACTGAAGAAACTCGAGATCAATGCCTAACCACAGAAGGTTGCCGCACGATGGCACGACCACTTGAAGACGAACCACTTCGCGCATCGTTACTGGATCGTTTGACCGGCAGCCAGAACCATGGTCGTTTTGCCGGCAGACAGAGTTTGGAGCAATTGATCGAAAGCGTACACCGCGATTTAGAGCAACTGCTCAATACGCGCTGGCGAGTGTCGTCGTGGCCTCCGAGTTTGGATGAGCTTGAAAGATCGCTGGTCAACTACGGCATTCCAGATTTCGCGGGGGTGAATATGTCTTCCCCAAGCGAAAGGGAACTATTCCGAGAAATGGTGGAAGAAGCCATTCGCATGCACGACCCGCGATTCATTAAAGTAAAAGTAGAAATCGTAGATAACCGCGACCGCATGGACCGAACACTTAAATTTAAAATCGACGCGCGACTCCGCGCCGATCCCGACCCTGCCGATGTCGTGTTTGACTCCCAAGTTGATCCAACATCGCACCGCATTGAAATCAAAACAACTCGATGAGCGACGCACTACTTAGATTTTACAATAGCGAGTTGCAATTTATTCGACGCCAGGGCGACGAATTCTCGCGCGCCCATCCGGAGGTGGCTGCCCACCTGCGGTTCGGTTCAGAAGGCGAAAACGATCCTTACGTGGGACGCTTGGTTGAAGCGTTCGCGTACCTAAATGCCCGCACCCGTTTGAAGCTCGAAGACGAGTTTCCTGAAATTGCTGGCAGTTTGATCGACATCGTACTGCCACATTACCAACGCCCCATCCCCTCCATGTGTATCGCCCAATTCGGACTGGACAATTCACAGGCCGAACAATTCAAGGGCTATCAGGTCCCGAGCAAGTCCATCGTCGAATCGGAACCCATCGATGGCGAACCGTGCATGTTTCGCAGCTGTTACCCAGTTACGTGCTGGCCCTTCCGCGTCAAGACGGTTAGTCTCCGCGGAGTGCCATTCGAAGCTCCTAGCGTTGCGTTAGGCAGTCAACCGCTCGGTTTACTGCGCATGACGTTAGAAACCTTTTCCGCTAAAGCGAAATTTGCGGCTTTTAGCGCAGACACTTTACGGTTTTATATTCGTTTGGCACCGCCATTTTCCTTTCAACTTTACGAACTGCTATTCAATAGCGTGCTCGGAGTTGCCTTGGGCACCTCGGCCAAAGATCCAGAAGCCAGGCTGCTTTCACAGGACTGTATTCAGCCGGTGGGCTTCGGGTTGGATGAGGGCGTGGTTGACTACCCACCGCAGTCGTTCGTCGGCTATCGTTTGCTGTCAGAGTATTTTGCCTTTCCAGAAAAGTTCCTGTTCTTCGACGTTAAACTCGACTCAGTATTGAAATCGAAGGACACATCGCAAATCGAGTTGTTCTTCTACTTGAATAAACGTTGGCAGGATTTGGAGCCGCAAGTCGACGCAAGCGCCCTGCAGCTGGGCTGTACACCGCTCATCAATTTGTTTCCAAAGCGCGCCGAACCAATCCGTTTGACACACTTTGACGCCAGTTACCCTATCGTCCCGGATGCTCGTCGCCCAATTGCCCATGAAGTCTACTCGGTTGAATCGGTCAAGGGAGTCTCCAACAGCGGCAAGGTGCTCCACTTACAGCCGTTTTATTCTTTCCGACATGGGGCGCGCACTGGCAATCGTGCTTTTTGGCATGTATCCCGTCGGGAAATGCTAAGCGATAGCGAGTTGGCCCGTGGGACCGAATTGGACATCGCTTTCGTTGATCTAGATTTTGATCCACTGGCTCCAGGCAGTTGGACCATCGATGTCGACACCATCTGTACCAATCGCAATTTACCCGCTCGCATGCCATTTGGCGCTGGCCAGCCGCGACTACAGCTTGAAGGCGGCGGCGCTGTTGAAAAAGTCCTGTGCCTGACGAAGCCAACCGCGCCGCTACGAGTGCCGGTGGGACAAGGATTGCGTTGGCGAATTGTCTCGCATTTGTCGCTCAACCACCTTTCGCTAGTAGACGATCAGCAGGGCGCTACTGCGCTGCGCGAACTCTTGACACTTTACGACTTCCGAGGCGATGAAATCACTTCCAATTCCATCGCGGGTTTACGCAAGGTAAGTAGCAGTCCAATGATGGGACGCGTGCCAGGCGACTACTCAGGCGCGATGTGCCGAGGCTTGCGAGTCAACGTTGAATTCGACGAAGACAAATACTCAGCCGGCAACTTGTTCTTGTTTGCCAGCGTCTTGGAAAGATTCTTCTCGCTGTATTGCAATATTAATTCCTTCACCCAAACCATCGCAACTTCTAATCGAAGACAAGGGACAATGCACCAATGGCCAGCACGCGCCGGCGAGCAAAGCGTAACCTAAGATACCAGCTAAAGACGGAGCCATTTCGTTTTTCGTTCGTACAGTCCGTACGCCTACTCGAACGCATTTGTGAACGCCAACGCCCGCCGAAAAAGCGGGTCGGCTATGACACCCAGCCTGAACTGGAGTGCGTGAGGTTTCGCGCGTTAGTGGGCCGTAGCTTTCCGCCAACCGAAGTAGTGAGCTTGACGGACTTTGAGAACGGCGAGGTGAAAGAAAAGCAGCTCGAATCTTCCGCAGCCACTCAATTAGAACCTGCGAGCCATGATGCAGAGCAAGCCCAGTCAGGGGTAGACGCGTCGTTGTCCACCGAGATCTCCAACGCTCTCGACGCAGCGGACGCTCCTGCGCCAGTGCCAAAGCTCACCGTAGCATTCATGGGATTGTTCGGTCCCAGCGGTGTCCTGCCCCAACACGATACGCAACGGATTATCGATGCGGGTCCAAAGAAGAACCCCGAACGAGACTTCTTGGATGTCTTTAACCATCGCATCATTTCCTTGTTCTATCGGGCCTCAATCAAATATCGGATCGCCTTTTCCTACGAAGCCAACTTCCGCAACGAAATATCGCACCCATCGACTGCCGCTGAGGACGACGCGTCCAATTCTCATGAACCACGCTCTGCCGATGAATGTGACTTGACCACGCGCGCACTGTATTCTCTGGCAGGCATGGGCACGGCTGGATTGCGACGGCGACTGGTTCCACCTAGCGAATTATCGATCGAGTTTGCGGGGCTATTTGGGCAACACCCCAAGAACGCTACGTCCCTGCAAAGAATGTTGGAGTCCTATTTCGAACTACCGATCAGTATCATGCAGTTCGTGGGTCAATGGATGAATTTATCCAGTGACAACATTTCCATGATGCCTACCACCGCCAATCCATTGGGGCAAAACTGCGCTCTCGGTCGCAGTTTTATATTGGGGCAACGCGTGTGGGATATTGCCGGTAAATTTCGGATAAAGATTGGCCCACTGGATCGTGCCACATTTGAGGAGTATTTGCCTGGCACCCAGAAATTACAGGAGGTTGCACAGATAGTGAATCTCTACGCCGGAAACCAGTTTGACTTTGATATACAACTTGAACTGCTAGCTGCAGAAGTTCCACCCATTCAATTGGGTGGTAATTCTAGGCTTGGACTAAACACCTGGTTGTTCTCCGAGCAACCAACCGAAAACAAAACCGAACCAATCTTCGTACAATCCGGCTTACCTACCGATCAACAGTTTACCAACGCTGCCTAGATCCACTTTCATTACACCTTCGATTCCCACGTCGTTCGCGGAGACAACCCATGGCGTCACTCAACCTAAAATCGCTCGTATCCAAGCTCAATCCTTTATGCCGCCAGTCGCTCGAAGGAGCAGCGGGACTGTGCTTGTCGCGGACGAATTTCAATGTGGAGATCGAGCATTGGCTATCGAAATTCACCGACCGGACGGATGGGGATTTCGAAGCGATTGCCAAGGAGTACGACATCAACATGTCGCGTTTCTTGGCGGATTTGCAGAAGACCATGGATCGCTTCAAGACCGGCAACGGTCGTCCACCGGCGCTTGGCCAACATGTGGTCGATTTAATTCGTGAGGCTTGGTTGATCGCTTCGGTTGAATTTGGCGACTCGACCATCCGCAGTGGGTATGTGATTTTGGCGATGGTCGGCTCGGAGGGACTCTCGCGGGCGGCCATGTCCTGCAGTGCCGAGCTGGAGAAGATCTCCTACGAATCGCTCAAGCGATCACTGCACGATATTTGCAAGGAGTCGTCTGAAGACACTTCGGTGGACGCGACAGGTGATGGCGAGGCCGCCGGACCTGGCAAGCGTACGGGGCCAACGAAAACCCCCTCATTGGATCAATTCACCATCGACTTGACGGCCCGCGCCAAAGGTGGACACATCGATCCAGTCTTGGGACGCGACGATGAGATTCGCCAAGTCATTGATATTCTCTGTCGGCGTCGCCAAAACAATCCTATCCTGACTGGTGAGGCAGGGGTCGGCAAGACCGCCGTTGCAGAGGGATTCGCCTTGCGAATTGCTGAAGGGGACGTCCCACCCGCCTTGCAGAATGTGACACTGCGGACACTTGACCTGGCCCTTCTCCAAGCCGGGGCCGGGGTAAAAGGCGAATTCGAAAATCGACTCAAAGGCGTCATCGAAGAAGTTAAATCATCACCGACGCCAATTATCCTGTTCATCGACGAAGCTCACACCCTGATCGGAGCGGGTGGCCAAGCAGGGCAGGGCGATGCAGCTAATTTGATCAAGCCCGCCCTGGCCCGCGGTGAACTCCGCACAATTGCCGCTACCACATGGGCTGAATACAAAAAGTACTTTGAGCGGGACGCAGCTCTCGCCCGCCGCTTTCAAGTCATCAACGTGTTGGAGCCAAGCGAGGCTACGGCTACGGATATGCTCCGCGGTCTAGTAGCCACCCTCGAGTCGCACCACAAAGTACGAATCCTCAGCGAAGCCGTCGAGGACGCTGTTAAACTCTCCAGCCGCTATATCACTGGACGACAATTGCCAGACAAAGCCATCAGTCTGTTGGACACGACTTGCGCGCGAATCGGACTGAGCCAAAATTCGACACCACCCGCCATCGAAGCCTGTGTGCGCAAACTGACGCAACTCGATACGACGATTGGCATTCTGGAACGTGAAAACGAGGGGGGAGCCAATCACGAAGCGCGGATCGAAGAACTCAAAACGCAAGCTGCCGATGTAGCCAAGCACAAAGAAGAGCTCGAAGCGCGCTGGCAAAACGAATTGAATCTGGTCAGCCGCATCAATCAGCGGCGCGTCGTGCTTCATGAAAAAATTTCACCGCCGCCTAAGCCAAAAGCTGAGACGGCGGAAGCGGCCAAGACGGATAAACCTGAGAAGGCAGCGGACAAGACAACAACCAAAGAAACTGCCAAGCCCGACACGCCTCCTGCCGATCCGCAGATCGCTGCCGCTTCCCCAGAACAACTGAAGGCAGAGATCGTCCAGTTAGAGGAGGAGCTTAAGACATTGCAAGGCGAAGAGCCGCTCGTGTTTGCATGTTGCGACGCAGGGTCCGTCGCTGCCACCGTCGCCGCTTGGACGGGTATTCCCGTCGGACGCATGGTCTCCAACGAGATCCGTACCATTCTGAACTTGAAAGACAAAATGGAAGAATCGGTGGTCGGCCAATCACATGCCATGGAGCAAATTGCCGAAAGCATTCGCACCTCGCGCGCCAAATTGACTGATCCGAGTCGCCCAATTGGAATCTTTCTATTGGCAGGTACTAGCGGCGTCGGCAAGACCGAAACGGCACTCACATTGGCTCAGTTGCTCTATGGCGGCGAGCAAAATGTGACGGTGATCAACATGTCCGAATTTAAAGAGGAACATAAAGTCTCGCTATTGATGGGATCGCCTCCAGGTTATGTGGGTTATGGCGAAGGCGGTGTGCTTACGGAAGCCGTGCGTCGTAAACCGTACAGCGTGCTGCTGCTCGACGAAATGGAAAAGGCACACCCTGGAGTGCAAGATGTGTTCTACCAGGTCTTTGACAAGGGGCACATGAAAGATGGTGAAGGTCGCGATATCGACTTTAAGAATACAATTATCATCATGACCTCGAACGCGGGCACCGACTTAATCAAGAGCCTGTGCTCCGACCCCGATACCATGCCGTCGCCCGAAGCGCTGGCGGAAACGCTACACCCCGAACTTCTGAAGACCTTCAAGCCTGCGTTCTTAGGGCGTGTGACAACCATCCCCTACTTCCCGTTGGCTGACGACGTCATGCGAAAGATCATTCGGCTGAAGCTCGGCAAAGTCAAACGCCGTATTTTCGACAATTACGGTGCTGGCTTCGACTATACCGACGGAGTTGTCGATGCCATCGCAGCACGCTGTACAGAAGTCGATACGGGTGCCCGCAATGTGGACAAGATCCTCAACAAAACACTCCTGCCAGAGCTATCCAGCGAATTTCTCAATAGCATGGCTGACGGCAATGAGTTCAGCAAAGTCGTCGTCGATGCGGGGCCCGAGGGCTTTGTCTATTCGCTCGAAGTCTAAGAATGCGGTAGACTCGGTCTCTGCAGGAATCCGAGTTCACATTAATCGTACGTCAGAAGTCTCAACGCAACGATTTTTGTGATTCCACTCGACTTTCCTGGCAGGTATACTGTGGGCTAACTGATTATCGACAATAACCTACCCCGGATCTCCGGATTATTATGTTGCAACAGGATCGCCAAACTCGAAAACTCCTCTTGGGGCACGAGGGCCGTGAGAAGATGCGTGCTGCGGGTCGCTTTAATGCGCAGCTCATGGATGAAATCCGCGGTTTTATCAAGGCCGGTGTGACGACCGGTGAGATCGACGACCTCGTGGCGAAATATACGCTCGACCACGGACACAAGGCCGCTACCCTCGGATACCTAGGATTCCCCAAGAGTTGCTGCACGAGCATTAACGACGTGATCTGTCACGGAATCCCCGACGAAACGGTGCTGCGCGACGGTGATATTATCAACGTGGATGTGACCAGTGTCGTTGACGGATGGCACGGCGACCAGTCAGAGACCTTTATCATCGGCGAAGCTAGCCAGGAGGCTCGCGCCGTTACGCAAGCAGCTTTTGATTGTATGTTCTTGGCAATCGATGCGCTCCACCCGGGTTGTACCGTTAGCGTCATTGGCGACGCAATTGTGGCTGAAGCGCACCGCCGAGGTTTTTCGGTAGTTCGAGAATATGTTGGCCACGGTCTTGGGCCGGTCTTCCACCAACCACCGAATATTCCTCATTTCCCGGACCGCAAGTCGCGACAACAGCGTCTGCTGCCAGGCATGTGCTTCACCGTGGAACCGATGATCAATGCTGGCACTCGCTTTACGCGATTGGACAAACGCGACGGATGGACGGTCTATACACGCGATAAGCGGCTGTCAGCCCAATTCGAACATACCGTGTTGATGACCGAGGACGGCCCTGAAATCTTGACGCTGACCGAACACGGCCCCAGACGGGGGCACAAATTCTAGGTTCGGCCCCACCAGAATTGATGCTTTTTCGCCACATCCCGCCGCATTATTTCCAAGCGCCTCCCCGTAGGCGGAATGAACTATCTAAAAGCCACAAATGGCTATTCTCGCTCCTGAATTTCGCCCCCAATCAGGGAAGCGTGGGCAAGTTCTAATCTTCGACCATGAACACATGCTACGTTCTTAATGCCATCTGTTCGAAACTCGACAAACCTAAAGTCGACTGGAAAGGGTCGGAAGTCTTTTCAGCACCACCCGCCACCGATGAGATGCCGCTGGCAGGCTGAAAAGACTTCCGACCCTGTCACCTGCGAATTTGTCAGTTTTTCAACTGTCAGAGTACCCTCGGTGCCGATTCGTTCATCTTGGCAGAACATTGTTCCATGGTGGAATGATGCTTGGTCAAGCTGTAAATGAGGTCAAACAAATGCCCGCAATAGCCGAAAACCACACACCATTCGCAATTGGTGATTCCGTCAACAACATGCTCTCCGCAGCTCATGTGTTTGGCGTCAACTGCCAATGCGCCGGCTCGTTGGTGGTACTCCGCGGCACTGTCGCCACTTCGCAATTGAAACAACAAGCCATCACGATCGCTCGCCAGCTGTGTGGCATGCGTGAAATCGCTAATGAAATCGAAGTGGGATAGGCTCGCCGCAACCACGTTATCAAGGTTGCAAGTACACACCTCCACCTAGATGCGGCTACGTGTCGAGTACCTAGGTGCCAGCGTATGATTAGGGCAGGGTAACGACTTCCGCGCCATCGCGTGTGCCAAGCCCGCGCCAAATCCCCAGATCGATCGTCTGCGTCATAAATCGAACTGAGCCATCGGCAAGACCAATACTGACGCCGCCAGTGTGATGGCTTCGAGAGGTTACTGCCGAGTAGGTGGGCAGCGTGGTCGATTTACCTTCGCGTGATGAAGTAAAGTCCACGTCGTAGGACTCGCCACCATCGACGAAAAGTACTCGCTGATTGGGAGCGAACGTCGTCGTGACTCCTGCCTGATGCACGCGGGCGTCAACCCATTCGGTATGTCCCGAGTTGATTTTGAAACTCCCCCCTAGCCCGACCACGCTAGCTGGATCGGTGGGAGTTGGAGCCGTGAGGGTATTGAGGGCACCACCATCTCGCAGGTAGGGTGTCCAGGCTTTCACTTCAGCAAAGGCCAGCGTATTGCTCGTACCATCGGTAACGCTCGCCATCCGTGTCTTGCCGTTTGGAAACACCAAACCACTGCCACCACTGCGTCGCAGGGGAGAGTAAATCAGCCATTCACCCATATTCACGCCATAATTCAGCGGATAATGGGTAAAGCTGGGATCGCCCGGTTGCGGATCTGGGCGAGCCTCATCTTTGGGTTCGCTGGGGCAAAGGTAGACCGGCACTCGCTGTTGCGCCACATGACTTTGCTCACTATAACTCCGTCCCCAATCGATTAAGTCTTGCAAATTGGCTTGTTCGAGTTGTGGCAGCAACCTCGCTTGCACCGACCATGATGATCCCAACGCGTCGCCATGGTAGTAGCCCGGGGTAGGGAAGGCGTTAAACGTGTCATGATAGTTGTGGAGTGCCAGTCCCATCTGCTTCAAATTGTTGCTGCAACTGATGCGTCGCGCTGCTTCCCGCGCCGCTTGGACTGCCGGGAGCAGCAGTCCGACCAAGATGCCAATAATGGCAATCACGACCAGCAATTCGACCAGCGTAAACGCTTGACGGCATGGTGTGCGCCGGGTCGCTTTGCGGGCCGCAGAGGCACGGAACAACACCGTCGATTGCTGGGGGAACGCTGGGAAGACGGGACTAAATGAAGAATTCGAGAGGATTAGTGAAAGGCAAAGAGACATAGGAAGTACTCCGCGAAGCGAGTGAACGGAAATGCGTTCCGGCAACCTCTGCCGGAACAAAATCTCGAACACCTGGCTGGCGGGGCTCCGACGGGACATCGTCCTTAGTGGGCCTGGCGGGCTTGGCAATCACTGTTGCAATTGAGATTCAATTTCATTAAAGTATGCACAATCGCTACAGTTTGTAAAGTGTAGCATGCGAAATCTATGCAGTTCACCTCCTAAGCTGTTGGTATGAAACAAGATAGCAATTCGACAGGCTGCTCGACAAACGGGCCCCCTCAACCCCAGCTACCAGACCAACATGCTGGACCAGCAGGCCACTCACCACCGCCTGGCGCTGACATAAGTAGTCAAACGCCCTCGGAATCCTGTGATCCAATCCGTCGAGTGGTGGCGGAGCGATTACCGAAAATCGTCCCGTTCGACGATTTGGCGCGCTGTGGCGACGAAATTTGGATTGAAAACAACGGACAAATCTATCGCTTGCGGAAGACACGACAGGGAAAGCTCATCCTAACCAAGTAATCACGAACGCATGTGGGCAGCCATCTCAACATGCGAGAAGCAGAATCGCAGCTTCTTTTCGCTTCTACTCGAATCGATTAGCTCCAAACTCAACGGGCGGTCTGCACCTACGCTACTTGGTGCCTAGTCGTACTCCTACTCGATAACTAGGCGCTGAGTACGAGTACGAGTACCATCACAAGCGATTGAGTAAGAGTACGAATATTCCATCTACGAACCAACCGAGCAAAGACCGTGAACGGTTACCATTTTCTTAAGAAACGTTTGGAGAGTCATACATGTCGCAATTGACGGGCAAAAAGGCAGTCGTGGTTGGTGGTGGGACGGGGATAGGCCAAGCGATCGCGCGAAAGCTCGTCGAAGCCGGCGCGGAGGTCGTTATCGGTGGCAGGCGCCCAGACGCGCTAGAGGAAACGGCCAGCGGCACGTCCATAAAAACGCATACGATTGATGTCGCGGATCGCGCCAGTACGGAGGCATTCTTCGAATGGTCCACACAACAGCTTGGACAAATCGATATTCTCGTCAACGCAGCCGGCATGAACATCAAAAATCGTAGTATGGCGGAGATGACCCCTGAGCAATGGGATCAAATCATGGCCATCAACGCCACGGGTGGCTATAACTGCATGTTCGCTGTCTTGCCCGCCATGCGTGCACGGAAAGAAGGCACGATCATCAACATCTCGTCGATCGCTGGCAAACGCGCGATCGCACTTGGCGGCATCGCATATTCTGCCAGCAAGTTTGCAATGACTGCGCTAGGAACTTGCGTGGCCAACGAAGTGGCAGAGGACGGCGTCCGCGTCACCAACGTCTATCCTGGAGAGGTCAATACGCCGATCTTAGCCAATCGACCGTCACCTGTTAGTGATGAACACAAGCAGCGCATCCTGCAACCCGAGCATGTTGCCGAAATGGTTGTAGCAATTATTGCGCTGCCAAACAAAGTTCATGTGCCGGAAGTGGTCATCAAGCCGTTGTCACAAGGCTGGTTCTAAACTCTAATGCTGGTCCGCGTCGATGATCATTAAGAGACGCGAAAGTCGCAAGTCAAAACGACGGCCATTGCTAGGCGGCTATCGTTGACCGCGGCCAGTCGAAAATCGAGTTCCGCCTACACACCCGTGGAGAGTTGGCAGCGTATGGAATCGCAATTAGTGGAAGTTCGAGAAACCGCCTTGGGTAAGGCATTGTTTGCAACAACAGCCATCGCCACAGGAGAAGAAATCGGTGTTGTGAGTGGAAAGATTATCCACGACCCCAACTATGGTTCCGCGTATTGCATTGCCTTGAATGAACACACGAGCATCGAGCCAGCGGCACCGTTTCGCTTTCTCAACCACAGTTGCGAGCCAAACTGTGAACTGGTTATCTGGGAATATGAGGACTCACTCGAGACTCAGCTGGCGGTACATGCACTTGCGCCGATTGCTGCTGGCAGCGAACTGACCATCGACTATGCTTGGCCAGCCGATGCGGCGATCAACTGCCTGTGCGGCAAGTCCAAGTGTCGCGGCTGGATTGTGGACGTGGCCGAACTACAGCACTTACCGCAAGCCGGCCAGCTAGCACTCTAATTGCCTGTTATTGCTAGACCGTTTGCCCTAGCTGGCTTCCATAAGCAAATCTGCTGCGAACTCTGCCTGTTCAGCGGATTAGGCCGCTTTGAGGTCAAATTTGGGGCAGATCAGACCGCAAATGCGTTCAAATTCATCACTGTCGCTGAAACTGATTGTGATCTTGCCTCGGCCACTGCCATTCTGTCGGATCTCTGTTTTAGTACCGAGCGACAAACGGAGTTGTTGTTCCAACGCAGCAATCTGCGGCGTGATACGTTTGCGATTGGCGGCGCGGGTAGCGACGGTTGAGCCGGCGATGATCCTGTCTTCAGCGTTTAGGCGTTCAGACACACGTCGTTCCGTTTCGCGGACAGTCCAGTTTTCTTCTTTGATTAGTCGCATGAACTCCAATTGCTGCTGTTCATCGCCCAATGGCAAGATGGTTCGCGCGTGGCCTGCGGTAATGTCGTTGTTTTGAATTGCCTGCTGAATTTCCTCGGGCAGTTCCAGCAACCGCATCAAGTTCGCGATTGTGCTACGATCGATCTTCAGACGTTTTGCCAAGTCATCTTGCGTGCAGCGGTGCTCGTCGATATACCGCCGAAACGAAAGCGCTTTTTCGATAGCATCCAAGTCTTTGCGTTGCAGGTTTTCAACGATCGCCAGCTCGGCGACGAGTCGATCGTCAGCTTCGCGCACTTCGGCGCGAATGGTTTTCAGCCCCGCATGAATGGTCGCCCGCAAGCGTCGCTCACCGCTGATCAATTGGAAACGCGAACCAACGCGGCGCACCAAGATGGGTTGCAGCTGCTCGTGTTCACGAATACTCTCGCCCAGCGATGCGATTTCCTCTTCGTTGAACTTGCGACGCGGTTGAAAGGGATTATTGTCAATATCGTAAACGCTCAACTCCAGCGTATTGCGTCCCGGCGACGCCTGGTTATCGCGAGCCACGGTCGCATTCGAATTCAGCGGCACCGCACCCGTTACGGCTGATGGTACCGGACGCTGGATTGGCGAGCCGGCAGACTGTGCGACGGCGGCGGACCGCGCTGTCGTCTGCTGCGAACGCTCACGAGCGTTTGGGAACGTTTGCCTTGATGGTGCCACATCCTCGGATCCTGTGGCCGAGGCATCCAATACTTGATCTTCTTCCAGCGGAGAGCCAAGCAAAGCGGCCAATCCACGGCCAAGACGACGATCTTTAGTCACGTTCAAGTACCTCCATGCACAATTCTAAATAGGCTCTGCAACCGCGCGACCTGGGGGCGTAATCCATCACGCTCAGTCCATGGCTCGGTGCTTCTGAAACGGAAACGTCGCGCGGAATGACGGTATCAAAAACGATATCACCGAAAAAATCACGCACTTCCGCATCAACTTCGTGGGTCAACTCCAGACTCGGATCATACATGGTGAGTAGGATTCCGCCAAAGGTCAATCTTCCCTCACCTTGCCGCATTACTTCACGAATTACGTGAATCATTTGCGTTAGACCTTCCATTGCGTAGAATTCACACTGAATCGGCATCAAGACTTCCGTGCTGGCGCTCAGCGCAGCTTGTGTAAGTTGCCCCAATGAAGGTGGACAATCGATGAGCACGTAGTCGAACGAAGCCATGCCCGCATCTAGATGCTGACGAAGAATATCCGATTGCGTGAGCTGGCCGCGCTCCAGTCGATCGACGTCCACAAAACTGCGACTGCCCGGAAGCAGGCTCAAGTTGTCCCACTGGGTCGCTGTCACACTTTCGCGCAACGGAGACTCGAGCAGCAAAGGGTGGCTGCTGGCAACTGTTTGTCCTAACCCGCTAGTCGCGTTGCACTGTGGATCTAAATCGATCAACAAAGTGCGCTCGCCCGCCTTGGCTAGCCCGACCGATAGGTTGACTGCCGTCGTCGTCTTACCGACACCTCCCTTTTGATTGGCCACACAGATGATTCGTGCCATGAGTAAACTGCCATCAGGCGGTTGATTTAAATGCTTGCGAAGTCTGAGCTGTAAGTCAGATTCAAATTTGCGCGGTACAGGAGGCGGGTACGAGTCTGTCACCCCAACACTGGGCCGCTAGTCCCGTAGCCGCACGACGCGTTCGGCTTGTATGTGATTGGCTTGTAGTTGTGGCAAGTAACCGCGGAGGCCACTGATGCCTACGGGTTGGTTGAGGTAGCGATCCAAGTTCAAATGCGGCAGCGCGGTCACGTAGGCGATCGTTTGCCCGGCGTCATTGTTGATGGCATGCGTGGGCTGATCCGCCGAGGCTGCATGAACAGGGACTAACCAGCCGGTCGCATCAAAAACAACGTCACCAGCATTGGGATCGACGGCAGTTTGGTAGCCGGCGGTCATCGTCTTGGCCACAGCACTGGTCGACGGCGCGACGGCGCTGGCGGTCAGGACCGCTGCTCCCCCGAAACCCGACTTACGAGCTAGCAGGTCAAACTCCTGAATGCGTTCCAGCAAGAGTCTCGCTTGCCCACGTTCGATCGGCGTCGCACCATGCTCGATCAAATACTGCGTCTGCTTGATCAGCGGTGGCAAATTCCACGCGTGCATTGGACCTACCACCATTTCGCTGAGCACCAACTGGATCTGATTCACTTCAGCGGCTCCGACCGACAGCGTGCTAACCGTCCCACCGCCTGTCGCTGCGGCTTGCGATCCCACGCCATACCAATTGTTGCTGGCGATGGGACTAGGCGTCGTGGAAGACAGGGGAGCCTCCGCTTGTGCCGCCAGACCAGGCGAGGATGTGTTACTTTCCGTCAAACGCGCGGTGGATGCCGCCAATCGACTGAGCAAGCTGGCTGGCGTCTGCACATTTCCATCCGATTCGGTACTCGACAAACTGCTTTGCGGAAAACCTCGTAAGCGATTCTCACGCAGTTTGCGTGGATCGCGCCATGGCGTATTGCGGCTTGGCGTATGAACTGTTTCGTTTTGTGTCATGTGTGGTAGAGCACGTGGCAAAGGCGACGCCTTCTTGGCCATCGACAAATCAAAGGGATCTAAGTTCAGCGGGTCATGAGCCGCACGAGCTTGGCTTTCTCGGTAACGGCGCTCGAGGAACGGTGAGCGGAAGCCTTCGTCAGTAAGTTCCAGAGCATGCCAACCTCGCCAACTGTTGGACGAGCGAACCGGGAGACCGTCAATCGTGGCCCCTGGCTCGTAATATTCGCCTTCGTAATATTCGCCTTCGTAGATTTCGCCGCCGTAGACTTCACCTTCGTAGATTTCGCCCTCGTAGATCTCGCCCTCGTAGACTTCGCCGCCGTAGACTTCACCTTCGTAGATTGCGCCGCCGTGGCTTTCGCCGAGATACTCGCCGCCTTCGATATATCCCAAGTCGGTAGTACCTCCTTCAACAATGCTTTCGCCTGGCAACAGTATCGTCCCATCGGAGGTGTAGTTGGCGGGCTGGACGGCTTTGTCACGAGCTTTCGCGGACTGCAGCGAGTGCGAGGCTGGCTGTACACCATTCTGGGGTGCAGCGGAGCCCGCACGCGCAAGAGTACCGGCAGCCTCGTTGCTAGCCCGCGAGATCTTGGGAGGGTGGATCGTTATAGCTCGTTCGTCAATCCAGCGGAATTCACCACGTGGCGGAGCGATCTTGTACCACAGTGTTTCTCGCCCTTCCCTGTCAGCCGTAGACGTCTCGCCCAGCACCGCCAATTGCTCCCCCGCTTCCAATTGAACTTGCCAACGATACTGCTTTGCCGACCCCAACTCGGTCCCAATCCAACTAACTGATTTATCACTGGTGATCTCGATGACTTTCCCACCGGGCAGCAAATAGGCATCGGCGGCAGGCACCCAGCTAAAACTATTTTCTGGTGGACGAATGCCCAGCCAGCCATCCTCACTGCGGTGGTAGACTTGTAACGCGGCGCCGCGTTCCAAGTGTCCGGTGGGATACGTATCGGTACTTGGTCCGCTGTAGACCTCTGCTGTTGCCACAGCCACGTAGACCGTTTGAGGAGCTTCTAGACTTACCGATCGCAGACTGGCAGCCGGCGAATTGCTAGCTTGCGGCGTGCGAGTCGGTTGTGCGCAAGCTGACGGAACGCAATGAAAGTGGATTGTCACGAGGCAGGTTAAGGCGAGCCCACCCAAGAACCCCGAGAAATCTGATATTTTTCGCAAGACAGCATGTCGCATCATCGACACTCTCACATATTGAGGAGCTTAGCAGTATCGGCTCGATCACAACTCAAAACTTTGACGCAACACCGGCGCGCAGCGATCGCATTTGTAGCTACAGAATATGCGACCTCGTTTCAAGGTCACTTGGCTATTGCGTCCCCTCGGCAAGCCGCACTAGATGCGATCAGGAGATCGCTTTTTAGCGCACTGGCAGGGGTTTAGACTGGATATATTGCAGGTTTGTGCCGTAATCCGCTCCAACAAACACCGCAAAACTCACCTGTTGATTTGGCACCTGGCTGGGGAGATCGAATGTCACTTCAACGGTTCCTTTACCGGTGGCCACAACCGTTTTGCGGTCGATTCGTATTCCTTCAGCCCCACCCTTGAGTGTCACGGTCAGTGTTTGTTCACCCAACTTGTTCGGTAAGTCGTGATCGATCTTGAGCGTTAATGGTTGACCGGCCCGAATCGACTCGGGAAGTATTATCGAGATTAGGTTAGCTTGCTGCTGTCTGGCTGCTCTTGCCGAAGCCCCTTTAGCAGGTAGTGCGTTCTTTCTTGTCTTTGGGTTTCTCGACGCTCTGCGAGCTTCGGCTGCGATTTCCTGGGCAACTACGTAGGCTTCGCGTGTGACTGCGTCTTCTCGATTCTGGAAAACACCGAGCATGTCATCTTGCGTGTCAACCATCCATTGTTGCAGCCCACTTCGCAGCTTGCCAAGTTCCGCTTGATGTTCTGGAGAAGCGATCAGGTTGCTTAGGCAGTCCGGATCGTTTTGGATGTCGTAAAGTTCTTCAGGAACCCGATGTTGGTACAACTCGTGGCGAGCAGCTATCTCTGGATCAGTTTTGGCCAACTCGGTCATACGTCGATAAGTCGACGTACCGTTGGTAGCCGTGGCGAAGACTCGTTTGCCGTTGGACCAAGGATTAAAAATGTACAAGTAGCGCTCGGTTTGTACCGCCCGCATCGGATCACGAGATGCTCCCGAATTCTCGTTGTATTCCTTGACCACCAGGTGGCGATCGGCTTGCTGTTCGCCTCGCAACAACGGGGCAAATGACCGACCATCCATGCGCCCCGGATGTTCAATGCCGGTTAGCTCCAGCAGCGTCGGCAGCAGGTCTACCGCTGAAACCATGTGCTCGGAGTCGATCGTACCCGCCTTTGTCATACCGGGGACGATGAGGAATAAGGGAGTGCGCGAACTATGGTGATAGACCTGAGTCTTTGCGAATGGCAGCGGCATGCCGTGGTCCGAGAGGAACAATATGATCGTATTGTCGCGTGCGCCCGCGGCATCCAATGCTGCCAGAATCGAGGCAACGCAATCATCGGCCCTACGCACACTTGAGTAGTAATGCGACAGCTCTTTGCGTACCACGGGATCATCGAACAAAAAGCCCGGAACCGGCACTTCGTCAGGTGTAAACACGCGCGAAGGCACATTGGCGTCGGGGACGGTGACACCGCCTTTACCTTCGGCATAGAACGGCTTATGCGGATCGGCAACGTTCATCAACATACAGAAAGGCTTGCCCGCGCGATGGGCAGCATGAATCCCTTGAGTCAAACCGTCGAAGTAGGACTGGGCAGACTTCACATCGCGTTTCCTGCCATCAGGTGTATCATCTAAATTGAGATCCCACGCGGGATAAGGCGAATAGGGTGTTGAGTGCGCGACTTTGTGCTGAATGCCCGTAAAGTAACCCGCTGCTTGCATCAGGTCGGCCAGGTGCGGATGCTTGGCATCGGGAACTTGGTAAAAGCCCTCGACACCGCTGCTGTGCGGATACAAACCTGACCACATAACGTTTCGTGATGGAAAACAGTTGCCCACTACAACATGCGCGCGGGTAAAACGCACCCCCTGCGCTGCTAATGCGTCGATATTTGGAGAGGTGTCCGGCAATGGACAGCCGAAGCTCCCCAGCGAATCGGCACTCATGTCGTCGACGGTAATAATGAGCAAGTTGGGTTGGTTCGCGCCCGCGGCACCGCAAGTCGCCGCGTTCAGGCCAAGAAACAATGCGAAGATGGCTACCGACAGACGCATGCTTTCGTTCCTGGGAGTTAGAAAAATTGTAGGGTCGGGAGTCCTTTCAGGAGCGCCGCCACCGACGAGATGCCGCTGATAGAAACATGTCGTTGCTAATGGGTTAAGCGATTTAGAGAAACGACACCCGACCCTGTCAGCCCCTTTTGCTGATCCAACGGACAAGTATACCAACTTCATCGCAAAAGACGTAAACTACGGCCACAGGGTGCGAATACCTAGCCGAAAGCGATGCAGCTTGGGGATGACGACTGCATCGATGGCTGCGCGATCCGTCGCGCTCAATAGCCAGCTGGTGCGTCCGGCAATCGACACAATCAACAGCAACGCCACAAGGCCAAAAGCAGGCCCAGGCAGCAGCGATAGCGGTGCAAGACACAATATTACCGTGCCATAGCCCAACTGGCCTTGGCGCTGGGAGATTCGCCATAGCACCGCCAGCAATGCCAATAGATTGGCGGAAGACGTCGCAATCACTGCGCCCAGTAGTCCGAACCGTGGGATTAGCAGCGCGTTGAGCATCAGATTTATGCACAAGCCTACGATGAGCAACAGCGCGAGTTGCTTGCCTCTCTCAGCACACAGCATATAGGTCTGGCTCATAAAAAACAGACTGACCCAAGTCGCTTGAATGAGCGCAATGGGTAGAACTCGCTCAGCTAAACCATAGCGGCCGCCGAATCCGAATCCATACAACCAAGGGGCAACGGCCAGCGCGCCGATGGCCAATACCAAGAACCCGATCGATGTCGCTTGCAACATCTGACGCAGTTTGGCAGCGATCAGGTCCTGTCGACCTGCCTCCCAGTCCGCGCTCAAGTACGGTAAGAGAATACCACTCAGCATTAACGCCAGACTTGTCAAGAGATTGGGCAGGATGTAACCCGCGTGATACTGTCCCACCAACGCTTGTCCCACTTGCTGCCCACCGGGACTGAAGTGCAACAACATGTAGCGGTCGCTAATCTCAAACATATTGCCCAAGAAATTCATTAGCCACACGGTTGCCGCATAGGGCAGAATCCGCGACCAAACCGTCTGTACGACAGTAACCTGTCCGGAAGTATCAAAGACAGGTTGGTGAGTTCGGGAAAATTGGAATTCATCTCGGTGCTGCGTATGGATGACCCACACTCCCGGTAGCGATCCAACGAGTGACGCGATTGCAAAGCAGGGTAAGAGCACGGTCCACGTGTGATGATGGGCGATCATCCATACGCCGATGACAGCAAACGTAAAGCTCTGAGTGAACTGCATCAACGAAACCACTCGCACTTGGCGTAGCGATCCGGCCAGTTCATTGATGAAACTAAAGGTTGCCACGGAAATCAGAGCAGCAACGCACCATACGATGAGATAGTATGGATTCTCCTCCCCCAGGATTAGCCAACTAAAATTGCTAGGGAAGCAGAGTATCAATCCGCATGTAGCGACCAAGCCAACCAGACTAACGCAAACCACACGCAGTAGGTATTCCCCCAGGCGGTTGCGAACGCGATAGTACTCGGTGAACTTGCCGAAACTACCTGGCAGTCCCAGCACGGCGATGGGCACTCCAATGACAAAGAAACTGTTGGCAAGTGCCCAGTGTCCCAATTCGATGTCGCTCAGGAAGTGGCAAAAGCCGATCCCGCGAAACAACCCGATCAAGCGTTGGACGACGCTCAGGGCGAGCATAACCAGGACCCCAACGGCAAAGACATCCCCGGTTGGACGCGCCCGTGTAAGCACACCCTGAGGCGCGATTTCAGCGTCAATAGCGATCGGTGGACTCGCAGACATAGTCGGGTAGCAACAATTAGGGCGTTTATGCGGCCCAAATGGATACACAAATCCACCTTGGAGCTACATTTCTTCCCAAAACTTAGCTTACAAATCCAAGACCGGCGGCAGGGCTTCGCCAGAATTCCGTGCCGACCAATGGGATCTACTAGCCCAAAGCCTACTGGTCGTTTGGGCCACTAGACTGGCGCGGCTTCCAATCCGGGTCGCGTTCGAAGAACATGAGATGCTGCCAAGGCAAGCCATCGTACTGCTTGACCAAGCGAAAGCCATTGGCCCGGTACTCGCGGAGAATTTGCTTCTTGTTCATTTTGTGTAATGGCTTGATCGGTACAGTACGATCTTCTTCGCGATACTCGAGCAACGCCACAACTCCCTTGGGCTTCAGGCTCTCGCGAATACCCTGCAACATTTGTTCGGGATGCGAAAAACTCATGATACACGTCCACCATGAGTAGCAAGTCGACGGTATCTTGGGGAGTTTGGGATCGACAACCGAGCTGAGAATAGGCTCTATGTTATCGACGCCTTGCTCTTTGCCGCGTAGTTGTAACAAGTGGAGCATTTCCTGCTGGATGTCGACAGCCAAGACCTTGCCCTCGGGCGCGACTTGTTTGGCCATCATCAACGAATAGAAGCCGTTTCCCACATCCCATGTCGCAGACCACCATGCCGGGCTTGAGGCCCAGTTGTTTCATGACTTCGCTCGGGCGTTCCTCATCCTCACGGGTCGGTCGGATCAACCATGCGGGCCCACCTGAGGTATCGGCAATTCGCCGCCCCATATAGGTCTTCCGCGCCGGAGGAATGATTGCCTCGTCATCCAACACGGCGGGTGCTTGCGCCAATGCGGACAAGACCAGGAATTGCCAGATGATCAAGGCTCCGAGTCCTTGCGTAAACGTGGCCCACAAGAGACGTTGCTTCATCATCGGTAAGACTTTCGTATTGAGAAGTTCAGCAGCTTGATCAAGGTTTTATTATGAGCCATCGCGTCTTCGTTTCGAGAACAAAGGCATGAACGGCAACGTTTACGAGCGTACCAACTGGTGGAATGCTTGGCTTAATAGGAGCGTTATGGGACCCACAGTGCCCTCGCCGATCGGTCGCTTGTCCAAGGCGATAACCGGAATGACTTCGGCCGCGCTACCAGTCAAGAAACACTCGTCAGCGACATAGATATCGTGGCGTGTCATCACTGACTGGTGCACTCGGATGCCCGCCGACTCAGCCAATTCGATAATGGCGTTTCGTGTTATACCCTCTAAGATACCGGCATCCACTGGCGGCGTGTACACTTCGCCGCTGCGCACGATAAAGATGTTATCGCCTGTACACTCAGCAACTTCCCCACGTACATTTAGCATCAAGCGCTCGGAACATCCGGCCATTTTGCCCTCGAGCTTAGCCATAATGTTATTCAGGTAGTTTAGTGACTTAACACGAGCGTGAGCGCTGCCGGATGATTCCGGATCGTGGCAGCCGTGACAATCTCCATGCCCTTTTCATAAAGTTCCTTGGGGTACAGTTCGATATGGTCAGCAATGATGATTACTTGGGGCTCGGCTGTCTTGGTAGGATCGAGTCCTAACGAACCAGCACCACGTGTTACGACCAAGCGGATGTAAGCATCCGTAAGGGCATTACGGCTGAGCGTCTCTTGCACGGCCGATGCCAGCGCGTCCATGGGCATGGGAATCGTCAACATGATCGCCCGCGCAGATTCGTACAAGCGCTGCAGGTGCTCGGACAAGCGAAACACGTTGCCCGAGTAAGACCGCATCCCCTCGAAGACACCATCTCCATACAGCAGTCCATGGTCGTACACGCTGATCTTGGCTTCCGTCTTTGGATAGAATTGACCGTTGATATAAATCTCGACTGGCGGCATGAAAAAACCTACGTGGGACCTGGGACAATGGGCCGCTCGCTACTCCGCAAACTGCGCGTAATTCGACGGCTGAAAAGATATAGATTACCCAAGCGGCCTCCAATTGGCGAGGCATAAGTGCCCTTCCCATTGACAGTAACGCTTAAGAACCCCGAAAATGCGGTTGAGTTCTAGCCAAAGGTTCAATGAAAAGCTATGCGAAGCAATGAGTAGTGTGGACGAGCTGCGTGAAGAAGCGAGATCATTTATTAACGAATGCCAAACGGCCGTGCTAGCAACCGTATCGCCAGAGGGTGCGCCCCTAGCAAGCTATGCGCCGTTTGTTTTCCACGAAGAATCATTCTACATTCTTGTTAGTAACTTGGCCGCGCACACTCGCAATCTGACTACTTCCACTCAGTGCCATGTGATGCTGATACGCGATGAGGGACAGTCGCCCAATCTGTTCGGTAGACAGCGTCTGAGCTTTCCGTGTGAAATCGAAAGCGTCGCGCGTGAAAACGAACAATTCCCTGCAGTAATACTGGCGATGCGTGAACGACACGGCCCAGTCGTTTCTATGCTCGAGAACCTGCCTGACTTCGTGTTGATGCGCCTACAACCTGGAAATGGCAACTTCGTCCAGGGATTTGGTAGGGCCGCCACAATTCGCTTGAATTAGACAACTTGGCCGTATTAAGCCTTAGCGCGTAGGTTTGCTGAAAAACTCAGCGTCCGAGCGAGGATCGAGCGGCGGGGCGGATGGGTAGGTACCGTCATACCATGGTTGCTGCTGATATTGAGGCTGCAAAGGGAATCCGCGCCCCTGACCGAATCCGTATGGCGACAATCCTGCCGGCGCATAACCAGGCACTGGACCTAAGCCTGGCACTGCGTTGAGTGGTCCAGCACTAAATGGTGCCGCATTGAGTCCACCGCTGGGGTACGCACCGCCGGGGAAGAAACCCGATCCAAAGTTGCCATTCAACTGGCCATTGAATTGCCCGTACGGGAGTTGCGGTCCCCAAGCGTCGTAGGGTACGCCATAGGGTCTAAACGGAAAACGCCACTGTTCATAGGGCACGATGTTGCGGCCCCACTGTTCTACAATGTGCATGTTGTCCGCAGATTGGCCGGTTTGGAGCGTGCTGCGATAGTTACGATACCCACTGCGCTGAAAGTCTGCGCGATGTGGTGCCACGGGTGCTACTGGCTGGGCATACTGGTCCACGCGATTACCATAGGGATCATGCGTGTAGGTCGATGACCATGTCATCCACTCGTCACCGCAGCAAGTGGCCGCCGCAAGAAGAAGCGAGGCCGTGATCGTCAGCAGAGAATTTGTCGTGTGCATAGCTTCCAGATTAATTGCTGGTCGTGGACCAACATCAATCGAGCTCAAGAATTCGCGGTCTGGTGCCCAATTTCTTCCTGCCGTAGCAGTCGCAATGGTTATGCGGCTGCCTGTGCTTGCATGAAACACAGTCTGAGGGCCGCAATGCCTATCCTAGCGCATTAGGGGTGTGTACAATTTCAATTGTTCCAACTCTTCCGCTTATGTGGCTTTTCCGGTGGCTCCTCCGTTTATAGGCTCCCCGTCTGCAATGCGGACTTGATTTGCTGATTTAAACTCTATGTACCGAAAATTCCTGCGTTCGAAAATCCACCGCGCCACCGTGACCCAAGCTGATCTCGATTACGAGGGTTCGCTAACGCTCCCTCCCAACTTGATGCGCGCCGCCGATATCCTGCCACACGAAGCTGTACAGGTCTGGAATGTGACGCGTGGCACACGCTTGGAAACCTACGCGATTGAAGGGGACGAGGGCAGTTTGGACATTTGTGCCAATGGAGCCGCAGCGCATCTGATACGCCCTGGCGATGTCGTGATTGTGGCCACATTTAACTACCTGGTTGACGCGACGGCTAAGCCTCCCATCGCGGAACCTCGCGTTGTGTTTGTCGACAGTGAAAATCGAATGTTGCGAGTTGGTCAAGAGATCCCTGGCCCGCGCCGACGTGGCGTGCCAACCAAGACGGCGGATAGCTGTTGCTGAGCTGCCAACGAATTGGCCTGCAGGCTATGGTCAAAGCGCAATAGTTCTCGCTAATTTCCAACGGCCTGCTTTCGCTGTGAGGGCAAATCGGCTACTCATTTCGAATTCAATCCGAGATCGGAGCTTGAACGATGGGAGCATGGCTCTACGCCCGACGGCCAATCATGATCGTGATTGGCTTGTGCCTTGTCATGATTCTGCTCACTTATCCGCTCCTCAGTTCGGCCAACGGCGCGCCACCATATTTCTTGATCGCACTCCTGTCCGGTTCTTTCATGGGTCAAGCGATGTTTGCCGTAGTTATCGCGGGTCTGTTGGGAAATCATTGGGTCGAAGCCTTCGTAGCAGGGCTCGGTCTATCTTGCTTGGGAATTGCCGCCTTCCTGCTGTCGCTGGGCTTGGCCGATACATGGGAATTTGTCGACCTGACTTTTTTGGCGGGATTTGCCTTAGTACCCGGCTTTATGTTTGTGGCTTGCCTACCGCTGTACGCGCTGCGACTGTTTCGACAATGGCGTTTTGTCCATGAGGATCAATTCGACCAGCAAATTCGTGATGCAACTGCAGGTGAAGGCGACCAGCGACGACTGTCAATCGAAGACTTGCTCATTGCCACAACGGTTGTCGCGGCACTGTTTATCCTTGCGCGGCTACCCGTCGTAATGTGGGAAATGGGTAGCGACGCCATGTTCATTTGGGGGCCAATCCTAACCAGCGGTTTCATGTTGTCTTTGGCTGGCCTATCGGGCATGCCCATACTCTGGATCTCGTTCCGAATTCAAGACGAAGCCCAACGTTGGACGTGGTTTGTTCTACTATGGCTGACGATGACGTTTCTACCGCTGCTGGTCATCGCTGCCCTGCAACCCAGGGGCCTTGCGGACCCCTATACGCTCGTGGCGATTAGCGGATTTACGTCGGCCGCTTTTGTTACTTCGATTATTCTTTTCTCTGCCATGAAGGTTAGTGGCTACCGCTTGCTCAGCCGTTCGATTCTACGCATCGCTGCAGCGAAACAAGGCACCGGTCCGCGGGAAGAAGTGACGGAACTAGCATCTGCTGTCGCGAACGACGCGCAGTTCGACGATGACTCTGAAAACGAAACTGTGGCCAAATCAACTCGACGATGGGGCCCGCGCTCAGCTGCCGCTCTCGTTTTTACAATAGCACTGCTTGCCAGTTGGTCGGTGACCAACTTGCAGAATTATCGCCGGACGCGCGACCACCAGCTCAATGAGCAGGCCCGCGCAGTTGCTAAGCGGGGTGGCAGAATCAGGATCGAAAACCGAGAAATCAAGCATTTCGTGGCATGGCCGGAAATGACCGATGAAGAACTACTCGCTTTAGATCTGCGCGACGTCGATATGCTATGTTTGGCAGGAACCAATATCACCGACGCTGGGGTGAAATCGCTTCAGACGAACGCTACCTCTCTAGACTTAAGCGACACGGGGTTAACGGATGATGGACTACTAGGTTTGGGCAGTTATTACAGCAATTTATCCTTGGCGCGAACCAAGGTCACGATCGAAGGACTGGTCGCATTGCAGGACTCCACCGTACTCTATGGGCTCAATCTCGATGACTTGAACTTGACCGACAAAGACCTGGGGAAGCTTGAACTCGATGGCATAGAAAACATCTCGTTGATCGGCAATCCCATCACCGACACGAGCTTGCCGCGGCTCAAAAACATCGATTCTGTCTCACTCGGTCGCAACCGGGCTATCTCCGACCTGTCTAAGCTCGCTTTCGTCTCGAATTTGACGCTGGAGAACATGGAAATCAAGAATGCCAAGCAACTACCTAGTAACGTCAACTCGCTGAAACTGAAAGCATCGAGAATACCGCTGCAAGTCATTGCAAACATGTCCCGCTTGAATCACCTTGAGCTTGGCGATGACACGTACACCGACACCGAATTCTCGCAAAGTGGCATACGCCAGCTCTATAGTTTGAAACTCGAGTCAAAACAATTCACGGCGGAGTGCTTTGCAGCACTGCCGATGGCTGTGACAAAGTTGAGTCTAAGTGGATCAAGCGTAACCGACGAGAGCCTCGTCCATGTAGGAAAGCTCTCCGGCTTGCGATCACTAGATCTCTCGCACACCGACGTTAGCGACGCCGCAGTCGAAGTACTACTGCGATTGTCGGCTTATGAAGTCGATCTGACCGACACGCGAGTTTCTGCGGCTGGCATTCAAAAACTGGGCGGACGGTACGTTGTCGTGGCTGCCGATCAATTCACGCCACAAGAAATGGCTAAGTTTGACCGAGCCGGCGTGCAAATCAATGACGCGTTGCAATACTGAATTAGCGTTGCGATCACGCCACAGTCCACAGATACATTCGCTAGAATCTAAGTTCACCGCTGGTTTCCAGCCAAATCAGCCAGCACATTTCCCGTGATGCCAAGGAATAACACTAGTGCCCCAAAAGACACGACGAACAATCGGAATTCTTACCGGTGGCGGCGATTGCCCAGGATTGAATGCAGTTATTCGCGCAGCAACCAAATCCGCTGTTCATTTGGGGTACACCGTCGTCGGCTTTCGCAAAGGGTTTGAGGGACTTGCAAACCCAGTGGAGACGATGACGCTGACCATCGACAATACGGCCAACATCTTGAACCAAGGTGGTACGATCTTAGGCTCCACGAACAAGGGGCGCTTCTCAGCCAAAGTTGGCTTGGATCAATCGCGAGCTATCGACCCTACACTTTTAGCCGAAGTGAAACGCAACGTTGATGAGCTGGAATTGGACGGGTTGATTTGTATTGGTGGCGATGGATCGCTATCGATTGCACAGCAGTTGTTCGAAGCTGGCATACCGGTAATTGGCGTTCCAAAAACGATTGACAACGATCTGGATTGTACGGCTTTTACCTTTGGTTTCGATAGCGCGGTAGCTTGTGCGGCCAATGCGCTCGATCGCTTGCACACCACGGCAGCCAGCCATGAACGGGTCATGGTCTTGGAAGTTATGGGACGGCATACGGGCTGGATCGCTTTACACGCCGGTCTGGCTGGCGGAGGCGATGTGATTCTGATACCGGAAATACCGTGGCAATTTGAGAACGTGTGCGCAAAAGTCCTGCAGCGCAAGCAGATGGGCAAGGCATTCACGTTGGTTGTCGTTGCTGAAGGCGCCAAGCTGCCCGGTGGCAAGCTCGTAACGCTCGATACCGTCGACGCCAACCGGCAGATACGACTCGGAGGCATTGGTCAACTGGTGGCCGATGAGGTACAGCGGCGGCTAGGCACCGAAACTCGCTGCGTCGTGTTGGGGCACTTACAGCGCGGGGGACAACCCACATATTTTGACCGCTGTTTATCAACGCAGTATGGAGCCCATGCTGTACGACTGATCGAAGAACAACAATTCGGTCAAATGGTTTGCTACGACCCACCAAATATTACCAGCGTCCCAATCACGCAGGCCATTCAGAAGCTATCAACCGTGGATCCACAGGGGGCAGCGGTGCAAGCCGCCCGCGCAATGAACGTCAGCTTTGGTGACAGCCCGCACTTTTGCAATCCATTTCCTAAATCTCGTGTCGACGCCAAGACGCTCATCGAAAAATACAACTTGCCCGCCGACACCATTGCCAGCTTGAGCGAGCGCGGCTGGCGAAGATATCTAATCATCGGTTGACATGTCTGCGGTCAGTTCATCGAGCTGCTGGACCAAGTTACCAAAGTGTTGCAAGGCGATTTGGACCGGTTCGGGACTGGCCATGTCGACGCCCGCAGCACGCAATAGATCGAGTGGATCTTGGGAGCAGCCGCTGCTGAGGAAACGTAAATAGTCAGCTCGTTCCGACTCGCCACCCTCGAGCACTCGGCGGAAAGGGCAATCGCGGCAGCCAAGCCCGTGGCATACTTATAGACATAGAAGCCACGATAAAAATGCGGAATGCGAAAGACCGAGCGACAAGGATCTGTCCACAACGAAACCAGGTCCAAAATATGCGTCAAGCAGTTTGCGGTACGCCATGCGAAACGACTCGACAACAGGGGTTGACCAGCCTCGCCATCTCATGCGTCACTTTTTCGAACTCAGCAAACATCGTTTGCCTGACAATGGTAGCTCGGATGCTGTCAATTTCGTGATTTAGCAAATACGCTTTGAATCGATTGTCTGATGTCGTGTTCAATAGATGCTGTGTCAGCAACTGCTCGTTAAAGGTACTGGCAACTTCGGCTACAAAAATCGTGTAGTTGTAATACTGAAACGGCTGATGCTTGGCCGAATAGTAGCTGTGCATGGAATGTCCAGCTTCGTGCGTAAGCGTAAAAACATCGTTCAAAAACGCTTGGGTTATAGTTCATCAGAATGAATGGATCAGCGGAAAACGAGCCACAAACTGAAGGCACCACTCTGCTTGCCTTTGTTGGGATAGCGATCGCACCACCGACCTTTCAAGCCACTTTGTAACGTCGCGGCAGTATTCGCTGCCCAGTGGCTTTAGCGATTCCGATGACCACTTCGACCGCCTCGGTCCATGAACGCTGTTCAAAATTGGACAAGATTGGCACGTAGGTGTCGTAGGCGTGCAAGTCGGCGAGCCCCATCCGCCGCCGACGGAGGTCCAGGTACTGCGAACTTGGGGCAGTTGGCTATGGACGGATTCGATCGTTTTCATAAACGCTGCGTGGTACGTTATCGGAAACAAGGCTGCGTCGAGAGCCGATGGGTACTTACGAGCTTTGGCATAGTAAACATCCCCATGGATCGTACCCGCTAACATAGCCGCAAGCGTATTCTCGTGATCGGCAAAACGTTCGTAGTACTGCTCGAAAGCGGCTTTACGCACTTCGCGATGCGGCAGCTTCATAAACTCCGAAAAGGTGGCATGACTGAGTTCGATCTCTTGCCCTTCACCGTTGTCCAAGGACCCGAATTTCAAATCAGCGTCATTCAATTGCCGAAATGCCTTGCTAGCCGTTTGAGCCATCTCACCTTGCATGGCTAGTAACGACTCTTCGGCATTGGATAACGTATGCGCGCGGTAACGTACGATCCGCTCGAGGACCAGTTTGAAGTCCGCCAGCACCGGAGCATCCATGTACTCCTGCATTTGAGCGGCAGGAATTTCCAAGATTTCAGGTCGCATGTAGCTGGCTATTTGACTAGCTTTGACCGCAACGCTTTGAAAACGACCGACGAGGGCTTGGTATGTCTGATTGGCTTGATCTTCGGCAGTCTTTAGGAAGGCGTAAGTCCCCAAGCGCTCGGCGAGCTGATCGATCTCTAAGTCAAACTGCAAACACTCGGCGAGCGTCTGTGCGCTTTCACCTAGTCGGCCACGGTAGTCGTCGTAGCCACTAATCTGCTGCTCGAATTGCCTGAAATCCGCTTCCCAGGCTTGGTCCGAGGCATAGAGGCTCGATAGATCCCAACAGTCCCCCACCGCAACTTGGCTCCGCAGCGGCAGTTTTTTCACATCGCTCATCTTCGTTCCTTCCCATGATTGATTCGTTTAATCCAGATTCCTCAACAATTCTCCCTGATTGCCGCCAATTCAACTTAGAACCGTTTAGGCGTATGGACTTGCGAGTTAATCGGCAAGTCACCAGTCGAGCCTCTTCGAAACTCGAAAAAACGCTGCGTTGCGTCATCAGCCTCGAAGAGGCTGAACTACGTGGCGGCAATTGGCGAGAAGTGTTGTTTTCCCTGCGCTTTTTAATGAAACCGGCGAGCTACGCAAGTAGGGCCGGAACGTGATACAATGTTTGGCACAGGATGGCCAGCGCAACTGCCCGCGCCTAGCCACACACGAAACGCTTTATTCACGAGGATCAGCCGCTATGACGACGTTGAATTTTTGCGCCAAGCCGAGAAGGCGGGCAGCGAAACAATTGGTCAAACTCGCTTTGTTGACATCATTGGCGGGTATCGCCAACCTGTCCCAAGCACAATCCTCCACGGAAGCACCACATACGGGCGGCTCGATCGTGCTACCTCCGTACCAACCAGGACAATTTCGACCGATCCTCGTCATCAATGGCATTGAATCCGCTCGTCATCCAGTTCCCGCCTCAGCTGCCAATAGCACCCTTGGGACTCCCTATCGCGTGAGCTCGCCGCATCCGGTCGTCCTGCAACAACCCGTGCCGCCAGTCATTGCGCAACCGTCGGACAAACTGTTGCAGCAACCGCCACGTGTTCAGGTGCAAGTCCAAGTGCTGGAACAAGAGCAGCGACCCAACGCAGCGGCGCAAATCCAACGACGCACGCAACCACAACGAGACACCGTAGTCCCGGCCCCAACTGCAGATACCGGGCCAGACCGAGAACAAGCAGTTCGTTCCGAACGCACTGAACAGAATCGGCGCGACGATAACGACCATGGACGCGAACGTCGACCGGATGCCCGTCGTGAAGATCCACGACCCGATGCGGGTCGGCGCCCCGACGACCGTGGACCGCGAGAACCTGGACCAGAGCGCGGCAAGGCGTCCGATCGACCAGGCCCTGATCGCTCAGGCCCCGATCGCTCAGAAGAGCATCGTCCAGGACCCAGCCGACCAGGACCCGACGGCCCCAGGCTTGAAAACCCGCGTCCGTTCCGGATGGGACCGCCCGGCATGGATTTGCGTGGCTCAATGGGCCCCTTTGACCACGCGCGCCCGGGAATGGGGCCTGGCAATCACCCGGACGATCGCAAACATGGCGATGACGGTGACCACAACTTCGATGAAGCGGAAGTCTCCAGCATCGACCGTGTTCTCTCCTCCAGTACGGTTCGTCGGCTGCTAGAACTGATGGAAGAAAATATGGAACTTCGCGCAGAGATGAAGATTGCACGGATCGAATTCGAGGCAGAACGTAAGCTGCACGAATCCAAGATTGCGTCAGTCATCGAGAGTGTTGATCGTCGACATGGCGAAGCCGATCAACTCATGAAGGAAGCTGAAGAGCGGCACAGAGATCTAGATCGACGGGCTGAAGAGGTGGAGCGGATGCGACAGCGCCTCGAGGAAGGCCTACAGGAAGCTGAGCGTTTCCGAGATCAAGCTCACAGAAAAGCCGAGTCGACTGAGATCGCCGAACAGGAACTACATGAGTTAGAGCAGCAATTGCTTCGTACTCGTCAGGAACTCGAGGAGGCTAATCAAGCGCGAGAGAAAGCCCAGCACAATGCGACGGCCAAGTCATCCGCAGAACTGGAGAAGGCTCAGCAAGGCTACAAGGCGGCGGCGATGAAAGCGGAGGCCCTGCAAGCCGAATTGCAAGAGGCACGCAACGCTCTAGATAAGTTGCGAGACGTCGAGCGAAAGCATGTAGAGTCAAGTGACAAAATCGCCGCGTTGCAAAAAGAATTGGAGGCCGCACAGAAGGGACGCGCAGAATTGGAACATCGCGCCCGTGTCATGGAAGTGAAGGCCAATGAAATCGGCGAGAAACTAGTGAAGCTGCAAGCGGAATTGAAGAAGAAGGAAAACGATCAAGTCAAGCAGCGCGAAGAAGCCAAAAAAGCTGAAGCCAAAAAAGCCGCAGCCAAAAAGTCTGACAAGAAGAAAGACGGCCAGAAGGACGGCCAAGCAGAAGAAGAACAAAGCGATCTGGAGGCCGCCGCATGAACGCAGTACTACCAGCAGCGATTCCATATAAATACATCTTGCGGCGCAGCCTGGCCTTAACGCTCTTCTGCGCCAGTCTTACATTGGTGACATCCAAGAACTTTGCACAAGAATCAGGGACGACTGTGAAAACAAGCGAAAGTGTACTGTTGAAACCTTGGACCGGACCGTACGGCGGTGTTCCCCCGTGGCACTTGGTGCGAGCAGAGGAATTTGTACCCGCCTTCGAATCCGCCATCGCTGAAGCCAAACAAGAAATCGAAGGCATCGCGAACAACTCCCAGCCGGCCACCTTTGAGAATACCGTTCTCGCACTGGAGAAGGCCGGACGCACGCTGTCACGGATCAATGCGATCTTTGGTGTCCACACGTCAAATTTGAACACAGGACCAATCCCTGATATCGAACGCGTGGTCGCGCCGAAACTATCGGAACACGATGACAGCATTATTCAGAACGAAGCGCTGTTCCAACGTATTGCCCATATTTATGAAGGTGAAGAGTTCAAGCAACTCGATCCGATTCAACAACGTTTGACGGAAGACTTGTACAAACAATTTGTACGCCAAGGCGCAAAACTGAACGAAGCCGACAAGAATCGCTTATCCAAAATCAATCAGCGCCTCGCATCACTCTTTACCGACTTCAGCCAAAACGTGCTCGCCGATGAAGCAGGCTATGTTACTTGGGTCGACGATCAACAAGACTTAGCCGGACTGCCACCAAGCATCGTGTCGGCCATGGCCAGCGCCGCCAAGAGTAAGGGCAAACCCGATCAATGGGCCGTACTCAATACGCGCTCCTCAATGGATCCGTTCTTAACCTACGCGGATAACCGTGAGTTGCGAGAAAAAGTTTGGCGCACCTATTACAACCGTGGCGACAACGGTGATGAACACGACAACAATGGCTTGATCTCTGAGATACTCAAATTACGGGCCGTGCGAGCCGAATTGCTTGGCTACCAGACGCACGCTCACTGGCGTCTAGAACCGCAAATGGCCAAGTCGCCCGAAAATGCGATGGATTTGATGCTCAAAGTCTGGCCGAAAGCCGTCGCGCGAGCTCAGGAAGAAGTGGCCGACATGCAGAAAATCGCCGATGCCGAGGGCGCTAACATCAAAATCGAACCTTGGGACTACCGCTACTATGCAGAGAAGGTTCGCAAGCAGAAATACGATTTGGACTTCAACGAAGTCAAACCCTATTTGCAGCTCGAAAAGCTACGCGAAGCGATGATGTGGGCCTCAACACAGTTGTACGGTTTCCAGTATGAACAAGTGCATGACATTCCTGTATTCCATCCAGATGTTCGCGTGTGGGAAGTCAAAGACGCTAGCGGTGAACATGTGGGCTTATGGTACTTTGATCCCTACGCACGGGAAGGCAAACGCTCCGGAGCGTGGATGACAGATTATCGCGCCCAAGAGAACATAGACCAAGCTATCACCACGTTGGTTTCTAACAACAGCAACTTTGTCAAAGCAGCTGAAGGCGAACCAGTGCTTATTTCTTGGGACGACGCTGACACTTTGTTCCATGAATTTGGGCACGCCCTGCATGGTCTGAATTCGAAAGTGCGTTACCCGTCACAGTCGGGCACTTCCGTTGCACGCGACTACGTGGAATTCCCGTCCCAGCTAAATGAACACTGGTTGATGACGCCTGAAGTACTGAACCAGTTTGCCGTGCACTATGAAACTGGCCAACCCATTCCAGTCGAGCTAGTCAAGAAGATCGAAAACGCGGCCACATTCAATCAAGGTTTTGCCACGGTAGAGTACCTGGCCAGCGCTTTGGTTGATATGAAATTGCATTTGGCCGGTAATGTCGCCATTGATCCAGACGCCTTTGAACGCAAGACACTTGCCGAGCTTGGAATGCCCGATGAAATTGTCATGCGCCATCGCACGCCACATTTCTCACATATCTTTGCCGACGATGGCTATTCGGCAGGCTACTATAGCTATCTCTGGTCCGACGCATTAACTGCGGATGCAGCCGAGGTCTTTGAGGAAGCGGGTAGCTACTACGATAAAGCCGTCGCCCAGCGGTTACACGACCACATCATGTCGGTCGGCGATACAATCGATCCTGCAGCGGGCTTTCGGGCTTTCCGTGGTCGCGATGTCGATACAACGGCCTTACTGCGCAAACGAGGTTTTCCCGTCGAATAACTTTTAATTGAAGGTTTGGTAGCAATCATGCGACTGGCTATTTTGTTGCTGTTATCCTGCACCGCAGGAATTGGCGTCTATGTCGCGCGCAAGCAGCGGCTGGCCGCCGAAGTGCTTACCGATGGCGTGGTGGTGGGCGACTACGCGAGGTTGTTTCGGATCGTTATACCTCACGAACTTCCCGAACGCCCCGCTGTGATTATCGCCTACCACGGAGTTGGCGATACCATAGAATCGATGGCCGAGTATTCGCAGCTCGATCGGCTGGCCGTCGAACACGGTATGTTGGTCGCTTTTCCAAAGAGTCATAGCGGCATGTGGGCCTTGAGCCAGCCGCTCCCTGAAACCTGGGAAGAACACCCCGAACTGGAGTTCTTCGATAATCTGCTCGTACGACTGCGAGATCACTATGCGGTCGACCCCAAACAAATCTATGTAATGGGCATGTCCAACGGTGGATCGTTCGCCCAACTACTTGGCGTCATCCGCTGTTCGGAGATCAATTGCGTCATGGCTCACTCCGGAAGCTGCCCAATGCAACTTGCCGAGAACCTTGCCCCGCAAATCAAACGTCCGGTGCTGATGATCGTTGGTAGCGATGACACAGCGGTAAAGAACGCGATGCAGGCTGATCTAGAAAACTACCACGCACAGAACTTTCCTGCCGAGTTGATCGTCGTACCCTCGCTAGGACACACCTGGTCACCCCAGCACAACAAGGTCGCTATGGATTTCTTCGCCAAACACCGCTGAAACACAGTCTCATGAAAGTCTAAACGCGCTGGACCATCTGGCCGCTGGTTCGGCGAACCAGGCGTCGCATCTCCAATACGCTCAACGTACTCAGCACGCGTGGAACGGGGAGGCCACTGTTTGTGATCACGCTGTTAATGTCTGTCGGCTCAACGTTGATGGCTTGCAGCACTGCGCTCTCTTGGTCATTCAGTTGCAATTCAGCCGCATGACGGATCGTTTTTTCTGATGAAACGATAACACCTTCGAATAACGGCCCCAGTGCATCCAAGATGTCTTCGGTGTCTTGAACCAAGTGTGCGCCGTCGCGTATCAACTGGTGACAACCACGGCTATTGGGATTGGTTACCAAGCCTGGCAAAGCAAACACTTCTCGCCCTTGTTCCCCAGAAAGCCGAGCGGTAATTAACGCGCCTGATCGTTCACCCGCTTCGACCACTAGCGTGCCAAGCGACAGACCACTAATCAAACGATTGCGTTGTGGGAACATGCCCTTCTTAGGTTTGGTACCTGGCGGCATTTCGCTAATCAATGCGCCGCTCGTGGCGATGCGCTTGCCAAGTTCTTCGTTCTGCGGCGGATAGATTTCTGCGACACCGTTACTGAGCACAGCGATAGTTCGTCCCTCCGCTTCGATCGCGCCTTGATGCGCAGCAGCGTCGATTCCACGCGCCAACCCACTGACGATCGTCAACCCGGCCCGAGCCAACGAGCGCGCCAGCCGTTCCGCCTGACTTCGACCATATTGCGAAGCACCGCGCGTACCGACAATCGCCAGTGCCAGCGAATCGGTGGGCCGCAATTCCCCGCGAACGTAAAGAACACTCGGTGGATCAGGGATTTGTCTGAGCAAGTCGGGGAAATCAGCGTCGCTCGGAAGGAGGATGCGGATCCCGTTCGCTCGACAACACTCTATGACTCCTCCCGCTATCTCGCGAAACTGTGTCGATCGCAAGCGTCGAGCCAACGTTACGCCCACGCCTTCGACTTCGCTTAGCTCGACCGGACTCGCTGCCAAGATGGCACCGGCTGTGGAAAAACGTTCCAATAGCCGAGCCAGTACGGTAGGACCAACACCAGTCGTCATCACGACTTGGAGGTAGTCAAGCAAGCTCTGACTGTCTTCGATCATGGGTTGCCAATACATACCAGAAACTCTTGCCGTTGCTTTGCGTCCTTTTGTGCGACACGCAGTAACAGGCGATTGCCGGATACTGCGGGACTAGCAAATGCCTCGTTGCCCACCTGATTTTGTGCCACCAACTCAAAACGCTCCGGATTTGGACGAAAGACATACATGGTGCCGGCTTCATTGGCCCAGTAGATATGCCCACCAGCCAGAATCGGGGAGGCGCTAACTGGACCTTCCAGTCGTTCGCGCCACATCTCGGCACCATCGTCGCCACGCCAGCAGTACAGCACACCACGGTCGGTCAAGGCGTAAATAAAACCGTCGACAATAATCATCGACTGCTCATAACACTTCAGGCCGTTGCGCCACAACACTCGACCGCTCCCATCCGCCCTAACGGCCAGCGTTTCTGCTTTTGGATACCCGCCGCTCGCAAAGACGGTGTCTCCATTCCAAATCATCGTTCCACAAGTTGCCGCAGTTGTTCCGGCAACCTGCCACAGTGGCTGGCCGTCATCCGGATTCAACGCAGTCACTTTTTCAATACCACTAATTAACAGTTGTGTGCGACCCGCAACTGTGGCCACAACGGGCGAAGAAAATGAAATGCTCGATGGTCGCGGCGATTTCCAAAGTTGTTTCCCTGTGCGACGATCCAAGGCGATTAAATTGCTGTCACCGTCCCACTCAGCTGAAATGATAATCGAGTTCTTGTAGATCACCGGCGAAGGGGCATAGCCGTATTCAAATTTCTTAGGATTGAATGCATTCACCGATTTCTGCCATAGCAACTCACCTCCCAGGCTCAGGGCGGTTACCTCGATCTGTCGGTGATGAAAGAAGGTAGCAAAGATTGCTTCGCCGTCCGACGCAATCGTAGCGCTCGCTTCGGTGTTTTTCGCATGGTTGTTCTCGGGAAAACCGCCGCGACTGATTTCTTTTTGCCATTGGGGCTGCCCGGACTGTAGATCAAAGGCCAACACTGACTGTGTTTGTTGCGATTCATCCGCCGTAGCCAGGTAGACATGGCCCGCCACTACGATTGGCGAACTGTGGCCACGCCCAGCAACCGGCACTTTCCATAATACGTTTTCCTCCAATCCGAATCGAACGGGCAATTGAGCTTCACCAACAGCGACGCCATTGCGCAGCGGTCCGCGCCACCAAGGCCAGTCTTGCCCCTCGGTCAGCTTGGGAAATTCTGCCAATTCTTGCGCAGCGCATTGGGGCACTGACGGCGGAAGGTTGGATATAATTACGGCAAATACAGCGAATAATAGTAATGGTCGTTTCATGCATTGTCTCTCAAATGGGAAGGCTCGAACCGCCTTTAGGGGATAACACATGATACACAACCTGCGTCCGGATATGCGAGCACCCAATATGCGAGGCTCGCTTCGCCCATCGCTACGAACGGGAAACGGAACTCTGCCAGTCGGTCCTGCAGTACTTGTAAACGTCAATTCGTGCATGGGCTAAGATCGTGCATGGGCTAAGAAATGCCCTCCGTACGAACCGAACATGGATGACCACCGCGAATTTCTGGCGAATCGTACGGCTGTAGATCTCAAACTTCCCCCCGCTCAGAGAACCCGGAGTAGAATTCGTGTTCCGCAGGCCAGAGGCTGCTGCGGAAACGTTGGCAGACACTTCGATTGGAGAATTATCGTGCGATTATCAATAGGGTTGCCGTTCTGTACCTGCACTCTTCTGTTGGTCAGTCTAAGTTCGCTCAGTGCGGTTGCCGATGGACCAGCTGACAATAATCCGGCGACGGTACGTGCGGTTCCACCCGTTGGGATCGAAGTGCCGCCGCAAACGCTACAGAAACTGATCGAACGCTGCGCGGAGATCGACGCACAACTATTGGAAATTAAGAACCTTGATTGGCAATCACAAGACTTGATTGGTGTGTTTCCGCGGGCAGTCCGCATGACGATTGCGACCAAGATGTTTTACAAAGAACAAGCGTTTGAGCATGCTGACCGATTGCTAGACGAAGCGGAGAGGCGTTTGCAGTTAGCCCGAAATGGTACCGCAGGCCCCGAACTGCTGGGTATTCACGCCGCCAGCGATCAGCCGCAGTTGTTATCAGCTGGTTTTCGCTCGGAATTGGATGGGTCGATCCAGCCTTGTGGTTTCGTTCTTCCAACGGACTGGCATAGCGTGAAAGACGAACCGATGCGACTGGATGTGTGGCTCCATGGCCGCGGCGAGACGGTGAGCGAAGTTGAATTCCTGCGTCAGCGAATGAGCAACGTTGGAGAATATTCACCTCCTGGAACGATCGTGCTCCACCCCTACGGTCGTTACTGCAATGCCTTTAAGTTTGCTGGAGAAATCGATATCTTGGAAGCGATCGACTGTGCGAAGCGATTGTTCAATATTGACGCTTCACGGATTACTATTCGCGGATTCTCCATGGGAGGCGCGGGCTGCTGGCAAATGGCGGTTCATTACCCCAACCTATTTGCCGCGGCCAATCCCGGCGCTGGATTTAGTGAAACGAGCCAATTCTTAAAAGTATTTCAGCAAGAAGAATTTGTACCCACAGACGATCAGAGAGCATTATTACACTGGTATGACTGCCCAGATTGGGTCAACAACTTGCGCAATGTTCCGACAGTTGCGTACAGCGGCGCTGTCGACAAACAAAAGCAAGCCGCAGATGTGATGGAGGCCGCTTTCGAAGCTCAAGGTATGGAGCTCAAGCATATCATCGGTCCCGAGACTGCGCATAAAATACTGCCCGCCTCTAAGCCCGAGATTGAAGCCTTCCTAGCCAACGCGTTGGTATCTGGGAAACCCGATGTACCCACCGAAATCGACTTAACCACATACCTGCTGCGCTATCACGAATTGGCGTGGCTTAGCATTGAAGGCCTCGAACAGCACTGGCGAGAGGCTCGTGTGCAAGGGCGACTGTTGAGCGATGGAATCGCATTGACCACCCAGAACGTAACACGCCTGAAGCTCAATTTTGACCAGGGCAGCCCCTTTGCAAAGCAATCATCCGTTCGAATCCGCATCGACGAATTTGAGACCCGGTCACGACTAGACCAACCACTCACCTATGTTCGTACGGCTTCCTCGAACTGGAAGTTACTAGCCGACGATTCAGACACGGGACTTCGTAAGAAACCGGGACTTCAAGGACCAATCGACGATGCGTTCATGAGCCCATTTGTCTTCGTTCCGCCAGATAATCTTGGCGACTCGAATTCGAAGTATTGGCCAAGCGTTGAGTACCTGCATGCCACCGAGGAATGGAAACGCCATTTCCGAGGCGATATTGTCCAGCTCAATAGCGCCAGCATCAGTGAAGAGGTAATTCGCAAGCACAACTTGATTCTATTTGGAACGCCCGACACCAATTCGTTTATCGCGCGAATCGCAGCATCCTTACCAATCATGTGGACGGAGGACAGCGTCGTCGTGGGAGAACAGAAGTTCAATGCGGCTACACATTTTCCTGTACTGATTTACCCCAATCCGTTAAACCCAGCGCGATACGTCGTCATTAACTCAGGATTTACCTATCGCGAGTACGCCTATCTCAACAATGCGCGGCAGATCGCTATGTTGCCCGACTGGGCGATTATCGAGTCGACCGATGGTGCAACGACGCAGTACCCTGGCATCGTTCGCCAAAGCGGTTTCTTCGATGAAGCATGGCAACTAAAATCGGCCATCCCCGAGTAGGAGCACGCGAGCGACTTGTCTGATCGTTCCGAATATGCTCCATGCATGTTGACAACTTTTGCATGTTATTCCGATTCTGTGTTAGCGGTCTGCAGAATGCGCGAAAACTTCTATGAGTATTTCTTGCTGCCTCAGCAAGCCGTTGTAGAATCGCCGGTGGTTTTGCCCACCACTACAGCTGAGGTCCGCTATGAAGAAACTAATTTTAGTAGATTGCCCTATCTGCACCAGAAATCTCCGATTCAACGCAACCACCAGCAAACATGTAGCCATGACTTGCCCGTCGTGTGGACACTTTTTTAAAGTAAGAGTACCGCAGCCAAGCCAAGCTACTGTTCAAGCTGCGAGGATAGCGCCGCCACCACGTGAGGCTGTTACTGCAGCACCAATCCAACCATCGATTGCCCCGACAGACGTTGCATTCTCGCGACCGATTATTAAGACTCGCAGCACCTCGACTCCAACGAGAGGGCCTTCCATGCTGCAAAAGATCGCCAAGTCTTTTCCTTTGGCCATTGGTATCGTTCTGTTACTTAGCATCATCGGATATGCGAGCTATCGCATGTTAGGATCGCTAGACTTGGTTTCCTCGGCGTTTCCACTTAATTCCCAACTCCATTAGTAGCCGTTCACGAACTTGAAGTCGACAGGAAAGGGTCGGGAGTCTTCTTTAATTTGCTAGACAATGCGATCAAATTTACTCCAGGCGGCGGGCATGTCGCGGTTTCAGTAGGTCTGCAGGGCGTCATGGCGGAGATTTTAATTGAAGATACGGGAATCGGAATTGCCCCAGCAAATATCACGCAAATATTTGAACGTTTCTATCGAAGCATGTACGATGCTGGGCCTGGAGAAGGCTTTGTTAGGCCGGTCAATTATGGATTCAATTTTGGACGATGGTTTATCTACGATCCTCGCACGGGGCGCTACGGCGATGGTGTTTTTCATGTGAACGCGTCGATCAAGCCTAGCTCGATCACCGATGGATTGAGCAACACGTTGTGCTCTGCAGAAGTGAAGACGTTTCAGCCTTGTTTCAGAAATACAGTCAATCCGGGGCCCGCCATTCCAACAAGTCCCAGCTATCTGTCGCAGTATGCAGGTGGAGCGCAGTTTGAACTTGGCCCGAACCGGAACGATAACGGAGGCCATGTGGAATGGTGCGACGGACCGGCTCACGAAAGTGGATTTACTGCGACTTTTTCTCCCAATCAATTCGTCAAGTATGAGCATTCTGATAATCGTACTTACGACATCGATTTTAATTCACGCTACGAGGGCACGAGCCGCACGGAACCCACTTACGCCGCCATCACATCCCGCAGTTACCATACCGGGCTTGTCCAAACAGTGTGGATGGATGGTTCGGTGCGCACAATCACCAATGGCATCGATCTTACAACGTGGCACGCCATAGCAACTCGCGATAGCGGCGAAGTGCTTGAGTCACTCAGCAATTAAAGGATTCGAATCGCCTGAGGATACGCAGGTCAGCCATTTAGCTCCGAAATCAGTCCTTCGTGCATCGACCTTAAGGCCGGGTGCTTACGGCCAACGATACTGTGGATTGGAGTTTACGATGGTCCAACCACCATTGCACCCCCAGCGCCACGCCGAACACCAGCGAAAAGCACTGATAAAAAGTCAGACCGGCGATAATTGTTGGTTCTGGACGGATCCATTCGCTAAAAAAGCGGTAGCCGCAATAGCAGATTAGATATAGCTTTAGCTTCTGGTAACGCAAGCGTTGGGTTGCGATCAACCAGCCCAAGATACAAGCCATTGTCAGATGAAAAAAACTCTCGTAGGCCTGCGTGGGATGTCGCAAACCGTCCGCCAAAAAATCGACTCCCCAAGGTAGAGTCGTCGGAACTCCGTAACAGCATCCATTAAAAAAGCATCCCCACCGACCTATTGCGAGAGCGCCAGCGAGTGGTAATGCGAAGCCGTCGCCGGTCTTGACTCGAATATCCAAGACGAACTTGACGACCTCAACGGCCAAGTAGGCACCGGCCAACCCGGTGGTAATAGTCTTACCATCACTCAACCATAACGTCCCCGACCACCAAGCCCAAGATTGACCAAGCACAAATGGCAGTTTGGCACCCAGCGCCCCTCCGATAAAGGCGGCCAATGTCAACGTCCACTGCTGTTGGACCGAAAGTCTACCAGACATCGCCTCGCGGTTTGGCTGCCAGTAGCGTAGTGCAAGAAAAACCGCCAGCGCGAGTAACATGAGGATGAGGTAGACAGCGCGTTGAAATTGCATAAGCAGCGATTGCGATGGAGTTGTGTCGCAGATAGCGATTAAAGACAAATACTTGGCTTAGGCATCGTAAGGACTCCAGGGCTATCAGACTATAAGCCACCCGCCGGGCTTGTCGCGCGATTTGTGATGTTACCAAGCCGGCCAGCGAAGCGCAAATTGCAGAATAGATGAGCGAAACGGAGAGCCGCATAACTCCCCCCCTGAGTCAGTGCTGGTCAACCATAATCGTCGCCGAGTCTAGCTAGCTAGCTGGGAAGTTGACGCCTTACCACTTGGCTCCGGGTGGTT
>JAWKTR010000012.1:0-267523 GCA_041398985.1 Pirellulaceae bacterium
TGGGGAACAACCTTAAAAAAGGACTCGCGTCTCGGGAGAGACTGTGAAAATCACGTAGGTCCGTCTTTCCAAGACGGATTCTGCAGAAAAACCCTGGTATTTCCGCGTCTCGGAGAGACGCGGCTACGTGGTGCAAGATTCCTGACACTATGAGAACAAAACCAATGACACAGACACAACAATATTGCAGCACTCCCGATCATCTGCTCACCTTTCTGCGAGGCCAACTGAGCTCCCAGGAGGAGTCCGAATTGCAACAGCATTTGAACGATTGCGTCTTGTGTCGCGAGCGGCTCGAAGACGCGGCGGCGGACGCAAATGCATGGAACGAAGCCAGGCAGTTTTTCGGCACCGGAGCCTCGCATGGATCGACTGAAGATTCAACAGGCGGCCACGAAGAGACAACTCAAGGGTCACAGCGAATCCGACAAGTGCTCGATACGCTCGCGCCGACGGATGATCCAGAATCGCTTGGTCGTATCGGCGGTTACGATGTCACTGGAGTCGTTGGTGCTGGCGGCATGGGAGTTGTGCTCAAAGCCCGTGATCGTTCGCTGGATCGCGTCGTGGCAGTGAAGGTCATGTCGCCGCATCTGGCCAGCAGCGGTTCGGCTCGCAAGCGATTCGCCCGAGAAGCAAAAGCGGCCGCTGCGGTTCTGCATCCCAATGTCATCGCCATTCACAGTGTCGCCAGCGAGGATGCGAATCCGTTTCTGGTGATGCCGTATGTGCGCGGAGCATCGTTACAAAAGCGAATCGATTCGCAGGGCCCATTGCCGCTGAAAGACACCTTGCGCGTAGGAACACAAATCGCTGCAGGGCTCGCCGCCGCTCATCAACAAGGTTTGGTGCATCGTGATATCAAGCCAGCGAATATTCTGCTCGAAGAGGGTGTCGAGCGGGTCACAATCACCGACTTTGGATTGGCACGCGCTGTCGATGATGCGTCGATGACATGCAGTGGTGTGATTGCAGGTACTCCGCAGTACATGTCTCCCGAGCAGACTCGCGGCGAGCCGATCGACGCGCGCAGCGATCTGTTTTCGCTCGGCAGTGTGTTGTACGCCATGTGCGCTGGCCGATCGCCGTTCCGTGCCGAGACGACTTACGGAGTGTTACATCGCATCGCTAACGACAACCCAACTCCGGTGTGTGAAGTGAACTCCGACGTCCCTGAATGGCTCGCTCGCATTATCGAGCGTCTGATGGCCAAGCGAGCTGAAGATCGCTTTGAATCAGCGGATCAAGTTGCCGAGTTGCTCGAAGACTGTTTGGCCTATGTGCAACAGCCTTCCACCGCACCGTTACCAGACGCTCTCGTTGTAAAACCAGAGTCCTCCTTTTCCTCGCTTCCACTTCGCAAGATTGGAGTCTATGTCATGTTCGCAGTCGTCAGCTCAGTCATCCTGTCAATGTTGTTGGTGCAACCACCGGAAAACCCGCCGCAAGAAGATGCGATATCCAACAACGAGCGACTCATTTTCGATCCACAATACGTGAACCCAGACATCGAGAAATACATCAAGGTAAAAGTCCACAAATCGGTGGATGTCGTTATTCCGCTGGATGCAGCGATTCACACAAACGAACTCATGAAAGCGAATGTTGGGCACAGTCTACTGAGCCTAACTGCTCACGACGTTATGGTTCGGACCTCCGTCGACGGCCCCTTCTTCAAAGCAGACTCGGTATATGCGCATTTTTGTCGATTGCAGTCCTATGAAGCTGATGTGGTCAACGGAAAAAAGGTCTGGCTAGCAAAATTCACGATTCCGTTGGCATATTCGCGGACGGGCACTCGAAAGGTGCAGGTGATAGAGGCTGACGGTAAAGCAGTCTGGAAAACGGAAGATGGTGAGCAGCACTATGATCAACAGGTATCCCAAGAAGAAATTGACCGTCTGCTCAAAGACAGCGTCCACTTCACGCTCGACCACTACCAAGGTCAACCGCCAAGACAAGAACCAATAGTCAAAGGCACATCAGCTCCAAAGACGTATACTGACTCCGGCTTCAATTTTGGCAAACTAGAGCAGTCTGGCGGGTTGGGTGCGATTGACGAGCAAAGTAAACCAGAGGAACTGTCTCAAACGGAACAGCCACCAGTGGAAATCTCTCCTGCGGAACAAGCTTTATCCGAGCTGGAGGCGGAGTACAACCAGCTCGCGGCGGCTTATCACCAAGCATCCGAAGATGCTGCCGATGAAGTCGAACTCAGTCGCGTTTACGAGGAGATGGACCCTCGCCATATCATGCCTGCAAAATACCTGGCCATGGAGGAAAAGTACCGCTGCACCGACGAAGGGCTGAAGGCGCTGGTGGAAGTTTGCGAAATGGCCCGCAGTGTTGCTGGTGTGGACTCGGCTGCAGGCAAAGGACGCAGGGAAGCTGTCAAGCGAGTGATTGAACACTATCTTGATCGCGAAGGTCTTGAATCCATCATTGCAACCCTGGGCGGTGGGCCTTGGTTTCCACAAGCGGACGAGCTTCTGCAAACGCTCGTGGAAAAGAGTCCCTTCCGGAAGACGCAAGCCGAGGCACTGATTGCACAGATTATAATCAGCAATAAGACGCTAATGGTCGAGTCGCAAATGCCAAAGGTTCGCGCTGCCGTACAGGATCGTATGAAAGAGGCGCCGCTGGCACTGCGTGACGAGTTTGAACAGCGCCTCAAGACGCTGGAAAACACGGACTTCAATCAGTTGCGTCGCGACCTTAACGAAAAGTTGGAACGACTCGCGAATCTCTATTCCGATGTAACCGTTGACCACTACGGCACTGGCGGCACAGCGGCTCATCGACTCTCGCATGCGATCAACCAGGTCATCATCGGCCAACCCGCCCCTGAGCTTGCCGGCACCGATATTGATGGAAAGCCGTTTCGATTGAGCGAGCTTCGCGGCAAGCACGTTGTCTTGATGTTTGCACAGAGTGTGGGGGATGACTACGGCGACATGTATGCACCGATGCGCCAGTTGGTCGCCAAATACAAGCAGGCTCCCGTGCGTGTTGTCGGGATTATGAGCAACGCCGATCAATCGCACTTGCACGCGGCGGCCAAACGTGGTGACCTCAACTGGACGGTGATTCCTCAACCGCTAAATGGTCCGCTTCAATTGGATTGGGGCATCGAAGGCTACCCCGCAGTTTACATTGTTGACGCCGATGGCACGCTGCATCCTCCGATGATCACGCCCTATTACGGTGAGGGAGGCTATGACACGGCAGAGATAGACGAAGCGATGGCAGGACTACTGAGAGAACACTACAAGAATGCGCCAAAATCGCGGGTAGCCGATGAATGAATTAGTTGTCCAAGTATTTGGCGAAAGCTCATTCAACTTGTTGAGCCACTGTCGCGAGTAGTTCTTCATCCAAGGGGATCAGCGTGAATGGCTTACCCTCTGGCATCACGGAAAGAACCTTCATCAGCACATCGAACACCGCATCGTGGATTTCGATGGACTCTCCAACCGGAGGAAGAAAATTGATTGCGTCTGAATACCAAAGCCAGATGGTCCCCTTCGCGATGGAACTGGCAAATCGCATCTCGCTGCGTCTCGAACATCACAACTCGCTGGCCGGTCGCGAAATACTACTCGGCTGATGGGACGTTCGTCAGCCCGCTGAGCAAAGTCAAGCCCCGCCAAGCGTCTAGTTGGGCCGCTCGGCGTGTAAATTTTCTGATTTTTATGTCATGATCAGGAGGGTACGCCTAAGTAACACTAGATGACCGTTTTAATTGGGCTGAGTCGAGGACGCAAAACATGGATGAACGCTATCAACAAGCCATTCGCTATTGGACGCTTGCGCAGCCGATTGTCTCGGCCTACGTGGCGGCAGTCGTTCGAGACTTTCGGGACCGCGACGATGTGCTGCAGGAGATATCCGTCGCCGTGCTGGAGGCGTTCCCTGCGTATGATCCCGCACGCCCTTTCACGGCTTGGGCCATGGGCATCGCTCGAAACCAAATTGGTACCTACCTGCGTGAACGTAAACGTAACCGCCTGGTCTTCGATGCGGAAACGGTGGACTTGCTGGCAGTGGCGTTCGAGCAGCTCGATTCAGCTCAAAGTCGACAACTCGACTTTCTTCAGGATTGCTTGGCGAAGCTTGAAGGGCGGGCTCGCCAGTTGTGCGAATTGCGTTACCAGAACGACCTGAAACCAGCAGCCATCGGATCTCTGCTTAACATGACTCCGAATACAGTCGCCAAATCGCTGCAACGCATACGTGATCAATTGCGGCAATGCATTGAGCGACACGCAGCACGTGAGGGAGGTCAACCGTGATCCCAAGTCCTAGCGAACGGATTAATGGCTACCTGGATGACGTATTAACCGCAGATCAGCAAGCAGAATTGAGTGCTTGGATTAAAGCCAAGCCAGAACATGCTCGCATCTTTGCCGAGGCAATATTGCTTCACGATCGCTTGCGAAACACCCTGGGCACGGATGGAGTGCCAAACGCCATTCATCTTTCAACCACTATCGAATCGCCCCGGGGTTGGCTCGCCAACTTATGGTCGATGAGTTCATTCGTACGAGCATCGGCGGCCGCTGCGGTGCTAGTTTTTGGGCTCATGGCTCTGTGGTTTACCATTGTCACGCCCACAGCATCAGCCGCGATTCGAGAGCTAGACCGAATCATCGTCAACAGCATGAGGACAAACGATCGGACCTTCGAAATCGTAGTTGAAGAGATTACCACTGAACGCCGAGGCAAGCGATCTCCCAGGCCTGAAACACAGCGACCTCCAAAGCCACCGCTGGACGAGGCAACTCTATACGTGCGTGCTGGTAACCAGTTCGTACTCATGGCAAAACTCCAAGACGGCTTACCGTTTGTCACCGGTAGCAACGGTCAGCAGAGCTGGGCCGTAAATCCACGCGGTCCCGTCAAGGTTAGTGATGACGTGAATGAGTTCAATCGCGATCTACCAGGGCACGAGTCATCTGTCCCGCTCACCAATCTTCATGATGGTCTCGAGCAGCTAAAGGTTGCCTATGACCTTACTTTCGCGGCACTCGGTCCTGAAGAGTACCAGGCCGAAGATGGGCATGTAACGCAATTAATCGCTGTGAAAAAGCCAAAAGAGCGTGGCCCTCAGCGAGTTGAAATCGTCTACGACGGGGCTACTGGCGGCATTCTCCGAATGCGTTTCATTCAGATGCCCTATGGCCCAGATCGCTTGGATCTGCGTTTGTCGCTGGTTAGTGAAGAGGAGCTGCCGTCTGACTTCTTTCAGCATACAAGTCATCACACGCCGGATCGAAAGGTTGAAGTAGAGAACTAAGATGAAGCCGCTTATCCCTATAACATTAGTTCTGATAGTGCTGTGTAGTTCAACAATGGAGAAACGAAATGATTCAGCATTCATGCTTAAGCTTAATCCCACTGCTTAGTGTGCTGTATCTGAGTGTTTCAGCGGTGCTCGCCGCTGACCAGCCTAACTTCATCTTCATGTTATCGGATGACCAAGGCTGGAACGGCCTCTCGATCCCGATGCATCCTGCTGTAGCAGGTTCGAAAGGTGAAATCTTTCACACTCCGAACTTGGAAAAACTTGCGGCGCACGGCATGCGATTTTCAGCAGCCTATGCGCCCGCGTCGGTTTGCTCTCCAACACGGATCAGCATCCAGACAGGCAAGAGCCCTGCGCAGCTTCACTGGACCAAAGCTGCCCCAGCGGTTCCAGGCCGCAAACTCATTGAGCCACGCTTAAACAAGGACTTGAGTAAAGACGAAGCTACCATCGGTGAGCTGTTGCAGCGAGCCGGCTATGCCACAGCTCACTACGGAAAGTGGCACATCGCCGGCGGAGGTCCAGGTGCTCACGGCTACGACGAACACGATGGCGATACTGGAAACGAAAATGCTTTCAAGTTCACGGACCCCAATCCGGTTGACATCTTCGGTATGGCCGAGCGCGCAGCCAAGTTCATGGAAAAGAGCAAACTCGCGAACAAGCCTTTCTACATTCAGCTTTCATGGAATGCCCTTCATGGGGCAGAACTAGCCAACAAAGCTACGTTGGCCAGGTACGAAAAGCTTGCGACAAACAATGCAAAGCAGGCGGCCACGGCGGCCATCACCGAAGATCTCGATTCGGGAGTTGGTAAAGTGCTTGACGCTGTGGAGCGATTGGGACTGAACGAAAACACCTACATCATTTACATGTCTGACAACGGTTCTGGCGGTGGTGGACGTCGTGGTGGACTGAGTGGCGGCAAGGGCTCTGTTTGGGAAGGCGGAATTCGCGTGCCGTTGATCGTTCGCGGGCCGAACGTTAGCGAAAATTCGTGGTGCCATGAGCCAGTTGTTGGTTACGACTTGCTTCCCACCTTTTGCGCCTTGGCTGGTGTCTCTGCAAATGAATTGCCCAGAGGCATAGAAGGGGGCGACATCACCAGCTTGCTTCACAATGGCGGTGAAGGCATTGTTAAGCGTCAGCGCGATGAGCTTGTCTTTCACTTTCCTCACTATCAAAGCGATGATGGTCCTCACTCCGCGATTCGACTGGGGAACCTCAAGCTGATTCACTTCTATGAAGACGATCGAGTCGCGTTGTTTGATCTCTCCAAAGATATTGGTGAGCGAAATGACTTAGCCCAGCAGATACCCAAAGACGCTCGAGAATTGAAAGGCCGTTTGGACCGCTATCTGACTGCCATCAATGCTCAATTGCCTACAGCCAATCCCAACTATGATCCTTCCCAGCCAGTTGCGCCGCGTAAAGGTGGCAAGAACGGGAAGCAAGGAGCAAACAAGAAATGACGTTTCAAAACTATTTGAAATGGTTGACGCTCGCTTCCTTACTCGTCGCAGGAACGGTCTTGCAAGCCCATGAAGGTCACGAACATGGTCCAGCAAATCCTAGTGTGCGAGTGTGGACGTTCTCGGACACCGGTGCCCACATCCACGGTGCTTACGTCGCCTCACGCGACGGCAAAGTGCAAGTGCGCCGAACGGATGGAACGATCGTTTCGCTCGAGATTGGAAAGCTAACCATCTTGGACCAGAAGTGGATTGAGAGAAAGGCTGCGCAGGTCAGGGAAATCAACAAGAATGCGATGCCAATCAATGGCCCAACGAAGCTTGTGGTAACCAATGTTCCCAGCAAGCCTACCATCGCTGACACGTTCGCCCCATTCGCAAAGCTAAATGCCATCAAGTATCGACAGGATGAGAAGTTCTTCTATGTGGAATCGAACTCAATGCCAGACCATCGGATGATGGTTGGTATCACCGCCTGGCAACAGCAAGTCCCGATTCCACAACCTTATTTCGGTGATAACGCATGGCGAATTCCGCTTGAACCAAAGGTTGCCAAGAATCCACTCTCTGCCAAGTCTCACTTCTTTCGGGGTGCTATTGCCTTGGCTGCCAATGGAGTCCCCGTTTTCAATCCGATCAAGAATGATGGGCGGACCGATACACTCTTGGCAGGCGAACTCGACGAGTTCGGCGGCCACTGCGGGCGTGGCGACGACTATCACTATCATATTGCGCCTACGCATCTACAGGAGATCGTTGGCAAGGATAAACCAATTGCCTACGCGCTCGATGGCTATCCCATTTATGGATATACCGAACCGGATGGCTCCGAAGTCCGAGGGCTCGATGAGTTCAACGGACATTCCACACCACAACTCGGCTATCACTACCACGCTACAAAAAAGTATCCGTATCTCAACGGCGGTTTTCATGGAGTAGTCAAAGAAGTCGATGGCCAGGTCGACCCACAACCGCGTGCTGGCGGAGTACGAGAAGCACTTCCACCGCTGCGAGGAGCCAAAATCACTGGCTTTGAGTCGAAAGACGATAAGAGTTTTAGCGTCAAAGTTGAAGTGGGTCGCGAGACGCGATACGTCAACTACCTTCTCAACGAGGACGGTTCCGTCAAGTTCGACTTCGTCGATGGCAACGGTAACGCGAGGACAGAAACCTACTCGCCACGACAGCGCGGTCCTGGTGGTGGAGAAAGACGAGGTGGCCCTGGCGGCGGTAACGATCGACCGCCACGTAACGAGCCACCGCGCAGAGATCTTGCTCCGAAAAATCCGCCGTCCCCTGCAGGAAAATCTTCGAGGCGAGATGCAGCGTCTAACAAGGCTAATGAAGGCTTCATCGTATCAAGTGCTGCGATCGGTCAAGATGGTCGTATCTCGTCGGAATTCACATGCGATGGTGAAGCGCATCGCCACCACTCGAGTGGCAAGGTGCTCCGAGTACAACCAAGTCTTTCGCGATTAGTCTTTGGCATACTGCTCCTGATCAAGAAAAGTCTTACTGGCTGATCTACAACATTCCCGCCACGGTCAATCGTCTAGCTAAAAATGACAAAACCAAGGGGACGGTTGGCTTGAATGATAAGAAGAAGGCAGCTTATGACCCAATGTGCTCGAAGGGACCAGGTGCCAAGACATACCATATCACTGTTTATGCTCTGTCTTCCGAGGTGAAGCTCGCTAGAGGCAGCGACAATCGCGAGTCATTTCTCAAGGCAATCAACAACGTCACGCTGACCGAAAAGACACTTGATTTTGTTTACGAACGGGAGAAACGCTGACTGTCAGTGAACGAAGGATCGCTCGATGAATGAGTGTCGGATTTCTTCGTTTAACGGCAAGCCGCAGGCGTCGGCGTTTTAACACTTGGGACGCCGACGCCTGCGGCTTGCCGTTAAACGAGCAGCCGGGGAAGGAAACTACTTTAATGCACAACTTCGCAGTTCGCTGTCTAGCCATTCTCGCTTTTGTTTGTTTTCTCTCCGCGCACGAGCTCTCCGCTCAATCGAAATCGCAGAGCAATGGCCGTGGCAAAGGTGGTAGTGGACTCGGAAACTATACCGAGCCGCCTCCCGCGAACAACGTACCCGAACACATTTTCAATATCATTCTTGGTAGGCCGACCAATAGCGGAATCTCCATTCGCGTGCTATTTCATCGCGATGCAACCGCGCATGTTGTCTATGGCAACGATTCAGGCAAGCTCTCCGAGCGAACGCCCGCGGTCAAGTTCCAGGCCAAAGGAACGCACGAATTTGTCCTCAATAAGCTTCAGCCAAATAGCCGCTATTTCTACAGGCTTGTTTATCGAACAGACTCTGGCGCTGAACAGTCGTCCGACGAATTCTCATTTCATACGCAGCGTAGTCCGGGAAGTCCATTCGTCTTTACGGTAACTGCCGATTCGCATTTGGATGAGAACACGAGTGGCGAAGTCTACCTACGTACGCTCGCCAACGCCTCGTTAGACTCACCAGACTTTCATTTCGAACTTGGCGACACCTTCATGACCGGAAAATACGTCAAGCCGGAACTGTCTGAGCCGCAGTATTTAGCTCAACGCTTTTACCTTGGCAGCCTCTGTCATTCTGCCTCGCTTTTCTTCGTACTGGGAAATCACGATGGCGAATCTGGTAGCCGCCGTTCGACCACTTGGGCAACGCAAACGCGAAAGCGACTGTTTCCGAACCCTGAACCCAATCGTTTCTATACTGGCAACGATCAAGGCGAGCCAATCGTTGGCTTGCCACAGAACTACTATCAGTGGAAATGGGGAGCTGCCCAGTTCATCGTGCTTGATCCGTTTCGCTATACGACGCAGCGCAGTCGCAACGGAAGCAATTGGCCATGGACGCTCGGCGAGCACCAGTACCAATGGCTCAAGGCATCGCTTGAGAATGTGGATGCCAAGTACCGATTCGTCTTTATCCATCACCTGGTTGGCGGATCGCCGATGAACAATCGCGGCGGCGTTGAAGTTGCGCGGTTATGGGAATGGGGCGGCGAGAATGCTGAGGGCGAAAATGAATTCGCCAAACAACGTCCTGGTTGGGAATTGCCAATTCATGATCTGCTGGTCAAGCATGGTGTGTCGATCGTTTTTCACGGTCATGATCATCTGTTCATCAAACAGGATCTCGATGGCATCGTTTATCAAGAGGTTCCTCAGCCCGGGCATCCTCGTTCCGGCAGCACGAACACTGCCAAGGAATATGGTTACCTGAGTGGCGAGATTCAGAGCAGTTCCGGTTATGTTCGTGTGCGAGTCGGACAAGACGAAACGCGTGTCGATTACGTCCGCACCTATTTGCCCGCAGCAGAATCGCAGTTCATAAGAAACGGCGATGTCAGCTACTCGTACATACTGGATGATGACCCAATTTCACGCTAAGGTTGCCCACTCTCACAATTTGCAAAACTTTCCGAAGTTCGGCTTGTCGTCGGTCTTCAGTCAAGCCTATTGTCCGCCTGGGGCACCACCGCAAGTAAGAGAGTTGTGGCACAGAATAACCCCACCTACACTATGGATGTGCAAATTCGAGAATGAGTCGGCTACCCCTACCGCGAGAAGTCTCCATACACTCACAAGTGAGGGGCATTGCACTTATTGCTAGCATTGTGATTTTGGCTGCGGGCTGTCGCGTTCCGCAGTTGACTCAGAACGCGGTGGAAAGCACGTTCTCGGCCCCAATGCAACAAGCAAAGAAACCGGTGATCGACCCGGTCAGTTATGGCAGACCGGTATCCCTTCAAGTACCGGCCAACGATCAAGTTTCTGGGCTTAGCTACTTGGGCCTCAGCAATGCCACGCCAGTTGGAATCGAAGTGCAGAATCAAGCGCAAGGCACTTATTTTGTTTACTCACCAAACTCAACGGTCGGCAGCTCGGCCGATTCGGATCTCACTGGCGACATGCTTTGGCCATATGACCCATTCACCAACGCTCGAAGTGATATGGACGAGATGAGCAAACTGCTAGAGCCTGAACGTCCCGCATCGCTGATTGACCGAATGTGGGACGATCAGAAGAATTTCTATTCACCCGAATCTCTGACACTGCTCGGTGGCGGGCTAATCATTGGCGGAGCGATGGCCAATTCCTCGATTGACGACGATATCCATCGTCACTTCCAAAGCAGAGTACGCGGTGCAACTTCAGACGATTGGTTTGAATCCTTGCACGCAAGCAAGGAGTTGGGTAACGGAACGTACACGTTGCCGGTATTTGCGACTGTATGGGCAGCCGGTGAGCTATTCCCAGAGAACGCGTACATCGAAACAAGCGGCAGATGGGGAGAACGATCCCTGAGAGGATTCGTGGTTGGGGCTCCGCCCCTCATCGTCATGCAGCAGCTAACAGGTGGCTCAAGGCCAACGGAGACGGATGAGAGTTCGGAGTGGCATCCATTCCGCGATAACAACGGAATTAGCGGACACGCGTTCATGGGCTCATTGCCTTTCATCACTGCTGCGAAGATGACCGAGAATCGAGCATACAAGCTCGTGTTCTATGCAGGATCAACGGTAGCGCCACTCTCCAGAGTCAATGACAACGCACACTATCCGTCCCAAGTCGCTTTAGGATGGTGGATGGCTTATCTGGCTGCGAGCGCAATCGATGCGACTGATAACCCCAATTCCCGCTGGCGATTCTATCCGTACTCAACTAGCGATGGATCTGGGATGATGGCAGAGTTTCGATACTGAACATACAATGGAAAAACTACCTCGCAACGTTCGCATACTGGGCTGGACCAGTTTTCTGAATGATGTCGCTAGCGAGATGATTTATCCGCTACTTCCACAGTTCTTGATTACTGTCCTTGGTGGCAACAAATTTTACCTCGGAATCATTGAAGGCACCGCCGAGTCGATTGCCAGCTTCAACAAACTCTGGGCTGGAGCCTGGTCCGACCGAGCAGGCAATCGGAAGCCGTTCATCCTATTTGGATACTCGGTCGCTGCGGTTGCCAGACCCATCATTGGATTTGTGACAGCCCCTTGGCAGGTGTTCGCGGTCCGCATTGGCGATCGTATTGGTAAAGGTATTCGCACGTCTCCGCGTGATGCCATGATTGCTGATTCAACACCTGAAGGGCTGCATGGTAGAGCCTTCGGCTTCCATCGGTCTATGGACCACTTAGGCGCAGCGATTGGACCACTGCTGGCAGCCGCATTCCTATGGTCGTATCCAGGTGAACTCCGGAGTTTGTTCTTGGTAGCAGCCATCCCGGGCATCATGGTTTTGCTTCTGCTCGTTTTCGGCCTACGCGAGAGGGATGCAACGCAAAAAACTGAAACGGCGTTGGCGGCTAAGCGAGAAAGCTTGGTTCCTCTTAGCCAGTTTGACGGTAGGTTTCGCTGGTACCTTCTTTCCCTTTTGTGTTTTACGTTGGGGAATTCGAGCGATGCCTTCCTGCTTGTTCGGGCAGGTGAATTGGGAGTGCCGTTGTACCTGCTTCCCGTACTATGGTTCACTTTTCACATCATCAAAAGCGGCGCAAACATCTATGCCGGCCGACTTACAGACCGAATTGGTGCCAAGCGCCCCATCTTCATCGGCTGGTTAGCCTACGCTGGTATTTACCTTGGGTTTGGATTCGCAACGGATGCGTGGCAAGTCTGGGCTCTGTTCTTGGCGTACGGATTTTTCTTCGCGCTGACTGAACCAGCAGAGAAGAAGTTAGTGGTTCAATTGGTCGGTGAGCAGCGTCGCGGCCTGGGCTTTGGTTGGTATCACTTCACCCTGGGAATTGCGGCACTGCCTGCAAGCCTGATCTTCGGCTGGCTGTATCAGACCTTTGGCAGCCATACCGCATTTGGCACGGGGGCCATTCTTGCCATCACATCTGCAGTACTCTTGGTCTTCATCCCTCAGCAGCAAGCGTAAATCATCGAGACCAAACACAACTTCCCAATAAAGGCGGTCAACGTCGATCAGTTTCCGCATCCGTTTCTGCAGGTTTGGCGACAGCGAAAACCCTTCCAATTCGAATCGATGCACCCCAGTGTAAGCGTGATGGCAACTGAATCGTTCATCATGGCTTAAGCATAGAATCGCGGGGACTTGAGATGACCACAGGTGTCTCACCAGTGATGATTCGGTTGCTACGGTTAAACGTCACGTAGCTCCACGCCCACTGCAACAAGATCAAGATGCGGTTCTGAAACTGGACGATCAGCATCAGGTGAACAAACAGCCAAAGCAGCCAGGCAAAGAAGCCGCAATACTGATGTTTGCCGATCTGGGCAACCGCCGCGGAGCGACCGATTGTGGCCATGGATCCTTTGTCGTTGTAGACGAAAGGCTTCATGGAATCGTTGCGACCGTTACCCATGACGACTTTCGCGACATACCTGCCTTGCTGAACTGCAACGGCGGCGAGTCCCGGTAGCGGTTTGCCGTCGGATCCCAGGCACGTTGCGATGTCGCCGATAGCGAAGATGTTTTCGTAGCCGGCGATGTTCAGTCGATCGGTCACCGGAAGATGGCCGGCGCGGTCGGTTTCTAGTCCACACGCAGCGGCGAGTTGCTTTCCGAGCGGGCTGGCTTGCACGCCCGCGCCCCAGAGGACGGTCTTGGTGGGCACATCAAGTTCACCATCCGCAGTCGCCAGCCGAACGTGATCGGGGGTGATCTCGGTGACCTTCGTGTGCGTATGGACTTCGATCCCAAGTGATCGCACTTTCTCTGCAGCTCGTTTGCAGAGTTCTTCAGGATAATGTGCCAGGATGTGAGGCGCGGCTTCGACGACCAGGATGCGTGAATCTTCTGGGTTGATGTGTCGAAAGTCATTCTTGAGCGTGTGCCGTGCAATCTCCGACAACGCACCGGCTAGCTCGACTCCCGTGGGGCCGCCACCGACGACAATAAAGGTCAGCAATGCTTTGCGAAGCTCAGCATCCGGCTCTCGCTCGGCCGCTTCAAAGGCCAAGAAGATTCGGCGGCGGATGCGAGCCGCGTCAGCAAGCGTTTTCAAACCTGGTGCGAGCGATTCCCATTCGTCGCGTCCAAAGTAACTATGCGTTGCGCCAGCCGCCACAACCAGCACGTCGTAGTTAAGTTCACCATCGGCCAACAACACCTTTTGATTGGCAACGTCAAACCCGGTAACCTCAGCCATCAGCACTTCGCAGTTCGCTTGCTTGCAGACGATCGAACGCAGCGGCGTGGCAATGTTGGCTGGCGAAAGTCCGCCGGTGGCAACTTGATAGAGCAGCGGTTGAAAGAGGTGGTAATTGTGACGGTCCACTAACTTAATTCGGACGGCCGCCTTACGAAGCCGCTGAGCGACTTCGAGTCCGCCGAAGCCACCGCCAATAATGACGACGTGAGGGATTGAATTGGCACTAGTTGAATTCAAGAGGTTCGCTTCAGTTGAAATGTTGGAGTGATAGGAACGAGGTGAAACCAGACCAACTAATCCAATCTTGGTAAAGTGTTGCTCCTGTTGCGCCCGATGGCTTGGAGATCAGCTTGTTCGGCGGTAATCGCTAGCACGATTGGAGCCGACTCGTCGTCCCCCTTCCTTAGCTCAACTGACTCAATCGGCTCGCGCCGCTTGGGCTCAATAGCAAGGTAACGAACTTGCCTGGTGCCAGCAGCAAATGCATAAATGGATTTTGGAACGTCCGATTTTCCCGCAAAAGACGCGATGTGGACGTTGTTGATCAATTCGTGGTCCTCCAATTCACCATCTTGATAATGCAACCTGACAACCATACTGACGGTCTCTCCGTCAGTCCTCGGATATCCGTAGCCACTGATTGCCCCAAGTATGTGAAGGTTCTTGACAATCATATTGCACGGAAGCTTAACCGAGCGCGGCATTTTCGGCGGAATGACGCCAAGGTTTCCATGGAGCACTACGATATTGGCACGCTGGTCGCCTTGTGGGTCGACTAGCTGGAATGGGATGCCCTCTACCTCTCGCTGGTCCCAGTTGTCCAGTTCAATGGTGTCCGGAGCACCTTGGTTGTCGAAAAGCTCTTTTGTGCTGACTGCATTAGCCACTTTGGCGATCGGCAAAGGAACGAACCGGCCTTTGTTGGTGAGAAATTCTAGCAAGTCCGTCATCTGAGATAGATTTAGCAGTTGTTCTATTCCATCGGGCATTACGGATTTATTCGATGAAGTAAGCTGTTCAATATCCTCACGGGATACCGATTGTTTCTTTCCTTCGGCGTCGATCAGATCAACCGAAGAAAGTGACTCAGCAACGAGCATTCCGGTGAGAATTTTTCCGTCCACGGTCAACAAAGTGTAGCGGCGAAAATTTCCTTCTACCCCACGGCTGGGATCAAGTATGTGGGTCAACAGTTCCTCTTTGGGGTGCACTGCCATGCCGGTCAAGTCAGGACCCACTTCCTTACCTTCTCCCGAATGCTTGTGACAGACGGCGCAATTTTTTGTAAACAAGGCCTTTCCCGACACTAAGTCACCGGTTGCGTGCGCAGCAGCCGAGTATTGGTCGATCACTTCCTGCCGTGCAGAATTGACGGCGGTTCCCGCCGCGTCCATCAACTGCTGGGCTTGCTGTCGAACAAGCTGACTAGGGTGGTTTACGAGCGTCTGGCGTTGATCCAATGAGAGATCTCCAAAACCAATTTTCTGTTCCCGAATTGCATTTAATAATGCAAAGGCGGTGTCAGGTTTGGTCATTAATACAGCCACGATGTCAGTGCGTTGCGCGGGAGTCATGGTTGTCCAGACTCCCATCAACTGCGTGGCCACATTTTCTGCGTTCGTATTCGCGAGTGAACGAATAATCCCTGTGGAGACCTCAGGTGCAAGCTGTGGCGTCAGCCGCTCAACTAGGTTAGCTACTGTTGCTTCTTTATCTGAAGAAATTGCCAACCACTCTTTCCCAGCTGCAATGCGATCTTTGGCACCTAGTTCAACGTCATCCACCTTGGTCTGCAATTGCTCAATAAACGCGGCAGAGTACTTTCTAAGTTCGGAACTTCCAAGCAAGGCTCCGAGTCGCAATAGTGGACCTATTTCAGCGACTGGTGTCGACTCGACGATGGCAACTAGCGCCTTGTCGGTGTCGGCGTTGATATCGACAAGTTCCGTTTCGGCGGGCCATCCGGCAATCAGTCCTTCGATCACAGACTGACGTACGGAGGCCTTGGAGCTCGCGATCTGAGTCAATAGCGTTTCGAGGTCGCTTGCCTCAAGTCCCGATCTCGCAACGTGCTCACCCACGATTCTAGCAATGTTGGCCCGGGTCACACTGCTGGTTGAGACTTGCGTCAGGATTAGCTTAGCCAGGAAGGAACGGGGATGCGCGGCTGCGGCGAAGACAATGCCATCGTTCAAATAGCGATCTGCGAGCATAACTTCATCGTAGGCAAGTCCGGAAATTGCTTCGCCCGCTTTTTCGTTGGAGGGCATATCCGCAAGCGCCATCAGTGCAGCCAAGCGAACTTGCATGTCCGAGTCGGCTACGAGATTCGCTTCGATCAATGCTTGGGTCGATGCGTCATCCGCTGGAAGCACCAAAGCAGCGTTCCGTCGTACTCCAGCAGCAGTATGCTTCAAGGCGGAGACAGCAGCCTGAAATGCATCTCCTTCCGCTTCGGAAAGGGCTCCGAGACCGTGGAGCGTCCAAAGTGCATGGATAGCTCCTGCGTTGTTGCCGGTCTCATCCACCGCAGGGTTCTGAATCAGTTCAATCAACTGGTCAACAACGTCCAAGTTTCCTCTTTCGACAAGCAAGCGTTGAGCGTGCCGGCGCCAGAGGCGATTAGAGTGTGATAATCCGGCGATGAGCGTGGCAGGATCGGCAGTGTCAAGCCGCGGAGGAATCGTGGCTTCAGGCTGACCTTCGTCGCCATCGTACACAAGTCGGTAGATCCGCCCATGCGATTTGTCACGCAAATCCGATTCGTAAGCGTTCCCCTTGCCGTTCTTGAACCCGTTTGGAACCGGATTGTGCTGAATAATGAAGTTGTACCAATCGATGATCCATACGTTGCCATCCGGGCCAACCTCGGCCATGATCGGTGCACTCCACTCGTCGTTGCTGGCCACCAAATTAAAAGGATTATCTGATTTATAGTTCGCGCCGTCACGCTCCAGCACATAAGTTCCGACCAAATGGCCTGTTGGGCCGCACACAAAGGCAACTCGATTCCACCAGCTCTTGGGGTAGGTTCGAGCAGTGTAGAGCGCGTGTCCTGCTCCTGCCGTGTAGCCGCCATGCCAGTCAACTTGTCGCACGTTCTCAGTGATTGGGTCGAACAGGAAATCGAGTGCAATACTCTCGGCGACAAGTTGCGGTGTCCATCCTCGAACACTTTCATAGTAGCGGTTTGGAATCGGAACAAAAACACTTGGGACTCCGTTCGCCGTTGAAGCAAACACCAAGCCCTCTTCGCTACTGCCTAGCCCCCAGCTGTTGTTGTTCGTCGAACGAATAAATTCAACGTTGGTAACTTCAGGATGCGCCGACGATCCGCCCATCGTGAAATTCCACGGTCCTTGGCGAAACCCGGGGTGCTCACCACCAGCGTACTTGGGTTTGGAGTCGTTGTAGCCTTGCATGGCCCAATAACGATTGTCGAGTCCATATTGAAAATTACTGACTCCACCGTGCGTGTCGTTCATCGCCCAGCCAGTTATCAAGACTTCGCGTTGATCGGCTTTGCCATCGCCATCGGTGTCGCGTAGGAAGAGAGTTTCAACGCCAGCTTGAAGGACGATCCCCTCACGGCAGAATTCAATTCCCGTCGGGATACTCAAGTTTTCAGCGAACACAGTAAACTTGTCGGCACGCCCGTCTTGGTCGGTATCTTCGCAAATGCGAATGCGGTCCCTTCCCTCTGAGGGTGGCATCAGCTCGTCGGGATAATCGACCGTTTCCGAAATCCACAACCTCCCCAACTCGTCCCAATTCATAGAAATTGGTTTGCCTTGCAGATCGGACTCGTCCAAGAATAGCTCGAGATGAAAATCCTTCGGCACGACATAGTGCTTGACGGATTCCTCGGGGGGCAAAGGCTTTTGCATCTTCGTGATGATGTCGCCCTGGGTACCCCACTGTTGATTGGGCAAATAGTTGGGAATCTTGGGGCCAACATCTTGGTATTCAAACGGGGCGACATCGGCCCTTGGCACGGTCATTTCGGGTACAGGGAATTGTTCAATCGAGGCTACGGCTGGCGGGATGAATTTGCTTGAATCGTCGGCCAAGGTATGTGACGGGATCGAGAGAAGCCATGTTGTCGCAACACTTAGAATTGCAGTGCGAGCAGTCATTACTTAAACCTTTACCGAGAAGGAGGGGACTTCATGCAGCGGATGGGAGGTCGAATTGTTTTGGCTCGAGGGAATAATTTGTTTCACGATATTTTTCCTGCTGTCACATTGTTGCAGCGTTGAAATTAGCCTCGTCACGGCCATATTCAGAGATTCTAAGACTTTTTATACACAATCTGGTTGGAGAAAACTCTGAGACGTTTGCTGGGACAAGAAGATCGATCAACAAATCTCAGTAAAGCACCTGTACTGCGGTCGCGTACGCCCACAGTACTTGGCCGCACGAAGGCAAGAAATCCACACTGCCTTTTCCGAGTCCAACGCGGAATTCAGCGAAGGGAGAGCCAGATGTGTGCCCGAGGCGGATTCAAATGTTTCTCAGCCGAACCGCAGCCTTGAGGGAGAGGCTATCCATTCTCCATGGATGGGTGTCAATATCGCGGATGTCGATGGACATTTGTTATTTGTCGATTAGCCATCCGTACCAACGCAAGCGGCAATCATTTCACCCGGTTCGGCGTTTGCCTCTGCCGCAGCTGCAAGGGCCATTGTTTCAGCTGGGATTGCTGGGCTGGTCGCCGTTCTTAAAAAGCCAGCCAGATAAATGCTGGCCAAGCCGGATAAGGCAGCGAGTACCCCCAAGATTTCAAATCTGAGGATCTGTCCAGTGCTGGACTCGACAATAATCAATCCTCCCACATACGCGGCCAACCCGCCGAAAATGTGTTGGATGGATGAATTGACGCTGAGGAACGCACCACGCTTGGATGGTACGACGGCGCTCGTCACCATCGACATCGCTGGGATCATGCGGCCTACATTGCACACCATGAGACAGCCGAAGGCCACGACCGCCAAAGCAATTTGCGAGATGGGCAACAGGGTAATGGTGAACAGCATGCTGGCTGACATCGGAGCAATCACTCGAAATACGCGCAGTTTGCCGTGGCGGTCGGCCAGTCGCCCGATAATCGGCGAGGCAACCATCGTTAGAATTCCACCGGCAATATAAAGCATTGGGAGCTCCGCCTCTTTCATACCGACATTGCCAACCAAGAACGTACTTAGGTAAGGGAAAATAAGGAAGCCACTGATGGTCAGTGAGATCATCAATGCAAAGGCGGGCCAATGGCTTGGTTCTCGAAAAACATTGGCCAGCGATTCAAACATCAGCGGCGGTTGCTTGCTCATGTGACCATCTAATTTGGGCATCGAAAACGGTGTCAGGATAAGCGTGGGAATACCGGCAATCGCCAAGGCCAAGAACGTCATGTGCCAGCCCCACGTATTTCCGATGACCAAACCCAGTGGAACGCCTGCTACGGATGCCAATGCAAAACCGGTCATCAGCGAGCCCGTGGCTTGCCCGCGACGCTCTTCAGGAAAAACGTCGCCGATAATGGCCATCGAGAAGCCCCCCAGGACGCCACCAAAGATGCCTGTCAAGATGCGGGCCAGCACAAGCGTCCAATGGTTGGGGGCTAAGCCGCATAACATTGTCCCAATCAAGAACCCCGCATAGAGAAACATAAACGTTCGACGCCGCGGAAAGCGATCGACGACGGTCGACGCGACCAGCCCGGCAACTCCCGCGGCGAATGTGTACGAAGAGACGATCAGGCCAAAAGTTGCTGGAGAGATGCGCATGACGCGCATGAGCTGCGGCCCTAGCGGCATGACGATCATAAAATCAACGATCGTCGCAAATTGCACCGCCGCCAGGATCAACAGCAGCAGTCGCTCATTGGCAGGGGTTGGTTGATCGAGTCCTTTTGCCTCCAGTACAGCCGGGCTTTCACGATTCAATCCACTCATTTCTTGATCCGGTTCTCGAAGATCATAGCTACCTAGGACAACCACCAGACAGGAAAGGGTGCTCCTGGGTTCTGTCAATTTCCGACTTGGCTTTATTTATCCCAGCGGCTGAGACTTTAGCCAAGTAGCCAGGTGGCAATCGGGTTTACCGGCGAATGGGAGTCGAAGTCGGCTTGAGGCGACAGCGATAACCATCGGAGGGCTTAAGGGGAGATCAACTGCCGAAAGCGGGTGTGTGTCAGCGCGTTACGGATAAGATTAAAAGCCTCAGGTCGCTCGGAACCTGTTGTAAATACTAGCTCGAAGAGCCAGCGAAGCGCCAGCGAGTGGGTGTCTCAAATACTAGCTCGAAGCGCCAGCGAGTAGGTGTCGTTGTAAGTTACTCACTCGCTGGCGCTTCGAGCTAGTATGGAGACGAAAGTGGCGCGGTGCGAGTTTCCTGTCCTGCAGCTTCACCCCTCAGGTGCCAGACGCCATGCCTTGGGGAAGATGTACCACTTCCCATCGACTTTGGTTAGACCATCGAATCGCATGCCTAGTTCCTCGCCGGGCTTGAGGAACTTGATCGTGTAAATTCGGTAGCCTGGGTGAACGAATTTTCCCATTCTTTTCCAGCCACCTGCCAAGTGCTCAGCGGCGGAGCCCGTCCAGCCGATTAGATCGTCGGTTGAAGCCGCAGTTAGCTTGACCACCGTTTGGCCAGGCTTGCCGGCGATGACCAGGTCTCCTTTGTCATAGGCTTCCCGGTATGCCTCTGCCAGCGTACTGGCCATCTCCTTGGTGAAAACCTTTTCGCAAATCTCCTTGGGGGCAATGAGCTCGCGAGTCAGCTTGGTCAATTCTTCTTCCGAATTCGAATTCGCGAACTTGTGCATTAAATCGGTGGCTTCTTGAAGTTCGGCCGCCAACTCTTTTTCGGATAGCTGTGGGGTAGTTACCCGTTGCTGGCTGTGGGCGTCCGTTGCGAGCGAAGATACTAGCGCTAGGACCATATAAAGTAGTGAGTGCGATCGCATCAAAGGGTGCCTCCGAAATTGTGTTGACTCGCGCATCCAAGGCGAAGAGGTGCCTTTTCCCTTCGTCTCCAACTATACCGAACAATAGTCGTTATCGCCGCGATTCTTTCAAGCAATTCTTGCAGAAATCGTCAATTTCGTGGCCTAACAATAAAGCAGCCGCACGCGTGCGGCTGCTTGAAACATAGATCTTGATTTTCGAGCAGCGTCCCAGTTACTGGGCTACTTTGACTTCGATGCGCCGCGGCTTGGCGACTTCAGGCTTGGAGAGATGGATAGTCACCACACCGTCTTTCATCTCGGCGGTGATCTCCTCGGGGTTAACCGACTCTCCAACCAAGAACTCCCGATAGAAATCGCCAATCCCGTACTCGGCGGAGGTATATTTGCGATCCGAGGGCAACTCCACGCGTCCATGGATCGTCAAACGACCTTCTTCGAAGCGGATATCAAGCGAATCGGGACTAACTCCCGGCATATCGCCGTAGAGTACAAACTCTTCGTCGCCCTCCCAGAGATCAAATCGCGGCGTGTACGCACGAGCTGCGTTCTGGGGCGCGGCGTGGTTGTTGTCGATGCTCTCATGAGCATGGGGTTGATTATTGGAAATGGTGGTGGCAGACATTTTAGCTAGTTACCTTTCATTAAAAATGAACGCGAAGCATTTCATTCCAAGCAGAAATCAAGTGCCAAGTTCCATCCGCGGCAAGCTATTGTGAATTGACCGTGATTCGAATTGGCTTGGCTGCTTCGCTCTTGGGCAAGGTAATCACCAGCACGCCCTGCTTGTAGTCCGCAGTTAAGTCTTCCTGCTTGACGTCGTGCGACAACTCGATCACTCGATGGAATTGTAAGTTGCTTCGCTCGCGTCGATGCCAGGTACCCGATGAGGGGCTTTGGAATTCACGTTTGCCACGGAGCGTCAATTGATTTCCTTGGACGAGTACTTCAATCTTGTCCGCTTCCAAACCGGGCAGTTCGGCTTCGACGAAGAGATGGTTTTCATCTTCCCACATGTTGATAGGGGGCAGCGCGACTGAGGCGCAAGAGTCTCCGTTTCCATATCGCCCGAGATGCGAGCGAGTTCGTCGGGCGTTAATGGATTTGACATGTATTTATCCTTTCGATTGCTGAGCTACGGAGTCGGAGTTTGATAGTGCTGCCGATGGCTCGCACAGTTGATCGACGGCCTCCTTGGCCGCGTCCAGAAAAGGCAAGATGACCAAGTCGCTACCTGCGTCCTTTAAGCAAGCTGCATCACGCTCATTGTGGGCTGTCGTGGCGATTCGGCCCGAGTAACCATGGCGCGACAGCACCTGCAACAAGGCGAGACTTACGGTGACCTGGGGTACTGAGCTGACCACCCACTGCGTGTGCGACAAGGGCAGCGCCGAAGAAAATTCGGGATCTTCGGCGTCGCCGTACACGACGGTATGACCAATCTCGCGCATACGATGCACTAGATCTGGATCGAAATCTACGCCGAGCACGCGCCGGCCGCGTTCGGTCAACTCACGCGTGATATGTTTCCCAAACCTTCCTAGTCCAAACACGATCACATCGAAACCGCGGGACGGCTCACCTGTCGTTTCAAAAGCGACTTCGCGGTAGGGGGTTTTCCGCTCGAACCTTAAGAGCACCGGACCCAACCGCTCGTAGATCGGGTAAGAATAGATAATCAGGTAAGTGGAAAAGGTAATCGTAACCAGACCAACAACGGTAATGAGTGCCACTGTCTCATTCCCAATGTGGCCGAGGTTCCTGCCCAGTGCGGCCAGCATGAGCGAGAATTCGCTGATCTGGCCAACTGTCAATCCAGCTAGAAAGGCTGTGCGTTTTCGATACCCCATGGATCCCATGATGACCACGACAATCAATGGATTGCCAATCAGTACGAAGAGTGAGAGCACCAAAGCAGGGACCAGCTGCGTCCCCAATCGCTCAGCTTGAGGTAGGCACCTAAATCGACGAAGAAAAACAATAGAAGGAAATCTCTGAGTCCCACCAAGCGTGCCCCCAGCGCCTCTCGATACGGCAGCGGCGCGAGCGACACGCCGGCGAGAAACGCCCCGACTTCCTTGCTGAATCCCAACCAGTCGCCTATCGCCGCTAGGGTCACTGCCCAGGCAATCGCCATGGTCGTCAACAGCTCAGTCGAGCGTGCGACACGCCGGAAAATCGGTGGGATCACAAACCGCATTAGCAGCCCCAGGAAAACAAGCAGACCGATCCCCTTCACTACGACCAGCAAGATCTCCTGCATAAACTCGCCCTCGCCCTGGCCGGCTCCGAATGCGGTCAAAGCTATCATCACGAGGACGACCACCAGGTCCTGAACGATCAGAAAGCCGATAGCAATCCGGCCATGCAATGAGTCGATCTCACGTTTATCAGACAAGAGCTTGACGATGATAATTGTGCTGGAAAATGTCAGAGCAACGGCCACATAAACTGAGGCTAAGTGGGACAATCCCAAAGCAAGACAGATCGCGTAACCAATCACGGACGTAAAAATGACCTGCCCCAGGCCGGTTGCCAAAGACACAGGTCCCATCGTACGGATCACGTGCAGATCCAGCTTGAGTCCGACCGTGAACAGCAGCAGGGCAATGCCTGTTTTAGCCAGCAGATCAATCTCGCTGCCTACGGTCACCCACTTCAGCCCCGCAGGCCCGACAAGAATTCCAACGGCAATGTATGTGACAATCAGCGGCTGCTTTAGCCAATGGCCAACTAGGCCCAGTGCGCCGGCTGCCGCCAACAGCAACGCGAATTCGTAGAAGACGCTCTCCAATTCCATTGTCAAGGCTCCTGAATCGAATTCACACCAGCGACATCAGCATGCACAGACCGGCCTCGCGTTGCTTGAGCACATTCGGAGAGCCGCAATATATTTCTTGGGCGTTGCATTGATCCCCTTTGATGTTCGAACGTCAATGGCGTGACAAGTTGGAAATACATCACTGAGTTGGTCGCTTCTCACGGTTGATTAATGCGTGGCATTCGATGCACGATCTTTCCAGTTGCAAGGCGGACTCCTTTGCGGCGACGTGATCGCGACGTTGAGCGGCGTCGATCAGGTCGAAAGTTAATTGGCGAAATAGCTGGTTGTTGTTTTCGTAAATTTCACTCGACGAATACCAATTGACGTGGACGCCGATGGATTTCATGTGTTCGGCAGATTTCTCGACGCGGCGCAGGTCCCCTCGAACTAGCCCATCGAGAATCTGCTCCATTGTGCGAGTCTTTCGATGCATCATTTGTTCGTTGAAGGTACTTGTCACTGGGATGTCTTCCATCTGCCACAGCGCATGAACGCCCCAGGCTAGAACTGCACCAAAAAGCACACAGAAGATTGCACCACCGACTATTGGAAAGTGCTTCGTGAGTTTCATTCGCAAAAGAGATTCGTTCTTGGCGTCCATGTCTTGCGTTTCACCTTGCATCACGGAATTCTGTTACTTGGAGGTTGGCTATTGAAGGGCTGTGTTTTCCATTGTTCGTCTGCGTACGCGCCATCTGCGCCGCACCCATTTTTCAAATCCCACAAGCGAATAAGCAAAGGCGGCAGTCAAAAGGATTCGCCACCAGGCATCCCAACCGATCGGCGCGCTATGAAAGATGCGATTCATGAAGGGTGCGTAGGTGAAAGCAAGTTGCAGTGTCACCATACTCGCGACGCCGAGACCGATCCAACGGTTCGAGAATAGACCAACTTGAAACATGGATTTCGTTAGCGATCGGCAGTTGAATAGATAAAACAACTCCACCATCACGAAGACGTTTACCGAAACGGTTCGGGCAATCGCATCGCTATAGCCTTGCCCCAACGCCCACTCGAAGGAGCCGAAGGCACCGACCAACAAGACGCCAGAGACGAGCAGGACTCGAGCGATCAACTCGCCGGTGAGGATCGGTGTCTTCGGATCGCGCGGAGGTCGATGCATGATATCCAGTTCTTTCGGCTCGAATGCCAGCATCAATCCCAGCAAGACCGCCGTGGTCATGTTGATCCACAGAATCTGAACGGGAAGAATCGGTAAGGTGGCTCCAACAAAAATCGCGGCCAAGATCACCAAGCCCTCCCCCATGTTCGTGGGCAACGTCCACACGATGAACTTGGTCAAGTTGTCAAAGACGCCACGACCTTCTTCAATGGCAGCTTCGATCGATGCGAAATTGTCGTCCGTCAACACCATGTCGGCGGCCTCTTTAGCCACTTCGGTTCCGCCGATGCCCATCGCAACACCAATATCGGCCTGCTTCAATGCCGGCGCGTCATTGACACCGTCACCCGTCATCGCCACCACGTGGCCCTTCGCCTGCAAGGCACGCACGAGCCGCAGTTTCAACTCGGGTGTCGCACGTGCAAACACGGTCACCTGATCGGCAATCTCAATCAGCTGCTCATCTGTTTTTTCAGCAAGGTCATGCGCTGTTTTCACGACGGGTACATGGTGCTCGCTAGGATTCATCCCGTCCAAGCCAAGTTGCTGCGCGATGGCACGAGCAGTCATTGCGTGATCACCGGTGATCATCTTCACGCGGACACCGGCGGTTTGACACGCTTTGATTGCGGTGACAGCTTCGGCGCGGGGAGGATCAATCATGCCTTGCAATCCAAAAAACACGAGCTCGCTGATGTCTGTGTGGTTGATGTCGTTGGTGTTCGCCGCTGATTGTTTGCCAGCGAACGCCAGCACGCGCAAGCCTTTGGCTGCCATCGCGTCTACCTGTCGCTGCACAGCCTCGGTGTCTAGCGAGACAGTCTCGCCTGAGGTGTTCAACGCCTGAGTGCATTTGGAAAGGACGACCTCGACGCCTCCCTTCACATAAACCTGCCTGCATTGATCGGGTGCAGAGTCGTGCAAAGTCGCCATGTATTGATACTGCGACTCAAAGGGAATCGCGTCCAGGCGAGACGACTGTTCGTTCGCCAGCTTGCTCTCGAAACCGGCCTTGCCGGCGAGTGCCAGCAGCGCACCTTCCGTTGGGTCGCCTTGAACCTCCCAGCGAGACTCGCCCTGCACCAACTGGGAATCGTTGCACAGCAACCCTGACAAGATACACTGCCCCGCCGCCACGTTCGACGAGACATCGAACTCCTCGTTAGTTGCCGCTTTGATGTCGCCGGTCGGCTCGTAGCCTGTACCGGAAACTGTGAAGAGTTGGCCGTCCGCCCAGACTTCACGAACGGTCATCTGATTCACGGTCAATGTGCCCGTCTTGTCAGAACAGATAACCGTCGTGCTACCGAGTGTTTCCACGGCCGGTAACTTGCGAATGATCGCGCGGCGTCGCGCCATACGGGACACGCCAATCGCCAGGGTGATCGTCACTGCCGCAGGCAAGCCTTCCGGAATGGCACCGACTGCCAATGCTACAGCAGCCATGAACATCTCGAATTTCGATTGGTCGCGCCAAACGCCAACCGTGAATGCTACAGCGGCCAACACCAGAATGACCACCAACAGCAACCGACTGAACTTGGCAATCTTCCGCGTCAAGGGGTTTCCAGGGCATCGGCAGTCGAAATCAACTCGGAAATTCGCCCCACTTCGGTTTGTGCTCCAATGGCAACGACGATACCACGGCCCTGACCATACGTCACCAAAGTCGAGGCATACGACATGTTTCGCCGTTCAGCCAAGGCAGTTTCTAAGGCGAGTTCGATGGCCTTCTTTTCAACCGGTACCGATTCACCGGTCAATGCAGATTCGTCAATCTGCAAGTCTCGCGACCGTAGTAGTCGCAAGTCCGCTGGAACTTTGTCCCCTGATTGCAACAACACTAGATCGCCGGGCACCAATTCGGTAGACGGTATATTACGAGTCTCACCAGCACGAATCACGCGAGCTTCTGTGAGTGCTGTCCTGGCAAGAGCTTCGAGAGCTTTGGCGGCCTTGGACTCCTGCAAGTAGCCGATGATGGCATTGACCAGCACGACAGCAAAAATGACCGAGGCATCAACCCACTCATCCAAGAACGCAGTAATCGCGGCCGCTGTTAGCAGGATATAAAGCAGCGGTTGGTGAAACTGAAGCAGGAAGCGTATCAGTGGACCGGGACCACTACGAACTGGAATTGCATTCGGACCGAAATGCTGTTGCCGCGCCTCGAACTCGAAACGATCCAACCCGCGATCCTGATCGGACTCCAACAGGTCAAGAACTTCGGACTGTGGAAGCTGATGCCAGAGTTTGCCGAGAATTGATTGCATGAATTTGCGTAGACCGTAAGAGTATTCCTAATAAACCATCCGCTGCTATGGCCAGCTGGTTATTCCTGCTTAACCGTGACGGGAGAAATGAACCCGTTCGGTTTTATTGTCAAAACTGAACATTCAACGCGATCGATGACTTGCTCAGCCGTATTGCCCATTAGCACACCGGATATGCCTGAACGGGAAAGCGTTCCCATCACAACAATGTCGATGTCCTGTTGTTTGGCCAACTCCGCTATCGCATGTCCCGGACCGGCTTCGTCATGCAGAAGATGCACACCCTCGCTGCGGTGGCTTAGTTCGTAAGGTGCCAGGAAGTCATCCAAGGCTTCGGCCACTTCCGTCTTGGCTTTTCGCATTGCCTCCTCAAGTTGACCGGGGATTGCCCACGACTCATCCGCGCTCAAACCGATCAGCTCCCAAGCGTGAACGACGTGCAGTTGACCGTGCTCGAAGTCGGCGAGCGACCTACCAAGGTCCATGAGCGTCTTGTTCATTACTTCCTGAGCGACATCGTGGGGGGCGGGATCCACCGCCGCTAATACGCGCGAGAACTGCGGCGGTCTGTCCGGACGAACCAGCCAAACAGCGCACGGGGACGAGTGCAATAAACGCAGACTTGTGGTACCAAAGAACCCGGTTCGACGGCTATGCACGCCTTTGGTCACGCGCAGCACCAGATCATGACTCGACTTTAGCACTTCGCGCATGATCTCAACGGACGTTTTCCCGAAGAGCACCTTGGTAGTAACATCGAATCCCTGATCTCGCAGCGGTGCGGCAATAGCCTCAAGCCTCTGGCGTTTTTCGACTGCCAACACTTGTTTTGTGCGTTCGCTGTCCGGCATCGCCAGTCGTGCAATCCACGAGAATGCGGGCACGACATCCACTACCTCTAATTTTGCCTGATTATGCTCCGCCAGTCGGATCGCCCACTGAAGTGCCGGATACTCCTGAAGTCGAGTATCCACGGCCACGAGTATGTTCTTGAATCGTTTCATGTGACTTTTCTTTCGAAGGATGCGTGGAATGACTCCGGCACTAGATCAATCAGGCGATTTCAGCTTTTCCCTCTCGATTGGTCTGCGCTCGGCCGCTTTTTCAGCGATGAGCGGCAAGAAGGGACATTCGCTCCATCTACCCTTTCGCATGCTGTTCTTACCGATTCCCGATCAGGAACATGTGTAAGAAGTACGTGGTGCGGTGATTGAGCCGTATCACGCAAATCCATGCTGCGTATCGATGCATTAGATGGTTCCTGTTCGTCGTCGACATCGGCAAGTGGCTGACACTGATCGGGAACATAAACGACTTTAATCCGATCGACCACCTGCGTGACAGAAGCCACGCGCTTGATACATTCGATGGCAATCTGCCGCAGGTAGAATGTCTCCACCCTGCCTTGAACCACTACCACACCTCGTTCAACGCCGATTTCCAAAGATCGGAGTAGCGTGTAGCCTCTCTGGTCGAGACAATGTTTGACCCGCTGACGCAGAACTCGATCTGCTTCAGCGGAATCCGGCGGTTTGTCAGTGGTCATCTGCCCCCCCGCGCGCGGCAATCGTTGACTCGTCAATCGTGAAGAACTAAGTTGGACTTGATTCCTATCCTTGATCGGTGCAAGATCCCGACTGTTCCGTAGTGACTTCCTGCTCCGCGTCCAGCCAGAAGTCGACCCCATCCCCCGCCGGACATCCCGCTGCTTTCCATTTCTCGTGGGCCAGGACACGAATCGCCTCTTCCTGTGCATCCGAGACTTGCTGGTTCGACGGGCTCACGTCTACACATTCGTGTTTACTGTTAAGTGACACGGTAATATTGGAATCGGCGAAGGATACGTCTGCCGGGGTCGCTCGTTTCTTGTTGTCTTTGAAATTCGTCTTGGACATGGACTTTCTCCTTTTGGGTTGCATAAACAAACAAAGATCTCGAATGTAAACAGCTTCTAAAACAAGTCCGCACGACACATCGATCGCACGACTATTCAGTCCATTTGGACCGTGCCTTCTTGATTGCCCTGCGCACGTCATCAGCTTGTTGATCCATAGGCGGCAAGAAGTCCATGCCTTGGACCAACCAATCAGCAAGCGCCTCGGACCGAAGTTGGTAGATGACTCTCCTGCCTTCCCGGCGCTCACTTACAACTCGATGTGCGCGCAGTACCATTAAGTGCTGCGACACACCCGAATGAGCAAGACTGGTAGCCTTCGCTATAGAAGCTACGTCTCGCTCGCCCCTTCGCAACTCCTCCAGAATCTGAATGCGACGGGGATGCGCCAGGGCTCGCAGGAACTCTGCAAGTTCGGTTGCAGCAAGCAAGCGGTACGGCATTGTGAACTCTCCCTCGTGGCCACGCGTTCGAATTGCCTCTGCGCAACACTCAGATGCAAATATTCAAACGTTTACATATTTGAATGCTGCATTCTGCGTGCCAAAGACTCTAAGTAAAGTTCCCCCGCATTCTTACGTTCCAGCCGTCCTTGAACTGTCCGCAATGTGTGTCACAGAGAGCAGGCGCGTGCAAACTCGCACATCAGCCGCTACAATCCAGCACTCCAGGATATAAGAATTCAATCATGCGCCCGACGGTAAAACCGCCGGTTTGATACGCGTTGTAAAGGCTACCACGTCCGATTGCAAATTCGAACAACAACTCTTGAGCGTGTGCTCGAAATTCGCTACCCACGAATACTGTTGAGTACTCCACTACTTGGGGCGTTAGTTCAAGTCACATGGCAAGATTCCTTAGGTGTTGTTGGTTGTCATAGTCGCTTTCTGAGATGACAAAAACATTTCGGTTCGATTGGCATCGAATCTCATCGAGCGTGTCAAGGTCGCGCGTCGACCCTGCTCCCATCGGATCCTGCCTGCGGTCACACAAAGAGTTTACAAAACTGATCGACAGTGTGTCGCTTCCAACATTTCAATCTTCTGACGGGTTGCATCATCCAGTGCCTTGTAATCGGTGCCATCGTTTGGCAGTAGCGAGCGAACAGCTTTGTAGAACCCAGCCAGTTCGCCCATAATAAACTCAATATCCTCCGATGAAAGCTCACCTTTATAGCCGATTCGATCTTTGTCTATGCTTATTTCGGACGCAACGGAATCGAAAGTCGCCTTCACGCGAACTGCCGCTAGTTTGTCCAACCCACGACCTATAGCTTCGTTCGACGCTTTATTTCCTTCCTGCGCCTTTACGATACCCTTAGGGCTGCACCCGCTGCACCCGCGGACACAGCAGTCTGATGGGAAGATGCACCCGCGGACACAGCAGTCTGATGCGGGAAATTTTTTCGTAAAAAATGGGGGGATCGGTGTAAGAATTTGGCATCTCGTCCGTCTTTATATGGGAAGTACTCGCAGGGGGCGAGCGTGAGATTCTCGCGCTCGCGTTACCAAGTGCTTGACATATCGTTTGCGCTAGTCGGAGAGAGAAGTCAAAATGGTCCAGTTTGCTCGCGAAGAATTGTTTTCGCCGGATGAAATCGCCTGTGTGCATGTCATGAATCGCGCTGTCCGCAGGTGTTTCCTGCTTGGCGACGATCCGGTAACCGGCAAGAACTTTGACCACCGCAAGGTTTGGATGGAAAAGAAGCTGGCGGTGCACGCGGCCAATTTCGGCATTGACCTACTTGGCTCGGCGATCATGTCCAACCACTTTCATCTAGTACTCAGATCGCGGCCGGATGTCGTTCAGACTTGGGACGATACCGAAGTCGCTCGACGCTGGTACTTGCTCTGCCCAAAACGTAAGCACAAAGATGGAACAGCCAAAGAGCCGAACGAATTTGAACTGAATTCGATTCGCAATGACCCTGACAAACTCAAGGAAATTCGGTCGCGTTTGAGCGATATCTCCTGGTGGATGCGACTGTTATGCCAGCATGTTGGCCAGCGTGCGAACCATGAGACCAACGAAACGGGCAAGTTTTGGGAGGCTCGATTTCGGGCAGTCCGACTTCTGGATGATTCTGCTTTGCTGGCATGTGTGGCTTACGTTGACTTGAATCCCATTCGAGCGGCCTTGGCGCAGACCATCGAAGACAGCGATTTCACGTCAGCGAAAAAGCGGGTGGAAGCCATGTTGCTCCAGACCGTCAGCGGTGATCACACAGCGGCTAATCCAGCACTACTGCCCGACCGCAGCCTGGCTCCAGTTTGCATCGACGAACGCACGGATGAGCTGGGGCCACAGCCAAGCTCTAACGGTGCCAGGTGCAGTGACAAGGGCTTCTTGAATATGACCGCTGCGAAGTACGTGCAGTTTCTCGATTGGACGGCCCGTCAGTTGGTGCCAGGCAAGCCCGGTTCTACGCCGGCCGAAGCACCGGACATTCTGCAGCGAGTTGGCTTGACGAGTGCCAGTTGGATTGAGTTGGTCAGCAATTTTGGTCAGTTGTTTCATAACGTGGCTGGCCAGCCTCACGAGATCGCTCGCGCACGGTCTAAACGTCGAAACATTCGCTATCGCGTGCGTGCAAGCGTTCAACAAGCTTTTGCAGGCTAAGCCCAACCAGAATATTTGGTCGAGTGCAGTCTCTTGCTGCCGGAAGTGGAATTCCTCAAGGCGCACATTCTACGAGGCACTTTTCTTACTGACTGAAATACTGCGACTGCCGCGTAGGCTCATTCGTCCCATACCATCTGGCTGCCTGCATTCTGCGCCCCCAGACAGCGGCGGATACCAGTTGTTCTGAACAGTCGACGCAGCGTCTAGCCGAGTGCGCTGCGGATTCTCCCATTCATCAGACGCAACGATTTGATCTGCTGGGAATCCTCGCGATTCGGCATTTCGTGAATCACTACTCGGCGCCCACATGGCGTCTCGGACCCCCGCACCAAATGCTGTGTCCGCATCCCCTTTCTCCAACTATACCGAACAATAGTCGATATCGCCGCGATTCTTTCAAGCAATTCTTGCAGAAATCGTCAATTTCGTGGCCTAACAAAAAAGCAGCCGCACGCGTGCGGCTGCTTGAAACATAGATCTTGATTTTCGAGCAGCGTCCCAGTTACTGGGCTACTTTGACTTCGATGCGCGCGGCTTGGCGACTTCAGGCTTGGAGATGGATAGTCACCACACCGTCTTTCATCTCGGCGGTGATCTCCTCGGGGTTAACCGACTCTCCAACCAAGAACTCCCGATAGAAATCGCCAATCCCGTACTCGGCGGAGGTATATTTGCGATCCGAGGGCAACTCCACGCGTCCATGGATCGTCAAACGACCTTCTTCGAAGCGGATATCAAGCGAATCGGGACTAACTCCCGGCATATCGCCGTAGAGTACAAACTCTTCGTCGCCCTCCCAGAGATCAAATCGCGGCGTGTACGCACGAGCTGCGTTCTGGGACGCGGCGTGGTTGTTGTCGATGCTCTCATGAGCATGGGGTTGATTATTGGAAATGGTGGTGGCAGACATTTTAGCTAGTTACCTTTCATTAAAAATGAACGCGAAGCATTTCATTCCAAGCAGAAATCAAGTGCCAAATTCCATCCGCGGCAAGCTATTGTGAATTGACCGTGATTCGAATTGGCTTGGCTGCTTCGCTCTTGGGCAAGGTAATCACCAGCACGCCCTGCTTGTAGTCCGCAGTTAAGTCTTCCTGCTTGACGTCGTGCGACAACTCGATCACTCGATGGAATTGTAAATTGCTTCGCTCGCGTCGATGCCAGGTACCCGAAGAAGGGCTTGGGACTTCACGTTTGCCACGGAGCGTCAATTGATTTCCTTGGACGAGTACTTCAATCTTGTCCGCTTCCAAACCGGGTAGTTCCGCTTCAACGAAAAGATGGTTTTCATCTTCCCACATGTTGATAGGGGGCAGCGCGACTGAGGCGGAAGAGTCTCCGTTTCCATATCGCCCGAAGAGGCGATTCATTTCTCGCGACAGTCGATGCATTTCCGCAAATGGTTCCCGACGAGTGGCTAACATTGGACAATCCTCCTTTCGAACTTAGGATTAAAACAACTTGTTCCCACTCTGGTTCAAACTGACAGTCTTTGAACCTCGCCGCACCCAGCATGCAACGGGCGTGCCAAAACCTACCGGCCAGTTTTTTCGCTAGATGGATGCGACTGGGCTTAGTAACGATTCTGAGCATCTTGCCAGCTGTACCGTGAGTTCATTGGTCAATCGGCCAGGTGGAAGGAATGCCCACCAGGGACCGTAGTTGGCACAAACCTAGCCATTCGAATGCATCTTGACGGCAAGTTGCGGTCGGTCACAGCTTGAACGACAAATTGTTCAAGAAAAACAGAAAGTATTGCTAACGTCTACGCTTTTCAAGGCATTAGTACGTATGGAACCAAAGAAAGCGGAACGAGTGACTGACGACGAGTCGGAGTTTGTGGCGTTGCTGACGGCTGGCCAGGCCGTCATTGCCATGGTCGTGCGCGCATTGATGCCTGGAGAGCCAGGCTTTGACGAAGTGGTTCAGCAGACTAACGCAAAACTGTGGGAAAAACGCGGCGACTTCGAACTGGGAACCGACTTTCGTGCCTGGGCGAGTGCCATAGCCCGGTACGAAGTGCTGAATTATCGCAAGCAGCAAGCTCGAGATTCCCGGATGTTCTTGAGTGATGAGTTGGAGCAAACCATTGCTGTGGAAGTTCCGCTACTGGTGGACGACTTTTCAGAGCGACATTTGGCTTTGCGAGAATGCCTTAGCGTACTTAAGGTCGAAAGCCGTGAGCTTTTGCTGGCTCGGTATCGCGGTGATCAATCCATCTCGCAACTGGCTGCCCAAGCAGGTCGGAGTGTCGGTGGCTTGCGGGTTACCCTGAGCCGGCTTCGCGAAGTGCTGCTGAAGTGCGTTCAACAACGGCTGAAGAGTGGGGAAAACTTGGCATGAACAGGGACCAGCGGTTACTGTTAATTGATGATCTCCTGGACGGCACGATAAGTGAAGCCGATCGATTGCGGATCGAAGCCGAGCTGATCGTCGACTCGGAAGTTCGAAGGGAATACTACCAGCGGGTCCAGTTGGCCGTTTTGCTTGAGCGAGAAGCGGCGGAGCTGTCCGCTTCTCTTGGGGCTACACAAGCGGCTGGATCGTCATCCACTGCGAGCCGAAGCATCACTCGCTGGACCAGAATCATCGTCGGGTCGGCACTCGCCATTGCCGCCAGCATCCTTGTCATGATGGCGTTTGGCCCAACGATCGTACCGTCGGGCGAGCAGGGTACCGCTCTCATCCAGCAGTCTATGGAGACCGGCAAGTCTCCCGCAGAAGTTTCCGCTAGCGGTTTTGCGGTTCTTAACGGGCAAACCGACGCGATGTGGTCGGGCGTGGAATTCAGCGAAGGGGATGTGCTGCCTTCGGAGCAGCTTCACTTGCTATCGGGATTAGCGCACATTGAGTTGTTCAGTGGCGTGCAGGTTGTGCTGGAAGGAAATGCGACGTTTAAGATCGACTCGCCGATGCAGATTACCATTTTGAACGGAGCGGCTCGTGCTCATGTACCTGAACCCGCGCGAGGGTTTCGCATCAAGACAGCGTCGGGAGATGTCGTAGACTTGGGTACTGAGTTCAGTGTAAACGTAGACGCTGAAGGTGCGGATGTGCACGTCATCGATGGAGAAGTCGAGCTGCATCCGCTTGGTAATGACTTGCTGCGTCTCGATGCGGGCGCGTCGCTTCGACTGGCTGAGCGTGGCGGAGTTCTCGATACTCGCCCGCAAGCAACCAAGACCGTTGGCCCGAGCGAGTTTCAAGACTTGGTGCGCGCGAATCAACAACGTCGATATGCCCAATGGTTGGATTGGCAAGACCGGATCGAATTGCACCCCGGGCTTGTTTCCCACTATCGTTTTCAGTCCGATCGACCTCAGCCTCGGCTTATCAAGAACTTAGCAAATGGCGAGTCGGCAGCGGCATCCGACGGCACGATCGTCGCAGCCAGAAAAGTTGCCGATCGCTGGGGGCGAAGCGATGCGGCAATCGATTTCAGCCCTGTCGGCAGTCGTGTCCGTGTGGATGTCGGCGACGAACATCGAGGACTGACTTTGCTGTGTTGGGTCAAAATCAACAGCCTGGATCGTTGGTATAATTCGTTGTTCTTGACCGACGGACACGAAGATCGAGAGCCGCATTGGCAGCTGATGAATGATGGACGGATTTTTTTCTCCGTCAAAGTTCCGCGGAGTGGAACGCAAGCTGAGTTTGAACAGCCGGTATTCTATTCGCCAAGCATCTGGAGCCCAGCGCTGAGTGGTCGCTGGACGATGTTGGCGGTGACGTATGACGTTGATCGTCAAAAGGTCACTCATTATTTCAACGGGAAAGCGATCGGTAGTGAATCGATTCCGGATCAGTTTTTGGTGGATTCAATTCGCATCGGGCAGGCTTCGATCTGCAATTGGAGCGAGCCGATGTACCGCACCGACCCGGAATTTGTGCTTCGTAATTTGAATGGAACGATGGATGAATTTGCGATTCTCTCTGGCGCACTGTCCGCCGACGAAATCTTGCAATGGTATGAAACAGGGAACCCGAATGAATAAGCGATTCTATTTCATTGTCGCCTTGACTTTGCTGATGACTTCAGGCGTCGCGACGAGTGTGTCGGCCGACGAAACCGCAGAGCGATTGTTCACACTTAAAGTCCTGCCGCTGCTGAAGGACAAGTGCTTGGGCTGCCATGGTGGAGAATCCGACGACATCAAGGGCGCCTTCAGCGTGCTTGATCGCGAATCGCTGCTGCGAGGTGGGGAATCGGAAGAGCCAGCGATCGTGCCTGGTGAACCGGATCGTGGGACATTGGTCTCGGCGATTGCCTGGAAAGATTATGAAATGCCTCCCAAAGAAAATGATCGTCTGACGGAGGAGCAAGTGGCATTGTTTCGTGAATGGATCAAGCTCGGTGCAACCTGGCCGAACGCGGAAACTCAAAAAGAGATTCGCGATCACGAGGCGCAGCAATGGACCACGGATGAGGGCACCATGGTGGCCACCAGCGGCGGGACCTCCAACGAGTGGACTCAACGCAGGTACAAGGAAGAAGATCTGTGGGCGTTCTTACCCGTCAAGTCGTCCCAAGACGTTTTACCCGCCGATGTCAAACGTGAAGCGGCAATCGACTATTTCATTGATCGCAAGCTAGATGAATCCGAGTTGACCGCTTCGCCCGTAGCAAGTCCGGACGAACTGATCCGCAGAGCAACCTATGATCTGACTGGACTACCTCCGTCTGCTGAACAAGTGGCGGAATTTCGTAGTGCCTATTCCCGGGACGCGGACGCAGCCTGGGCGGAGCTGATTGATCGCTTGCTGAACAGTCCACGCTACGGCGAACACTGGGCCAGGCATTGGCTGGATGTCACGCGTTATGCCGACACGGGCGGCATGTCCAACGACTACGAACGCTCCAATATGTGGCGATACCGGGACTACGTGATCCGCGCGTTCAACGACGACAAACCGTACAACGAATTCATTGTCGAGCAACTCGCCGGAGATGAGTTGGCGGACGAGTCCTTCCGTCAGCGAACCGACGCATCCCAGGCGAAAGTCCACCAAGCACAGCTTGACGGAAGCTACAACGAGCAAGAGTCCGAGTGGATTGTAGCGACCGGCTTTCTGCGTCTAGGGCCATGGGACAACGCCATGGTTGAAAAGGAAGAAGCACGCCAGATGTATTTGGATGACTTGGTCAATATCACCGGACAAACATTCTTGTCACAAACGCTGCGTTGCTGCAAATGTCACGATCACAAATTCGATCCTCTCCCGACGCGTGACTACTACCGAATGTACTCGGCCTTCTCAACGACCCAGATGGCCGAGCGTCCAGTTCCTTTCCTTCCCGAAGAAGATTTGAGTCATTTTGCCGAAGGGAAAGCTCATGTTCAACGGATGCTCGATTTCGCAGTCGCAGAAAAGAACAAGATTCTAGAAAAGCAGGAGAACGCCGCGCGAGCTTGGTACAAAGAGCACGACTTGCCTTACAAACCGGAAGCACAAAGAAAAGATGATCCAGACGAAATGAAGCCACCGCGTCACGTCGGACTGGAAATCCCGGAACAAGGTCAATTGAAAGTTCGCGAGCAAGACGAGTGGATTTGGACGAGGCGACTCGAACGCTACGAACCGATGGCGCAAAGCGTCTATGACGACGCTACCTTTGATCTGGCCTGGAACGGCGCTCGAAAGCTGCGCATCAGACGTAATGACAAGACAGCTCCCGCGCCAGAGAATCATATTCTGGTTGGTGGAGCATTAACAGCACTTGGCGAGCCTGTCTTGCCGGGCGTACTGAGTGCCACCGCGTTGATGGTCAGCCGCGAAGCCAAAGATCCTTATCTACTTACCAACGACGTCGAGAATCGGCGACTTGGATTGGCCAAATGGATCGCGGATGCAGAGAATCCTCTTACCACCCGTAGCATTGTCAATCGAGTCTGGCAGTACCACTTCGGCAACGGTATCGCAGTCAACTCGAATAACTTTGGTGCAAAGGGTGCCAAGCCAACGCATCCCGAGTTGCTTGACTTCCTCGCTTCCGACTTTGTTGATCAAGGTTGGTCAATCAAGCGCATGCATCGGTTAATCATGATGTCCGACGCCTACCGTCGTGCGTCAACGCCACCCGATATCGAGAAACTTGAGACTGTCGATCCTAACAATTCTCTGCTTTCGCATTTTCCTCGACGTCGCTTAACAGCTGAAGAACTCCGCGACTCGATCTTGTTCCTGACCGATGAATTGGTGCATGCTAACGGTGGCTTGCCAGTCATGCCAGAGATCAATATGGAAGTGGCGCTGCAGCCACGTATGATTCAATTTTCGTTGGCACCGGCCTATCAACCCTCGTCGACACGCGAACTGCGCAATCGACGCACAATCTATGCTTATCACGTGCGCGGGATGGCAGATCCATTTACCGAGTTATTCAACCAGCCCAATCCGAACGAGTCGTGTGAGATGCGCGAGTCGGCTGCGGTCACGCCTCAGGTCTTCACATTGCTCAATAGCGACACGATCACGGATCGTTCCATCGCCATGGCGAGTCGCTTAGCAAGTGCGGCAAGTAGCCCTGAGGATCAGATCGCATCCGCGTTCAAATCCATTCTGTTACGAGCTCCGTCGGAACTCGAAAGTCAGCGATTGATAAGGTATGTCCAGGAGATGACGCAGTATCACCAATCGGTTGTCCCTGCTGTCATTACTTATCCGGCCGAGATCACGCGTTCACTCGTGGAAGAATTCAGTGGTGAAGCCTTTGAGTATCAAGAGATCTTGCCGGTCTTCGAGAACTATCAAGTCGACACGAAGCCCAGCGACGTTTCACCGCAAGTCCGCGCCCTCGCGGACCTGGCTCTGCTACTCTTCAACACCAACGAGTTCATGTACGTGGAATAAACCGCCAATGGACACTAATGAAACGTTTATGAAAAACTCATACCCCGTTCCCGCAAAAGGTCCTTTAGCTTGAACTGTTCGTCCTAGCCATTCTTATGTTGAATTAATTAGTGTCCCATCAGCGTCCTCTAGCGGTTCCAATCTCAATCATGCATCCAACACGACGAAACTTTATCTACAGCCTCGGTGCTTCCCTCGGTTCAGTTGCATTCACTTCGATGCTACAGGCGGAAGAAGCATCGACGTCACCGCTGGCGCCTAAGCAGCCGATGCTTCCAGCCAAAGCAAAGAATGTCATCATGCTGTTCATGGAGGGTGGTCCAGGGCACATGGATACGTTTGACCCCAAGCCAGAACTTTCGCGACTTCACAAGCAAGAATCGAAACTTGCGTTCGGTCAAGAATCCGGATTCAAGTTTTTTGTCGGCAGCCCGTTTAAGTTTCGCAAGGTCGGTAATAATGGCATCGACATGTGCGACCAGTGGAAACATTTGGCCGACCCGTACATCGCCGACGAGCTTTGTAACTATCGCGGTTGCCAGGCCGAATCACTCAATCACCCTGAGGCCCTGTTCCACATGAACACCGGCAGCCGGCTTGGTGGCGATCCCGCCGTTGGATCTTGGGTCAACTATGGGTTGGGCACTGAGAATCAAAACCTTCCTGGCTACGTAGTCATGACCGAGTTGGCCTTGCCACAAGGCGGACCGACCAACTGGAGCAATGGTTTCTTGCCCCCCTATTTCCAGGGTACTCGCTTGAGACCGCAAGGTTCGCCAATCTTGGATCTCGTGCCACAGGGCTTCAAGTCTCGCGAGCATCAACGGCGTGCTCTCGACGAATTGGCATGGCTCAACGAACAGCATCTCAGTTCGCTCGGCGCAGCGGACCAACGACTGCAAGCTAGGATGGAGAATTATGAGCTCGCATTCAGGATGCAAACAGAAGTTCCTGGTGTGATCGACCTCGAAAAAGAGTCTGGCGATACGCAGTCGATGTACGGACTGGATGATCCTGAGACGCAAGTCTTCGGCAGGCAGTGCTTGATGGCACGGCGACTAGTCGAGAGCGGTGTTCGCTTTGTGCAGATTTTCAGTGGCGGCTGGGACAGTCACGACTACCTCGAGCGTGGACATACTTCTCGGATCAAGAGCGTGGACAAGCCAATCGCCGCCTTAGTTCGCGATTTGAAGCAACGTGGAATGCTCGAGGACACGCTTGTAATTTGGACCGGCGAGTTTGGTCGCACCCCAGACAACAACAAGCGAGGCGGCGTTTATTCGCTTGGTCGCGGACACAACAGCCAAGCCATGACCATGTTGATGGCCGGCGGTGGTGTAAAGCCGGGCGTTGTCGGAGCCACCGACGAACTCGGATCATCTGCCGTTGAGTGCGTGCATCCGATTCGTGATTTGCACGTGACCTTGCTCCATTTGTTAGGCTTAGATGACAACAAACTTACTTATTTCCATGGTGGCCGCTTCAAGCAACTCTCGCAGTTCGGCGGCGAAGTCATCAAAGAACTAATCGCGTAGTGCAGGTGGCCAGCCTGCAATTCTCCTAGCGTTCACGCGACAGGCTGGCAACCTGTCCAACATTAGAACAGAGCTAATGCATTACCCGAAGACATTTTCAATCGCCCTGACGCTCAGCTTGACCTTCGTATCGATCGTCGCGGCTGAGCGACCGAACATTCTCTACATTATGTCGGATGATCATGCAGCCCACGCAATCTCTGCCTATGGTGGCCGTTTGGCAGATGTGGCACCGACCCCAAACATCGATCGGCTTGCGAAGGAAGGAGCGCTATTCACTAACGCCTTCTGTACGAACTCGATCTGTTCGCCGTCGCGAGCGTGTGTGCTGACGGGCCAGTACGACCATACCAACGGTGCTTTTGATTTAGATGGACGAGTTCCGCCTGGTAGGCAGATGCTGGCGATTCAGATGAAAAAAGCCGGCTATCAAACAGCGATGATCGGAAAGTGGCACTTGAAAGATGAACCAGCCGACTTCGACTACTACTGCGTTCTTCCCGGTCAAGGCGAATACCACAACCCTGAGTTTCGGATTCGTGGCGACAAGCCGTGGGGCAAGAATCTAGTCAAGTTCGATGGGATGCACGTAACCGATGCCATTACTGACATCACGCTCAAGTGGCTCAAAGAGGATCGTGACAAATCGAAGCCTTTTTTCTTGATGCATCACTTCAAAGCACCCCATGACTACTTTGACAATGCACCACGCTACGAAACCTACTTGCGGGATGTGGCGATTCCTGAACCCGAGACATTGTGGAAACGCGACCCCATGTTTGGCTCGATCGCCACGCGGGGCGCGAACGATGAACTCATTCCGCACATCGGTACCTCAATCGGTGGACGTAATCCACGGCGATCCTATTTGGGCGATCTCCCGTCGATGTATCCCAACGAATTTCCGACGGACTACGATCCCGCAAACTATTCGGACGAAGAAAACACGCGTCTTGCCTACAATGCTTATTTGAAAAAATTCCTTCGCTGCGTCAAAGGAATAGACGACAACTTGGGTCGACTCTTCGCGCACTTGGAAGAGACGGGGCAAATGGACAACACGCTGATCATCTACACGGGCGATCAGGGGTTCATGCTTGGCGAGCATGACTATCAAGACAAACGCTGGATGTATGACCAATCACAGCGAATGCCGTTTCTTGTCCGCTACCCCCAAACGATTTCGGCAGGTCAGAGTTTCGATACGATTATCGAGAACGTTGACTTTGGGCCAACCATGCTCGACTTTGCAGGTGCCGAGACTCCAGAGACCGTCCAAGGACATTCGTTTCGGTCACTGCTGGAAACAGGAGATGAGCAAGAGAACTGGAAGCAAGAGGCGTACTATCGTTACTGGATGCACATGGCTCACCACGATAATCCCGCACATCTCGGAATTCGAACCAAGACGCATAAATTGATTTATTACTACGGTTGCAACTATAACGGCGGATATCAAACGCCACCGGGTTGGGAACTGTATGACTTGATTGCCGATCCGATGGAAACACGAAATGTCGTGGATGAACCGCGGAACAAAGAGCTTGTTGCAAACTTAAAACAGCGACTCGCTTCCTTACGAGAACGCGTTGGCGATGACGGGTCCCACTATCCCAAGTGCGAAGCGGTCGTCCGGGAGTTCTGGGACTACGACGAGCAGGATCGTAAAAAGGCGATCGCTCTGTCTCACGAATACTTGCAACGACGGCAAGCGGAGTTAGCTTCTGGCAAGAAGAACATTCGCACCTGGGTAGGTAACTAGATGGCGACGGGAACGAACCAGTGAAACAAGATATGTTTAGGGCTCGGTCTTGTCGTGACCAACTTCCATGACAAGGATTCGGAACTGATCACCCGCCGGAACTTCGACGGCTGGCCATTGGGAAAGCTTCGTCTCGAAGGGACTTTCGTACTTGCCAGTAAAAGGATCGAACCAAGTAAATTTCATGACGTTGCCGCGGTCTCTAGGTGGGCGTATACCAAGGAAGTCACATTCCCTTGGAACGTAATACAGATACAAGCCTTGGTTATTGTGCAGACAAAAGCCGGCGTTGCTCTTCTGGTCGTCGACGATCAATTGCTCGACTTGGAATCGATCAACGAACTGGCGCAGGTGCCGATAATAATCTAACCGCGGACGTTCATCGGAAGGAAGTTTCTCGAAGTCGGGAATGACGACGTTCCAAGCCGCACCTTGCCAATAGTGTGTTGGGAAAGTTCCTGCAAAAACGCATTGATACGCCCGCTCTAAGCAGACTTCGGGCGATGTGTAGTTGCCCGTGAAGACGACATAGGGGCCGCGCTCGTAACCGCCATGCTCAATGTTCAAAATCGGTTTGCCCGAGATCGCTTTGCATACATCTCGCATCACACCGTACAGTTCAGATTTCCACAACTGGACCGATACGAAGTCGACTTGTTCAGGAAACTTGCGGCAGTATCCATAGTCATGCACCGTGATCAGCCTATCGTAGGCATCGTTCTTGCGCAGTCGCTCAATACGGCTCGTGATGTACTCAACATCGGTATGTCCATAACCAAGCGCTTCCTTGGAGATGTCCCATACCAAGTTCGGAAAGGCCTGGTAACGATTCGTTACATAATCGAAGTAAAGATTGTCGCCGGCGGAGTTAGCTGGTGGCCATGCGACTCCTTTATTCCAGACATAGATCATCAGGTGCGCGACAATCCCTTGCTTGTCCAGATAGTCGATCACTCGATCGAGCCGCTGAAAGTATTGAATCTGCAGGGCTGAGTAATCGGGGTTCTCGTTCGTTCCGAGAAATGGAAACACCTGAGGGCTACCGTAGTCGAATTGCGGATCTAGACGCTCGTCCTTCTTCCAATTGACGTCATAGGCGAAGACGTTCATGACAACTTGGTTGAAACCGTTCTCTGCGATTCCATCGACAATCTTTCGTGTCTCAGGAATGTCATCGGCGTTCTCGGCATCCAAAGCGAACAACCAGTCGACTTCAAAAGCAATCGGGTAGTAGCGATCGCCATTCTCGTGGATGAACGATCGAGGTGAGGCGGGGTTGACGAGCACGCCTCCCTTTCTTCCGTCAACTGCCGGCGTCGCATTCAGTGTCCCCTGATGATCGTTTAATTCAGCGAGAGACGACTGAGTGATGAAGGTCCACTTTCCTGAAGCTGGCGGCGTGAATCGAATGACATAATCCGACTCGCCGTCGTAGAATCCGTCGACCGAAATCGAATCAGCAGTTTCATGCGAGAATGTCGCGGAGAAAGTCTGCTTAAGCCCCGCTACCGATGATCCATCCGAATGAAACACCACGTCCGTCACGTCCCACTGCTCGGCCTTGATGTCGTTGCCGTGGACGTACTCAACGCGGTCGATCGCTGAGACTAAGGAGTATTGGCAAAGAATCACGAAGGCAAGAACTAATAACGTGAGGCGCGTCATGATGGTCATTGGAAAAATCTCTGGACCTATGAATTAAAAACCTTCAAGAAACCGTTGTTCGACTAAACGCCCCGTACCGGTGTGATAGGCGGGATCGGATTCGGGTAGATGCGTTGTCCCGTTGTCATAGACATACTCCGTGACAATGTCTTCGAAGGACGTGTGCGTTTCCTGCTGGCCGAGCGCGTTGTATGTGAACGACTCGACGTTGCCTTCTGGCAATGTGCGAGTTAACTGGCGACCAGCAGCGTCAAATGTAAATGTGGTTACGCGGTCAAGGGAATCACGGATGACGGTCCTCGATCCGCAGCTTTCGACCGAACGCTTCGGTTTCGTTGCTTGTCTTAGAGGGACCGCACGAAGCGTCTGCCGCCATAGCGGACGATCACGTTAAAGCTAGCTCCTCGAAACTCCAAACCCGCCATAATTGCCCCTCCCCTATGCTTGCCCTGCAACCTCCATGCTGGTCGCATTTTGGTCGCTTTTTCCGGAGAGCCCACAAAAAAAGGACTCACCGAATCATACGGCAAGTCCTCATTTTGGCAATTTTTCCAAGGTTTTTCTTAGTACGGATAAGAGGACTTGAACCTCCACGGGATTATCTCCCACTAGGACCTGAACCTAGCGCGTCTGCCAATTCCGCCATATCCGCGTTTTGTGCTCCGGGGCCTTGCCATTCGGCCCTTCGTTGTGTGGTTATTGTCAGATTACGGGCGTAAGTGTCAATAGGTATCGAGAATTCCCAAGGGTGCCGGCCCGGAATTTGCCCTGCAACATATCGCAAGGTTCGGTAACATACAAAAGATCGAGTCTAATTCAGCAGTATCGTACTGGGAGATTTGCAGAAATGCGGTTGTACAATCTGGGCTTGGCAATTTCTTCTCTGACGGCTCTGACGGTTTGTTTTGTTCGTCGTGTACTCCGGCTGGCAACTTGGTCCTCAGCCGAATCAGTTGTATGCGCAGCAAGCAGAGGTGGCTGCGGAAATAGAACAGGATGTCTTGATCGGGGCGGATCGGCTATCTGTGGCGTTTCGCAATGCAGCCAAAGTCTTGCGGCCGTCGGTTGTTACGATCACGTCGCTTGTTGAGCGACCGATGAGGAGTCAGGGGCAAATCCCGAACGATCTCATCGAAGAACTTCTGCGTGGTCGCGTCCCATTTGACCCCGGCGGCGCCCCTTTTGAGGAAGAGTATGGAAATGATCGTGGAAGTTCGGCGGACAGCGGACGAAAATTCGAAACGGGCATGGGCTCCGGCGTAATCGTCTCCGAGGATGGCTACGTACTGACCAACAATCATGTGGTAGAAGCGGCCGATGAGCTCCGGGTGGAGTTGAGCGACGGACGAACATTCAATGCTAAGCTGATCGGCACGGACAGCAAGAGCGATGTGGCGGTGTTGAAGATCGAAGCCAATCGACTTATGCCTGCGAAACTTGGCGATTCTTCGCGCGTCGAAGTTGGTGATTGGGTCATAGCGGTTGGCAGTCCGTTTGGTTTGGATCAAACCGTTACCGCGGGCATCATCTCCGCCACAAACCGCCAGACAAATATCATCAGTGGTGGGTATGAAGACTTCTTGCAGACAGATGCAGCTATCAATCCTGGCAATAGCGGTGGTCCACTCGTAAATCTGCGCGGCGAAGTCATTGGTATCAACACAGCCATCAACTCACGCACCGGAACCAGTGCTGGCGTGGGGTTTGCCATTCCAGCGAATATGGCTGGGCGGATCATGGAAGATTTGCGCGACAATGGACGAGTCATTCGAGGTTTCATTGGCGCATCGCTGGAAAACGTCGACGCTCAGAATGCCGCCGACTTGAAGATGCCCGATGGACTAGTTCGGGGAGCGTTGATTAAGAGTATTGCGGATGGACAACCTGCAGCGCGTGCAAACCTGAGGCCGGGAGATGTTGTCACGCAAGTCAACGGTCGCGCGATCACTTCCACAGACCAATTGCGAAACACTGTCGCGCTAACTCGACCTGGAACGACACTCCAGTTCCATATTGTTCGCGATGGTCGCCAGCAAGTGTTGCCCGTAAAAGTCGGCGAGCTGACGACCGAAAAGTTGGAGCAAATGTCTGGACGCGTCGAAATTGAGTCGCTGGGAATTGCCGTGCAGACTTTTGACCCAAGTTGGGCTCAAGAATTAAACGTCGAGCGAGATACGCGCGGCGCGGTAATTGTGGCATTGACACGCAGTGGGCGAGCCGCTGCGATGCGATTACGTCCAGGCGACGTCATCATGCAAGTCAACGGGACGGACATCGAGTCGGCAGCTGACGCAGACCGGCTATTAAGCGATGCACCATAAAAGCTGCTTATGATGATTCGTCGTGGAAATATCACTGCAATTGTTGACGCGTCTTAGTGCGTAGAGCACAGCCCTCTTAACCGCAGGCCCCCCCCTCGAGAATCGGGTGCCTGCCTGCGCGGGCTCGGAGAAGCGCCTGCCCTGGATTAATCTTGACTAAAGGACATCAGCAATTGGAGGATGTACCAGAATAGTAATGCGACGCTGGAGAACAAGGCCAACGAAGCGGCGACATGTTGGTCCGTCCGATAATGGTGAATCACGTTGCTGGTGTCATACAAAATGTAGGCGGACGCAAAAACGATCATAGCACCGACGAAGAAGACGCCGAGTGGAAACTGAGCAAAAATGCTGACGACGATCATAGCCATGGCTCCGAAGCCAACGATCATAAGCACTTTACCCATCCACGAAAAATCCGCTTTAGTAATAAATGCCATCGCGGTCAGCGCGCCAAAAATGATCGCCGTGAGAATGCCTGCCTGCAGCGGTAGGTCCGGCGATTTCATGAAAGCGATGGCCATCAGCGGCAAAAAGATGAGTGCTTCGGCTATGACAAAAAGCGACAGTCCGGCATATTGCATGCCACGACTAGTACCGTTGTGCGCCCACTTATTTGCCAGCCAGCTCACTCCCATAAAGAGCGCGAGTACGACGAGCCAACTGTAGCCACCGCGGAGTAGCCCAAAGATTTTCTCAGCCGGGATGATAGACAACAGCACAGCTTCGAGCGAAACGAAAGCCATTACGGCTCCGCCTAGGTGCACGTACGTGCGCTGAATAAATGCCGTGCGTTCGCTCACGGCTGCATACGCTACTGTGTCGCGGCTTCCCGAAACTGCGTATGGATTGGATGATCCAAACATAAGATTCCTCTATACCAATGATTGTTTGTAGTCATTCACGAACTTGGAGTCGACAGGAGAGGGTCGGGAGTCTTTTCAGCAGCGTTTTCTAATGGGTGAACGATTTAGGCTGAAAAGACTCCCGACCCTGTCACACCGGCGAAAATACGTCACGCAAGTCTCCAGTTTACAACATCCGTGACCGTGGTGAGTGAACTCCTCGGCTCCCGAGTGGGAAATTCGCAAATCGAAGGCGGGTCGGGAAGCATCTCTGAGCCATTGGTCAAAAGTGAGTAGAATTTGACAGAAATCCCTATTCTGTGGGTAGTCTAGCGAATTCCGCTACCCCAAGATTTAATGTTGGGGCAGAAACCGGTCTGCACGGGTCACCATCTTCCGAAGAGTCAAGAATATGCCGCTGAAACAGACCATTACTGTCATGACTTGTTGCGCATTCTTGCTCGTCACAAAGCCGGTAGGCGCTGTCGATGGCGCGAAAATCGTTGCGTTCTATGGCTACGATAATTGTATCGAGCTATCCAATAGTTCGGCGCAGGTAATCTTATGCCCGGCAGCTGGTGGTCGCGTGCTAAGCTATGCGCTCAATGGCAAGAACGTACTTTACTTGCCAAGCGGTGATGAAGGCTGGCGATGGGACGGGACGAGTGCTAACGGGCCGATGCATGCGGGGCGTTTCGACATCGGTCCCGAGCAAGTGGTGCCCCGCCGCCCTGTCCTGTGGCAAGGTGAGTGGCAGGGGAAATTGTTGGTGATCGCCGCGGCTCATACTGCGCTCGCTAGCCGATGAATCGACAGGTGTACGCCTTGAACGCACCTTTGCGGCTCGATAAATCTACTTCTCGACTGAGTTGCAGCCAGCGCATCATTAACGTCGCCGACGAACCTGTGGAGTATTGTCACTGGGCCGCACCTTTGCAGCGGGCCATGGGGTGTGCATTGTTCCTCTGTCTGGAAAAGAAGCCCCCAGTCGTTTCCCAAATAGCTATGTCCGCTACGATCCGCCAGGCAGCTTGGTCAACTTGCGGCCTCAGGATCCGAACATCCGCCGTGAGGGAGATTTCTTGGTTATTAGCGATCATCCCCAGTACCCCAAGCTGGGATTTGATTCTTACGTCGGTTGGCTCGCCTATTTGGCTCCACAAGATCTGCTGTTCGTAAAACAGTTCCCCACGTATCCTGATCGAGTGTACAACGAAGCTGCTGGATTGACAATTTCCGTGTGGTATCCAGACAAGTCTATGGTTGAGCTCGAACCGATTGGTCCACGCGAGCGAATTGGTCCTGGTGAATCGGCGGAGTTTACTGAGACTTGGTATCTACACGCTTATTCGTTTCCCAGTGAACCACCTGATCCAAGCGAGATTGCCAAAGTCGTCGATCAGCTGATTGCCAAGTAGAACGATTCGAAATGCTTGAGTCACTGGGTACCAACAACAAGTCGTGCATCACGAGAAACGAGAAAAAGAATAATTGATTAATCAACTGAGAATTGTCAGACGGCTAAATCAAAGTTCCACAAAGGGCTGGCTGACTTGAGTGAGATTATCAATGCACCCACGCTGACCAGCGCACGGCCATTGACGCGTGCTTTGTGGCGCATGAAGGCATTCTTGATTTGGTTAGTAGCCTTTTACTCCGTTTGGCTACTGATCGTAGTATTGGGCGGGTACTGGGATACGGTCATTTCGCACTGGCCGATTGCGTTGGCTATGTCATTCGGTTCGTACATTGCGGGCTCGACACCGATGGGCGGCGGTACGGTCGGTTTCCCGGTGTTGGTATTGATCTTTGACATGCCTGGGTCGTTGGGCAGGAATTTCGGGTTAGCCGTTCAGTCCATAGGCATGGTTTCGGCAAGCATCTACATTCTAACTTCCCACCGACCTCTACATTGGCGGTTGTTGGGGGCTGGCATGCTCGGCTCGCTGATTGGAACACCGATGGGAGCCGCCTTTGTGGCACCCTTTTTTCCGGACCTTTGGGTCAAGCTCTTGTTCGGTGTGGTGTGGGCCAGCTTTGGAATCATGCACTTAATCAAACTCAAGGAACTGATTGCGGCTGATGGCATGACACAGCACTGGCGCCGTCTCGACTTTCCAATCGGCGTTTCGGTCGGTATTGCCGGTGGGATCGTGGCGTCCATAACTGGAGTCGGTATCGATATGATCGTCTACGCGACGCTTGTGCTTTTATATCGCGCTGACCTGAAGATCTCGATTCCAACTTCCGTTTGTTTAATGGCCTTCACCTCGGTCATTGGCATTGGGACGAATCTAACTCTCGCAACAATCCGCCCCGACATCTACCAAGTTGACTCGGAGGTTTTTGCAAACTGGCTGGCTGCTGCTCCTGTTGTCGCTCTCGGCGCGCCCTTTGGAGCGTTCGTCGTCGAGTTGATATCGCGTAAGCCAACCTTGTTGATCGTTTCCGGGCTATGCATTATCCAATTCGTTTGGACACTTGTTCATGAGAGGGTCAGCGGCATGACGCTCATTGGCGCACTGCTGGCGGTTATATTATGCAACGGAATCTTCCATGTGCTTTACTCATTTGGGCACAGCCGTGAAGCCTACGATGAAGAAGTTGCTTAAAGACACAAAGCTCATCGGCGAATAAGAGTTTATATTCTTGGCGATTGGCGTTGGCGAGCGAAGCGCCGTTGCGTGAGCCCTTCACCGCTTCAGTAGAACTATAGCACCCATGAGTTATCTCGACCAACTGAAACCAGCCGACCACCACAATCAGACGCTGCAGTCGATGGTTCATCCAATCGACTGGAGCAATCCTGTACCTGATGGTCGATACAACCTCGTCGTCATTGGCGCTGGTACCGCGGGGCTGGTAACTGCGGCTGGAGCTGCAGGGCTGGGTGCCAAAGTCGCACTGATCGAACGTGGTTTGATGGGAGGCGACTGCTTGAATGTCGGCTGCGTTCCTTCCAAGGCTCTGATCTCCGCTGCGCGGCAAGCAGCGTCGATACGCGACGCCAGACGCTACGGAATTCAATCGACGCCACCGAATGTTGACTTTGCCGAAATTATGGAACGCATGCGGCGACTGCGCGCCTCGATCAGTCCGCATGACTCCGCGAAACGGTTCACCGAGCTTGGAATCGATGTCTTTTTTGGCCAAGGTACTTTTACGAGCAGCAATACGATCGTCGTCGAAGACCAAACGTTGCATTTCAAAAAGGCCGTGATCGCCACGGGTGCGCGTGCCGCTGAGCTGCCAATCCCAGGCTTGAAGGATGCTGGATACCTCACGAACGAGACACTCTTTTCGCTGACAGAACTTCCCAAGCGACTGATCGTAATCGGTGGTGGTCCCATCGGTTGCGAGATGGCTCAGAGCTTCGCTCGCTTTGGATCACAGGTCACGCTGATCGAACAAGCGTCGCACATCATGAGCCGCGAGGAAGCCGACGCGGCCCTGATCGTCCAAAACGCCATGCAAAAGGATGGCGTCGCATTCGTACTTGATGCGAAAGTGATTCGTGTCGAGCAGGATGATTTGGATCGGCTGGTTGTCGTTTCGCGGGCCGGGCAAGAAGAACGGATCCGTGGCGATCAAATCCTGGTCGGCATTGGCCGTACGCCGAATTTGGATGGACTTGGATTGGAGACTGTCGGTGTGAAAACGCATCCACAATATGGAGTTGACGTCGACGATCGATTGCGGACGACCAACTCGAACATCTATGCGGCGGGTGATGTCTGTTCCAAGTATAAATTCACGCATTCGGCGGACTTTCTCGCGCGCATCGTGATCCAGAATACGCTGTTTATGGGGCGAGCCAAAGCCAGCAAGCTCATCATTCCGTGGTGCACCTACACGTCTCCTGAAGTCGCACACGTCGGTCTTTATCCTCATGAGGCCGTAGAACAAGGGATTGAGTTAGTCACCTACAATCAGCCACTCTCGGGCGTAGATCGGGCCATTCTTGACGGTGAAATCGATGGCTTCGTTCGTGTGGTTTGCAAGAAAGGCTCCGACCAAATTCTCGGTGCTACCATCGTGGCCGCGCATGCCGGCGACATGATTGGCGAGATTGTCATGGCGATGAAACATCGCATCGGTTTGGGTAAAATCGCATCCGTCATTCATCCTTATCCAACTCAGACGGAAGCAGTCCGCAAGTTGGGCGATCAGTTTAATCGGACGAAGCTGACAACGACCGTCAAGTCACTGTTCAGCACCTGGCTACGATGGACGCGGTAGAAGTTGGGCAGCAGTCCAAGAATTGCGGAGATTCGCGAACGGGGCCAAATCTGGATCTGTTTGGCGATTGCCGCCGAGGTTTGCAAGAAGATCTCTTTGAGAAACTTAGCCGTGTCCATCGCGCCGTAGAGCTGGTCAAGTTCGCTTCTTAGTGGTTCTTCGCGGAACTTTGTGGGTGAATTGGAGTTTAACAGTCGCAGATTTATACTCAAACATTACGATGGCCTCAGTTACCAGGGCTGGTCAAAGGTGCCGCAGTCGCGCGACGACCGGTTGTGGATTCGCTAGGATGAATTCTCGGCCGCGGCATCAAGCAGTCGGTCGCTTTACTGCCGAAGCACTCAATTAATCTCAGTTCAGACCAAGGGTCAGCCTTCGCTATGGACCGCCGTGAATTCCTGGCCAGTTCGGCCACTGCCTCAACTGCTGTTTGGGTGGCCAAGCGGGCCGAGCATTTCGTTCAAGCCAATGCACTGGAATCCGAGCGCCCCGACTATTCTGACTACTCACAGGACCCTCGGCCGGATGTTGCTGAAGGCATCTGCACCGCGGGAGCGATGGACGGCCCCATCTTCGCCGGTTTTCCGGTGGTTAGCGGGCCTTCGCCGAGCGAGATATCGATCTTGCAACCAGTCAAATCTCACGAGTTACCGGAAGGGCAACTACTCCAGATGGTCCAGGAACTCTTCCCGTTATAGTCAGCGCTACTCCGCTTTGCGAGGACCAGGACATGGGCGCATTTGGGAAATGAGAAGCGGACTTGACCTCGAAAACCGATAGACAATTTTCCAAGCGTGGTGCGTTCACAGCCGCAATTCTTCGAGTAGCCTCCTGATAGATCAAGCACTCGATGCAAACTGCTCACCGGGAAGGAAGGATTCTGATAATATATGTTCTATAGATTGGAGTCGCAAAGCGTAGCGTGCACATTCGTCAGTAGCGACATGTCCGCATAGCGTCAGAAGCCCTGAAGACAATGTTAAACGAAAAAGTACTGAATCGGCGTCCCGAAGCTAGAGGGTTTAGCGTAGAGCAGCTTTTGCAGGAGGCATCCGACGGAAAACTTCGGATCCCCAAATTCCAACGCCCACTTCGCTGGCGGTCAAAACAGGTTTTAGAGTACTTTGATTCGATTCGCCGCGGCTTCCCCGTCGGCGACCTACTACTATCTCGTGATCACGCTCCAAGCTCGGATCTCCATTTCGGTCCTCACGTTGTTTCGGCAGGTGAACAACACAACGCCTTGTGGGTCATTGATGGTCAGCAGCGGATTACAGCATTGGTTGCTTGTCTTTTGCGAACTGACCCAATTCCCAAAGGCGACTATTGGGCAACTTGGTACGACTTGGAAAATGAAGAATTTGTTCGGCTGAGCCGAAAGCTCGTTCCGCCTGCATGGATTCCGCTGAATGTACTATGTAATTCGGTAGACTTACTCAAATGGATACGAGCTTGGCCATATGGGGATAGCAGTCCAAAGCTTGTTGATCGGGCGCTGCAGTTGGGAAAGGCGATTCGCGAGTACCAAGTGCCAGCGTACATCGTCGAAGGGGCTAACGAAAGCCTCGTACGTCTGATTTTCACGCGAGTGAATACTGCTGGCGTGGGGATGCGCGAACATGAAATCTTCGAAGCACGTTATGGCAAAGAGGGTGACAAGCCAATTCGTACTGCCGTTGCCCGACTTACAGACTTAGGTTTCGGCGAAATAGATGCTGATCTCTTCCTTCGCTGCGTCCGATCGACGTGCGGAATTACGGCCAAAGTATCGGTTGAATCGCCAGAAGTTGTCGCTGACACGTCAATCACAAGAACTGAAAAAGCGATCCGAAGAGCAGTTTATACAATTCAACAAGCAGCTGGCATTCCGCACTGGAAACTCTTGCCATATCGAATGCCATTGATTTTTCTCAGCGCGTTTTACGATCGGTTCGACTGTGAAGATACCAGAGTTGACAGGCTCGCAGCAAAGTGGATTTGGCATGGAGCGCTTTCCGGGCACCATGATGTAACCGATGCTTATATCAATCGCCTTTTGAAACAGACACAATTATTCGAGAAGCCAGACGATGCATTGGCTAGTTTGCTAACCAATATCTCTCCACTTCAAGTAGCCGCATTCCCCAACAATCCTGTTGCGGAATTCGAAAAGCTTATCTCGATGAATCGGGCATCGGGCAAGGTTTTTGTCCTAGGCTTGTTAGCCGCACAGCCGAAGCTACCTGAGTTCCAAACAGAACCAGAGTTCGATCTTTTCAGCTGCCTTGACGATGCCGACGATCCAGTCGAAAGCCAACGAGAAGGTAACGAGCAAACACACTCTGAACCATTTAACATTGAGAAATTGTTACTCCCGCTCGTCGATAAAGCAAAACTCGGAACTGACGTAGTGATACGACTGTCAGGACTTCGGAAAGAAAGACTGTTGGCTGACGAAGTCGAAGCGTCCATTTTGGATTCGCATCTGCTCGATCGAACAGCCATCAAGTTTCTTATTGCTGGAGACAAGGATCGATTTCGTGAAAAGCGAAGATGTATCCTGGAACGCTACTTTCAGAGTTTCGTAAATGATCGAATCGGTGACCAAACGGACATGCGTCCTTCGATCAAGACTATTGCGGAAGGAGCTAAGGCAAACAGAGTTGGGACTTTATCGAAATGAAAGCGCTCTCTGTACACCTTGGCGAAACTCAAATAGGTTTGCTGGAACATTTCGACGATGAAAGTGAAGTGTTCACTTTTTCAGAGAACTACGTCGATAGGCATATCGATTCGCGGCCGGTTTTGGGGCAGTTATTCGAAGACCGCATACCGAAGCAAATTCGCGTTGGCGGACCAATGGGCTGGTTCGAGCATCTCTTGCCACAAGGAGTGATGCGCAGGTGGCGGGCACGACTTCTCGGAATCGAAGAGAACGACAGCTTCGAAATGCTTTCCTATCTAGGCGAACAACTTCCTGGGGCCGTAGTTTTGCGCCCTACTCGGACGATGATTGATAAGGGACCCTTTCTTCAGTCGAGGAGCCATGAATTACCAAGCGACACGTCTTTTCGTTTTTCTCTTGCTGGCGTGCAATGGAAGCTATCTGCTCGCTCGCAGGGAAGAGGGCTGACAACCAACGCATCAGCCAGTGGTTCAGAATACATCGCTAAGTTCGACTCACCAGAATATCCAAATCTGCCGCGATGCGAGTTTGCGACGATGCATTGGGCAAAACTTTCTGGACTAACCGTTCCTGAATTTCAGATGCGGAACGTCGCAGATTTTGATCGAATTCCTGAGAATATGCCATTTGGGAACGGCGAAGTCTATTTATGCGAACGATTTGACCGGTGTAACTCGCAGCGAATTCACATGGAAGATTTCGCTCAAATTTTAGATCGGCCGTCAGGGCGTGAACAGTATCGCGGTAGTTATGATGAAATCGCGAGGGTGCTGCAATGGATTGCGCCCGACAAAGTGGACGAACTCCTGCGGATCGTTGTTTTCAATATATGCTGCGGAAATGGAGATGCTCACCTAAAGAATTTCTCAGTACTATACGAGGATGGTCGAACCGCAAATCTCTCTCCGTCTTATGATTTAGTAGCGACCGTTGCATACATCAACAGCAACGAATTAGCGTTAGATTTAGGGGCATCAAAACGTTTTGACAATTTAGATGCGGCGAGATTTCAGATTTTTTCAGACTGTTTAGGATTGTCCCTAAAACAATTGGTCATTCGCATCTCAGAGTATGCTGAAAAATCGATTGACTCTTGGCTTTTGAAGGATGTAAAGGATAACTATACGACGCTGCAATGTGGTAGGATCGAACAGCACGTCGCTGCTGTTGCAAAACAGTTTCGTGCCCTAAAAGCATGAGCAGTTGCTAGTGCATTCAGCAACCTCGGTCCGAACTCTGTTTGCGCTTCTTCGTTTAAAAAAAAGCCTCTGCTTTGCCAAGTTATCAGGCAAAGCCGCGCTTGAGCGAACTGTTTCCCAGTTCTTGGACAATTAATGCCGGAATTGAATTGAGTCTGTCTAGGCGAGTAAATTGGAACCTTGATCAGCGTTAAAAGCTCTGTCTTAAACACCAAACACTTCAGAGCACTTAACCGCGAACCAGCCACGCAATATAAAGGGTCCATGTATGCGTCTGCGACTTTTACTCGATCGGCCGTTGTCAGCCGCCCAAGCTGGTTGGCGGCAAAAGTGGGCGTGTCATTGATTACCAGAAAATGACGATTCGTCCTGACACGGCAACTCCCACGGGCTAATGAGGTTGAAGCACTAGTAGCGTGTGCCAGCCTGAGGTTGTGGATTTTGGACAGTCCAACCACCTTGCGGCTGACCAAGTCCTGTCATCGTGTTTTGAGCTATCTTGACATTTAACGATGTGACACGTTGATAAAGGTCGGGCTGTAGACTGTTGATCGCCAGACTCTGCTGATAGTTCTGTAAAGCTTGATTCAAGTCGCCAGAGGCCTCGCGCATTTGCCCCCGAGCGCTCCACGCGCGAAAGTCGTTGGGGTTCATCGCCAAAGCATCGTCTAGATATTGCTCTGCAACTTTGGTTTGGCCAAATTCCTGATGGAGCCGCGCTAGTTCGATCAGCGGGTCAGCCATCTGTGGATTGGTTGACGCCCAGTTCTTCAATAGCTTCATAGCGCTATCGGGACGACCAGATTCGGCTAGCAATACGGCCAAACCGCGATGACAATCAACGTGATTGGGTTGCAGATCCAAGCACTGGTTGTACAGTGATTCCGCTTGTTCAATCATGCTGGCATCCTTTTGAGCGACGCCCATCTTGTGATAAGTCGACGCGAGGTTGTAGTAGCCGTCGGGATTACTAGGATCGGTGCGTTGGGCGGTTTGGAATTGCTGCAAAGCTTCAGCGTATCGGCCTTGCTCGAACATGCGTACGCCAACCGTATTTTGTCCCATGCTCGACCAACGACATCCACTCGCTGCAGTAACCAGGCACAGCGCGGCGGCGACGACAGTCTTTTTCACTGTCGAAGTCTGGAGATTTAGCATCGTCGTTTCCTGTCCGTTCACGCTCAAAAAAATGAAGCCGCATCGGCGCGCGGCTTGTGCATCACCGACTTTAGTAAAAATCGTGAAAACGACTCAATAGATGTTTCCAACGCTTGCAAAAGGGGTCGGCGGCCTGCCCCGTTTATTCTCAGCTAACCGCCAAAGGAGCGCAATAGGCCTTCGAATTGACTTTGCATGTTGGACAATCCAGACTCGACAAGCAGATCCTGCTTCTTAGATTTGACGATTGCTAGCGCCAGCGAAGGGTTGTTTTTCCAGTCGTCGACGCTGTAATTACGCACGTCTCGGTAAGGAATTTCCAATTTGGCAGCCACTTTGGGGACCAAGTGTACTGCTTCTTTGCCACGCACGACGTAATAATTTTCAGATATGAACAGGCCACCTGCGCCAACGATGATGCCTAAGAGAAACGTGGATAGTCGGTTCATCACAAAACCCTACGTGGAATTTCAAGTTGGAACGCTACATTCACTGAAGTGGGGGAATTGTAGCAGTCTAACCGGCTGGAGTTGTAGAGCATTTTTCAGCCAGGGGCAGATGCCATTTATGTATCAAAAGGCTAGCATAGGCTTGGAATTCTGGTGGGTAATGCCACAATAACCCAAGTTGAAAAACTTCTTAGCAGGAACCAAAGCACCAACCATGCCGTTACCTCACAGCGACTTGCTTCAACTGAAGCGGTGGAACACACCGACTATTTACAACGGCTGGGAACAGATAACGCAGTTGGATGCGGCCGCCCCAGTTACCAATTTGGAAGAGACCACCGACTTTATGCCGCAGATGGGGCCCATGGTTGGATTTGCGATTACGTTGGTTATCGAACCTTCGAACGGACAACACAAGACTGCTTTACCAACAGCTTGGGCCGATTATCGAGCATATGTGGCTAGTCAACCGGGCCCCAAGATTGTCTTCGTTCAGGATTTGGATCGACCGCGTGTGATCGGTTCCTTTTGGGGCGAAGTCAACGCGAATGTCCATCGTTCTTTGGGTTGTGTGGGAACCGTGGTCGATGGGGCGATTCGCGATGTCGACGAAATGACGAATGCCGGATTCAAGGCGCTTGCGCGTCGCCTATGCGTTGGGCATGCACACAGTACGCCAGTTCGCTGGGGCTGTGATGTTGAAGTCTTCGGAACTCGCATTCAACCTGGGCAGTTGGTTCATGCGGACAAACACGGTTTTATTGCAATTCCGGCCGGTGATGAGTTGCGTTTGTTGGAAGCTGCCATTGCCATGGATCGGCACGAGTGCGAAACGGTAATCGCAGCGGCTCGTGCCGCCCAAGGATCGTCGCTTGATGCAGTGGTCGCCTCGATCGATGCGGCAGCGGCTGAGTTTAGTTCACGAGTGGTGTCGCAGTTTGGTAAACGGGGAGAACACTAGTGCCTGCGGCTGGCAACAAGCTGGGATGGTACAAGCTATTGGCCAGTCGCCTTGTGACACGCTATTGGCCGCTAGTGATTTTGGCTTGGATCAGCTTGGCAATTCTGCTTCGTAGCCTAGCCCCGGCCTGGGACTCCATCGCTGCCGATGGGGACTTGGCATTCTTACCGGATTCCGTGCCCAGCTCCATTGGTCAGCGGGCGTTGGAGAATGCGTTCCCAGGATCAGGGACTCGCAGTCAAATTGTGATAGTGGCTGCCAATGAATCCGCCCCCTTGGCCAACGGTGATATCGCGCTCGTCTTGGATTTAGCGCGGCGGTTGCACTGGCTGGCGGCCGAATCAGCCTGGCGGGAATTGCGATCTAGCCACTCAGAACAAGAAGAAAGGCTGACACCCATTCTCCAAGCTGCGCCAGTTGCCGCGAGCGAACAGGGCGCGACGTCGGCAATTGCCCCAGTAGCCCCGGAACAAGCGCGAATTGCAGATTCCGTGTTAGCCGAAATCGTTCGCGACAATTTGACGGAAGCCATTGAAATCGAAAACAGCTTGTCGAAGTATTTTGCAGAGCGTGAAAGCGGCAACTTTCGCCGCTTGCCAGACGCCTATCGCATTCGTGGCGAGTTGCTATCGATGTTGGGCGATGTGGATGCGGCTGCTGCGGACATCGACACGGCCAAACTCATGCGTGAACAAGCCACGCCGACGCTCGACAACGCGCTGCCCGATTGGTTTTCGGCGGTGCGCGACGTTTGGTCCTGGCGCAACTCGGTCGTTGGACACAAGCTGCAAAGCGGTGATGGTCACGCCAAATTGATTGCCATTCAATTGGGCACTGAGTTTACGGCGGTCAGCAATATCGAGTTGCTCAACGGCATGGAAAAGTTGATTTCGGACTTGAGGCTTGAATATGGCGATATTCTTTCCGATGGTTTTCGTGTTGAAGCGTCCGGCTCGGCTGCGGTGGGGGCTGACATGCTGCGTGCGGCTGCCAGTGGTGTTCAGCAGACGGAGATCGTCACCGTCTTGCTGGTCTTGCTAATCTTGGCTTTGGTCTATCGCGCGCCATTCTTGGTTGCAATTCCACTCACCAGCATCGCACTTAGTCTGATTGTGGCGACCAGTGTGATCGCCCTGTTGGCCCGCGACCCAGCCAACTCAGCTAGCCATGGCTTGGGGGTATTCACCACGACACGGATTTTCATCGTGGTTTTGCTGTTTGGCGCCGGTACCGACTTCTGTTTGTTCTTGCTTGCACGGAGTCGGGAAGTGTTGCACGCGCGCGGTGTGAATACGCGCCGCAAGATGTACGCGGCTGTGGCGAGTAGTTGGCGAAGCGTCCATGACGCGTTAGTGGCCAGCGCGCTCACCACAATTGTAGGTTTGGGACTAATGTGGTTCTCGCATTTTGAAAAATTCCAGTTCAGTGGCCCCATCATTGCCATCTCATTGGCGATCACACTTTTGGTTTGCCTGTCGTTTACACCAGCTTTCCTAAGTGGAATTGGGCAACTCGCGTTTTGGCCACAGCGTCCCGATCGCTCAACGGACCTCCGCCAAATGACGAGTGCCGCAGGAAGGTCGCCACAACGCGATACCAGCGACGGCTATTGGAATTGGTTAGCGTCTGCGATCGTTTTACGGCCGGCATTCGCTTTGGCAGTAACGCTCGGTGTACTCGCCGGTCCCGCCATTTACGGAGTTGCCTGCTTGGGACGCGTTACCTATGACTTGACTGAGGAATTGTCGAGCAATGCGCCCAGCCGTCGCGGCGCAGAGCTTATCTCTAAGTTCTTCTCGACACTCGACGGCAGCCCAATCACGATCCTCTTGACTCGCAAAACGGCCTTTGATTCAGAAGAATCATTGCGGGCAGCTTGCGACGAACTTTCCGCACTACTCTATTTGGACGGCGTAGATTCGGTACGTAGCCTCACGGATCCACTTGGCGACTATCCGCCGGGCAAACGCATGGGCTTATTTGATAAGGATGCTTGGCGACGGCGCATTTTGCAAAACCACCGAATCACGAAAGATCGCTACGTTAGCTCGTTGAACAATATGTCTCGGCGAGTAGCCAAGTTCGACGTGATATTGAGCGACAATCCATTTTCGCTGGAGAGTGGCGCGACGCTAGCGCGTTTATGTGCCAAGCTGGATGAAACGATCACCAGTGAGAATTCGACTTGGAAAGATACGGAGTTCACCACATCCGGTACGACCGTTGGTATCGTTGACTTGCGCGAGGTGACTCAGTCGGATCAACGACGAATCCAGGTCTTGGTGACGATCGGCGTTTGGCTTGTGCTAGTCATCATGCTTCGTCAGTGGGTGTTGTCGACCTATTTGATATTTACCGTATTGCTCAGCTACTTTGCAACGCTGGGCATTACCTACTGGACGTTTTCACATTTGTATGCTGACTATAGCGGCTTGGATTGGAAAGTCCCGCTATTTCTATTCGTGATACTAGTAGCCGTGGGGCAAGATTATAACGTTTACTTGGTCACGCGAATATTCGAAGAGCAGCGAACTTTGGGGCGGCGCGAGGGTGTGCGGCGAGCGCTAGCAGTGACCGGGGGCATTATTACCAGTTGTGGGCTGGTCATGGCGGGAACCTTTATTGCCATGACAAGTCCTGCGGTTAGTCAATGGTTGAGTCAGTTTGAAATCTTTGCCTGGCTATCCAATGGCGCGCCCGTACTGCGCGGGATAACGGAACTTGGTTTTGCCTTGGCTTTCGGCGTGCTACTCGACACGCTCGTTGTGCGCAGTATCTTAGTGCCAGCGTTTGCTCTGCTTTGGCAAACTACCGACGCCAGACAGCGGACGTGACCAAGGGCTGACGCGTTGAGTTACTATAGCGCGCAGGCACCAAGACGACCCGCGAATCGGATTGCGTTCAATAACCTAGAAGATGAATAACTCATGGATAATCGGCACGTAATTCGGTCACCGCAAGAGGCATTGGTATTGTGTCGCGAACGCGATGTCAAAGCAGTTGATTTGCGTTTTACGGATTTTCTAGGTCGGCAACATCATACAACGGTGCCCGTGTCCCAATTGACCGAAGCGGCCTTTGACGATGGCTTTGGGTTCTGACGGTTCGAGAGCAAGGGGTGGCAGACCATCGATGAGTCTGACATGCTCCTGTTGCCGCAACCGCAATCTGCTTGGATCGATCCGTTTACCAGTCTGCCAACGGTTGTACTGACTTGCTCTGTCGTCGATCCCAGAATACGCGAAGAGGTATTCCCGTGATCCACGCAATATTGCTCGTCGCAGAGAATTACTTGACCAATACGGGAGCACGACACGGGCTTTATTTGGACCCGAAGCAGAATTTTTCGTCTTTGATGACGTAGTGTTCGACCAGACTGCCGAGTCCGGGTTTTACCGCGTAGACAGCATGGAGGCGGCCTGGAATCGCGGGCGTGACGAAGGTCCAAACTTGGGTCACAAACTGCGCCACCAACAGGGCTATTTGCCCTGCGCACCGCTGGATCAAGGCGTTGACGTGCAGTGAAATGATGCAGACCTTAATTGATTGCGGCATTGAAGTCGAATGTCACCACCACGAAGTTGCAACGGCTGGCCAAGCCGAGATCGACCTGCGTTTCGATACGCTCGTCGCTATGGCGGATACCATGGTAACGTACAAGTACATTGTCAAGAATGTGGCGCGGCGGCACGGAAAAACGGCTACGTTCATGCCCAAGCCGATTTTCGGCGACCACGGGAACGGTATGCATGTACACGTGTCGCTTTGGAAATCCGGTGAACCATTGTTCGCTGGTAGCGGCTATGCCGGATTGAGTGACTTGGGCTTGCACGCCATCGGTGGACTATTGAAACACGCTCCTGCCCTGTTAGCTTTGACCAACCCCACCACCAATAGTTACAAACGGCTTGTGCCTGGTTTCGAAGCTCCGGTGAATCTGGCCTATTCGCAGCGCAATCGTTCAGCCGCCTGCCGCATTCCGATGGTGAGCCCCAGCCCGAAAGCCAAACGTGTTGAATTCCGTTGCCCCGATCCCAGCTGCAACCCCTATCTCGCTTTTGCTGCAATGTTAATGGCAGTGATCGATGGTATCCAAAACAAGATTCATCCTGGCGACCCGATGGACAAAGATTTGTACGATCTGCCGCCGGACATAGCGCGCGGAATTCCACAGACACCCGTCGACCTCGAAGCGGCACTACAGGCCCTCGAGCAAGACTGCGATTTCCTGTTGCGTGGGGACGTATTCACTGAGGATTCACTGAGCGCCTGGATCAAATACAAACGCATTCAAGAAATAGTCCCCATCAATGCTCGACCCCATCCCTACGAATTCTGCTTGTACTACGACACTTAGGTCCAAGATCGCGGTGACATGCAAAACCTATGCTCCAACCGGAACGAGATTTGCACCACTCGTCTCTAGTACGTGTGACAACTTGTCAAGTCGCACGGGGGAAATATCGAAGGTAAGGGAAAGCATATCATGTTAGTCTTGAGACAATTTGCAATTTCAGTGCTCACGCTGTGCATCGCGATTCTTGGAGTGCAGAAAATTGCATCGGCAAGTGTTCGCGCAGATCGTACCCAAATGACACAGTTTGATGCGCTGGTGAACACCAAGCCAGCCGCGAAAATCCAAAGTACCGACGCAGCTGGTGTGCAACTGGTTCAGTATGGTGGCGATCGCGATCGCAGCCGTCGTGGCAATTGGATGCGATTCTCAAGGCAGCGGCCGCTCATTTTTCCACCAGTGTACTACACTCCCTATCGAGGCACTTACATCTACACTGCACCCTATATCACTCCGTACCGTACTGGCCTTTACTACAGCAGCGGTTATTCGCCAGGCTACTACGGTGGTGCATATCCGGGCTACCAAAGGGGCTACTCATACCGCGGGACGTACATCAATCCCAACGTTGGAAACTCTTATTGATCCGTGTGGTAGCATCCATATCCTAGTCCAGGCCAAAGAGTTGTTCGTATTGGAACTCATCCAGCGGCTGCAACTGGGCGTTACGATAGGTGATGCGACCGTCTGCGGAAGTCGTTGCCAAACGGAGACGCTGATCATCCCATGCAATGCTCGCCACAAGCTGCTGGGAATTTGAATTATCTCGTTCTCCGTTGTTCAAGTCATATCGCATTAGCCCAGCGTGATGACCTACGTAGGCCTGCGAATTTCGCCAGTCGACATGCACTGCATAGATTCGTTGATCAACCAAGTGGTCAACTTGCAAGCTACATTGATTGGCCAAATCCCAGTGAATCAGATTGCCGTCGTAACCTGCACTGATCGCGTGTAGCCCGTCGGGGCTTAGGTTGATTGCCATGACATCATCTCGGTGCCCCACCAGTCGACCAGCTGGTTTTAGCTGATCGCCTACCAACTGCCAGATGCCTATTTGGTTGTCTCGACTGGCGGTCAGCAGTCTTTGATGCTGACGATCATAGACGATGCGTGGAATCGCTTGCTCATGGGCTTCAGCGATTAAACAGGTGATTTCCAATTTGAGTTGGCCAGCATACTCATTTAACTGCCAAACCCGAATCGCTCGGTCGTCGCCAGCCGTTGCCAACTGCGAATCGTTCAGCCAAACGACGCCATGCACATCGTTTTCTCCAGCAACGCAGTCTACCAATCGCCGCATCGTTCTTGGATTCCAGATGGATACATGGTTATCGCCTCCGGCAGTCGCTAAGAGTTGGCCATTTGGCGAAAATTCGAGATCGAACAACCAGTTCCCATGAGCGGCGTCATCAGTCAAAAAACCTTCGCGCGAGAGCCGGTGGAGTCCGCCATCACCGGATCCGAAGAAAAGCTGCCCATCGATAGGAGAAAACTTGGCGACAGGAATCGCGTCTAGATAGACGTTTGTCATCGCTAGACCCGTCGCGATTGGATCTGGCGCACGCCGTTGAGCGTCAAGATCAGGTCGTTTCTCGCGGGCCATCTGAATGGCTTCGTCCGTGATGGTCGCCCCCTGAACGTGCATGCGTGTAATGTTGTGTTGTTGTGTTAACAGAGTAAAACCAGCGTCCGTTACTTTGGTATCAAGTAGATCGACCTGCTGCAACTCAGGTATATAGTGAAGGCGATGTGCAATTCCTTCAATTGACTCGTCAGTAACGGAATCGCCGCGCAGTAGCACTCTATCTTGCGCTGACGTGAGCATCCCGCCTAACCTGCTAATGTCTTCGGTAAGCAGTTTCCGCTGGTAAGACAAGTAGGCGGGTAGGAGCCACACTTTGACAGCCACGGCTGCTACCAGAGTTAATACCAGTAAAGCCGTCACACCGAAAGTCCGTAGCCGCCTCTGCTTGCGATTCACAGACTCTACTGGCAGATTGTCGGACATTCTTCGCCCTCGGTGCTGTTATACGATTAGACACGAACCCAGTACGCCACAGACTACTACGGAGTTCACAGTCTACAACGGGGTTCACTGAATCGATGGGAGCGGGGCTTACCTGAATCTCTATTAGCGATCCCCGCGCAGATGGTGGTCGAGAAAACCGAGAATCTGTTCCTATCAAGGCAGCTGCCAACTTTTTCGCAGGGCCCACTCGATACTCATCACGATGCAGAAGGCGGCTAGGGTGAGCCAAGCGTCCCAGGCGGCGTCGCCCAAGCGGCGGCGTTCGATGGTCGTGACTTTGGTCGCATCCTGTCGGTCGCGAAACCAGCGCACGACCGCTCCAACGTCTTCCGGCAAATACAGCTTGCCCCCGGAGGCATCGTTGGCGGCGACAATGTTGTTCATCATCTGCCAGTCGGCTGCCAATTGTGATAGTTCGCGAGATTCATCGCGAACGATAAATGCGATGTCGGTGGTATACGTTTCCCCCTGGACATCTTTGCTAGTCAAGGCAGCGCGGTAGAGTCCAGGCTGGCTCAGTCCCGTGATACGCGCTTCGCGTGTCGTTTCACTAATGGCATTGGTTTCGACATTCTGTAGCCATTGCCCTTCTCGCGAAACTTCGATCTTTACTTGTTCCGGCATAGGTCGATTTTCGCTGCCACCGAACCAGTCGATGCTTAGCTTAGGAGTTGCGTCAATTTCCAACCGTCGTCGATCCAAGCCGAGCCGAAAGCCATGATTTAGGCTATCACGACGGATCAGCCACAACAGCGATTGACGCCAGAACTGTTGATGTGCACGCTTTTGTCCCGAAGATTCGCCTGCCAAGAACCACTGATACGTCGTATCACCAGCAAAGGCCAGCACGCGGCCCTTACCAGCTTCTCCAGCAACCAGCACTGGGTCGCCATCCTGGCTTTCGAGGAGGACTTGAGTTCCCAGACTGCGACTGATCGCACCAAAGCGGTTCATCCCTTGGAGCGGCTTCAAGTTTCTCCAAAGTCGCGTATTGTCTGGTTCGGTTTCCAGGTTGATCGCAGGGTGTGAGCGTTTGGGAATCAAGTACACGTTACCGCGAATATGGTGCGATTCGTCGATCGGCGCATCCCAACGTTGCGGCGGGCGTTTCATTTCAATTGGAATAATGGTTCGGAGAGGTGTGGCTTGGTAGCCGCCTGCGTCATAGCTATGATAACCGCCGAGCAGGAGCAGTCCGGCGCCTTGTTGGATGCGTCGCGCGAGTGCGGCCAAGCTGGCTGGGGAAAGTGCCTTGGCATCCAAGTCTCCGATAATGAACGCATCATACTGTTCAAAATTCTCGCTGGTATGAATATCAATTGGCCAACGACGGCGTTCCTTCTCTTGCAACCAACGGTACTCGAGGCTGAAGTCGTAGGACTCTTCGAGCGAGCGTTTGAGAAATGCTTGTTCGACCCGTGGCTGGCCTTCAAGATAAAGGATCTTCACGCCGCCCTCGCGCACAGTGATGAACCCCATGGCGACATTGTTAGTTTCAATCTGCTCGCGAGCATCTACTTTAGCTTCGGCCACCAGCAGGTATTCGCCAGCCTCCGGGAGTACGACTTTGAACTCGAGCGGAAGTTTTTCGTTCGGGCTGGAGGCAAGCACTTTGCGAACCGCGACAACTTGATCGTCTTTGCCACTGGCGCGCAGCGTCAGTTTGATCTCGATCGGCTGGTTCTGCATGCCTTGAGAATGTACCACCAAAGGCACGCTCAACTCTTTTTTCACAAACGCGGTAAAGTACTCGGGCATACCCTCCAAGGCGACGTCTTTGACGAGCCCCTTTTCACCACGCGGGCCGATGCCGATAAATACAATCGGCTGATCAAGCTGCGCCATTTGCCGTGCAACGGTGGTTGCATCAATCTCGGCGGGTACCAACGTTTGGGCCGCGTCGCCAATCATGATGACTCCGCGCAGTGGAGGATCGATCTGAGTCTGACCGACTTCGGTTAAAGTGCGCCCCAAGTCAGTTAGGCGACCGACCGGAGCGACGTCAAAAGTCTTCTCCAGTTTTGGCAAATCTTCGGTGGTCGCCGGCGACAAACGTTGGTCGTAGAAAAAAGGCACTAGACGTGACCCACCGATCTTCAAGTCGGTTGCTGATTCGATTGCGCGCCACACATCGTACTGCACCTCCCAACGGTTGCGATTGCTCTGGTCGCTGGGCAACGTCATGCTGGCAGATTGATCCATCAAAACCGCGATCGCGCCATCGGATTCACGCTCGATCGAGGTGACTAGCCCAGGGCGGAGCCACCCGAGCAGCAATACGATTGCGGCGCAGAGACGCAGTAACATCAAAGCAATTCTCGCGCGCAAGGAGATGCCTTGCGATGTGAGTGTCAACCACAGACTGGCCAGCATGATCAAAGCCAGCGGGACCACTGCGATCCAACCAAACAATGGATCAACGCTCAGTTGGGCCAGGCAGGGTCGAACGGCGATGTCGAGCGGAGGCATCGTTAGACCCCCTCTCGTGAAGTGACGACGCGACTGGAGCTCACTTTCGCGCTGGCCCGTACACGTGCGCCGCGCGAGAGTTGCAATTTGTAGAAGCGATTGGACATGGCTTGTTCCGCCAAGAACAACGCGGCCACAAACACCATGAGCAACGGGTAGAGCTCCCGACCAAAGCGGGCCTGCCCAACGCTACTTTCAACTTCGTTACGGTTCCGAGCCACTCGATAATTATGCTCGCCAAGGCGTTCGTCAAGTTGAACGGAGTCGAGACGCATTAGCTGGGTATCGTCAGCGGCCGCGTTAATACTGAAACCTCGGGTAACCGGTTGGTTACGCATGCCGCGTAGTCGATAGATGCCCGCTCGCTCGAATTTGCCTAGGGCAAGCTGTCCATCGGTGGTGTCGGCGCGGCGAGTTTGCGCATTCGGTGCAAATAGTTGGTAGCGACTCGGCCATCGAAATGTATCGTTTTCCAGGTTCACGGGTGAACCTGCTGCGAAGTTCAAATTGGCTTGGTCGGCCCCACTCAGCGTTTGAAAACTACCGAGCAAAAGCGCATAAGCGGGCCATGGATCAGTGCCGATCCACAGCTCATTCCAGAGCGGAGCACCACGCACCTCCGTTTCCGGCAAAGGTGTCGTAAGAGTCAAGACTTGGCCACGACCGATCTTATGCGAAACCAATACTGGAGGATTGTCCTCAGTACTCAAATTTGCCAAGACCACGGCACCGTCGACTAACGACCCAAATGTGATGCTTCTAAAAATGGGAAAGAGATACCAAGGCACTTGGTCGTCCATAGCCGCCAGTTCGTGAAATACAGGATGCGTCAATGCGACAGGAACGAGAAATGCAGAACGATCGCTTGGCTGACGGGCGAGTACTTGCGACGGTGTGCCAGGAAGCAGCGACTCCAGGGCGTTGCCTCGGATCTGATCGGGCGATCCCAGGTTGGGGCCTAATATCGTAAGTAACCCGCCACCGCCCATGACGTGTTCCTTAATTCTTGTTGCCATCGACTCCGACATGGGTGGCGGATCCAATAGACAAACGACGTCATACTTTTCAAGTTCAACACGTGAAAGTTGCGCGTAGCGAATGTCTTCGACCAGCGAGCTACCATCTTCGGCGCGAGCTCCACGGATATCAACCAGGAGTTTCAGTTGTCGCGCCAGCTCGGTATCGTTTGCAACGATCAGAGTCGGCTGCTGCTCGCGCGCGACAACGGTGACGTAGCGCTGATTGTCGATCATCAGTGGGTCAGGCTGATCCAACCGAATCGTGAAATGATGCGTACCGGCTGCAAGTGCCGTAGCTTTCAATTCCACTGTTGCCGACCCGCCGGATTTAATATCTACATTGACTCGGTCGACGACTCGGCTGTCAGGTGTCATCAATTCGCCGTTGCTGACGACCGGTAGATTAGGATCAATGGCTTCTTGGAACAATTCCACCGAAACCGTGCTGACTTTGTCGGAGGCGACAGAATCGACGCGGTAGACGTTGACCGTGAATGTGACGTCGCCACCAGCTGGCAGCGTATAGAAATCGGCTTCAACGTCGCTCAACTGCCAATTGTTAAACGACGTCTCGCCAATATCGATGATCTGTACTAAGACTTCGTCTTTATGTTGGTTCAGTAACGCAATCAAATCCGTCTGAACGGAATTCCAGGAGGGACTCATGAGATCCGTAACAACATAGATTTCCTTGCGTTCTAATTCGTTGGCTAAAACGAGGTCCAGCGCAGTGCGAATTTGTGACAACAAGTCAACGTGCAAGGCACGTACTTCGACAATCTTGACTTGCGACTTGGCAGTGTTGGGATCGAGCGCCAATGCGCCAACGGGCGCGCCGCTTAGTACACCTACACGACTATCCAACGGCAATTGATCGAGAATCCAGGTGGACATCTCTTGGGCCGCCTCCAAACGCGTTTGATTGCCTGCCTGGTAGCCCATGGTTGGGCTGTTATCGATGATCAAAGCGGCTGCAATTGGGGCGGAACTGTCAGACGTAGGGACCGAGGGACCAGAGCTCAACGATCGCGCGCCCCACAAACCTGCCGAAGCCCACAGGGCGATCGCGATCACGGTGCAGGTCAACCACACACTGAACGGGCGTTTGGAAACGAAAGCCACCGCTGCAATCAAACTCGCCAGCGCTGCTAAGACGGCAACCCCGGTAACGCCTAGAACGCTACCCAACATCGCGCTGTGAACACGCGGTCGCGCCAGTGCCAGTGCCAATGCGGCCAACAGCAAGATCCGTAGCAGTAGCAATAGAAAGTGACGGAGCTGCCAACTGCTACTCTGCTCCTGCCGCGTCTGGCGCACAAAGCGCAACGCTGGGAAATCGATCATCTGAGGCTGTTTCTGCCCAAACAAATGCAGCATGATCGGGACCGTGACTACGGCCAATCCAGCTATCAGCGACAGATGTAGAAAACTCATATTCAAGAAGCTTAAAAGCGATTGCGTCGGCGCAACAGGTACTCCATCAGCGCTTTATCGTACGGTTGACTGGTATCGAGTGGCACATAATCGATACGACTTTCGGTAAATTCCTTGTCTAACCGCCTGCGGAAGTCGTCAATGGAACGGCGATATTCTTCTGCTGCGTCAGCGGCTCGCACCGATTCAACTTGACCTGTCTCTGGGTCGCGCATTTGCAACATACCCTGAAACGGAAAACTGACTTCGGCTTCATCCAAGACGTGGAAGATGATGATGTCATGTCCGGAATGCCGAAGGTTGCGGAGCGCCCGCAGCATCGGTTCCTCTTCAGTTAGTAGATCGCTGAAAAGCATTATCAAGCTGCGGTGGCGAAGCATGGCCGCCAATTGCACTAGCGAACCAGCCAGATCCGTCTGCCCAGCGACTTGTAGTTTCGTCAATTGGCTAAGAATAGTCGGCAGTTGACTACGGCGGCTGCGCGGCGGCACACTGGCACCCAGCTTGGTATCGAACGTCACCAGCCCGACAGGGTCCTGCTGTTGGATCATCAAATAGGCCAAGGCGGCCGATAGACAAATGCAATAATCGAATTTGGTAAGCTGCTGTCGATACGTGTAATTCATCGACTGACTCAAGTCGATCGCCAGGTAGCCCGTCAAATTGGTTTCCGATTCGAACTTCTTGACGTAATACTTACCCGTCTTAGCATAGGCAACCCAGTCAATGTCTTTGGGGTCATCGCCAGGGGTATACCTGCGATGCTCGCTGAATTCGACACTGAACCCGTGAAAGGGACTAGCATGCAAGCCTTGCAGAAAGCCGCGCACTACCATCTTCGCGCGGAGGTCCAAGCGCTTGATTTGCGCAGCCAGTTCGGGTTTTAGGTATTGCTCGACGGCAACCATGCGATATTACTTACTTTCTGGCTGGTCTAACCGGCGGAGCTACGGCCACTGGCGGCGCTTCACTACTGAACTTGGGGACATCTGGTTCCGGAATTTCTTTCAATAATCGCTCGATGATTCTCTCGCTGGACATGCCTTCGGCTTGGGCCTGAAAATTGGTGCTGATGCGGTGACGCAATACCGGAATGGCGACTTTGCGAATATCTTCGACGGCGATACTAAACCGGCCATCCATGGCAGCGATCGCTTTACCGCCGTTAATCAGAAACTGCCCAGCACGCGGTCCAGCTCCCCAATCGACCAATTCCCTGACAAACTGCGGTGCTCGATCGTCGGCCGGGCGTGTCGCACGCACCAGATGCGCGACATACTTAACCACAAACGGGCTAACAGCGACACTTTGGACCAGCTTCTGAATATTAACAATGGCACGCGCGGAGAGCACTTTGCTGATCTCTGGTTTTTCGTTGCGCGTCGTAGCGAGCAGAATTTGTTCCTCTTCGTCGGCAGTAGGGTACCCGACTTGAATGTTGAACATAAAGCGGTCGAGCTGTGCTTCGGGCAATGGGTAAGTGCCCTCCTGCTCGATGGGGTTTTGGGTTGCGATCGTAAAAAACGGATCGGGCAGTTGATATGTGGTGCGTCCCACCGAGACTTCACGTTCCTGCATGGCTTGCAAGAGTGCGGCTTGGGTCTTGGGGGGCGTACGGTTAATTTCATCTGCTAGCAGAATGTTTGTGAAAATTGGACCTTCTACAAACTCAAACTGACGGCGTCCGGCGTCATCTTCGTTCAGCACATTTGTGCCCGTGATATCCGAAGGCATCAAGTCTGGCGTAAATTGAATGCGATTGAAGCTGACATCCACGATCCGCGCCAGCGAGCTAACCATTAACGTCTTGGCCAAACCAGGAACGCCTTCGAGCAGACAATGGCCGCGGGTAAAGATGGCCGCGAGCAGTTGTTCAATGACCGCTTCCTGGCCGATCACGACCTTGGCTAACTCCTGTCGCATGGCATCGCGATGCTCGCGAAACTCACGTAACAGATCCCCTACATTTTTTGGTTTATTGGACACAGATTCGACCTGGGTAATGAAGACGGTATAATCGTAGGTGGTGGACGAGGCCACTACCGTGGCTGGCAACCATGCAGTATTGTCGGTCACTGGCCACTGCCCTACAACCCAGCCTCACACAGGCCACTCAATGATTCGCTTCGCCTCTGCCTTTCATCTTGGTTTAACGATTCTAGCACTTGTAACGCTCGCTGTACCGGCGGGCGGTCAAGAAGTCACCCCCGCCAAAGTTGACCAAGCGATCGACGCGGCCGTGCGTTTCTTGCTTGCTGGACAGCAGCCCGATGGTGGTTGGTCAGACTACAACAAAGATTATCCACAGGGTGTATCGGCACTAGTTGCGTTGGCGCTGCTGAATGCTGGTCTTGAGCCAGAGGCACCCGTAATGTCGCGCGCTCTGCAGCACCTCGCTTCCAGGGAAGCTGACAAGGTCTACACCGTGTCCCTGCAGACCATGGTCTTTTGCCTGGCCAATCCGAATAAATACGCGGTCCAGATCGAGCGGAATGCGAAGTGGCTCATCGAAAATCAGAAGAATCACGGTGGCTGGGGTTACCCACAGGGTAGCGGCGACCCGTCGAACAGCCAATTTGCGCTCCTGGCCTTGCACGAGGCTCAGCGGGCGGGCCTCGATCTACCGCGAGCAACGTGGAAAGAGGTTTTTTCCAAAGCCCAGGGCTACTGGCAGAAGCTGCAAAATAACGACGGAGGATTTTCCTATTCCGGCGGTGAGTCGAACGGCTCCGGCAGTATGACGTGCGCTGGCATCGCTTCATTGGTCATTGTCGGTTCCCAGTTGGATAGCCTCGAAGCCTCCGCGACAGACCGCGTGAACTGCTGCGGAGCGGATCGTAGCAACGATGATCGCGTGCAGCAGGCATTGCGATGGTTGGGCGGCGCGTTCGCGGTGCGTGCTAATCCAGGGCAGCCAATGAATCACTTGTACTACATCTACGCGCTGGAACGGGCCGGTCGAATGACCGGACAGCGGTTTATCGGTGACCATGACTGGTATCGCGAAGGCACGGCGCATCTTGTAGATATCTTGCAAGATCCCACGACTGGCAAGATCGTATCGGCGGGAGCGTACTTGGGCAACGAATATTCCGATACCGCTTTCGGACTTCTGTTTCTGGCCAAGGGCAAGCGACAGATTGTGGTTAGTCGTTTGAAGTATGGCCGCGACAACGACTGGAATCACCACGCCACCGCGATCCAGAACTTGACGGCGCATACCGAGCAAGCATGGAAACGCGACTTGGCTTGGCAAACGATCGACCTGCAGCGCGCCCGGCTAGAAGATCTGATGGAGTCGCCGGTGCTCTTCATCAGTGGTAGCCGCGCACCACAGTTTTCGCCAGCCGAAAAGCAATTACTAAAGGACTACGTCGAGCAGCAGGGCGGTTTTATCTTTGCCGAAGCCTGCAACGGAGATGGTTGCAACGGGCGCGAATTCGAAGAATACTTTCGGCGACTAGTCGTGGAACTGTTTGAGCAACCCTTGGAGAAGATTGAGCCGGATCATCCGATTTGGTTCGCCGAAGCTCGCGTGAATCCCGCCGATTTGCCGGAGGGCGCGTGGCTGTATGGTGTGCAAACCTGCTGTCGCTTGGGAGTCGTCTACAGTCCACTCAGCCTTTCGTGCCGTTGGGAGTTGAATTTGCCGTACGGCATTCGTCCCGATTTCAGCGACAAAGTTCAACAGGATTTGGATACGGCTACCAAAATTGGCCTCAACGTTCTGTCCTACGCGACCGGCAAGGAACTCAAACAAAAGCTCGAAACCGTCACGATCCTCGAAGAAGTTGTGCAAGGGACTTCGACCGATCGTGGGCTGTTCGTGATGCCCGTGCTCCGCCACAACGCAGGCGCCGACGATGCACCGCGGGCCGTGCCCAATTTGATCCAGTGGCTGGACAAAGAGAACCCATTCCAATTGAGTAGCGAGAAACGGCTGATCAATATTGTGCCCGATGAGCTGTCGAAATACGCCATAGTCTTCATGCACGGTCGCGGCGAACTGCGGCTAAGCAACGAACAGCGCGAAGCCTTGCGGAAGTACTTAAACGACGGTGGTTTCCTTTTCGCCGATGCAATCTGTGCCGACGAACAGTTTAACACGAGCTTCTCGCGCGAGATGGAAATCATTCTCGGAGAGCCACTCGATGCCTTGCCCAGCGGACATCCTCTGCTAACAGACAAATATTATGGATTCGATGTGCGCAGTGTAGAAGTGATTCGGCCCGACAACTCTGGAGAGAAAATCATCAGCGCTCAACGGCGCGAAGCACCGACCTTGCGCACCGGCTCGATCGACAACCGAATCGTTGTCGTTTATTCACCGCTTGACCTAAGCTGCGCACTGGAGAGCCGCCACTCGCTACAGTGTAAAGGCTACACGCGTACCGATGCGGCTCGGTTAGGAATCAATGTTGTCCTGTTTGGTCTTCAACAGTGAGCAAGCCTGCGTAGTGGATCTCGCGCCAAACAAGATCCACTATTTGAATTTAGGAAACTTCGACAGCTTAGCGGCCGATGCTGGGCGGATTAGCGGCCAAGAAGTCGCGTGGACCGCGCACTGTATAGTAAGGGTAAGCTACTTGAGCGGCTGGGCCAGCGCCAGCTCCACCAGCTCCCGCGGGTTGAGCATTGCGGACCGCACTGTGATTGCCCAAAAAGCGTTGGTAGTCCGTACCACCGCGCTGCCAACCAATCTTGCAGGGGCGGCAGCCAATCGGGCCGTTGCAGCTATTGCAACTATTGCGATTGAGGAGATTGCAGCCCGTGCTGCTCAATAGGCCAATTACCAAAGTTAAACCTAACACTACGCGTTTCATCAGCGTCATCCTTTTCGCAACTCTGCCAACCAAGCGGCCAGCGGGTATGATTTGTGTCTGCACCATTTCCGACTCGGCCATGGCTTACTTTGCGGGATGCCAATGGTCCGACAATCTCCGAATCGGAATGTCATAGGACAACCAATCGGGAAAACCGGTAGGATTGCAACACTCGGACCAAGTTGGCCTGTGAAAAACTGCGCATTTCCGCCAGTTTAACATGGCACGCCGTATCGGCGTGAGCCAAGGGGCAGCAGTCTTTTCAGCCTAAATCGCTTAGCCCATTAGCAACCCAATGTTCCTACCAGCAGCATCTATTCGGTGGCGGAGCTGCTGTAAAGACTCCCGACCCTTTACGGTCGACTGCAAGTTCGTGAACGGCTACTTCATTGCTTTGGCTGATTACGACTGGTAGACTAGCTCAGCGAAAGACCGGATTTGGGGGAACGAAATTAGATGCATCAGTCGCGAGAAGTTGAATCACCGTTTTTGGAACGGCAGCCAGTGCGGTTGAGTTTCGGAACGATGCTGGTGCTGCTATTGATGGTAGTTGGCGCGGGAGTGGGAGTGCTGCTGTTCTATGCGTTTCGCGTGCCAGCTATTACGACTGAGATCAACGCTTGGTTGGGACGCCCGGATGCCATGGTTGACCAGGCGGACGCCCGCCGGGCTCAGCTGGTTTTTGCGCTGTTCGTGTACACTGCTCCGTTGGCGCTGGGGATTTTTGTGTATTTGGCTCATCTCTTGGTGAACTGGGTCAGCGTCGTGACTGAACCGAAACGAGAGAGCGATGAATTCCGCATGGAGTAAGATTAGCCAGTGATATTCTTTTGGTTGCGTGAAATAGCTGGTTGGCTGCTGGTGTTATTTGCCCTCTATCTGGTGCGGCAAGGGCTGGTATTTGCCATGGATCTGGAGACGCCGCGGATCATCGAAGCGGCAGTGCTCGTCTTCGGTGGCATTGGTGTCATGCGTATCGGCGTGTTGTTGATTCGTATGGCCACTGCGGCGCGCATTTGTCAATTGCCTTCGTAGCCGCACTCGCCAGAGTTCGATGTCTTGAGCTACGGCTGATACATCAAGTCAACGCTCTACGGCAGCCTTCTTCGTTTAACGACTAGCCGAAGGCGACTACGAAAACTTTTTCTCACCACGCGCCGACGCCTACGGCTCATCGTTAAACAACACGCTCAGGCAGTCTTCTTCGTTTAACGGCTAGCCGAAGGCGACTACGAAAACTTTTTCCCACCACGCCGACGCCTACCGCTCATCGTTAAACAACACGCTCAGGCAGTCTCCTTCGTTTTACGACTAGCCGAAAGCGACTACGAAAACTTTTTCTCACCACGCGCCGACGCCTACGGCTGATCATCAAATCTACGCTCTACGGCGGTCTTCTTCGTTTAACGACTAGCCGAAGGCGACTACGAAAACTCGACTTTGTCGTAGGCATCCCGGAGTGCGAGCGGCTGGTTGAGACTGGCGAGCTGCAGAGTTTGCTCGAGGCCGACCACATCGCGCAGCAGCCATAGGCCATGGGCAGTTCTCGTATGCTGCTCGACGCGAGCATCGTCTTGCCAGAACACGAGATATTCTTGCAAGGCTGGGATCTGTCGATAATGACCGAACTTGCCGCCACGATCGAACTCGGCAGTGGCGGGGGAGAGAACTTCGACCAACAGAATTGGGTTGCTAATCACGTCCGCCACAGCATCGTCAAAGGGCGGACAAACCACCGACACATCCGGGTAAGCCTGATAGCCGGTTGCTTCGATAAGCACTCGCATATCGCTGCCGTGCACTTGGCAGGCTTGTCCCTTGAGCAAATTGCCAATGAATCTTGCGACGTTTGTACCAATCAAACTATGCCGTCGCGTCCCCCCCGCCCGCGAGAAGACTTCACCTGCATAAAATTCATGACGCTCTGTTTGCTCGCGCTCCCACACGGCGTATTCTTCAGCGGTCATCTTCAAATCTAGCTTTTCAACGCTGCTCATAGGCGACTTTCTTCATACAACGTGCCAGTTCCTGGGTGGAATGGCATGGTGCGTTCTCACATTGTAAAGCGGTTAGGTGAAGGTCAAACAACCGAGAAGTGTCAGAAATTTGCGGAATCCTGTCGGAACTGGCGCATGCGTTGACAATTTATGGAAGCCGCAGGCTAGCGATGGTAAATGGGATTTGTTGCTGTTCCAGTTCGAAAAAACGACGGACGACCGACAAGTCAATTTGTGCTGCCCGCCGTGCCTCGCCTAAAGTCAGATGACGCAGTTCTTTCAGTTGCTGCTTGTATAAATTTCGCGTTCCGGTGGCTTGGCCGCACTGCACACCTAAATTGAACGCGGGTTGCAGGTAGATTGGAATGCGATAGGGCTCTGGGTACAACCGAGCCATTACGAACTTGAAGACCCAATATTGAAATAGACTCACGCGTTTAGCGGTCCCCATGGCAAACCCGATCACAAACGCCTCGTCCTGATCTTGGAGGCCACGCCCCAGTAAAACATGCAGTACATCGTGGTCTTCCAAGTCGACCGCGCCACGAAAGCGAATCCAACTGGTTGGATTCTCGAACAACCGAACGATCCACGGAATCTTGCTGGGTGGAGCTGCGGGCATGGAACGAATCACTTCGTCCACCGTCAAATCATCGTTTTCGACACCTGGATACCAAGCCAACCATAGCTCCGTGTCCGTATACGAATCGCGACGGTTGCCTTGGCTGTCGAAGAGCCAGGCACTGGTATCGAACAGACGCAGGATCGAATCCGGCTTTGGATGATTCGCGGCGGTTACCACAGCAGCCGAGGCGACTCGATTGAGGTGCTGAAGCACAATTCCTTCGATCTCCAACCGGTGGGTCTCATGGTCAGTGACGGGTGAAACCGCATCTGCCAATTCTTGCGTCAGTTCACCGGCCAGCCCACGCAGCAGCTTCTGATTGTTGGCGCGGAACGCCGCGCCCAGCAGGCCAGCATGGTTTGCAGCTCGCAGCGCGGCAATGACTAACGCCGTCGGTCGACAACTATCATTGCAACGCCCGACCCCTGCGCGAGTACCCGTGGCGTCGCGCGCTTTGATGACAGTGATCGCTTGATTCCGATCCGTGGCGACGCTGATTTCCTCAAGCTCGACCGAGCATGTACAAGCGGCCGCAATCGCGCTGGCGATGCAATCCAATTCGCAATGTCCTTCACCACGCCAGGTTGACTTGCCATTACTTGTACGTACATCTACCTCCACTTCGCAACGCATTTGCGAAGCCAATTTGGTCAATCGGACTTCCAGGATTTCGGCGCTGCCAATGAGATAGTTCAGCTTCTTACTCCACGCATGCGAATCTCGTCAGGAAAAGACTTGTCATAGTATAGGACGACACCAAACTGATATACTACGCCAATGAAATACCCGTTCCCCAACATACGTTCACGCTGCATGCATTCACGCTGGAATGCGCGACTGGCTCAGACACGAGTTCTGTTGGTAGTCAGCCTGTTGATCATCGTATCAGTGCTTTGGCTCATAGCAAAATACTCGGTTCGCGACACGTTAGAGGCCGATGATACCAATCAAGGCGAGTCTCAAATAGCCGTTGATCGAAATGAACAAGCGTCATCCAATTCCCAGTTGCAGGCGGGCGGGAGCCAAGGGAAGCCCAGTGATGCGCCATTCACTGAGCTGACTGAGTTGACCGGGCTGGAAAAGTTGACCGACGAAGTGGAACGCGTCTTAGCTCAAGCCGATGTCCCCCAGGCCCGTCAGTTAATCGCCAAGTGGCAGGGTCGGCAAGACGGTGCTCAAATCGCCTATCTGCGCGGCTTGTGCGAAATGGCCGAGCGGAAGCTGCAGGCTGCGGAAAGTGAGTTTAAAAAATCTCTCGCTACAGATCCGGCTCACCGCAAATCGCTAACAAACTTGGGGCTGCTCTTGGAACAGCAAGAACGCACCGCCGAAGCACTGCCTTACTATCAAACGTTGTATTCCCTCGATTCCCAGAATGAACCAGCTGCCATCAACCTGGCTCGCATTCTGAGAAAACTCGGGAGATCCAAAGAAACAGAGAGCTTTCTGCCACCTCCTCAATCGAAAAGTGTGTCGCGAGATCTTTGTCTGGAGCTGGCGGAACGCGAATATGCCCAAGGCAACTACAGCGAAGCAGTCGCCTGGTTCGAGGCCGCCGACCTAAACGCTTCGCATTTAGCGGAAACTCTGCGTACCGCCGCTAGCGCCTACGCGCTGAGCGGAGATGTCGTTAAGTCACAAGCACTATTCAATCGCGTGGATAAGGCCCAGGCGGATTACCGCCATATCGGCGAACTCCAGCGACGTTTGCAAATTGACCCTAGCGATGCCAAAGCCGAGAACGATCTGCGGCAAATGGCCAATCCGCCACTGGGTCCGCCGTTAAATGCTCAGCAGTCATCCGTGTCCGATCTGTATCTATCCAAGTGCGCGTCTTGTCATGGCAGCGACGGATTGGGAGACGGTCTGGCGGCGAGATTCTTGTATCCTCGCCCCAGGAATTTACAGGCCGAACCATTACGCATTGCAAGCACGCGCAACGCAATTGCTAGCGATCAAGATATCGCGCAGGTGATTCGCCGCGGATTACCAGGCACTTCAATGCCTGCGTTTCCGGATCTTAAAGACGACGAGGTTGCAATGCTGGTGGAGACCATCAACCGCTTTCGCCAACCCCTTATGCGAGAGCAGCCAGCCGAAGCGCTGCCGATCCCAGAATTCCCGGAAGTGTCGGAAGCGATGGTGGCGCGCGGCAAAGCTATCTTTGAAACATCTGGCTGCAGTATTTGTCACCAAAGTCAGGGTCGGCCGGGGGAATTATTTGATAGCAGCGGACGCCTAACTCTGGCTCGCGACTTGGCACATGACTACATGAAAGGTGGAGATGATTCACCATCTCTCTACGCTCGGATTCGGCTCGGAATGCCCGGTACACCTCATCCCGCTCTCGATGTACCGTCAGAAAAGCTGGTCGACCTAGTCGCCTACTGCCAGTCCTTGTCGCAGCTTCCCAAACGCGACCGAACCAACCACCAGCGGTTTGACGAAGCGACCGCACCGTGACTGCAGCAACGCAAACCTAGAAATTGCCCTACCCGTGTGGGGGCGGTTTTGATAGGAAAGCTAGTGATACCTGCGGCTCCGCGCCGTTTATGCACCTCCAGATCCCACCTTGGCCGACATGGATGTCGACATGATGAAGAAAACTAGTACCCGCTTGGCCACTATCGGCGTCCTGATTGTACTCGGCGCTTTCGCCATCGCATTGGCGCAACATGACGCTCGCAATCGAGATCGTGAAAAGCCGGAAATTAAGCAGTTTGCCCAGGAAAACAATTCACCAATTGCCGTTGGTGAAGATTGGGCATCACGTGGTGGCATCGTGCGCGGGAACAATGACCTGCCTCCTGATCCATTGCCTCAGTTGCAACTGCCGGAATCTGATTACGACAGTAGTCTGCCCGACTTTTCTCCAGACGAAATGAATACGGAAAGTGACGGTGTCAATCCGCTACGGGCGGCAATGGCTGACATGCTGGAGCGAAGTAGCGAGCTTGTCGAGCAAACGCAGGGTTTGCTGCAAACTACAGATTCGGAAGTCGTTCAAGCGGCTGGTGAACGCCCTGCCACGCAAAGCGGCCCAACGCCACCCAGTTGGTTAAACAACGAACAACCTGGGCTCCCGTCGGCGGGCACAGCTTCCCCAGATGCCAACTCCCCCGCGCCTCCCAATTCGGACATGTTACCTGCCCTGCCAACAATGGGCACCAGCAACCTTCCAGGACTCCCCAATTTGCCAGGTGCCGGTGCATCGCTACCTTCGGCCGGACCGAGCTTGCCGACGGGTTTACCAACCGCATCATCACTGCCAACATTTCCGCAGGCTGGGACCACTGGGCAAGGCGCTCAGCCACCAGCGACAGCAGCGGGATCGCCGCCGGGACTTCCTTCAGTCGCTCCGCCTCCAGGTGGATTTCCTCCAGGCGGTAATCAAAGCGGTATGCTGCCGCCAAATTTTTCATCGTCCAATTTCCCACCGAACCAAGACAACGCTCCGCCCGCCGCACAGACATCGCCCGCAGCTCCGATTGGCCGCACGGCTTCGATCGCGTCGCGAGCCCCTAATTCCCTCGCGGCATTAGTCAGCAACCAACCCGGCAATCGCTACTTGGATGGATCGCAGAATCCGGTCATGTTGATTCAAAAGCGAGCACCGGAGGAGATCCAGGTCGGCAAGAAGGCCACTTTTGTGATTACAGTTCGCAACGCAGGTAACGCGACAGCGCACAAAGTGACCGTGGTGGATTCCGTGCCTCGCGGCGCGCGTTTCGAAGGAGCCTCGCCGGACATCACACCATCGGCTGAAGGGTTGTTGACTTGGGAATTGGGCGAGATGGCGGCTGGCGACGAACGCACCATTAGCTTGCAGATCACGCCCGAAGTTCAAGGCGAAGTAGGGAGCGTGGCCAGTGTGCATTTTGCTGCCCAGGCGTCCGTTCGAACCGTCGCCACTCTGCCAAAAATCGAAATTAGCGTGGAGGCTTCGCCAGAAGTCATGATTGGCGGTGCCCAATCAGTCACGGTAACCATGAAAAACACAGGCACCGGCGTCGCGCGCAACGTGCGACTCGAAGCCGATATTCCTCCTCAATTGAAGCATGAGTCGGGGTACGACCAATTGGACGCCCCAATCGGAGACATGCGCCCCCACGAAATTATTCAACGCACACTTTCAGCAGCGGCGATCGCACCGGGCCAAGGTCAAGTCTTGCTGCGGGCCGTTAGTGACGATGGCGTTATGGCTGAAGAATCGGTTGGCATCGATGTCAAGGCTCCGCAACTTGCCGCCAGTATCACCGGTCCAAAGTTGAGGTATTTGGAACGCCAAGCTACTTATCAAATCACAGTCGTCAACAACGGCACCGCTGCTGCCACCGATCTGGAGTTTGTCGTCCGCTTACCAGCTGGCTTGAAGTACATTTCCAACAGCTTGCCAAACTATAGCAATTACGATCCCAACACACACTCACTTACCATTGGTCTATCGGAATTGCCACCCAACACTCCGGCCAAGCTGGATGTCAGCGTGCTACCGGTTGACCTTGGTTCGCAGGTGATAACGTTCGCTGCAAACGGAGCGTTAAACGTCAGCGCGGAATCGCAGTTCCAAGTTCAGGTTGATGGTCTAGCCGAGTTGGCTTTTACGATCGGCCAGGACAATGGCACAATTGAGACAGGTGCTACTTCCACAGACTCCGTCCAGGTTACTAACATTGGCAACAAGCCTGACAAGAATGTTCAGCTGATGGTCCAGTTGCCCAACGGAACCGAGTTGGTCGAGGTCGATGCGCCAGGCGTCGAGTATCGCGCCCAAGGAACGCAACTGGTATTTGCCCCTATCGCTGAGATGCGCAACAAGGATCAAGCCACCTTCCGCTTCGAAGTTCGCCACAACCAGGCTGGAAATCAAGTCGTGCGAACTCAGTTGACGAGTGAAAACTGGCCAGTCGCGGTTGTGAAGGAAGAGGGTACGTTGGTTTACAACGACCAAAATTGAGCGTCCAAGATGACTCATAATCGCGTCACTCCCCGACGGGATAATCAATTAACTCCCCAGACGCGATAATCAGTCATCCTGACCACCCCCTGCTCATCACCACTTTTGCAGACCGCAGACAAAACCTGCGAAGCATGAGGTTACCAGTCGCGGGCGGAGGTTTCACCAAGTTCGACCAGGCTGCGATACTGCGCATTGCAGAATCGATCGGTCATTCCGGCAATGTAGTCTCGCACCGCGATTTCAACTCCAGTCTTTTGCGCTCGGTCGAGCCACCGAGGCGGGAGAATGTGCGGAGATGCGACTAGCAACTGGACCAAGCGACTGACGCGGTTCGCGGCCCTTTGACGCACCGCAATCAAATCTTTATGCCGGTAGACGTTGTCGAATAGGAATTGCGACAACTGCTCGCGTTCCGAGGCGATAATGGGAGAAAGCTCGAGGACGATACCGAGCTGTTGCACCGATACGCTATCAAGTTGCTTGACTTCTGCCAGCTTCTCTTGCGAACTCTCCAGTACATCAGCCACTTGAACGTCGATTAAACTGTGTACTAGCGATTGCCTGGCTGCACGTTCGCTGGGCGACCGCGATTTGGCAGCACCCCACTCGGTAGCGCGTTGCACCAAATCCAATCCGCGCAGTTCGCTCATCGTGATCAGCCCCAATGTCAGTGCGTCATCCACATCATGCGCCGTGTATGCCAGACTGTCCGCCAAGTCAACCACTTGAACTTCTAATAAGGGCGCTTCGCCAGAGTGGCTGATACGAAAACGTTGACCAGCCAAGACTTCTGCGGACAGATTCAAGCCGGGGTATGTCGTATAACGCGTTTCAAGTTCTTCAACCAGGATAAGTGCGAAACGATTGTGCGAAAAACCGCCCTGAGCTCGAAAGCACTCGCTTAAGGCGTCTTCACCACTATGCCCAAAGGGTGGATGGCCAATATCATGCACCAGCGCCAAAGCTTCGATCAAGTCTTCATTTAGGCGCAAGACGCGAGAGATTGTGCGAGCCACTGTCGCCACTTCATGAGTGTGCGTCAATCGCGTGCGATGGTAGTCTCCCATGTCACCCGTGAAAACCTGCATCTTGCCACTCAAACGCCGAAAGGCCGCCGAGTGCAAAATGCGATCACGATCGCGCTGAAATGGACTGCGATAGGGATGCGTCTCCTCAGCGTACTTACGCCCCTCAGAATCCTGCGAGTGCATCGCGTAGTTTGCTAGCAACAACTGCTCGCGCTGCTGCCAGTCGCAGACGACTCCGTCCCGCATATCTCGAGTGCCAATTCGGCTGGGATTCATGTCGGTCACGCGTGGTAAGTAGATGAAATGAAGACGATATGCGCTGGAGCGGTGGGTTGCTCGAAGGTCATTCGACGCGGAGCCCCACCCTATTAAAGTATCGGTTTTCAGGCCTCCGGCCAATAGCAGCCTTCGAAGAGGTCGGCGAGGGGGTGCATGTGCGATAGGCATGAAATACAATAAACGGCGTGTGAATCGCAAGAAATCGTTGACACAACCCTCCGGTCGGCCCCGTCGCCTCTCACTTGACCATGCCCGTCCACACTCTCAAGGAACCATTCATGACGTCGCACCACTTGATCCCACGTAAAAAGACTTACTTGACTATCCTCGTTCTCGCCTTGGCGATCTCGCGAGTTTGCCCAAGCGCGGCCGCAGAAGGTGACGACAAGCCGGCTGCGGACGGCCCGTGGATCTCATCTGTGGCCTGGTTGGATGACGGACACTTGGTTGGGACGCGCTCGCAAGGATTGCTCTTGCGTCCTGCACAAGCCGTCAAGATCGCGGTCGATCAAGTAGGCACTGATGCCGAGCCCGAAATCCTAGGCGAAGCCGAGACCTCCTTGTGGTGCGTGCAGCCGATCGCCGATGGCAAAGTCATCGCGGGTGATTACAAAGGCAAACTGTCCATCTATGGCGGCGGCGAACCGCGCGGTCTGGACTTTGAAACACGTTGGATCCGCGCTATGGCAGCCGCTCCAGACGGCCAAATGCTGGCCGGAACCGAAGATGGCAAACTGGTCACGTTTTCGCCCGCCGATGGCAAAGAAACCAAACGCGTCGAAGCTGGCACCGCAGCGATCTTCGATATCGCGTTCAGCCCCGCCGGAGATCGCGTCGCTGTCGGTTGTGGTGATGGCACAATTCGATTGCTAAGCTGGCCAGCCCTCGAAGCACAGTCCACGATGTCGCGTCGCAATGACGCTGTGTGGAGCCTCGTTTTCTCCAATGACGGCAAACACTTGGTCAGCGGAGGCGCAGATCGCAGATTGCAACTTTGGAATGTCGCCGAGGCGCGTTCCATCGCTTCGATTGCCAAAACTCCCGATTGGGTTACCAGCCTCGTCGCCTTGCCCGATAGCAACCTCGTTGTTGCCGGTTGCATGAATGGAGCCATTGTCGTGGCTGATTACGAGACGCAGCGGCCGGTCAAGGTCGATGCCCAATTGGAAAGCGGGATTTGGTCCATCGCTCTGTCACCCAACCATCAGCAACTCGCTGCCGGCACACGCAAACATGGCTTTGCGGTACTCGAAGTGGCTGATTGGATCTCGGCCGGCCAAGCTGCTGCCGATGAAGCCCACAAGATTCAGCCACCGAAGCCAGAGTAACCTCAGACTCTGACAGTCCGCAAGCGTACCTAAAACGCTCCGTCCAGCGCCTAGTTGTGGTACGACACGGTCGTACCCAAACGTCGATTGGCTGGATTCAGTCGCTTGGCTGAATTTGGCATCGCGGGCGCTGGTGTTGGAACCACTTCACCTGAGTTACCAGGCGCAATTTGTGGCACGCCGTGCAATGGGATTTCAGGTGATACGGACTGGGGATGCGTAGGAACCGGTTGCGGGGAACTCAGGATCGAAGAGTCATGAATTGGCGACCCGGCATGGTGCTGACCACAGTTGCATCCACTCGAACCGCCACTGACGACGCTGCTGCCTGATTCGCAGCCACCACCACACAAGCCGGTGTCACAAGACGTGACAAACGGCGTGCCCCACAACAAGCGCAGGGCGTTGCGAATTGGTTGACACTGTCGACAGCTTCCACAACCGCCGCAGTCATAGCCGCAATTGTCAAGCACTGGCGGCTCGCTAATCCACTCATCCACATACACTTCCCCGCATGCGCCTCGGCAACTAGCCAACCCCATCAGCGGCCCACTACCGCAATTGCCACTACTACAACCGCCCGGCGCATATCCGGTTCCCTGCACACAGCAGCAGCCCGCATGGCTCAAGGCCAATAATGCCACCACCAAGCCGGGCAACAGAGAAGTTTGAAAGTGAGTGCGAAGCATTGTAAAGTCCTCAATTGCAGTGGTCGGTTGCCAAGCATGGCACGCAAGGCTGCTATTGGCTCACGTGTTACCAGCCGTTACCAATGTATCGACCGTCAAAGTCGACTTATTCAGTAAAACTTACCAGCGGATGATCATTAGGCCCGCAAAGTAGCAGGCACACTCCGTGTGCCGTCCGCCCCTCACTTTCTTCTTTTCTCTAAGACTATTTTCTCTCTTCTCACTCTTCTCAAAGACATAGAACGCCCCTTCTCGCCGAACGCCACCATGAATATGACCATCACCCTCCCGCGCAGTAGACCTGGCTATCAAATGTGCACCAATTGGTGGAGAGCTCGTAGAACTCGCCTTCCAACCTGCCAGGGTCGGGAGTCTTTTCAGCCAAAAACGCCCAACCCATTAGCAACGTCATGCTCCTCCCAGCGATATAGCAGCCGAGTGCGGCCGATGCTGAAAAGACTCCCGACCCTCTCCCGTCTGATCTAAACGTTCGCCAACGCCTACGTGCGCAAACACTCGTTTAACGACAAGCCGCAGGCGACTGCGAGCGCAAACTCGTTTAACGACAAGCCGCAGGCGACTGCGAGCGCAACCTCGTTTAACGGCAAGCCGTAGGCGACTGCGAGCGCAAACTCGTTTAACGACAAGCCGTAGGCGACTGCGAGCGCAAACTCGTTTAACGGCAAGCCGTAGGCGACTGCGAGCGCAATCTCGTTTAACGGCAAGCCGCAGGCGACTGCGAGCGCAAACTCGTTTAACGACAAGCCGTAGGCGTTTGCGAATCAGACACTGAGTAACGTAGCAGGCACACTCCGTGTACCGTCCGCAATAAACAAACCTCGCACACACACTCAGTGTGCCCTCCGCTCTTCTTATCCCGTCCGCCGTTTCCGCTCCTCGCGGCACGCTCCACTTCGTGTGCCGTACACAGCGAAGAAGTAGAGATTCTTAGAAACGGCGTACGGCACACGGAGTGTACCTGGTACTTTATAATCGCCCAGTCGGTTAAATGCGCCTCCACGACTGCGGCACCGATCCGCTCAATGATCCTGCCAGAGGTCGGGAGTCTTTTCAGCCTAAAGTGTCCAACCCATTAGCAACGTCATGCTCCTCTCAGCGATATCGCAGCGGAGTACGGTCGCTGCTGAAAGACCCCGACCCTCTCCCGTCTGGACGCCCGCAACTTTTGCAAATATGCCTTCTCCGTATTGAGCACTTTGACCGTGCAGTCGCAATTGCCTGCGGAACTGCTGAATCACATCCGGCTCGCGCTGATTGATCTTACCGACCACATCTTCGATTGGCACTTCCATCGCAGTTTCAGACGCTCGTGAGCCACCCGCTCCTGCAAAGCTGCGCGAGCCCGCTCCAGCGAAGGCTGATCCGTCTTGCGCCCCATTGTTGCGATACCAAATCAGACTGTTAACGATCCCCAGCCGCTGCCAAGTCAGCTGTTCGACCGACCTTCATCTTCAAGCAATCACGTCCTCTTCGCAAAACTGCCATGACTCTCGATTCATAATGCAATGGTAATTGGCCAGCGAAGCGTAACATTTGCCGAAGCGCAATATTCCGACTTGTCTTGCTGTAGAAAACGCTTTTGTTGCCATTGCCCAGATTCCCTTCACTCCTACGGCTCAAGTTCATCCAGGTATCAGCCATCCTTAGACGACCCCATTTCAAGATGCCTGTTATAGAGGAGTTGCTGAGAAATTGGTCAACAATTCTGCCTAGGCCAACATCAAAAACCGCGCTCCCGGATTTTCTCCCCAGCCTACGAAAAACCTTCGGGAAACCACACGAATTCATGTCAATGTACTTCTTATCCCTGATACGACCTCCGCACCGCAAACCGGTATAAAGTACGCATACCCGTTCCAGCCAAACCGGTATAAGTGCTTATACTCGTCGGCCCAACCGGGGATAATTGGGCTCCAACCAGGGATAATTAACCCGACAAACCGGGGATAAGTCCCAACAATCGGTTATCCAAAACCCCCAACCGGGATAATTACAGTTAGGCAGCTAAAGGCAAACAATGAAACGCGACATGGATTTGATCCGTCGGCTTGTGTTCGCCGTCGAGCGCACCAGCCGAACTGCATTCCCATGCTGTGAAAATGAACCGCACCGATGAACAAATTGCCTATCATTTCGACCTCATGTATGAATCACGACTTATTGATTGCATCGACGCATCCCGCTTGGGTTCTCGCTACCGCGAACTCATTATCAACCGCCTGACCAACAAGGGGCACGACTTCGCGGAATCATCACGCAGCGACACGATATGGAATCGCACGATGACAACGGTAAAAAACACTGTCGGCGGAGCTACTCTCGACGTTTTTCTCCAATACTTGAAACTTGAGATTCGCAGAACTCTCGGGATGCCCGAGGAATCCTGATCCGCAAACGCAACTCGTCCTCGCCTAGCGGAGCGTTTCGCACTAACTCAAACCCAGCACATTATCAATCAATTCGCCGTCCTCGCTAACGACCTTTGCTGATTCTGGCGTTCTGTCATACCGTATTGTCAACCGCATATTGCTGCCTAACCAAGACATGCACCCAAGTTCCGTTGGCTGCTCCACTTTGCTAAATAATCAACCCACGGAACTGGGTGATGTCAGACGTTCTTTGGGCGGAGCGCGAAGACCTCGTCGAAGCCCGCTCACTCGCTACGACCCCCATCGCTTTACGAATCCTTGCATGCGGACACATCTGCCAACGAATGCAGTTGGCCGAACTCCGTTAGTGCTTCGCACGCTGCCGAATCAAACTCGCTTCCTTTATTGGACGCTGGCCGCTCAAAAATTGCTTGGCGGCAGCTACTCTGCGGCTGCGAACTATCGTTAATGGCTCTCGTTCGCCCAGCACTTTTTCGACTGCGCGAACATCAAACGAGCCAATGCGGCGCGACAAACAGAGACCTTGCAAAATCAGTTTGCAGGTCGCCCCGAAAATCTGCTTACACTGCCTTACTTCAGCAAGAGCAAACAAACCAAAAGACCAAGCGATCGACCGAAGTCGCCGAGTCCCGCTCGTTGCGCAGGTAATCAAACCCGGCGACTGCGGTCATCGCGGTCGTTACCCGACTTGAAGACATGAACCGCCGTATCCACGCCTACGCTGACTTTGTGGAACATCCACGCTACCGGGCGTGGTCCGCGGCACGGACCGGCATGAATCCGCGTGACGATCTCTCACAAGGCGTTTACCTCGGCTGGCATTCTCGCTCCGATGAACGAATCCCCGATACTGCGATTGAAGCGAATACAGATCGCCAACCGAACGCCACCGTTCCGGTAACGCACTATTTCGACCTCAAACGCAAGTGCAGGGATTGCGGACGGAACTTCATTTTCTTCGCTGAAGAACAACTGATACTGGTGCGAAACCCTGCAATTCTATCTCGGTGCTGATTGCGTGCGTTGTATTGATTGCCGTCTTGCTGAACGCGACACCAAACGCTTGCGTGAACGCTATGAAACGCTTTTGGCTGATGATCAGCGTTCCGATGCCAACAATCTCGATCTCGCAGAAGTTGCAATGGCACTCATCGATCGCGGCGTGTTTGGCACTCGCTGTCTCGAACATGTGCGTTGTCGGCTGAACTCGATCCCCGCTGAATCCCGCGTTCGCCGACGTTGACGCTTCGCGATGTCGAAACGAGATCAGCTCAACGACTGCATGAAGGCGAGTAACAATCGGATGCACGACGAGTCGCCGAGCCGTCGTTTTTGAAGTGGAGGATCTCTCGCGGCGACCGCGTGATCCGCAACGTTCTGCCGTAAAACGATGCCAATGTCAGCAGGCCCGTCACGCAACGAACAGCGGCGTCAAACAGCCCTACGCGAGATGGAACGGCGCTCAGGAAACCAGTGCAGCTGCAACGTCGGCGATTGTGAACTGGGGCTCCGCAACGATCCTCGATGGTGAACTCCGCGATCCCCACATCATCCGGCTCGGTGGAGCCACCACGCGAACCGACCGCTCAATCGGCTGTTGAAATCCTGACACAGCAAGTCAAATGGCCAACTGGCACGTTTCGCTCATCAGAACACCGTTTCCGTGGACAACAATACAGGCACGGCATGCACGAATCAATGACGGACACCGAAATACAGGATTCTGTACGCGGTGCCTATATGACTTCGAATTCGCCACAAATGGTAGTTCTGCCTAAATGGCAAACAGATTTCACGGCGGTCAATGTCGCCGATGTTGTACCCTTCGGCGGCACTGACGGACATTACTTCTATCTGATCGGTGGCTTAACCCAGTCCATCGAATCCATTAGTCTACAATGTCGATCACGAAACCGTGTCCGAAAAACCATACAACAGACGGGGCACAACCGTTGTATCTGTTGGCATTACTGATAACGGCATAACAAAAAAATGCCCGAGTCGCGAAGTCAGCGTTCTGACAATGGAGGATCTCTCGTCGCGACCGGGTGATTTTGGAAGCGTTCTTTGGGCGGATTGCCGAAGACACTCGTCAGGCGCTCACTCGCTACGACACCATCGCTGAATCCCTTGCGGCTGCTGGGGCACATCTGCCAACGAATGCGAGGTTGGCCGAACTCGCTAATGCTTGGCACCTGCCAGCTCAAACTCAGCCTTTATTGGACACTGGGGCTGGAACATTACGTGGCGGCAACTACTCTGCGGCTGCGAACTATCCTCAATGGCTCTCGTTCGCTCCAACTTCTTTCGGCTGCCCAGACATCAAACGGGCCGATGCGGCACGACAAACAGAGACCTTGCCAAAATCCAGTTTGCAGGTCCCCCGAAAATCTGCTAAACTGCCTTTTTAGAACCAACAAACCCCAAAGAACAAGCGATCGACCGAAGTCGCCGGTCAACTCGTTCTTATAAAATAATCATACCCGGCGACTGCGGTCATCGCCGTCGTTCGTCGACCCTTGCCAAGTCTTTACTTTCCCCGAATCATTTCCAATGGTAAATCGCTGGCTGTCGCTCTGGTTGCGCTTTGACGGTGGAACGCGTATTAGTTGCGCTTATCTTCTGCCGTAATGGCATAATCTTTGCCGCCAAAGATCCGCTGCCCCAATAAACCATGAATCTTGAACAGCCGATCGTGCATGCCGCCATTGCAGTCGACGACACGCAGCACTTCGCCAATCGGCCGAACGAACTGACAACGAATAAATCGACTGCCAAGGTCTAACTCGCCCCGCGAATGCCTTCTTGCGCGCAAATATCTGCAATCTGAATTGCTGATCCAGTTCGCATTGCCTACAATATGTCTCCAGCATTGATCCAGCATCGTGAGCGTTTCACCACTGCTGAATGGTCGACGAACTATGCGATGAACCGACGTGCTCGAACGGCCTTTCTCCTTTGTAGAGTCCTTGCTCGCACTCGGTTATCGCGGCCGTTCTTTGTGCGGATCGCGAAGACACCAGCCAAGGGGCCGCTCACTCGCCGCGACCACCATCGCTGAATCGCACGGCTGCTGGGGCACATCTGCCAACGAATGCAGGTTACGGCCGAACTCCGTTATTGCTCGCACGCTGCCCAGCACCAAACTCGCTTCGCTACTGGACGCTGGGGCTGGAGCATTTGCTTGACGGCAACGATACTGCGGCTGCAAACTATCCTCAATGGCTCTCGTTCGCCTTCTTTCGGCTGCATAGACATCAAACGGGCCGATGCAACGACAAACAGAGACCTTGCCAAAATCAGTTTGCAGGTCCCCCCGAAAATCTGCTAAACTGCCTTTTGAAACCAACAAACCCCAAAGAACCAAGCGATCGACCGAAGTCGCCGAGTCGCTCGTTCTTGTAAAATAATCAAACCCGGCGACTGCGGTCATCGCGGTCATTCGTCAATCAAAGGAGCATCCTGTCGCCTACCGTACGCGCTGAATTTCGTAAATCGCTTGTCGCGCAACTCGCTCAACATGACGAGCTCGTCAGCAGCGCCGTCTCCAAAATCCTGTGCACCTCAATTCCGGAAGACGTCAAGATTCTTCTTTTCGAAACGCAATCTGATTGGTCTACGATTCCAATCGTGGCTTTCGCGATGGATGATGCAACACCTGACGAAACATACTATGACGAACCATTTTCAGGCTTCCTGATTGATGGTGGTAATAAGAACTAGTGCCTGATGGCTTGATTGACCAGACAAATATGAAGACAACGGCATTGACACGTATGATGTAACACGAGATGCTCGCAGAATGGTTTGCGTCCGTCTGGATGAAAAATGGTGGTCGGGGCGCGCATACGCGCTTCATCGGTGCATGACCGAGATGTATTCATCGACCTACGCACCGGATCGAAGTGTGGTGCCGCCGACATCTGGCCGGATAATTGACGAACAAAGTCGTGCACCAAAGTTCGCGATCTGGTGCTTTCGAAATGGTGGCGTCACTGCGAGCTTTGGTGACGACTGGCGTTCTTTGGGCGGATCGCGAAGACCTCGCCGCGGCCGCGCGTTCACTGACGCAGCTTGGCGAATCCTTGCGGCTGCTGAGGCACATCTGCCAACCAATGCGAAGTTGGCCGAACTCCGCCAATGCTTGGCACACTGCCAGCTCAAACTCGCTTCCCCTTTATTGGACGCTTGGGGCTGGAACATTGCTTGACGGCAACTACTCTGCGGCTGCGAGCTATCCTCAATGGCTCTCGTTCGCCCGCTTCTTTCAGCTGCAGACATCTAACGGGCCGATGCACAACGACCAAACAGAGACCTTGCCAAAATCAGTTTGCAGGTCCCACTCAATCTGCTACACTGCCTTGTGAAACCAACAAACCCCAAAGAACCAAGCGACCGACCGAAGTCGCGAGTCGCTCGTTCTTACAAAATAATCAAACCCGGCGACTGCGGTCATCGCGGTCGTTACCCGAATGAAGTCATGACATACGACCGAACAAACAGGGCTTTGTCGACGCGATCCGAGAAACCGATGAACTCGCATCGAATATCGCTACTCAATAAACGGTCCAATGCGATTCCAACCGACGAACGATTCGGCGCTTCTTCACTTGTTTACAAGCGCAAACGACTTTGCGGCTCAACAGGACTGCTCTCGATTTCTTCCTGAGGTTGGCACTGGCTGCGTTCTGCCAATTGATTGCGTATTACGCCAAATCCGCAGCGACTTGGAACTAAGCGTGGAAGAACTTCGAATTTTCTCGCAGACGTTTATGGTGCTGAGAACGTAATTGAGGCGTGCGGCACTTTGGCGTTACAATACGGCGATGATAGCTACGAGCGGCGGGCTCTGAACACAATCGCATGGTGGCTGAAACCTCGCGTTAACCAAAGTCGGGTAACAAAGCCATGAACCCAAGTCGCCGATCGCGCGTTTAGTTACATCAATATCAACCTCGGCGACTGGGTTATGGCCGCCGTTCTTTGGGCGGATCGCGAAGTCACTCGCCGCGGCCGCTCACTCGCTACGACCCCCATCGCTGAATCCTTGCGGCTGCTGGGGCACATCTGCCAACGAATGCGAGGTTGGCCGAACTCCATAACGCTTGGCACGCTGCTCAAACTCGCTTCCTTTATTGGACGCTGGCCGCTGGAACATTGCTTGGCGGCAACTTCTCTGCGGACGCGAACTATCCTGTACGGTTTCGTTCGCCCAACTTCTTTCGGCTGCTGCCGAACGTCAAACGAGCCGATGCGGCACGACAAACAGAGACCTTGCCAAAATCAGTTTGCAGGATGCCCCGGGGATCTGCTAGACTGCCTTGTGCAACAAGCAATACCCAAAGAACAAAGCGATCACGACCGAAGTCGCCGAGTCGCTCGTTCTTATTAAATAATCAAACCCGGCGACTGCGGTCATCGCGGTCGTTCGTCAGGAAAGCAGCTTGACCCGAGAGAGTACATACGACCGGCTTGCAATCACGCGGAATTCGTTCGCCGACTTTCTTGATCGATACGCCGACAACAAAACCGGATCGATTGGTGGGATCATTTTTGTCGTTCAACACACTACGGCGATAACTCTCGAAAGAGTTCGGCGATGTGTCGTCCGCCTCGCAATTAATAAGTTGCCAATTCACGGCGATACAGACGCTGCGCGCGATCTAATTCGATCGTGGGCCATGTTGCTTCGATCCTCGGAAACGAACTCCGACGCTGAAAGAAGACCAGACGTTGCCACAATTGATATGCCATAAGTAAAGGCGGTCTTGCTCATTTGTTTTGCGTCGATACTCCGGAATCGAATAAGCTAACCGTTGAGAACGCGGCGGAACAGCAATGCCTTTGGAACATCCAATGTTTACTTGAGAAACATGGAGACCAACCAGTTTTGGCCATGCCTAAAAGGATGCAACTGCGGAACTCAGTCCAGAGAGTCCTGACGAACAAAGCGATGCACCCAAGTCGCGGAGTCGGGCGTTTTGACAATGGAAAATCTTTGGCCGCGACTGGGTGATCGCGGTCGTTCTTTGGGCGGAGCGCGCAGACACTCGCCGTGGCCGCTCATTCCGCTGCAAAGCACCAGCAGCGCAGATCCTTGCGGCTGCTGGGGCACATCTGCCAACGAATGCGAGGTTGGCCGAACTCCGCTAACGCTGGCACGCTGCCAACTCAGCCTCACTTCCTTTACTGGACGCTGGGGGCTGGAACATTGCTTGGCGGCAACTACTCTGCGGCTGCGATCTATCCTCGATGGTTCTCGTCCGCCCAACTTTTTTCGGCTGCACTAAACATCAAACGGGCCGATGCGGCGACAAACAGAGACCTTGCAAAATCAGTTTGCAGCATGCGGCGCAGGAATCTGCTAAACGCCTTTGCAACCAACAAACCCCAAAGAACCAAGCGATCGACCGAAGTCGCCGAGTCGCTCGTTCTAATAAAATAATCAAACCCGGCGACTGCGGTCATCGCCGTCGTTACGCCATAGAGTGAGCTGCCGTATGGGTCTGGGAGACAGCATCAAAAGAAGCTCACTTGAGATTTACTGTGCTCCATCAGATTTCTGCAAGAGTACGCGGAGAATTTATTATCTTCATCCGCCAATTGTGGTGTTGACTCCGGACGATGTTGAATGCGTATTGGAATCGTTGCCCGAACAAGCTCGCTCTACGCACTTGTTGATCATGTTGGCGTGATTCTCGCCGACGACTTTCGTTTTGGTGGTTGCATTACGGCGGACCAGGCCCATCGCCCGAACACGAGCGTACACGGTGCTATACCAGAAACGCGTAAAAACATTTGCGGCCCTACTTCATGACCGATTGAACACATCCGAAGACCCGGTCGACGCGTTCGCAAATCAAACAATTGATCTCGCTGCCACGCCAGTACAATGGCGTAACAATGCGATGCACGCCAAGCCCTCGAACGGCCGTTTTGATTTGCGTTGAGTCAATCGCTCGGGCTGGGTGATCGCGGTCGTTCTTTGGGCGGATTGCGAAGACACTCGTCGGAACCCGCATTCGCTACGAGCACCAGCGGCGAATCCTTGCGGCTGCTGAGGCGCATCTCTCAACCAATGCGAAGTTGGCCGAACTCGTCAATGCTGAGCACGTTTCCAGCTCAAACTCGGCTTCCTTTAATGGACGCTGGCCGCTGGAACATTGCTTGGCGGCAACTACTCTGCGGCTGCAGACTATCCTCGATGGTTCTCGTTCGCCCAACTTCTTTCGGCTGCGCGACCATCAAACGGAAGCCGATGCGGCTGACAAACAGAGACCTTGCCAAAATCAGTTTTGCAGGTCGCCCCGAAAATCTGCTACCTGTGCCGTGTGAAACAAATAATACCCAAAGAACCAAGCGATCGACCGAAGTCGCCGAGTCGCTCGTTCTTATAAAATAATCAAACCCGGCGACTGCGGTCATCGCCGTCGTTCGTTGGTCCAAATCGGAAAGCGTGTCGTGATGATTCGCATGACGGTTTCTTTTTCACCGTTGCCGTTCTCGCAATTGCAGCCGTCCGTTGCTGCCACGGACAAAGTCATCAGAATCCTGATCCGGCAACCGAGACAGGAAGCTCATCAATCGACGAGCTGCTGTTGTTCTTTCCGTCGAAATTCCCGAACAGCGACTGGAAACCGAAAGACCTGCAGTTCGAGGACGTCTTCTTCACCGCTGAGGACAAGACGAAATTACATGGATGGTATTGCCCCGCCAACGACCCACGTGCCGTGGTGCTTATCGCACATGGAAACGCTGGGCACGTTGCCTCACGAGTGCCGTGGCTACGATATTTGCAGACCAGGGCAAAGGTATCGGTATTCATGTTCGACTATCGTGGGTACGGACGCAGCGAGGGCATACCAAGCGTCGAGGGCAATACAAGATGCGACTGCCACTCGGGCGAAACTGTGCCGAACTTGCCATCAAAGACTCGAAGTGCTTCTCATGGGTGAATCGCTTGGTGGTGCAATCGTGGTTCAATTGGCGGCCGACTCACCACCGCGAGGTCTGATCCTGCAAAGCACTTTCTCGTCGCTTCGCGATGTCGCCGACGTTCACTATCCGAAATTGTCTTGGCTGGTTCCGCGAAACAAACTTGACTCGGCTACGCAAATTGTTCGCTATCAGGGCCCGTTGCTCCAAAGTCATGGAAGCATGGATCGAACGATTCCATTCTCGTCTGGCGAAAAGCTGTTCCGGTCGGCGAACGAACCAAAACAGTTTGTTACAATCGAACATGCCGATCACAACAACTGGCTCACCGACGCTTACCTTAAACAACTTGATGGATTCATCGCCCGCGTTGGCGGAGCTCGAAATTGACCAACGAACCATCGCATGCAACGGAGCCGGCGGTCGGGTCGGTTTTGAAGTCAACGCATCTCGCGCCGGCCCGCTGATGCGTGTCGACTATGAAGAAGTCCTGGGTTTGCAAGTGGTTTGACCAATAAACTGGTCTTTTTGTTTTGTTACATGATAAATGTTCCCGGTAGGTGCCTTTGTTGGAGGGCTTTGAGGGAGCTTGGCCCTGGCGATCGTCGTACGTACAAGGATGTTGATTAAGCGACTATTCGAGTGTGAACGCTCTTCGGTCTTGTCCTTTCTTGAGCAGGTAGCGTCCCCTCAGTTATCCATACACGGTTCAAGCATCTTTGATGCGATGTTGTTCCGTTGGCTATAGCTTGCCTGGAGGCTTCTGTGAGCAGCAAGCTACCTTCGTTCGACCGCACATTCTTTAGGGCGACGTGTCTGAGAAAGCTTCTGTGAGCCAGGTGCTCACGTCTAGTGAAACCTCAGTGTCAGTTTTGATCGGTGCTGAGTCGATTGGGCGGAGTCTTCTCCTTGATGGCGGTCTGTCAATCGCTGGTTACAGTTTAACCGTTAAGGTCAATGGTTTAAAATGATGTTATCGCTTGTTGTTTAATCAATGGTCCAATTCGTTCTCCGATCTCATGATCAGCCACGCATACTGGTTGTCCAATGAGTTGTTATGTTGGCGAGCAAGGCCCATTCGTTCTCCGATGTCACGTATACACGCATCAGGCGGCCGATACAGGGCTTTCTTGTCGCCTTGGTTTGGTTGTAGTTTGTTTGCCAGTCGCCTTCGACTTGGTTGCTGCTGTCTTCAGCTGGCTTGTCCGATTTCACAGTCGCTTTGGCTTTTTCCTTGTGCCCTTTCCTTGGCAGCAGCAGCAGCTTCTCTAAGAACACGAGCTTCGCGGCGAAGCCACTCTTGCGTTGGTCGCTATTCTCCTTGGGCTTCATCTCCGAGCGTAGCACGAGAGCCGGCGACATGCGTCCGAAGGACTCGAGTGACTTCAATCATGCGTTTGGGATCCCAGTCTTTGTCGTCACGCATCAATGCCCAGGCTATGACAGCGATCTTACGGGCAGGGCAACAGCCGCCTTCTTCTTGCACTTCGCTGCTTGCCGCAGACTCGTTCATAGATCGACTTGGCCCACAGGTTGTATCGCAACGAAGCCCAAGCACACTCCGCTTCAGGATCGTTCGAGCTAGCGGATTGCCGCGTTTGGTAATGCGACCGTTGCGGTCCGTCTCACCGGATTGATACTGACGTGGTACCGACCAGTAAGCAGAGACTTCACGACCGCTGGCGAAGCATTGGGGATCGTCGATGCACGCGACCAGGATCTCAGCTGTCCTGGGGCCGACGCCGGGAATCGTCATGATACGCTGGATTCGTGGATCGTTCTTACCAATGGCTTCCAGCTTTTTTACGACCAAGTCGTGCTGAGCGGTGAGTGCATCGAGCTGTGTCAGTTCGATGTCGAGTTCAGCTCGCCACAGTTCATTGGCGTTACAGTCCGATAGCGGCTTGCGATACGAGTTGATCAGCGTACGTCCAGTGTTCCATGCTTTCTCGCCGGTGTCGATAGTGATGCCATGGTTTACGAACCAAGCACAGATGCTTCTTCATCTTGCAGATACGATAGTCGAGCGTCTTGCGATACTTGACCAGGGAGCGGAATTCTCGTTGTTCCTCCGACGGCATGTGGACGGCCTTCAGTTCGTTCAGTGAGGCCATACGGAGCCAAGCTCTTGGCCGTCGTCTTTGTCGGTCTTACGCTTCACGTTCGACCACTTCCAAGCGTCTTCGTTCGTCGAGCAGACGAGGGTTTTAAGTCCTTGGCTGGCGGCCAGATCATTGATCCAGCCGGAAGGACCGCAAGCTTCCATGACGACGAGGTCGACTTTGCGTGACTTGAAGACTTTGGCTAGATAATCGCGTTGGGTAGCTGCAACTTGGAATTCGGCTTTGCGTGTTTTGGTGTCGAAAAAGCAGCACATTGTCTTGAATTTGCCAAGGTCAAAGAGCGAAAGTCAACATGGTCTGAAGCTCCATGGGTTTGGGGTTGGAAGAATGTGACAGTGGGTTGTTACAGCGATCCGAGATCCTGGGCCTGAGTCGCCAGATTTTATTATCGAAGACTCCCGCCCCAAAACCCAGGACTTACATGGATTCTTTCTTTGGGCGGATCGCGAAGACACTCGCCGCGGCCGCGCATTCGCTGCAAGCACCAGCGGCACGAATCCTTGCGGCTGCTGGGGCACATCTTTCAACCAATTCGAAGTTAGCCGAACTCCGCTAATGCTTGGCACACTGCCAGCTCAAACTCAGCTACCTTTATTGGACGCTGGCCGCTGGAACATTGCTTGGCGGCAACTCCTCGCCCCGAAAATCTGCTTCACTGCCGTGTGAAACAAACAATACCCAAAGAACCAAGCGATCGAAAATTCGTCAGCCATCGGCTCGAAGGAGCTTGCCCATGCCACGCAACTTGGGTAGCTTAGATAATAATTCGCGCCACACCAGAGTTTTGGATGGCCTTCGTTCTGAGCTCTTTCCTTCGGGCTCCCACTCAGGCCATCAAATTTGACGTGCGGATTCACAATAAGTCGCGGATCGGCCGTTTTCTTGGTGGTGAATTTATTGGCCGCGACATCGATGATCGCTGACGTTATTTGGCAAACAGGAGACCGAAGATGCAAACCAAGATAGTTTCACTACTTATGCTGCTTGCGTTCTCGTCAACCTCTATCGGAAACAATGACAGCAACTACTCAGCTCTGAATCGGTTGCATCTTGCGATGCAAGTGCGTTCCTTTCCAAAACCCGACGACGGTAAGATCGCTCTCTGGATGCAAGAGACGCCTACCAAAGGTCGACTTCGAATTGCCGACCGTGATGATTGGCCTGTGATCGCTACCATCAAGTTCTTTGACGCAAGCGAATTGACACACGATCTCCACAACATCGTTATCATTTCCGAGAACGGTAAACACATCCGTTTCGTTGACCCTCGAAATGAGCACATAATTGCCTCGCGTGGTGACGTGGTCGCAATACTTTTAGCTTCAAAAGCCAAGTAACCAAGTCGTTAACCAAAGTTCGCGATCCGGTGCACTAGAAATGGAGACGTCACTTGCGCGAACTTGGTGACGACTGGCGTTCACCATATGAATCGAACGCGTCTTTCAATTCGATCTTTGTTCGTTCTTACGCTTCTGCTTGCAGTTTCGATAACGGGTTTCCTCGCTCTATTCAATTCCAACGGCAAGAGCTGGGCCAGCGGCACTTCACAGGGATCTGCTGTCGATAATCCGGGATACGCCATCTTCGTGACAGAAATTGAGCAGCTGCTTTCCAAAGAGGGTTTCATCCCATGCGAAATCCCAAGCTCAATTAGTGACTTCCGTTCACTTCAAGGCAACTGGTTTCGGTCAACGAAGCACGCTGGGCTCTACGCGTTCACGTACGTAGATCGACGTTTCTACACGGCGGATGTTTGCGTGTCGGTCCGCGGTTCGATAACGAACGTCCCGGCACTCGAAAGATATACCGAAAAACTGATTGATAAATTCAAAAGCCTGTGGGACGATAAGCGGCATTCGCTTCAGAACTGGCCGAAAAATGGTGCTGACTGATTGGCGAACGATGGAATGCACCCAAGTCGCGTTGGCGTGTCGGCTTTGCTAAACTAGCTCACTCACGCGACTGGGTAAGTGATGGTTCATGGGGCAGACCTTGGACGCCGATGCTGACATTACTGAGTCTATCCCAGTGGAAGTCCTACGTGCGAGCCGACGCGCTCACTACTTAAAGGTCGGGGTTCCAGTCGCTGTTTTCTCAGTTGCCTTGCCAGGCTTACCTCTAGTTGTTCACTACTCCGAACTTGCTGCTAACACCGATACGATCATTCCAATTGCAGCAGCGACATGCATGGCGACGTTTTTCCTGATGATCGGATTCGGCCTTCTGTTCGCTAGCGATGTCTTGCATTCGAGCGATCTTCGTCAAAAGCTGCCGACGGCGCAGCTTTTTGGCAATCGTCTGGTTGTTACGTTTGGTGACCAACGATTGGAAGCTCGGCTGTGTGACTGCAAAATCCACGAGGGCCCGGCTTGGAAAATGCGATTGATATCGCAAATGGTGACCGAGAACTTTGGAGGAAAACGCCGAGGGTTGAAGCTATACTGCTCACACCGCGTCCTGTTGATCGATATTCCTCCGTTTCGGAAAATGTGGCTTACGGGTGCACAAACACCGTTAAATACCGCCGCGGTTGGGTTTACTGAAAACACCAGGTCTCTCTGGATACAACGAATACAGGAGGCAATCGGCGAGCCATCGGATGCTCGTGAGTCGCCGAGTTGAGTGTTTTCAAGTGGCAAGTCGTTCGCGGCGACCACGTCATCCGTAGAATTCTTTGCGCGGATCGCGAAGACACTTTTCGAGAATGATTGTCACCCCAGTTGGTCACAAATCTCCGAGCGACACATTTACGGCACGGACGTTTGCTGTCCTTTATATTCGCGACTATTGCACGTCGGGGACGTCGTCAGATATGCTAAGCCGAGGTCCGTTAGCCTACAAATTGATTTTTAGCAGATAGTGGAGAACTAAGAAATGCACCGAAGTTGCCGAGTCGGTCGGATTTACTAACGAACCACTCTCGGCAACTCGGTGATTCCAACCGTTCCGATCGAAAAGCTAAACTCGCGCACCCATGAGCTTTCCAAGAGAAAAACAGTTCACACTTTGGCAATTGATGAAAGGAGTCGCAATCGCAGCCTTTATCACGAGTGCACTAATGCCTGTGATTCGCACATCAAATGCGATACTTGCAAACCCGGGGCTCTTCGTTGTTATGATGGTAATGATCTTCTTGATCCAAGCACCCTTTTTGTTTCTCCCTAACGTCATCGACTGGATTCTGGGAAACAAACCAAGTAAACCGTCGGAATAGATGCGCACGTACTTCGCAATCTCAAATCGACTTGGGAAGGCTGAGCTGCCGTACAAAACACGATTCGCTTGGCAAATCGGCTATACTGCTGCTGCCGCCGTAATGCAAACGATCGGAAGTCTGCGGATCAATGGAGGACGTGCCGACACTCGAGCGATACTGGGAGTAACTGGTTGACGATCATCGAGCTCGAAAACGGCAAATCGGATGTCTTGCTAACTGAACTACGGGCACTGCGCGATGACTTTCGACCGACTTTTGAAACGCGCGATGACTATGACATCCTTGTCGACCGATACATTCACTCAATTTCCGACTCCCATGTTTAGCATACGGACGGCAGCCCGTATTGTTCGCACGAAATGGTTGACTACGTTCCGCCCGAGCCGTTAGAGTAAAACACAGAATCTTGAATGTTGAACCTGCCTTTGCCGATTTGTTAGCAATCGCCCAGCAAATTGGTGCTGGCGACATTCCGCGATTCCAGCACGTGGAGACGTTCACAGTTGGCGCATTCGACATGGTGCTCACAAAGCTGCACGGCGACGACGCATTCCGACTGCTCTCCCACGCCTGTCGACAGTACAACTCGATCAAAACCGACTATGCTTGAGCAACTGAGAAAAGAATATCGACCGCAACTTAAGCGAGACCCTGCAAAGGAGTTCGGCCCCGAGTTCGTTCGGACAACTGACTTGGAACGGCGACTCGTCGACGAGCACGGATTTGACGCAATCCGACTGATCTTCGAAGATCGTAACAGTGCCAATTACCACCGACTAGGCAACCTGCCCGCTAGTTGCCCATGGGCACATCTGAACGCTCTGAGTATCGCGTCATCCATCGAGACTGTCTTCGCACCAATCCGGAAGGAAATCCCGTCGCTGATCGAAATGCTGCGCGATCGATGCATTCACCTTTACGCAGAAGAGACCGACACAGCGTGGCTGTTGCATTACTTTCTCGACATCATGCTCTATGACGGTCGACCGTACTACCACATCTACACGGGTGGGGAACCGAATTCCAAGTCTCAGCCCAACGCGTGTCTTATTGAATATGAATGGCCGGTTCCAGCGGACCTCGCACGCCTCTACGAAATACATGATGGATTCGGACCAATTCTTGGCAGCAGCGAAATTGCCGTGATGGCCAAGATGATGGACCCGATCTGCAAGGAGCAAGACGTGTATCCGGAAGAATATCGTTTTCGCGATCTTCTTGAATTTCATCCAGACGATGCCGGTAATGCACAGTGTTTCTACCGCCAAGTGGGTGGATACACCACAGTAGACTGGGATCACGAGATTTGGGAGATCTCTGGTCCACAGAATTTCTTTGAGTATGTAGACGAACGGCTTAGTCAAATCGACGAGGAGTGACGACAATCCAGCTTACCAGGCGTTAAACGCCAGTGGGCGATCACGTGGGTCCTGAAACCGATATCAAACGCGCCCACCGCGTTAACGCAGTCGTTGCAAATAGTGTTTGAGGGTTTCACTTTGCCGTGAAGTTGAGCGACATGGATACTCAGAACTCGCACCACGCAACACCCATGATTTCCCAACGCGGTCGGTCAAAAGGCGGCATTGTCAGTCGGGGGACCCCAGATTGGACATGTCGATGGGGTGCTGCAGGGCTTTGCCAACTGCGGACGTTCCGCGCCGGGCTCCGAATTGTGGCCAACCGCTGATCTCTTTCAATTCGGGCATCAATTCGATCAACTGTTCGCACAGCATGATGGCCATGCGCTCCACTCGAGGATTTGCCTTGACCTCGCGCATGGCTACCGCTGTCTTCATGACCTTGACCAACTTGGCTCGTTCATCCACGGGGCGTGATAGCGCGTGGCGGTCTTCGAGTAGGTCTACCAGCGGGACATCAAGGGCTGCCTGAAGGGCGCGTAAGTCAGATAGTGGTAAGTCGGTAGCTGGATTCTCAAGTTCGCGATAGCGTTTGATATCAACCCCTAACCGTCGCGCCATGGTCCGCTCAGTAATCCCTTGCTGCTTGCGAACCTGACGGGTGCGATGAAAGGGTGCTAGCCTTGCGCGTTTTACTTCCTCGCTGACTTCAGGCATGGATGGCGACGCAGATCGTTCGCCTTGGGAGTGCCCGTAGAGCTGCTCCTTCGATTGCACGTTGGATGCATCGACGACGCCTGGTTTCGACGACGCGTCTGGCGACGTGGCCGGCGATTGATAGGCGGGGGGTGCGATGGATGGTTGCGATGGATGCAGTGATAAATTACAGCCAAACAGGGGTACAGATACTTCGTTCGTATTAGCCGCATCGAAAGCAGATGACATAGCTATCCAATCTCCAGCCGCCAAGTGGTATTCTCTCTCACCGCTGAGAGCGAATCATGGGCGCCGTCACGACTCTGGGATTGAGACGTACAAGTCTCGCGAAAGTTCCAATGGTTGCAGGGCAAAGGGTAAACGCGAGCCACCTGCACAAATGCAGGCAACTCCCGCCGTAGGAGCTCGGCAAAATCCATCGGCACTTAGGGTACGAGCGATCACGGCTGGTTAGATGTACTCATGAATCGTAATAGACAAGTGTGCGGACGAACCACCCGCGCTCCAGCACTTCGATTTGCCAGTATTACGAGGCAAATAGATCTTAGCTAATCCTGAAAATGCCAAGACGGGCCGCGAGAACTTTTTTCAAAGCTCTCGGACCCGTCTGGGACTTTCCCCCTGCCCTCGTTCACAGCAAAGCTGTTCGCACAATGATTCGATCGATCGGCCGTTGCATGCGGCCGTTAACGAGCTTGCCAAACTCGTGGTTCAGACTGGATAGGACTAGGCTGATTGGCTTGGCTGTTGTTGATGACCCGCACTGGACGTCCACCAACCTTTTGATTCGGGGCACCGTCGATACCGAATTCACCCCAGTTGAAGTCGCGGTCGGAGTTCACTCCATGGGCTTCTGAACCACTGGCGCCTGTCACACTAGCTGTTTGTACTCGAGGCACGCTACGAAGATTGGCCGTTGGGGCACGATTCAACTCTGGCAGTGGCTCGGGCTCTTTGTCATCGTCGCTCGCTGCCGGAGGAACCTCTTCGGCCTCCTCTGATGAGTCGACAACAGGAGCTCTGCTCGGTTGCCCCAAAGTCATACCTGAGTCGGAAATATTGCCTTCTGTCGCCCCGCCGGTCGCTACTGGTCCGTTGCTCACCACGGCCGGACGAGTATAGCCGTAGTCAAAGTAGATGCCGCTTGCTCGTTCGCGAGCCCGCTCTTCAGCGTCCCAGTAGGCTTTCTCGACCCAAGCACCTTCGCCAAGTTGAATATTGTTCAGATCCATCAATGAACCCTTGAGGAAGTGCATGTGTACTAGGGCTTGGTTGTAGCGACAGACACTTTGGAAGTAGTTCAACTGCGCGCGTGCCCGGCGTTCCTCGGCTCGCAACAAGTTATCCAGCAGCTGCCCCAGTTCTCCGACGTCACCAGCGATCTTGTCGTTGTAGACCGCAATCTCTTCTTCCGACGACGCCCATTGTTGGCCATTAATTTGAATCTGTCCGAACATCGATTCTATGTCGCGCCAAGCGGTGGATAGTTCGTTGACGAGCGCTACTTCTTTCTCACGCAGTTCTTCTTGCGTCTTCTTGATCTCCAAATGACCGCGTTGAATATTGGCGAGTTGCCGGCGTTTACCTACGGCTTGGGGCGTAAACTCCAATCGCATACCAATTTCCTGGAAATCTCCGTCCGTCAAACCCTCAAGCGAGTTCGAACCAGGATTGGGAAAGTTGAGGCCACTGCGATCGGCGGCTGCGAATTGATCGCCGACGCCCAAGAAGCGATACGTACCGCTCCAATCCAACTGGGGCAGGATCTGATTCTTCGCTGAGATCAATTCCAATTCGCGTTGCTTAATCGCAAATTTGTGACGACGCAGTTCTGTATTGCGAGTTAGTCCTTCTGCGACGATGTCGCACCACTCAAAATTCACGCGGGCAATATTGGGTTCATCGCTTGGACGAATCAAGCGTCCATCGGTGGGCCCCCAACCCATTTTCTCCCTTAAGACTTGCTCGCGACCATACAATCCTCGCGGATCAAAGCCTTGTGTGGTGTTGCCAAGCAGCGATGAACGCAATTGACCTTCGAATTGGTAGTACAGCGACTTGGCCTGTGCTACGGCCTCAGGTGGGGTATTTCCACCGATCTTGTTCCGGGCATACGCGACGCGCCATAAATCTAGCGCACTATCGCGCGAAACCTTGGCAGCGTCAAAGGCGCGGTAGCCACAGTGTAAATCCCAGTAAGCGTCTTCGACGTCCTTTAAAAGTCGTCGAATGTTGGCTTCGAAATCATGGACGGCCAGGTCTTCGTTGATGCGCGCCAGAATGACTGGAATGCGATTGACAAGTGTGCCACGCCCTCGCATCAGTGGTTGCGTAACTTGCAGCTCCAGCGCGGAAGTGTAGTCGCTCGGTACCGACCGGCCAAAGTTGGTCGAGCCGAGTTGATTACCAGACGCTGGCACGTTGTTACGTGAATAGACGGTGGTGAAGCGAGCGGTGGCGATTGTGCCGGTGGCCAGTCGCTTTGACAACGCTGCCTGAGCGTTCGCATCGACGGCTTGAAACAACTGTGGATTAAACACATTGCCTTGCCCCACGTTACGGGGTCGGTCGGTCGTGTTGTAGCCTAGAATCATGGAGGCCTGCGCGTCAAACTCGCTCAGTGCGTCTTCAACGCCACCGACCTGGTTGGCACGTGCGGCGCCTCGCGGAGCAATACGGTTACCTTGATTGTCAATCGCCAGCGGTTGTGTATTGGCAGTCGCAGCGGTTAGAGCAGGGTCGTAGATACTCGGCATTTGGCCAGCATTGGCACTGAGCAGCGCCGTATTGACGCTGCCACTTTGCGAGTTCGTTCCACCGACGACACGGATGATCTTGGTGTTCTGCAACGCGATCGAAATACAGTCTTCGAGGGACAGATCGATAAAATCGGTCGGCAGATTGCTAGCACCAAAAGGAACATGAGCTTGAGTCGCTTCGGGCAGACTTTCCACATGGACATCAGCGTACTCGATGTCGAGGGACTGGCCCAAGTAGTTCGCGAGTGATTCATCACGCGGAACGAAAAACGGCTGCGTGGGACTGCATCCAGTGCACAAAACTAAACAGATTTGAACAATGGCTGCCCAGCGAACGATTTTGCGGCTCATCGGAGCAAGGTTCCTAGACCAAGAGTGTCGCCAGAACCAGGCTGGTTTGGGCGCCTACGAGGCGTCCTCCACGGCCAATGCTCAGGAATGCGACGGAATCTTGTTTATGAACCCCCCTGTCAACCTTTGCTGGCTAAACCTCTCCAGGCGTAGTCCTCTCCGGCTGACAAGTAAGTTATCGTCCGCACCCTCGTTAAACTTTGGCTGATCCCTACAAATTAACAGATTGCGGCTGGGATTTTGGAAACCGACAAGATTACCGGCTAATAACTGAAGTCGTGTCTACCGTCAGATTCGCCGGCACGACAACTGGGGCAATCGGTGCTGTTGAGGGAGTTGCCAAATTGACGCCAGTTGGCTTGGGGCGGCGATAGCCAAAGAAGCCGCGTTGTTTGATCAGCTCGGCGACCCCCTCGGGTACATGTTCGGTCCAGCCTTCTTCGCCAGCCTGGATTTGGCGCAACACTTCGCGTGAAAATGTTCCCAAGTGTCGTGGGTCATAGCTATCAATTTGTTCAATGCAGCCTTTTTCGACCAAGTACTCATACAAGCTGCGAATCTCTGGCGCGATCTTCAGATTCTCAACAGTCGTCAGCTCGCCAGACTCACGATCCAAGAGTGGGTAGATGTAGAGCTTCAGGTCGTTCTTGAATAGCCGCCCGAACGATTCGAGAATACCGCCGTCCAAAGACGTGTAGTACTTCTCATCGAACAATTCGCACAAGCTGCCTGCACCCATCGTGATGCCGATCTTCTTCTTCGTATAGCGTGCCAGGTAGGCGGCTAAGCGATAGTATTCAAAGTAGTCGGAGATGAGTACGGTCATGCCACATGCGGCCAACACATCGACCCGTGCGAGGAAATCCCGCAAGTCGATATCACCATTGACGCGCAGATTGCGCATAGTGATTTCAGCCAACGTGACGACTTGATTTTCGTCTACGTCGGCTTCGTTTTGAAACTTGTCCTGCGCGGCACGCAGCATATCCACGTTCACATGCGTCAGCGGTCGGAAGCTACCGCGCTCGACCAAGATCGATTTCTTGTACAGTACCTCCGATGGCTGCAGTACTTCGCCACTGGCGGAGAACATCGCCGCGTTGCTTAGACCGAGTTGTACCAGTCGCAGGCTCATCACACGATTATCGACGTGCCGAAATGCGATGCCTGAGAATTCAATCATATCGATCTCGATGCGACGCGTGCTCAGGTTGTCCAGTAGCGACTCGATGAGTTGATCGGGTTCATGATTGAGGAAGAAAGCGCCATACAGCAAATTCACGCCGACGATGCCTAAGGCTTCTTGCTGAAGCGCATTTTCAGTATCGAGCATCCGCACGTGAAGAATAATCTGGCTGTCTTGATCGCGTGGGTGAGCTTGAAAGCGAATGCCCATCCAGCCATGGCATTCGTTGGTACCGTGAAAGTTCCTGGCAGAGACTGTGTCGGCAAACGCGAAAAAGGCCGTCGTATCGCCACGACTTTCACGCAGTCGCTCCAGATTCAACGCGTGTTCCCGATCGAGCATGTCCTCAAGTCGTTGACGGCAGACATAGCGATCGCAGTGTCCGTAGATTGCATCACTGACCGACATGTCGTAGGCCGACATGCTCTTAGCGATCGTCCCAGCTGCTCCGCCCACGCGAAAGAACCAACGCACAACCTCCTGTCCAGCGCCGATCTCTGCGAAGGAACCGTAACGACGTGGGTCCAAGTTGACAGCTAGGGCTTTTCGTTCCGTATTTGGTCGTTCTGCAGTCATCCGCGATTTTCCTTGAAAGCGTTCACAAAAATACTTTGGCGAGTATTTATGGATTACGCTAAGCCGGAAAGCTGGATGAGAACTGACGATTAAGGCGAGATTTTCAACTACTCGCCCTTAAAATTGGATTAGCCCTTATGAGCTGGTTAAGTTGTATTCCTCCAACCATTTCTTGAAATCTGTATAGTTGAGGAATTCCACGCCGGAGCCGTAGGATTCGAACATCTCAGCCGTAAGAGGCGAGCCGGAATCAGGCACAACTACTTTTAATCCAGTATCCCGCAACTCGCCGCCCGGCTGGCCCATGTTGGGAAACATCTCGGTGGTCGTCGATTCGTCACCAGTGAGCTTGGCGAATGCGTACTTTACTGAGTCGTAACCCATACCGAATGGATTCTGTACTACCATCGCATCGATCATGCCTTCGCCCATTTGTTGAATGGCCAACTGTTCAGCATCGAAAGTAACAATGGTAAAGCGATCTCGTGCGTTCTTTTCTTTGACCACGTCGACAATTGCCGGAGCATTGTAGGACCAGATCCCGACCAGCGTATTCAATTCTGGAAACTTGTCGACGACGTCCCGTACATTGTCACGCGCTCGAGCTCGGTCGGCATCGTCCAGTCGACGATCTTTTTGGGTGAATTTATCACCAACGCTGGATGAAAAACCATCCATGCGTTCAATGGCGTTCTGCTGGCTATCAACGCCAACGAATTGCACGTATTGACCACCATCGGGTCGCAAGTTTTGCGCTGCAGTTCCCAGAACTTTACCACCTTGGATATTGTTGGTGCCTACGTAGAATTCGCGAATGGACTGGAATTTCGGATCTAAATCGCTGTCGAAGCAACCAATGATCACACCTTTCTCCTGCAACTTTTTCAGTTCGTCGGCGATGGCGGGGTTGGTGGCCGAAATTGGCGAGATGATCACGGCCGCGATATCATCTTGGGTGTTGTATTGCCGGAGCTTTTCAATCTGTCCTTCTTCGGTTCCATTGTTTGCGTCCATGCCGGCAGTAAATCCTGCATCAGCCAATTTCAAGTCTTCTGCCGCTTTAGCAATTCCAGCGCGGGCAGCGTCCCAAAACGGTGACTCAGTATTATTCAACAGTACGATGCGTTTGGCGCGACCGCTGCCGCCGGTGTTGCTTGCAGAATCATTACCAGCGGGTTGGCAGCCAAGCGTTGTTGCCAAGACGGCCATGGCGAGTGCGAATTTTCGGCGCGAGTAGTTACGGAGGTTGGTCATCAGAAAAGCACCTTGCCTTGCGGTGGGATGGAAATGAGAGAAGCCTGATTCTAAACGCGGGAGCGTCCACGTTCAATCGGCAGAGGCGTCATAAACTGCATCAACCATTCAGCGTGCTTGCAAACATTTCTTTCTTCGTTTTTTCCGCGCCCCAAATCCGGCCTCTGCTCCTTTCTTCGTGCTAGGGTTCCGGCGGACGAGTTAAGTTTGAGGGTTCAGTCCCTCGAGGATATCGCTTAGGACGCTTCCGGATGCAAGCGGGACAAGGACAGTTCAATCGAGGGCAATTGCGCCAGCACAGCACGGTGACTGGTTTCGTACGTGTATTACCCTTGATGCTGATCGTCCTGGGAACGCTGTTCAATAGCGGTTGCTCACGACTGCGATTGCCGGCAATCGACCCAACTGGCTCACGCATTTTCTTACCATTGCCGAATACGACGACGCTCAATGTACCGCAACTGCATGAACGCAATGGGCAGCCAGGCATTCTTCCGAACTCCGCCTTTCCAACGCCTCCCGCTCCCCCAGCCTGCCTTGACGGAAGTTGTGAGTCGCCTGGAGGGTTCGCAAACCTATTCCACCACAAGCACAAACTGGCCAGCAAAGTTCACGACCATTTCCGTTCGCCAGGCAAGTCTGGCGAGATTCAGTTGACGCCACTGCGCGTCCTGGCACCCGTGGGTGGCGAAGTCGTCTTGCTGGCGGGCATCTGTGGCAAAGACGGCTACTTGGTCAAGCGTCAACCACTCGAATGGATGCTTTCGCCTGATAGCGTTGGGCAATTTATCGAAGTCGGCGATGATCGGCCCGGCAAATTAGCTGGCTTGATCCACCACAAGGGCCCTGACGTCGAAAAGCTGGACGTTGATTTTGCGCGCGGGCGGACCAGTAGCAAAGAAGAGCTGATTACGCGCGGTACTCCCACCTGCGAAGACGATATCCAATTGCGCGAAGGTGAAACATGGCTGAGCATTTCTTCACCGACCGAGGGCATCAGCCGCGTTACGGTACTTGCTCCAGAAAGCGATTGTTGGGATCAACGTCGACAAACCGCTACGATCTATTGGATCGATGCTGGCATAACATTCCCAACGCCGCAAATCACGCGGGCAGGCGAGGTCGCGCAATTGGTTACTCGAGTTACCAAGTCCGAGAACTTAGTGCCTGCCACCGACTGGGATGTTATCTATACAATTGTCGATCCAAGCGTAGCCGCGTTTTCACCGCCCACGGGTAGCAACGTGGCCCGAGTGAAGGTCAATAGCGATGGACAAGCAATTGCAAACATCGTGGCTCAACCCAATTCGCGCGGCACTACAGCGGTTGTAATGGAAGTCATTCGTCCGGCCATGCCTTCTGACAGCTTGCCTGCCGTCCCGCTACGACGTGAAACAACCTACGTTACGTTCAGTGCACCGGGGCTAGGATTGCAAGTCTATGGGCCAGAAGTGGGCTCGACTGGCGAACAGTTGACTTACAGTGCATCGCTTGGCAACCCAGGCGATATCGATGCGGAGAACACGCGACTGAGCGTTGCGCTGCCGGCCGGAACGAAGTTGATTGACGCACGTCCACAGCCAACTACGGCGACGAATTCCGCAGTAGTCTGGGATCAAGGGCTGCTGGCTGCCGGCCGACAATTGGACGTATGGCTGGTGCTGGAAGCTTTGCAGCCCAACACCTTCGACGTCGTCTTTCAGGCCGAGGGAGCTGGACTGGCCGAGCGTCAGACGGTGCGGACGCAAATTGTGGATGCAACCGTCGATGTAAAATTCGCGCCCATCGATGGTGTTGCACAAGCCGAAGTCGGCAATGTGGTTGAGTATGGAATTGACGTTACCAACACCGGTCGTCAAACCCTAACAGATCTAAAGCTGCTGATCGAAACTACGCCTGGTTTGCCCGAAGCCTATCAAGGAATCAATCGCGTTGAGCAAACCATATCGATGCTGCAACCTGGTTCAACCGCCTCGCGTGGCGTGGCTTTTGCCGTTCGCCAGGAAGGCCAACAAACCGCCAAGTTGACGATCAGCAGTGGCAACAAGATCCTGTCCGAGCAAACCACGTCGATCTTGGGGCTCCCGCCACGTCAAAAACAACCCAACATCGGAGTGAGTCTCCAGTTCCCTGAGGCCATGCAGGTTGGACAAGCACAAAACGCGCAGATTACCCTGAGCAATCCTGGTGAAGTACCCTTAACCGGACTGCAAGTCGAGATCGTTTTCGACCAAGCCGTAAACATTGGTGGCGTTGATCAACAGAATTTCCCCAATTTCAAACTGGCCCCGGATCGAAGAAGTGCCTTATGGACGCCGCAAGATCTATTGCCTCGCTCCAGCGGCGGCGGAGATCCGTTTCGACAACTACTAATCAGCTTTAGCGCCATTGCGCCAGCAGACTCGGCGACCATACGCACGCGAGCCACCGCCGTCGAAGGTGTGCAAGCCGAAGACACCGCGACGTTCCGAATTGTCAACAACCAAATTGAACCCCCAGCTACTCCTCCCGCAGTAGAACCACCCGCCGTCCGAACCGGAGGGCTGGAAGTCCTGCTTTCCGATTTTGGTGATCCGACCATTGTCGGAAATCAATTCCGCTATGGACTGCGAATTTTTAATAACTCGAACCAGCCCGATCGCAACGTCCACGTTGAATTGCTGGTCCCCCCTGGCATCGAGTTGTTGGAAGCATCCAGCGACGGTACCCCGGTGGCTCGCACCCGCGCTCAGGACAATATCGTGGTACTACCAACGATTCAATACATGCGGCCAGGCATGTCCGTCGACTACATCATGATTGCCCGCCCCACGGTACCTCAGGTAGTCAGCTTGGAAGCTCGGGCTTATTCTGACAACGAACGGACTCCGATTACCGCCGCCGAAAGCCACACCGTCAACGCTCGCGCCAACTGAGTGTACGATTTGCACCTAGGCGAGTCTGTCCAGACTCGCAATTCTTGGTTCGATCCGCGATAATTGCGTAGAGCGATGAGAAGCGCGTCTCGGAGAGACGCGGCTACGTGAAAAGTGGCTACGTGAAAAGTGGCTACGTGAAAGTGGCTACGTGAAAAGTGGCTACGTGACGTTCCCAGGCAATCAACTTTCCAGAGATGACCACCATGAGTTTTAAGCAAAACCCGTTCAATCAGTTGTTCCATTGCCTCTGCATCCTCTGCACCTTGTCAGCGACTTTATTCGCGCAGCGGGAAGAACCAACATTTGAAGAGCTTTCGTCGCCGCTAATCACCGGCGGCAAGTTGACACGCAGCACCGAGGCAGTACGCATCGCTGTCGAATCGCCGGGCGAAAAAGGGCAAATTCACATCCCGCGTTTCGCTGCACCCTTGCAGAGTGTGGCGTGGCTGGGAGACTCCAGTGGCGAACCAGCGCCCACGGTGACGCCCGAGCAAGAACACTGGATAGTCAAATGGACCAGCCAGCCAGCCAATAGCACTACGATCGAATTGAAGTTCGATGCCAAGCCAGCACTGATCGATGAGACCATTCCAGTTGAGGCCGTAGGTGATGGTTCAATTTTATTGCCCGCGCACCTGGCACGCACGCAAGGCGAGAAAGTTCGTTATGAACCGCAGTCGTTCAAAAACACGGTTGGCTACTGGACTGGCAAGCAGGATCAGGCGACTTGGCAATTCCAAGTTGCGGGGCCTGCGAAATTTAATGTGGGCATTTTGCAAGGTTGCGGCAAAGGCCACGGCGGCAGCTCGGCTCGATTCGAGTTCTCACGAATTGGCTTAAATGGCCAACCTCAGAAAGTGTCTGAACTCGATTTCGAAGTGTTGGAGACAGGCCACTTTCAGAATTTTCAGTGGCGTCACGTAGGTACGATCCAAATTGAACAGGGTGGACAGTACAGCTTGCGCCTCGCCCCGATCCACATTGCAAAAGCCGCCTTGATGGACATTCGCGCCATCCACTTGGTAAAACTGCCAGAATAAGCACGTACGCCGAGATAACGCAGCAGCAGAACGGTTCACTTACCGAGAATCATCTCTAACGATTCGGCAATGCCAGCGGCCTGCAAATGCGGATCTTGGCACGCTTCACCATAACTACGCAGTTCAGCAGCCAATCGCTCTGCAACACCATCGGTGCCTGGGCGTCGATAGAAGTTCAGTAGTTCATCGGGATCTTGTTCGTGATCAAACAGCCAGGGAGTGTCGTTGACCGACAGAATCAATTTGTAGCGTGCATCAACTGCGGCGACCCACTGAGCTTTCTCACCGGCGTTTCGCAGAAAGGTTACTGGCGGGTTCTCACCCTGTGCTGTAGGACTGCTCTTGCTGGCTGAAATTTCAAGAGCCAAGTTGCGACCTTGATCAGCGGGTTGCTTGTGGGTGCCAGATGTTCGCTTGCAGAAAGTTCTAGCAATCCCATCAGTGTTGGCGTTAAGTCCACAGTGCCCATGGGCTTACCTGCAAACATGGCCAGCAGGAATCGACAGGGGATATCGCATCAGCATGGGTACCCGTGCGGAGCCTTCATAGGGATTTCCTTTATTCAAACGATCATGTTCGTAGCAAAGATCGCCATGATCACTGGTGAACACGATGATCGTATTGTCGATTTGCCGATTCTTTAGAGCAGTCAGAATGTGACCGACGTTGTCATCGATACACTGCACCATGCCAAAAGTATCTTGACATTTCGGCACCGCGAAAACGGCGGATGGTTGCCTGACGCTCCCAGCCACTTTAGCGCAGGTAGGCCCGTATCGTAGGAGGCGGTGGACTAAACGCAAGTCATCGAAGCGATGATCGTAGGTATGCACGCACCGTATTGGGACCATGTGGATCGGGATAACTCAACACGAGAGCAGGAACGGTTGATTCAAGGCGCGCCAATAAATTCCAAGGCACGATCGGTTAGAAAGTCGGTCGAATGATCTTCTCATCGGGCGCCATCTACACCGTAGCTTGCCGCACTTACCTGCGCTCCAATGGCAGGCATTGCTCCTCGATCATCAACTTCTTCCAATGTCCGCGATTAAACATGAAACTTTTTTGTGCACAAAGCCTCCATCGACCTTCGAGCCCATTCCGGTTTGCCAGTTCCCCCCAAATGCCACTTGCCAATAAATCCACTGCGATACCCTCGCTCGTTCAAACGATCAGCCAACGTTGGCACCGAGCGGGTCTAGAGTTCGGTCGTTCGAGGCGCTCCTACCGCATGCGGATATGGCCTGTAATCATGGTCAAAGGACAGGGCGAACAAACTGGCGACGTCGCATAGGCACGCGTGCAGGTTGCTCCCCTGCTGGGCCAACGAGTCGATATGTGGCGTCGGCACAACCACCCCTGGTCCCCACATCTCAGCCTGGGCTGGCGGCAGAAGATCGCGGTAGCATCCAAGTGTGCGAAAGTTGTGTTCGTCTGTAATGATGACCAGAACATTCGGTGTAGCTGCGGCAGCGATGCAAGGCAGCCAGAGAGCTACCAGGACGAAAATGAATGAGCGAGCCTTGTGCATCTGTAAGATCAATATTGAGGTAGGAAAGGGAAAAGGAAATTGCGCTGTAGTACTGGATAGCAACGATGCCGGACAACTACTCCACGCCGCCGCAGTTTCTCTGCATCGAGCCAGCTAACGAATGGCTTTGTCTGGCAATTCCCCTTTGATACCTTCGTCCAGGGGCATCTTGTCTTTGGTAATGCCGGTCTGGGCCATTAGATCGAGCAACTGCTGGTTCAGTTGTTCGACGAGAGCTGTATGGGCTGATTCTTCGATCAAATTTGTGAGCTCAAGTGGATCAGTTTGCAAATCATAGAGCTCACCAAGGTGTCGATCGGGGCCGCCATCGCCATGTGGATAGCGGACCAGCTTCCAGCGATCGGTGCGAATGCCACGAATGTTTGGCGTATAAGGAAACTGTTTTTCATAGTTGTAGTGATAGAACCATGCCTTGCGCCAATCGCTGTCACCCTCCGTAACCAACTTGACCATGGATTTGCCATGTACATCATCGAGCGGTTGAGTGCCGGCCAATTCACACAAGGTCGGGGCTAAGTCGATTGTTAAGACTTGTTCGCTCACCTGTTTGCCCTGAGCCAAACCAGGATAACGAATCACCAAAGGCACGCGAATACTTGCTTCGTGCATCGTTCGTTTATCAACCATGCCGTGCTCACCTTCGAGCAAGCCATTGTCGCCCATAAAGATCACGACGGTGTTGTCAAGTTCACCGCGCTCACGCAGCAGCTTGACCAATCGGCCCATGCTGTCATCGACGCTCAAGATCGTACCCATGTAAGCTCGAACCATGTTTTGAAATTCAAGTACTCCAGCCGCTGATGTGTCTGGGAAATCTTTCCGCCATTCAAAAATCGGACCATAGATGCCATGCCAAGTCGATAGACGCTGCTTGATCCACTCAGGCTTGCCATCCAGATGAAATGCAGAATGTGGATAATTGATTTCAACGTCGTCAAACGCATGTTCGTATTTGGGCTCAGGAAAATAAAAGCTATGCGGTGCCTTTTGCCCGATCATGAGCATCCACGGCTTCTCGCTCGACTGCTGCTGGATCCAACTCTCGGCCATGTCGGTTACCACGGTTGTATAGTAGCCTTTAACAACCCTGCGTTCTTTGCCATGAAAATTGAACTCCGTATCAAAGTATTTACCTTGCCCTTTGTGTGTCACAAAGTAGTCGAATCCCGGTCTTGGCTCGTCATTGTCCTCACCCATGTGATACTTGCCCATGTAGGCGGTCGCATAGCCAGATTCTTGTAGACGTTTGGGAAACGTCGCCATGTCATCGGGATACTCAGTGAAATTGTTAGTTACTCCATGCGTGTGCGCATACAGACCACTGAGAATTGAAGCGCGACTGGGCGAACAGAGACTGGTCGTGCAGAAGGTATTCTTAAATAACACGCCTTCATTCGCCAAAGCATCGATGTGTGGGGTCTTGATGTGGGTGTGCCCCATGCAACTTAGCGCATTCCAACGAATGTCATCGCTCAGGACAAACAGAATATTGGGACGACGTCCTTCTTCTGCGCGGGCCACATAGGCCAGTGGTGAAGTGATTAGCGTCAGCAGAACGAAAAGAGTCTGCGTAGAGAGTCTTGGTAGTGACATGCGAAGTGAGCTCAGGTAGATGGTCCGTGAAGATTGGTCGAAGGATGTGCATGTGATGTAGCCGTTCACGAACATAGAGTCGACGGGAAAGGGTGGGGAGTCTTTTCAGCAGCGCCCGCCACCGATGAGATGCCGCTGGTAGAAACCTATGATTGCTAATGGATTAAGCGATTTAGGCTGAAAAGACTCCCGACCCTGTCACACAAGTCGACACATCGTGAACGGTTACAATGTGGTTATACTTAACTCGCAATTATACCACCTCACGCGGCCCCCAGGGCTGCTCGAGTGTTGGAAGCCAACAGCTTTTAGTATTTCCACTCTGGCAGAATTCTCACTGATATCGAGGCAACATCATGATTTCGAATTCACTTCTGCTGCGGCCAGGCTTGGCCATCAGTGTGTGCCTGCTATATCACTGGTTAGCCACCGTGGCGGTCAATGCACAGGAATCCCCACTGGTAGATCTGTCAGCAAACGAGTATGAAGCGCTGCAGCAAATCTCCGATGCCAGCGTTTCAGGCACCATCTCATTCTTGGCATCCGATGAATTGGCCGGTCGCGGCACTCCGTCGAAAGAGCTGAACATTGCGGCTGCTTATGTCGCCAGTCGATTGCGGGCCGCTGGGGCTGAAGGCCTGGGCCCAAATGGCAGCTATTATATCGAATCGTCGCTGGAGACGGTACAGACCGCTAGTTCCGGTTGTCGAGTTGTCGTGAAGAGTCGCCCCACAGGTGATCAAGCCGACGCGGTAGTCCAATCATCGCTCATTGCGGGTACAGAGGATGTCGCAATGACTTATTCGGGAAAAGTCCTAAAGGTACACGACACTGAGCCGCCTGAATCAGTCGCCGGTCCGGTCGTGATCCAGCTGGGTGATGACGAAGGCGACGGTCCGCCGCCGATGTTTCAGATCCGCCAAGCCGCGCGGCGATTGTCGGCCGTTGGTGCGACGGTTTTGCTCGTCGAAGTTCCCGCTACGACGGACGACTCCACGTCGCATCCACTGTGGGCAATTGCCAAGCAAATGCAGGACGCTCCGCGGACGACTGGCGCTCGGAGTCAATTCAATCTACCGGTTGTCCTGGTCGCTGCCAATCAAATTAAAGACGGGGCGACCATTGAGTTGACGGTACCCGCGGACCTAAAAGGAAGTACGGTGGTGCGCAATGTGGCTGGAGTCGTGCGCGGTAGTGACGAGAAACTCGCCCAACAAGCTTTGCTGTTTTCCGCCCACCTGGATCATTTGGGATCCGGGGCCCCGGGTGCAGATCCGATCTACAATGGAGCCGACGACGACGCCAGTGGTGTGACTGCCGTGCTGACCCTGGCCGATGCCTTCGCCAGTCTCCAACCAGTCGCTGCCCGCTCGACGATCTTTGTAACGTTCTGGGGTGAAGAACAAGGCTTGCTGGGCTCCAAAGAATTCGTACAAAACTCGCCTTGGCCACTGGATCAAGTTGTGGCCAACATCAACATCGAGATGGTAGGGCGGCCAGAAGCCAACGCGGAGAACAAGATGTGGATGACGGGCTGGACGGAGTCTAGCCTAGGCCAACAAGTCGCCTTCGGCTCACGGCGCGTGGGCGTCGAGACATTCGAGCACCCGCGATTCAGTGCCATGCTGTATCGAGCCAGCGATAATTTTTCGTTTGTCCAACAGGGAGTTATCGCGCATAGCTTTTCTGCGGGATCGTTGCATGACGATTATCACCAGCCGGGTGACGAATGGCAGAAACTCAATCTAACGCACATGACCAACGTTATCCGTGGTCTTTTCGCTGGAACGCTACCTATCGCACATGGGAAAGTAACGCCGGTGGTAAGGAGTAAGGAGTAAGGAGTAAGGAGTAAGGAGTAAGGTGTAAGGTGTAAGGTGTAAGGTGTAAGGTGTAAGGTGTAAGGTGTAAGGTGTAAGGTGTAAGGTGTAAGGTGTAAGGTGTAAGGTGTAAGGTGTAAGAGGGCGGACGGCACACGGAGTGTGCCTGCTACATTGTGTGACTGCTACATTGTGTGACTGCTACATTGTGTGACTGCTACCTTGTGTGACTGTGTACTAGGCGACGTGGCGCTGGTCGCGGCGGGCGACGGGGCGGGCTGGGCAGCCGACCCAGGTTTCATTCGGCGGTACGTCGCGAATGATCGTTGCGCCGGCACCAATGACGGCGTCGGCACCGATGCGGCGCGTAGGAATGATGCTTGTTCCAAGTCCCACAAATGCTCGAGCACCAATATGCACATTGCCAGCCAAATGGGCTCCAGGGGCGAGATGCGCAAACTCTTCGACGCGTCCGTCATGATCGACTGATGCATTGGTATTGACAATCACACCCAGCCCCAGTTCAACTTCTGCGCCGACTGACGAATTGGGCATCAAAACACTGCCAGCCCCAATTCGAGCTGAAGGGGACAGCCAAGCAGTCGAGGCTACGATGGTTGCGATGGCAAATCGGAATTCACTGAGCTTGTGTTGCAGACGCTGGCGCAGACGGTTTTCGCCAATGGCCACCACGGCCCACAACTGCCTCTTTGCCAGCAGACGCAGTTGTGAATCGGTTTCCTCAACAATCGGCACGCCCAAAATGCTAGCGGGAGAATTGGCGGAAGCTGACAAACAGACGGTCGGCTGGTATTGCCCACCACTGCGCGCTGCTTCAATGACCATCTTGGCGTGTCCGCCAGCTCCCAGAATGACAAGGGGACGCATGTTAAGCAGCCCTTGCTGCAGCCGCAGTACGACGACCGCGTAGTTTTTCGATACTGGCTAACATGGTTTCGCACACAAAGTCGACATCTGACTGTGTCAAGTTGCCGTGAGTGGGTAAGTTGATCCCGCGCGAAGAGCAATGATCTGCAACTGGGAAATAGCCCTTATACTTTCGAAAATGCGGCATCCAGTGCAACGGGTAGAAGACCGGTCTTGTCTCGATGCCAGACTCTGCCAGCGATTTCATCCATTGATCGCGATCCACATCAACATCGGGCTGCAACAATACCGTAAACATCCAGTACGAATGTTCAGCCCAGGGGGCAGCCTCTGGCAATTGCAAAATGTCCGTCGCGTCACGCAACCGCTCAAAATACCATTGGGCAACTTGCTGCCGCCGAGACAATTTATCATCAATCCGTTCCATTTGAGCTACGCCAATTGCGGCGGCCACATTGGTCATTCGAAAGTTGTATCCAATTTCAGGGTGCCAGTAGCGACGATTCGCGTCTACGCCTTGGCCTCGCAAGAATCGCATGCGGGCGGCAAGCTCTGGATCGTCCGTCGTGATTGCGCCACCCTCGCCAGTAGTAATCAGCTTGTTGCCAAAGAAGCTAAACGTTGAACACTTGGCCAACGAACCAACTCGGCGACCGCGATACTTGGCTCCCAGAGCCTCTGCGGAATCTTCGATGATCATGAGGTCGTGTCGTTCGGCGATATCCTGGATTGGATCAAAATCGACTGGATGGCCATACAGCGGAACCGTCATGATCGCTTTGGTGCGCGGCGTAATTGCGCGTTCGATGCGGCGCACATCAACATTTAAGTACTTTGATTCACTATCGACGAAAACGGGAGTGGCATTGCAATAGTGCAACGAATTGCCCGTGGCGACATAGGTCAATGTCGGCAGGATGACTTCATCACCTGCATCGATGCCGCAAGCAGCCAACGCCAGATGAAGGGCTGATGTGCCATTGTTGGTCACAACCGCCTCGCGGACGTTGCAGAAGGAAGCTAGCATCGCTTCGAATTGGTCGATAAAGCGGCCCGATGACGAAATCCAGGTCTCATCAATACACTCGGCAACGTATTTGGACTCATTACCGTCCAACACGGGCTCTGCCACACGAATTTGAGCTTGCTTCATTCTGAAAATCCCTTTCCGAAATGTAAGCACGTAAACTAGCTGACCGATCGGTGCGGATGCAAGAGAGATTTATCTGCAAATATCGATGGGTGCCCGCTGATCGCCACGCGTCGCGCTCCGCGCCCGTAAAACTCACCTATCGAAACTTCCGATTTGCAATCACCACTGAATTATGTTCCAATTCGAAATTGTTCCATTTTACACTTTAGTAACGGTTTCACTATGGATACTGTCGCTTGTCTTGTCGGAGGGGCCGCGCTGATTGCCTGCGCTGTTGGCTTGACCTACTTACGACCTCCAAATTGGCAAGAAGACGGTGAGTTGCTCGACGAGCATCAACGAGCCATTGAATACTGGGCGCGGGTACAGCGCGTGGTCCGACAGCTCAACAACGGATTACTGGGTATCATTGGCGGAGCCATAATGGCCAGCGTCTTCGTCCCACGTGGCCGCGTTTGGATGTTATTATGGGGCGTCATCTTGGTCATGCTGCTCATTTGCATTCTATTCGCCATGATCGACGCATTTTCCTCGATGGCCAGTTACCGACGTGCTCTGCCAGAGGCCGCGAGACGCTCATTTGCCGAAATTGCCCAGCAGTCGGACCACAGCGAATAAGTGCAAGTGCTGTGGCCGCCACTCTCAACGCAGGGGTTATCGCATATTGGTAGCACTCTGTCATTCCATAAAATTGCAATTTCCCTGCCTGCCGTTTCCAGCTAGACTTCGCTCTAGTAGGTAGCAACGTCCGTCACTACCTACGGACCGCAACTTCTTTTCAGATCCCGTACTAAGCTAAGGATGGCTGAATGTACCGATGGCTACTTTGCTGGCGTTACCTGCGCACACGCTATATTGCGTTGGCGTCTGTGGTCAGTGTGACCCTAGGCGTGGCGACGTTGATTATTGTCAACAGTGTCATGCACGGATTCACTACAGAGATGCAAGAGAAGATGCATGGCATTCTCTCGGACGTCATTGTTGAAAGCCACAGTGCCCAAGGTTTGGCCAATCATGAAACGGTACAACAGAACATTCGACGCATCGTCGGCGAAGATCTAGTTGGGATGACCACCGTCGTGCATGTTCCCGCCATGATTTCAATCAATCATCGTGGCGAGACAATCAATCGGCAAATCAACCTGATCGGCATCGACACGAAAACCTACTCGACCGTAAGCGATTTCAGCAAATACTTGTTGCATCCCGACAATCGACGGCAGGTGGATTTCGCACTGCGCGAGTCTGGCTATGGTGCCGAACGTGAGAATTTTCCAGAGTCGGGTTGGAGCTATCGTCGGCAAAAAATGGCCGCCCAGAAACGCTACCTGGAGCTCCAACGCGAAATGGAGATTGAGACCCAACGCAACGAGTTTTTACGCAACCAAATCGATGGCGTTGAAGTGAACCCATCGACAGTCAATCAAGCGACATCCCTGGTCACTTCTCTCGAACCGCCCACTTTGATCCCAGAGGTAGCGAATGTGCCATCAAGGGATGGAGCGTTAGCCGATCATGGTCTAACGTTGCCCAACGCACCAACGGAATTACTGAGCCAAACGCCAGAAACGAGTGATGATACCGGCCGACCTGAACCACGCAATTTTGGCGACGGTCCGCAGTTCGATGCAGTCGCAGCCCGAGGCGATCAACCCAAGGTCTTTGACCCGGAGACAGAACAGCACGATGGAATTGTGTTGGGCATTAGCATTGGCACCACGCGCTACCGCAATCAATTCGATGAAGTCACAGACTACTACTATGTCCAGCCAGGCGATGATATCCAAGTCACATTCCCATCAGCTGGAAACACACCACGAGCGATCAATGAGCGTTTCACTGTGGTCGACTTCTACGAGAGCAAGATGAGTGAATATGACGCCACGTTTGCCTTTGTGCCACTGGAAAAACTACAACAATTTCGCGGTATGCAAGACGCGGTTAGCTCCATCCAACTCCGCTTGCGCGACGGAGCAGATCTCGATGCGGTGCGCGACTCACTGCGGGCGCAATTCCCTTTAGAAACGATGGTGCAAGTGAACACCTGGCGTGATCTGCAAGGTGCTCTATTGGCAGCCGTGCAAATGGAAACCACCATTCTAAACATCCTCTTATTCCTAATCATCGCCGTAGCTGGTTTTGGGATTCTGGCAACGTTTTTCATGATCGTCGTAGAAAAGACCAAGGATATTGGCGTCCTTAAGTCACTGGGGGCAAGCGGTACCGGCGTAGCGTCGATTTTCTTGGGCTACGGAGTTCTACTGGGTCTGCTCGGTGCCGGTGTGGGGGCCATCGCTGGCCTGCTCTTCGTCGCCAATATCAATGCAATTGCGGACGTCTTGGAAGCCGTGACTGGACAAGAGGTCTTCGATCCAACTGTGTACTACTTCGATACGATACCCACAATCGTACATCCCATGATGGTGGTCTGGGTCATTGTTGGCGCTGTCGCCATCGCAGTCTTGGCAAGCGTTCTACCATCCATTCGCGCCGCTCGCATGCATCCCGTGGAGGCACTTCGATATGAGTAATCAACCACGACGTCGCGTCGCCATTGAACCGACCGCTACCATCCAATCCAATCTGAGCGACGCCCAGGCGCCATTCAAGATTGCTAGCCCCTACGTGTTGGAAGCACGACAGTTGGTAAAGGTCTACCGCAAGGGGAAGCACGAAGTGCCTGTGCTCAAGGGCTGCGACTTCACCGCCGTATCGGGCAAGATGACGGCCATCCTTGGACACAGCGGATCAGGCAAGAGCACGTTGCTGCATCTACTGGGCACGCTGGATGGGCCTGATGCTGGTGAAATCTACTTTGATGGTCAGCGCATTGACAATTTGCCGACGCGTCAACGCGACCGATTCCGTAACGCCAAACTCGGAATGATATTTCAGTTTTACCACTTGTTGCCCGAAGTCTCCGCGTTGCAGAACGTGTTGATGCCGATGATGATTCAGCAAGGATTTTGGACTTACTTAAAAGACCGTCGAGCCATTCAGGAGCGAGCAATCAACTTGCTGCATCGGGTTGGATTGGCCCATCGCATGCATCATAAACCTCGTGAATTGTCCGGCGGGGAAATGCAACGCGCCGCCATTGCCCGGGCCCTGATCGCCGAGCCGGAACTGCTACTGGCAGACGAACCCACTGGCAACTTGGACCGCGAGACCGGGCGACAAATCCTGGATTTGTTGCAGGAACTAAATCGCGAACATGGTTTGACCATCGTGATGGTCACCCACGATGAGTCGATCGCCCGCGAATGCGATTCCACCATCCACTTAGCAGATGGACGCATCAAATCTGCCTAAACAGATTCGCTCGCACGCCAACAACCACTCCATCCGTCCATCCGGATGGGCAGATAAACATTCTCGAGCCTGACGCGTGCGTTTCGAAGCCTGTTCGCCGTTGTCAGCCTCGGAGAGGGTCCAAACGCAAGCCCAGAGGTAGGCTTTCGCCCAGGATTTGGGCAGCTTCTTCATTGGCAAGCTGTCCGCCTTCTTGTACCAATTCCAAGTAGTGGGCTGGCGCATCAAGTGCCACTAGAGCCTCGCTGACCTCCGCGCGGAGTTCGTCAGGGATATCTCGATATCGATCGTGCACGCGACGAGCGCAAAGCATCAAAGCGAGTGGGGCAACTGGCGAAGCATTTTTTGCGTCCACCGGATCAGTTTCCCCAGCCAATTGGAAACGGTTTCTGCATCAACCACGCTGTTCAGCGGCCCGTACGATGGCATGCGTGCGCCCAGCCGACCGATTGCCCACAGGATCGCGTCGCGACAACTGCTCCACTTGTTGACGTCAAGCAGTTTAACGAGCCAAGCGCCCAACTGCTGTTTTTCGTGCTTGGGCAGTAGTTCTAGGGAACCGACCAATCGCAATAGTTCTGTTAGTTCGTGCGGGCTTGTGCCTGCCCTCCCCTTGGGCGCCGCACCGGGTCGAGAACGTTGCGCAGTGGCCCCGCGATCTGCTGGTAGATGGTCAACTGTTGGCCGGCTGTAAAACCGCCAGCGATTCTTCGCCACAGAATGAGCGATTCGTTCTTAGAACTGGGAGTCGCAAAACTCAAACTACCATGAACGGTTCGCCACGACTGTGCAACTCGCCAATCATCGGCGGCCATGCCGTAACCGGGGCGTAGCGAATATCCGAGCAAATTCAACCAACGTGCCTCATGGGCTGCACTTTGTTTGCGACCATCATCGAGATCGATGAGCGTCTGCCACATTCCACGCAATAAATCGGGCGTCCACGCGGAGCGGCTCAACTCCAGTGCAGCGCTTAGTTCTTGCATGAGTTTCGAAGGCGGCAAATCAGGGGCTGGTCCAAACACCCGCTCAAGCACTTGTCGCGCCGTTTGTTTCATCTGTTCATCGAGAATGCCAGCACGGTTTGCGGTCGATTCACGAACTTCGACATCCGTTTGTGTACCGCCACGCACGTCGAACTCTAGTTTCCAACGATGTGCGGTTGTTGTGGACTGGCACCACATCTGCAACGTGCCGATCTGACTCAATTCGATGTCGATCACAACGGGCAAATTTTCCTGTCGCTTTGTTCCGGACAAGGAGAGCACAGTGCGAATCGGTGGCAAGTCGACAAAATGCTCTGGATCCATCGCAACCCGTTGACCAACGCGGTCGGCCAGGCGGGTCGTTGAGTAGGCGATTGGGAATTGCACAGGTTTGCCGACCGCCAATTCCAGCGGCATATCGCTCATGCTGAACGCATCGCCAGGGCTGGCCGAACCTGGCACGATACAAATCGCTTCCGGCGGATCTTGCGAAGTCTGCAAGTAGTACGAACACGCAAGTTTGGCTTCGATCTCAACGCCACCTCCACGACGAACGTTGCCGAAGTAGGCTGCGCCGCAAGCGACCGCTAAGTCAAGTTGCTCGCCGTCGAGTACTCCTGGTCGCCACTCGCTCTTGTCCGTGGAAAACCAACTGCTGATGACATCCAGCAAGCGCTCGGTCAGAAGGGAGCTGGTCATCACGCCACCGTTGAAAAGAATCCAATCAGGGCGCGCCAGCCGCTGTTCGTCCGGTTCGGCTGATTCGACATCGGTGCGACCAGCGTGACGGTGCTCCCACAAGAAGCTGGCCAAGTGCCGGGTGATACGCGCGTCGGCCGCGTATGGCAAGCCAAATTCCTGGAATCCCGTCTGCTCGGAAAACGCTCGATCTCGCAATGAGCAACTTGGAAAAAAACCGTCTAACACGACCGCTTGAACTTCAGCGTTGGTAATTTCGACTTGGTTCCCACCGCCGATCAATCGCGAGCCGCCGCCTGGCAAGTGGATGGTGTAGGCCGCTGGGGGAGATGCACCGAGTAGCGTCTCTTTGGCTACGCGACAAGCCTGTCGAAGGGCATCCCAGGCGCGAGGCGCAAGTGACTTGCCGCCGGTTAGTTTCTGCTCGGCATACTTAGCCAGCGCCAGGTCGATATTGTCGCCTCCCAGGATTAAATGTTGGCCGACCGCCACACGATGGAGCGACAATCGTTGTCGGTGCAGCGAATTCAGCTCCGCTCCGCCACTGGAATTTGCCGCAGACTCCGCTGCGGTTGGCGAGGCGACGATGGCACCCGTTTGGCGGACACGAATAAGTGTAAAGTCCGTCGTGCCACCACCGATGTCGCATACCAAAATCGTCTGACCTGGCTGGACCTTATCCTCCCACTGGTCGCCGTGCCGCGCAAGCCATGCATAAAAGGCTGCTTGCGGTTCTTCGATCAACAGTACACGCGGCAATCCAGCCAGCTTGGCGGCTTCGATCGTTAATTGACGAGCGACTTGATCGAATGACGCCGGCAACGTGAGGACGATATCCTGTTCAGCGAGTGGATCGCGGGCATGGGCCTTGTCCCACGCTTGACGCATGCGTATCAAGTACTGGGCACTCGCTTGAACCGGCGACTGTTTTTCAACACCTTCGTCATTCTGCCAAGGCAGTATCGGACTTTGCCGATCGACACCGCCATGGCACAGCCAGCTCTTGGCCGAAGCGATCTGGCGACCGGGCAATTGCAAGCCCCGATCACGAGCCAAAGCGCCCACGACTGGCTCGCCTTCCCCGCGCGGCGGCACGATATCCCCACGCAACAACTCCACTTCTTCTGGCAACGGCTGGTAATAGAAGGATGGCAGTAGGCTGCGACGCTCGGAGACTCCAAAATCAACCCACTGCTCAACATAAAAGTTCTCGATGCCTGCTAAGGGCCGTTGCGTATCGACGAAGGCCACTGCGGAGTTGGTGGTTCCCAAATCGATGCCGACGATGAAACGACTGAGCTTTTCTTCAAAGCCATCGGGGACCCGATCGGCGACATTGGAAGCGGTAGCATTGGGAGTGGCGACGTTACGAGCGGTGACATTGCGACGGGTATTCACCGGGCAGGGCCTCCCGAGGCGGACGGGTGGCTGGACGCTGCCCCGGGATCCGCTGTGTCGTCGCCTGGTGCCGACTCTTCGCCACGGATGCTAAATTCAAGCTTCCATTGCTGATGGTCACGCGTGCTCTTGCACCAAAGTTCGAGGACGCCCAACTCGGACACGCGACTCAAGAATTTGACCGGCACAAAACCTTGTTCATTTTTCGTCGCTTCGTCGGCGTTTAATTCCAGTTCCAGAGGGGAGGTTTCGATCAGTTCGTTTTCATCCCATTCTCTGAGTACTTGCCCCACGGTGTCTTCGGGGCGATCTGCGGCGGCAAAGAAGCGAAACTTGGCAGCTTTGCCAATGACCAACCCTACTTCGCGTCCCGGCACTTCGGCTTCGGTACCTTCTTCCATGCCTAGTGGGACAACGCACACCGCTTGCAATGGCCGTGGCATACCAGGAATCGCCAGTCCAGCCGTTTCGATTCCGACATAGTAGCTGCGTGGCGCGCCACCGCGAATGCGGACCCCGCCTCGTTGCTTCGCCCAACCGTAGTACGCCGCACCACGGGCCACGGAATAATCCAAATCCTGAGTGTCGCCGAGCGTCTTCGGTTGCGCCGCTAGAATATGCGTAATCGCGTTGCCCAATCGCATTTGCAGAGCGTCACTTTTGAAGACTCCTCCATTCAACAGCAAGTGTAGCGGTCGCGGCTCGTCGTTTGACTGATGGGCAAGGTAATGATCGGATAGGAAGCTGGCGACGTGGCGTGTGATCGCCGAGTCGGCTTCGAAGGGCAATCCAAGTTCATGCAGCCCCGAATGCGGTAGTTGTTCGGGGCGTGCGTCGGCCTCGCACATTGGAAAAAACCCGTCGATCAGTAGTTGCTGCACTTCTTCGCGCTGAATTTCGACACTGACAGTGCCACCGATTAACTTTGAACCGCGCCCTAGCACAGAAATGGTCTCCACTGCAGGGCCGTCTATCGACAGTAACGACTCTTTGGCACGGCGACAGGAGTGCCATAGTGCGACTGACTGCCAAGCGTTGAGTCGCGTGCCCTTTTCAGCAAACTTAGTAGCTACAAAATGAGCTAAAGCGAGATCCATGTTGTCGCCACCGACCAGCAGATGGTTACCAACCGCCACACGTCGCAGAATCAGCTCGCCATGCTCCTGTTCAACACGAACCATCGTCAAGTCTGTAGTGCCGCCACCGATATCGCAAACCAGTAAGCTATCGCCTTCACCGACAGCCTGTCGCCAGCTATCGCCTGCTTTATCCATCCAATGGTAGACGGCAGCTTGTGGCTCTTCGAGCAAAATAAAATCGTCGGGTAGTCCGGCAGACAAGGCGGCTTCACGCGTTAATTCTCTCGCAGACATATCGAACGAAGCGGGCACGGTGAGCGTTACCAATTGCCCGTGCAGCGGTGCCTCCGGAAATTCCTGGTCCCAGGCATCGACCAACTGCCGCAACAGTAGTTTTGAAGCATTTGTCGGCGAAAACTTGGGGATCTCTTCAGGACTCTGCCACGGCAGTATGGGTGCGTGACGGTCGACGCCGCCGTGGCATAACCAACTCTTGGCCGCCGCGATCGTACGTTCCGGTTGTTCCGCAGAAATCGTGCGCGCGTAGCTGCCATTGACCGTGGGATACGCCGGCAGGCTTGGAATTTGAAACAGCCCTGCCTCATGCTCTGGTGTCGTCGGTATGTACAAGAAACTGGCCAGGCTGGGCTGGGCTTCCGTTTCGTTCGGGGCAGTTACTTGTTCTATGCGTAGAAGCTGTACGTGCGGACGATCGACGTTCAACGCTGAGTAAGCAACAACGCAGTTCGTGGTTCCCAGGTCGATTCCGACCGAGTATTGGTGCATAGCACACGTTCCTTCAGTTCACTTCGACTTCAACAGGTGCCAGAATAAAAGCTTCGTCGCGTCGACCACTCCACTTTGGCACTTCACAGCGATTCGCTTTCCAGCCACGATGCACAACGACGCCTGTGGTGCCTTGCGACTTACCAACCAAGCGCAATCGATTGGGGGACGCACCAGCCTCCACCGCGAGTGATTCCCCTTCGTCGGCGTCGGTCAACGACGAAATATCAAACATGCGGTCCAGCGTTTTTCGCGCGTCGCGAAGCACCTCACGCGCTGCAGCACCGATCTGGGCGTCTTCGAACTGATCGAGCGATTCATGCACTAAGTCGAGCAAGCGAGCTTCGCGTTGCAGAGAACTGAGTAACGTTAGCGCCTCGCTGCGCACTGGTTCGGCAGGCGGCGTTGGCCGACTTGGCTGAGCTGGAGGAGAGACGGTTGGAGCTGGCAAATTCGTGTTTTCAGGCTTGGCTACCAAGGCGGCACGAATACGCTCGGCAGCGTCGCGTTTGAACAGCGCCGCGAAGAACGCCTGGAAGGCAATTCCGATGGACATTTTCTCTCCTACAACAGAAATCTACATAAAATGTAACCGTTCACGATGTGTGGGCTGGTGTGACAGGGTCGGGAGTCTTTTCAGCCGAGATCGCTTACCCCATTAGCAACCACATGTTCCTGTCAACGGCATCTCATCGGTGTGGAGCGCTGCTGAAAAGACTCCCGACCCTTTCCTGTCGACTTCAAATCCGTGAACGGCTACCATAAAACTCGCTGATCGGTTTCGCCTCGCCGACGAACTTGTATTCTACGCCGAATTGCGACAACCGCGAGGGGCGCAGAAAACTCAGATTCGCGCATAGTCGTACAGCGCGCACACCATACCCACTGACACGAAACATCCGCTGGCTCGGTCACAGCCACGCGGGGAATTCTCACAGAGATTCATGGCCGTAAATCTTTGACAAAGCCGGAATGTAGCCGTTCACGGACTTGGACCAGACAGGAAAGGGTCGGGAGTCTTTTCAGCAGCAGCCATCTCCCATGCGATACCGCTGGTAGGAACATGTGGTTGCTAGTGGGTTGAGCAACCTTGGGGCTGAAAAGACTCCCGCCCCTGTCACAAGCCGGCAAATCGTGAACGGTTTCGCCGGAATCAATCGATCCTGGATTGGCGGCAGAATCTAAATCTCGTGGGCGGCAAATTTGAGTGCATTGTAGAATGCGTCCATGGCCGAATCGACATCCACCGCGACGGCGACTTCCATGTTCGTGCGCCACTGCCGTGGCATGCGTTTGTCAAACACGGTGGCACCGCGTGAAAGTTCGCCCGCCGTTTCGACATCACCAGCCATTTCTTCCCAGGTAAATAGTATCGGTTCGACGAGCATTAGAATTGGTAGAACGGCCTGAAGCGAAATTGTCTCGCGGCCAAGCTGCTGCCTAGTCGCGCGACAGTAATGTGGGACAATTTCGTGTAATACAGCGCCGACTTTGGTGTACTTCGGCGGCAGCTTCTCAACCAACTCCCAACCAAAACTCAGCTGATTGCTTAACTCGAGAGGGATCAAGCTCTTGGTCGTCGCCGAGTGGAATATGGCGCGGGCACTGGCCGGATCATAGTGCATATTGAATTCTGCAGCGGGGGTCACGTCGCCGATCCCGCTGACTGAGCCGCCGGCAATTACTACCCGATCGATCATCGGCACCAGCGCCGGGTCGCGGCCCAGCGCTTTCGCAAAACCGGTCAGTGGGCCGGTGCAAACTACGGTAACTTCGCCGGGGTTGGCACGCAGACTGTCAGCGATTAGTTTGTCGCTAGGCAATGAATGCTGGCGAGAAACGGGCGTCCAATCGGAGTTCCCCAAACCATCTTCGCCGTGTAGCAACGTACCATTGGAGACCGCAGCACCGGATTCTGGATCCAAAGCTGCGCCGATGCGCGGCATACGCGGTGGGTCCAGTCGTTCAACCAACGCCCGTACATTCTGCGTCGCTTGTTCCGGGTCAGTTACTCCTGCACAGGCCGTGATGGCGACCACGTCCAGTCGCGGGTCAAAGAGCGCGAGTGCCAAGGCAACTGCATCGTCGATCCCCGGATCACAGTCAATTATGATTTTGCGACTCATGTGGCCTTCCTAACGAGTAAACGGGTTTCCCGTTACAATGTTCCGATTGAGGAAGTCGAACAACTCCCAATCCTGCGGATAAATTACCAAGATGGATGATCTTAATGCAATTCTGGTTACACTCCAATCGCAACAAGACCTGACGCGAGAACAAATGCAATCCGCCATGGGCCTATTGTTGACCGGTCGCGTGGCGGCGGATCCCATGCGAGAGATGTTAGAGTTGATGGCCCGCAAAGGCGAATCGGTTGCCGAATTGGCCGGCGCTGCGCATGCCCTCAGGGACGCTATGTTTCGAGTTGATCCACCATCGCGCCCCGTCGTCGACACTTGTGGTACCGGCGGAGATGGCTCCCAGACCTTCAATATTAGCACGGCAGCCGCCCTGTCCGTCGCTTCCTGTGGTGTGCTAGTGGCCAAGCATGGGAACCGCAAAATTACCAGCAGTACGGGCTCTGCGGACGTCTTGGCCGAACTGGGAATTAACCTAGAAGCCTCGCCCGATGTTGCCCAAAAGTGCTTGACTGAGCTTGGAATTTGTTTTTGTTTTGCCCCCTACTTTCACCCGGCTATGAAATACGTGAGCGAGGTGCGGCGTGCGATTGGGCGACCAACGATTTTCAACCGACTCGGGCCGCTGGCCAATCCGGCCTTAGCCGATCGTCAAGTCCTGGGAGTTGGAGCGGCGGAGTTGCAATTGCCCATGGCGCAGGCCTTGCAACAATTGGGGACGGTGCGATCCATCGTCGTGCGCGGCGAGGATGGAGTCGATGAGCTGTCATTGAGCGGCGGGACGCGCGTTCTGGAAGTAACGCCCCAGGAACTCGTCGAGCATAATTGGCATCCAAGCGATTTTGGGCTCGCCACGGCTGACCGCCGGGCGTTGTTCGCCGATGATCCTGCGAGTAGCGCAGCCTGCATCCGTCGTGTGTTGTCCGGTGAACATGGCCCAATGCGCGATGTAGTAGTTATGAACGCGGCTGCCGCCTTGTGGATCGCAGATGTCAGTTCCGACTTGCGCGATTGTGCCCTGCGCGTCGGTGAAGCGATTGACTCCGGTGCGACGCGTTCGTTGGTTGAGCGACTTGGCGCAATGACGCATGCAGACGATTGATCGGTGTCAACATTTGCAGACACCGCTAAAAACGTAAGAATCTTGGACGACTTCAGCTACATCCACCACGAAACAAAGAACCCTATGACATTCCGAGCTTCTCGAGGAGCCTTTCCCGCCACGCGTATGCGCCGCTTGCGACAACATGCTTGGATTCGCGACTTGGTGCAAGAATGTGACTTGACGCCGCGCAACCTGATTTGGCCCTTGTTCGTTCTTCCAGGCAGTAGCGCCGAGGAGGAAGTTGCGAGTCTGCCCGGCGTGTTGCGGCGAAGCGTGGATCGCACATTGCTCGCCGTGGAGCACGCTGTGCGTGTAGGCATTCCGGCTGTGGCTTTGTTCCCAGTTACGCCGCCAGCATTAAAAACGGACGATGGTCGCGAAGCTCTCAACGCCAATAACTTGATGTGCACGGCTACGCGAGCCATTCGCGAGCGCTTTGGCGATGCTGTGGGTATCGTCTGTGACGTGGCGCTCGATCCATACACGACGCATGGCCAGGACGGATTACTGCGCGATGGCAAGATCGTCAACGATCCGACGCTCGAAGTGCTCCAGCGTCAGGCGGTGCTGCAAGCAGAGGCGGGGGCGAGTATCATCGCACCTTCAGACATGATGGATGGTCGAATTGGCGCCATTCGTCAAGCCTTAGATGCCGCCGGAAAACAGGAAGTGGTCATCATGTCCTATGCGGCCAAGTACGCGTCAGCTTTTTATGGGCCGTTCCGGGATGCGGTCGGTTCGAAGGGCAATTTAGGCGGCGGAAATAAACACACGTATCAGATGCACCCAGCGGCATCCGACGAGGCGTTGCACGAGGTAGCGCTCGATTTGCAGGAAGGGGCCGATATCGTGATGGTTAAACCGGGCCTGCCCTACCTGGACATCGTCCACCGCATCAAGAGCCAGTTTGCTGTGCCAACGGCCGTTTATCAGGTCAGCGGTGAATACGCGATGTTGGCCGCCGCGGCACAGCACGGTTGGCTCGACCGCGAAGCTTGCCTGCTCGAAAGCCTCCTCGCCTTTCGGCGAGCTGGCGCGGACATGATTCTCACTTATTTCGCGTTCGAAGCCGCCACAGCTCTAACCAGGCCATAGGGTACCCGCCACTACTCGCGGACTATCCATCTGAAAAGTCGCTGGCCATCTGAAAAGTCGCTGGCCATCTGAAAAGTCGCTGGCCATCTGAAAAGTCGCTGGCCATCTGAAAAGTCGCTGGCCATCTGAAAAGTCGCTGGCAGGGGGTAGCATTCTGGGTCTAGGGGGCTTATTCTTGCTTTATCCCCCTGATCCGTCGGGTCACTGTTAAACAGATCTCCATTCAAGGTTACGTTTGGTATGCGTTACGAGTTTCGACTGGCTGAAGTACTGGGACACACCCCGGACCGTCGCAAGCGTCCGGGCACGATCAAAGCCATCGTGGAATATACCGGCTTGGACCGCCACCAAGTCGCTTCGCTGCTCAAGAATGAAGCAAAGTACATTCCTTTAGATGCTTTGTCCCGCTTGTGCGACTATCTGGTAGAACACGGGCATGCCAAGGCGGAAGACTTGCCGGGAGCCCTGTTCGCGGTTCGTTCCGAACATTTCTGGGAGTTGCTCGCGCGCCGTCGAAAGCTGGAGATTTGCGTCGGTGTACGACGTCCCGATGGGGACGACACGCCGGAAACCGCATGGATCGTGGCGTCGGACGCGGTGCTGATGGGCGAAGTCCTGAATGGAGTCACGACGCTCGGCGGTACCGATAAACTCATGCATGCCAAGTCATCTTCGCCGCAAGCCCCCACGCACCCGGAATTGATGAAACAAACGTTGGTTTGGAGCCCTGGACACGTTACAGCGGAAGAAGCTATCGCTCGAGCACACAAGGTTTACGACGATTTCGCCTCGTCATCAGGCGACAAGGCCTTAATCTGCCTGGGAAGCGTGAAGAGTAATCCCGTCGTTGAAATGGTGATTGCAGACTCGTTTCATGCAACCGCCTTTGAAAGTGAAGACAATGTCGAGCGGGCCTCGGATCGCAAAGCCCCCTTCTTTCTACGCTATCGCGACACGGATCCTCACCCTCCCTGCGTTTCGGCGGGAATGCGACTGAGCAAATCAGAAGAAGCCAGTGAACCGGGCATCTACTACGAAACAGCAGATGGCAGTTGGGAATACGCCGGCGGACAAAATACGGCGCTCGTGTTCTATATCTACTATGAGTCGTCGGGAAGACTTGAAATGGTGCTGAACGGATTCAGCGGTCGCGCGACACGTCTGCTCGCCCGTACCTTGTCCAATCGTAGCGAAGAATTCTGGCCGCCCGTCTATCAAGAGAATTACTTGCAGGTCGGTGCATATATCGTGCAATACGAGGCCGCATCAGAATCGAGTGATCAGAATGATATTTTGCGAACCGATATCGTCGGCACTCCCACAGTGACTCCTCTGCCTATCGAAGCCATCGCACGTCGACTTTCGCCATAGGTTCTCTGATGATCACCTGCGGATGGCAAAGCCGACCCACGGGTACAAGTCTTGGCTACTTTATTCGGCGGAAAACGCTTGTTGAACGGCGGAAATTCGTGCTTGCGGTGCCAGAACCAGCGCGGTGTCACCAGCTTGTAAGCAGTCGTCTGCTACAGGTACTTTAACGAAGTCCTGATGTAATACCGCCGATACCAACACCCCCTCAGGTAACCGCGCCTCGGCCAACGAAGTCTGAGTAACCCGCGAATTGGCAGCTACTTCGATTTCTAGTACTAAGATGTCGCTACCGGGCAATTGCATTTGACTCAACACGGGACCTTCGGTAAGCATGCCCAGAATTTGCCGAGCCATTGCATCGCGTTCGCTGACAGCGATGTCAATTCCCAGTCTTCCGACAATTCCCGCATAGTCTGGGCGACCGACGATGGCCATGATCTGTTTCGCGCCTAACTCTTTGGCTTCCAGCCCAGCCATGATATTGTTTTCATCGTTGCCCGTGCAGGCGACGAAGTAGTCGCAAGCCCCAATGCGTTCCTCTTCCAAAGTGACTTTGCGTGTCGCGTCGGCGCATACAACGGTAGAACGCGTCAGGTGCGACGCCAGATAATCGCACCGGGCTTCGTCCGATTCGAGGAGCAGCACGCGATGATGTTCTCGGTCGAGTGCTTTTGCAAGGTGGTAACCGGTTTCGCCGCCTCCGGCCACGACAATAAACTGACGTTTGGGCGCACCTTTGGAGAACGTTTTCTTGATTTCTTCCACTTCTTGAGGACGGCCCATCAGGCTAACCCAATCGCCCATGCGAATTTCGTCGTTGGCACTGGCAATCCAAGTCTTGGTGCCACGCTTGATGGTGCCCAAACGCACATGGGATGACAGCCCCAATTGTTTGAGCGGTTTATTGAGTGAATCACTGTTGCGTGAAATTTCGAATTCAGCGACTTCCAACTGCCCGCGCGCGAAATGCTCCAGCGTCAGACTTTCTGGATTGCGAATGGCTCGCGCCAGTTCCATCGCCGTCAAGTGTTCCAGACTGAGCAAGCGATCGATTCCAAAGTGTCGTTGATAGTCAAAGGTACTCAAGTCGCGGAAGACAGGCGCATAGACTCGGGCCACCGAGCGTTTGACGCCCATCGCCTTAGCCATGCTCGCAGCGACCATGTTGACTTCATCAATACCGGTGACCGCCAAACAAATATCGCAGCCCATAACTCCAGCTTGGAACAGGACACTAGACTGGGACGCGGAGCCCACCAAGGCGCGAACGTCCAAGTCGTTGTTGATCCGTTTGACCTGTTCGGGATCGGTGTCGATGACCGTCACATCGTGACGATAGCGGCATAGTAGGTCGGCGATCCAGGTGCCAACCGTACCAGCCCCCAGCGTGAGAATTCTCATGACTGACGTTGTTCACTTCGAGACAGGGGCTAGACGAAAACTAACGAGACAAACTGAAGTACCACGTAGATGACCAGCATGAACGACGTTACCCAGACTGCGGTGCGAAGAGACTGCCGAATGATGAGAGGTGTCTGCTCATGTCGCGTCGCACCGATCACCATCGATACTGCAATCATCAGAGGTAGATAAAGAAACAAATACAGCCACGAAGTACTGATGATCCAAGGTTCGCTTTCCATGTCGGCGTCCGCGATGAAGTTGTGAAAGAAAGTTACGAACTGCTGGCGGCGTCGGGTTGTTTAACATCAGCAGATTCTGGATCCGGATCCTCGCCCTTTTTGGGCGACTTAGACTTCGGTAACGGTGGCGGCAACGGTCCTGCATAGGCATCGAATACGGCCAAGATATTGAGCAGACCAGCGATCATCGTATACAGCGTGCCCATGTCAAATCCAGACGCCGTTTCTCGATGCCAGCTATCGAGGGTCCAAGTGTGCCGTGGTGCCACCATGAATGTACCGATAGGATCTTCGTTGCTGCGAATCCGCCAAGCTTGATAAGCGGCTGGCATAGCCGGCAGCCCAATCCCAGCTTGCAACACGTACTGCCAACGGACTTCGGTCTGATTCCACGAGGCATACACACAGCGATTGCCGGCGACAAGCATGCCGATCAAGAAGCTGCTAATGATGCATACAAAAAACACTGCTGCCTTGAAATACCGACGCTGATAGTAATGCCCAGCCCCCGGAATGATCCAAGCCAGAAAAGCGGCCAAGTAGCGATTTCGAAGATTGAGTGGTTCGCCATCCGCCATAACGACGTCGCCCGCCGCAGCGGATGAAGACTGAACCGTCTTCGCCTGAGGTTTAGTGTTTTTTTTCGCCATCTTGAATCTTGTACAGCCCCTCCCCAGGCTCGGTTTTAGTGCCTCTATTGTAGCCGCTAGCCCGATGTCGCCTAGATCAGCCTCAGCTAGGGCCACGAGCGGTCTCGATACGTGCCTACAAACTGCGGATTTGGAGGAGCGGGGCAGTGGAGGAGCGGGGCGGACGGCACTCGGAGAGTGCCTGCTACTTTACATACAGACCTGGGCAGGCTAATACAATGGATCATGAGTCACCCCAGCCGAACCACACCAGTAGGATCCGACGCTCGGGTTCCCCTGCTGCCCTTGAACCGTGATTTGTCTAGAGAGTTGGTGGTGTTGACCCATGGTTTGGTTTCGCATCGCCTGATCATGTTTCCACTCAGCCGTCAATTGCGGCGAGCCGGGTTCCAAACCGCGCTGTGGGGCTACCGCAGCACGCGTCACGACGTTGCCACTCACGGTCAAAGATTCCGCGCGGCATTGGAGAATTATCAGCATCGTGAGGGGCTGCAAGCCCTGCACATCGTCGCGCACAGTTTGGGCAACATTGTCACGCGTCAAGCTCTGTTATACGACCAACCGCATCGGCTTGGGAGAATCGTAATGATTGGACCACCCAACCAAGGCTCGCATGTCGCGACCCGGTTGTCCCCCTGGTTCGGTCGCGTCTGTCGAACACTGCAAGAGATCAGCGATCTGCCATCCAGCTTTGTGAATCAGATGCCCGACTCGCTTGGCCAACGCGCTGAAATTGGGCTGCTCATTGCGAGCGGTGATTGGGTAGTCGCACGTGAGAACACTACATTGCCAGGTATTCAACAGCAACTTGAAATCCCCGGAATGCACACAGGAATTTTGTTCAAGTCCGCGACCGCACGCGCGACTGTGAATTTCTTAGTGCACGGGAGATTCTTCGACGAGAAGTGCCCCCAAAACGACACTTCTCGCTGAACGCCACCACGACATGGCATCTCACCCTCCCACGCAATAGACCTGACCATCAAAAATGCACTATTTCGCGGGAGGCTAAGGAACAAGAACCACGGCGGCACGCCGCGAGAATGTCCAAGAAACATCTGTTTTCGAATGGGGGACGGCACTCGGAGTGTACCTGCTCCATTGCAGGTGACTACAATGGGATCCTGCGGGTTTCTCACAAGCAACAACCTACGAGTTCACTACCTTGAATAGCAAGCCACTACCGCCACTGCACCACTGTTGTATAGCCGAGGCGCTCGGAACGTTTATCTTGATCTTCTTCGGCCTCGGTGCAGTTCATGCAGCCGTTCTATTTGGGGCTCAGGCGGGACTGTGGCAAGTTGCCGTGGTGTGGGGCGTATCCATAATGTTGGCCATCTATTCTGTCGGTCATATCAGCGGGGCTCATATCAATCCAGCCATCACCATCGCCATGTTCGCATGGAATAATTTTGAACGTAGTCGCGTATTGCCTTACATCGCCGCCCAATTGATCGGCGCTATTGCCGCAGCAGCCATTCTGTTCAGCCTTTTTTCGCCTAAGTTGGCTGAGTTAGAAAAGAACAAGGGCGTGGTGCGTGGGCAGCCCGGTAGCGAGATCACGGCTTGCTGCTACGGCGAATTTTACCCAAATCCTGGTGGCATGGCGGCTGGGAATGAGTTGTATTCCGCCGAAGTGCATGCTGCGGCCAAGGCTACTGTGCCACACCACGTCGCGTTTCTGGCAGAAGTCGTGGGTACGGCGATACTAGCGTTGATGGTCTTTGCCATGACGGACGACCGCAATACGGCAGCCCCGCTGCACAACAACGCGGCGATCTTTATTGGGCTAACGGTTTCTGCGCTAATTTCCGTCATCGCTCCGTTGACTCAAGCATGTTTCAATCCCGCGCGCGACTTCGGTCCACGATTATTTTCTGCACTCGCTGGCTGGGGACATATCGCTTTGCCACTAGGTAGTGACTGGGGTTGGCTGACCGTTTACATCATCGCTCCAATCGTAGGCGCGGTACTGGGCGGTGGGTTGTATATGCGATGCATCAAACCGATGCAACCGGTTGGGACTTAGTCCGGCCGACTAGTTGTCGCACTGGTACTTACGCAACTTACTTAGATCGACACCATTGAAGAACTGTTTTCATGCTGCAAACCACAAAATTTCTGTCGTCAGTGGCGATTGCACTCGTAGTGATGGTTCACGCGAGTCGCGTAGTCGCTCAAACGGGAACCGCACCAGACGAAGGCGTTAGATTTGCGCCGCCATCAGCGGTGCTGTTGTCCGGCGCGCATGTCGTGGCGACTGCCGATCGAGAGCCAGAATTGATCAACGTATTGATCGAAGACGGAAAAATTTCAGCGATGGGGCCAGCCTTGCCTGCCCCTGCTGGGACCAAAGTCATCGATCTGAGCGGCAAATACCTATACCCTGCCTTCATCGACCCGTTGGCCGAATTCAGCGCGGCAAACACAGACTACAAGGCTGGGTATTGGAATAAGAATGTGATTCCACAGCGCATGATGTACAGTGCTGCCGAGCTACCTGCCAGTAAACTAGAAGAATATCGCAAGTCGGGTGTGGCTGTTGTACTTGCAGCGCCTAGCGATGGCATTATCAAAGGCCAGAGCGCGGTGCTGCTGACCGCCGATCGTCCGCTGGAGCAAAGTGTGCTGCGTTCCAAAGCGTTTCAGCACATTCAACTTTATCCAGCTCGTCGCGCGAGTGAGTATCCCAATAGTCCTATGGGGGCAGTGGCATTAATTCGACAAGCGCTGTCCGACGCCGACTGGTACGCACGTGCGCAGCAGGCTGTAGCAGCCGACTCGAGCTTGCCATCACCGGACACCAATTTTGCATTGGAAGCACTCGAGCCAGCGATCCGCGGACAACAGACGATCGTCATCGACGGTAGCAATGAGTTGTATGCGTTGCGCGCTGACCGGTTGGCTCGCGAATTCTCGCTCAAGCTGATTATTCGTGGCTCGGGCAGAGAGTATCGACAACTGGATGCCATCGCAGCTGCCAATCGCATTTTGATTATTCCCGTCAATTTCCCCGATGCACCAACCGTTGAATCACGCAGTGACGCGGCGAATACCACGCTGCAAGAATTGATGCACTGGCGATTGGCGCCGGAGAATCCAGCTCGACTTGAGCGCGCGTCAGTGAACTTTGTCATCACCGCCGACAAACTAGACAAGGTCGGGGACTTGTTGCCTCAACTGCGCATCGCGATCAAACATGGACTCAGCCAGCAAGCCGCTTTGCACGCCGTGACTCAAGGTCCCGCCGAACTGCTGGAAGTGGAACATCTTGCGGGTACCCTTTCCGCTGGCAAACTGGCGAATATCATCGTCGCTAACGGACTGCTCTTCGACGAAGAAACTGAAATCGAACAGACTTGGATCGCTGGCAAGCAACACAATTGGAAAGGGGAAGCTGATGAATTGCCGCGCGGCAAATGGTTGTTGACGATGGCTGGCGACTCGCCGCATGGCTTGGTAATTGAACTAAGTGGTGAACCTAAGAAACTCAAAGGAAAGATTGGTCCAGCCGCGGCTTTTGAAGACAAGACTAGAGACGCAGATGACGTCCAGGGAGAGAATCCGGACGACAAGGACAACGACGGTGAATCACAGGACGACGATGATGGTGACGCGGACCAAGCCGCAATCGTCGAGCTGAAAAAGGTAGCGTTCAACGGCTATCAACTTTCGGGCACCTTCGAAGCCGACGAAATCGTTGAATCACAGACTGGGGTTGCAATCCTAGGTGCCACCTGGCTGCCAGCCGATGAATCGTCGGAGTTGGTGGGCACGATCAACTGGCCCGATGGCACGCATCACAACTTTACGGCTGTTCCCGCCCAAAACGAATCCAAGAAGGTCGCTGGTGCCGACGAGAAAGAAGCAGATCAGTCCGACAACGACACGCAGTTGGTCCAGCTCGATGTCGTGTATCCACTGGGAGCCTATGGTCGATCTGCACCGCCGGAGCAAGTTGAATGGCTCGTGTTTCAAAACGCTACCATCTGGACCTGCGGCGAGGCGGGCATCCTCGAATCCGCCGACTTGCTTGTCCATGCAGGCATCATCGAAGCCGTGGGGAACGACCTGACGGTTCCGGAAGGTGCCACGATTGTTGATGCCAAGGGGATGCATATCAGCCCTGGGATCATCGACTGTCATTCGCACATGGCGACGGATGGCGGCGTGAATGAGTCGGGCCAGGCCGTTACCGCCGAAGTTCGTGTTGGCGATTTTATCGATCCAAACGACATCACCATCTATCGACAACTAGCCGGTGGTGTGACTACATCGAACATATTGCACGGTTCGGCCAATCCCATTGGCGGCCAAAATCAAGTGATCAAGCTGCGATGGGGTAGTGGCGACGAAGCGATGAAAATGCAGGAAGCCCCGGCGGGAATCAAGTTCGCGCTTGGCGAGAATGTTAAGCAGAGCTCTAGGCCGGATAGTACTCGGTACCCACAGTCGCGGATGGGCGTGGAGCAGCTCATGCGCGACCGATTTGAAGCCGCACTTGAATACAAGCGCTTGGAGCGACGCCCGCACGCAAAAACTACCACCGCGCCGCGACTACGAACTGGAAGCCATCGCTGAGATTCTCGATGGAAAACGCTGGGTTCACTGCCATAGCTATCGTCAAGACGAGATCTTGGCAATGCTCCGTACGCTCGAGGACTACGATATTACCATCGGTTCACTCCAGCATATTTTGGAGGGTTACAAAGTGGCTGATGCAATGGCAAGACATGGCGCTACCGGCTCCAGTTTCTCGGATTGGTGGGCCTACAAATTCGAGGTTTACGATGCAATCCCGTACAACGGTGCCCTGATGCACAATGCCGGTGTAGTCGTTTCATTCAATTCGGACGATGGAGAACTCGCGCGACACCTAAATCACGAAGCGGCCAAAGCCATCAAGTATGGTGGAGTGCCCGCCGAAGAAGCACTCAAATTTGTGACGCTCAACCCGGCTAAACAACTGCGAATCGATCAGTGGGTTGGCTCTTTGGAAGCTGGCAAACATGCCGACCTCGTCGTCTGGAATCGATCGCCACTTTCACCCCTGTCGATGTGTACGCAGACCTGGGTGGATGGTCGAAAGTACTTCGATCGTGCAGAGGATATCGAACAGCGCGCAGCGGATGCAGAATTGCATTCAGCCTTAGTCCAGAGCATCATCGGCAGCGGTGTCAAAACGCGCAAGCAGGACGGGGATGATGACCCATCCTATTGGTGGGCTCGACACGACGAGTTCTGCCACCACGGACACCACGACGATGATGACCATTGATCGATTTAAGACGCAAAACGAACTACTCTTAGAAACCACCGACGAGAAACAACCGACGACCATCGGAGCGATACAACCCTATGCATCCATATCACAGACTCTTTGTGTTCACAGCAGTGGTTATACTGGCGGCACAGGAAATCCACGGATCGGATCAAATCCCCGGCGCTTCGCAGCGGCGGCCTATTGCCATTGTGGGTGCAACCCTTCACACGGTGAGTGGCCCAACCCTTTCCAAAGGTTCCATCATTTTTGATAATGGACGGATCGTGCAAGTCGGCAAGAACGCCAATCTTCCCGATAATGTGCAAGTCATTGACGGCGAAGGCAAGCATGTCTACCCGAGTCTCATCGAAGCCTATTCGGATATCGGCTTAGTGGAAATCAATTCGATCGATGCCACGATCGACTCGTCGGAAGTTGGTTCACTTAATCCGAATGTCAAAGCAGCTGTTGCATTCAATCCTGATAGTGAGCTAATTCCGGTGAATCGCGCCAATGGCATCCTGTTGGCCGTCAGTGCTCCGGAGGGTGGTTTGGTTTCTGGGCGATCTTCGCTAATGATGCTAGATGGTTGGACGTCGGAAGACATGACGTTGCAGGCCGATACGGGCATGCACGTGCGTTGGCCGCGGAACAAAGATGACATAACCGAGTTGGCGGAGCTTTTCGCGCAAACTCGTCGCTATCAGGCGGCTCGCGCGGCGATGACACAGCCCAGAGACTTGCGGTTGGAGGCGATGAGCCTAGTCGTGGATCAGCACATGCCGCTGATTGTCGGCGCAAGTTCACTCGATCAAATTGAAGCTGCCGTGGCGTTTGCCAAACATGAAGGTGTGCGTCTGATTGTCCTGGGCGGCGATGAGGCACCATTGTGTGCGGAATTACTGAAGCGAGAGGATATCCCCGTAATCATCTCTAGTGTATACCGCAATCCGGTACGACGCCACGGTGCGTATGACGAAGGCTACACGCTGCCAGCTAAGTTGGCAGAAGCTGGAATCCGTTTCTGCATTTCCGCTGGTGGACGCTTCGGTGCAAGTGGCATTCGCAACCTACCTTACAACGCGGCTACGGCTGCCGCTTACGGGCTGAGCGAAGAAGAGGCAATACGCAGCATCACCCTATCGCCAGCGGAAATCTTGGGAGTCAGCGATCGCGTTGGATCGCTGCAAGTTGGCTTGGATGCCACCCTATTCATCGCCGACGGCGACGTCCTGGAAACACCGACTCAAATTGAGGTCGCATTCGTACAGGGGCGCAAGGTCGACCTCAACAACAAACACTACCAGCTCTACAAGAAGTACACAGCCAAACCCAAACGGTAACCGTTCATGATGTGTCGGCTTATGCGACAGGGTCGGGAGTCTTTTCAGCCTAAATCGCTTAGCCCATTGGCAACTGCGTCTCAGGATCAAACGGCGGCAACGGCGACAGCGGAATATTATTCGCGATCGCTACAATCGGAACCGGCCAGGCGGAATCTCTTGCCTTGCCCGATTTGGGGTTCAGAATCCGCTTTCAAGGGTTCCTAGAGTCGCCTACAGTTTGAAGCGCCGTCTCGCGGCTCCACCCAGCACTCCTACTCGGAAATCCTTGGCGGTGCCAGAGCGAATTGCTAGTGCCGAGTCGGAAATCCTGGGCGATTTGACGAGGCAAGCGGTTTGCGCAAACTACAATAAATACACAGATTGTGACGCAAACCAAGTGGCAAATCAGACCAGGTTGCCAGCCAGTACCCGTTTTGGCTCAGTTTCCTAGGTCGCGGAGTCGTTGCGGGCCGGGTTTAAGTCTCGCGAGTTGAATTGCAGCGTAGACCGGATAGGATTGCTGTTGGAAATTCGGACTTCGATCATTCGGAGATTGAATACCAGCGTTGATTGCGTATTGATAGTTGAACAAGTTCCTTGCTACTTGCTGACGGATGTTTGAAAACGATGAAACAGCCACTGCCATTCAATCTAAAACTTGCATTACTAGTCAGCGGGATCGTTGTTCTCATTCCGACGGTGACTCAGGGCCAAATCTGTGGGCCGGCTTACAGCGTGCAATCGCAGACGGTGATGGAAGAGCAGATTGAACAACGATTGCGAGTCGTCTATGACGATGTCTACGAAGATCGTGATGTTGTAACCCAAAAACTGGTCCCGAAGACGCGGATGGAAAAGCGCACACATACAGTCAGCAAACCCGTCGTTGAGACGAGTACCGTAGAAGAACGTTACACGGTTCTCAAGCCAGTCACCAGGCGTGAGTGGGTTGATCAGAGTTACGATGAAACTACGTATGTCACTGAGACGGCGGAACGCGAGGAAACTCATACATCTTACCGCCCAGTAACCGAGACGCAGTATCAGACACAGAACTACATCGTCCAGCGGCCGGTTACTGAGACGCAATACCAAACGCAGCAGCACCTCACCTACAAACCCGTCACCACCTACCAAACAGCGGTGGTAGACCAAGGCGGCTATGTGGCGCAGCAGTTTTATCAACCTGGCGATACTCGTTACGGTTTGCGATTTCTGCCGGGCGGTTACAGTGCCGGTCCCTATGGTGCCGCTTACCGTCGCGGTGGACTAGGGTGGGTGCCCTATACTTCTCAGGGCAATACGTATGCACAGCTGCAGTATCAACCGAATCCTGTTGCCGTAGCTGTTCCCCAAACGACGCTCATGCCCGAGGTCCAGCAAACTCAAGTACCCGTGCAAGTCACACGGATGCAACAAGAGGTTGTCCAACAGCAAATTCCCGTAAATATCACGCGCATGCAGCCCGTTCAAGAAGTACGAAAGGTGCCGTACGCTGTGCAAAAGCCCGTGACGCGACATATCGATCGCAAGGTCCCCGTAGACCGCGTCGAATGGGTTGAGCAGGAAATGGTTCGCCCCAAGACGATTGAGCGTACCAGCTACAAGCTCGAGACCGTCGAACAAGAAGTGCCTGTGCAGTACTATGAGACTCAGGCCGTAACAACAAAGGTTCGAGTTAAGCGTCAAGTTCCGCGTTACGAGGCCTACGAAGTCCGCCGCTTGGTGCCACGCACCGTGCAATCGCCAGTCATCTTGAGCTACAGCGATCCCTATTCCGTGCCGCTAAGTTTGGGACATTCCTCCTGGATGCCTGCTATCAGTAGCCCATCAACCGCCAGTGAAACGATACGCTACGGTGAACCTCGCGAAGCTGGAGCGGATACATCAGGTACTCCACGAAGCTCGCTCAAAGTCGAAATGGTCGAGCCCCAAGTTGAAGACTTGCCCGAAGGCGCAGAAGCCGACGATGAAAAGGGTCTCGAGTTAACTCCGTCTGCGAACGACGACGGGCCGAAAGCTTAGTTAGGTACTGTCAGGTACGTTGGTGCTTGGTCCCACAGGCCACGCTAATACGCGCGATCCAAGGCACGACGCTCCCCGTTGGTAACCGTTCACGATGTGTCGGCTTATATGACAGGGTCGGGAGTCTTTTCAGCCTAAATCGCTTAACCCATTAGCAACCACACGTTGCTATCAGTGGCATCTCATCGGTGGCGGCGCTGCTGAAAAGACTTCCGACCCGACTTCAAGTTCGTGAACGACGCTGCCCGTTGTGCCTTTTTTCGTTGAGCCTTCCAGCAACTACTTCGGCAGTTGGGATATACTCGAGGTAAATGCTCAGCGTAATTCGTCCCAGCGGTCAGACGGTTGACCTGTACCTGAAGGATGTTCGATGAAGTACTCTATGCGCGCTCGACGACGCTTTAGACTGCTGCTTGTCTTGCCGCTTACCCTCTGTGTCGGCTGCCCGCAATCACAGCCGCAACCCAAGTCCGATCCGCCTCCGGTAGCAGAGGCTACCGAGGCCCCTGAATCAGCCGATATCAAACAGTCCACGGATGCCGTTGCGGGCGTTTCGAACGAAGCAGAGGGGGCGTCCGAATTAGCAACGCAAGAGACAGCGAACCCAGCCCCCAAGACCGAGGAGCTGGACAACCAGCTCAGTTTGGAATCAGCACCACAGGGCACTTGGACAACCCGACGACTTGTCGCGTTAGCCCCCAACGGTCCAGTGGTTGTCGATCTATCGTTCAGCGTCGGGGGCGCGAGCCTAGAAGAAGCGTCCGCCGCTGCGGTGGCTGACATCTCCGAGGAGCTGCTCGGCGAGCGAACTGAACCCATGAAATGGGCGGCGCTGCTCCAGTTGCCAGTAGTGCGCTCTGGCTGGTTGGGAAATCTCGTGCCCAATGAAGAGCAAGAGGAGCAATTGATTTCCATGATGGATACCTCCAAAGATGAATGGGTTGATCCGGAGGAAATGCCCGCATTTTTGTCGCGTGGTCTTTCACGCAGCGCCGCTTTGCAAGTGACCGACATAGGCAACGCAGCCGATTATGATATCAACGCATCGCCCTGGGGCATCGCCGACCTCGATAACGACTACTCGCTGAGCGCTGCCGAAATGGCTGAAGCGGCAAATACGATTCAGCAATTAGACCTTAATGGCGACCAGGTGGTAACAAGCCAAGAGGTAGCTGCCTCGCGCGGCATGCAGGTCCAAGAGCAGATGTCAACACGATCGATGTTGCAAACATCTTCCGTAGTATTTGCCCCCACTCAGAATTCCAGTTCCCCGGCGGATGACGACGACAAGCAATACCAGCGCGAGCGTCGTAAACTCGCTTCGACCATCCTGCGCTATTACACGTTTCTCGAAGCCTTGCCGCGCGACCAGTGGTCGAGTTGGTCGGATGATCACTGGGCATTGATCGATAGAGATAAAGACCAAGAGATTGACGTCTATGATGTTGAACATTTATTCGATATCGATTCGCAAGTCCAATATTGGATAACTCTTCCAACTGCAAACGAAAAGGAAGACTCGGTCCTCCAGGAAAGTTCCATACAGGTACGTATAGCGAATACTTCGACGACGACCTGGGATGAAGGCGGCAGTGGCGGCAAGCTGACGAGCGACAATCTACTCATTCAACTGGTTCTGGACGATTCGTTCGATGCGGCGGCGCGGCAGCGACTACGCAATCGTTTGGAGCTGGCACTGGGCAACGCGCAGCTTAAAGGATTTTTCAATCAGCAACTGCAGCTCAGCGACGGCGCTTTTGAATTGATTGATACCGACGGCGATGAAAAATTGAGTGACCAGGAATTTGAAACGGTCTGGAGATGGCTAACCGTTCGTCAGGGTTCACGGATCTTGGCGCGTTGGGCGGTAGCAGGAACTCCTTGGTTTCAACTGATTGACGCCAACGGCGACAACCGTATGACGGAAATGGAGCTACGGAATCTCACCAAACGATATGCTGAATTGGATCGCGACGCCGATGGGCTTGTCACGCCGAATGAAATGCCACTGGCCGTACTGTTGGAGGTGAGTCGAGTCGATTCGCGGTTGGCGGCGGGGCCACTCGACCCAGCCCAGACGCCCGAACAAGTCGAAGAAGACGCGGACTGGTTTGCGGCGATGGATACCAATCGGGACGGCAGTCTAAGCCGCTCAGAGTTCCTAGGTACTCGAGACGATTTCATTGCGCTCGATTCTGACAAAGATGGTTTTGTTTCGCGGGCAGAGGTTGTACATGCCCCCTAAACCTAGTAGGATTAGAGGACGGTTTAGCCCCTTTTGGTAGTCGCGCCCCACCTAGTTAGAGTCGCTGAGTTTGATTCCTAGGCCATTCTTGGCTGAGCCGTTTGCATGCATGGACGCCAAGTTTGGCATGCTAGCGCGTTTTTCTCTGACTTGCATTCTCGATTCAATGAGATGGCTCGACAGCAAGAACCTCGGAGAATTTATTGAACTCCTGACGTTTTCGGTGAGGCTTTATGACTATTTCACTTTTGGTCGCGGATGATCATCACGTGGTCCGACTTGGGTTGAAAAACATCTTGGAAGGGTCTGGAATTGATGTAGCTTACGAGGCGACGACGGGCGAGGAAGTACTGAGAATGGTCAGTGAGACGCGCCCTGACGCCGTGCTGCTGGACGTGCGAATGAGCGGCGGCGACGGACTTCACATTTTGGGACGCTTGAAGCTGGATTATCCTGACTTGCCTGTTGTCTTGTTTTCTACTTATGACAATCCGACCTATGTGGCTAGAGCTGTTGCCTTGGGAGCTGCCGCTTACGTCCTCAAGAGCGATTCTCGCGAAAGACTGATTGAAGCAATTCAAGTCGCTTCCCGTGGCGAATCGGCTTGGACGCGCGAAGAGCTGCGCCGCGTTACGGGTGCTCTAGCGACACCGCGAGTCGTGTCCGACGTCGAAGTCCCATTAACTCAGCGCGAAAGCGAAGTGCTGCGGCAATTGGCCAATGGATTGACCAACAAAGAAATCGCGTTGGCCTTGGGCATCAGTTACGAAACTGTCAAAGAGCATGTGCAGCATATTCTGCGCAAGATCGGAGTTTCTGACCGTACTCAAGCAGCCGTGTGGGCTGTCCGCAAAGGACTGGTTTAGTCACTCCGGCCATGCTGCATGAGCACCTTGTCTTCACGACGCATTCGCCAAACTGAAAATGGTGCCAGTATTAGGAGGCCTGCCACAGCGGTAAAATGTAAACCGAGCGACAACGGCGCCCCAAACGCGATCATCAACAACCCCCATTCTGAAGGATGACGCAAGTACGTGTAGACACCGCTGGGGTTCGACCCAACAGTGGAGGTCAGTCCCCGCGATCCCCAAATGATCACAAGTGCATTCCTTAGGTCAAATCCGGAAGTTACATTCCAGTTCAACCTACGAAAAAACCCTTGAAAGCAAAGCTTCCAAGGGTTTATCTCAGCGAGGCCGACGGGGCTCGAACCCGCAACCTCTGGATCGACAGTCCAGTGCTCTAACCAATTGAGCTACGGCCCCAAAATACAAGTCAAAAACCTGCGTTGGGTAGGACGGATTATACGCGGGCCACCAGCGTCTGCAAGTCCAGAATAGCGGAAATGAAATGAGTAACTGCGACGTGATTCGGTGGCAATCCTTATCCTCGGCTCAATCTGTATATTCCGCTACCCAGGCAGCAGCCAGCCGTATGAATAATCGGCACGAGCTGTAGTTTCCATCGCTTTCCAAGCCCTTTCCAGCCCCTGGCACCGCGAATTCTGTCGCAGGCGTCTGAGTATGACATAGCCTTGAGCAGATATTTTCAGGGCTTTACGAATAGAAAAAACCTATGTTGCGAAAAATCTCAAGCTGGATCAGCGATGGCCTTGGCGGACTAGAATGGCTGATCATGGAAATGGATGTTACCCAGTGGGCGATCGTGTCCCTGATCTTCGTCGTGCTGGGCTTTATGGCGCTCAGGACACGCATCTAGAGCTGCTACAAGTCATTCTGGGCTGACTTTTTCGCCCTGCTGGCGTAGCAGACGCAGACGCAAGCGATTCCCCGGTTCCAGGGGATTCAATTCTTGTGAAGTCGGCAAATGCGTCAGTGCTTCTTCGGCCTGTTCGAGCTGCCCGAGTTCTTGGTAGGTCCTGGCGAGCGTGTACCAACCGGTCGAGTGCCATTGAGCGGCCTGTTCGACATCCAACACACGTTTTTTCATCCAATTCTCCGCCGCCTCATAGTTCCCTCGATCAAAGTGCAACTGGGCCAACATATACGCTGTGTCCAATTTGGCTCGACCGAAAATGAATTGCATCTGCATCACGCGTTCTTCGTAGGCTTCCTTGGACTCATTGTCTCTTCGCCCCGCACCCAACTCTTTTTGAACCTGGGGATCGTAGGCGAGTCGCCCAATGGAAACGTCATCAATGCGCGTATCCATATAGGTCGCCAGCGCACCTCGTTTTTCCAGAGTATTTTCGAAGTCGCCCGCCAAGTGTAGCAGGCGGCCTTCTGCGGCGGGCGTCTTCATCAACCACACGCTATGTTGTGTGTTGTATTGCAGGGTGAACTGCGACAAATCCTGGAGTCGTTCACGCACAGAAGCGGCTTGCATCTGCGCGAGCAAGGGAGTCCACCACAGCGTTACATGTGCGTCGGCCGCTAAGCTACTCAATCGCTGCTGCAACGCATCCAAATCCACGAAGACCTGCATGCGTTCATCGCCAGTTAGCGACTCTTCCAACAATTTCATGCGGGCAGTCGCTGCCACGGGGGGCACATCGATCAGCCATTGCAGCGAACGCATCTCATCAGCTTCGAATGCGTAGTCAAACTGGCCAGCTAGATCAAGGCGTCGCAGGATCCGCGGATTCTCAGCGACTTGCTGCAACGTTGCCAACTCAAGTGTATCTGGCTCAATAATTGGCAAGCCCAGCTTGGGTTCGAACAAATAGACCTGTTTACCGATACATACTGCGATGGCAAACAGGTTGCCAGCCGCTTCAGGAGCGGAGCCAACGGAAATCCAGCAGGTGTCGATACCGCGTTGCCGGGCGAGAGCGCAGAATACGCGGCCTCGTTCTACAAAATCACCGCGAGAGAATAACAGCGTCTCCCAGGGCAAGTATCCGTATCCAATACCGCTGTCATCGATGGGCGGTCGAGCATCGCGGGTCATCGTCTCAACAGAACTGGAGGCTTCGCCAGCAAGGGCAATATTCCGGTGCGTCCAATCGAAGAGCTTATAAGCCTCCATCAAGCGGAGTTCGTCAGCGGGATCAAGCGCTTTCGAACTAGATTCAAGAATTGGCAACAGCAAGTTGTCACGTAGTGGAAACTCAGTCACCCACTGCGACAACATTTGCATCAGCCGACATTCATAGAGGTAGTCTGCATCGCGAGCGTCAAACTGTAATTGATCTGGATTCGCGCCACCCACTTGTGCCAGCAAGTCGCTCGGTAACTTCTGCAAGAGTTTTGGCCGCGTATAATTGGCCCGCCCCGAATCGACTGTTTCGAGCCAAGTATTGAGTTCCTTTTGGATATCCTTGGACATGTTGTAGCTGTTTGACGGACTCATTCGTGTCAACAACTGCATCGCCTTTCGCAAATCATCCGTCTTGGTTTTGGCCTCGGTTAAATGCTGGGAAATCATGGCTGTCCGATCGCGGGTCGTCTTCTGGCAGCCTGCTGCCGATAACCAAATCAGCGCGATGCAGAGACACGAGATCCCATATCTCGTGAATTGAATTGGCAAGAATTGTTGTGCGTTGGATTGCATTATGAATCAGCGTTCAATTTAAAATGAAGCGGTGTGAATGGTTGGTAGTTCGCAAAGTGCATTGGTTTTGGTGATTCACAATGCCGGACAAGGCCCTGCAAGCACCGTTGTGCGCCTGCTTGCAGACTCGTAATTCGGGTAGGGTGAAGTTACCAACCTTGGGACAATTCGGCGATAGCCTGCAATTGACTCAGCAGTTGTGATACGTTTTCGAGTGGCACCATGTTCGCTCCGTCACTGGGGGATTGGTCGGGCTGTGGGTGGGTTTCGAGGAATACGGCGTCGACTCCGACCGCCACCGCAGCTCGAGCCAGTGGCCAAACCATCTCTCGGTTTCCACCGGTAGCTCCACCCAATCCCCCCGGCTGCTGTACAGAATGAGTCGCGTCGAAAACCACCGGAACGCCCAAGCTGCGCATGCTGGGCAGAGCCTGCATGTCGTTAACCAGACGGCCATAGCCAAAAAAAGTTCCACGCTCACATAGCAGAACGCCATTACATTCGCTTTCATTCAGTTTTTCGACGACATACCTCATGTCGCTCGGAGCCATAAACTGACCTTTCTTAACGTTGACCGGCTTGCCGGTAGCAGCAGCAGCTACCAGGAGATCCGTTTGGCGTGCCAGAAATGCGGGTATTTGCAACAAGTCGCAGACTTCACCTACAGCAGCAGCCTGGCTGGGTAAGTGTACATCGGTCGTTGTTGCCAGACCAAACTCACGATGCACACTAGCTAATACGTCCAAACCGGCGTCCAACCCCAGTCCCCGAAAGGCGGATCCTCGAGTCCGGTTGGCTTTGTCAAACGAAGCCTTGAAGACCAGGGGAAGTTGCATTTGTCCGCAAATCCCCTTGAGCTGTTCGGCGATCCTCAGTGTTAGTTCGCGAGATTCAATGACGCACGGGCCAGCGATGATCACTAGCGGGCACGCAGTTGAACCACACTCGATGTTGCCGATGCGCACGGGTTTGACTGTCGAACGAGAAGGGGCATCCATGATGATTTATTTGTCCTAAAGTATCTGCGCCGACGGAGTGCCGTACTACGGAGGTGCGTTGCATAACAGCGATAGACGCTTGGGGAGCACCCGCACGTTCAACGGCAACAAACCACCCGGGTCTCCGTCAATTTGATATGGAATTTCCAGCGGATTGCCTCGTCGATCCAGCGGAACGGGGACGTGTAGCCCAGTGCACCGCCGATGAGCAAAACCGCGCAAACTTTGATGCGTCCCAAACCACAGCCGACCGAGGTAGCCGATCCCGTGCATAATACCCGATTTGCGAAAAGTGCAGGCGTCCAATTCGCCATCCAATGGGTCCGCTTGAGGGCAAAAATTCAGGCCCGCCGCGTATCGAGGCACGTTGAAAACAAAGAGCCACGCTGCGGAGTCGGATGTGGCCCCTGTAGTCGTTTCCAGCACGGGCGAAAGCTGCGGAAAGCCATAGGAACGCAGCGAGGACAGAATGGGGCGAGCATAACTCCAGCGATTGATGTGCCCGCGCCGTACAGCGTGCATTCGACGCACGACTTCCGCATCGAAGCCACAGCTGAGCATAACTAGAAAAAGCTTGCCATTGGCACTGCCCACATCCAGCGACTGAACTCGCCCATGCAAGGCTAGCTCGGTGGCTGGCCCAATGTCGGTGCTCAACCCCAAGTGTTTGGCGAGCAAGTTCTCGGTCCCCAGCGGAAAAATCAAGATTGGAATGTCCGCAGGTAGCAAGTTCGCCAGTGCGGCTACGGTTCCATCTCCCCCGGCCGATACGACAGCTCGCAGTTGACGCGCGTCATGTAATTGCAGAGCGCTTGCCTGGAGTTCGTCAAGCGATGTGACGATCCTGGAGTTCAGTCCATGATTGGAAAAGCTATCGTTGAGTTGTGCGACGAGCCCTCGTGATACTCCCGAACCCGACTTGGGATTGGCGGCAATCAATACATGTCGAGGAGCTACAATAGACATAAGATCAGAGCATCGGGTTTAGTGATTCGCCGGAATCTCCTGTCTCTGACGGTAGGTCAACTGGCAATTCTCGCATCGAAAATCTCAACACGCCATCAGACCAATGCGCTGAAGACGTGCGGCCTGTGAGAATCCCGACAGCTATTTACGCACGCGGGCGAATTCGTACCTAGTCCGGCGACGACGATATAGAAAAACACGTGTGGCAAGTAGAGCCGCAGCTACCACGAGTGCTGGTAGAACCAAGTGCACCGGCGCGGAAACATAATGCCAGATGGATTCTGGGTTACTTGTTCCGTGTCCTGGATGCGCGTTTGCCGTACCGACCGCTAGACAACTGACCACACAAACGCAACTGGTGAGTAGCTGGCGTGGTGCGCTGATTGGCGGGCCTTGAAGCAATCGCATTTGTAATTCCTTAGACTAGATGTTCGCAGTGGCTAGGACTCTGCATTTTCTGCAGCTCTTGCCAATTGTGAATTGACGACTTCGATCGGAATGGGAATTCCTTTTAGAATTCCTTCAACGGCCAGCGAATTGCGTACGAAGCCCTGGAACTTGGTTACGACAATTCTACCACGTCGAAGCTTAGTCATTTCGCACATGAGAACCAAGCGGTCGCCGGGGATGACCGGATCGCGAAACCGCACCTCTTCCAGGCCACCGAATCCGACCATGGCGGCACCCAGTAGATCATACTTCTGCGAAAAGTAGCTGCACATTTGTGCTGCGGCTTCAAGCATGACGACGCCAGGCATCAGGGGCATGTTGGGCATGTGGCCGCGCACCCAAAATTCGTCGTAGGTAATATCCTTATAACCAGCGCAAATGTGACGCTCGGTATCTTCGTAGACGATCGCCGTCAGTTGCTCCATTTCGAAGCGCTGTGGATTGTATTTGCGGATTTCCTCCGCGTCCGCGATTACGTTGTCGTAATCCAGACTCGCAGGATCCAGTATCAGTTCGCGGACTGCCACTGCGCCAAGTCTCCCCAGGAGCGATTTAGGTGCGAACCTTCTTGCGTTTGGCCTTACGGCTCTTCGCGTTAGCAGGGCGTGCGCCGTGGTTAGCTTTCTTCAGTTTATGCTTTGGTTTGGTCATGAAATCCTCGTATTGGTTAAGTGGTTATGCTTGCCGCATCAACCCCAGTGATCGTCAAAGTTGGAAGCATCGTATCAGCTAACTTGGGCAAGGAAAAGGCTTGTTGCCCCATTATCGTACCCTACGAGGATGCACCCCGGACACTTTTTCCCACATTCGGGCTAGCCGCCTGACGGTTTTTGGACAATCTGCCGGTTTTGCTTAGAATAGAAGTGGACGAAGTGTGGTAAAAGTACGCTTCACCAAATAGTGCTGCTACTGCACAACCGCATCTCATCTTCTCACGTCCAATTGCAATCGGATGTTACGAGTATGGAACATCGCGACGGGAAAAAAAAGCCCTCACAGACTCGAAAAACGCTCGACACACCCTTGGGCCTCCCGGCGGAACTTCCCGTCCATCCATCCGCGGCAGATTTTCCAGATGAATTGACCCTGCAGCCACTTGATGAATTTGAGCCATTCGAAGTCTTGCCAGAAGACGAGACGGAATCGGGATTTCAATTGGTTGACGAGGAAGAAACGGTGGTGGGTATCGGCGGCGAAGAACTCGCCGATTTTGCCAAAATGGACTTCGGTGACGACCTCCCGACGGGTGTCTCTCCCCTTGATTCTACGGCTGGTTTTTCTTTTTTTTCGCCACAGTCCTCGAGCACCCCTGGACCGCAGATGGTTGGCGCCGAATTGGTGCCTGCCGAAGTTGTTGCCGAACCGCCCCACGTCACCCACGTCGAAGCAGCCATTGCCGAGGAACCTGAACCAGCGTTGGCTGGGCGAACCCATCGGAAGTTCTTGCTTACTACCGCGCCCAGTTGGTTGATTAGCTTGCTAGTGCATGTGGCGATCATTTTGATACTTGCTGCTATCACGCTCGACCCAGTCAATAAAGTGATCAGCATTCTCCAGGCTAGTAGTAGCGAAGACATTTCCGATATCGAGAATTTTGACCTGCAAGGTCCCACGCTCGACGCTGTAGAGACGCCGGTCGACGAACCACTATCGGTCCCCACTGCAAGCATTACGCCAGTGGTCTCGGTACCCAAGCTTGAATCGCCGATGTTGCCCGACGTTGCCGCCGACATTGAGGCGCTGGAAATGAATAGCTTGACAGAAAGCATTATGCCTAGCTCGCTGTTAAATTCGTCGGCCATGGCTCAGATGTCCGTAGCGTTGAACAGCCGTTCAAACGCCCAGAAAAGCGAAATGTTGGAAAAGTTTGGCGGGAATGCGGCCAGCGAGAAAGCGGTAGCAATGGCCCTGAAGTGGATTGCTGACCACCAAGATCGCAGCGGAGGTTGGACCTTCGCACACAATACGGTCTGCCGGAATCAGTGTGACCACCCTGGCGAATTGGCGGAAGCAAACAATGGTGCCACCGCGATGGCTCTACTTCCATTCTTGGGCGCTGGCCAAACTCACATGGAAGGCCAGTACAAGGCAACGGTCGAGGCTGGTTTGGCATACTTGATCAAACACATGAAACTGGAAAACAAAGGCCTGCCCCAGGGATCATGGCATGAGCCAGGAGGCAGCATGTACTCACACGGTCTCGCTGCCATCACGGTTTGCGAAGCCTATGCAATGACGGGCGATCCAAAACTGCTGCAGCCCGCTCAGCTCTCGCTCAACTACTTGATCAATGCCCAAGACCCGCGCGGTGGTGGCTGGCGTTATTCGCCCGGACAGCCCGGTGATACCTCTGTGGTTGGCTGGTGCGTCATGGCACTGAAGAGCGGAAAAATGGGCCACTTAGTTGTACCACAACAGACATTCTACAAAGCCAGCAGCTTCTTAGACTTTGTCAGCACCAACCAAGGAGCGTACTACGGCTACGATGAGCCATCGGGAACCGTCCGCGATGCAACGACCGCCGTTGGACTCCTCTGCCGCATGTACTTAGGCACTCCGAAAGAACATCCGGGAATCCAAGAGGGAGTTGCCTATCTGAGCCAAAAGGGGCCTTCGATCAGCAACTTGTACTACAGCTATTACGCGACCCAAGTCATGCGGCATAACGGCGGCCCCGAATGGGAAAAATGGAACACGCAACTTCGCGACAAGCTGCTCGAAATCCAAGTCAAGGATGGCCATGCGGCTGGCAGTTGGTATACCGAAGGCGGACATTCCGAAAAGGGCGGGCGACTCTACACGACCTCGCTGGCCACTATGATTCTCGAAGTCTACTACCGCCACATGCCACTCTATAAAGAAAAGTCGTCACTCGACGATTTTGAACTGTAGCGGCGGTCTGTGTAATCCGCCGGATGTTGTTCAGTGAACCTCAGGCGCTAGCCGTGGGCTCCTCAGGCGCTAGCGGCGTAGCCGTGGGCTCCTCAGGCGCTAGCGGCGCTAGCCGTGGGCTCCTCAGGCGACAAGCCCACTAGCCGTGAACTACCAATGGCCAACTTCGCTCCCCAAAGCCCACGGCGAGCGTCTGAGGTTCACTAGATCAACCCAAGAAGCCCACGGCTAGCGCCTGAGGTTCTCTAATTATAGCACTCACTCTGGTTGTGGATTTTCGACTGCAGCTGTTGCTGGCAATTCCAAGCTTCCAAAGACGATTCGCGGTGGGACCTCTGGCTGTTTGGCGTCCCGCAGTTCGGCATGCACGGCAATTTGCCGATCCATCCAGCCGTCCATTTGATTCGCATCAGCGACGATCTCCAGCAGCCTTTTACCTATCTGCAACTGTGACTCGAAATCGCGACGTTGGCTGGACATTGCCGAGCGAACTTCGGATGGTAGACCGGTTGTTTTCCCCCAGGCCTTTAGCTGTTCAATGCCTACCTGCAGCCGCTGGCTACTGTAATTCAAGTTGGCTTGCATTGCGTCGAGGAATTCTTTGCCCAGTGGCAATGCAATGTGCGGTACGTCTTCAGCACCAGCTACGATTCGCCACCGGAGCGTTGGCGAACGGGCGTTTTGCAACTGAGCCAAAACGAATACTTGGGTAGTTGGCGTCGTCGCTTCTGTGTTCACAATCGACCAGTGCGTCGCGACTTTTCCCGAAACCAGTTGAGCGGCGGCTGGCGTCACCGTCAAACCGTCGCCCGCCTCCAGCCGTAAACTCCACTGAGGCTCGCGCACGCCACCGGTCAGTTTGGGAGGGAATTTTTGCATTTGATTCATGGGTGAGGTGGAAAGCAGCAGCGCGGGTGCCGTCGAGCCATCCTGGTCGGAGATATCGCGTTCCACTTCCTGCGCTTCAGCTTGCTGCATCACCTTTTCCATTTCCGCAAGTAAGTTGACATCCGTGACTTCCGTTACAGACCTGTTGCGGTCACTGGTATTCTCTTCAGCGGATGGTTGCGGATCTTCAGCGGCAATGTCGGCAGCCGCGACAGATGGAGGCGACGTCGTTGTCACAGCCATTGGTGCCAGAGAATCGAGCGTAGGTAATGCAAAATCGGTCGCATCAGGTAGCCCGCCCGATAGTTCGCTATCGTGAAAACCATCTGCCGGCTGCGAGTCGCTTAAGTGCTCAAGCGCCTCAGATTGAAATTGAAGTGGCGTGTCAATCTCGGCCTGGGCAAGCGTCGGATCCAACGGTTCGGTCGATGGGATTTTTGTTTCCATCGGTGATGCGCGCTCTTCACGATTGGCCGAATCATTTTGAGCAACCGCGCTAGGCTCTTGCGATCCACGATTAAGCGCAAAGACAATCCCGACTGCGATGAGTAACAGGCAAGCTGTGGCAATGCCAAAGCGTTGGCGAACGCTCAAACGACGCCAGATTGATTGGCCTGCGGAATTTTCACGCAGCTTTATCGACTGTTTGGGCGCTGCAGCGGTCGCAGAGCCGACCCTGGTCACGGACGGCCGCATTGCTTCTGCAAGCTGTAGCGTACTTTCCGCAAGTGAAGCGGGAGGGTGGGCAATGCTCGATGATTCGGTATGGCTCCACTTCAACAACTGGTCGACCAATTCTTGCGCGGAAAGCTGGGCAGAATTTGTCGATTGAAATTCAGTCCCCAGGATCCGCAACTCGCCTTGACCGTCCAAGTCGATGCAAGACCAATCGAGTGGCATCTCTAGTTTGCCGCCGCAGGCATTCTCGATTTGCCATGCCCAGTCGAGGCAAACCTCAGGCGGCGGTGTGCCAAGTCGATCAAGCAGCGTATTAAGCGTTGCCATCGTACCAGTCCTCAAATAAACGCAATTCCCATCTCGGCGAACCAGCTAAGAAAGTCACTTAGGCCAACTGCTCTTTTCTTATGATAGCAAGCTTTTACCCAACGCTATCGAATAGTTAGATGAAGTCTGAATGAAGCCGCAACCTGTTACTCGCTATAGAGTTGCGTCATAGGATGGCCTTGCCGGGGTCGGTACCGGCCAAAATCACCAACACATTTTCCACCTTCGCGTAAGTGCTGGGCAAGTTTCTTTGGTAGGATGCCCGATGCTCAAATAGTCAGTCGCGGCAAGGACTTAACACACTTCCTCCACCAGAGCTGACACGCATTTCGAAGGTCGGTCGCAATTCAGTTTGACACCTATGCTAGCAATCCTACAATCGGCCCTCGCCAGTGACGGAAATGGCGTCACACAATCGCGGTGGCGCGGTTCTTGGTGTTTGGTTCAGTGGAAAGTTAGTGGCCTTTCTTTTCAACTGCTGAATCGTCGATTGCGACTGCTTGGTAGTATCACTCGACATCGAAGCTGGCATGTGGAGCGTGGCAAGGTTTGCCACGAGCGTCAAAGAACCCAAGTTACGCAGGATATGCGCAACGTTTTGACCGATAGGAGTGCGCGCCGAGCATGACACACGATGTGATTCAGAGCGAAAAGGATGTCGCCGCTCAAGTGCGATCTGCTCTGATCGACAGGATCAGCTCAGAGCGCTACGACTTATGGATTCCCGAAACGACAAAATGGAATTGGCAGGACGGTGTACTAACACTTGTGTTTGCCTCCGACTTTTCCTGCACACTTGCAAAAAAGATGCTGACGCAAGAACTGGCCAGCGCTGCGCGAGACGCATTAGGTTCGAACGTTGAGGGTTTGAATATCGAAGTAGTCTTCGAAGTCGATACGCAAATCGCTCAAGCGGCGGTGCCAGTGACCAAGTCTCCAGCCAAACGCGTCGCCGCTAGCCTGCCAAACACAGCGCAGCATGTGGGCGATCCTGCAGGCACCACAGTGGACGCGTGGGATCATTTTATTCCTGGCGTGTCGAATCAACTCGCCTGGACCACAGCGAGCATGGTATTGGCTGAGCCTGGGCGTTTGACTCCCGTGCTCTTACACGGTCCAACTGGATCGGGCAAGTCGTTGTTGGTAACCGCCATTGCCCAACGTCTGCGCGGCTCGCGACGCATGCGGCGGGTCGTCCAGATGACAAGTGAACAGTTTACCAACGACTTTACCGAAGGACTGCGGGGCGGTGGGCTTCCCATGTTCCGACGCAAGTATCGTGACGTAGAGGCATTGATACTCGAGGATGTACAGTTCTTCTTCGGAAAGAAATCGACGCTAGCCGAAGTGCGGCACACGATCGACAACTTGCTGCGTCTTGGGAAACAAGTCGTCGTTACCGCAGATCGGCCGCTGACTGAACTTGGGCAACTGGGCAACGAACTAACGGGCCGCCTGCGTGGCGGGTTATCTGCGCCATTGATGCCGCTGGATGAAGCGATTCGCACGATGCTACTGGCACGGCAACTGCGCGCCGCCAACGTCGACGTCGATGAGAAGCTAGTCAAGCAGTTAGCGAGTCGTATTTGTGGCGACGGACGCGTGATCCATGGGATCGTTCATCGCTTAACCGCCGTAGCAGCGTTGCACCCATCGGCTAAGTTGTCCTGGGATCAATGCTGGAATGCCGTATTCGATTTGGTTCAAGCTACGCAACCCATCATACGCCTAGCCGATATCGATCGAGCGGTTTGTAGCATGTTTGGGCTGGATGCAGAGAGTTTGCAATCGCAGAGCAAGACGCGGAATCTAAGTCAGCCTCGAATGCTGGCTATGTTCTTGGCTCGTCGCTACACGCCGGCTGCCTACAAAGAAATCGGGCAATATTTTGGACATCGTCGGCACAGTACTGTTATCTCTGCAGAGCGAACCGTACAGACTTGGCTCAGTGAAAACTCGACCGCAGCTTGGGCGTGGCCTAACGGTTCGTGACGCTATCCGCCATGTTGAATCGCAACTGCAAGTTGGTTAACGAACCAACGTTGCTTCGGAGCCACTCTTGATCGCGACGACTCCGCAAGCTTGGAAATCGAGGCAAGCGCGCTGCGAGATGGGTGTCGCGCATGAATCGAAGCCCTTTCCCTTGATAATCGATAGTAGAGGTACGTTCCCAGGCTGAAACCTGGGAACGTGTGCATTTTAGGCCTAGAAGTTATACTTAGGGTTCCTGCGATCGAACTCGATATCTGCGAAGCCCACATTGAGTTTGATATTTTGGTACGTATATTCTTCCAACAGGATTTTTTCGCCGCCAAGTGTCGTTGGCCATACATAAGCCGCATAGCGAACGGGAACCTGCATTTCGTCATCGATAAAAATTTCTGCGACATGGAAGTCGAAGTAGGGACGCTCGACTGGATGCGTAACCGTGAGCATGGTGCATGAGCGACCGCCAACCTTGGCGCCCTTGCTGAACTGCACATCACATTCATCGCGAGCCCGATCTCGCTCGCCTTTTTCGATCAACTTAGTGACCAGATTTTCGATGCCCATATCTGTAATCGGGTAACGCTGTCCTCGCATGGCCATCATGCCAGTGGGCGGTAGGTTAACCGTTGGCAGGAATCGGCCTTTCATGCCGCCTTCGTGAGCGACGATATTTCCATCGTTTTGATTTTCTACGTAGATAACCTCACGTCCTTTCACGGTAGCGGGCCGTAGAAATGCCATATAGACGCTGAATGGCGTCTTGAGCTGTCCGTTATCGATCTTGCGATTGCGAACTTTAATGCCCATGAACTCGTGTTCGCCGAGTACGCCACCCACGCGCTCACGCTTAATCATAATCGCCGAATAGTCAATGATGTTCTCGCGAACATTCTTCAGGCAGGCATATGCGATTTGCAGTGCTGGATCCAACGGGTGAGCTGGGCCAGGACGAGTGTTCTCGTTCTTCGAAGTCCGATAAACAGGCTCGGTCGTCAGCCCGTTTTGGGGATCATCTGCCACAGCAGAGGCGGCCACTAGCGAGGAACCAATGATGGCGGATACTGACAAGAATTTGCGGCGGTCGACGTGCTTCATCGAACTACCCTTCCTTGGGTTGGAATCGGGTGGATATTGTGTCCTAACTAAATCCGCTGGCGACTGGCTGCGGCCGAGAACGACGGTGCTTTCGCTTTTTATCGAGCCATTTTCAGGGTGACGCCAGACTTTCTCATGCAGCCAGCCCTGGCACTCAAAACACGCGTGCATGCGTGTATTCGGCAAAGCGACCGTAACTGGCACAACTTCTCTCGGGCGTGTTGCTAGCAACGGAAACTGAACGTCCTGACTGCAAATTACCAGTTCCCATGGGAGTAGTGCTACGCCAATTCTCGCTCGCGCTTGAACCATGTGATAGAAGAAACTTCACCCTCACCCTCCCGCGCAATAGGCCTGACAACCAAGAGTGCACTATTTTGCGGGAGGGTCGTTAGGTGAATTCCGCGAACCTAGCGGGGAGGGCCACTCCGCCCTTACAATCGTTACATTCGCTCTCAGCGACGCCACCGGACAATTTCCATATGTCAGGCTAGTGCCGGCTTCCCATCTTTTACACGGTGAGACCTATGTTTCCCTATCAACTCCTCTCTCGTTAGACCCGCGATGCCTTGATTGCATGGCATCGGAGTGAAAGCATTTCGTCGAGAAGCCTAGCGCAATGACTCATTCATTTCTTTCTGCAAAGCGACACCATGCGGGGCTGGGCATTGGTTGCCTGCTGTGCTCGTTCGTCGGTTGTGGACTGGATGTAGCGCAAGTCGCTTCACAGATCGAGAACATCAAACAAAAATCGCAAATCAGCTCACCCGCAACGTTGGTCGAGCCAACTGCACTGGACGGCGTCGAAGCCCCGGTGGAGCAACTTGTGTCAGCCCCAGCCACCGAACCGACATACTCTCCGCCTTATCCGTCTCGTACCAATCCGTTTGAATTTGCAATTGAAGTCGCTTTTGATGGAGCAACGAACACTTCTGCCAGCGACCGCAAACTTACGCTCTTTGGATTTGTAGGCAGCAATGCCCCCAAAGCGATTATTCATTTGGGCAATGAAACCCAAACACTCAGTGTTGGCGACAATTGGGGGACAATCGAAGTGTTGGCCATCGAGCCTCCCGAAGTTCGCTTACGGTTCGATGGCGTTGTCCGTACGTGGTCACTCTTAGGCGATGGCTCGGCCCATCATTGATCGGTAATGCGAGACCCGCTAGATCTGATTTGCGGGACCTCAGATCTTCGACTAGCACGTAGCCACGGCAGCAACGGGTAGCAGTTTCTAGAGAATCGCTCTAGAATCAACCGACCGATGCTCCCGCATTATTCACGACATCAAAGCGAATTGTATCAACAGAAATGGGCCGGGAGTCTGTTCAGCCTAAATCGCTTAACTCATTAACATCCACAGTTCCTAGCAACGGCATCTGATCGGTGGCAAGCGCTGCTGAATAGACGCCCGACCCTGTCACTCCACTCGGCCTACGCTATGACCACGCCTTCGACTCTTCCGGAATGTCCCGAACTGCGCTTAGCCGTGGAGGCTGCCAGGCTGGGCGGGCAAATCGTGGCTGACTATTTTGAGCGCGGCGTTCAGATGCGTTCGAAAGCAGATGAAGCTGCTTACAATCTGGTCAGCGATGCCGACGTCGAATCAGAACAAGCGATCGCACGAGCGATCCTAGGTACCTTTCCGGAACATCAGATTCTTGGTGAAGAAGAGCAGCAAGGGAGTTTAGACGCAGAGCATCTGTGGATCATCGATCCTTTGGACGGCACCAACAACTTTGCGCATCGCATTCCCCACTTTGCTGTTTCCATTGCCTACTACTATCAGGGTGTGGCCCAGTGCGGCGTGGTACTCAACCCAATTCGCGGCGAATGCTATTGGGCGCAGCGCGGTCAAGGCGCATTTGAAGGCTCGCGACGCTTGCGAGTCAGTCCAGCCAAGAGTTTAGACGAAGTCATGGTCGGCGTTGGGTTCTATTACGATCGTGGAGCCATGATGGAAGCTACATTAGCGGCCATCCATGGTCTATTCAAACAGCAGATTCATGGCATCCGCCGCTTCGGAACGGCCGCACTCGACTTATGTCAAGTTGCCGATGGGTTATTCGGTGCTTACTTCGAATACCAACTCTCTCCGTGGGATTTTGCGGCCGGGCGACTCATCGTTGAGGAAGCTGGAGGCACGATCACCGATGGCAGAGGTGCGGAACTACCATTGGCTAAAACCAGCGTTCTGGCTAGCAATGGGCACTTACACCCGTCTACTTTGGCCATCGTCGGCCAGCACCATCCGGCGTGATGCGTGCTACAATGCTAGTAGTCCCAGTTCGAGTTCGCCCTCGGAACTGTTACTTGAGTCGCATTCTTCCTGGTGGATGGCACCCCCGGCCCAAAGCTCCATTAAGACGCTAACCATGAATCTTAAAATCCTGTCTGCATGCCTGGTCGTCAACCTGGTTGCGTGCAATGTCCTAGGCGCCGCTTGGGTCGCTGCCCAGGAAGCGAATTCGGCAAGTTCGCAGACGAGTGATGCTGCCAATCCGCTGGCGGAGAGTCAGCAGGCGGTCGCTGTTCGATTCGCGCGCTTAGAAGATTTGCTGCTTCGCTCTGCCGAACTGGAGGCGGGTGAAAATCCCACTCGAGCCGCCCTGCTACAACAAGCAGTTCAATTGAGTAAGCAAGCTCAACTCAGTGGTTTATTGGCTGATGCGGCCTCCAATCTGGAACGCAAGCAGTACAGCGACGCCATCGAACAACAGAAGTCTAGTCGCGAGGCTCTAAAGCGATTGCTTGAGCTGCTACAGCTTGAAAACCGAGAAGAACGTGTGCGCGAGAAACGCGATCAAGTTCGACGTTGGATCGAGGAAACCGACCGTTTGTTGCGGCTGCAGAGTTCGTTGCGTGGGAGAACTGAGGGCGGCGCGGATTCGGAGCAAGCCGCCAGCGATCAAGACAAACTGGCCAATAAGGCCAAGGATATCGTCGACGATTTGCGCGGCGAGGAGCAATCGACCAGAGAATCAGAGTCGAATTCAAGAGATCCTGAGGATAGCAGCGACACCCCCGAAAAGAATCCCAAAGAAACGAGCGAAAAGGACCCCAGCGAAAAGGACCCCAGCGAAAAGGACCCCAGCGAAAAGGACCCCAGCGGGAAAGACTCCAGCAACTCAGAATCCGACGAGCCAAGTGAGGGGCAACCTAGCGATTCGCAGAGCGATTCGCCCCCAGATTCAGAAACACCTGCTGCCGATCAGCCTGGCGATCCAGCCAAAGATCAGAAACCGTCGGGGCAACAGCAGCCGAGCTCGGAGTCTCCACAACCGGGCTCGAACGGCGACGAACCAGCTGCTGAGCAGCCAGCTGAATCACAAGATCCTACCGAACGCGCTCGGCAGCGAATCGAACAGGCGCAACAGCGCATGCGTGAGGCTCAGCAGCAACTCGAACAAGCCGAACGTGATGGTGCAGTCGAAAAACAGCTTGAAGCCGAAGACAAACTGCGCGAAGCGATCGAAGAGCTCGAAGAAATCCTGCGACAACTGAGAGAAGAGGAAATCGAACGCTCGCTCGCCTCGCTGGAAACTCGACTACGACGCATGTTGGAAATGCAAACCAAGGTCCTAGAAGAATCGAAGCGATTGCAAGAGATTTCTGGCGAGCAATCTGTTCGACAAATTGAGATTCGGGCGAGCAGCTTGGCTCGCGATGAACAAAAGATCTTAGCCGAAGGCGAAAGAGCCTTTCTGCTGCTGCGTGACGAAGGTTCCAGCGCGGCCTTTCCGGAAGCGATTGAGCAAGTCAACTCGGATATCAATACAGTCGCCGAGCGATTGGCTGCCGCCGATGTCGGACCGCTGACCATTGTGATTGAAGAAGAAGTCGTAAGCTCTCTGGAAGAAATGGTTCAAGCTTTGGTTCAAGTCCAGAAAGACAATCAAAAGAAACAGCAGCAACAACAATCTGGTCAACCGCAGCAAGGTCAGCCAGGCGATCAACCGCTGGTGGATAAGCTGGCCGAATTGAGATTGATCCGCACATTACAAATTCGTATCAACAATCGCACCGACGCCCTTTCCAAAATGCTCTCCGATCCGGCAGACCTGGTTGGCCAAGTTTCCGAGGGAGAAGTGCTCGAACAATTGCGAGAGCTTGCAGAACGGCAAGCCAGTATCCAAGCTGTGACCCACAACATCGACATCGGCAAAGGCGAGTAAGGACGCGCAGTCTGGATCGCCATGGAGTCGGTACTTCTCGTTGCAGTCTTGATATCTTCTCTGTGCGAACGCGATATGCGACTTCTCCAATTTCAAGATCCCACTTTCAACTGGAACGAATGATGCCTAGTCAGCGTCGAGCGATATACCTATATCTTTGCCTTGGACTTCTATGCCTGGAGACGCTTGACCGCTCCATTCTCGCAGGTGATAGCGAGCTTCCCTTGGCGGTGGTTGAGCAGCTAAGTCACGCCGGCAACAATCGATCCCAACTAGAGCGTGCAATCCAAGACGTGCCGACCGAACAAGCCGATGGCCTGTATTTCTTACTCGAGCACATGCCGACATCCGATCTGCAATCGCTCACCGCCGAGTATCTGCTTGAGCACATCGCTGTGGCGTATGAAGCTCGTGCGGCTACGACATGGAGTAAAGAAATACCGCATGAAATCTTTCTTAATAACATTCTGCCGTATGCAAACGTCAATGAACGTCGAGACAATGTGCGGGCTGAATTTCGCCGCCAGTTTTGGCCCTCGGTCAAGGACGAGCGGTCAATCTCGGTCGCGGCCGCCAAGCTCAATGCACTTGTGTTTTCCGAGTTGTCCGTCAAGTACTCGACGCAACGCCGGCGAGCCGACCAGGGGCCTCGCGAGTCCATCGAGTCTGGACTGGCATCGTGCACAGGATTGTCAATTTTGCTGATCGATGCCTGTCGAGCTTGCGGCATCCCCGCGAGATTTGTGGGCACGCCTTTATGGTCAGACAACAGCGGCAACCACTCATGGGTTGAAATCTGGGATGATGGCTGGCACTTTACGGGAGCTGCCGAACCGACTGGCGAACTGCTCGACCAAGCGTGGTTTGTAGACCGCGCTGGAAACGCAACTCCAGGCGAGCATGGCATATTTGCAGTTAGTTTCCGAAAAACCGACAAGCAATTTCCAATGGTGTGGTTGCGTAAGGAACACGAAGTTTACGCTGTCGATGTGACTAAACGCTACGCCCGAAACCATCAGGAGGTACCTCAGGGCGAACTGCGCATTCGCTTTCGTATCTTGTCTGGCATTGACGGTGACCGCTGCCGAGCGAACGTGATCATCAAGAATGGCGAGGACCAGGTTGTCTTCCGAGGGCTTTCCCACGACGACTCGGCAGATGCCAACAACCATTTGACTGCCGCGCTAGCGCCTGGCAAATATGCGGTTGAATTGCGAACGACTGACGAGCGAGTTACACGCGAATTTGAAGCCCAGCAGGACGGGCAGTTAGTGTCCTTAATTCTACAGGATGGCAAGGTCCATGATGCCGATCGGCCTAGTGAAACCGACGCCGTGGAAGTACTAGCACAGCTGCGAAAGTATATTGCGGCGCACAACGATTTGGAGCCGCAGCAATTGGCCCAAATCTCCGAGAATGAGTTTGCGAACAAACCGCTAACGCGAGAACAGGCTGCGAGAGCACTGCAATTATTAAGCGATTTTCACCAGCAGTTAATGCAAACCAAGCATCGGGCGGAACATGAGGCGCGGCTCTTGAAAATTGGCGAGTTGGAAATGCCTTATGGTCTAACCGTATTTGGTGACAAGCCGAAAGAGGGACATGCTCTAGTCATTTCCATGCATGGCGGCGGGGGCACAACCAAACGTGTTAACGACCAACAGTGGGAGAACCAAAAGCGGCTTTATCAGCTTGACGAAGCCATCTATGTCGCCCCGCGCGCACCAACGGACACCTGGAATCTATGGCATCAAGCCCATATTGACGACTTCTTCACACGACTGATCGCGAACTTTATCGCCTTCGAAGACATCGACCCCGATCGCGTTTACATCACGGGCTACTCGGCTGGCGGCGACGGCGTATACCAGTTGGCTCCGCGCATGGCGGATCAGTTGGCTGCAGCAGCGATGATGGCTGGCCATCCCAATGAAACTCATCCAGACGGACTGCGCAACCTACCCTTTACTCTGCACGTTGGTGCAAACGACTCTGCCTACAATCGCAACAGCATTGCCAAACAATGGCAGGAGACATTAGCCAAATTGAAAGAGGCCGATCCACAGGGGTATCCGCATTGGGCAAAGGTCCACGAAGGTAAAGGCCATTGGATGGACCGCGACGACGCTGAAGGCGTTCGATGGATGTTACAGTACCGTCGCAATCTCGTGCCCAATAAGATTGTGTGGCTGCAAGATGATGTTACACATCAGCGGTTCTATTGGTTAGCGGTCGATCAACCGGAAGCTCGCAGCAAAATCGTTGCCTCTTTGGAAGGCAATCATATTCAAATTGAACACTCCGATTCGCGGGCGCTAACCATCCTCGTTCGGGATGATATGTTAGATCTGGAATCCCCCGTCACGGTAACGTACCGCGACCAGTTGTTGTGGGATGCTAAAGTCGAACGGACTATCTCAAATATAACCGCCACGCTCGCCGATCGTGGAGATCGGCAAGCGGTATTCAGCGGTCGGATTGCGGTCGTCATCCCGCAAGTCAACGGGAATGAATAAGGGTAGCCGTTCACGAATTTGAGGTCGATGGGAAAGGGTCGGAAGTCTTTTCAGCAGCGCCTGCCACCGAGGAGATGCCGCTGGTAGGAACATGGGGTTGCTAATGAGGCAAGCGATTTAGGCTGAAAAGACCCCTGTCACACAAGCCGACACTTCGTGAACGGTTACGAATAAGGAATCCGAAGACTCAGCTACTCCGCTTTTAAGCGAATGTTCTTGAATTGAATTATCATGGGCGGGCCTTGATGGATCTGAAAGGCTAGAACACCTTTCTCAGCGGCTTTGTCCTTTTGGTTGTCGATTACTTCCGACATGAGTTCATCGTTAATGTAGTGACTGAGCGTGTTACCCTTGGCGACCACGCGATAGTGATTCCACTGCTCACCTTTGATGGCCTCGCCTAGTTTCTTTGCATCGCCAAATTTTTCTTCCGACTTCTTGCCCGCCTGGTCGATTGTCACGCGTTGGCCGCGCTGGGCCAAAATACCTCGTCCTTTCTCTTCGTAATTGATTCCGCTGTAGGTGAGCGACAAGTCGATGTCGGCTTGGTAGCCGCCGACGACGAAATCGTCCTCCTTAATAACCTTGCTGCGATACTGGATCCCCGAGTTGCCGCCCGGATTGTCTTTGTCGCCGGGGACAAGACGGTAGTCGAGTTCCAATTCAAAGTCAGCGACTTCGCCCTTTTCCCAAATCAAGAACGTATTGAATTTGAGCGGCTTCTCAGCGGTCGTCTTGCCTGTGATGGCCCCGTCTTCCACGGACCAGAGCTCTGGATTTCCCTTCCAGTCGGTTAGGTCCTTGCCATTGAAAATCTCTTTGAATCCATCTTTTTGAGCCATTAGGTTGGGTAGGGGTAGCAGGCCGACTAGGATTGCGGCCATTGCAAGGCGGGTGAGTTTCTTCATGTTAAGTTCTCCAAAACTGAGGTGAGTCGGATGTTGTTTTTTCCGAGAGTGGTTAGTCTATCTAGTAGTCCATCCACTGGATACTTACCTGTCGAATTTTGGGGCCGTGACAGGGTCGACTTCAAGTTCGTGAACGGCAACGTTGAATAGTTGGGGTTTTCTGGTCTTGTCAACGGATATTGTAGCCGAACCAAAGCAAACGTACTTTTTGAGGCTGGTGCAACAGTTGCGATTGGCTGCGGAGCGGCTGCTCGTCATCGGCGGATTAGCTGTGTGCCTTCAAGTCATTCTGATTTGGTGTTCGAGATTTCATCCCGTTTTAGAGTTGGCAAACCATTTCTCCGTTCATGGCCTGGTGCTAGGGACGCTGTTGCTGTGTGGGTTGTGTCTAAGGCGGCGACGGTCCAGCTCACTATTGGTGGGATTGGCCGTCATTTACCTGGCTTGGCTCGTACAGCCCTGGTCGCTGTATTTAGCCAATGCACAGACCATACCTGCCGCCCATTCGCGTTCGATCAAGGTACTATCCTGGAATATTTTGGCCACCAATCAGGCTTATGCCGAGGTGGAAGCTGTTGTGCGCGCGGCGGACGCAGATATTGTCCTTTTAATTGAAACGCAACCAACTTTTGATAAAGAGCTCTCCGGAATCACTGCCAGCTATCCGCTCAACCTTCGTCACCTCCAATGGGGAGGCAGCGGAATTAGCGCGTTTTGTCGTATTCCTGGCGCGCACCTTGAGTTGCTTGACCTCGGCGTTGATCGGATGCTAGCCATTGTCGTGACGATACCTGGCGAGTCGGCTACGCCAGCGGTCAAGTTGGTTGGCATCCACACCCTTTCGCCCAATCCACCGCGACGGGCGATACCGCGGGATCTGCAGTTATACAACTTGGCTAACTGGGCAGTAGAACAAACCGTGCCGCTATGCGCATGCGGCGATCTTAATACGACTCCGTGGACGCGTTCTTTTCAATACTTGCTGGACAGCGGTTTTCGCGATTCACGCACGGGGGTTGGCAATAACGCATCATGGCCACATTGGATGGGCGTTTGCGGGATCCCGATCGATCATGCACTAACCCGCGGAGCTTGTTCAATTAGCCACCGCCAAGTGCTCTCGTCCGGCTCCAATTCCGATCACCGCCCACTGTCCTTTACGCTCCACTATTGACTCCCTTGGAGTGCTCCGACTTGTCGGAGCTTTCGTATACCACTGCGGTCAGCAGCACAAGTGAATTATCTTCGCCCAATCATCTCGCCCATCATTTCGCCCATCATTTCGCCCAACCATCTCACCCAATCATCTCGCCGGGAAACTCCGAGTCTACTCCTTAATCGCACACATACCAAAGCGGCGATAAATCGCCGCACTCCAAGGTGGTATACTAGTTCAGCGATAAATCGCTGCACGCCGAAGAAACGGCCGGCAAATCCCACCTACCAATAGAAGCGCGTGATCATGATCAACGCTACCCCAATCCTCCGCCTGGCAATGCAACGCTCGCCACGATGGTTCGTGCTGCTAATTCTCACTATCGCGAGCCCTGCCGTTACGGCCAACGATTTTGAACAAGCCATCCAGCCCGTGCTGCAGCAGTACTGCCATCATTGCCACTCTACAAAAATGAAAGAAGGCGAGCTGGATTTGGAGCAATTTAGCAATTCACAAATTGCTGCCGGGCAACCCACGGTTTGGGAACACGTTTTGGAACAGTTGGTCAATGGCGAAATGCCGCCGAAAGAAGAACCACAGCTACCAGCTGAATTAAAACAACAACTTATGTTGTCATTGCAGGAAATGCTCGATGAGTGGGCGTTGGCCAGCGCGGGCGATCCTGGCGACGTTGTGTTGCGACGCCTCTCAAACATGGAATACACCTACACACTTCGTGATTTGACAGCAGTGGCAGCGCTTAACCCAGCCAGGGAGTTTCCCGTTGACGGCGCGGCAGGCGAGGGCTTCACCAACGCTGGTGCTGCATTGGTTATGTCCCCTTCGCTGTTGACAAAATATCTTGATGCTGCAAAAGACGTGGCCGACCATGCTGTGCTGCTGCCGGGCCGAATTCGATTTTCACCGTCTACCTCGCGGCGAGACTGGACAAATGAATCACTCGCACACATCCGCGATTTTTATCGTGAGTTTACTATCAACACCGATGTGAACGTCACGGTGGGTGGAACGGGAGTGGTCAGCAATGACGGCGGACGCATTCCGTTAGAAAAATACTTGGCTGCCGTTACTGAGCACCGCACAGAGCTGAACAATGGTCAAGCGACCATCGCCTCGATCGCCGCCGATCGACAATTGAGCAAGAAATATCTCGACTTACTCTGGACCATGCTTCATGACCAACAACCGTCGTTATTACTGGACTCCCTGCGAACGAAATGGCGCAACCAAACACTCACCGTTGCCGATATTCATCCCTGGCAGCAAGCCTTGTGGCGGTTTACCAACATTGGGCATCTCGGCAAGGTAGGTGGCCCGAAAGCCTGGATGGAACCTGTATCACCATTGGCGTCCCAGCAAGAATTCCGCGTCAAGATCACCACTCCCGCCGATGGTAGTGACGCTCTGATCTACCTTGCCGCTAATGATGCGGGCGATGGTAACGACCAAGACTTTTGTTTGTGGGAAAATGGACGATTTCTTTTCGAAGGAAAACCAGCTCTGCCACTGAAAGATCTGCGAAGCCTGTTAAGGCGATTGGAAAAGCGTCGCGATAGGATTGCTTCGACCGCTGCGCAATGCCTCGCCGCCGCACACGAGATCCAGGTGTCGCAAGAACCCATCGCGATTGCAAAACTGGCTAATCAACATGCCGTTGATCCGGAATTACTGGCGGGTTGGTTGACCTACCTCGGCATCCATACGCCGGGCGAGGCGAAGACTGGCGAACTGCTCACGGGCAAAATCGACAGCTTATCTAATTACGGGTTCATCAAGGGGTGGAGCGGCGAAGAGGCGCTGAGCGTACTTGCAAATTCCTCTGACGCTACGGTGCAGATTCCAGGGACCATGCGGCCCTACAGCGTTTCCATGCATCCCGCCCCAACCCTAGCTGCGGTCATCGGCTGGCGATGTTTCGATGCGGGAAACGTCACAGTCACCGGCAGTGTTCAAGACGCCCACACGACTTGCGGCAACGGAGTTACCTGGGCGATTGAATTGCGTCGAAGCAATACGCGGGAAACGTTGGCCAACGGCATAACCAAGGGAAACGAAATCAGCCATCTGGGGCGGTTAGAAAATTTATCAGTTCAGGTGGGTGACCTATTGGCATTGGTGATTGGTCCCGGCGATGGAAATCATGTCTGCGATTTGACGGCCATCGAACTGAAGATTCAAGGTACAGAGCAAGAATGGGATTTGGCCAAAGATGTTGCGCCTGACATTCTGATGGGCAATCCGCATGCTGATCGATACGGTCGCGAAGTGTGGTACTTCTTCGGCGAACCGGAGAAGCCAGACGCGCCTACCATTCCCGCTCGATCGTTGATGGCGCAATGGCGTAGCACAGGCGATGCACTGGAGCGTTCGAAGATCGCTGCTCAGATACAGCAGTTATTGCAACAAAACATCGAGTCGATTCCGGTTGATTCGCCCGATCGAACGACGCATGCACAACTATTATCGTTCTCGGGCCCCTTGCTGGCATCGGCTTGGCATGCACCTGCAGTCGCGAATGACGATGACATTCATGCTGTAGACGGGGCTTACGGCGTCGACCCCGGGCTTTTTGGACGACATCCGGGAGGCGGTGAAGTTCCGGCGGATAGTCTGTGTGTACAAGCGCCATCGTTGATCGAAATCCGCCTACCGGCATCCATCGTTGATGGCGCGGAATTTGTCGTGGAGGGACGTTTGCATTCGAGCAGTGGCGAGGAAGGCAGCGTGCAATTGCAGGTGCAGACTAGCCAACCGCCGGAAGCCGATCTTCGCCCCAGCTCTTACAACTCAGAGAAGCTACAAGGAGCCTGGACCTCCAGTGTGCCATCGATGACCTTCGACGCGCCAGTGCTAGTGCGAGACAACAGCTCGGCCCGCAAGCGATTTGAAACGGCGTTCAACGATTTTCGTCAACTATTCCCCGCTACGGTTTGCTATACGACCATTGTGCCGGTGGATGAAGTAGTCACGCTAACGTTATATCATCGCGAAGACGATTTATTGGCGCGATTGATGTTGGATGAAGAACAGAGCGCCCTGCTCGATCGCTTGTGGGATGAACTGCACTTCGTCAGCCAGGACGCACTTACACTGGTCGATGCATTCAACCAAATTTGGGAATACTCAACCCAGGATGGGCCTAATGCGCCGGAAGGTGACAAGCGTTTGGAGCCGTTGCGCGAGCCAATCATGCAAGGTGCCGAAGAGTTCAGAAAGCTACTGGTGGAAGTGCAGCCCGTGCATGTTGAATCGGTCGTGCAGTTCGCGCAGCTTGCCTGGCGTCGTCCGCTGCTGGCAGAGGAACAGCGAGATTTGCGAGATCTGTATGAAGCGCTTAGAACCCAAGAAGTCTCTCACGAAGATGCAATTCGCCTGCTCGTATCGAGAGTGCTTACGTCACCCGCGTTTCTGTATCGCGGCGAACTGGTTTCAGAAAACACGACGCCCTCGCTAGTCAATCAATGGGAACTGGCAACGCGATTGAGCTATTTCCTGTGGTCATCCGCGCCCGACGATGAACTGCGCGCCGTGGCTGCTGCAAATATGCTACAGGACGACGAAATGCTAGTCACTCAAACTCGACGAATGCTACAAGACAGCAAGGTCCGGCGATTGGCGACTGAGTTTGGTTGCCAGTGGTTGCACATTCGGGATCTTGAAACGTTAAACGAAAAGAGCGAACGGCATTTCCCAACGTTTGTCGGATTGCGCGAGGCAATGCAGGAAGAGGCCGTAAGATTTCTGATCGACATGTTTCAGGCAGATCGGTCCGTGTTGTCATTGCTGGATGCCGATCATAGTTTTATGAATGCCGCGCTTGCCGAACACTATGGTTTCGAACTGCCGAAGAGCAAACTGCCGAGCGAGGATTGGCAACGAGTTGAGGGGCTGCGCGATCGCGGTCGCGGCGGGATGCTCGGATTTGCCGCCACGTTGTCGAAGCAGAGCGGCGCGTCGCGCACCAGCCCGATTCTGCGTGGAAATTGGATCACCGAAGTCATACTGGGTGAGAAGTTACCGAAACCGCCCAAGGATGTGCCAGTCTTGCCGGAGCAAGCTCCAGAGGGTCTTACGGAACGTCAACTGATCGAACGCCACAGCAGCGATGCCAAGTGCGCGCGCTGTCACGAACGCATTGATCATTTCGGATTCGCTCTGGAGGGATTTGACGCAATCGGTCGAGCTCGCAGCCAAGACGCGGCTGGATTGCCGATCAACACGCTAGCCAATCTACCCAGCGGTGGCGAGCTGAACGGTCTAGATGGCCTGCGATCTTATCTGCTGGAGCAACGCCGCGACGACTTCGTGCGCCAGTTCTGTCGCAAACTGCTCGGCTATGCGCTTGGACGCAGCATACAACTATCGGATCAACCGCTGCTGGACGAAATGCTGACTGAATTGAAGTCGAACGATTATCGCGTCAATACGGCTGTCGAAATGATTATCTTGAGCTCACAGTTTCGCAAAGTCCGCGGACGAGACGCATTTTCCAGCAATTCCCCATCTCGAAATGGCCAACCGTAGGACTTGGATGGAGAGACGTGCAGCAAACCCAAATCAATCCCCTGATCGGAGTAACCATGAACCGGCATCATTTCTCTCGTCGCTTCTTTCTGCGTGGCGTCGGCGTCAGCATGGCCCTACCTTGGTTCGAATCATTAAATGTATGGGGCGACGAGCCGCCAACGAATGAGCCCGCCAGCGGCGCACCGGTGCGTTTGGCCGTCTTGTTTTCCGGCAATGGCTTTCATTCGCGAGAGTGGTGGGCTAAGGGCGCTGGCCGCGAAATGGAACTCGGCAAGGTGCTGACGCCGCTGAGCGACTTTCGTGAAAAACTACTCTTTGTCGGTGGGCTCTACCATGAAGAAGCACGGAAAGGAAACATACACAGTTCACAGACCGGCAACATCCTCTCTGGAGCGCCGATCGCCTCGGGCGGCGAGATTCGATCGGGCACCAGCTTTGATCAACTGTTAGCCCAGTCCTACGGGCGATCGACGAAGGTGCCCAGTCTCGTACTGGGTTGCGAACACTCCAACCCGTCGGTCCATAAGAACTATTCAATGCTCTATAGTTCTCACATTTCGTGGAATTCACCCACGACCCCCACTCCGCTGGAGCTTTATCCCGCCCTGGCCTTTGACCGCCTTTTCAAGGATGAGATCGCGCCGGGCGACAAAAGTGTGCTCGACGCAGTACTGGCGGATGCGGAGGATCTGCGACGTCGGATCAGCACCACCGACCAACGCAAATTGGATGAATATCTCGATTCGGTCCGCGATGTGGAGACACGTATCGAAAATGCCGGCAAGCGGGGCGAAGTGCAGGGATGGCGTCCCACGCTGGACAAGCCCAACCGGGAGCGTCCGGCCGATGGCATTCCACAAGACATCGCCGAACACATGCGACTGATGAGCGACATCCTGGTTCTCGGCTTTCAAACGGACACCACACGGATCACAACCTTGAAGCTCAACAATGATCACAGCGCTTTGCGGTTCCCCAATCTAGCCAGCGTCGAACAACCACAGCACGGAATCGACTATATGATCCATCACCTGCTTTCCCACAGCGACGGCAACGATTGGCTCAAAGTCAATCAGTTCTTTATGGAGCAATTGGCGTATATCGCGCGTAGACTCGACTCGATCCAAGAAGGGGAGCGGACACTGCTGGACAACACGATGCTGATGCATTGTTCGAGTATGATGGCCGGAGCCAAACACGATAATGACCAACTACCGGTAATCCTACTGGGTGGCGGCGGTGGCCGCATTCAAGGTGGTCGTGTGCTCGATTACAAGGACCAGCCAGAGAGGCAGTTATGCCGACTGTACCTAAGTATGATGCGCAATATGGGCTTAGAACTTGACAGTTTTGGCGATGCGCAACAGCCGCTGACGGACGTTTGATTAACGCGATGCTGCGGCTGCCGTTGCGCCTCAAATTCCAAGCAATCGCTAAAGTCTACCTAAACATCTCAGCCTACATGTCCGATATGAGATGTACAAGGAACCTGTGACTGCGCGAAGGAAGCCGCGATGAACTTTTGGACTCAAGAACATTTGCGACGTTTAAATGGGCAAATCTCGGTTTGCCTGGGAATAACGTTGTTGACCACCTGCTTCAGCGGCTGCTCAATCTGCTCACCTGGGTTTATCGATGACTACGCCACGGTCGGTGGCAAATGGGCCCGCGCCAACCCCGTCGAAGGTAGGGTCGGGTCAACGCTCAGTGATTCAGGGACGGCCTACAGCCTGACTCAGCCCCCCGAATACAGCACTGACTGGATTGAACCGAGCGGAATCGATGGAGAGTTCCTGCAGGAAGGATACGCGGGCGAAGGCGGAGTGGAGGTCATCGATGGTGATGGTTTCGATCCTAGCCAGATTGTGCCCAATTCCAGCGATTCCCTCGAATTCGTGCCACAACACCAGGATGAAGTCATCATCCTGGGAGACGATTGGTAGCCCCGCCCGAGTAGCCGTGCGGCTTCCCAGTACTTGCTGTATCGAATATGCTCTTGCTTCCAAATTATCAATGGAAGCCATCATTGGAAGCACAGAGCAGCACACTTAGATGACCAGTACTGACCAGCCGCCCCGAGCGATCGATTTAACTATAGAGCTTGGGCGTTTACGGTTGCAGAATCCCATCTTGGTCGCGTCGGGGACCTTTGGCTACGCCCGCGAAATGGAGCAGTTGGTCGACCTGAATTCTCTCGGGGGCATCCTGCCGAAGACGATTACCCTTCATGCTCGTCCAGGGAATAGTCCCTGGCGGACCGTGGAGACCTCCGCTGGCCTCCTGAATTCCATCGGCCTGGACAATGATGGAGTCGATCAGTTCATTGCCCATCACTTGCGGTATCTGCAGTCGCTAAAGACAGCCATTATCGTAAGCATTGCGGGACGAAGCATCGCGAATTCGCGGAATTGGCCGAGCGGATTGAGGCAGCCGGGAGCAGCGTATGCTGGAATTGAACATTTCTTGCCCAAATGTGAGCGGCGGCGTAGATTTTGGCACCGATCCGGTCAGTTGTCAGCAAGTCGTGGAGGGCGTGCGATCGCGGTGCAGTCTCCCTGTCTTGGCCAAGCTGACTCCCAATGTCACGCGAATTGTAGATATCGCCCGAGCGGCGGCCGATGGAGGTGCCGACGCAGTGTGTTGTATCAATACTTTACTCGGAATGTCCATCGATTGGCGAAGAAGACGCCCTCTCCTGGGCAATGGCATGGGTGGCTTGAGCGGACCGGCAATCAAGCCAGTCGCTTTGCGATGCGTTTATCAAGTCGCTCAAGCGGTTGACATCCCGGTCGTGGGCATCGGCGGGATTTCGAACATTGACGACGTGATGGAATTCTTGGCGGCGGGCGCAAGTGGTGTTCAAATCGGAACCGCGAATTATTATGACCCTACGATCAGTCAGCGTTTAGTCGAAGAATTACCCGGTGCTCTGCGCGAAATCGGAGCCGATTCAGTGCGGGAAGCAGTAGGAACCTTATGAGAGTCTTATCCGGAATCCAGCCAACCGGTCGTTTCCATTGGGGCAACTATTTTGGTGCCATCCAACAATACATCGATCTGCAGGACGAGCACGAAGGCTACTACTTTATTGCCAATTTGCATGCCCTGACAACCATTCGTGACCCTCAGACTCTCCAGTCTCTGACCTGGGACGCAGCTTTAGACTTGCTTGCTCTGGGCCTAAATCCCGAAAAAGCGACCTTATTTGTGCAGTCCGCTGTACCAGAGGTTTCGCAGCTAACATGGATTCTCATGACCTGTACCCCGATGGGGCTACTCGAACGCTGCCATGCCTATAAAGACAAGAAAGAACGGGGGGTAACCGCCGATGCAGGGCTGTTCACCTACCCCGTTTTGATGGCCGCAGACATTTTGGCCTACGATGCGAACTGTGTGCCGGTCGGCCAAGATCAGGTGCAGCATATCGAAGTCTGTCGTGACTTGGCGAACAGTTTCAATCATCATTTTAGCAATGCTTTTGTAATACCTGAAGCTCGACTGCTTTCAGCGGCTGCCAAAGTGCCTGGGACGGACGGCGAAAAAATGTCCAAGAGCTACGATAACACCATTGGAATATTCGACGAGGAAAAAGCGGCGCAAAAATCATGCGCATCGCGACTGACAGCCGTCCAATGGAAGATCCAAAGGACCCCGAAGGTGATCACCTATTCCAACTTTATGAACTCTTCGGCAACGAAAGCCAGATCGCAGAGATGGCGGAAATGTACCGGCGTGGCGGGTTTGGGTATGGCCAAGTTAAGCAGAGTTTAGCTGACGCCGCAGAACAATACTTTGCGCCGGCTCGCGAGCGCCGTCGTCAATTAGAACAACAACCGGACACAGTTCGAGATATTCTGCGCGAGGGTGCGCAGCGAGCACGGATGAAAGCTGCCGAGGTACTCGCCAGAGTCGAAGACGCGTGCGGAATTTCCGCTCCTCAATCGTCCTGAGATAAACCGTTTGGCGTACAAAGTGAATTCCGTGCCCGAGACGACGCCTCTGTTTGCATTTCAAAATCCTTCGCTCCAACCAACCGTTGAGCCGTTGGACTGTCGTGTCGTTACCTTAACGCACTATCTGCCTCCGTACATGGCTCGCGTGCTGTATTACACAGCCCAACAGATTCGAGATTTTCGCGTACTCCTGTCGATCGAAGAAGAGCCCAACCGCCACTTTGGTACAACGTGGGATGGCCTGAAAGTAAAAGTCCAAAAGAGCATTATGATCCGCCGGCCATGGAAGCACGGTGCGGGCTTCCAAGACGAATTGTTTGTACATTTCCCCTACGATACCATTAGCCAATTGCGTCGTGCGCGACCGGACATCGTGTTTTCTTACGAGCTTGGATTTCGCTCATTAACAAGTGCCATCTACTGCAAGACGCACCGTAAGAAATTAGCTCTGTGTGTCTGCGCGAGTGAACACACCGAGCAAGGTCGTGGGTTTGCACGGAATATCTTGCGTCGCTTACTGCTGCGTTCGGCAGACGCAGTTACATATAACGGTCCCAGTTGTCGGGCGTATCTGGAAGGGTTCCGAGTTCGCGATGAAAGGCTCTTTCATTTTCCCTATGCCTGCAGTGATTTGTTTCGCTATGTGGGTCGGCTGGAACGCGCCGAAGCTGCGGCCAGACGCTTGCTCTGCATCGGGCAGTTGACGCAACGCAAGGGTGTCGTTCCGCTCTTGAATTCGCTTGTCAAATATTGTTCGGCACGTCCGCATCGCCGAGTCGAAATTGACTTTATTGGAACAGGAACCGAAGATCAGGCGTTGCGTGATGTGGCGCTGCCCGACAACTTGCACATGCGATTAGTAGGGCATTTGTCGCAGCAGGACATTGCCCAAGCGATGGAACACGCAGGAATCTTGGTCTTTCCCACGTTGGCTGACGAATGGGGGTTGGTCGTCAATGAAGCTTTGCAGGCAGGTATGCCAGTGGTAGGCAGCCAATATGCGCAAGCTTGCACCGCCTTGATCCATGAGGGTGAGAACGGTTGGCTATATTGTCCTGATGTGGATGAAAGCTTGTTTGAGACGCTCGACAAACTGTACAGCCTCGACGATTCGCAGTTGTTAGCGATGCGCCAAGCTGCTCAACGTTGCGTTGCCGAAATTACGCCGCAGAATGTTGCCCGCAGTGCCATCGACATGTTCGGCACCTTACTGCGGAAGTAGTTCGTCAATTCAGTAACCGTTCACGATGTGTCGGCTTGTGTGACAGGGTCGGGAGTCTTGTCAGCCTAAATCGTTCGCCAATTAGAAACCACGTGTTCTACCAGCGGCATCTCATCGGTGGCGGGCGCTACTGAAAAGAATCCCGACCCTTTCCTGTCGACGCCAAGTTCGTGAACGGTTACTCAATTCATTTGCTGGATCTGCTGGATGATAGCCAGTAGTTGCTGAGCCCGGGAAATACCGCCGACAGCTTGGACGTAGTCGATGGCGGCTTCGATTTCGACCATGGAAATCGAAGGACTCGATTCATCTGCGGCAGCTTCTCCGGTCGAAACCGTTGCGGCCACGACGGCGGCAGCTCGCGATCGCCGCCGCGTATACTTCTTCTTGAGCTGTGCCTTGGCATTCGAAACGTCAGCTGCGGTCACTCCATATTCCTCGAGCGCAACTACCACGTCACGATTGCGAGATTGCGGATTGGCGCGCAGGTACTCCTGCACGCGTTTCGACTTGCTTGGTTGTTCGTTTGCCATGCTTACTGTTCCTTGGTTGGCTTGCAGTATCGATCTAGCCAATCGAAGAATACACGCCCCCACAGCACACCGTTCTGCGGCGACTGAACCCAGTGGCCTTCTTCGGGAAAGTACAAGAAGCGGCTGGGGACGCCCTGCGTCTGCGCCGCGGTGAATGCCTCCATGCCTTGCGTCACGGGTACTCGAAAATCCTTTTCGCCATGGATGACTAATAAAGGTGTCTTCCAGTTACCCGCAAACTTGTGGGGCGAGAACAAAGTATATTCGGCCGCTACTTCAGCATTCTTCCAATATGGCCCACCTAAATCCCAGTTGACGAAAAACAACTCCTCGGTCGAACCATACATCGATTCTAGATTGTAGACGCCGCAGTGGGCTGCCATCGCACAGAAGCGGTTCTCAGCATTCCCCATCAGCCAATAGACAGTGTATCCACCGAAGCTGGCACCGATGGCAGCAACCCGGCTGCGGTCGATCTTAGGCTCTGCGATCATCCCGTCCGTGGCCGCCAGGATATCTTGCATGGCTTGCCCACCCCAATCGCCACTAATCTGATCGTTCCACTCGCGGCCGAAACCGGGCAAGCCGCGACGATTGACGGCCAGTACCACATAGTCATGCGCGGCCATCATGTGAAAGTTCCAGCGGTAGGAAAACCATTGGCCAATCTGTCCCTGCGGACCACCCTGGCAATATGTTAGCATGGGCCACTGCTTGTCCGACTCTTTGTCGTAGCCTGGCGGCAAGATGACCCAGCTTTGAATCTGCTTGCCATCGGTGGCGGTGAAGAAACGTTCTTCGATCGTCGGCAGTTCTAGATCAACAAAGGCTTTGCCGTTTACGTCGGTAATTGTCAGCACCTGTTGTTGGGAATCAACGACAGCGATCTCTGTGGGACGCAACATGCTCTGCTGGCGAACAACGGTCAGCGGACTGTGCGCCACCTCTGACACTACCGAAAAATCAAAATGCCCCTTACTAACCTGACGCAGGGCGGACGTTTCAATGTCGATTGCGTAGACCTGTGTCGTACCACGCGTTTCACTATCAAAGTAAATGGTCTTGCTATCTGCACTCCAGGTAGCGCCGTGGGCAGTTTGATCCAGCCCACTGGTCACCTCGCGCAAGCCTCCGCTGGCTCGATCGTAGAGCATAATACGATTGCGATCCGATTCGAAGCTGGCTCGCTGCATCGAATGGAAAGCGATGAAACGACCATCGGGCGAGTAATGCGGCTCCATATCGTATCCTGGCATACCAGGCGTGATCGACTTGAGGCTTCCTCCCTCCACGCTCACCAAATAGACCCCCGTGTCGGTACTCTCGGCCGGGTTGTTCACGAGCTTAAGTGTCAGTGCAAGTTCTTTGCCATCTGGCGAAAACTCAAACTGCTCTGCTCCTCCGAACGGCGGAACGGGGCAATCAGCTTTGAGTGAGTCCATCAGGTCTACGGGCTCAGTGGCTTTGCCAGCTTCATCAATGCGGACCACATGAACATGAGAATAAGCGTAGTCATGCCAAGCATTCCAGTGGCGATACAGTAGCGAATCGATGATGCGCGCGTCCGCCTTGGGCAGATCAGGATAAAGTTCCTGCACGGTTTCATCGAGCTTAATATCGACCGTAAACGCAATAACATCGCCACTAGGCGCGGGTTTCAAATTGGCAATGCCGGATTCGACAGAGGTGATTTGCTGTGGTTCTCCCCCAGCGGGATCCAGCAGCCAAGCTTGCGTTTGTCCCTCTTCACCTTCGGTAGGAGCACTATACAACAGCTGTTCGCCGCCTGGTCGCGCTATCCAACTGAGCGAACCCAGCCCTTTGACGTCCGCCAATAGGGTTCGGGGACGAGTTTTGAACAGCGGAGTGTCAAACGCTACCGACCGCTCGTCTTCAGATTTAGTATCGGGTGTGGGTAATTCCTGAAGCAAGAGTGAAGTCGTACCTGCGTTTTCAGCCAAGTCATAACGTGTGACCAAGTAGGCGACGCGTTTTCCATCGCTCGAAACGGCCACGTCGCCAATCCGCGCTAAATCGTAGAGCCGTTCCGGTGTCAGCCGCTCAGCCCTCAAACAGCGTGTAACGGCCAGATTGACGAACAGCAGTACAAGTAAACCGATTACCGCGTGTCGGGTGAATCGCATCGATGGTTCCTCATGTGTTGATTCAAGATGTGTGGTTGGCCAACCTGCCAAATCGAGCTTTTTCCCAGTATACCCGCTGTGTCCCCCCGGGAAACGCGACTTGGGTGGAGCGCATTTCCGTAGGAATTCTCGCTGCCTTGGTGAATTGTCGCCCGAATATCACAAATTGCCCAAACACCCTGCGGTCACCGCACGATGGAAAAATTGTCAAATTGTCCCTGAAATCTACTTCTTTACTCCTAAAATCTACTTCTTTACTCCTACAAGTTGCGTAAACTACTAGGCTTGGCCGCGTCCAAACTAAGCACTTTTTTTAAATAATCGGAGCTACCATGTTGAATTGGAGATTCTTGCGCCGCACGGCATTGGCCGGCGCACTGGCTTGTCTGGGAACTGCAAGTCTGAATACAGCAGTGCAGGCGGATGATGAACTGACAATCGGTTCGACCGCTCCAGCCTTGGACGTTGAACACTGGGTTCAGAATGGCAATGGCAAATTTAAGCCGGTAACCGAATTCGAAAAAGGCAAAGTCTACGTAGTCGAATTCTGGGCGACTTGGTGTGGCCCCTGCGTAGCGAGCATGCCGCACTTGGCCTCCATGCAGAAGGAGTACGCAGAAAAAGGTGTTCAAATCGTCAGCATCAGTGACGAAGACCTGGAGACGGTTGAAAAATTCTTAAAGCGTGATTTCAAAGGTACGGTTGAGGATGCGGAAGGCGACGAGGGCGATCAACCGAAAACCTACCGCGACCTTACCAGTACCTACTGCCTCACGACTGACCCAGATGGCTCGTCCAACAAGAGCTATATGGAAGCAGCCGGGCAGAACGGCATACCTTGCGCATTCATTGTCGGCAAGGATCACAAGATCGAGTGGATTGGGCATCCAATGTCCATGGATGAAGTACTCGGGAAAGTCGTCGAAGACAAATGGGACCGCGCCGCATTTGCCGAGGAATTCAAAGCGTCGCAGAAAATGGACCTGCTAATGGCCAAAGTCATGCGTCAAGCACGCTCAGGCAAGACCGACGAAGCTTTGAAAATGCTCGATGAAGCTATGGCGGATAGCGAATTCGCGGCAGTCAAAGATCAGCTCAAGAACATGCGCATCAATATCCTGCTCCAAGGCGGCAAGACCGAGGAAGCTCTGGCTGCCATTGATGAATTGATCGAAGCAGAAAAGAATCCCGCGCGGAAAAATCAAATGAAGATGGCGCGCGTCCAAGCCATTTTGCAAAATCCCAAGAGCGACAAATTCGCGGACGTACTCACGCAAGCCTACACAGAATTCAAAGATGAACCTCAGTTCATCAACCTGCTTGCTTGGACCGTCTATGAATATCTGGAATCGGGCGATTTGGACAATCAGGAGCTGCTTAAGGCTAGTCGTACCGCAGCAGAAGCAGCCGCTGAGGCAGCCGATAAATCTTCCAAAGCCGCAGTGCTAGACACCGCCGCTCACCTCCAGTATCTCGATGGCGATGTCAAGGCGGCACTCAAAACTCAGGAACAAGCCGTAGAACTGGCCAGCGACAGCATGAAGCCGGACTTGGAAGAGTTCCTGGAAATACTTAAGAAAGCTGACAAGTAGACGTGCTTTAGCGTCACTAAGTAATTGCAAGAACGCGGCGCTTCGGTGCCGCGTTCTTTTTTTCGACAGGCGAATCACCACGGTCGATGGCGGCCCAGACTTCCTCGCAGACAAGGGTCATAGGAGTCCTGCCACCTTGGTCTGGATACGGATTCTCCACTGCGGTTTCGACGCTGTTCTCAACCGCGAATGCGGTGTCAGCGTGTAGCCGCTGGTGTCAACCGGCGGAAACGTTTCGCGAATAATCTCTAGCCGCGAACGCGGCGACAGCGCGTTTGGAAATCGAGTTGCGTATCGAACGGAATCCACCTACCTGCAGCCAACCCCGCATCGAGCGCCGACGAAACAACTTACTCTGCCGGTGGGCTGTTCCACCAGACCTTCATGAAGCTGCTGTCACCGCTGCTCTGACGAGGCTCGGCGCTAAACGGACCGGCGGCAACAGCGAAATCAAGCCATCCATTCTCGTCAAAATCACCCACGGCAAGGGATGGATAATAAGGCGCGTCCCATTCCAGCGTGGTCCTCGCGAATTGGCCGACTTCTGTTTGACGAAGAAACACAACCGATGCAATTCGCGGAATCTGTTCGGGAAGCAGTGACGCTGGCAAACGTGAGCAGACGACAATATCCAATTTGCCGTCTCGATCAAAATCACCCGCTTGCGCCGCATAGGCTCCAGGCATCTCTGTAATTCGGTGATACTCGAAATTGTCACCACCCTTATTTTCCAGCCACTGAACACCATGCCAAGGTGACAGATAGGAATTATCAAAGGCATCGCCATTGGTAAAAAGGATATCCTGCAATCCGTCTTGATTGAGATCGACAACGGTCAGTTCGGCGCAACCAAAAGTCAAATCTTCAGCTCCCCAAATCTTGCTCGGTACTAGGCGATCATTCTGAGTACGGTAACGATGTAACGACTCAATTTCCTGACTAAATAATGCCAGAATGTCGGGCGACTTGCTACCAGCAAAATCAAACGTCGACAGGCTGATTGCACCTGGGCGGTCGTCGATTGCTCTTAAATCAAAATGCAGTTTATCCTCGGTAGATGCGTTCTTGGCTATTAGTAATCTGCCGACGTCGCGCCAGCCGAACTCGGCGATAATCAAATCGAGTTTCCCATCTTGGTCTAGATGTGCCGCACGGACATCACTAATCCGCCCCATCTCGGAAAACAAGTCGACTTCCTCGTAAGACGGTGAGCTGGCAGTTCGACGCAGCATGACCAAGCGACTCCGCTCGTGATCGGATGGCATATAGCTCGCCAGATCGGCCACGAGAATTTCATTGATGCCATCGCCATCCAAATCACAGACTTCGACGCGTCCCGGATTGCGCAACTGCGCCAACAACTGTGGCGCCTGTCGATCCTGACGCGCGACATCGATAGCTACTACTTGACCATATCGCATGTCGGTCGCCAGCAGGACCGAGCGCTCACTGGGGCTGAGCTGAACCCATTTCAAGCTGGCAATCTCAGGCAGAATCCCAATACCATTTTCCAGCGTCAAATTCTCGAGCGTGAACTTGACTGGTGGGGGGCCAGGCGCTTCTGGGCTGTTTGGGTATTCAAGTTTTTCCGGTGCCCTGGAGCGAAAGAATGTAAGCGTATCGTTGAGCGGGGGAACATCCAGATCCTGTCGGCCACTCTTCGCATAGAATTCGTACCCTCGCTTGACCTCAAAGTGCCAGCGATCTCGATTGAAACTCAACGGATTGGGCAGACGATGGCAATCGCCGCAAAACTTGCTGACGCGCACCTCGACGCTCTTCGCCGGTTCGACCATCGCCTTCGCGGCTTGCGCTGAAGCCACATTTGCAACCCAACAGCTCAATAACCAAAAACCCAAAGCCGCGCAGCTCCAAGCCCGAAAGTTTTTAAAAGAACACTTTCGTTGAAAACCGTTCACGGCCTGCTCCTGACGATTCATGATGTTCTTGCTGGATCGACTTTGTGGCTGGAGAGAGCCCCACTTCCAGTAGAAAAAGGGTGGAACGGACTCAGAGACGGTATGTCACAGTCGTGTGATGCACATTCTAACCTAGTCTCGGTTTCTAAACACGTAGTCGCGTCCTAACCGTTCACGATGTGTCGACTTGTGTGACAGGGTCGATCGGTGCCGATCACGGCTTGCAGCTGGATGGCTTTGTCCAGCAGTTCATTGGTGGCCGTCCATGTTTTGGGTGCCAGCAGGTCTTTGATGTCCTTTTCTTTCAGGTCGGGGAAGTCGGCTTTGACCATTGCTCGGATTTCAGCTTCGACTTCTTTCAGCATGCCGTAAGTTTGGTAACCCGACGCGTCAGCAAGGGATTTGTCAACGGCGGCTTTCCCTCGCTTACGCTTCGGGTTTCCATCCCACATTTCGTGAACGGCTTCGTGGAAACCAATTACATCTCTAAGCCGCTTGGCGTTGGCTGCGCACGGCACCGATGGGTTCGCCCAATAGAACGGCTTCGCGGAAGACGGACAACCAGCCTTGGGCGGACTTTTCCCAAGTGTTTTGACGAAGCGCTTGAAAGCCCATTCGCTGAGCGGTGATGATCTGTTCGCGCTGCTGTGCAATCTGCTCGATCACTTGAACCAGCGACTGCGATTCGTATGGATCAAAGTAGAGCATGCTGTCGCCCATACAGCGGAATTGCTCCTGCAGCGACGGGATATTGGAAGACGCTACTGGGCATTCGCAGTACAGAGCTTCCATCAGAGGAAATGAGCCCTGTTCGTAGAGGGACGGTACAACCGTAGCGAAGGCGCGACGGTACAGGCTCTCTAATTCAACACGCGAAACTTTGCCTAGCGAAACCGTATGCTCACTCATTCCCTGGCGCTGTATGTGAGCCTGTAGTTCGCTGGGCGGTCGGCGGATTCCAGTGAATACTAATTTCCATGGCGTTGTCGACCGCGCGCGCAGGCTGCGCAGCACGTCAATCAAGAAAGCATGATTCTTGTAAGTTCGAAAGGCTGCGGGATACAACAAGAATGGCGTCTCGTCAGTGACACCTTGCGATACCAACGTTTCGGGCAATTGTCCCGTTAAACGAGTCTTACCCAATCCGAAATCGTCCGGTACGGCTGGCTTGAGGACGCGCACGCGAGATGGCGGTAAAGCCAGTTGTCCAATTAAGTCGTTATCACGTATGAATTGGGACATGCATGCAGCGATTGTCGAGTTGTTAGAAACGCGTGCAACCAGCTGTTTAAGCGAAGCCAGCTTGGCGGGCGTTAGCATATCTGGAAAGTGATAGCAGACAAGATCATGAATCGCCACTACGGTCGGCTTACTGAAGTCCTGGTCCAAACCCACGTAGGGTAGGAGCCACACGTCGCATGTATCAATATGTCGCGACAAGGCTTGTTGATTGGGTTTGGAAATCTGTTGCAAACTCCGACGTACCAAACGCTGCAACCCAGTGTCGGAACCATCTCCCGCGGGGCTACTCAAACGCCTCGCCAGCTTCTTGAGCATGCGCACCGCAAACCGCCGCGGCTGCGCTAGTCGCTCTACGGATACGACTTCGATTCGCCCGTCGCCCTGCGCAACGGTTGAAGCCAATCGGTCCTCCTGACCGGGGTGTGCCATCAGGGTGACACGACACGCCTTGTCGGCACGCACGAGTCCTCGCGCGAGATTGTCGACAAACACGCCGATTCCTTCACTGGGTTCGAGCGTAAAGCCGTAATCGCACCAAATTCCTATTCGCATCCTTGCGTCTCGCCATCCGTATGCTGGATCATGATGGTTAACCTGTGACTGTCTAGTGGGATCGACAGTTGACATAGCTGACTTTTAGGCAGTCTTGGCAGATTGTGTCAACCCAATTGCATTGATGTCAACTGGCAAAATCTATTCCGTCTCACTGCAGGCTTTAGCGGTAAGCGTGAAGGAGCTCTGGGAAACGCAATTCCGCACTTGACACTTGAGGCTAAAACTGGGAAACGACTAGGTCGGAGAGCTTTCGCAGGGGTGCGAGTTGATGGTTGCCTTGTACTATGCCTTACGGACTTTATCTTTCAGCAGCAGGTGCGAACGCGCAAAGTCACCGCCTCGAGGTACTCAGCCATAACCTCGCCAACGTTAATACAGCCGGTTTTAAGCCACACATGGCGATGTTGCAGAGTCGTCACTCGGGGGCCATCGAACGGGGCGAAGCGATGGCCGGTAGTGGCACGGTGGACGATATTGGCGGCGGTATCCTGATTAATGCCGCCAAAACACAGTTCGCGCAAGGGACCATTCAGCCCACTGGTACCAAGACGGATTTCGCGATCAACGACAAAGAATCATTCTTTACCGTTAAGCATGGCGAACAAGAACTGCTAACGCGCGCTGGGAATTTCATCTTTGATTCAGATGGGAAAATGGTCACCACCGGTGGTGATGAAGTTGTCTCGACCAGTGGATCGGCAATCCGGATCAACCCAACGCGAGCCTATCAAATCACTGGTGATGGTGCCGTCCTGCAGGATGGTACGCGCCAGTTGCCCAAGATCGTCAAGCCACGTGAAATGGGAGATCTATCGCGCGTCGGCGAGAACTTGTTTGAGTCCTTGACGCAAGTCGCCGAGGTGCCCAATGAACAGCGATCTGTCATCAGCGGTGCTCTCGAATCTAGCGGGGTTGAGCCCACGGGTGCCATGATGCAGTTGATCGAAGCTTCGCGAACCTACGAAGCCAACGTACGCATGATTCAGACGCAAGATGAAGCTATGGGGCAATTGATCAGTCGAGTGCTCCGCCAAGGCTAGTGTTGTTGCACGAAAGGAAATATGAATGAGCATACAAACGCTGTATACAGCCGCGACCGGAATGGACGCGATGCAAACCAAACTAGATGTCATCGCCAACAATCTGGCAAACATCAACACCACTGCATTCAAAAAAGACCGCGCAAACTTTGAAGACTTGCTGTACCGCAACCAAACCTTGCCGGGTGCCTTGGATGCCAACCAACAGCCCACGCCGACTGGCACTCAGGTAGGGTTGGGTACACGCGTTCAAAGTACGACAACCAATTTCTCACAAGGAACCTTCCAAGAAACGGGGAGACAATTTGATATCGCCATCGAAGGGGCCGGCTTTCTGCAAGTCTTGGATCCCCAAACGCAACAGACACTCTTTACGCGTTCAGGCAACCTCGATGTAAACGCCGACGGCAACTTGGTAATCGGCTCTGCTCAGACCGGTCGCCTACTGGAGCCGCCCATCGCCATCCCACAAGATGCCATGGCTATCTCGATTGGTCCAACCGGGCAGGTCCAAGTGCGTAGCCCTGGTGTGACTGGGTTGCAGCAAGTTGGTCAAATTCAAATGGCGCAGTTTATTAATCCAGACGGGTTACTGAAGGTTGGCGAGAATATGTATCAGCAAACGGATGCGAGCAGCGCACCGATCACTGGGGATCCTGGTACAAACAATCTCGGTACCCTCCGCCAAGGTGTTCTAGAAGCATCCAACGTGGAGCCAGTCACCGAGTTGATCGACTTGATCACCACGCAACGCGGTTTTGAACTGAATTCTCAAGCCGTTCAAGCTGGCGACCAATTGCTACAGCAAATCGCTAACCTACGTCGCTAACCTACGTCGCCAACCTACTTCGCTAAATTTCCGGCACCAAAAGTTGACATGGTTGTTATCCGCTTCTCGATTGTCCTACTCGTTCTGTGCGCCGTCCAGCCTGTGTGGGCAACCGATCAAATTGTATTGCGATTCTTGGAATCGCCGCATACCAGCAACACTTTGATTCGCTTGTCAGACCTGGTCGAAGTCCTGTCGGGACAGAGTCCATCGCTAGAAAAACTCATGCACATGCCACTTGGCCCAGCTCCGCGCGTGGGCGATGTGCAAGGCTGGCACAGTTCTGACCTGCTACAACATTTGCAGTTGCGCGGAGTACATCCAGCCAGTGTCCGCTGGTCGGGTAGCACCTACGTAGAAATACAAAGGACGGAAGCCCTTGACAACACAGTGGTGCAGAACATGACACCTGCCTTTGTCAATGAGCGGATTGTGACCCAAGCGGAGAAGAATATCGCGCAGGCCATTACCGAATATCTAAATCTTCGCAATGGTGAACGTGTCGCCTGGCGGATTCACGTTCGAGTGCCGCAGCAGCAGGCCAGCCTACTGCAAATCCGCCGCAACATTGCTTCCATAGGCGGCGGCACAGAGCCGTGGCCTGGAGAACAGCAGTTTGTGCTCCAGATTAAGAATCAGGGAACACTAATGAGTCTGCCAATTCAAGCGACGGTTGAGCCCCCGCCCATGGTCGTCGTATCCAAACGCGCCATTCGCCGTGAAGAAGTCATTTCCGCAGATGCACTCGCCTACGCAGCTTTACCTAAAGACGAAGATGAAGCAAAGTATTTTCGTGATATTGAAAAACTAGTCGGCAAACAAGCACGACGCAGCATCAGTACTGGACTTGCAATTGCCGAAGACTTTATCGGCGAGCCCGTGGTAGTGGTGCGCAACGACTTGGTTGAGATCGAGTCAGTAGCTGGGGGCGTAGTAGTACGTTCGTCGGCCAAGGCGCTGGGCAGTGGAGCCGTTGGCGACTTGATCGAAATCGAAATGCCCTCGCGGCATCGCTTACACGCGACAATCGTAGGCCAGTCGCAGGTCCGCGTGTCAGCCGTACCTGCTCGCGCGGCACCAACCCGGTAACAGACCGACCAAAAGGCAGTAGAACGGAGGCCCTATGAAACGCAGTTCGATCCCCTCTCGCCTTGCCGCTTGCGCGGTACTGCTCCTGTGGACGCAGTCGCTAGCCGCGCAGCAGAGTAGCCTATTTCACAATCCACGGGGAAGTGCCGATCAAAGTATCATCAGCCCCCCGCAGATCGATCCAGTCCTGCAACCGTTGAGCGGCAACTTTCCACCAACGCAAAGCCTTTCGGGCTATGGGCCGCAATTGCGTTCCAGCTATACGTTTCAACCACCACCGCAAACACGTGTATTGCGGTTGCATGACATTGTGCAGATCCGCGTTGACGAATCGGCACGAATGACAGCAGATGGAATTGCTTCACAGCGCAAGAATGCCATTTACGATACGGTGCTTGAAGAATGGCTCCGATTTGATGGTCTTTCGCTTAAACCAGCGGCACAGTCCGATGGCGACCCGAGTGTCAGTGGTCAAATGAACCAAACTTATCGCGCTAACTCCAGTGTCATTACGCGCGAATCTTTAGTATTGAATATCGCAGCCGAGATCGCCGACATTCGACCGAACGGCAATATCGTCCTCGAAGCCCACAAAACGATCACGAACAACGACAATCGTTGGGAAGTCTCCTTAAGCGGCGAATGCGACGACTTGGCCATCGGCCCCGACAACACGGTGCTCAGTCGAGACATCATCAACTTGAAAATCGACAAGCGCGAAGCCGGCCAAACACGCGATGGCTATCGCCGTGGTTGGTTCACCGAATGGTTCAGCCGCCTGCAACCGTTTTAAACATCGCTCGTTGGTCTCCCATCGCGCCGCGAGAATTGTAACCAATATAATGCATGACTTTCCCATATCACCAATTCGCATGGCTTGCTTGGCTTGGATCCTGCTGGCCGGAAGCTCGATCACCAGTGTCGCAACCGCCGATGATCAACTGCGTCTGCGCGACATTTGCCGCTTGAAAGGGCAGGAGGTGAACTATCTGCAAGGCCTCGGGCTGGTCGTTGGCCTCAACGGAACGGGAGACAATCAGCTCAATCCTACCACGCGTAGCTTGGCGCGTATGCTGCAAAACATGGGCGGCAACATCGCCATCGATGGTCAAGGTATTCCAGAACTCCGTGAACTGGAAGAAACCAGCAACGTGGCTCTGGTCCTCGTTACCGCCAGCGTTCCTCCAGCGGGTGCCCAACAAGGCGACCAATTGAACTGCGAAGTAAGCGCCGTCAACGCGAAGAGCCTGGAAGGCGGTCGGTTGGTAATGGCCCTTTTGTTAGGGCCGAGAGCTGACGTACCAACGGTCTACGCAATTTGCAATGGCCCCGTCTCTATTCCCGATCCCAAGTTGCCGACCAGCGGAGTGATATATAACGGATGCAAGATGGAGGCCACGATTGAGAATCAGTTCGTCCACAACGGAAAACTCACACTGATCCTCGATAAAGACATCGCCAGCTTCTCGGCCGCAATCGACATCAAGGATTCGATCGATAGCCTCAACCAATCTGGGCTATCGGCTGGCAATGGAGCCTCCGACACGTTGGTTATCGCCCAGGCCATCGACCAGTCGCACATCGAAGTTGCAGTGCCAAGTGCCTATACAGCTGATCCTGTAAAGTTTGTCTCGTTGGTCTTGGACATTCCACTGCCGCATATCAAGAAGTCACGGCGGGTTGTCATCAATGAGCGCGAAGGCGTAATCGTGATTGGCGAGGACGTGTTGATTAATCCGGTTGCCATTAATCACAAGAATCTATCCATCGAGGCGCGGCCCAATTCAGGTGGCTTTGTGCCAATCGATACCGAATCCCCCGGTGGTCGGCCTAAGTTAAAGAACTTAATCGAAGCCCTAAACGCGCTCAACGTGCCGACCCAGGATGTGATTTCCATTGTTCGAACTCTCAAACGTAACGGCGACCTGTACGGCGAAGTCGTCATGCAGTAGGGCGTTTGAATCAAGTTGCCTGCAGAGTCCATTTGGTCGATTGAAATTCATGAACATCCCACCTATCAACAATCACAGCCTTGCGGCAGACCTAAGCACAGACCTTCGAACGGCCAAGGTCAAGCAAGCCGCGCTGCAATTTGGCACTCCTAAACCGTCCGTCGATCCAAGCCAAACTGCACAAGCGACAACTGGCTCTGATGATCTCAAGGAAGCTTTCACCGATTTTGTCGGCCAGACGCTCTTTTCACAGATGATCAAGTCCATGCGTAGCACACAGCAGCCTTCGGCCTATTTCAACGGTGGACGCGCTGAGGAGATTTTCCAAGGTCAATTGGATCAAGTACTGGCGGAGGAAATCAGCGATGCCAGTGCCGAGAAGATTGCCGATCCCATGTATGAGCTATTCATGCTCAAGCGACAAGCATAACCTTGGAGTGCGGCGATTCATCGCCGCTTTCCCATACATACACTTTCGCGAACACGCTGCCAACATCCTTGTCTTTTAGGCTAAAGCCGCTCGCGTGTGAGTGCACAGTTGCGATCGATTTGTAAAGTCTTGGTGAACATCGGCGCGACAATCGTATTCTGTGCGTATGGCACGCGAATGCGCACCTCTACCGTGGCCGTGTCGATACTTAAATCTGCTGGAGTCACTTCGATGGTCGCGTTGGAGACGCCGGTAATATCAAGCACACCTTGAGCGGCGTTGATGCAATCAGCGGCCGTTGCACCAGGTACGATGCCTTGGCGAGCTCCTTCGTAGGCGGCGGCCTCCGTCGAGTTGTACACCATGTTGGCATGACTGAGTTCGAGCGCACCGAACAATAAGAAGAACATTAGCGGTGCCATCATCGCAAACTCAACTGCGACCGCGCCGGAGCGCATGGCTCGCTTGGCAACTCCGTAACGAGTGCAGGGAATGTTGCCGGTTTTTTGGAATTTACGCATCTCTTGGGCCAAATCTAGATGAATGTCACATATAGGTGGATGCAAACTAATCAACGAGCACGACTGACAAGCTGCGTGCGATGTCGCGGAAGGCTTGCGCCAAATCGGCTGCGTCATCCGCATGAATATGCTGTCCACCACTCGTGGCGCTGGCAACCGACTGCATCAATGTTTGATTGGCACCTGGACTGAACGTAATCGTATGGACCTGGTGACCGCGTGCGACAGCTGTGGAGACGGTTACATTTGGGCTTGGACCAGTGTTATGGTTTCCATCGGTCATGACAATGATCGTCTTAGCAGCAAAGGCGCGTGTCAGCGGATCAGAGGCCAACGAGTCGCTGCCCATGGTTAAAGCGTTTCCGATCGCCGTAAACCCGTTGGCCGTGAAGTTGTTAACGCGGCTGCGGACGTCGGCAAAATTTGCTGTCAACTCGACCTCTTTATTGGGCGTGGTCGAATAACTTACGAGCGAGAGAAACGTATGCGGGCTACTGACTTGGACTTCATCAATGAAAATATTGACAGCCGCTTGCAGATCGCTCAGACGCGTCCCAGTCGATGTGATAGTGGACATCGAACCTGAAATATCGAGTACTAAGGCCACGTCGCGAACGCTGGCTGCGGCTGTTGCTTCTTGTACGGGTTCAAACTGGTTAGTTGAGAAAATGCGTGCAAAGAACAGTGGTACCGAGCCGTCTGCTGAGCTATTGTCGCGACGTCCCACCACGCTGACGGCTGTCAGTGGGTTTCCCCCAGGATCAAAAGTGAATCTTCCGGACGCGGTTGATGTGAGTCCACCGATTCTCACGTCGCCAGGGCGTAGCGTCAGACCGTCACCCGCCACGTTGTTTCGTGCAGCCGCGTCGATAGCAGCCGCACGGGCGGCTGCGGGATTCTGAGTACGAGCCAAAGCTTCTGAACCCGCCCGGGCAGCCGCGTCCGTTGCTGTTCGCAATTCAGCGCGGACCATGTGCATGTATGCCACGTCTACACTGAACACGGCACCAATCAGCAGGATGATGATCACGAAGGCCACCAGAATCAGCATGGCCCCACGACGGTTTTCGATAGATGATTGCATGTTACTCTTTAATCATGGTAGCTTGGGCTTCAATCACTAGACCACGAAACGGTCCAAATCCGATAATGCTGCGTGAATCGCCCTGTACACGCACGGTGCAAACGATGGGCGTTCCCGCGGCTGCCCCGTTGACACTTGGTGGGTTGAAGGTCAGTGAATCGAGCGTTATGTTGCGCGCAGCCAATACGTCTTGTCCGATGGTCGTTGCCGTGGCTGTCGATCCATTGCTTCGCGCCGCAGACTTGACTGCTTCATAAGCAGCTTGGACAGTCGCTTGGCGAACGAACAACATGTTCGCCCCTTCGAGTGATGCAAAAATCAATAGCACCATCACGGGTAGGCAAACCGCAAATTCGACCACAGCCGCTCCCCGTCGCGGGTCGCGACGACGAAGTGTGCGTAGGTTTCTGCGCGGGGATTGCATGATCTCATACTCCTTGAACAGCCACCGAGCGACCGTACATTCTTGTCAGTGGTTTTTACTTTACTTCGACTGCTCAGCAGGCGCGGGATGGACGCGCTCGGCGACACGGTTGAAGTCTTCGGATAGTTCTCGCCAGAAATCGTTTTCGCGGAACTTGAGATGCTGAGTCTGACCACCATCAGCTAAATTCTTCAGAGAGTCTTTTAGACGTAAAATCGGACCTGCAAAGCGATGACTCATCTTCATCGTGTCATAGATAAACGTCGGCATGATTGCCAACATGAGCAAAAAGAAAAAGGCGTACTTGCTCCATACCACGCCCAGGTGTTCAGCCATGGACAGATTCGAACTGCCCATAAAATACTCGACGGTGAACAGCGAGAGGCTGGCCAATAGAAAGAAGACAAACCAATGCAGGATGATGCGTTTGGCAATCGCTCCCTGAACTGTTTTATCGATAAAGATCTTTGATCGTAGTTTTTTCATTAGACCATTCCTTCACTTTTCGGAGCACCCGTTTGGGATATCACGATTGCCGGTGCAGTCATGCATGACGGTCGTGCATATTGGTGTTATCCGAAACCTATGTCAGGAATTCTCGATAGGCTAATCAACTGTACAATACAAACCTCGCAGCTAGTCGGAAGATGCTGTGCCCTTGCGATTTGTAGCGGATGTGCGGATATTAGGGATCAATGCAATGCAATGCAGTGCTGGGGCAGTGCGGACGTCGAGATTTACACGGGTTGCGAGCTCACTTCGGTTAACAACTCACTTTGGAACACAAAATGGCAGATGAACTTGTTGGTTTTATCGGCGGCGGTCAAATGGCTAGCGCCTTGGCTGCCGGCGCATTGCAGGCGCAAGTCTTTACGGCTCAACAATTGGTGTTTGCCGAACCCAGCATTGTGCAGCAGGAAAAACTCCTCAAAGATTTTTCCGGTGCCACGATCGTTGACTCCGGAACTGAAGCCCTGAGGATGTGCCAGCGAGTTGTTCTGGCGGTTAAGCCTTATATCTTGAAAGACATTGCTGCGGAACTCGCAGGCGCTGTAACCGCAGAACATCTCTTGGTAAGCATCGTAGCGGGCATATCGTTGGTCGATCTTCAAGCGAATCTGAATACCAAGCGGATTGTACGCGTCATGCCGAACACGCCCGCTCAAGTTGGCATGGGGGCTGCAGCCATCTCAGCAGACAACGCAATTGACAAAGCGGATATTGCTTGGGTCGAGCGCTTAATGAACGCAGTGGGTATCAGTGTCCGCGTTCAGGACGACTTAATGCATGCAGTAACCGGCATCGCCGGTTCGAGTCCAGCCTATATCTATCTCATCATCGAAGCGCTCAGCGATGGCGGCGTCGCTATGGGCCTGCCGCGAGAGACAGCCACACGCTTAGCAGCACAAGCCGTGGCTGGATCGGCGCAGATGGTATTGCAAACGGGGCTTCACCCCGGTGTTCTGAAGGACCAAGTCACCAGTCCTGGCGGAACCACCATGGCTGCCCTTCGTGAACTGGAAGCCGCCGGGGTCCGAAGTGCATTTATGGAAGCGGTCGCGCGATGTGTCGAACGTAGCATGGAACTGGCCGACTAACCAAGGATACTGCCTTGAGAATTATTGTCATGGGCACGGGACCCTTTGCCGTGCCATCAGCCCAAGCTCTAGTTGCAGATGGACACGAAATTCCGTTAGTGGTTACCAGACCGCTGGCCAACCCGGCAGCTAAGAAGTTGCCCCCACGCCCCTTGTTTGACTGGGCGCAAGCGCGAGGAGATAAGGTCTTTGAACCGCCGAGTATCAACGCCCCCGAAGCGATCGAAGTGGTGAAGTCCCAGCATGCCGACTTGCTTTTTGTTTGCGATTATGGACAGATTCTCTCCAAGGCTTGTTTAGGCGCGGCTCGTTTAGGCGGAATCAACTTACATGGTTCCATATTGCCGCGTCATCGTGGCGCCGCACCAGTCCAGTGGTCAATCCTGCGTGGCGATAATTTAGCGGGCGTTACGGTTATCCATATGACGCCCGGTCTTGATGCTGGGCCAGCCCTGGCCATCGAGCAGAGACAAATCAAGCCTGACGAAACCGCCGAGGAGTTGGAGCCACGACTGGCGCAAGCTGGCGTCGATGCAGTTCGCACCGCCATCGTCCAGCTAGAAAGCTGGGACGGAGTGAGTGCACTCGGGGAAATTCAAGACAAGACTTTGGTTACCAAAGCACCGCGTTTCTGCAAAGCCGACGGGGCACTCGATTTCCGACTCTCCGCAGACTACCTCGTGCGTTTAGTGCGTGCTTGCCAACCATGGCCAGGCACGTTCGCCGAACTAAAGTGGGCCAGCGGCAAACACATGCGCTTGATCATCCATGCCGCGCGGAGTGTACACACAATGCCGCCAAATCTGCGAAACAGCCCACCAGGCACCGTGATCGCCGTGGAAGCAATTGACCTTCCAGATGCGGTTGATTGGCAGCCACCCTGGCGCCAATTGTTGGCCGTCGCGACCGGACAAGGAGCATTTCTCGTATCACGAATCCAGCCCGCCGGCAAGCGAGCGATGGATGCTGCCGAATTCCTGCGAGGCCATCCGCTCGACGACTCGACCAGGTTTTCGCTCCCCGATCCGCCCGTATCCCCACTCTGCGAATAAAGGCAAGTCCTGCGAGAACTGGAAAGACCATGACTTAGAGCATTCGCGCCTGACTCTTGGAATCATGGCGGACGCGAAGCCTATCCCACTTATGATGACAATCCTATGAAGGTCGAAGCAATGCGACACGTCGCGGTAGACGCCATTCGGTTTCTGTGGCTGCTAATCGTACTCCTTCCGTCCAACCCCTTGTTCGCGAATAACGCGGACGGGTCGGCCGTTGAGCCACTTGCGCGGGCACATGCCCACAACGACTACATGCACCCGCGTCCTCTCCACGATGCATTAGCACTGGGATTTTGCAGCGTGGAAGCCGATGTTTTTCTCGTCGATGGCGAGCTGTTGGTCGCACATTCGTCAAGCGAACTAACATCGGAGCGAACGCTCGTTGACCTGTATTTGCAACCGCTGCACGACCGCGTCAGCGAGAAGGGCAGTGTTTACGGCGATGGACAGTCGCTGACTCTGCTGATCGACATCAAGGCTCAGGGGCGTGCTGCCTATGAAGTCCTGGACAGCTTACTCACTCAATACCCAGGTACATTTACCTGGGTAGAAACCACTCCAGACGGCAAGACAATCGTACACCCCGCTCCCGTACAAGTAATCGTCAGCGGTGATCGACCGCTTGATGAAATCGCCGCAGATCGAACTCGGTATGTGGGTATTGATGGACGACTAGGCGATATCGACAGCGATCAGCCGACACATTTACTTCCACTGATCAGCGACAATTGGAGTCAAGATTTTCGTTGGCGCGGAATCGGCGAAATCCCGACAGAGGAGTTGAAGAAGCTAAATGACATTGTCGCGCGCGTGCACGCCCACGGCCGTCGACTGCGGTTTTGGGGCATCCCTGATAACGTAGCCGGCTGGCACGTACTCCAAGACGCAGGGGTGGACTTCATCAATACGGACCAACTGAAAGAGTTGGCAGAGTTTCTACGTGCCACGGAGCAACCAGCTTCCCCGCAACCTACCGAACTGTGGTATGGAGTGCTGGATGCTAAAGTGCGCAAGTTTCGCTTCGTCTTGGAACTGAACCGAGTTGCTGAGTCCTGGCAGGGTCAATTACTAAGCCTAGATGAAGGCGGTAGGCGGTTTCCTTTGGACGAGCTAGTACGCAATCAGGACTCGCTCAGTTTTCAAATTAAGTCCTCTGCTGGTAGCTATTCCAGCACGCTTAACGAGGCAAGCTCCGTGGCGGACGGAAAATGGCTGCAACGTGGCGCAGAACTAGAGCTGCGTTTCGAGTTAGTCCCCGCTGTCCCCCAAGAGAAACTAGCCGCATTGTGGATTGGCGAAATGAATGTGTTGATTCAAAAACTTACCATGGTCTTTCGTGAACTAGAAAATGGTGAAATCTATTTCGACAGCGCATCGCAAAAGGTTGGCGGATTTGTAGCGTCGAAAAACGTTCAAGGCGACGAAGTTGAATTTAGCGTTCCCGCACTCAAGGCCACATTTAAGGGCCAGATCAGCCCAGACGGCGCGGAGTTGAAGGGCACTTGGAAACAAGGCCTGCTGCCAGTGCCACTCACGCTCAAGAAGTCGACGGCAGGTGAGATAGACGTTGCACCCATTCGCCGCCCACAAACTCCACAGCCGCCATTTCCCTACAACATTGAAGAAGTGAAAGTTGAAAACTCTGTCGCTGATCGCATTCAATTGGCCGGTACGCTGACTGTTCCGCCCGGTAATGCTCGCGTTCCCGCAGTCGTGCTGATCAGTGGCTCTGGACCGCAAGATCGGGACGAAAGCATTGCAGACCACAAACCGTTTCGGGTAATCGCTGACCATCTTACTCGCCGGGGGATCGCGGTATTGCGTTTCGATGACCGTGGGGTCGGAGAGTCGCAGGGCCAATTCGCAACAGCCACCTCGGAAGACTTCGCGAGCGATGTTGCGGCCTGCGTAGGTTTCTTACGCGCAGACCAGCGGATTGATGCTGGCAAGATCGGACTAATTGGTCACAGCGAAGGTGGATTGATTGCGCCACTGGTGGCCGCTCAGGACAATGAGATCGCGTTCGCGGTCCTATTGGCAGGTACCGGCGTAAATGGCGACAAAATCTTGCGACGACAAATGAGAATGATCATGGAGGCTGAAGCGGTAGCAGAGGATGAAATCGTACGGCAGTTGCAAATTCAATCTATTTTTCTTGACCTCGCCAAGCAGAGACCACCACTCAACAAGGACGAATTCATCGCCGCGGCTGAGAGGGATGTTGCAGCCTTCCTAACCAAAGCGGAGAAAGATTCGGGTACTGACAAGGTCATGATCGACGCGGCAGCAGATCAAGTCCTCTCACCTTGGTTTCGCTTTTTCTTAACCTATGAACCTGCCAGCACTTTGGAAAAGCTGAGCTGTCCTTTGCTGGCGATCGGTGGCAGTCGCGATGTCCAAGTCGACGCCAAGCAGAATTTGCCGGTCATTGCAGCTGCTTTGGAACGCAGCAAATCAACGAATTTCAAGACCGTCGAACTGCCGGGCCATAATCACTTGCTGCAAGAGTGCTCAACGGGCAGTTTGAAAGAGTACCAACAGATCGAGCAAACGATCAGCCCACAAGTTCTGCAGCTCCTCGCCGAATGGATCTTGCAAGTCACAGCCCCATGAAATGACATCAGCGGCTTGCCGTTCAACGCATAATATGCGACGTTATCCGCTGCGAAAAAACGCTTCCGTTCACGATGTGTTGGCTCGTTTGACAGGGTCGGGAGTCTTTTCAGCCTAAATCGCTTAACCCATTTGCAACCATATGTTGCTACCAGCGGCATCTCATCTTTCGCGGGGCTGCTGAAGAGACTCCCGCCCCCCTCCTGTCGAATCCAAGTTCGTGAACGGCTACGAAAAAACTTTCCCCCGAGGATCATCCGTCTTGAAGATTACCAGCATTTTTGCATATCGCGTAGAACTGCCCCTGAACGAAGGATCTTACAAATGGTCCGGAGGTAAGTCGGTGACGGTATTCGACAGTACGATCGTTGGCGTACGAACCGATACGGGGTTGGTCGGCTATGGCGAAGTCTGTCCATTGGGACCATTCTATCTGCCTGCCTATGCCGATGGTGTGCGAGCCGGAATTCGCGAACTAGGTCCGCATTTGATTGGTATGGACCCGCGCGAACTGGGGGTACTAAACCATCACATGGACGCTGCTCTGAAGGGACATCCGTACGTCAAGTCGGGTATCGATATCGCCTGTTGGGATATTCTTGGCAAGGCCAGCAACCTGCCGGTTTGTCAGTTGCTGGGCGGTCGTTTCGGTGAGAGTGTTCGCCTTTACCGAGCGATCTCGCAGGTGGCGCCCGATGAAATGGCGGCCAACGTCGCCGCCTATCGCGATCAAGGTTATACGCGTTTCCAGTTGAAGGTCGGTGGCGATCCAGATACCGATATCGAACGGATTCACGCCGCCCGGGCAGTGCTGCGTTCGACAGATCGCTTGGTTGCCGATGCCAATACGGGTTGGACTCAACACGAAGCGCAACGCGTCGTACGGGCCGTCAGAGCCCTGGACGTCTACATTGAACAACCCTGTTTGACATACGAAGAGTGCCTTGCTGTGCGGCGCAACACGGATCATCCGTTTATCCTCGACGAAAACGTCGATAGCTTGGAGATGCTGCTACGAGCCAAACGCGATCTGGCGATGGATGTCGTGAACTTAAAAATCAGCAAACTGGGCGGGCTCACCAAGACCAAACAGTTGCGTGACCTGTGCGTTTCGATGGGGATCGCCATGACGCTGGAAGACAGTTGGGGAGGCGATATCACAACGGCTGCCATCGCCCACTTGGCCCACAGCACGCCAGAAGAGCTTCGCTTCACATCCACCGACTTCAACAGTTACGTCACGGTTAGCACCGCCGCAGGCGCGCCGCTACGTGAAAACGGCTTTATGGCAGCCAGCACCAGTGCCGGCTTGGGCGTTGAGCCCAAGATGGACGTCATCGGGGATATCGTACTGGAAGTACAATAGTAGCCGTTCACGAACTTGAAGTCGACAGGAAAGGGTCGGGAGTCTTTTCAGCAGCGCGCCACTGATGAGATGCCGCTGAGAGAAACATATGGTTGCTAATGGGTTAAGCGACTTAGGCTGAAAAGACTCCCGACCCTGTCGCATAAGCCGACACATCGTGAACGGTTACGTACAATAACACCGAGTCCCTCCTCCGCTCCCAAGCGGTCACGGCTAGCAGCGGTCCCAAGCTAGAAGCCTAGGCTCGTGGGTCAGTCCAGGGTGGCGATGTGGTCGCGGAATTGCTGCACCTCTTGAATAGGTGCCAAATCGGGCTCGGCACGAAAGCGAAAGGCTTCCACAAAACCTTCTGCAGTTGAGCGTTTAACGGCAGCGATGGCCGCCTCGATCATTTCCGTCTTCTCTTCCGCAGTTTCGGCAGCCCGAGAAAGCTGCGCAAGAGCCCGCGCACGTTCTAAATGCAATTCGCCATCATCTTCCTCACTCTCTGCCAATAGGTCGATCAATTTCATCGCCGACTCCCGATTGCCAACTCGTGCTTCCGATAACATCAGATCGATGGCATTTTTCTGCGATTTATCGGCAGCATACGATTCCTCGCGCAGCAGGCGAGATCTTTCAAAAAGACTAAGAGATTCGTCCGGACGATTCTGCAAATCGCGCAGGGTTCCCATCAAGTAATTCGCCTCCGCCAAATTGCTTTTATAATTAGCGACGCTTGGATCCGTTGCATGCAATTCTTGCAAGACCTTCAAAGCGACAGTCAATTTGGTTTCAGCCTCATCGAGTTTTCGAATCCACAGCAATGACTTGCCATAAATTTTTAGCAGTCCAGCGTAATCGTATTGATCGGTGGCCTTCGCATCGGTTTTCTCTGCAGATTGGCGCCGAGTTTCGACCGACTGTTCAAAAATGGCGATGGCCTCGTCGGAATTTCCGGCCCGCAACATCACGTAGGCAAGCGAATCACGACCGCGCATAATCTGCGATTCATAACCGCCAACGGCCTTTACGCGGTTGGACTCTGACATTGCGGCCGCTGCTTCCGGAGATTTTAGAAGCTCGAGCACTTGTTCATTGGCGGCTAGCGCCTCCTCAAATAGTTCTTGCGCTCTAGCAACACGTCCCAATCGTAGTTGCTGCACTCCAAAATTCTGAGTACCCGAACCCAACAGAGCGTAAGTTTCGATACGCTCCCTGATTCCAGCTTCGCTCAAATGTTTATCCACGGCCTCCCTCGCAAGCTCGACTCCCTCCTGGAACGCACCGATCGTGTCTTGTGTGTTGCCGTAGCTGTGCTGAGTGTTTCCTGCATAGCCCAGCAATAGCTTGGCGAGGTTGGACACTGTGGCCAAACTGCGTCCATTCACCAGTATGCGATCGCGGCCTTCCGCAACTAACTTACTAAACTCCTCGACGGCTGCAGCGCGATTTCCGAGCTCCGCCAAGATAGTAGCAATCTTGGTCCGCGCAGCCAGCTGTGTTGGCGTCAACTCGCCCTCGATTCCCCCCGCTCGCTCCCAATCGATTTCATCTAACTGATCTACCAGCAATCTCATGATCTCAATCCGAATTTCATTCATGCCTGGTCTGCCAGACAGCTTGGGATCAATCGTTTCGATGACGGTTTGAATGTTTTGCAGAGAGCGGAGTGCCTGATCGGTGGCGATACGCTCCTGTTCTTCTGCGCGGACCTTCTGCTGAATCGCCTTGATCCGCTCCGCATTTGCGGTTTCCGTCTCTTGCGCCAGCGCGACTGCCTGTGCGGCCGTGGTCGACCATGCCCAAGTCGATATGGCGGCTACCGCGATCAGTAACGTTAGTGCCAAGGCGGAGGGTATGGCGATGTACGGATTACGCTTGCACCAACGCATCGACTTTTCAACTCGTCCGACAGGCCGAGCCTGAATCGGTTCCCCTTTTAGAAACCGGTCGAGGTCCTCAGCCAGCTCGGCACAGTCGCTGTAACGCTTGGCAGGGTCTTTCTGAAGAGTCTTCAAACAGATCGTCTCCAGGTCAACTGGAATCGATCCGGCAAGTTGTCGGAGCGGAATAGGCTCTTTGTTCACCACCTGGGTAATCGTGTCGATCGTCGACGAAGACATGAACGGCGGACGTCCAGACAGGCACGCGTATAATATTGCCCCAAGCGAGTACTGATCCGTGCTGGCTGTCAAATTGTTCGTGTCACCGCGGGCTTGTTCTGGTGACATGTAACTGGGCGTACCCATCACAGTACCTGTCCGCGTATCTTGGTCGCTGTCAGCCAAGAGCTTGGCCAAACCAAAATCCGAGATTTTTGGCATGCCCTCACTAGTGATTAAGATATTTGACGGCTTCAAGTCGCGGTGTAGGATGCATTTATCATGTACCTTCTGCATCGTTCGCGCCAAAGACTCAACTAACTTGGCGGCGTGCTTGGGGGAGAGTGGATTTGCACTGAGACTTTCGGTCAGTGTGCCGCCATCAATGTACTCAAGAGTAAAATATGGATTTCCCCGCCACTCGCCAAAGTCAAATAGTTGTACCACTCCAGGATGTTGCATTGCGGCCACGGCTTGAGCCTCGGTTTCAAACCGAGTCTTCGCATCGCGATGAGAGCCGCTACCGCCCAAGATCATTTTGATCGCCACGTCGCGACGCAGCTTCTCATCAAAAGCCTTGTAGACCACGCCCATGCCGCCGCGCCCAAGTTCACGCTGAAGCCGAAAGTGGCCAACTTTCTGCCCCACCCACTCATCGACGTCGCGCAGCTCCTTCTGCATCACAGCAACTAAGGGGCCAGGCAGTTCCTCCTCCCTGCTGAACGTTCCGTTCGTCGCTGCCCCAGTAGGAGCGATAACAGTGCTGCTCTCGTAGAAATCTAGCGTGACATCCTCCTGCGTTTCTTGCGTTTGGCTTCCGTCAACCGAGTTTGATGCGTTCTGCGTTCCCACAGAGAATTCCAAGTCAGAGTCAGCATCTTTCGAATTTTCGTCGGACATTTTATCAGCCTAAGTTAACTGCTAGTCCCTCGCTAACGCGTCGGGTTACGATGTGCTGCGCTAAACACATAGTCCCTCGCTAACGCGTCGGGTTACGATGTGCTGCGCCAAAAAACATTGTCCGTCGCTAACGCGTCGGGTTGCGATGTGCTGCGCTAAAAAACATTGTCCGTCGCTAACGCGTCGGGTTGCGATGTGCTGCGCTAAAACATTGTCCGTTGCTAACGCGTCGGGTTGCGATGTACTGCGCTAAAAACATAGTCCCTCGCTAACGCGTCGGGTTACGATGTGCTGCGCCAAAATGTTGCATTTTTTCTGGATCGGGCCATCCACTCGCAGGCCCTCATCAATCGGTATCTTCATCATGCTCGTTGTTTTCTAAGTCCCAGAACCAGTCGCACATCCCGGAGCCACTTAGGTTGCCGAAAAACCAGTCCCGCCCAACTTGGCCAAGCGCTAAATCTAGATCGCTGTCATCGAAAACGGTACGCGCAGTGCCATCGGCAACTAATCGATACTCGCCATTCGAACCATGACTGGTGTTGCCCAACAAATTATTGCGTCGCGCATTGTAGCCTCCCGAACCAGACCATTCACCCAACAGAGCTTCGAGGGCGCGTCGGTCGCTATCAAACAGGGTATAACCAGTGATCAGTAGGTCTTGGCCTGAACCACCGAACAACAAGTCATACCCCTCGCCGCCAATCAAGATATCGCGGCCTTGTTCGCCGATCAATGTATCATTACCTGGGCCCCCGATCAAAACGTTTGCCCCACGCCCCGCTTCGATATAGTCGTGACCTGCGCCGCCATCTAGCAGCGACGGAAGGTTGATTTCGCTATAGACGTGAATTACGTCGTTCCCCGCTTGACCATAGACCGCTATCCGATGAATCAGTGTCTGCCCCCCTTGTTTATGCCGGAACGATTCCGATTCACCGTTCATGCGCACGCGAATCCAACGCCGCCCTTGCTCAAAATCCGCGAGTATCCAATCCTGTGCCAGTGATCCGCCCACCACCAAAATGTTTTCGCCAGGATAGATCGAATCCGACTGGACTTGCCACTTGACGACTTCAACGGATTTGCTGGTACTGGTGGATGTAGCACCACGTGCGTCGGTTACCGTTGCGGTTACCAGTTCACTTGCTGTCAACTGTTCAAAAGTATGCGTTAATCGGATTTCGGCTGGACCGGTTACGGTCTGTGTCGGTGTTCCGTCACCCCAGTTCACCAAATAAACAAACGCTCCAGACTGATCCTGGGAATCAGGATCGCTAGCCGTGAACACATACTCTACCGTTTGGCCGCGCACTACCGAATCACGGCCACTGATGCTGACGCTTGGAGCGTTGTTCTGGACTCCACCTGTAAACACGATCGTATGGCTGGCAGAACTCACGCCGCTATCGCCATCGTCGGCTTGCAGTATGACCATGTAGATGCCAGCCGCTGTGGCGGTAAATGTATAACTGGCTCCGCCACTGCGAGTATCGATGGCAACACCGTCAAGCATCACCGTCCACGTTAACTGTAGCGGATCATTAGTGCCAGCGGGGTCGCTAACAGCGCCAGTAACGGTCACAGTCGCCCCAACCGTGGCTGAAGTCGGGCCAAACAGACCGACGGTCGGAGCGACATTGTTAACAATAAGCGTCGTCTCGTAATCGTTGAAACCACCATCCTTGTCGATCACGCGCCCGTAAATCACAAAGTTGCCGTTGTCATTAAACGACGTCGTGAACGCAGGATCGACATCGGCATCCGCATAATTCGTCGCCAAGTCGACTGGATCGAGCGCGAATGAGAAACGCAAGTCTGCGGCCAGATCAACGTCCGCTGGATCGCTGGCACCCGTGAAGCGAACCGTGGCGGAACTGCCTTCGTTGATCGCCGGACTGCCAACCAACGTGGCCGTCGGAGCCAAGTTCACAACAACGATGGACTGCGACGTCGTGGCCGATGCCCCATCTTTGTCGTAGACCGTCAACGAAACCGTATAAGTCCCATTGTCCGCATAAGTGTGTGTTGGTGAACTACCGTTGGCCGTTGTGCCATCGCCAAAGTCCCAAGCGTAGCTCAACTGCTCGTCTGCGCCGGGATCGGCGGCCGTGGCCGAGAAGCTGACCTGGCTGGCTTCGTCTGCTGCGGTTGGAATATTCATGCTCGTGATTGCAGGCGCCACGTTTGCGACGTTCACCGTGGCACCGGTGCTCGCCGTTCGACCCGCTACGTCAACAACCGTGACGGTCACCATGTACGCTCCATTGTCGTCCGGTGTAAATGCAAAACTGCTTAGGTTCTCGCCGCTGCCCGAAGCAAAGCTGGTCGTCGCCCCGCTCTTATAGACTTCGTAACGCACGGTCAGTGGATCCGCGCCGCCATCGTAGTTGGCCGCTACCAGCGATACTGTAACTGCGTCGCCCTCACGGAAGTCGACTCCTCCAATGCTGTTCACAACGGAAGTAATGGAGATCGTAGGAGCCAGTTCAATCACTTCCACGACTAGAGTGTCCGTTACCTGGGTCAAGCTGTCGTTGGTAATGCTAACTGTGATCGTATAGTTGCCCACGACAGCATAGCTATGGCGCAATTCGAAACTCGGTTCTCCCTGAGCGTTGGTTGAAACGGTTAACGACTGCGGATCGTTGCCGTCGCCATAGTCGACGGTGGCTGTCCAGGTGCTGGCCGCACGATCGCTGAAGACGAAGGCTTGACTGAACTCGGTACCGACCTCAGTGCTCACGGCCTCGCCCAGTTCCAACTGGGTAGTGAAATCATCTCCCGGTCCGCCGTTGATGACGTCCGTGCCGCCATTGCCCTTCAAGTTATCGATATCGTCCTCCGCATTGGCTTGAGCGAATTTATAGAGGAACAGATGGTATTTACCAACGTCGGTATCATCGAGTGAATCTTGCAAGCGAATCAGTGCGTTCAGCTCGGCTTCGTTGAGGTACGATCTTGCCTCGAGTTCAGCTCGCAGCGCAACCGCCTGTTCATAGCTGGCGGAACCAGGCAGTCGAACAAACGAATCCACCTCGATAAAGTACTCACCGTCGTAGGGCAGTACCAAATCCATGATGACTGAGTCGGAGCTCTCGAATTCGTCATCATTCATGGCGGTTCCACCGTACCAGGAAACGGGATTGCCGGTCGCATCTGTCACTCGCAGAATCGAATCGATCCACAAATCGATGCCTGTTCGATTGCCACGTAGCGATAGTGAACTGAGCTCCACGTTGACAACCTCGCCGCGCCGACCAGTAAATTTGTAGTAATCGCTCTCGCTCATTCCTTCTGCACTCAGCGTGATTGCACCGATGACGGCCGCAACTTTGACGTCAAAGACTTTGCCAGCGTTCAATCCCGCTTTCAGAGTATTGGGAACGTCGAGTGTGACCAAATTCAGCGACTGCGCTGTTGCAATCGAATTGTGATCGCCCGACTGCTCGGCTGCGTTCACATCGCTCGGCGTAGCAGTCGCATAAGCCAGCTTGACCGCCTCGCGTTCGCCGAAGAATAGACCTCGCAAGTCGTTGAACCGGTCTGTACCAATCGATGCACCCGAACCAAGTAAGTGATTGACGGCTTCGTACGCGCCGGCAGGACCCGAATAGACTGGATTGTAGCCGTCTGCTCCAGGCGTCGAATGCACGCCGAAGCCGATCGGTCCGTAGGTATCAAAGTGACGTAAGCCCAGCAAGTGACCAAGCTCGTGCGCCGCGATCTTGGATGCCAATCCCACGAAATTCGAGCTCGTGGCCACCGGTTTTCGAGCGCCGAGCTTCACGGCGGTTTCTTCATTGTCCGCCAGAGCCGCTTCGACCTTTTCGCTGAGGTCGCCGGTCGCAAGCGTGCCGCCCAGCAGCCCGTTGACTTGAACGAATGCGGTTCCACCCAAGTTGAGATTGCCCAAGTCAACTTCACTTGCTTCACCACCTGGCCGACCGAAGCTGGGCGTCTCGTTGAATAGAATCGTTACGTATCCGTCGCTCGGCAGGCTAGCCACATCGGCTAGATTCTGGGTGAACGCCACGTTGAACCACCAGGAGCTTGGATCGGCGGGATCGGCATTGGGTCCATGGTAGACCGACGATAGATTTGCTTGGATCGCATCGCGCTCATCCGGAGTGTAGACATGTTCACCCAGGCTGGTGTCAGTCGCAGAATCAAAGTCCAACAGCACCCACTGCGTTTCGGCGCGGCGAGCGGCGAGCGGAAGCGACTCGGGCTCCCAATACTCCGCACCATTGATCACATTGTCTCGCGAGTTCCCAAGAATCGTATCGCCGCCATGCGTGCCATACACGTTCTCGATGCCTTGACCGTCACTGAGCGTAATGGTTAGGCCAGCACCTTGCGGCTGCCCCTGTGAGCTACGTAAGTCCAAGTTCAGTGGACCGTCCGCAAATGTCGAGAAATCCAGAGTGTCGCGACTGCCGTCCCCACCTAAGTCGAAAGCCTCGCCAATCGTCACCTCGGCTGCTGGCGTCCCCTGGAAGACAAAGTAGTCATCGCCGTTGCCTCCCACCAACTCAAGAACACCAGCGCCTCCAATGGCAAATGTGTCGTCGCCGTCGCCACCATTCGCATTGAGCATCGCTGGACCGGTCCCCAGCCAAGCCAACAAGTCATTGCCTGCTTGACCGTTGTAAGTGACCGTGTTGGAGGGAAAACTCGGAGCACGTTCGACTTCGTAGACAAACGAGTCCATGCCGTGGCCGCCATTAAAGGTCACGTTGCCCACGTCCGTGCCCGCCACCCGCATCACATCCGCATCGTCGCCACCGTTGAAAGTGATTTCACCAACCACGTTGCCTTGATTAATCAGTGCATCTGCCCCCGATTCACCAAGAAAGACAATCGCTCTAACTGCGTGGCCATTATTTAACAAACGATCATTGCCCGCGCCGGCAACGAAGTCGAGACTTGTGACGCGGTCACCATTGTTCTGCAAGACGTCATCCTCGGTGCCCCCGTTGAAGGTAATCGAGCCCAGCCCATGGCCGTTATTCTGCAGAATATCGCCACCCGCATCCCCTTCGAAGGTCAAGCTACCCACGGAATCGGCATTGTTGATCAGCACATCCGCATCCGCGCCGCCTGTGAACGCAAGGCTGGCCACGAAACGCCCGTTGTTCCGAAGTAGGTCAGCGCCATCATCACCGTTGAAATTGATAAGACCGATCGAGTTGCCCACGTTGACGAGCGTGTCATCGTCTCCTCCGCCCGTAAACGTTATGTCGCCTGCGGAATTACCTAGGTTAAGCAAATAGTCCGCTCCATCGTCACCTTGGAACGAGAGCTCGGCAACCGCCGCGCCCTCATTCAGCAGATAGTCATCATCCGCGCCGCCGTTGAAGACCAGAGTGCCCACGTTGATCGCCGAGTTGACGAGTGAGTCGGCGCCCGAGTCGCCATAGAACTCGAGACCGGTACTGCCGGCCCCACCAATACCATTCAAAAAGCGGTCGTCGCCCAGATCGCCATGGAAGACAATGCCACTCGCGTTCAGGCCTTCATTGATCAACACATCCGCATCAGCGCCGCCGCTGAAGAGAATGTTCGTCACATTCGCTCCGCGGTTGATCAGCACATCCGCACCATCGTCACCGCCAAAATCGATATTGGAAACAGCGTCGCCCACATTAATCAAGTAATCATCATCTGCGCCGCCTATAAAGGTGATGTTCGATACCGCCAAGCCATCATTGAGCAAGTAATCATCGTCCGCGCCACCGATAAAAATGATTTCCGTCAATCCGTCGGCATTGTTGTCCAAAATGTCTACGCCCGCGTCTCCTTGGAAGTCGATCAAGCCAACTTCAGTTCCAAAGTTCTGCAGCACATCACCGTCTGCTCCACCCACAAAGCGGATCGAGCCAATGCCCGAAGCGTTGTTCTGCAACACGTCCGCACCGCCAAAGCCGCTGAACGTCACCTCAGCGGTCTCTGTCCCCGAACCATGCAGGACCAACGTATCGGCCCCTTGGGCTCCGAGCGAATCATCGCCCACAAAATTCAGTGTGCCCACCTGCAGGCCGCGGCTGACTAGGACGTCGTCATCTGCACCGCCCATGAATGTCAAAGAAACAATCGCATCTCCGGTGTTGAGCAGGTAATCATCGTCGGCACCACCGTTGAACACCAACGTGCCAATGTGGCTACCTGAATTTTCCAGAATATCGACACCCGTATCGCCTTCAAAGCTGAGCGTGGCCAGAGCATCACCGGCGTTGAGCAAGTAATCGTCGTCCGCGCCACCGGTAAACGTGAGATCGGTAACACTACCCAAGTTGATCAAGTAGTCATCATCCGCGCCGCCGATGAACACTAGATTTCCAACGGTGGCCTCGTTGCGCAGTAGATCCGCGCCGCTATCACCCGCAAATGTCAAATCGCCGATCACGCCAGAAAGATTCAGCAAGACATCGGCATCCGCACCACCATTGAAGTCCAATGTTCCCACTATCCCCAAGTTGCGAAGCGTATCGCTACCATCGTCGCCACCGAAGTTAATTTCGCCGAGAACAACTCCTTCGTTCAGCAAATAGTCGTCGTCGCCACCACCAGTGAACACAATCTCGCCAGCGGTCCCCAAGTTGTACAAGCGGTCGACGCCAGAGTCGCCGCCAAACGAGAGATCGCCCAACGTGCCTTCGTTCAACAAATAGTCATCGTCGGCACCGCCATTGAAAGTTAGGCTGCCAATTGCATTTGTGTTCAGGAGATAATCGTCATCGGCACCACCCGTGAAGATCAGCGAGTCGATCGAGCCCAAGTTTTCCAGGTAGTCCACGCCATCATCACCACCGAAATTCAGCTCGCCCAGGACGTCTCCCTCGTTTCGAAGGTAGTCATCATCTGCGCCCCCGGTAAACACCAGCGAAGCAATCGAGCCCACGTTCTCCAGATAGTCGACTCCATCGTCACCACCAAAATTCAACTCACCGAGCACAACACCTTCATTGAGCAGATAATCGTCATCCGCGCCGCCTTCGAATGTCAACAAAGCGATCGTGCTATGGTTGACCAAGTAGTCGTCATCCGCACCACCAGTAAAGATAAGTGAATCAATCGAGCCGAGATTCTCCAGGTAGTCGATGCCATCATCGCCACCAAAGTTCAACTCGCCGACAGAACCTTCGTTGTACAGACCGTCGGCATCCGCACCGCCAGTAAACACCAGCGAATCAATCGTATCGTAGTTCTCCAAGTAGTCGTCATCCGCACCGCCGGTGAACACTAGCGAATTGATCGTATCGTAGTTCGCTAAATAGTCATCGTCCGCTCCGCCCGTGAACACCAGCGAGTCGATCGACCCCAGGTTCTCCAAATAGTCGACTCCATCATCGCCCCCGAAGCTCAGAGTCCCGAGTACCTCGCCATCGTTAAGCAGGTAGTCGTCGTCCGCACCGCCGGTGAACACCAGCGAGCCGATGGTGTAGTAGTTTTCCAAGTAGTCGGTCCCATCGTCGCCTCCAAAGTTGAGTTCACCGAGCACGATGCCGTCGTTAACCAAGTAGTCATCATCCGCTCCACCGGTAAAGACCAAGGAGTCGATCGAGCCTAGATTCGCCAAGTAGTCGACTCCATCATCGCCCCCGAAATTCAACTCACCGAGCACCACTCCATCATTGAGCAAGTAGTCATCATCTGCGCCGCCTGTGAAAACCAGGGTCGTAATGCTGCCGAAGTTTTCCAGGTAGTCAATTCCATCGTCGCCTGAGAACGACAGGTCACTGACATTCAGTCCGCTGACCAGCAACGCGTCATCGTCTGCGCCACCAGCCAGGGTTGCTCCTGTCGTGTTGTCTCCCACTTTCAATTGATCATTGCCGCGTCCTCCCAGAACCGTCGATTGACTAGCGGCTGTCAGCGTGTCGCCGAAGTCACTGCCCGACAACTCCGTAAAGCTGCCTTGCGTAGTTACAAAGTGCTGACCGGCCGCGCCCAGAGGGTCGACATCTTGTACCGTCAACGTGGTCGTCGTGTTGGCACTTAAATCGAACGTGACTCCAAAGCTCGCCAAAGCGAAATCCAGCGAGTTTGCCCCGACGGTATCCACAACGGTCAACGTGCTGTTGGGAACCAAGTAGTAGCGATCGCCACCTGTCTGGGCGTTGGCAGCATTGGTCGGCGTCGCGCCCACATTGGCTGAGTCGTTGCCTTGACGTAAGTAAAAGACATCGTCGCCCGCTCCGCCGAAGAGCACGTCTGTGTCCGCCCCGCCATCCAAGATCAACTGCTTGGAGCTATCGGTTACACCGGATCCATCCAGCACATCGAGACCGCCCAAACCCAGTACCAACAAACGATTTGATGCCACTCCCACGAACGTCGAATTGTCGATGGTTAGCGTATCGTCCCCAGCGGTCCCGGCTAGAAAACTCACCGCGTAGCTGCCCACGCCGCCTTCGCCATCATCGACTTGCAAACTGACGGACCACACGGAGTTCGGTGCCGACGAACGATCCACCGTGAAGCTTGCTCCCGTGCCCAATTGCGTCACCGCGCTGCCGATCGGTGAAGCCGACCATAGGTAGGTAAAGCTGCTATCGCCCACCACATCGTCGACTTGACCGAGCAATTCAATCAAGTTGGGATTGGTATTCGTAGGCGAAGGCACAATCGTCGCTTGCGGAGCCAAGTTGCCCACGTTCGGATTCACACTGGCCGCAAAACTACTGTCCCCTTCGTCGTCGTAGGCGGTCACAGTGATCAGGGAACTCTGGTCTAGAAAGCGGTGCTTGGCACTGAAGGTCCGCGTGGCCACATCGACGTGTGCCGAAGACGTCGTGCCGTCACCCCAGTCGATATCGACCGTGTACCGATCCAACGAACTCGCATCCACGACTTGGCCCGTCAACACCAGTTCATCGCCTTCGAGATTGGCGCTCGCTCCGCTAGGGTTGGTGATCACAAAATTGCCCACCGCCGGCGCAACATTCGTAACTTCGACCAAGGCCTCGGCACTCGTAGAAATATTCAGCGCGCCCGCGTCGGCTACGGACACAGTAATTCGAAATTGGCCATTCAACTTGCTCTGCGAATCGTCCGCGTAAACATGCTCCAAACGGGAAAAGCTGGTCACGCCCGGATCCAAGTCAAAACGCTTTACGGGAGAACCATCGCCCCAGTTGACCGAGACGCGATGGCCCTGCGCGGCATTGGGTTCAATGAACGTAGCCCCCAGCAGAATCAAACCGCCTTCGTTGAGGCTAGTGGTGTTGGTCGTGAGCGACAACGACTGCACCGGAGCCTGAGTGACGGTGATCTCCTGCTTAAGTTGCAGGGGCTGTAGTGGTTGGTCGAGGTCCGCCAATTCGAGAGTGATTTCATAAGTACTGCCGACTCGCGGGGCCGTCTGGTAAGTATGTGAGAGATTGCCGACAGTGGAAACACCGGGTGCGAGATCAACCGTACTCTTCGAACCGTCCCCCCAGTCGACGTTGACGCGGTGGGCATCCTGCAAGCCAAGGTCGCTGAATGAACCGCCGGTGATCGTTACGGCTTGGCCTTCTTGCACGCTGGTGGTCGAGAAGTTCGCGTTCAGATTGGTGGGCAAGCGATTGCGCACTTCGGCGACCATCAAACCGATCGGCGTCGAGTCCTGGGCATTGGCTGGATCACTCACCGAAACTTGAATACGATACAAGTCCAACCCCGCCCCCAGGAGACTTGACGCACCGCGACTGGCATAGGTGTGCGTTGTGGAGAATTCGGTTTGACCGGGTGCCAGACTCAGCGAGGAAGTTTGCCCATCGCCCCACTGGATTGTTACCAAGTGGGCTTCAGTATTGCGAGCATCGTCGAATTGCCCGCTGAGCTTCACTGCTTCACCTTCGTTGACCGGAGACGTCACTTCGACGAGATTCAAGTCGACGACTGGCGCGACGTTTTCGACGATGACAGGCATGGTTGCAAAGCCTTGGGCCAGCGCGTTGTCGGTGATCGTCATGGTGACCGCAAAGTTACCGGCGGTTGCATAGGTGTGTGATGTTTCGAAGGTGAAATCTTCGCGCAGCGCGACGGTTTTGGACGTACCATCTCCGAAATCGATTCGCCCCGTCCACTCCGTCGAGTCGTAATCCACGAACGACCCTGCAATCCGCAGCTCCTCACCTTGCTGAACAACCTGCAAGCCCGGCAACGTGATTTGAGCCTGCATCGCACTCCCCGGCACCGTAAACCCCGGCGCATCACCGACCAGAATCGAGTTCCCAAATTCACTTAGCCGTGGCGATTGCCCCATTACTCCCACATGCACGGCAGTAACGCGTGAACCAAACTGAACGCCAGCCGGCACAGGGAAGCGATATTCGAAACGATTCGCGGTAATGGTCCCATTGGCCACGTTCAAACCGCCGAAATCAGCGTTGCTGTACGAGCCGGTGGAAGGATCTAGGTCCGTTGGACTACCTTCTGTCGAACCAAAAACTATGTTCTTTCCTTCGCCGAAACCCGTAGCGTTTGGATTCGCATGGTAAATACTCACTCCGGCCCCTGGATTGGCAAAGCCGCGGACAACCATGAAATTGCCATCAAGATAGGCATCCGTCAGAACCGGAAAGTTAGCCTGGGTAGCACTTACAGTCGATTCATTAGGAGAGACTCCGATCACGCCTGCGTCAATGCCGAGCGTCGCATTTCCCAAGTACAGATTATGCTGAATTATGTTACTCGCGTTCTCACCTAAGACACGAATCCCAGCTTGATTGTTGAACGCAATCGTATTTGCGTTCAACGAAAGTCCGCCAATAATATTGTCTTCAACGCCGGTTGCCAGCGTCCCATTTACTATTCCACCGAGCTGCACTCCGTTTTGACCGTTCCCAATTGACAGTGTCCGAGTACGATCTGTCCCGATATAGTTTCCTTGAACCCACGAATCCGATCCCAATAGGACAACGCCGTTCTCGCTATTCCCAGAAATCGTGTTGCCATTGAGACCGCCGGACCGACCAACAAAACTGCTAGTTGCAACGACGCCATTCATGCGGTTGGGTAACGCCTTCGTCCCCGTCAAATCCACACCTATCAAGTTGCCTGTGAGTTCGCTGTCCGTGATTTCTACTCCATTGCGATAGTTGCCTGAGATCACATTCTTCTCTAGACCGACGGATACGGCATCGCCGTTCTCGCCAATCTGCATGCTTGAACCGACGATCGCGGCCGTGTGTCCGCTTTGATTCGCAAAACGTGGGTCATTGTTACCAATAGCGAATGTGCCGCTAATATCTGTACCGATCTTGTTACCCCGAACGCTCGTTCCGGTGGTTCCAGCCTCCGAATAGATCGCAGCACCACCATTGCCGGAAATTACGTTTCCCTCCAGTGCATCATTCGCTCCGTCTCCCTCTGTACCGATAACGACACTTTGACTGGCGTAGACTGCGACTCCGGCTGAAACGTTCGAACGTGCAAATCTCCCCGTTGGGTCCAGTCCGATGATGTTATTCTTGACACTTCCACCTGTGACCGTCTGAAAATATATCCCTGCCGATGTACTGCTACTTCCTGGAGCGGTGTGCCCATTTGCGGATATGATGTTATCGGCGACCAGCGCAATGGTAGACACTATCGTCAGTCCGGTCTGTCCATTGCCCAATTCTTCTCCGAAGCGATTCAAGCCAACGTGATTACCGGAAAATTCAACTATGCCGTTCGAAACGTTTCCAGCTATCTTTGCACCACTTCCGTAGTTGCCAGAAATGGTGTTATTCGATATCGCGAGATCTTGCCAAGGACTGCCGAATTGCGTGCTAGCCACCTCGATCCCTGTGCCATTCGCAATCGCATAGCGGCCCGAGATGTCTGTACCGATTCTGTTGCTGTCAATGACAGTATTTGATGCGCGGCTCTCGATTCCAACACCTGCGGGAGTTCCGAAGACGTTAAAGGCACGATTCCCAGAGATTGTGTTCGGCCCGCTCTCGCTGCCGATTGTCGTATACGATGTGCCCTGATTTAGACTAATCCCAACTAAGTGCCCCAAGGCGTAGGACCCGGTCGCGTCAGTTCCAATCAAGTTGCTAAATATGTTGTTGTTGGATGAGTTACTGATCGAAATGCCCGTTGAATTTGCGTTCGGGCTACCGCTGACTACGTTGCCAGATGGTGGCGTCGGGAAGGGCCCTGCAGTGGCTTCCAGGCCTATCGAATTGTTACTTGCCCCCTGAGAAATTATCACACCACTGGCGTTTGTAACGGCGAAAGAACCGCTGAGATCCGTTCCAATGAAGTTCCCGTGCACGGAGTTGAAAGTTGCCGCGGTACCTTCAATCGAAACTCCATGCGCAGACGTGTTCCCGCTGATCACGTTTCGAGCGCTTGCGCCATAACCGCCCACCGTGTTGTTTGCTCCCAGGATTCGCACGCCCGCGTCGACACCTGTTGTGGTAGTTGCATTGGCAATTGCTACGTCTCCGACCGCGTTCAATCCAATGAGATTTCCGGAAACTGAATTGTTGGAGCCTTGGAGCAAGACACCGCTCTGTACATTGCCCGAGATCACATTCCCTTCGTTCTCATCATTCAGCGAATCGAGGTCGCTGCCGATAAAATTGCCGCTGCTTGAAACGATTACCCCTTGCTGGTCATTCTGAATACGAAAGCTGCCATCAACATCGGTGCCGATATAGTTGCCTTGAACTTTGTTTCCACTGGCGGGAGCTCCGGATATCGCAATACCACTATCTTCATTGCCAGAAATCACATTGCGGTGAGCCGAGCTTGGACCGCCGATCGTATTACCGGTTCCATTTAGGATCCAAACGCCGAACCCTTCATTTCCCCGGTCCAGTTTTCCGGTACTGTCCGTACCAATTAGATTTCCGACGATCGTCACTCCTGTCCCATTCGCGTCCACCCCGATTCCCCAAGCAACGTTCTCTGAAATGACATTGCGGGAAAGCGTTGAGCCGAGCGTGTTGTTGGGGGCTTGGATAAGGACGCCACCTTCTAAGTTCGGAAGCGCAGTCGACCCATCCGCGCCTAACCCCACTAGATTTCCGCGAATCTCTGTCCCCGTGGCAAAAGAGGAAACAGCAATTCCCGCAAACGTGTTTCCAGAAACTACATTGCCTTCGCCAGGCAAATCACCTCCAATCCAATTGGCGGCCGCACTGAAGACCACGGAAACACCCTCACCTCCGTTCGACACTGCCACCGTGGCTGTCTTGTTCGTTCCGATGTAATTTCCAAGCACTTGATTTGCATTCGTGTCAACTCCAGCAATGCGGATTCCACCGCTCCCATTTCCAGAAACTATATTGCAGTCGTCGCTCGAACTGCCACCGATCGTGTTGTTGGCAGCTGCCCCTTGCACAAGGATTCCGTATGCAGAATTCGGTAATGGACTTTCCCCCGCTGCGTCCGTCCCTAGAAAATTGCCCACGATCGAATTGGAAGTTGCCCCAGCGCCATCTACCAAGATCCCGTGGCCTTGAAAGCGATTAATGGCTAAAGCTCTAATCGTGTTGCCACCAGATCGAATTGTGAGCCCACTGCCAACGACTGCTGCGCCATTTAGCTCGACGAGTGGTGTAGCCACATAACCGGGTTGCGTAGCTCCATCGATGTGGGTTCCTGAATCCAAGATGTCGGGCAAAGCATCAACAAGACCGATTGTATGCGGTCCTGCGCCGGGGATGTTGAATTCGATGGTATCTGCGCCGGGGGTGGCGTTGGCCTGCTCAATCGCCCACCGCAGAGAACCCGCAGGCGCTGGGCCCGTGCCGTCGAGCGTGTTCAGTACCGTGAACGTGGCCAGTAGCGCGCGCTCTTCCAGCAACTCGACGCGTACCTGGGATGCACGCGGCAACCTGCGCGTCGCTCGCTTGCCTAACCCAGCGCGGTACATTCCCCGGTCGGTCCTTGCAAGTCGGCTGTCAGTACTCGAGCCACGAATAAACTCACGGAACCATCGACGGAAATTTGCTGCGGGCATAAGACGACTCAACTCAGAACAACAGGGGCGTAGGGGCAGCTTGAGCGAACACTTGGTTGCACTAAACCGCGAATGAGTGGTTGCGAGTCTAGCCCATCTTTGCAACAAAAAAAATGGTCTAATTAGACCAGCGCAGATGCGTAGTTTCCACAAACGCTCTCACTCTAGGCACTCACTCGGCATACCGATTAAGTCAACATATGCGTCGCAAATCCGACAAGACTGCGCAGCCTTTCCGAGTGGAATTCGCCGATTTGTTAGCTCACGAAGGCGGCTTCATGCTGTCACGGCTTCGACGCCAAGGTACCGAAGCAGTCTTAGCCCAGCGTAGGGCGACAGGGCTTGGCCCCCGGGACGTTCGGCGGGATGGAATCGATAGTAAACTTCGCGAATCTTCTCGACGCAAACTTTGCGACAGCGCGCGTTGATGAAAAAAGTCTCGAACGCCCGGGATCGATTCCGCCGGTTCTGACTCAAGATAGCTTTCGCGAGCGACGACCTACCACGACCGCTCCGCCGACAATTACAAGGACCATCGCTGATGGCTCGGGAACAGCGGACACGGTCAAGGTGGCATTGTCCCAATAGGTGGGCCCAACTGAAAAGAACTCTGTGCGAAAGGCCAACGTAATGGGACGCCCCAATGCGACATCGCCAGCAGTAAACGTGTGACTTAGATTCAATTGGACGAAATTACCACTGGCGGTCGTAATATCCGCCACTGAGTTAGTCCACCCTGGATTCGCTGCGACAACAGAATCAAGAATGATACTTCCAGGCGCAAAAACGTCTAAGTTGTTTGGGTCAGCCGTCCCAGCAACCAAATAAAAGGTTCCCGCGCGAGTTCCCGTAGTTTCTAACGTACCAAAGTCAATTGTGGCATCTATCCGATCGCCAACGTTGAGAGCTGGTAGCGTGACGGTCTGGCTCATCAGCCGATTCCAATTGTTTATGTAAGCCTGCTGACCGGCTTCTGCCAAACCAAACGCCAGACCAACGCGTCCAAGCCCAGAATCAGAATGCGTCCCCGCGTTGAACGGTAGGGAGTAGTTCCATCCTTGCACACCAGAAATTGAACCCGAGTAGTTCGGTCCTTGCGATGGATCCGTAGCGGTCCACTTGTAGGGAGTGCCTGCATTAAGCGTGGATTGCCCCGCGCCAAGAATCGGATCAAGCTCAAAGTCGCCATTGAACACCAGCGCTCCATAGGAAAAATCAGCGAGGCAATACAGCGCAACCAGAATACCGATGCCGAATTTCATATCATCCAACCTTTACATAACGATCAGGAACTTCAGCAAGATCGTAGCTGCTTGATTAGGCATGTCTATTGGTCTAATCAGACCATTTTGGTTAAATCGTCGCAGGTTTCTTTATCCGTTCGCCACAATCGTCCTTGATACGGATTCTCCATTGAGGTGTCAGCGCACTAGCCGCCGGGGTCAACCGGCGGAAACGAATCGCAAATAGCCCCATAGCCGCGAACGCGGCGACAGCGTGTTCGGAAATCGAGTTACGTTTCGGAATCGATTTCCGTTCGATGCGCGTTCTTCCAGGCCTCGCCGAATATCGGTCTGAGAATCGCTGTCACGGTTTCGCCGTTTTCTGAGACATAGGCTACGATGATCCGCCGGTAGACACCGGCGGCGACAGGCTGCCACGGTCTCGCCGTTCTTGTACACCTGAGACTTGGGATCTGACACGCTACTCTTGTACAGGTTCTTGCTACAATGTTCGGACGTACACTGGTCTAGGTTGAAACTCAATAGACACCCCCACGAATTGGCGCTAATGTTGTGTTGCTTGTAACTTGCCAAGACTAGATTCACCAAAACCTTTCTCGCCCGGACACTGAGAACAAATTTCTAAATCGTGAGCCCTTCAGACGACGAACCAGGATCCGTTACAAGAGCCATTGGGCGACTTGATCAAGACCAAGACCAGTCAGCGGCGGAGTTGCTTTGGCAGAGCTTCTTTGAGCGATTACGCACCTACGCGGAATCACGGTTGTACGCCCGCCACAAACGCGTGATTTCAGGCGAGGACATTGCCTCGTCGACCATGCATGCCCTGTGCGAGGGTGCGGCCAAAGGACGATTTGCTAGCGTGCGAAACCGCGATGGTGTGGCAACTACTGGCACTCATCGCAGCTCGCAGGCAATCAACGCGGGCAGAGAACTTGGTCGTCAGCAGCGGCGAGGAGGTGGAAATCAAGTGCGCGGTGATTCAGTTTTTGGAGAAGCGGAATATCACCAGCGTTGCGGATTTCATTCGTCGCGAGCTATCCGCCGATGAGTTTTTGGAGTTTCAAGAACTCAGCGACTCGCTCATGCAGTCGCTGCCAGATGACCACTTTCGGAAAATTGCCCACCTACGTATGCAAGGGTACTCGAACGCTGAGATTGCCCAACAGCTCGATTGCCACACCCGCCTGCATCGAACGCAAATTGAATCTTGTCCGTTCCATCTGGAGCAAAGAGCTCAACGGAACGGACCACGCGCAACCCGGTGATGTTGGCGATTAAGAACAATGCGTTACCATCTCCGCCGCCAGCATTGTTTCCTCCTTCACCGCTGAAGTCGGTGTTTTCGAGTAGTTCAATGGTAGATATGAGGTGAAACGCAAAAACAAGCAGTCGAGTCTACTTGGGGCCTACGCAGAAACACAATGGTCTAAATAGACCACTCCCATACCCAGCCCTTCAGGCAGTCGGGCAACCCAACTTCGGTAAATACGCGCCCTGCGTCGACCACAGGCGTCACAATCTGGGTTCCCACTTGAATCCTCGCCTGGGGCGGTTGATCCACAATGCCATCAACTCAGCCCGGGTGGAAACACCGAAATGACGATAGATTTGCGTAACGTATTTGTGAATCGTGCCAGTTGATAGACTCAAGTGCGTGGCCAATTCACGCTCGGATTGGCCCGTTAAGAGCAGTGCCAAAACTTGCCGCTGGCGTTCGCTCAGGCCGTTGGTATCGGGGCGTCCCACATCTAGACTTTCGCGCAAGATCGAGTTGACTCTCGGGTTGTCGCTCTGGGCATTACCGCTGTTTGGCGTCGAACTTGGGCAATTCGTCTTGCTGTCCATATCGATCCGCCTTTGGGGTTGCCTGAAGCGGGGGGAAATCCGCGAAATCTACATCGAGAACGTCGAATCGCTTCCCGCCACGCATTAAGTCAACAAAAGGGCGGGCAAACCGACAGACAAATAGATTTTTATTCGGGACTTCTTGCGGCTAATGCAGGAGACGGAATTGGTCGTTGACGATCCAACTCCAGAGAATGTCCTGAGCAACGGCTCGTGACATAGTCGGCTGTTGATGCCATTCAGAAAACTGCGGTTCACTTATCGACACACCAAAAAGCTGTAAGTGAAATTTGGCGAGCGCGTCCGCAGGAGATAATTCGGCGAGCCAAGCCGACTCGACGGCCTCGCCAATGATTGAATTGAGCATTGGACCAGCGACCATTTCTGAGCATCACTCAACGGATCATTGCAGGGCTGGCCACGCGCACATCCCGGTTCAACGGCTGCCATCATGGACTCGGACTCCTGTCCGTTGGCAACGGTCTGTCGAGCTACGCCCAACGCTTGCGCGGCCAAATCCGGCAGCGCCAGGTCAATCGACTTGGGGGTTCGGGCAGCGACTAGGCGCTTGTCCAGGTTGGATGCATGCGCCCGTGAGGCCCGCGCGTAGGTCTGGCTCAGCACAATTTCCCGCACCAACGGGCGCAAGGAAAACTTGCCGCGCACTAGAGTAGCAGCCAAGTAGTCGAGGAGTTCGGGATTAACGGCAGGATTGGTTGACCGTTGATCGTCCACGTCCTCGATCAAGCCGACTCCTATCAGCCACTGCCACAATCGATTGGCAAGATTGCGTGAAAACTGCGGGTTCTCAGAATTACACAGCCAATCAGCGAACGCCACGTCCACCGGCCGAGAATCGTCGGCATAGGGTTGCGAATCGCCTGGCAGCCTGGCGACTGCAGACCGTCCCGAGCGCAAATCAGTCGTCGTCCTCATGGCAATGCGATTGGCCCCGCGCGACTGCGGTTCAATCTCTGCCCAACAGGCTGCCATGGAAAAGTAATCGTCTTGAGTCCAATGATCAAGCGGATGATCGTGACATTGCGCGCAACCGACACGCACTCCCATCCACACATTCGCGATCAATTCCGAGCGAGTGCGAGCATCGTCGGCAAAGTGATGAAACTCGAGCAACCCTGGATCCGCGCTCGGCGCATCAACGACGAGCATACCGTACACCAACTGGCGCAAATCATCGCTGTGCCCCAACCCGGCGGCAATCGCCTTCGACAAAGAGTCTTCGCGATCCGACCTAGTGGAACGACTCGCGCGAGCTACCCAACTGGCTAGTTGTCGGGCGGCGTGCTGCGAAAACTCTGCGCTAGTCAGCAATGCATCGACGACTTCCGAAGATTTACCAGCAGATATTTTCGCGCTAGCAGCCGTCCATTCATCGACGGTCGGTTGGCGCCCCAGCAAATCGATCCACCACCGCCGGACCAAGATATGTGGTTCACAAGTCGGCTCTAGACGATTACCGACCCGCGCGTTTGCTTTGGCAACCAATGCATCGATCGATGCGGGTTGACCGTTCTCAGTAAGTGTTGGCTGTTCGACCGCGTTAGCGTTGCGGACCCACAGCTGTAACGTACTGACGGCCGGGCCAACGCGTAGAGTGATCGGCCAATAGCCTGCCGCATGAGCCGTCAGCTCCAGGACCGTGGGATCACGCGTCACATACGTAACCGTCGCGCCGTCGGTGCCTGCTGCCTGGGCGCCTTCTACAACTAACCAAGGCGTAACGTCACGATGAAACATTTCTCCGTCCCGTGTGCGCCAATCGGCAGTTGCGGAGATGGCCACGGATTCGCCGACTTGACTTTCTATCGACAAGCCGGTCGAGATGTGCAGGCCCTGCAGTTCAGCCAGGCTGCCGGGTGGAGCCGCTTGCGCGATCCAATCTCGCAAGATGGCAAATTCGCGACTGTCGGAATCTATTCGAACATCGCCACCGTGGTCGAGGTAGCCGCTTGGTTTTTGAATTAACAAGCTTGAGACTGGCTGCTGAGTATCGACGAACCGCCCCGGCTGGGCAAACAACAGCGTTTCGTAGTCTTGTTGCGGTCGGCTGCCATAAAGGCTGAGGGCCAAGTACCCACGCCCAGCCGCTGCACCGTGGCAGGCACCTGAATTACAGCCCGCTTTGGTCAACAGGGGAATGATCTGCCGCGAGAAGTCGATTGGATCGGCTTGTGTTGCTGAATCATTTTCTACAGACTGCCCTGAGGCAACCAGAGTGAATAGCGACACCGCGATAAAAAGAACAAGCGATGGGCCATAAAACAGCCCGTGGCTGAGATTCTCAGTTGGTATGCGGTAACTGCGATAACAACTGCGGTAACGTAAACAAGTGGCCATGATGGAATTCGCCATATCAGCCTATTCCTCGTCGCGCGGAAACGCGTGCTCGACTGCGTCATAAAATTCCTGAGGGGAGTCAACATGAGCGACCTGGGTGCGAAAGAGGCGTGCGCCCGGTTTGCCTTGGGCATAGCAACACGCAAACTTGCGCATCAAATGTGTTCCCTTCTGAACTCCAAAACGTTCGATGACCAAGTCGTAATGTCGCAACATGCAGGCCCGTTGTTCGGCCAAGGTGGGCTCAGGCGGAATTGGTTCGCCGCGCAGCGCAGCAGCGGCTTGCGCGAACAACCAAGGTCGACCAAGCGCGGCGCGGGCAATCATCACCCCATCGACGTCATACTTACGAAACGCATAGACCACTTTTTCAGGAGTGTCCAAGTCGCCGTTGCCGATCAATGGGATGTTGACCAAATGCTGTTTGAGAGCAGAAATCTGATCCCAGTCGGCTGAACCTTTGAAATAGTCTTCGGCTGTTCGCCCGTGTACGGTCAGCGCCGAAGCGCCCGCCTCTTCGACAACGCGAGCAATTTGGCTGGGATTCGCGCAGCGTCGCGTACAGCCCAATCGAATCTTGGCGGTGACCGGCGTCGGCCAACAAGCTTTAACCAATTGGTTAATGATGGCAGACATGCGCTGGGGATCTTTGAGTAGATAGGATCCGCTGTGCGCACGCTGTGTGACTTGTTTAACGGGACAACCGAAATTAATGTCTACCACGCTGACCTGGTAATCCTCAACCAGCCGTCGACCGACTTTGGCCATTGTCTGCGGATCATTGTCCCAGATTTGGACAGCCAACGGTCGCGCCTCATCGCGGACACCCCACAGCCGATCTGGATGCTCGGCTTCATGTTCGTCGAGCCAGACAAAGCCACGGGCATTGACCATTTCGGTGGCTTGCAGTCCCACGCCCCCGTACTCGCGCACGATCTGACGGTAGGCGTAGTTGGTAAATCCAGCCATAGGCGCTTGCAAGATAGGCGGATCGACCACCAGCGGACCGATGCGCAAGGGCTTGGCTAATACGCGGTCCAGAGGATCGCTGGCGTTGACGCCAGCTGTGTCGCTGACCGCAAAGGCTGGGGAATCAGAGATGGAAAGTGTTGAACGATTTACCATAACTATACGATTGTAGCGTCAATCACTTGATCCTTGGGCTCCGGTGCCGGTTCGCCACCGCGATCCAGAAAAATCTCATACCACTGTGCCAACAGGTTGATCGAGGCACCAGTAATAATGCCGATTGCCGGGATATAACCAATCCCACACATCGCAGCTCCCAGCAAAAGCACCCCCAATGAGAGAAAATAGAACACAATTCCACTGACCAACATTTCCCAAAACATGATTCCTGCGAACTGGCGAACCCAAGCAAAGTTTAGGCTCTCCCCCAAGTCTTGACTGACCATCGCCCGGAGCACCACAGGCGTGGTCATCATTGCCAACGCCAGGGTTACTAGCAAAATCAACGGGAAAAAACCCAAGACCACCAACGGAATTCCGTTCTCACCAAACGCTGCCATACTGCCAAACATGAAGATCATCATCGGCACCATCAGTATCATCGAGCCAACCATCTGGACGATAAAATACGCACAGAACGGCCAGATGCCTTTGGTCACGTAGTCGCCCAGTTGACTCGAATCGATGTCAGGCACTTGATTCTCTGGCCGACCACTGCGGTACCGCAGTTGGTAAGTCCCCCAGCCCAGCAGTCCCATGATGCCGACAAAGGGAACAATGGCACCGATAGTCATCCACAACACGTTGGTTACCCAGTTGGGAGACGCAAACACGGTCTTGAAGGCTCGCACCGGCGAAGATTTGAAAGTCGAATATCCAACAGTTGCTTGGCTCATGTTTCTTCCTCTCTCGATTCCTAAGTCAATTCGCTCGCCGATGGCAACTATTGGCGGTATTGTAGTACCGTTCGTTTTCTTCGAACGACACCGTGCTACAAGACATTCAGCAGACGCGAAAATCCGCCGCCCCACATCAGGATCATAAATAGTGCCAAGCCTATGAACAGCATGGCTACAATTAGCGCCTTTACGGGCGCTTTATTTTCAGTCCAGTTCATGATTCCATATGGAATGGAGACGATAGCTGGACCGAATAGGCACCCCACGCCGTGCCAGGCATTCTTACCGAAAGCAAACAGACTAATACTCAGGTGGGCAAACAGGGCGATGGCCAAACCCGTCACGCCAACCGTGGTTCCCAGTACGGCAGGTACCGGCAACATTTGAATGCGGCCCATCAGGGTATCGGGATTTCCGCCTTCGCCAAAGATACCGTCAACAATAACGATCCCAGCGGCGCATAACGTAATGGTCCCGATCAAGAACGACATGAGGACCCACCACGGCATAGCCGCTTTCTCACGCCGCGACTCCATAATCAGGTCCCGTCGCATATTCTCGGCGGCTTCCTGTAAATACAGATTATCGAACTCTGCTACTGTCGTTTGAGCATTAAAACCCAGCATTTTCTCGCCGGTCTGCAGGTTGGTTCCACAAGCCACGCAAACGACTGTTCCCGGCTTTATCTCTGCCGCACAGCTTGGACAAATGGGCCCCGATTTCTGCGTTAAGCCAACTTCATCAAACAGTGAATCGAGCTGACCCGCGGGCGCGACGGGGGCAGGGCGAGCGGCCGGCTGTGCGGGGCTGGCGACACCCACTTTGGGAGTCGGTACCTTGAGCACTTTTTGGCATTTGGGGCACTTGCCGTTCTTGCCGGCAAACTTGTCGGGCACGCTCAGCACGTGACCACAACCACATTTGAATTTAATGGCCATAACTCGGGTTTGTCTTCAAAAACGCGTAATCTGACGATTGATCGGGCGAACATCCTTATTTTGCTCTAGTTACTCGCGGTTCACAATAACCAAAATCGCCAAACCTCACGCATCGCGCTATAATGGGGATTGCCGGAGACTCTCCCGCCCCGATCGACAGACTCGCGCATTGCATCGCGGTGCGTCGACTCCCAATACAACTCTAGGAAACTCATACGTGACGATCCGCAATATCCATATTCTGCTGCTGATAACCGTGGTCTGCTTTGCCTGCTATATCCAAGCGGACCGTTTGCGCTACGCGGGGAAGATTGGCAGCGCCCTCGATCTGATCGATGAGAATTTCATTGACGAGGTCGATTCCGAAGAGCTCTACATCGCTGCCATGAACGGCATGGTTTCGAAACTCGATCGATTCTCCGAGTTCATTCCGCCAGCGCGCTACGACGACTTTCAGTCGATGATCGAGCAGCAGTTTGGCGGACTAGGCGTCTTGATCGAGGGTCCGCCCGTTTCCAAACAGTTGACAGTTGTCGCTCCAATCCCGGGCACGCCAGCCTTTGAAGCCGGTATCTTGCCAGGCGATGTCATCGCTGAAATCGAAGACCAATCCACCGAAGGTATCAGTGCAACGGATGCCAAGCAACTCATGCGCGGCCCAGTTGGCGAGCCTATCCGATTGTTGGTTCGGCGCGACAAATCCGAACCTATCGAAATGCGCATTCGGCGAGCTGACATTCTAGTCGACTCCGTGTACGGCGATCGCATTTGCGGTGACTCCAGCTGGGATTTTTTCCTGGAAGAAGATCCACGCATCGCCTACATACGCATAACGCAGTTCGGCGAACGTACACTCGGTGAATTCGAAACGGCACTAACAACCATTCAACCTCAGGCCCAAGCGATCGTGATCGACCTACGATTCAATCCTGGCGGAATCCTGCCAACCACCGTTAAGCTGTGCGACATGTTGGTTGACCATGGGATCATCGTCAGCACCAAAGGTCGTCGCAAGGACTTTGGCGTGGAATTTAAAGCGACCCCAAGCGTCAAATTAGATCCTTCCATTCCCATTGTCGTCATGGTCAACGAACAATCCGCCAGCGCCAGCGAGATCATGGCCGGCTGCTTGCAAGACCTAGGGCGTGCGAAAATTGCAGGCACTCGGTCGTACGGAAAGGGGACTGTCCAACAAGTCTTTCCGCTCGACAACGATACTGCAGCACTCAAGTTTACGACCGCTCGATTTTATCGTCCCAGTGGCAAGAACATTCACCGCACCGATGAAATGACAGAGGCGGACCAGTGGGGTGTGTCCCCCGACCCTGAACTGCAGTTTGGAGCAACTACGGACAATTTGGCTTTGTCGCTCAATTTACGCTGGCAACGCAATGGAGATCCACGCATTACGGCTGCCTACGAACGTCCGCCTAGCCCACCCTTCGCCGGAGATGAACAACTTGGGCAAGTTGCCGAGTACCTGCAATCCCTGTTGGCAAATCCAACGCCATGAAACTGCTAATCGTTGGTTGTGGGTACGTGGGTGGCCACGTCGCAAGGCAATACTACGAGCAGTTTGCCGCCTGTGAACCTCGAGTATACGCGCTGACGCGGTCGACAGAACGTGTAGCCGAGTTGCAGTCGGCGCAGATCCAACCGCTCATCTACGATTGGTTGGCGGATAGCCAAGCACAACTTCCCGAAGTGGATGCAGTATTGGTAGCCGTTCCACATCGCGAAGTCCCGCCTCTGGGCTCACAGACTCACGTCCGAGGGCTACAAAATCTGCTCGCCAACCTGCCGAATTGCACCAAGCGGCTCGTCTACCTCAGCACAACTGGCGTGTACGGTACGTGCAATAACGAGCAAGTCGACGAATCGACACCGGTCTCGCCAACTCGCATCGGTCCCCAGATTGCCGTGGCTGCCGAGAGTTGGTTGAACGAAAATACGCCCGCGCATTTGGAAAGTACAGTTGTTCGACTAGCTGGGATCTACGGTCCTGGTCGGCTGCCACTGGCCGACAAGCTCCGAGCCGGCGAAGCGCTGAACGTCCCACGACAGGGGCATCTAAATCTAGTCCATGTGCAAGACATCGCTTCAGTCTTGTGTCAGATCTTCAGCCGCAGCATGCAACACCAAATGTATCTATTCAGCGATGGTCAGCCGGTAGGCCGCGAGGAGTTCTATCGGGAATTGGCGAGACAGTGCGGCGTTGAAGATGTCCAGTTCGAAAATCCCGCTGGGCCAGCCCATACGCTTTCACGACGGGCCACGAATAAACGCATCGACCCAGCGCGTCTGATCAGCGAGTTGAAATATCAGTTTCTATTTCCTGATTACCGCCAAGGAATACAGCATGCACTGGCGGACGTCAGCAGCTCCAGCGCTGAACCATAGGAAAACCCACTGCACGCATCCATCCATCCATCCATCCGGATGCACGGATACATATATGGCTTGCCACCTGAAGCACGACGCTCGTTCAATGAACTCCACGAAAGTTTCTTTTCGTTGACTGTTACTTACTCTCCCGCGAAATAGTGTTTCCATGGCAGGACCGATCATTGGCGGGAGGGTGAGATACCATTTCGTGGCGGCGTTCAGCGGAAGTCGCAATAATACCAAAAACAATGCAGAACATTCATTTACCCTAGAGTCACTCCCATGTCTTAGTTCAAGGTTGGCGGTAAACGGGGCCGCCGCCAACAAACTGTGATTTCAAAACCCGCGTCATCGGACTCCCGTTCACCGCATGGCTATCATTTATCCCTTTCCTTCTGTCGTCTGGGAGCAGAAAACCAGATAGTTGCCGAACGGGTCCCGAATATTCACGTCTGTATTCCGGCCTTGATATCGTGGATCCACGGCAACCGCCTCTGGATAATCGGCTCCTTTTGCATTTAGATAGTCACAATAGTTTTGTAACCCGAGGACTGGAATGTTGACTTCAGAAATCGGCGCGTCCTCCTTCGCATGTCCATTGAGGTGAAGTATGGCATCTCCGAGATGGATCTGCATATACAGTGGCGCTGTTGGCGAAAACCGAGACTCCCAGTCTATCTCAAAGCCCAAATATGCCAGATAGAATGCTTTTGCCATAGCTTCATCGAACATCCGCAGGACTGGGATCGAAGATCTAATATCGAACCCGCGCGGCGAGTCAGGACTTGATTCACTCATGGTGAAATTCCGCTAGCGCAACGTGCGTACATGCTGTCATCAATGATAAAGGGGGCGATAACCGAGTGCGAGCGAAAGATTCTGCTTTAACGCAACGGCCGTTCGAGCACTTCGAGTGAGTAGCATGCTCTTTCTTTCAAGTTTAGCATAAAGCTTGGACTCCATCGATTAAGCGTCGCCCCCTCTCAGAATCGAACTAGCCCAGTTAATGCATCTCGCTCCCAGCTAATATCTTCATCAGTCTCTCACACACTGCGGCTCATGGCAATCAAGTCTGTGATCCGGCCAGGAAGTGCCAACGGATGACGTTCCTCCAACAGCGACGCGCCAACGGCAGAGCCTTGGCAGCATGTAGCCGACGGTGTCAACCGGCGGATCATCGTAGCCCATGTCTCAGAAAACGGCGGAGCCGTGACAGCGATGCTCAGTCCGATTGTCGGCGAGGTCCGGAAAAAACGCCCACAAATCGATTCCGTTCGATACGCAAACTCGAATTCAAAAGCGCTGTCGCCGCGTTCCCGGTTGAGAACAGCGTCGACAGCGCAATGAAGCCCCAGGGGAGGCGAGGGCAAACTACGATCAGCAAATGAAATGAACGACACAAACCTTGCAATGGTTGCACAGACTAGGGGGGGCTGCGCCTATACAGCGGCCCTCGCCGCACGCGATTTGATTGCTAGAATGAGGGCCATCTCCGATCCGTTTTCCCGCGAACCTACAGAAACTGAATGAACGACGAAACACTACACTTTGTCCAACTGGCTTACGGCGTCGAAAACTGGGGAGCGGGTTACTTCGACATCAATGCCCGTGGAAATATGATCGTGCATCCGGCACCCGGCGACGACCGCTATGCCGATTTGAAAGAAATCGTCGACCAACTACTGGGGAAACGGCGTGTCCAATTGCCATTGTTGCTGAGATTTCCACAAATATTGACCGCCCAGCTGCGGGCACTGTCCGCCGCATATCAGCAGGCCATTGTCGAATACGAATACACGGGCCAACATTTCCCGTTGTTTCCCATGAAGGTCAATCCACGCCGCGAAGTGGTTGAGGAGTTTCTACGTGAGGGAGCCCGCTGTCGAGTCGGTTTGGAATGCGGCAGCAAAGCCGAATTGTACGCCGCCATCGCGCAGGAGCAGGCCCCCGGATCATTATTGCTCTGCAATGGCTTCAAAGATGAGAAATTTGTCCGCACGGCACTGCTGGGTGTACAGGCTGGCAAGCAAGTGACAATTGTGATTGAAAAGTTGAACGAGTTGCGGATGGTGCTGAAACTCGCCCAAGAGATCGGCGTAGCACCCTGGATTGGCTTGCGAGCCAAGCTCTACTCGCGTGGCTCGGGCAAGTGGGCGTCGTCCGGCGGCGACTCGGCGAAATTCGGTTTGACCACCTCCGAAATCTTACAGTGTGTACGCTTGTTGCGCGAGGCCAAGCTCGAACAACAATTAAAGTTGCTGCACTTCCACATTGGCTCGCAAATCACCGATATCAAACGCGTTAAGAACGCCATGAAGGAAGCTGCACGCGTGTATGCCAAGCTACGCCAAATCGACTGCGGCATCGAATATGTAGATATCGGTGGCGGTCTGGGCGTCGACTACGATGGCTCGAATACTCGTTTTGATTCCAGTGTAAATTACACCGCGCAGGAATTCGCCAACGATGTGGTCTACGCCTTCAAGACAATTTGCGACGATGAAAACGTGCCGCATCCGAATTTGGTAACGGAAAGCGGACGATTTATGACTGCCTACCACTCCGTCTTCATAACCTGTATTCGCGACGAGATCGAAACGTTTGCCGACGATCAACCTGAAGTTAGGATTGACGAGGATGATCCGCAAGTCATCACAGAACTAAAGGACTTGCTCGACTCGATCAACTCCAAAAACTACCTCGAACACTATCACGACGCGCTGCAAATGAAAGATGATTTGCAGATTCAGTTCAACTTGGGGCTCGTCAGCTTGGAAGATCGCGCCAAAGGTGACGTGTTATTTTGGGAAATATGTGCTCGCGCACTTCACGAAGCGGAGGAAGATAGTTTTCCGGATGAAGAATTTGAGCAGTTGAAGCGCAGTTTGGCACAAAAGTATTTATGCAATTTCTCGCTGTTTCGCTCGGCTCCCGATAGTTGGGCCATTCGGCAGTTATTTCCAATCGTCCCCATCCATCGACTCGACGAAAAACCTACCGATTTTGCCACTCTCGTCGATGTAACATGTGACAGCGACGGCAAGATCGATCGCTTTGTCGATATCAAAGACGTCAAGCAAACTTTGGAATTGCACAACTGGGATCCAGCCGAACCCTATTACTTGGGCATCTTCTTGATTGGCGCCTATCAAGAAGTGATGGGCAGTCACCACAATCTGTTTGGACATCCCAACGAAGCCCACATCGCCATCGATGCAGAAGGGCGTTTTCATGTAACAAAGATTGTGCCAGGCAGCCGGATCGATGACATGATGCAATTTGCACGCTACGACACAGCCGCAACTCTCCGAGTCGTATCGCAGACAGTTGACTACTCAAGTCGCCGATGGCAAGCTCAGCCAAGTGGCCGCCGATGGACTACTGCAAGAATTTGAGGACGTCGCTGGCCACAGCACTTATCTAGAATAAACGCCAACCGCGTCGCAGCTTCGCACCACGTAGGTCAGCCTCTCCGAGGCTGACAACCGCGACTCGACTACGTAAGTTGCAGAAGTCCTCAGAACTTCATACGGCTAAACGGTTTAGGGCAATAAGCGGTGGCGATCAACAAAAAGTGTCAAAAACTTTTCCATTCATTGACTACCTATTTCTGCGCGCCATAGGGCACCAGAGGACGCTTGATTTGCTACCAGCACCTGATATTGGGCAGGCAGCTCGCTGAGGTAGCAGGCGATTCGCTCAGCCGTTGCTGCATCTGGTGCAAACCCAAAAATGGTTGGGCCCCAACTGCTTTGTCCCACACCACGCAAGCCGGCCTTCTCTGCCGCCGCTGCCGCCGCAGTCAGCTCAGAACCGTTAAAGATCCCGCCTTGCTCCTCACGAAACAACTCCCCAGCCAAACGCAGATATTGTTCCAGCAGACTCATGACTGTGGAGAATTGATCGAGCAGATCAGTGCCTAGGCTGGCCTGCGGCGCGGCAGTAAGACGGCCAACGATCTCATCTGCGATGTGAAACATGGTTTCTCGGTGTGGGTTCGGTTGACGGGCGATGCGGTTCAATAATTGTGCTTCCTGTTCGCCCGAAACCCGTATTAAATCATCGCGGTTACCACTGGAGGCGCTGGCGTGCGGAATCACCAAGACAGTGCGCCACGGTTCCGGAAAACGAGCGCAACGTGTTTTGACTTGCCGTGACCGTGTCGCAGCTGAGTCTGGATCGTAGCCTTCATCCAAAATCAGGCCACCCTTGAGAAAGCCCTGCAAGCCCACTGCAGACCGCAATCCCCGCTTAGCCAAACTCGCTAACTCCGTCGCGTCAACATTCAACACCGCATCGATTGGAGACCAACCATTCAAAGGCTCCCACCTAACATCATCACGCTTTATATTGCCGATTAGCTGAGCTCCAGCGGCCAAAGCTGCGGCAAACTGCGTGCCAGCTCCCAGCCCTGAGTGCAAAGGCAGTGACTGCACCAATTCAACAGATATACCGCTGGAAGCGCCCAGCACACGCGCAAATCTTTGATACAGTTCTTCGGCCGTCGTCGAGTATTGCAGTGACTTGCCATGCAATCCCGCTGGTGTGCTCCCACTCGGAATTGAAAACCGCAGTCGCCAACCAGGTCGGTCCAGCATTAGCCCCAACCCACCGAAACGCTGTGCCTGTCCCTCAGCCAGCTCCATCAGTCCAAAATGTAGTCTGCAACCCGTTTGAATTTCGAACAAAGACCCTTCCTCTTCGACGCGTCAGCAGGACGTTCGATGTGCTATTTCGTTTGAACTGAGATTATTCTGCCGGTCAACTTATCCCAAAAATAACCGTTCTCGATGTGTCGACTTGTGACAGGGTCGGGAGTCTGTTCAGCCTAAATCGCTTAACCCATTAGCAACCACATGTTCCTACCAGCGGCATCTCATCGGTGGCGGGCGCTGCTGACAAGACTCCCACCCCTTTCCTGTCGACTCCAAGTTCGTGAACGGATACCCAAAAAACTATAGCAGAAGCAGAGCCAGAATGACAAGCTGTCGCCCGGTAAACTAGTCAGCGGTTGTGATACACTCATGGCAGTTAACCTACAAGCTCATACACACAACAACCTTTTTCCAAAGTCTCGAAAGTAGGCTCGCATGTTTCTCTGCCGATACTTCTTCGTTTGTCTCGTTGGTTTGTCTTCGTGGGGTCTGGCGAAGCAGCCCAATATAGTTTTCATGATTGCTGACGACTGCACATTCCGCGATATTGGTTGCTATGGTGGCCAAGCTTACACGCCCAATATCGATAAACTGGCCGATCAAGGCATGCGCTTCACGCGCTGTTTTCAAGCTGCGCCAATGTGTTCTCCAACGCGTCACAATATTTACACGGGAATCTACCCAATCAAGAGTGGTGCCTACCCCAACCACACGCGCGTCAACGCGGGGACCAAGAGTATCGTGCACCACCTGAGCGACCTTGGCTATCGCGTGGCCCACAGCGGCAAGTCGCATGTGGGACCGGCAGCGGCTTTCCCCTGGGAGGAACTGAAGAGCGATGCCAAGAATCCCGACTTTGCGGTCGTCGATGCATTCCTGAAAGACTGCGAACAGAACGCACAGCCATTTTGTTTGCTGCTGTGCTCCAACGAACCCCATACGCCATGGGACCGAGGCGATCCAAGTCGATATCCAGTCGACCAGATAGAACTGCCGCCCTACTTTATCGATACGCCTGAGATTCGCGAAGCCATGTCACGCTACTTGGCGGAGATCACCTATTACGACGACCAAGTCGGCCAAGCAGTTCAGTTGATCGAAAAACACGGCATGACCAATGACACGCTGCTGATGGTTGTCAGCGAACAAGGTAGTTCGATGCCCTTCGCCAAGTGGACGTGTTACGACAGCGGACTTCAATCCGCGTGCCTCGTCCGCTGGCCTGGCAAGATCGAAGCTGGTAGCGTCAATCCCGCGATGATCGAATACATCGACTTCTTACCGACGTTTATCGAGGCCGCAGGCGGTACTCCCGATGTGTCGCTCTCAGGCAAGAGCTTGCTACCTGTGTTCGCCGGGAAGACTTCGCACAAACGGTTCGTATTTGGTGAGATGACAACCCGCGGAATCAACAATGGTTCGGACTATTACGGGATTCGTTCGGTGCGTTCGGAGCAGTACAAGTACATTTGGAATTTCACGCCGGATGTAAAATTCTCGAATGCCTGTGTTGGTTCGCCAGAATTCCAAAGTTGGATTGCGCGCGCCAAAGCGGGTGATGACCAAGCCGCTGAGTTTGTCAGACGTTACCAGCACCGACCTGCGATTGAGTTATATGATGTCATCAACGATCCTTTCGAACTCCGCAATCTTGCCGAACATCCCGGTTACGAAGCGGTCAAACAAGAATTGAGATTCGAGCTGGATCAATGGATGGCAGCTTGCGGCGACCAGGGCCAACAGACCGAGCTCGATGCGCTGCGACATACTGTCCGCGGTGCCCCCAAATCTCCGAAGCAACAGCAGAAGGACTTGCCCGCCAAAGGTAAGAAGACAAAAAAGGCGGGCAGCGGCTGAGTGAATTCGCCTTCTACATTGGCATGAGGCAGCGGATGAAATCGAAGTGCACAGCGCAAACTGCGTAAGCCGCCCCAGTTCTACACAACCGGAGGGCTCGCTCCCTGCCGCTTCTATTTCCGGCGCACTTTCTTACTCGGCGAATTGAAAACGCTTCAAGCCCCGTTGAGAGCGCACGAAGACTTCGTTATCCGCAATAGCTACGTGTGCCCAACAGGGTTCGTCCGAAACAGTCACTTCGTCCAGCAGTTCAAACTTGGTTGGGTTGGCAGCCAACAACAGCAGCTTGCCCAACTCGTCCAGCGCCAAAATTCGCTCGCCATCCGTAACCATGCTCCAATAGCCTCCAAAAGGCTGTGTTCGCCAAGTTTCCGAGCCAGTCTTGAGATCGATGCAGCAAACTCGCTTGTTCTTCAGGTGTAGATACGCGTGGTCGCCAACGACTACGGGAGATGACATGTAGGCTTCCGATTTCCCTTGCCACACATCTTCCGTTGTCCATTGGCCGGGTGCAACCGCTCGCACAGTAAAGGCTTGGGAGCGACCACCATAGCTGCTAGAAAAGATTTGCTGATTCCAAATCGTGGGCGTCAGGATGTTCATGCCGCGAAAGGTCTGGACATCTCGCTGCCATAGTTTCGCACCGCTGGCTAAATCAATGCCCACCAGTGCATCCCGCGTGGCAGCTACCAATTGCCGGGTACCATTCAACTCTGCAATCACCGGCGAAGAAAAAGCGCGCCCATCATGCCGCCTTCCTCTTCCATGGTCAGCCAGCCGACTTTCCGTGCGGCAATATGGATTTGACGGAATGCCTCACCAGCTTGCACGGCAACATACTCACCTTCGATCAATGGCGAACAGACCAAGCCAAAGGAAGGTAGGGCCACGCCGTGGTCTTTGTTAAAGTCGATTCGCCAAGTTCGTTACCCGAAGCGGCGTAAACAGGCCACTACGTCGCACATGCCCCACCACGACATGCTTGCCATCAGTCGCTGGAGTCGAGCGGATCCAGTCCCCATTGCTCTTGGCAAAGAATGGTACGCTCATCGCACCTTCCCATCGCTGCTTCCACAGCTCTGTACCCGATGTGCGATCCAACGCTACCAGCGTTTCATACTGTTTGTCGACCGTTTCCGTGACCACCACTTGATTGCAAAGACCAGCGGGCCGCTATAGCTATCGGCCAGCGGTATGGACCAAGTCAATTTCAAATCCGCCAACGTGCTGGGCAGCTTCGTTGCGGAGTGCCCATCACGGCTGGGACCACGCCACTCACGCCAATCTTCGCTGCAAGCCGTATTGGCCGCAAGAATACACAATCCGGCCGTCACGCACGCCAAGCTGAGGGTGGTGGAAAAACTACGTCGAGCGACTAAGCGTGGCATGATCGAATCCTAACGGAAGCGTGAAGAGGGCAGGTAACCATGCACAGGGTCGAGTCTTTTTCAGCCTAAATCGATTAACCCATTAGCTACCACATGTTCCTGGCGGCGGCATCTCATCGTGGCGGGCGGCACGAAAGACTCCCGACCCTGTATTCGGTCCTGAACGGTAGAACTGGAATCTTCCGATACTTTAGGACCATGACAAGTAGTGACTAACCTTTCAAGGCTTTCATTTTTGAGTGCTCGAACAGGAATTCCTGCGCAGACCATTACAGCCTACTGCAATTGCGCTCGCCTCATGATTTGCAAACACTCTTCTCAGGCTACATCCCGGCGCGACGCCAGCGGCCAAAGTAGCTTGCTCAATCAAGCCGCTCCAAGTCGTATTGCCAGCCTGTGCACTTCCACGCAAAAGCATGGCAAACTGTGTCACGCTGGCTGCCCAACGGAAATCTGCGTCCGCTTCGGAAAACGCCTGCTGCTTGTCTTCGAGCGGAAATACAGCGAGTTGACTAACGTCTCCCTCGGGTTCTTTGTAGCGAATCTTAACCGCCAACAACTCGTTTCCAAACGGCAGTTCGGCCTCAGCGTTTTGCGGCTCAGCAGTTTGAGACTCATCAGCTAGAATTCTTGAAGCCGGTTCATTCCGCGGTTTGGGTTGATATCGCAAGTCATCCACTGGAGGGCGATCAGCGGCGCTTTCTGCACCTACCGGTACCACTTCATACAGCGCGGTCACCCGATGGCCTGCACCAATTTCTCCGGCATCTTTTTGGTCATCGTTGAAGTCCTTGGCTGCGAGCATGCGGTTTTCGTAGCCCAACAGACGGTAGGCCCTCACTTTCGCCGGATTAAACTCAACTTGGATCTTGACGTCCTTGGCCACGGTTACCAAGTTGCTGGCCAATTGCTGCACCATCTGCCGCTTGGCCTCGCGCCACGTGTCGACAAAAGCGTAAACGCCGTTGCCTTGATTGGAGATCTGTTCCATCATCGCATCATTCGTATTCCCCATTCCAAAGCCAAGTACGGTCAGGAAAGTCTTGCTCTTTGCGTTTTCGACGACCAAATCCACCAAGGCCTGGGTGTCGGTAACCCCGACATTAAAATCGCCATCGGTACACAGAATGACGCGGTTGATACCGCCAGGAATGTAATTGTCGCGAGCAATATTGTAGGCCAGTACAATTCCGTCACCTCCGTTGGTGGAACCACCTGCGGACAATCGCTGCAAGGCACCAAGAATGACCTGCTGCTGATCACCGCGAGTGCTTTCGAGCACACAGCCAGCAGCTCCAGCGTAAACTACCATCGCGACTTTGTCATTCTCACCCAATTGCTCGATGAGCATGCGCATTGCATCTTTAACCAGCGGCAGTTTGTTGGGTTCATTCATCGACCCCGATACATCGAGCAGGAACACGATATTCGCGGCTGGGCGATTGGCGATATCCAACTTGGGAGCTTGCAGGCCGATGCGCACCAGTTGATGCGCAGGCCGCCATGGACAGCTAGCCACCGCCAAGTTGGCACTCACAGGCTGGCCGTCCTCTGGCGCGGCATAGTCGTAGTCAAAGTAGTTCACGAACTCCTCGATTCGCACTGCGCCCGCTGGAGGTCGGCGGTGCGATTCCATCAGCAGTTGTCGCGATTTTGCGTAGGACGCCGAATCCACGTCGATTGCAAACGTACTTAACGGCTGTTCTTCGACTCGCTCGAATTTGTTTTCAGCGACCGCTGCATAACGCTCCGTGTTGGACTCGCGCTGCTTGAAGCGATACATGGCATCACCTGCGGCCACGCCGCGGGCTCGACTGGCTTCGAACAATTCTTTAGACTCCGCGACCATGCCTCCCATCTCAGCGCCGAGGTCATCGCGACCGCCGACATCTCCATAGGCGTCCACGTCCCCGTAGCCGCCCCCGCCCATGCCGCCATAGCCACCCACATCGCCGTAGCCGCCCATGCCTCCGTAGCCACCCATACCCATAGCACCAGGCGAACCGCCAGGCGCGGGGTTGTAAGCCAAGGTTTCGCTCGGCACAACAGAGTTGCCTGTGCTGTTGGAGTCTCCGCTGGCCGGACTCGATGGAGCGCTCTGAGTGGATTGGGCAAGCGAAGCATTGGACATGCGACGCGCCGATTGCTCAGTGCCCAGCGCTTCCTTGGCTAGCTTGACTTCCGATTCCAACTTGGCAAGTGCCTCGGCTTTAAGTTCAGCGGGTTGCGTGTTACGCGTACGGAGCTTTTCCGACAATTCAGCAGGCAGCGCCAGCGTATTCTTCTCGTTGTCCTGCTTGAGCTGTTCGATGACTTCCTGCGTCCGCTCCACGTCCGCTTTGCTACCACGAATAATGGCAACGTCCAATTCGTCGACAAACTCCACTTTCACATTTCCGACAAGCCCTTCTTCGGTTGATAGCTCGTCAACTGAACCCACAGCCGTCTCGCCCGCACCACTGCTAGCCGCTATGGGCGTCGCTTCCCTTGGGGCATGACCCGACGGGGGCGACGTGGCTGGTGAATCATGGGATGCCAAAATCCAGTCGGACACGGTGGGTACCGAAAACCAAATAGCCACCAACAACGATGCGGCCATGGCCAGCACGCCAACCCAAGCCGCTTTCCTACTGCCGCCAGGGCGTTTGGCCATTGCAAGCTGGGAAGCTGGGAGCGACGGTTCAACGGGCGCCTCGCCAGCCTTACCAGCACGCAGTACATCAGCGAGCTGGACGGCGGGCCTTTCCGCAGGAACGTCGGCTGAGAAGACTTGCGTGACTTGGTCGAGCATCTGCCGGATCTCGGCGATGTTATTTGCCAGTTGCGCGTCTCGCTCAGCCGCAGCGGCAATCTGGTTGGCGACGTCTGGCTCCAATTCGCCTAATACGTAGGCGGTCAAATGCCATTCTTCCCAAGCTGGCGAGTTGTGTTCAGATGCATTCATATCTATCGCTTTATGTTGAATGTTTAATATTGAATGTTGAACTTAGTGCTTGTGGCCGCAGATCGGCGGAGCGGAAATGTACCGTGATGGCGTCAGCCAACGACTGCGGAGATTCTGCGAAGACCGCAGGCTACGAAAGGCCAGCGCGAAGTGTGGCAATGGCTTGATGCAGAATGAAACCGACATTGGTACTCGTTAACCCCATGATTTCTGCGATCTGTTTGTAGCTGAGGTTATCGTGCAATCGCAGGCGCAGAACCTCCTGCTGCCGATCTGAGAGCTGTGTCAAATGACTTCGTAGGATCGACAATTGTTCGTCACGCTCGAGTGTTTCAGGCGGCTGGCGACTGCGGTCATGCAACGTTGAAACGTCAGTGTCTGAAGTTGTTGAATTCATACGTCCCTCACGTCGATTAAGGTCGATGGCTCGATTTCGGCAGGTACGATACAACCAAGCGGTCGCATGTGACTCGATTTCAGGCCAACGCTGTTGGCACAGCCGCACGAACGCCTCCTGCACTACATCCCCAGCGGCGGCTTGGTTGCTACCCAATTGACGGCGTGCATAGGAAAGCAGTGGTAGCTCCAGACGCGCAAACACTTCCCCAATCCACTTAGTAGGCGGTCGAGGCATACGAGGGTCTTCGGCAGCACCGCTTGGCGATCTACCAGCGGTTCCCGAATGGTTCATAGTTGGCGCTCCAGTCGCGTTGTCGCTGGCTGTGCTGTGCTGTCTACTAAATACAACGCACGAGCAGTCAGATTATTAGCCGAGAATCGAAATTTTTTTTGAAGGAAGGACTTTTCTCGCCGGGCGCACCTGCTGGAGGGCTCTCCAGGCGTGAGAGCCCAATTCGCCCGCACGGCAGAGATTGAAGGCGTGGTTTTCAGCCAGCGATGATATCGCTAGAGTATTCCTATGAATCCAACAGCCACGATCATATCACCTTCTCAACGCCTGATTCTTGGGACGCACAACAAGAAAAAATGCGGCGAACTTCGGCAGTTGCTGGCTCCCTTGGGCTACGAACTGCAGTCGCTCGATGAGATCGCCGACGCTATCGAAGTTGACGAAACCGGCACCACCTTTATCGAAAACGCGCGGCTGAAGGCTACTCAACAGGCACTACACTTAAAAGCATGGACCATTGGTGAAGATAGCGGTCTATGCGTACCAGTTCTGGGTGGTGCGCTTCGGCGTGCTGAGTGCGCGTTATTCAGCCCCGAACGCCACGGACGCTCGAAACAACGAGAAATTGCTGCAGGAACTGGCAGATTTCCACGGAGACCAGCGTCGAGCGTATTACATATGCACGATCGCTCTGTCTAACCCTGAGGGTCAAGTCGTACTAGAAGCTGAAGGGCGGTGTTGGGGCCGAATTATTAACGAATATCGCGGGGCAGGTGGGTTCGGCTACGATCCACTCTTCGAAATCCCGGAATACCATCAAACCTTTGCAGAGTTGGGCTCGACGGTCAAGTCCGTATTGAGCCATCGCGCACGAGCGCTCAGCGCGTTTGTGCGCGGACTAAAATAACGTCGACAAGAATTCTTACGGTGAAAAACTCAGCAAGTTCCTTCCAACCTATCTACCACCGAGCAGAGAGTTGCTGTAGAGCCGTGAAGTCTCTAGACGCGGTACCGCCATCGGTTTGCCTTCGATGTCAAAGGGAATCTTCGCTTCCGACTTGAGCGAAGTGCGTTTGCTGATCGCGCCAGTAATTGGATCATTGAATTGAAGGACTTGATAACCACAGTACTTCTGTAGGATCGCAATCATCGCGGGGTTGTACTGAAATTGCCCAGGGCCAACTTCATCGCCCAGCTTGTCAAAGCTGCCGATGGTAACGAAGCTTCCAAAACGATCGTGAAATTCGTAGGCTTCGACGCCTTTCTTGCGCAAGGCAACGGCCAAGGTGTTGGCCTTATCACCCGCTTCGCCCAGCAGATCTGGTTTTTCGTCTAACTTGGCAGCTTGGCGTCCGCTGCCAAAATCTGTCGCTTCCTGGCCACGAAACGATGCCACGCGAACTGTGAATCGTCCAGGGCAGTCCAGCAGCGAAAACTTCACGCCGGGTTCGCGATTCAACGATTCGACAAACTTGTCGACGCGCGGAGCCTGAAAATAGTCATCGGGTAGAAGCGGATTTCGCGTAACGAACGCAGCCCCCATCGGTCCATTGGCTTGATTGCGATCGGTCTTTGCCCAAATCACCGAGCGATACTTTTGCACCAACCAATTCGAATCGTCCGCACTGGCCGGTTGGACTTGCCCTTGTTCAGTCAATGCTTGAGGCTGGGCCTTGCGGATATAATTCAAGGTATCTTGAATGCGCGGATCATCCGTCGATGAAAACTCGCCTACCAACACTGCATATGCAACTTTGGGTGAACTGTTGGCGTATTTTAGCTCAAGCTGGTAGCGCTTCTGATTGCCATACTTGTCTGTTTTCTCGCTGCGCGTCGCCAGTGTCTGATTACTACCGACCGTCTTTTCCATGATGTAACACGGCAAACGCATCGTTGAGCGTATCTCGGTAGCGAGGGCGGTAGCCTGCTGCTGCGCATTCTCGCCGGCCAAGGTGGTCGCCAAGATCATCCACGGGCCATGCTCGACCTTCAGTTCAAGCGACTCATTGGCAAGTGGTTTTTTTTTGCGAAACATCGATAAGATGCTGGGCGGATCACCAGCGCTCACCGAGCCTGTAAGCAGTAGAACTGCTCCAAGTGACCAGACCAACCATTTTTGTTGAACACACAGTTTCATAGCGTTTCCTTCCTTGGGAACCAATGCGGACGGCCAGTCCACCGCCGCTGTAATTAACAGAAACGGCTCACCACCGCGATAGCGATTTGTCCTAAAGACAGGCCCCCACTAGCCCGAACCCTCTGGGGTTCAGTGCCGCGATCGCGCATGAAAAAGAGCCGTGTTGCATAGTGTCCCGCTAGCAACACGGCTCTTACCTAGTCAGTGTTCGCCCCCTGCCGACGCTGCTACTCGTCGGCAAGGTGCTCACTGAGAAACTTATGGTCGCCTTTCGCTCCGCGAAAGGGTGTGTTTAGTCGCCTTTCGCTCCGCGAAAGGGCATATGGTGGACTTTCGCGGAGCGAAAGACGACACCGATTTTCCGCTCCATCCTTAGCCACGAGCGGATTCGGCTTCGACGGTTAGCGGATCAAGTCCGTCGACAAAGCTCATGAGCGCCTTGTTGCGATAGGGCTGTTGCAGTTTGCGTACAGCTTTGCTTTCGATTTGCCGAACGCGTTCGCGAGTTACCGAGAAGATGCGGCCTACTTCTTCGAGTGTGTAAGCGTAGCCGTCAGCCAGACCGTAGCGTAGACGCAGGATTTCGCGTTCACGATAGTTGAGAGTCTGCATGGCTTCATCGATATGGTGCTTCAACGATTCTTGATTGGCTTCGAACAATGGGTCATCGTGGCGGTGATCTTCCAAGAACTCGCCGAAGTAACTGTCTTCATGATCGCCGACTGGTTGATCCAACGACAACGGCTGGCGGGCCATTTTGATAATGACACGGGCATCGTCGATCGACAGTCCCGCCTTCTCAGCGGTTTCCTCAACCGACGGCTCACGCCCAAGTTCTTGAACGAGTTGACGCGTTACCAACCGGACTTTAGTCATGGTGTCGATCATGTGGACGGGGACGCGAATCGTACGGCTTTGGTCAGCGATAGCGCGAGTGATCGCTTGTCGAATCCACCAGGTAGCATAAGTCGAGAACTTGAAACCGCGCTCATGCTCGAATTTGTCAACGGCCCGCATGAGTCCCGTATTGCCTTCTTGAATCAGGTCCAGGAAGCTGAGGCCGCGATTGCGATATTTCTTGGCAATCGAGACGACCAATCGCAAGTTACCAGCTGACAGTTCACGCTTGGCAGCATCGTACTCGATACGATACTCAGCCACACGTGTCACGCGACGATGCAGCGTCTTGTTGCTTTCGTACGTAATACGCATCAGGTAGCGGAGTTCTTCGAGCAATTGGTCCAGGGAAACACCGTCGACATATCCCGACTCACGAGCCACTTCGATTTGGTTCGTCAATGTACGCATTCGCGACTCGATCGCTTCCAGTTTCTCGAACAGAGGCTCCAAACGATTGGTGCGCAAGTTCATTTCTTCTACGAGACGTACAGCGCGGTTTCGGCGGCGAGTCAAGCGAACCCAAGCTTGATGACGCGTATCCGAATCAAGCTTGCTGTTAATAGCGATAAAGTAGTCGTGATGGTTGAGCAGGAGCAAGTGTCGCAACGTTTTGATGTTCGGTACGATCCGCTTCATGATCGCCTTTTTCTCAGATGCATTCGTAACGCTGACTTCGATCGTGCGATCTAGACGTAATTTGCTATCGCGTACTTGCTCGAGCAGCTTGCAGGCGCCTTGCAGAACAAAGTCCGTCGCCAGCATCCAGTGGCGGTACTTGCTGCGAGTCCGTTCGATCTTCTTGGCTGAAATCAACTCTTCTTCACGGCTGAGCAATGGGATTTGGCCCATCTGCATCAAATACATACGAACTGGATCGTCAGTGCTCTCGACCTCTTCGTTCAGCTCTTCCAAATCACCTTCTTCGATGTCCAAATCATCGGCGATCCCGGTCTCGTCGTCATCGAGCTCATCAGCAGTCGAATCGGCGCGGTCAAATCGAGATGCGACGTGGCCAAATCCCGTCTCGCGTTCGAATTCGGGCTCAAAAGTGTCGTCCAAGTCTTGGTTTTGGAAGTTCTTCTTCATGACAATCCTCTCAGTAGCAGCGAGTCGGAGTGCAGAAGGGATACAGCGTTGGTTGATAAATCATCTTTTGGCCGTGCCCTCTGCGGGACGAGAGGGTAGAAAGCAGAATCGGTGCCAGGAGCAACGCAGGCGGCCTAGAGTCGCCGCAAGTCTTTTACCTGCAATGACTTACGAAATTCAGCAGGGTTTGGCAAGGAGGGGAAATGTTGCGGGAAGTCACCGTATTGGATGCGCCAGCCCGCGTTTTGTTTCCCAAAATCAACAAAATTCGTGGCATCGTGTACAGTTACCAAGATTCAAGGCAAAAGCGACACGACGCAACCGCTAACTGGGGGCCGTCCCAGGATCGCGGAGGCAGTGCATATTGGCCATGGAAATACCACTGACAATGGCACCGATGATGCCCACAAACCCTTGATCTGTTCCGCACAGAAAAAGATTCTTCAAGTGCGTCGTGCCGTCAAGTTGTTTCTCAGGGGCGCCATAGACTGCACCATTGTCATGCGAAGTAAACCTGCGAATGGTCTTGGGCGTGAACACATCCGTATCAATCACGTGCCCACGAAAATCCGGTATGAAACGCACGGCGGATGCTACGCTGCGATCATACCACCACATCTTCTGCCGCTGATACTCTGATTCGCTGAGCTGGGCCCAGGAGTCAAAGTCGGCAATCGTCGTAAGACGAATTACTCCATCCTCCAAGTTCCCCAGTTCTGCAGGGTAGAGATAGTTGTTGGGACTGCAGATGACTCCTGTTCGAGTGTCGCACAGACTACTGGTTGGGCGGGTCCAGTGGAATTCAGAACTGTCATTGTAAAACACAATCGTCTCGTCAAAGCCGACGTCTTTGGGTTGTTTATCCAGAACCGAAATCGACTCGATAAATGTCAACTGTCCGGCGCGACTCGGCTGAGTTTGGGTCAAATCATCGCACAGACGCTGAGTCTCAATGACACCTGCACTCGACAACACTCGCTTGCCTTCAATGACTTCGCCGTTTTCAAGCACGACGCCGACGGCGCGATCGCCCTCCACCCGAATCGACTCAACGCCACTACGCAACTTGAGCTCACCACCGAGCGAGCGATAGCGTTTGACAAGGTGCTTTAAGATGAGTCGCACGCCTTTAAACGGCCTAGCAAAGCCCTCGAGAAAGATGCTGCGAAACATTATACAGAACTGACCAAAGTCCATGTCATTTTCGCGTGCGTTTCCGTACCACATCAGCGGGCACAGCAGCATCTCGACCAGGAGCGGTTCAGAAAAGGTGCGTCCTAAAAACTCGCGGGCAGACCCACCAAAATTGTCTTGGTTTAGATCGTCGTAGTCAGTCAACTGCCCTAGCAAGGCTTCGAAGTTATCGCGCTGCGAAGGGAACTCTCTGGCAATTTCGCTGCGTAGGAAGTCGATATCGTTGTTAAAACCTAAGCGGGTGTCAGGAAAGGCAATGGCCGAGCCGACTTGGGGAGACAATTCGAAATCTTCCCACTTGAACCGCAGTTGTCGCAGCAATCGCGCAAGAGGGCCCTTCTTTGTGCCTGGGGGCGTAAAATTGGTGACGGCGTGAAGCCCCACATCGTAGTTTCGCCCACCAGCGCGATAGAAAGAATTTAGCCCACCAATCGTCCAGTGCTTTTCAAGAATGCATACTGCTTGATCGTAGTGGGCTAATCGAATACCAGCCGCTAAGCCGGACATGCCTGCGCCAATAATGATCGTATCGTACATCAGTCGAATTATTGGCACATGGAAAGGTATGAAGCTGGTATTGGACGCCCCCAAAGATCGGGTGAAAGAGAGGCGTACCAATCATCCCAGCAGGGTACGAATCTCAGCCTATGTAGCAATCCCAGCAGGACAACTCTGGCGCGTATCCCCCCAGATGCTCGCAAAAGCCCGAATTGCTATAACGCGGCCATCTTGGGTTCAAGGAATTTGACCGTGCTAGACATGCTCGCTAGTTCGCCATACTGATCTTCCGGAATCTGGACGCGATGACGCTTACGCAGTTCCATAACGATGTCCAGGAAATCCATGCTGTCGAGTTCCATTTGCTCTCGGAAAGAAACATCGTCCTTCAAATCGCTTAGATCCTCGTCCGGTGCGATTTCGCTCAGGATATCAATAATCTCGTCTCGAATTTCTGCTGGGCTCATACCGCAACAACTCCTCGAATATCTGTCTTATAACTCTACTTAACTCAGTACCATGTCAAACATGCGCATTCAGGTGGCAAGTCTGTCCAGCCTCGCGACGTCGAGTAGCATGCTCGGCCATCACGTCCTAGGAGAGACGCCGCCACGTGTTTCGTTGAACGTCATGCTAACAAAACGACCCCCAAAGGTGGGCCGCCCAAGGCGGCACAGTGGTACAGCAAAACCCGCCGGGGTCGGCGCGAGTTCCATTGAGGCTGACCATCGGAGAATCTTACTCTGAGCATCACGTTTCGTATAGTCGCACTGTGCCGCCGGTAATTGCGAAAACCAGGATTAGCGGGTATGCTCGCAAGCCGTTTCTACATGTGATATGGACCATTCAGCACAGCGGAAAGCGGCATATGAGCGTTTCATCACCTTCGGTTAGCAGCCCTGCGATCGAACAATTGGCCATCGATACGATTCGCACCCTTAGCATGGATGGTGTACAGGCAGCCAACAGTGGGCACCCGGGCACGCCGATGGCCCTGGCCCCAGTCGCCTTCCAGGTGTGGACGTCCGCCATGCGTTACGACCCCGCCAACCCGCTGTGGCCCAACCGAGACCGTTTCGTGCTGAGTGCGGGCCACGCCTCGATGCTACTCTACTCAGTCCTTCATTTAGCGGGCGTCAAGGCCGTTGGCGAAAAGGGGCAAGTTCTCAATCGACCAAGTATTACACTGGATAACCTCAAGAACTTCCGCCAGTTGCATAGTCCCTGTGCTGGACATCCCGAGTACGGCGAAGCGGCGGGAATCGAAACGACCACCGGACCATTGGGGCAGGGAATCAGCAACAGCGTTGGCATGGCCATTGCCTCGAAATGGCTCGGCGCAACGTACAATCGCCCCAACTTCGAACTATTCAACTTTAACACCTACGCAATCTGTGGCGATGGCGATTTGATGGAAGGCGTAGCCTACGAAGCTGCCTCGCTAGCGGGACACCTGGGACTGGGCAACCTGTGTTGGCTCTATGACGACAATCACATCACCATCGAGGGCGAAACCGACTTGGCGTTTAGCGAAAACGTACAGCAGCGTTTCGAAGGACTAGGGTGGAATGTCGTGCGAGTTGCCGACGCCAACGATACCCAAGCCTTGGCCCAGGCGCTCGATAATTTCAAGTCATGCAATAACAAACCGACACTGATTATAGTGCGGAGCATTATTGGCTTCGGGTCACCCAACAAAGCCAACACGCATGGCGCTCATGGCGCTCCGTTGGGCGAAGACGAAATCGTGCTCACCAAGCGCGCTTACGGTTGGCCGGAAGACAAGAAATTCTATGTGCCTGACGAAGTGCCTGGGTACTTTGCAGAAACTGTCGGCAAGACCGGGGCCGCAGCTTCGGCCGAGTGGCACTCGCTATTCGAAAGCTACAAGCAAGAACACGCGGTCGAAGCTGGACAATTGGAAGCCATGTTTGTTGGCAAACTACCGAGCGGGTGGGATGCAGACCTAAAGCCGTTTCCCGCCGACGCAAAGGGCTTGGCCACACGCGTGAGTAGTGGAAAGGTGTTGAACCAATTGGCTCCGAACCTGCCTTGGCTGATCGGCGGATCGGCGGATCTGGCACCAAGTACCATGACGCTACTCGACGGCGAAGCTGACTTCAGCCGCGAGAACTACGGCGGTCGCAATATGCACTTTGGCATTCGCGAACATGGCATGGCGGCAATTCTCAACGGCATGTCGCTTAGCGGCGTCCGTCCCTATGGTGCGACATTTTTTGTCTTCACAGATTACCTTCGTCCGTCAATGCGACTCAGTAGTATTATGCATCAGCCGGTGCTGTATGTATTGACGCACGATTCAATTGGGCTCGGCGAGGACGGACCTACCCACCAGCCCGTCGAACACTTGGCGGCCTGTCGCGCCATCCCTGGACTGTACGTCTTTCGACCAGGTGATGCCAACGAAGTTTCCGAGTGCTATCGCACCATCATGCAGATGCACGATCACCCAGCCGCCTTGGTACTATCGCGGCAAAATGTCCCCACGCTGGATCGTACCAAGTATGCGCCAGCCTCCGAGACAGCCAAGGGTGGTTACATCCTCAGTGATAGCCAAGGGCCCCCCCAAGTGATCTTAATTGGCACCGGCACAGAGCTGCAATTGTGTTTGCAAGCCCAGGATGAATTGGTAGCCGCCGGCATTCCAACGCGCGTCGTCAGCATGCCTTGCCAAGAGTTATTCGACGATCAACTGCCGGATTACCGTGAAAAAGTACTGCCCAAGGGGTGCACCATCCGCATCGCATGCGAAGCCGGCATTCGACAATGCTGGGATCGCTACCTCGGTAGTGAAGGTCACTTTGTTGGCATGAACAGCTTCGGTGCTTCCGCGCCGTTTGATCAACTGTTCAAGCACTTCAAGATCACCGCCGATCAAATCGTCAGCTTTGCCAAAGTCTCCATCGCCGGCAGCGAAGGCTAGTCGATAACCACCTGCATTCGACGTAGCCGTTCACAAACTTCAAGTCGACAGGCAAGGGTTGGGAGTCTTTTCAGCAGCGCCGCCACCGATGAGATGCCGCTGATGCAACATGTGGTTGCTAATGGGTTAGGCGATTTAGGCTATAAAGACTCCCGACCCTGTCACATACGATAACCCTCCCGCGGCTAAGCTTCCGTGGTGAAAGCTCCCACTCGCGGGAAGGATACAATCGTCTAGGGTTAACGCCGCAGTGCCACCGAGTCGTCGCCGTTCTGATGAGAGTCGAGGTCAAAACGATCGGCATTCATTACCTTATTCCATGCAGCGATGAAGTCATCAACAAATTTGCCCTTCGCATCTTGGCTAGCATAGACTTCCGAGATGGCGCGGAGTTGTGAGTTGGAGCCGAAAACGAGATCGACCGAAGAAGCTCTCCACTGCACGTCTCCCGTCTGGCGATCCAAGCCTTCGAAAAAGTGTTCGCACATCGGGGATTTTTGCCACACAGTGTCCATGTCGAGCAAGTTGACGAAAAAGTCATTGGTCAGTTTGCCAGGCTGCTTGGTCAGCACGCCCAAATGAAGTTCGTCCGCATTCGCCTCCAAAACTCGCATGCCGCCAATGAGTACCGTCATCTCTGGTGCCGTCAGTGTTAACAATTGCGCTCGATCTACCAGCAGTTCAGGCGCAGGCCGCCCCAACGCGTCGTGCCCGAAATAGTTGCGAAACCCATCAGTCTTGGGTTCCAACACCGCCATCGCTGCGACGTCGGTTTGCTCTTGAGAAGCATCGGTACGCCCCGGCCAGAAGGGCACTTGAACATCATGCCCCGCCTCCTGCGCGGCTTGCTCGATAGCCGCACAGCCACCCAAGACGATCAAATCGGCGAGCGAGACCTGCTTGCCATCATTCTGCTGGCGATTGAAATCCTGTTGGATCTTTTCGAGAACTTCCAAAACCTTGGCTAGCTCAGCAGGTTGGTTAACGCCCCAATCTTTCTGAGGGGCCAGACGGATGCGTGCGCCATTGGCACCGCCACGCTTGTCGCTACCACGGAAGGTAGCAGCCGACGCCCAAGCCGTTTTAACCAACTGGGAAACAGACAATTCCGACGCGAGTATGGATGCCTTCAGCGTTGCAATGTCTTGGGCACCGACCAAAGGATGATCAACGGCAGGTATTGGGTCCTGCCACAGCTGTGGCTCGGCAACTTCGGGACCGAGGCAGCGCGAGTAGGGCCCCATATCTCGATGCGTCAGCTTGTACCAGGCTTTGGCAAATGCCGTTTCGAACTCCTGTGGATTTTCATGGAAACGCTTTGCGATCTTAGCGTAGGCCGGATCCATTTTCAGAGCGAGGTCCGTGGTAAACATGATTGGGGCGTGTGACTTGGATGCATCATGGGCATCTGGAACGGTTCCCTGCGCAACTTTGTCCTTGGGAGTCCACTGCTGCGCACCCGCTGGACTTTTCGTCAATTCCCAGTCGTAGCGAAACATGTTCTCGAAATACTCGTGTGACCAAGCAGCGGGTGTAGAGGTCCACGCGCCCTCTAATCCACTCGTGATCGTATCTCCAGCTTTCCCGGTACCAAAAGTGTTCTTCCAGCCCAGCCCTTGCTCTTCCAGACTGGCGGCTTCCGGAGCCGGTCCAACGAATTTGCTCGGGTCTGCCGCCCCATGAGCTTTGCCAAACGTGTGACCGCCTGCAATCAATGCCACGGTTTCTTCATCGTTCATGGCCATGCGACCAAATGTTTCGCGAATGTCCCTAGCTGCAGCGAGTGGGTCTGGCTGACCATTCGGCCCTTCTGGATTGACATAAATAAGTCCCATTTGAACTGCAGCCAGGGGATTCTGGAGCTCTCGATCGCCGCTATAGCGTTTGTCGCCCAGCCATTCGGTCTCAGGTCCCCAGTTGACATCCTCTTGCGGTTCCCAAACGTCTTCGCGACCGCCGGCAAATCCCATGGTTTTGAAGCCCATGTTTTCCAGGGCGCAGTTGCCCGTGAGCACCATCAAATCTGCCCATGAAATTCGCTGACCATACTTCTGCTTGATGGGCCACAACAGTCGCCGCGCTTTGTCCAGGTTTCCATTGTCGGGCCAACTGTTCAGCGGCGCAAAACGCTGCGTACCGTAGCCCGCTCCGCCGCGCCCATCGGCCACGCGATACGTGCCTGCGCTGTGCCAAGCCATACGAATAAAGAAGGGCCCATAGTTGCCATAGTCGGCTGGCCACCATGCTTGAGAAGTTGTCAGCAACTCATGGATGTCCTTTTTCAAAGCTGCTAAGTCGAGCTTCTTGAACTCGTCAGCGTAATTGAATCCGTCACCCATCGGATTGCTCTTGGTCGAATTTTGGTGAAGGATATTCAAGTTCAATTGATTCGGCCACCAATCCCCATTGGAACGAGTGCCGGCAGCCGTATTCCGATTGCGGGGATCTGGGACCGTCCCCATCACCGGACATTCGACCACGGGCTGCTTTGACACAGTAACGTCTTTTACGCTTTCCTGTGCCTGTGCGGAGGGACACATACACAGCCCCGCCATATTAAGCAGGGCTAGGCTCGCTAAGACACGAGCAGATTGAGTTCTTCGTGACATCAGTTTCTCCATAAATTAGAAAGGGGGCAAAGGGTGAGGTGATCAAGCTTGTATGCAGGCTCTTTTATTATTTTCTAGGCAAGACAACTATTCGTCCAATGCATTTTTGCGATAATAAGCATGCGTTCTACGCATAGACAGTTAGTCGTGTGTGAGAGGGGCGGAATTCTTTTCAGCCAAAGCCCATTAGCAACTACATGTTCCTACCAGCGGCGTCTCATTGGCGGCGGACGTTGCTGAAAAGACTCCCGTCCCTTTCCTGTCGACAAGTTCGTAAACAGCAACGGCGATTCTGCACGTGAGGGATTTGAGACATGGATATGGATCAACTAATGCAATTTCAGTGCCTGGCAGACCTCCGCAACTTTACGCATGCGGCGGAACGGTTGTCGATGTCCCAATCGGCGCTCAGCCGCTCGATCCAGCGGCTAGAAGAAGAACTGGGGCAGCCCCTGTTTGAGCGGAAACCACGCTCAGTCGATTTGACCGACGCCGGCCAGTTATTCCAGTCACGGGCAGGACAGATTCTGCTGATCGTAGAAGACTGTAAGGCCGAAATCTGCGACGACGGCCAGAGCGGACGCGTGCGAATTGCAGCCATTCCGACCATTGCCCCGTTTTTTCTGCCAGACTTGCTCAGGAAATTCTCCGATGCATTTCCCAAGGCCAACCTTATCGTACAAGAAGACACGACGGACAACGTCATGCGACGATGCAAGCAGGGTGAGTTGGATGTCGCTATCGTCGCGATGCCAGTTTCCGCAAGGTACGTCGAAATCGATGAGCTGTTTGAGGAAGAACTAAGCTTGGTTCTACCGCGCGACCATCCATTGGTCGAAAAGAAACAAGTTCGACTCAGCGACGTGGAACACTATCCATTTGTGCTGCTCGACGAGGCGCACTGTCTTTCTGAAAACATTACCTCGTACTGCCGACAGCGATCCGTGCAACCGGTGGCTGTCGAGCGTGCAAGCCAGCTAGCCATGGTGCAGGAGCTCGTTGCGCTTGGGCATGGAGTTTCCATGATTCCCGAAATGGCTAAGAGACTGGATAAGACGAAGCGACGGATTTATCGTTCGCTGCATGGCACTAGACCCAATCGCACCATCGCTGCGGTGTGGAATCCTTATCACTTTCAAAGCCGCCTGCTGCGAAATTCCGGGAGCACTTACGTAGCTATGCACAAGAATTTGTCGATAAGAATTGACGTACAAACGCCGCTTCTCTCTCTGGAGGGGACGCAGACACTCTTTAGCTTGTACAAAAACCTAGGGAATGGTGACGAAATCCGCAGTTGAGTCAGGTTATGCGGGCGAAGCGTCGTAAAATAGGCAGGCTTTTTCTCAAGAGACGCAAAATTGATCAGTGATAGCCGAGCATTTACCGATATCCATTGTGTCGCGAAGAATAGCGCCACGGATTGGCCACTGTTAAACCTCGAAACGGTGCCTTCGACTCACCGCCAGGGAAAACCGGGAAACTGAGATGGATCTCAAGAAAAAACGCTTTCGCAATCTGATTTTGGCCTGCACACTCGCATCAACTGTCGGTTGTGTGGCTCCCAAGACGCCTGTCCCAACCTTCTGGCAAAAGTTGGGGGTCCCTCAAGCGGGTGCTCGCTTGCGAGATGGTCTAGTCAACCGTCGCGGCAATTTCCCTGGCCTGGAAAAGAAGCCACCTGTGCTAGCATTGGCCGATCCAGCGAACTTGGATCCGTCCAAACCAGACATGATCAAGGCCGCTGCTGAGATCAAAGCGGATCAGGATCTCAAGAAGCAAAAAATCAAAGCGATCAAGTTCTTGGCTGAAGTTAACTGCGGATGTTACAACAAGGACGACAAGGTCGAAGCCGCGTTCTTGGCCGCTCTGGAAGACTGCGATCCCGACGTGCGCATGGCTGCCGTTGAGGGCCTCGATGTTGCCGCAGGCGAATGCTCCCGCTGTCGTACGGGTTGCGAAACAACTTGCTGCACCGAAAAACTGCTCAAGAAATTGGATGACATCGCTAACGGCATGAAAGATGGCTGCTACAAAGAGCCAAACGAAGAGATTCGCAAGGCCGCTCGAGCCCTGATTTGCAAGTGCCCGCCACCTGCCAAACCACCGATCGAACCCGAAGAGTTGATCGCTCCGGATCCCGTACCCAAGCCCAAACCGGTAGTGCCAAAGCCTCTGGTAGAAGGCGAAGAAAGTAGCGATGATGACGAGAAGAAGGAAGAAGTAGAAGCCAAAGAAGCCTCCTATCGCCTCAGCGACGAATATTATGGCGAGTACGATATCTCACCAGTTGTCGTGGGCGTGGCACACACCAAGAAGGTCTCTAAAGCTGCAGCGGAAACCTCCTTTAGCCTCACTGATGCCAGCACTGAGGAAGAATCTGGCTTGGTTGAATCGCAGTCAACCCCAGGCAATGGAGATAACCGGATCGCCAACCCGGATCAGCTCGTCAAATCGCAGGTCGTGACCTATCGCAAGCAACTCGGCGAATTGCTCCTACACTTGCCGGACGCCTACGAGATGGACGCTGGCTGGACAGCTATCATCGTTGACGAAGCTGGCAATCATAGCTTAGCAAAGATCATCGAAGTCGGCGGACGTCGGATCCTGCTCGCGATTGAGAAGCCACAAGACGTGCAGATCGGAGAGGGGCAGCAAATTCGGATGGGATTGGTTTCCCGGTAAGACATCGCTGCCATCGCAAAACAACAAACAGCCGCAAGGCGATTCCTGAGTGGGAGTCGCCTTGTTGCATTCTGTCACGTCAGTCTCTTCGATCGCCGGCCCCACTCTATATCTCCGTTGCCGTTCACGAACTGGGAGTCGACAGGAAAGGGTCGGGAGTCTTTCCAGCAGCGGCCGCCATCGATGAGATGCCGCTGGTAGGAGCGTGTGGTTGCTGTTGGATAAAGCGATTTAGGCGGAAAAGACTCCCGACCCTGTCAAACAAGCAATTCCCCCAAATGCTTGGTATCATAACGCGTTGAACTGTTGATTCCCAAGTAAGGCTGAGGCAATGTCCAACTGGCGCGAGAGCAATTCTGGCGGTGGCAAGAAAAAGCAACCAAAACTCAAGAGCCCTAAACCGGTACAGTTGGGCAATGCACCGCGGCCACAGCCGGCTGGCGGCTGGCGTGGCAAGAGCAAAGGCAAAGTAGCTGCTGGCACCACTAGCAATACTCCTGCTCGATCTTGGACAGGCGCTGCACCGGGTACGGAGGCAATGGGGGGCGCAGCGATTCGCCGCTGGTTGATCATCGGCGTGCTGTTTGTTCTCGCCAGCGTGCTGTCGATCTATTTCCTCAGAGAGGCTTTCTTTAAGCCTAGACCGCTGCCCATGTTTGTCTTTAGCGTGGGTGACCATGAATCTTCACCAGAGCTGCTTGAGAATCCGTTTGGCAATAGTCAACGGGAGCAATTACAGAGTATCAATCGGGTCAATCTGTTTGCGCAAGCGGTAACGCAAAGCGACAATGACAACGCGCTGGCTTCGCTCAGTTCGCCAACTTGGATCGAAAAGTTCGAGAGTATTCGGTCTAAGGCAATACAACCAGGTGGTCCCAGCAAGCGATTTGCTTGTATCTATGTTTGCTCGTACGCCGCGTTCACCGACGATGATCAACTGGTTATCTATCCCCAAAACACTTCGCCCTTTGGCGGTCCAGCTGGTGTCAAGCTCGAAGACTTGTTGGCCAGCGCAGCCAGCAGTGTTCCCAGAGGTACATTCGCATGGGTCGTGCTCGACTTGCAACTCCCCCCGGTGATAGCCAACCTGGGGGACCTGGATCCGCAATGGGAGAGCGCCGCTCGCAAGGCAATCAGCCAGCTCGACGAAGATTTGCAGAAGCGGCTCTTGGTAACTCTGCCATGTGGCAACGGCGAACAAAACTGGTTGGCTCCCGAGTACTCCAGCTCCTTTTTCGGCTTTTTCTTTCGCCAATTGCTCGAGGGCCGTTCAGCCAACACCAACATACTGATGCCCAATTTGACCATCGAGAAGTTCCGCGAGTACCTGTCCGATCGCGTTGCCAACGACGTCAGCAACCGGCGTTTTGCGCGCCAGACCCCAGTTTGGTTACCAGAGGAGAATCTCGAACAGCGGGTCAGTCAGTTGCAGGTCCTGACGGTCGGCAGGCAGCAGGATGAAGTGCTGCCCAAGCCCAATATTGAAGCCGCCCAATTGGCAGTCATCGACGAACTATGGCGCGGTGTGAGTGGTAAGTATTCCCGAGCATACCGCTGGGATCCCCTAGGATACGCCAAGATCGAATCACAGCTATTGGCCTTGGAAGAAGTCGCCTTGAATCAACCGGGTTCATTCTCCAAAGCCAAGCAACTGGTCGACCTGGCGATCGCTGAACTGCGTATTCCCGAGGCGAATCTGGACGTAAGTCTCATCGAAGATGTGACGCGCAATCGCTATTTCCATGGTCCGTCCGATCGTTTTGATGCGATCGAACGATTTAACACCTGACTATGTCAAGGAATTGTCGACCGGGGCCATTGATGAAAAGCTTCCGAGTTTTGGCATAGCCGTTGGCCACACCAGCTCCCAGCGGTGAACCGGCCGTGCCAACGGGGGATCTTGCTTTGGCTCCAGAGGATCGCCCTTACTTCATTTGGCAGCTCTATTTGACCAGTGCCCAAACCGATCGCGCGTCGGTTTGGGACAGGGATTTTTCAACCGGAGCGCGTCTACAAGCAGCCATCGATTTTGCAGCGGAAACAAGTTCACTGGAAATCAATCTACTCCGGAGAGTAGCAACAGACATCGATTGGAGCGTCGCCAACCGCAGCGACCGCAGGCCGCTGCGAATGCGCTGCAAATTTTTCACCGCCTACAGGCCTTAGCTACCTACCCAGATCCGGAAGTTAGTTGGTGGCTGAGCGACGAGGACAATGGCATGCTCGACATCGAGCAGCAATACATGCGTGGTTTCGACTGGCTATTGGCCAATGACAGTGGTAAAGCGATTGCCGATTTTGAACAAGTCAGTGTACGCTTGAAACCGGTTGAGCAGAGCGCTGGCCAAGTGGCTCAAGCGGTCTCGGAAACGCACGATGCGCTGTATGCGATCCCGCACTTATTGGCCTGGCTCCTGAAAGAATACCAACTTGCATCTGAACAGGACAAAGCCATCCTCCAAGACCAACTGCGAGACCTCGGCGAGATTGCTGAAAAAACTGGTCAAGTTTATCCCTATCTGACGCGTGCTCCTGGCGCGCGGCTAGATGCGGGACTTGAACCACTCATACAAAGCATCACAGCGAAACTTTCACAGTTGCGACGAAGTTTTGCCATCTACGTAGATCAAAAGACCAATTCAAAAGAGTTGGGTGGTGCGGCCGTGAATTCCCTAACATACCGGCGTGGACGCATCGCTTTGCTTTGCCCGCTGCTTTCCAACGCGGCCCGCCTGCAGCTCCATGCCGACACGTTGAATTACTTGAGCATGAAGGTCGCGCCCACTTTGGACAAGAACGAGGACCGTACGCCCTCCCTGCGTTCCTCCAAGGAAGCTTGCGATGAATTCTTCCTCAAACCGATCGATTCGGCTCGCGAGCGATGGGCGGCAATTGCCAAGTCGGACATGAGGCTTGAAATCGAAGACCACTTAGGCTCCGAAACAGATGCCGCCAACGTCCGACCAAAGGGGCCTTGCGAAGAACTAATGAAAATAGAGTATTGGATGCGAGCCGGCGGTTGCATACGGTCATGCGTTATCGTTGCACGCAAGATTGGCAAGCCAAAGACGCAGCGATAACGTGGACGGAGATCCCTGGCCTTGGTCATGCCCTTGGCAGCGTTGGTGCTTGTCCAATTCCCACGAACGCCTTATGCAGGTCAACCGACTAGCGAATGCCAAGTGGGGCAGTGGCCCCTATCGAGGTGATTCGCTTCCCGAAGATCTCTACTTTGTCGAACTGACAAAGAAAATTAAACTTCCGGCAGGATTCTCCGTGCTGCAACCCGCAGGCCAACTCGCCCGCTCTTTTGATACCGAAATGAGCCAGTCAGCGTCCGCTGCCGCCAAGCAGTTGCTATCGCTGCGCGCGCAGTTCGGCAATCAATCCGTCTCTCCGCCCAACCCCAAGCGCGCACCGATCAGCGTGGTGGGAGGCGAAGGAATGGACGCCGTTGCGCAAGTCTATCTGGGCACCCGCGACGCTCGCTTGCCTTGGCAGCCGAGCCAACCCGATCAGCGAACTTGGATCGCGGATCTAAGAGACACTCAGACACGGACTACAACCCAGACCTTTGGCGGGGAATACTGGTCCAAATCCGCTCCACCCTTGGGCACCCTAGCCCTACGTGGTCACACGCGCACTGAGCCCATTGACTGGGAAATAGCGGAGTACCAACAAGCTGCGATCGAGTTGACGCTCAAGCAAGAAGCGCTAAACGGCGCACTGGTACGCGTCAAACCACCCGACGAACCGCCCCCTGTCACCGTGCTGTTGCTCGTGGATTGCTCCAATTCGATGGATCTCGTCGTGAGTGGCCAAAACGAAAAGGGCGAAGCGGTTGAGGCTCCGCTCTTCAAGTTTGTGCTCATGAACGTCCATAGCGTTTTGGAACGGTTGCAAGAGATACATTCCAACGGCGAGGCCAAGGTCAAAGTGGGATTGATGCCTTTCGGGCTCGATCCCAACGACGCAGACAAGGAAAGCCTCAAGCCAGTCATCAAGCAGGTTCCAAATGAAAAGCACTACGAACCGCGTGACATTCGCGACCTGGATTTGACCTGGATGAACGATCTGGAACGCGCGATCGACGATTTGGAGCCGAGTGCTGACACACCTCTCTACAACGCAATCCAATTGGCTAGCCAAAAGGCGCGGGTTGGAGAGAAAATGCTGATTTATGTGTTCACCGATGGCGTGGATTATATCGATGAGGACCCGAAGAATCTTGCGCGAAAAAACCGCGGCAAAAGTAAGGCAGATGTGCGCGACGCTGTCGCTGGCAACCAAGATATTCGTCTAAGCATTTTTCACTTTGATAAATTCGAACAATGGTTACTGGCACAAAAACAGGAGTTTCGCGGCCGATGGCGAACCGTGTTCAATACAGGCAAAAACGAACTCGAAGCATTGCAACGCGAATTGGGCGATACACAATTTGGTTATTATCGTTCGGGTGAAGTCGGCAATCTCATGCGCGACTCCCTGGCCAGCATCCCTCGCCCAACAGTGCGAATTACTTCAGTTGGGATGTCTGGAAAACGGTTTGACAGCGATGTCCAGTCCTTGGGGCAGAAAATCCTAGTCCCTCAGGAATATTTGCCAGATACTTTGAATGTGGCCGTACAAGGCAACGGTGCGTTCGAATCTGCGACCATCGAAGTCGAAGCGCTCGGCGGCGAACAGCTGTTCTTGCCCTACGACGCCCGCGGACGCTTCATGCTCGACGCGTTCAACTCACAGGGGATTATCGACCTTCAAGGCCAAGAGGGAGGCAAACTCAGCAGCAAGCTCTATCTCCGCGTCCAAAATGACCATCGCCTAGTCAATCAAGGTGAACTGGGCTTTGAATTCCACTTCTGGAATGGAACGCTGGCGGATTTTACACGCAAACCTAGGCTACTCGTGGCAGAACTATCGAAAGCGGGCGATACCAGCCAGAATGCCAAGACCTTTGTATTGGCCGACCATAGTTTTAGATCCGCTACGCTTTTTCCCGAAGCGGATGTTAGCAAAGTTCCTTGGCCAGGCCGTCGACAAGAAGCCGCTCGGCTACGCGTATGGGCAGCGGACTCGTTGCCCACCTCGCTGCAACAAAAACTGGTCGAGCCTCTGCAGCCACCCGCTCAGCTCACCCTTGGCATGGCGAGCGTTGAATACGCGCACAAGGGGGACAAAGTCACTGTCGATGTCAAATACGCTGGCCAACCCAAACCGGCAGATCGGGTTGTGGCAATCTGCCCCGCTTTCGATTTTGCGCAACGTAGATTCGAAGAGGACGGTACGGAGAAATACATTTTCGATTTACAGCCAATCGCCCGCGATCGACCTGTCGAGTTGCAATTTACCACCGTTGGACAACTGGTCGAAGCCGCCAAGGCTGGCGAAGTAACTCAATTTAATTACGAACGCATCAACTTAGCGCTGACCAGGTAGTACAACGGTAGCAGGTACACTCCATGTGCCGTCCGCACGCTTACTCCTTCCGCTTCCGTCCGCTGTTGGAAAACGACGTTGCAGCGATTTGCGCACACGGAGTGTGCCTGCTACCTTTGCTTGTTACGGCACACCATTAAGAGCTTTTGATCAGCGCGGGGACCAGAAAAGCATGCTGAAATACATCACGTACGCACCTTTGTGAAGCAATCAATTGGGCTACAAAGAGTGCCCCGACATAGACTAGCACGCTAGCCAAACCGACTAGGCGAGCAGAGTGTCGTAGCGTCCAATGCCGCTTTGCAATCGCTCACTGTAGTGCCGACTATCCGGGCGTAGCCCATCGCGGCTCCCAACATCAGCTTGGCGGGCAACATAAACAGTACAAACACTAGACTGGGCGCCCACAGCAACTCCGCGGGCGTGGCTTCGATGCGCAACAGATAGAGTGGTATGCAGAGCAGGCACAGAAGCAAGAGCGTGATCCCATGTGCCCAGGGGGCATAGTGAAAACGCCGGCGCACCGAGCGGATGTCGAAGATAGCAGCCAAGCGGTCTTCTTTGGCAAATTGAATTTGCAGGAATGGTAGGTAGAGCATGATGGCTGTCATAGCCACTGCGCCCAAGAATCCGAACACCCCCATGCCACCAGCGTCGGCACGTTGGCCGATAATCATCAAAGACACCGGCACGACCGTCCACAAGAATGCCCCACCAGCACCGCGTAGCCCCAGCCACCACAGCCGTGAAAAATGGAATGCACTCGCCGTTTCATACAAAGCGTCGCTCGCGCGGTTCCAAGTACGTGGGCGCCAAATCTGCATCAGGAACCGCAGCGGGGCTGGCCATAAGAAATGATACCAACGTCCGCCGCGCATGGCCGCCCAGACGATGTGTACCATGCAAACAGCCGCGATTACCAACGCTCCCACACGCCATGCTATCGCAGTGCCTGAATCGGGTACGAGCAACTGTGCCGAATAGGAAAAATCTCTAACCAGAAACACTGGCAGCCAACTCAAGGCTGCCAGTAGTACAAATACCCCAAGTCGGCCGGCTAGACGCATGCCGGGCAGAGCTTGACGCCACGGCTTTCCATGGGCAAGATTCGCCGCTGAATTCAGCAAGTAGCCGAGACTTGCGAATTGTAGGATCGGGATCGCAGCCACGACAGCCAGTAGCACAAGTAGACTGGCTAAGTCCCAGCTGCGACCTAACGTCCAGCCTGGCCAGTGGTACCATCGGAAGGTCTTGCCCGCAACGTTGGCAGTTACCGAACGAACGTTCAGCGACGGTGCTAAAGGTGGCAAAGAACGAACGGTAAGCGGCCGCGCCTGCTCGGCTACGACGGGGGTTCTTCCTATGCGTGGTGGCTCGACAATTGCTTCCCCAACGGTTTGTGGAGCGGCTCCTGGAGCGGCTTCCGTTACAGCACTTGACGTAATGGGAATTGCCGTATCTGCTGCCGCTTCCGGGGGAACAGAGTCTGCATCCCGCAGCTTCCGCCACATCCGTCGGTGCCGCAGGTCTTGCCTTCGCAGTCGGGGTCTGATGAGCGACTACTTCAGGATCAATCGTCTTCTCCGATCGATGGTCGCAGGCTCCTGCCCGGGTTTCGCCTTAACCTTCCCGGCAAGACGGGCGGCTCACGCAGCATCGGTGGGATTGATTTGCTGGTCATAAGACTGCCCTTGTATGGTTCTCTGGATCGGCCCCGCCAGTGTTTATTCGCTCAACTTCCAAAAACCTTGCCAAGACGGGAACGTAGGCTGACGAATGTAAATATAATCGATCGCAGGTCGTGGACGCGAAAACGAGTCTTTTTGGCAGGCGTGTCCATTCGCTAACCGCCTGACAAACGGGCCGCCTTCGGGGTGCCGTTCAACGAAGAAAGCTGGGGTATGAAAAACCAACGCCGAATCCTTCAACCGTTGTTGATGCTGACCGCCGTTCTTGCATGCTTGACCGTCGTAGCCGCCTCGCTTCGTGGACGGCCCGATGTCCGCAATCCGCATGACGCCGTCAGCCCCTACAGCGCAGAGGACTTCCAGCAGAATTTGGCCGTGGTGAATTCGCAGCTTGCTACCATGGCATCAACCGTGGATAACCAATTGGCGGCTCCTGCCAGCAATCTCGTGATCGCTCGACGTATTTCGCTAGCGCTGGTGGGCAGCGGACTATCACTCGAAGAGTTGCGCGCCCTCTCCGAAGTACCCGAAGATCAGCAGACGCGATGGCTGACAGAGTACCTGTTAGAAGATCGGCGCTGGGCAGATTACTTCGCTGAGCGATTTTCCCGCGCATACGTGGGTACCAATAACGGCCCTTTTCTATTGTTCCGCCGTCGCAAATTCAATACTTGGTTAGCGGAACAGTTTGGGGAAGGGCGGCCATACGACGAAATAGTGCGCGAAATGCTGTCGGCAAAAGGACTGTGGACCGATACGCCGAGTGTCAACTTCGTAACTGCCACGATGGATGAAGCCAACGATGGTCGCGGTGATCCAGTGCGATTAGCAGGCCGCACCTCGCGAGCCTTTCTCGCTCAGCGCATTGACTGCTTGCAATGTCACGACGATTTCCTGGGGGACTTGAATTTTGGCAGTCCTGAGGAGCCAGTAGAAGGAATTCAAGAACATTTCCATTCGCTAGCGGCCTTTTACGCAGGAACATCTTTTCCGAACGGTCCGTTCCGGGGAATTGCAGATGACGGTCAAGTCTATAAAGTGAAACTCCTTGGTGACGAACAAGAAAGCGAAGTGACGCCCGCCGTGCCTTTTGCCGCCGAACTGCTTCCCAAAGATGGCGAACGCCGCGATCGGTTGGCTCATTGGGTTACCCATCGCGACAATCGCGCCTTTGCGCGCGCCACGGTGAATCGCGTGTGGGCGTTGTTGTTTTCGCGGCCGCTGGTTGATCCCGTCGACAATATTCCCTTGGACGACTCGGTCCCACCGGCCATGGATACGCTCGCGGAAGACTTCGTGCAGCATGGCTTCGACCTTCGACGCCTAGTACGGATGATTATATCCAGCGATGCCTTTCAGCGTGATAGCCGCGCCGAGTTTGAGATAACCGAAGCGCACGAAGCAGCTTGGGCAGTCTTTCCTATCACCCAATTGCGTCCCGAGCAGGTTTCGGGGAGTCTCTTTCAAGCTTGCACGTTGACGGCCATTGATTCGACAAGCTCCATATTCACGCGGTTGAAGGCCTTTGGTGACGGCCAGGATTTCCTCAAGCGTTTTGGGGATCGCGGTGAAGATGAATTTGATAGCGAAGCAGTGACCATTACTCAACGGCTGGTCATGATGAATGGCAACTTGGTAGCGGAGCGCACCGCGGCCAACGGGATTGCCAACGCCAGTAACCGCATCGCCTCCATCGTGGCCGACGACCAACAAGCGGTCGAGCTGATTTACTGGAGCGTCTTGAACCGACGGCCGACGCCCACCGAAACCCAGTGCTTGGCCGACCATCTATCCGGAAAACGCGACCAGGCTCGCGCGCGGGCGGTCAATGACATCTACTGGGCCATGATCAACTCGACTGAATTTTCATGGAATCACTAAGGAATCGGAAAATGTGTGACTCAGTGACAGACGGCTGCTCAGGCTATCAACGACTAACGCGCAGACGCCTCCTGCAATCTACGACAGGTTTGGCCGCCGGCGCTTGGCTAACGCAATTTGCGGAACGGCTGGCCCAAGCCGCAGATAGCAAGCGCAGCTCGCAGCGCCCCAAATCGCTGTTGATGCTCTGGCTGCAAGGCGGTCCCAGCCAACTGGAGACGTTTGACCCGCACCCCGGCACTTCGATTGGAGGGGATGCCAAGGGCCTCTCGACCTCGATCACCGGCACACAGATTTCAGATTTGATGCCCGCCACTGCCCAACAAATGCACCACGCCTGCCTGGTCCGCTCCATGATTAGCAAAGAGGGAGATCACGAGCGAGCCACCTATCATCTCAAGACAGGCTGGCGACCTGACCCAACGCTTGTGCATCCGTCGATCGGATCGATCATTTGCCGCCAGAGCAAAGACAATATTGAGATTCCGCGGCACATTTCCATTATTCCTGGACAATGGCCATCTCGCGGTGGGTACTTGGGCCCGAGTTTCGATGCTTTTCAGATCGGCGATCCAGCTCAACCCATTCCCAATCTCACCGCCCGCGTGAATGAAGAACAATTGCAAGATCGACTTGGGCCATTGCTGGATGTGATGGAAACTGAATTCCAGCGAGGGCGATTGGCCAACTTGGATGAGAAACGCACTTTACATCGCGCGGCCACGAAACAAGCCGTCACGATGATGAACAGTGATCAACTCACCGCCTTTGACGTACAAGCGGAAAGCCAGACGACACGAGATCGCTTTGGCGACAGTCCCTTTGGCCGCGGTTGCCTGGCAGGCATTCGCTTGCTTTCGGCGGGCGTGCGATGCGTCGAAGTCGAGCTGAGTGGTTGGGACTCTCACGTTAACAATCATGAACTCCAAAGCAATAAGGCCAAGGTACTTGATCTCGCGTTGGCTGCGACCATGGAAGAACTGGCCGAGCGCGATCTGCTGGATGACACAGTTGTCTTTTGTGGCGGTGAATTTGGTCGTACACCCAAAATCAACCCAGCAGGTGGACGCGACCACTGGCCGCACGGCTTCAGTATTCTACTGGCTGGCGGCAGCTTTCGACGTGGCTATGTGCATGGTGAAACAGCCGCCAATCCCGATCCCCAACTACTCTCAGGCAGTGGCGAAAACAAATTTGATCCTGAGCGAGTTACGAAGAACACGGTGACCGTACCAGACCTACATGCAACCCTGCTACATGCCTTGGGGATTGACCACGAACTCGATCGGATCACCCCAATCGGTCGCCCCTTGCGCTGGAGTGACGGCAACATCGTACCAGCGCTGTTGCAAGCTTAGGATGCCAGACGGCTCGCGGGCTGTATAGCCATTACGAGCCCACGGCTAGCGCACGAGGTTCACTAAGAAGTCGCGGCGCATTAAAGCCCACGGCCGGAAGAGCCCACTGCTAGCGCACGAGGTTCACTACGAAGTCGCGGCGTATGAAAGCCCAAGGCTAGCGCACGAGGTTCACCTACCTGCACTTACTTAACGGCAGCCATTTGTTGCTGACAGGCAGTCAATGTATTGCGGAGCAACATGGCAATGGTTAACGGCCCGATGCCGCCAGGCACAGGCGTGATGGCTCCGGCTATTTCCCGTACGGATTCGAAGTCGACATCGCCAACCAGTTTGTCCCCCAGTCGATTGATTCCCACGTCGATCACGACCGCACCAGATTGCACCATTTCAGCCGTTATCAAGTTGGCTTTGCCAACCGCAGCGATGAGCACATCGGCCGAACGAGTAATTTCCGCCAGATCGCGGCTCTGCGAGTGGCACACCGTGACAGTCGCATTGGCATACGCTGAGCCGAAACCAATATCCCGTTGAATGAGCATGTTGGCCATGGGTTTTCCAACAATATCGCTGCGCCCAACGACGACCACATGTTTCCCGGCAAGTTCGTACCCATAGCGTGCCAGTAGCTGCATGACACCGTGAGGCGTACACGGCAGGAATCTTGGCCGCCCTTGGACGAGCAGCCCTACGTTTTCGGGAGCAAAGGCATCCACGTCTTTCTCAGGACTGACCGCATCTAGTACGCGTTGCGTGTCGATACTTACCGGCAAGGGGAGTTGTACAAGGATGCCATGCACTTCTTGGTCAGCGTTTAAATCAGCGAGTAAATCGAGTAGCTCAGCCGTACTGGTTGTTGCTGGCTTGCGAATCAAACGACTGCGCATGCCAGCTTTTTCGCATGCACGCTCTTTGTTTCGAACGTAGACTTGGCTGGCCGGATCATCGCCGACCAACACGGCAGCCAGCGTTGGAAGTGGGCCACCTTCGTTGAGCCATTGCGACACCTCCGCCGCCAACACCTCTCGCAATGCAGTGGCAGTATCCTTCCCATCTAAGATTTGTGCTGGCATGAATTCCTCTCGCGTAAATACGTTTAACCCAAATTTCACCCGATTGCGTGAGCAATTCGCTACGGTAGGGCCGGGAGTTTTTCAGACTAGATCACATAACCCATTAGCCATGTTCCTACCAGCGGCAGCTGAAAAGACTCCCGACCCTGTCAATTTAAGCCCAGCGGCTTTTCCCTGTTCCCTCGACGGCTTGTCCAATCGTCCATGACTTGAGCTTTAGGGTTGCGATCAACTCATGGATTTTGTTGGCATAGAATGGGCTGACGATAAGCACCATCCCGAGTCCCATATTGAACACGCGTGTCATTTCATCAGCATCGATATCACCGAGCTGCTGTACCCATGGAAACACAGCGGGTATTTCCCAACTGTCGCGTTGAAACGTCAAATCTACATGGGGCGGCAAAATTCGGGCGGTATTCTCCAGTAATCCTCCGCCAGTAATGTGAGCCAGTCCATGGACAACATTCTTGACTTTGTAATGTCCTAGCACACGTCTTGTCAGGTTCGCATAAATCAACGTAGGACGCATCAACGCTTCGCCGACCGTACAACCAAGCGATTCAATGGTATCAGCAACGGATAGGCCAGCCTTCTCGAAGACCGCCTTACGAACCAAGCTGAAACCATTTGAGTGGAAGCCAGACGATTCAACGCCAATCACGACATCACCGGGGGCAATATGCGCGCCGGTAATCAAGTGCTTTTTCTCGACGACGCCGACGCAGAAACCGGCTAGATCATAGTCATCGCCGTGGTAATGGTCGGGCATAATGGCCGTCTCGCCGCCCAATAGCGCGCAGTCGCCTTGTACGCAACCTTGGCTAATGCCTTCGACGATTTGCTCGAGCATGGGCGGATTGTCGCGGCTCATCGCCACGTAGTCCAAGAAAAACAGCGGCTCTGCGCCGCAGCACAAAATGTCATTCACACACATCGCCACCAGATCAATGCCGACGGTATTGTGAAAACCCGCCATCTGGGCAACCTTTAACTTCGTGCCCACGCCGTCGGTGCCCGATACGAGCACCGGCTCCTCGTACTTGCGCGAGAAGAGTGCACAATTGAAATCCAGTTGAAAAAGGCCCGCAAACCCTCCATCATTGCGCATGACGCGCGGGCTGAACGTGCGATGCATGAGCTTAGGCAGTCGCTGCATGGCATTTTCGTACAGCTCTAAATCAACTCCGCTGTCCTTGTACGTAATAGGGCTCATGGATCCTCTGATTCGCTGGAATGGCCGGCAACCGTGTGAGGTCCACAATTATGGCCACAGTTGCGGAGCCTGCCCAGTGGCTGCCTGCTTCTCCGCACAGTTTGGTACAACTTCAGAGCCCACACGGGCTCGCGATTTTGTTGCAACACCCGGCGTAGCGCAACGTCGAGATCTAGCAGCCGGGCTTGGGTTCATCCTGGCCATACGCGGCGTCCGAGTCGCCGGCTAGGTCATCCACCGTTGATGAATGGCGCTGTTCTGGTGGCGGAGGCGCGTCCAAGGCTGCCGCAACGTCATCAACGGTAATGAAGCCATCGTCGCTACCAACGATCGACGAACCGTCTTGAGAGAGCGGTGTCCCAGGCGGCTGTTCCAGCGTCGGTCCTGCGGATGGAATGTCGAAGATGGCCGCCGCTGCCCACTCGGTCTGAACGACCTCGTCCGGCCTGGCCCAGTGCGATTGTGGACCGTAGAGCGCTCGGCTGCACAATGGACATAACGGTTCTTCCGCGCCCGCAAACAGTTTCTCACTATCGGTTGTGGGTTGGAGCCAGATTGCTTCGCATTCGTCGCACATGGCGTACAAGTGCGCATGCCCCTGGTCGTCTTCGCAATAGCGAACGCGACACAAGCCGTTGACACAAACGGGGCATTCGCCGATGTAAATCCAAGGCGCCGGGGTGGGTTCATCCATCATAAACACTAACTCTGCAAGGAACTTCGAACCGTATTGACGCGTTCTGTTTTAATTTAGAGATATAAAACCTAGAACGGAAAGGCGGTGATCAGGCGGTCGCCGTCAACGACCATCCGGATCTTTTTTGCGTCGGGATTCCCGTCCCGTCCGCCGTCGCGTCCACCCACGTAACCGACTGGCTTATCAAACGAAACTTCGTAAATAGTCATTCCATTATCCTGTCGCTTTTTGGCACCTTTCGCTCCAGCATTTCCACGCTTGTATGCGTCATCAAGCCATCGCAGGACCTGAGGCAAATCGCCATAGAATACGCCATGTTTTCCAGGACGCGATGGCTGATCTTCCAAGTGGCGTTGCAAGTGTTTCAGGCGATGCCCTTCCTCGCTGCCCTTGGTATATCGCAGCCCCGCTAGTGACGAGTAATCTTCGCTTCCCTTCCGCTTTTCAACGAGTAAGCCATACAACAGCTCGGTTTCCGAAGTCTCGCTGTTAGCGGGCTGGCCTGGGGATTGATTCCCAGTGCCTTGATT